>NZ_JABMJI010000003.1:0-1192387 GCF_013376065.1 Mucilaginibacter sp. SG538B
AGTGGTGAGTAATTCGGTGAGTACGAATTGAAAACCATTCAAGATATCAAATAAGCGCAGAAAATTAAGGTTAAAACAAATCCCTAACTCTCCGCCAAGTATCTAAGCCCTGAAATAGCTGATTTCGGGGCTTTTTCTTATACTAGAATAGCCACTCTTACCTGAACAAAATGGTTGATGTGACCAAAGTAAGTGCATCCGTTTGGGTTTGAAAAGACAGCCAATGCATTTGGAAAGCTTCCTGTTTACCGCACCGCTATAATCACACGTTGATAGCTGGTAAGAGACGGTGTGCCGTTATCCGTTGCCTGAAAAACAATGTGAATTGTTTGGCCAGAAACAGCGTCTTTAGGTACCCTGATTTGTGTTTGCCTGGCTTCGGGGTTTAATATCGACACTTTTCCCTGATAAGTTCCTTGTTGAAATTGCACCAGCTAACAGAAACCAGATTTCCGTCAGGATCAGAAACGGCTCCGTACAGTCTGATCGTTTCGCCGGCTGTTGCCCTGACATTTAATGGACCTTCTATTTTGGCAACTGGCTCGTGATTTGCCAGTGCATATATTGGCGTTACCGACCATTTAATCCGGGCAGCAAAATCCCGCTGAGCGGCAGGAAAAAAGTCAGGGTACGTATTATTTCGATCTTTCGGCACAGCGAGTGAAGCTGCCATAGCCTGGGATGACGTATCACTATTCTGGAAGAAGGCGTTTTTACCTTTAGGATCAATAAATCCGGTGCCGCCCCAGCCTCCATAAGTACCTTTTTCTTATGCACGTAATCCATTGTCAAGCATGTTCATAAACGTTGGGTCGTCGCCCTCCCCTAACCATGAACCTTTTTCCTGAACAGGCATCCATACAATATAACCCATTTTCTTCAACTCGTCGTTAGTATGTCCGCTGAGACCAAAATAGTCCATGATGTCGCCTTTTACCATTTATTTTCCATCGCCCCATACTCTGTACAGGGCTCCCAATGGCCCCCTGTCTGATATATTTTCCTTCATCCAGGATGCTGTCATATAAACGGAATCCTGTGAAGCCGCATTTAGCTGAGCGCCATATCCATAGTTCGGTCCGCCTTTAAACTCACGGTATTCAAAAACCCCTCGCTGTAACAACGCCATTTTGAACGGTGATCTTGGTTTCGGAGCCATAACCAAAAACTGAACCGTTATTAGCGGTATAAGTATATGAATTTTTACTTTCAGTCTTAAAGTTTTGCCATACTTTATAGCTTTTGTCATAAGCGGTATCATTGGCATCTTTTTTTCAGGCAGATAGCCCAATAATAACAAACAGGAAGATAAAGCACGTTTTCATGCGGTTTGGTTTTTAAACCTATTCGGCAAAAAATATAAAAACGCTACAGCTAATAACAAATATTCTTGTTTATTTTGGGCGATATCATAATACAATACCATGAAAACTGAAACTATAGCGATACATGCCGGCAACCATGTTGATGAAGCAACAAGGGCCGTTATACAACCCATTATTATGTCAACCACTTTTGAGCGCGGTGAGGATGGCGGTTTTCCGGCAGGTTATATTTACAGTCGCTCATCGAACCCCAATCGTCACGCACTGGAGCATGTGCTGGCAAAGTTAGAGGGAGGTGTTGAAGCAGCTTGCTTTTCATCAGGTAATGCGGCCGGGATGTCGGTATTTCAATCATTGGAGCCGGGCACCCATATAATTGCGCCGGATGATATGTATCATGGCTTACGTAATCAGCTTAAAACCCTTTTTGCCGGGATCCTTACCTTCGATTTTATTGATGTAAACGATACCGGGGTTTTACAACAGCACATCAAGCCCGAAACAGGTTTGATCTGGATTGAAACACCTTCAAACCCCCTGCTTAAAATAACCGATATTAAAAAGGTGGTTGCTATTGCCAAAGCAAAGGGCATTAAAGTTTTGTGCGATAATACATTTGCCACCCCTATGTGCCAGCGACCACTTGAGCTGGGCGCGGATATGGTTATGCACTCAGTCACCAAATATTTTGGCGGACATAGCGACCTGATGGGCGGCGTGTTGATCACGGCCGAAAAGAATGATTGGTGGACAAAAATCCGCCAGGTGCAGGAAATGGGTGGCGCAATCCCCTCGCCTATGGATTGTTATTACCTGGTACGCAGTATTAAAACTTTACCATACCGTGTAAAAGGCCACGTACAAAATGCACAGTTATTAGCCGAATACCTTGAACAGCATCCCAATGTTGAACAGGTAATGTACCCCGGTTTGCCCTCGCACCCGCAGCATGAGATAGCTAAAGATCAGATGCTGGCTTTTGGTGGCATGTTATCTTTTACTATTAAGGGCGATGAGAACGACACGCATAACATCATCAATAAACTGAAACTATTTATCAAAGCTACCAGCCTTGGTGGTGTTGAAAGCCTAATAGAACACCGCGCTACTGTTGAAGGCCCGGATACCAAAACACCACGTAACCTGCTAAGGGTTTCAGTTGGGCTGGAACATATTGACGATTTGATTGCCGATATGAAGCAGGCCCTTGCTTAGGCCTTTTAAGGTGAAAGGATAAAGGTCAAAGGCGAAAGGTATAAGCTGTCATGTGAATTTAAAAATTCCGTATTCACAAAACCTTTAACCTTTCGCCTTTTGCCTTTCACCTCAAAATAAACCTTTCACCTTAAAAAGAAATAAAATTTGGTATATTACCTCACAATCCCTTATATTCGCAACATTATTTGGTAGTGATACCAACGTCGATCAATCCTCCGCACATAGTTCGGGTTTTGATTTATAAAGAAGCGGCGAGAGATCAGGCTCAATGACCCGCTGGCAACCCTTCAATGTTGAAGAAGGTGCCAATTCCTGTCCCGGCAAATAACACCGGGGAATATAAATTTATAACCATGAAAAGTTTAATTAAATTTACGCAACGCAACACTTTTTACACCGCAAACGGTAACATACAACATATTAGCTCCCCTATTAGCTGTATTTGTATGTGTTGCTGCTGTTGATGCTTAGCACGCTCCTATTTTCATTTTCTGAAAAGCGTGTTGTTAAACCGGTTGTTTTTGAACCGGCTTTCCAAATTCATCTAAACATTCAAAATCTAAATTAAACACATTAAAAAATTACAACTATGTCTGCCTTAAAATTCGAAACCTTACAATTACATGCCGGCCAGGAAGTTGACCCAACAACAGGTTCACGTGCTGTGCCCATTTATCAAACTACTTCATACGTATTTAACAGCGCCGAACATGGCGCCAACCTGTTTGCGCTGAAAGAGTTTGGTAACATCTATACCCGCATCATGAACCCTACTACCGATGTGTTTGAAAAACGCATCGCGGCGTTAGAGGGCGGTGTGGTTGCGCTGGCAACAGCCTCTGGCCAGGCATCCCAATTCCTTGCCCTTAATAATATTTTACAGGTTGGCGATAACTTTGTTACTTCACCTTTCCTGTACGGCGGCACCTATAACCAGTTTAAAGTAGCTTTCAAACGCCTGGGTATCGAAGTACGCTTTGCCAAAGATGATACAGCAGCCAATATCGAAGCGCTCATTGATGGCAAAACAAAAGCCATCTTTTTGGAAACAATAGGTAACCCGGGCTTTACCATTGCCGATTTTGAAAAGCTGAGCGAAGTTGCCAAAAGGCATGACCTTCCGCTAATTGTTGATAATACTTTTGGTGCCGGTGGTTACCTCTTCCGTCCTATTGAACATGGCGCTAATGTGGTTGTGGAGTCAACAACCAAATGGATTGGCGGGCATGGTACCAGTATTGGCGGTGTTATTATCGATGCAGGCAATTACAATTGGGGTAACGGCAAATTCCCGCAATTTACCGAACCATCTGAAGGTTACCACGGGTTGATATTTAACGATGTATTTGGCATTGGGGGCCCGTTTGGCAATATCCAGTTTATTATCCGTGCCCGTGTGGAAGGTTTGAGGGATTTCGGCCCCTCTCAGGCACCATTTAATTCATGGTTGAATATCCAGGGGTTGGAAACGCTTTCTCTGCGTGTACAACGTCACGTTGATAATGCCCTGCAACTGGCTAAATGGTTGGAGCAGCACCCACAGGTGGCAAGCGTAAATTACCCGGGACTGGAATCATCGCCATATCATGACTTAGCTAAAAAGTATTTAAAAAACGGTTTTGGGGGCGTACTATCGTTCGAAATTAAAGGGAGCAAAGAACAGGCCAGCCGCTTGATCAATAACCTTAAATTGGTGAGCCATTTAGCCAATGTTGGCGACGCAAAAACACTCATCATCCAGCCATCGGCAACCACGCATCAGCAATTATCTGATGAAGAGCAATTAGCTGCCGGTGTTACACCTGCATCATTGCGCGTGGCTGTTGGTATTGAACATATTGATGATATTAAAGCCGATTTTGAACAGGCTTTTGCAAAAATTAAGCAAGGTGAGGGTGAGTTAGTATAACAATGTATAGTTTTTTTAAGTGATATAGTAAACGTTACGTGTAGTTAAGTCTTAAGTTCTAAGTATTTAGTCTTAAGCCGGAAAATTGAAACTTCGACTTGAGACTTTAAACTAAAGACTTTCGACTTAACACAGCGTGACAAATAACAGAATGAACGCAGAGATATTTAAATACACTGATACTTTTGAATTTGAATCGGGCCGTACAATTGAAGGTTTAGAAATAGGTTTTCACACTTATGGCCGGTTAAATAAGGAAAAAAATAATGTTGTTTGGGTTTGCCATGCGCTTACTGCCAACAGCGATGTATTTGACTGGTGGAAAGGGCTTATTGGCGAGGGTTATTTTTTTAACCCGGAAGAGCATTTTATAGTTTGCGCCAATATTTTGGGTTCTCCTTACGGCACTACAAGTCCGTTGAGCATTAACCCGGTTACCGGCCAGCCATATTATCTTTCATATCCCCAGTTTACTACAAGGGATATGGTTAAAGCACACCAGTTGCTTGCCGGGCATTTAAACATTAATAATATCAGCGTATTAATTGGTGGTTCATTAGGCGGCCAGCAGGCTATGGAATGGGCTATCATTGAGCCGGAGCGGATTAAAAATCTTATCCTGATAGCAACCAACGCCAAGCACTCGCCATGGGGCATTGCTTTTAACGAGTCGCAACGTTTGGCTATCACAGCCGATCGTACTTTTTACGCTAACACACCTGATGGCGGCCAAAAGGGTTTAAAAGCAGCCCGCAGTATTGCCCTGCTGAGTTATCGTACTTATAAAACCTACGGTATTACCCAACAGGAAGAAGCAGACGATGTGCAGGACAATTTCCGTTCTTCATCGTACCAAAACTACCAGGGGCAAAAGCTGGTGAACCGCTTTAACGCTTATAGTTATTGGTACCTGACCAAAGTGATGGACTCACACAATGTGGGCCGGGGCCGTCACGGTGTAGATAAAGCGTTGAGCCTCATCAAGGCAAAAACATTAGTTATCGGCATCTCATCGGATGTGTTGTTCCCTATTGAAGAACAGCAATACCTGTTCAGGCATATCCCAAAAGCTGCCTTTGCCGAACTGGATTCGTTTTATGGGCACGACGGATTTTTAATTGAAACAGAAGCATTAACAAACATATTTACATCGTTTTTTAAAACCGATGTGAAAGGAAAAATTATAGAACTGCAACGTACAGCGTAATGAGTAAAAAGTTAAATATCGGCCTCTTCGGATTTGGTGTTGTTGGCCAGGGATTATATGATATCATCAAAACAAAGCATTTAAATATCGAGATAGTAAAATTTGCTATTAAGGATCCTAATAAAAAACGTTCTTTACCGGCACATTTATTTACTACCGATAAAGAAGAGCTGCTTAACAATCCCGAGATCAATACCATTGTTGAATTGATCAATGATACTGAAGCTGCTTTTGAAATTGTTTCAAGAGCTTTAAAATCTGGCAAAAACGTAGTATCTGCCAGTAAAAAAATGATCGCCCTGCATTTGGATGAACTGATCGAAATTCAGCACCAGTATGGAACTTCATTATTATATGAAGGCGCGGTTTGCGGCAGTATCCCGATCATCCGTAATCTTGAGGAATATTACGACAACGAGTTACTGCACTCCATAAGCGGTATTTTCAACGGTTCATCAAACTATATACTGTCAAAAGGATTTATTGAAGGGTTGGATTACGACAGTGCATTAAAACAAGCTCAGGACCTCGGCTTTGCCGAAACCGACCCAACAAGCGATGTTGGTGGTTTTGATGCGAAATACAAACTGGTTATTGCTGCTGCACACGCATATGGCGTAGTTGTACAGCCCGATGAAGTATTTAACCTCGGCATTCAGAACCTTGCAGCCGCAGATTTGCAATATGCCCGCGAAAAGAACCTCAAAATTAAACTGGTACCTGTAGCTAAAGAGCTTGACGACCGTAACGTTGCCCTGTTTGTACTGCCTAAATTTGTAAACGACAAAGAGTTTTTATACAACGTTGAGTACGAATATAATGGCGTAACCGTACAGGCCGCCTTTGCCGATCAGCAATTCTTTTTTGGCAAAGGTGCAGGTGGGCATCCTACCGGTTCGGCTGTACTGTCGGATATTGCCGCGTTGCGCTATAACTACCAGTATGAATACAAAAAAGCTAAAGAAAAAACAGACCTTAATTTTACCAATAACATTGAATTAACCATTTACCTGCGTTATGATGACGAGGAACTGGTTGAAGCGCTGAACTTTGAGCACATCAATGAGCGCTACTATTCAGGTAGTTATAAATTTGTGATAGGAAAAATCAATTTGCAAAATCTGATCGCTAATCAACATCGTATATCTGAGAGTAAGGCTTTCGTAGCCTTTGCCGATCAGCTTACGGGGGTCAGCTTAGCATCGGTAACTAAACAAACAGCTGAAGTTTTTTAATAGATTCTCCGGTTGTTAATAAAAAAAGGCTTCTCAAATTGGGAAGCCTTTTTACATTTAATTAATTTTCTACAGCTTATTTAGCCGGTTCCGTAGCTTCTTTGGCCGAGTTCAGGAACACGAACTGGTTATCAAACATATCTATTTTAATAACGCTGTCTTTATCAACTGTACCCGCCAGGATCTGTTTACTCAACTCGTTCAGTATCTTTTTCTGGATAACGCGTTTTAACGGACGTGCACCAAATTGAGGATCATAACCTAACTGGGCCAACCAATCTAAGGCTTCATCGGATGCTTCGATAGTTACACCCATTTCAGCAAGCGTTTGCTGTACCTGTTTAAACTGCAGCTTAACGATATCATGAATTTCATCGCGATTAAGCGGAGTAAACATGATGATCTCATCTATCCTGTTTAAAAACTCCGGACGGATAGTTGCCCTTAACAAATTGAACAGCTCGTTTTTGGTTTTTGCCACCAGTTCATCGCGGTTTTCGTCCTCCAGGTTTTGGAAGTTTTCCTGGATGATGTTTGAACCAATGTTGGAGGTCATGATGATGATAGTATTCTTAAAATTCACCACACGGCCTTTATTATCCGTTAAGCGGCCATCATCCAGCACCTGCAGCAGGATGTTAAATACATCGGGATGGGCTTTTTCAATTTCATCCAGTAAAACCACACTATAAGGCTTGCGACGAACGGCCTCCGTTAACTGTCCGCCTTCATCATACCCAACATAGCCCGGAGGCGCTCCTATCAGCCTTGAAACAGCATGGCGTTCCTGGTATTCACTCATATCTATCCTCACAAGTGCACCTTCGTCATTAAACAGGTATTCGGCCAGGGCTTTTGCCAGTTCGGTTTTACCCACACCGGTTGTACCTAAAAATATGAACGAACCTATTGGCCTGCGCTTATCCTGCAAACCTGCACGGCTGCGGCGGATAGCATCACTTATTGCCTCAATAGCTTCTTCCTGCCCGGCTACACGTTTGTGCAGTTCATCTTCAAGATTAAGCAGTTTTTCACGTTCGCTTTGGATCATCTTGCTTACCGGGATGCCTGTCCAGCGGCTTACTACACCGGCAATATCATCGGCGGTAACCTCTTCCTTCAGCATGCGGCTGTCGCTTTGGTTTTCAAGCAGGGCGGCTTTCAACTTTTCAACTTCGGCCTGGGCTTCAACTATAGTACCGTAGCGTAATTCGGCTACCTTACCATAATCGCCCGCACGTTCGGCCTGTTCGGCTTCCAGTTTATAATTTTCAATCAGCTCAACCTTAGTATTGATGCCATCAACAAGGTCTTTTTCGCCTTTCCATTTGGCACGTAATGAATCACGCTGTTGCGACAGGTTGGCTATTTCCTCACTTAGTTCGGCAACCTTACGGTCGTCTTTTTCACGTTTAATAGCTTCGCGCTCAATTTCAAGCTGCATGATGCGGCGTTCCAGTTCGTCAACCACTTCCGGTACCGAATCCATTTCCAGGCGAAGTTTTGATGCAGCCTCGTCCATCAGGTCGATAGCTTTATCCGGTAAAAACCTGTCGGAAATATAGCGTTGTGACATTTCGACAGAGGCGATGATCGCTTCGTCTTTGATCCTCACTTTGTGGTGGGTTTCATAACGTTCTTTCAGTCCACGTAAAATAGAGATGGCATCAGCAGCATCAGGTTCTTCTACCATTACTTTCTGGAAACGGCGTTCCAAAGCTTTATCTTTTTCAAGGTACTTTTGGTATTCGTTAAGGGTTGTAGCACCAATTGAACGAAGCTCACCACGGGCCAGGGCCGGTTTCAGGATATTGGCCGCATCCATAGCGCCTTCTCCCCCGCCTGCACCTACCAGCGTATGGATCTCATCTATAAAAAGGATGATTTCCCCGTCGCTTTGGGTAACCTCCTTTACAACTGCTTTCAACCGTTCTTCAAACTCTCCCTTATATTTCGCGCCTGCAATGAGTGCACCCATATCCAACGAGTATACCACTTTGGTTTTCAGGCTCTCAGGTACATCACCTTTGATGATCCTGAAAGCTATTCCTTCGGCAATGGCAGTTTTACCAACGCCGGGCTCGCCAACCAAAATCGGGTTGTTTTTGGTACGGCGTGACAGAATCTGGATAACCCGGCGAATTTCATCGTCGCGGCCAATAACCGGATCCAGCTTGCCCGAACCTGCATATTCGTTCAAATTGCGGGCATACTTGTTAAGGGCGTTATAGGTAGCTTCAGCGTTTTGATCAGTTACTTTGCTATCGCCGCGGAGTTCAACAATGGCTTTTTTTAGGTCTTTTTCATTAACACCCGAATCTTTCAGGATGCTGCTTACCGCACCACCGGCGGCTAAAATGCCTAACAGCACATGCTCAACAGATACAAATTCGTCTTTAAATTCTTTTAAATATCCCGACGCTTTTTGCAAAGCAGAATTTGCTTCGGACGAAAGGTATACGTTGCTGCCGCTTACCTTGGGGAACGATGCAATCTGCGCATCTAACGTATCATTTAACCTGTTCAGGTTAACATTTAATTTCTTTAATAAGTAGGTAATTACATTTTCATCAACCAGCAATAAGCCTTTAAGCAGATGCGCGGTCTCAATTGCTTGCTGTTGGTTACCAACAGCAATTTCAGATGCCTTTTGTACGGCTTCCTGAGCTTTTATGGTAAAGTTGTTAAAATTCATAGTACTCATTGTTGATCAATTTATCGGCCATAGTATCCATAGTGAAAAATTGTCATTTAAAATTAAATCGCAATGACACTTTGCCATAATTATTAGCAATTTAGGCATTACTATTAACAATAGCACGAGGCAATTTGTCGTTTAATACGTTAAAACAATGATAAAAGTATGCGTCAATGGAGATGTTTAAGGACGCAAAATAGATCAGATTAGCTTAACAACACCTCACTAACAGACAGGCCTTGGCTTGCCTGTTAGTGAAATACTGTGTAACGGATAAAAACAATTGCGAGTATGCAATTCTTGTTGTCTGTAAATGGAGGGCTATAATGTGATAAGGGTTTAGTAAGCCAGCCGCGGTTTAATTATCCAATTTATCAACTTTAACTAAATTGCAGGTCCAGGCAAGTCCTTTTCCGCCATTTCTTCCATCAACTACGCCACTTGTCTTCATCGTTTTTCTATCGCTGCTTAACGTATAATAATTGGCATACTGCCTTCCTTTGAGATCGTATGTAGCGTTGGGTCTCGCGTCTGTAATCGTTAATACATAAATACTGTCGGATAAGACTTTAAAAGTACCGCTGTGCGTAACGATCTGCACATTATTTTCTTTTGCAATATTATAAAAGCTGCCGTCTGACCTGAATACGACTTGAGATCCCGGATTGGTTGTATCCTTCCAGATGCCTACAAACGGTTTAATTTCTTTCTGATTAGCCCTTTCTACAGTTCTACAGGAAAAAGTTGTTAATACAGTAATAAGAATTGCGATAGATTTAAGAGATTTCAGTAACATGTGATTTTGGTTTTATGTGTAAATTAGATTTATTCCTTTTAAAAAACAATGAAGGTTCAACAAAATAGGCTTATAAGTCCTTTGACCGAATATTTAGTAAAAAGGGTTAACCATATACTGTCACATTTCTGTTACAATTTTTATAAATATTTTCATAATTTTGTTTAATCCATAAAATATAATTGAATACCCATTTCTTTTTTAACAGTCTCCCGGTAAAATACCGGTCGCAATACCGTTTGCATTATACTTACCAAAACCTGGTAGCCATAAGGGGGGCCAGTATAGTATTTTTATTGCTTAATGTAATTATCCGGATCCTTTATCTTGTATTCCCCATTAGCTTAACTAAAGCTCAAAACTTTCCCGAGTTTAATTTCAGCAACTGGGTTTTCATTATTATAACTCCTGTTTTCCTGATAGCCAGTAACCTTTTTATCGTTAGTTTCAAAAGCCATAAAAAAGCTACAACAGGCATGTCATTGCTTGTATTTTTGTTTGCGCTTTATATTATTGTTTGCGGCATGTATTCCAGCTTTATAGCCACCTCTAATCCGAGTAATGCCCTCACCTTATATCTTGTTGCATTAAGCTTGATCAGCGTGATAATTGTTTTTGAATACTATGAAACCGTATTGCTGCTTATTGCTATTGAGCTTTTTTTTACTTCCCTGCTATTTTACAGTGAAACGCCGGCTACGGATATGTTGTATAACCAGTTGATTTCAGCTATCTTACTTTCCGGCTTTTATTTTATCTCAAGGTACTTTTTTTCCTACAAGGCCAACTATTATTTTCAGGTGATCGAGATCCGCGAAAAAAATTCGGAAATTGAAAAAGCAAGCGAGTTTAAAAACCAGGTGTTGGGTATGGTTGCCCATGACCTGCGTAACCCGATAGCTGCTGTTGAATCAATTGCCATGATGATGGAACTTGATGAGGTAGATGAGGAGACACAAGACAACATCAATATGATGAAGGCATCCTGCGTAAAAGCGCGGAGTATTATTGATGACTTACTGGAGGCAGCCCGAAACGAGAACATCGCGATTATTGAAACTCAAAACATCGAGCTTAACCAATGGCTTAACAACATAGTGGGCGAATGGAAATTACAGCTGGGCAATAAAGTTAATGTGCTGTTCAGCAGTTCGATAAGTGTTGCCCATGCGCTCATAAACCATGAAAAATTTCATCGGGTTATTGATAACCTGATCAGTAACGCGGTGAAATTTTCAAAAGATCAGGATAATGTGGATGTGCGCCTGCTTAAACTAAATGATACGGTAGTTATTGAAGTTCAGGATTACGGCATGGGCATCCCTGCCAATATGCTGCCGGAAATTTTTAACCAATTTTCAAAAGCAGGCCGAGCCGGTTTACGCGGCGAAAAGTCGACCGGGCTTGGGTTGAGCATTGTACGCCAGATCATTGAAAAGCATAAAGGCACTATCAGCGTTACCAGCACCGAGGGACAGGGTTCAACGTTCAGGATCACCTTGCCGGCAGTTAATTCGTTTTAGGATATTAAACAAGTCTTTGTTTATCCAGGTAATCTTCTCACATGACCACTTAAAATGGGGGTCATACTGAGCCCGTCGAAGTATGGCGGACAGGGCCTCTGCGCACGAGTCTTCGAAGGGCTCAGACTGACAGTCCCTCTTTGTCATCTAACCTTCATAGTCCATGGATTTTAATCACTACCCATGATAACTTAAAAAATGGGTGTCATACTGAGCCCGTCGAAGTATGGCGGGCTGGGCTCTGCACACGAGTCTTCGACAAGCTCAGACTGATAGTCCCTCTTTGTCATCTAACCTTCATAGTCCATGGATTTTAATCACTCAGCATGACGGCGTAGATGCGTCATTTCACCTTCAAGCATTTATAATTTGCTATATTAAACAACCTCAATGGTCACGGTACCTCCTGCCTTAAGGGCCTCAAAAATCTTTGTATTGAGTTTAGCTGTAGCCATTGTACTATGCAGAACAGCATCAACGCCTTTATCTTCACCGGGGAGAAGGCAGCCGTCGGTGTCCTTGGCAAAATTCCCAACATGAATCTCAATCCCGGCGAAACCGGGTACATTCTCTAATAATGGCAGGTTTTCGTTGTGTTTGGGGCTGAAAAATTTGACTACATTATAAGTTCCTGTAGGAATGGCTGTTTGCGTTTTAATTTTTATTGATGCAATTTGAGCAAGTGTCATTTTGCTATTCAGCCCTCTGTCAACGTCCTCCAGTATAAAACATTCGAAGGCGCCATTTATTGATAGTTCGCCAATGGTTGATTGTTTGGTTTTGATTTTTCTTTCGAGTTTTAAGTTTAGGTTCATGATACCGGTTTTTAATTGCTAATATTAGTAATTAAAAATCTAATTATCAATAGATTATATTGATAAAAGTAAATTTATCTTTGAAGGTTATTCTTCCTTTAATTTATAAAACCTGTTATCGAAATTAACCAAAAATAATTCGGTGGTAGCTCGGGTGAGCGCGGTATAAAACCATCGCAAAAAATCCATATTGATCATCTCATCGGTTACATACCCCTGATCAACAAAAACTGCATCCCATTGTCCACCCTGTGCTTTATGGCAGGTAATTGCATAGGCAAATTTTATTTGCAAGGCATTGTAATAAGGATTAAGCTTCAGCTCATTGTGCATGGCCCTTTTATTAGGTAAATGTTCATAATCCTTCATTACTTCCTGGTAAAACCGTTTCTGATCATCCTGGCTTAACGCGGGCGAATCGGCATAAAGCGTATCAAGCAAAACCTTACAATCAAGGGTTGGATCTTCGGCATAGTCAATAAATTCCAGCTGCACATCGGCAAAACGAAAACCATACATCTCTTCGGTGCGGCGTACTTTTACTATACGGGCAATATCGCCGTTGGCAATAAACGCGGTACTATTTTCATCTTTATCCTGCAGCCAAAAGTAATTATTCTTTACTATCATGATCTGATCGCCGCCGGTAAGCTCCTCCTCCCGGTATAAAATGCGGTTTCGAATTTGCCCGTTGTACAAATTGGCATTTTTGTTTGAGCGGCAAATGATAAGTGTACGATCATAGCCGTATTTGCGATAGGCATATTCCAAACCTTCAGGCAATCGCTCGCCGGTCATCCTGAAAACATCTTTAAACCCCTTGGTCACAATTTTAGGGATCTCTATGATCTCCTCACGGATCAGATCGCGGATATTGGTGGCATTATATAAGATACCCGAATTCTTTTGCTGGCGCAAAACCTCGGTAAGCTCATAACTGAATATCGACAGGCCAAATTTATCGCCCATAAGCTGCACGTCGAGCGCAGGGCTATCGTCGGCTCCTACAGGCGGTAACTGTGCGGTATCACCTACCAGTATCAGCTTGCAGTTTTTATCATTATAAACATATCTTAGTAAATCAAATAATAACGACACGTGATTGCTGCCCATGGCCTCATCCGAGATCATGGAGGCCTCATCAACAATAAAAAGCGTATCGCTGGCCAGGTTATCGGCAAGGGCAAAACCATCATCGATCGTCAAGGCCGATTTTTTACGGTAAATGCGCTTATGAATTGTAAAAGCTTTTCGCCCGGAGTAATTGGTAATGACCTTGGCGGCACGTCCGGTTGGGGCAAGCAGCACGGCTTTATAGTTATAATGCTTCAGTGCCTTTACCAGCGCGCCCACGATAGTTGTTTTCCCGGTGCCGGCATAGCCTTTCAGAATAAAGCATTCGTCGCCTTCGGTACTTTTTAAAAAGGCATGCAGCTTGCTAAAAAGTTCCGTTTGCTGGCCTGTTGGCTCATGCGGGAATGACTGGCGGATATGATCGGGACTTGACACCCTGCAAAAATGATGATAAGTAATTTAATTCAGTAAGATTAGTTTTACATTTGACCCATGGAATTTGACGAAAACAAAGAGGAAGAAAAATACAGCGAAGACGATTATGTAGATATTTACTCCAAAAGGGCGATATTTTGGTTTTCGTTTTTTAACCTGATATTTGGCGGTGTACTGCTGGTTATCAATTTATACAATGCAGGTTACAGAAAGGCGGTTCCGGCGGTGCTGGCCTTTGTATTATTTTTTTCCTATCTCTCCTACTTTGTTATCATGCATTCGGGCGTTGACCTGCAACAGGTTGTTGACGCCATGAACGTAACGGCCAAAGGCGGCCAGCCAACACCAGCGCAGGTTACAGCAATGCTTTCGGTAGCAGGCCTTAACATAGGTTTTGGGCTGATTGGTGCTTTGATTCTAAGCCAGTTTTTTTTCAGGAGATATTTTCCGGATAATGATTATTATCCTAAGCCTGTAGGGTTGCCAATTTTGATCTTTATCATCCTGATGATATTAACCCGCATTTTATAACAGCATACCAATTTGGGCTGCGGTAATTACTGTATCTGCCAAAAAATATTACTTTTGTTAAAACCGGTATGAACGAACACAATTATACTTACCACGATGATAACTTTAGTTTAGATAAAACTGAGGATTATACTTTATTAATACAGGTTGAAGACAAATCGTTTTCGTACGCCATAAGTAATAATGGCAAGCTAATAGCCTGGGCCGAAAATTACCCATTTGATGAGCTAAGCGATCCGCAGGAATTGCTTGACCTGCTGTCGGCCAAATACGGGCAAATGATTATCGGTTTACCTGCTCATAGCTTTACACTGGTGCCTGCAGAATTGTTTAGCGGTGAGCGCCTGCCAAACCTGGCCCGTTTCCTGGATGTGAAAGCCGACAGCAAAGTTATAGCCCAGGTATTAGATAAGGAAAACATCATTGTGTACAATACCAGCGAAGCCATTGTGAGTACCGCGGAAGAATTTGGCATCCGTAATACCGTTTTTACATCAAAAGGCTGGTTAACCGCCATTGCCCAAAACAATCCCGGCAACGACTGCCTTTATCTCAATATTGAAAAAGAAAAGGTGGAGATAGCTCATTTTGCATCCGGCAAACTGCGTTTCTATAACTCATTTGATTTTAATGGCGATGATGAACTGGTTTACTTTACTGTGCTGGTTGCCAATGAACTTAACCTCGAAGCTAAATATACCAGCTTGTATGTAAGCGGTAACATTGATGCCGACAGTAAAGGACTAAGTCGCCTGGCCGAATTTTTCAAAGCGGCCGAAGTCAATAATTTACAGGTGTTACAATTACCCGCGGAGGTTGTAGCTCACAGGGTGTTATCAATAGCGGCTCTTTCATTATGCGCATTATCGGAGGCAGTTTAAAAGGCTTAAGGCTTAATCCGCCAAAAAATCTTCCTGTTCGTCCTACAACCGATTTGGCAAAAGAAGCTTTATTTAATATCCTGCTTAACCAAATAGAATTTGAAGGCATTAAAGTGCTTGACCTGTTTAGCGGCACCGGCAACATCTCGCTTGAATTTGCTTCACGCGGAGCTTCAGAAGTTATATCTGTCGACAGGAGTATTCATTGCGTTAATTATCTTAAAGATACCTCACGGCAGCATAAGCTTACGCAAATAAAAACTTACCGCGAAGATGTATTCAAATACCTGAATATTGAAACGGAACAATACGACCTGATATTTGCCGACCCGCCGTATGACCTGAACAGGATCCCCGATTTGCCAAAAGTTATTTTTGAAAAGAACCTGCTTAAACCTGATGGCCTCTTAATTGTTGAACACCAGTCCCTGCAAAATTTGAGCAATCATCCCTCTTTTGTTGAACAAAGAAAATACGGGCATTCGTCATTTTCGTTTTTCAGACCGGTTTAGATATCTGCCTTTAAAATAACTATCCCGCTTTCTTTAAAGCCCTTTAACCGCTCAGGATCTGCATCGGTAATGATCGCGTTGATGATATCTAAGCCTGCAAAATTAAGGTATGTTTCCTTGCTTATTTTGCTGATATCACACAGAATATAGGTAAATGCGCTGCTTGCAGCGAAAGCTGTTGTAATGGATGCTTCATGTTCACTATTGGCGAACAATCCTGCTTCCGAAATACCGTCAACACCCAAAAAAGCTTTGGTTGCCCTATACTTTTGAATATGCTCAATAGCTGTAGTTCCATGTACAGCCTGTCGCTCTTTATCTAGCTCCCCTCCTATTATATTAACACTCACAGCGCTATCCTGAAGCTCATATACTACAGGCAATGAATTTGTTATAACCTTTATCTTCTTGTTTTTAATGAACTGGCATAACCTGAAAACAGTACTTCCGCAATCCATAAAAATAATATCCCCGTCGCTGATTTGTGATGCGGCCCTGCGGCAAATGGCATCTTTAACAGCTGCGTTTTGAGCGCTTTTATTCACAAAGCTATGTGGCTTTTCGTGAGGATTAACTTTTGTTGCTCCTCCACGAGTACGGTAAAGCAATCCATCGGCTGCTAACTGGTTCAGGTCGCGGCGCGCTGTAATTTCCGAAATGTTCAGTTCGGCAGCCAATTGCTTTATATCAACCTCTCCGGTTTGACTGAGCTGCTCAATTATTTTTTGTTTTCTTTTTGGAAAGTTCATTTTATTAATCCTATTTTCGTTCAAAAATAATCATTATTAATCATAAACGATCAAAAAGAAATGAATCAAATCAAAATACTTAATACCGATATTTTATCAGATAACTGGTACGTCCTTAAAAAAGTAACTTACGAGGTTACGGAAAAAGACGGTAATACCACTGTGCAAAGCCGCGAAGCTTATGACCGTGGCAACGGCGCAACCATTTTGCTTTATAATAAAGCACAGTCATCTGTAATATTAACCAGGCAATTCAGGCTGCCAACCTATATCAACGGCAACCCCGACGGAATGCTGATTGAATGTTGTGCCGGCTTGCTTGATAAGGATAATCCGGAAGATTGCATCCGTAAGGAAACTGAGGAAGAAACCGGTTATAAAATAACGGATGTTAAAAAGATTTTCGAAGCTTATATGTCGCCGGGTTCTGTTACCGAAATCGTTTACTTTTTTGTTGCCGAATATGCCAAAGAAATGAAAGTTAGCGATGGCGGTGGGCTCGCCCACGAAAATGAAAATATTGAAGTTTTAGAGCTGCCATTCAGCGAAGCCCTTCAAATGGTAAAAACCGGCGAAATAAAAGATGGCAAAACAATTATGCTTTTACAGTATGCTCAATTAGCTTCGATGGTTTAGGTTGTTTTAGTGATCAAATGAATGGTTCAACTTGTCAGATATAAAGCTGCTCATTAAATAATGCCGATAAAAGGCAAAAAACAACCGTTCATTTAAGCAACCCAATCAACTATTCATTAATTTTACTGCATGAAGATAGCCCTTTTTCCAGGTTCATTTGATCCGCTTACTAAAGCTCATGTTGATATTGTGAAACGATCTGTTGAGCTTTTTGATAAGCTTTACATAGGTATCGGCGTGAACAGCAGCAAAAAGGGCTTGCTGAGTGTTGAACAGCGCGAACAAATGATCAGGGCAGTTTTCGCGCACGACGAACGGATCCATGTGATAGCCTATGAAGGCCTTACTGTCGATTTTTGCAAAAGCATAGGCGCCGCTTACATGATCAGGGGGATCCGTACCGTATCAGACTTTGAGTATGAAAAAGCGATCGCCCAGATGAACCATTCGCTGGCACCCGACATCGAAAGCATATTTATCGTAAGCAAACCAGGCTATTCATCCATCAGTTCAACCATTGTGCGCGAAATCATCCGCTATAATGGCGATGTAAGCCAGTTTATTCCGAAAGAGGCATTACCTTATTTGTAACCAGCTTTTCCTTGTGCAACACATCCATAATAGATGGAAAGGTGTTTTCAATTATCGGTTCAATATGGTGATGTTCAAACCAGCGCACATCGGTAATACCCTCTTCTTTTTGAGGTTTCAGCTTTTCTTTACCCTTACTTGTCATGGCAAACCAATGCGTTTTCTTAAGCACTACCTCGCCGCGGTTCACATATACGTGGTATGTTTTACAAATTTTCTCTCCCAGTTCGCTTACTTTTATACCGCACTCCTCCTCTACTTCGCGCACCGCCGCTTCTTTTACCTTTTCGTCTTTTTCTATTTTGCCTTTGGGCAGGTCCCATTTATCATTACGATAAATGAATAAATATTGCCCCTTAGTGTTCATAACCAGGCCCCCTGCCGCTTCAATAAGTGTAATATTCTTTTTAACGGCTTTAAGATACACCTTAGCGTTGGCTGTTTTTATGTAGAACAGTTTGTTAGGATTAGCGAGGATCCAGGTATATATAATTTTAAGGTCAAAGGTCTCTGCATCAAGCCTTTCAAAATTATCTGCATGCTTTGGTTCAGATTCTGTGAGCAGGATAACCTTTTCGTTAATATAAATTCTGTATTTTTGAGCCATGTTTACTAATAATGAGATCGAACAACAAGTAGCCGAATTCCTGCTGCAAATTAAAGCAATTAAATTACAACCCAATAATCCTTTTACATGGGCATCGGGCTGGAAATCTCCAATTTACTGCGATAACCGCGTTACACTTTCTCATCCAACTATCCGCACTTACATCAGGCAGCAATTAGTGGCAGCCATACAGGATAAATTCGGGGCGGTTGGCTGCATTGCAGGTGTGGCAACCGCAGGTATACCGCAAGGTGCATTAGTAGCCCAGGAATTAGGCCTTCCATTTATCTATGTACGTTCAAAACCTAAGGAGCATGGTACAGGCAGCATGATTGAAGGCGATGCCGCTACTACATCAGGCAAGCGGGTTGTAGTTATTGAAGATTTGCTTTCCACCGGTAAAAGCAGCCTGCAGGCCGTTGAAGCGTTGCGTGCCGCAGGTTATGACGTTGCGGGCCTGGCGGCGATATTTACTTATGGCTTTGATATTGCCGACGAAAACTTTAAACAGGCCAACTGCCCATACGTAACCCTGTCAAACTATAACGCGCTTGTTAAATACGCGGAAGAACATCAGTTTATTAACGAAAAGGATGTAAACCTGCTCAAACAGTGGCGCGAAAACCCATCAACCTGGGGCGAAATGGCTGCAAGTTAAGACCGTTGATTTTTTTGATTTCGATGATTTTTAGATTGTTCGTCAGCGTAATTTGTCTCAAATCTCAAATCTCAAATCTAATATCTCAAATCTATCCATGAATACATTCACTAGTACGGTAAGTATTAACAAGCCTTTAACGGAGGTTTACGATTTCCTGGCCGATTTCAATAATCACCGTCAGCTGATGCCTGATAATATCCAGGAATGGACATCCACCCGGGATGAAGCCCGTTTCAGTATCCAGAATATGGCCAAGCTTGCTTTGAAAATTGAGGAGCGTGTGCCCGGTCAGCTGATAAGGATCATACCGGCCGAGAAACCACCATTTAACCTGGAACTAAAATGGTCGTTATCTTTCAATAACGACCATACTGATATTTTATTCACCATTGGCGCAGAGCTTAGCATGATGATGAAAATGCTGGCATCAGGTCCGCTTCAAAAATTGGCCGACCATGAAACACAAAGCTTATTTAATATTTTAAACTAAGCTTAGGGCGTTGCCCTAAATCTTATAATTAATATATTTTTAATATACTTTGCGCTTTTGTGTATTGTTGATGGCTATTACCACATTGATGATAATTAAACCTATAATTAATGCTCCCATGACCATTGTTAAATAATTTAAATAAATTTTTATACTGTATGTTAGTCAAAGGCTGTACCATTATATTATAACCGGTTAGATATAGCGATTAAACGTATTAAATATACTTTTAGTTTATACTCCATTATCATTTCTGTGTAATTGTGTACCCATGGATTTAATTTTATGGGGAAAAATTGCTGCTCAAAAAATCCCCATCCATAATATCAGCACCATATATCGTTAAAATGAAGATTTTACCGTACTTTTGCGCCAAATTAGAGGTGCAGCATGATCACGGTATCCAATCTTTCTTTACGTTATGGTAAGCGTACTTTGTTTGAAGACGTAAACCTGAAATTTACACAGGGCAACTGTTATGGTATTATTGGCGCCAATGGCGCGGGTAAGTCCACATTCCTGAAAATTCTTTCGGGCGATGTTGACCCAACCAGCGGCTCGGTGAGCTTTACTCCCGGCGAACGTATGGCTGTTTTGAGCCAGAACCATTATGCTTTTGACGAATTCACAGTTCTTGAAACCGTAATGATGGGCCATAAGGAAATGTACGCCGTAATGAAGGAGAAAGACGCTATTTATCTTAAAGAAGATTTTAGCGATGCCGATGGCGAACGCGCGGGTGAACTGGAAAACCTTTTTGCCGAAATGGACGGCTGGAATGCCGAAAGCAATGCCGCTACCCTGCTCAGCAACCTCGGCATTAAAGAAGAATTTCACTATCAACTGGTTAAAGACCTTGATAACACTCAAAAAGTACGTGTTTTATTAGCCCAGGCACTTTTTGGCAAACCGGATATCCTGTTACTGGACGAGCCTACCAACGATTTGGACATCCACACCATTAGCTGGCTGGAAGACTTCCTTGCGTCATATGAAGCTATTGTACTGGTAGTATCTCACGACAGGCACTTCCTGGATACTGTATGTACCCACGTAGTAGATATTGATTTCGGTAAAATGACCATTTATACCGGTAACTATACCTTCTGGTACGAATCGAGCCAATTGGCCCTTAAACAACGTGCCGAACAAAATAAGAAAGCCGAAGATAAAGTTAAAGAGCTTCAGGAGTTTATCCGCAGGTTTAGTGCCAACGCGTCCAAATCAAAACAGGCAACCAGCCGTAAAAAAGCATTGGATAAAATCAACCTGGATGAAATTCAGCCATCAAACCGCAAATATCCGGGTATCATATTCAACAACTTAGGCCGTGAAGCCGGCGATCAGATCCTGACCGTTGAAAACCTGGGCAAAACCCTTAATGGTGAGGTACTGTTCAGCAACATCACTTTCACTGTAAACAAAGGCGATAAAATTTCCATCCTGTCGCAAAACAGTTTGGCAACTACCGCTTTCTATAATATTTTAACTGGGCGCGATAAAGATTTTACAGGCACCTTTAAATGGGGTGTAACCATTAACGCGGCTGATATCCCTAACGACAGCAGCGAGTACTTCGACGGTAAAAACGATAACCTGATTGACTGGCTGCGCGAATACTCACCAGGCGAAAAAGACGATCAGTTCATCCGCGGCTTCTTAGGCCGGATGCTGTTCTCGGGCGAAGAAGTTATGAAAAAATGCAGTGTGCTATCTGGCGGCGAAAAAATGCGTTGCATGTTTAGCCGTATGATGCTGCAGCAAGCCAACCTGCTGATGTTTGATGAACCAACCAACCACCTCGACCTGGAATCGATCACCGCGCTTAACAATGGCATGAAGGACTTCCGGGGTACAATCCTGTTTACCTCACGAGATCATGAACTGGTTGAAACTGTTGCAAACCGGATCATTGAGTTAACACCAGGTGGTTACATTGATAAACTCATGACCTATGATGAATACATCAACAGTCCTGTAGTGCAAAAACAGCAGGAAGATTTATACGCCGCTGTATAATAACCGGTAAGGAATATATGAGGCCTGGTAGTATAATACTACCGGGCCTTTATATTTTATAACTATAATAAGTTAAACCCGGTGGCCTGCGTTTCGAGCTGATTAATAGTAGATTCGTCGCTAAACAAGTAAAAATGATCTTTAGTATACGAATATTGAACATTTAAGCCGTTTTGGGCAATGAAATCTTTAACAACGCTTTCATACAGCAGCTTGTTAATTTTGAGTAATTTTCTTTTTTTCATGAGAGATAGATATTAAGTTTTACAATTTAAGCAGCTTTTGTTAAAATTCCAACAAAAAAATTAACATTTTGTTATGAAGTTGCTATAATTAACTTTTTTTTGGCCGAGCCGGGAATAAAATGAACACCAGGAAGATGAAAGCGGGTTATTACTCCAACCTTTAATTTTACAATAAGCAGATTAAAATAATTAATAACCATGAGTAATTCCGCCTGCTGAAAAAGAAAATAATTTGCATATTTGCAACCCAGCAAAAGCTGGCACATATGACTCCGTAGCTCAGCTGGTAGAGCAAATGACTCTTAATCATTGGGTCGAGAGTTCGAATCTCTCCGGGGTCACCCTACTGGACAAGTCCGATAATTCGGCACTTGTCCAGTTTTTTCTCTCTCCTAACTTACTGTCAATAAGCAAAATACATCCTACAAATTCATTGAGGCGATTAGTTCGATGTTGTGCTCCGTCAAAACGCAAATTTTCAGGATGGATCGAACTAATGATACGTCTTTTCATAGCTATATCACCTTCTTTATATTTGAGTATCAAATCTTTGGCGTTCAATAAACCTCTTTTAAGGTGATTCTCGACCAATCTTGAATTCTGTGCAATATCGGGAAGCTTGCTTTCCAGCGATGTGATGTCCTTCTCACATTTTAATTTGATTGCCTGGAAATCGCTCCCTGTAAATTCTCCCGAAATGAGTAGCTCCCTCGCACGATCTATCTTCTCGTTCAATACCTTTATTTGACCAATAATGCTCCTTTGGCTATCATCGCCATTATTTACGCTCAACCGATAGGCTTTACTGATACATTCAAAATAAAAGTCTTGATAGCTTTCTTTAATAGAAATCTTTGCAATATCCTTCTCAAAAAAATCATTAGCCAAATCCGCTCGAAATCTACACTTACAACCTGCGGTACAATGATAGTAGTAAAAATATGATCGACTGCCCTTTGATGCGCTCCCGGTGAGTTTTCGGTTACATAAAGGACAATCTATAAATCCCCTTAGTGGAAGCATTTCTAAAGAAACAATTTTAGTTCCTTTCAATTTCTTCTTTCCATCAAGAAAATCCTGTGCCTCATAAAATGTTGCCTCACTGATCAACGGCTCGTGTAACCCATCCACAAGATGTTCATCTTCATCTTTGTATTTTGGAATAAGGACTTTTCCAAAATAAAATGGGTTTCGAATATGTCTCCAAAAGTTTTTATAAGAGCATTTAAGGCCTTTATCCTTCGCCATTTCATAAACCTGCATAATGGTATATCGGCCCTTAGCAAGTTCTTCAAAAGCTCTTTTTATGGCGGTAGCATTAGGTTCGTATGGTGCGATGTATTTCTTGCCGGCCTCGTTTATTTTATTGATGTAGCCGTATGGCGCTGTCGCCATCCAACGTCCTTCTTTTTTTGCCCTGCGCATACCATGAAAAACATTCAACGAACGCCTGTCATTCTCAACTTCCGGTACGGCCAGATAAAACGCAAGCATCATCTTATTTTCAGGAATTGTTAGATCTAATGGTTGCTCTATCGCCTGTGGCTCGACGCCGCTCCGATTAAGCTGATTTATCATAAAATAAGCATCTCCTGTGTTTCTACTGAAACGATCCCATTTGGTAAATAAGATAAGATTAGCCATTCCTTTGTCCTTGCGTAAATCTGATAATAGTTTTGTCCAAACAGGCCTGTTAAATGTTTTGGCTGAAAAATCTTCGTAATAAACACCGTTGACCTGAATTGATTTGATTTCACAATACCGGCGCAACACTTCCTCCTGATTGCGTTGGGAATATCCCTTCTCTGCTTGTTCATCAGTACTTACCCGAACGTATAATATTGCCTTGTTCATCTTGTAATCTATTGTTGCTCAATTTATCAATTTGTTTAACCCTAAATCAGCCTAAAAAAGCCTCATTGGGCATTTTTTAGAAATTTTTGTTCTAAAATAGCCCCTGTTGAACGGGGCTATTTAAAGCTTATGCTTGTATAAAACCTTGTGCTAATATGTTTTTTAGCCATCCCTCGGCAAACACTGTGTGATCATTTTGCATCTGTTCGTCGCAATGTTCTACAACTCCGCAGTAGAACGTTATACTTACCTGATAAATTCCAAGGTTTGCTTGCTCAAAGGAATATGGAATAATTTGTACATGCTCGTAACCTGAACTGTCGCCTGTTCTTCCATCAATGAAGACAAAACAAACCTCGGGGTCTTGCATCAGATCACCGTTTTGCTTGTAATAATGACAAAGGCTAAAAAGCAAAGCTTCGCCGTCATAGGCTTCGCCAATCTTTTCAATTACTAAAGGCATAAATGGCTCGTTCTCAATTTTGAGATGCTGCTTGCCGTTAAGTTTCTCAATCAGCAAGCAAAACATTTCGGTACTTTCTTTATTTAAGGTTCTCATAATTATCTTTTTAAGTGATGTTGTTTTGGCCTGTATTCATTTAATAGTTCGCTCCCGTACTTGGTGCGTATCTCGTCCAAAGATTTGCCGCTGCTTTGGCTGACCTTGTATTCCGCCGTCCTGAAATACCAGGCCTGTTTTTTAGATGCAAAAAAGAAACCCGCACCTTTTAAAGTCGCCCTTACCAGGAAGGTATTTCCGGTTACCCAAATCCAGTATCCTACTAATTCAATGCTGATGCCGTCGAGGCGTATAATTTGCTCGATGGCTTTGCGGTAGGCTTCAGACGAAAGGATTTCGTTTTCTGTTTCTTCAGCGGAAAGCTTTTCACCTTTGATGGCCTTCGCACTTGCAAATACATATTCTTTATTGATTTCCTGCATGGTGGCGGTATCGCCTCCTAAATCCGGATGAAATTGCTTGGCCAGTTTCTTGTATTGCGCCTTAACCTCGTCAAGGGTTGCACAGTCATTAAACCATTTCATAGGCATTTAAAAACTCGTTGTATTCAAAATGGAATAAAGCAGGATTCGCAGTTGCTAAATCCTGCGCATAGCCCGGCCAAAATATTTGGTTGGTCAATTCGATGAATAATTCTATCATTGTTGCAGCTATTAAAGTGATTCCATCTAAGCAAGATGCCCTATGTATTATGGTACATAGGGCATCGCCCATTTATAGATTTATGCAGGAATTATGATCTCGGCTTCGATCTCTGCCAGTTTTTCCACGCATAGGCTATTCACGTACTGGCTCACGTGGTCAATGATATAGGCGTTTTTGGTTACGAACTCATTGCCGTTGTCATCACGTATAATCAGTTCACAGCGGTAAAACTTATTATTGCCTGTTACATCGCCATCCTCATTAGCTTGAATAGTAAAAGTTTCGAGGTTGTCGATAGTGCCTTTAAGCCTGTCCCGTTGCGCTATCTTCTTGCTTAGGTCACCGACCAGCTTAACGGTTGCATCAAGGTTGAAAAAGGGCTTCAGGCTAAATAGTTCTTTGAGCTCCCTTTTGGTCGGCTCACCCTGCGGGTGGTTTTGGTCCTCCGGTTTTATTTGTCCGGCTTCGGTTGTTCCTGCAACGTTAGCGGGTTGGTTATCCACTGTAGCGGGATCACCCGCCTTAACTTCGGTATTACCTGTTTGCGGTGCAGGTTCATTTTCCGAACCGGCATTTTTACCTTCATCGTTGTTTGTTTCATTTTTGGCCTCCTTGCCTGTGATATTCGGGCGGTTGTTGTTTTTAGCTGATTTATTGTTTTTTGCGCTTTGGTTTTCTATTACTGTAGTTTTCATGATCTCTAATTTTTTTATTTACTGATAATAATTTTATGTGACAGGTCAGCGGTGCTTGTCTTTTGGGGTGGTGCTCTGCTTTTTAAGTTTTTCATTTCCGGGTGCTTTTTTTCCATTTTTTAGGAGATGCTCGCATGCGCTCGCTCTCGCTTTTTATTAAGCACCTCACCTGTAAAAGCCGGTCACTAAGGCAAGCCTTTTGGAAAAAAAATACGCTCTCCAACACCCGCCGCGATAGCGGCATCCGATAAAAAAAATGAGAGGAAGATTTTTTTTCCAAAACCGTAGGCTCGGGCTTGCTGTGTGGGCGGCTTATCAGAAATTTGTTTAATAAAAGGTCGAGGAAGCGCTTTTTATGCGCCTAAATAAGCGAAGCCGAAAAGAAAGTACGGGCGGAGCATGTACCGGACGCGGGAAGCGGCTGAATGGAGAAGCGGAATGAAGCGGCTGCACCGCTGGCTTGTATCACTTTAAAAAGCAATAAAAAAGCCACCCGAAGACAGGAGACCCGTCAAAAGTCTTGAATTAAAATTGATATGACGTTATTTTTCAAGTAGTTATTTTGATTTGTGAAGCAAATCTTGACCTTTAACAAAGTAGACGATAACACTTTTATTTAGTTATTTTGATGCTGACCTTAGTTATGGACTTATTAGCCATAGAGTCGAAATTTCAATGAATTTAAAAGGATAAAAAATTGATAATGGATGTACAGCCTAAAACGAAGAGTGAGATGATATAATCGAAAACTGGTAATACCCGAGAAATAATGCTGTATTTCTAATTAATCGGAGTATAAGACCGGCGATTAGGTAAATCGAAATAAATATTATGTTCGTGACAAATTACTTAATAAACAAATAAATGCCTGAAAATTCCGACTCTAAATTAAGTAGCCGATTAATTGCTTTGATACCGGTTATAAGCTTAATGGTGCTTTTGAACGGTGCCGCAAAGCAATTTATGTACTATTATAATTTCAATTTAGATATTTTTTCTTTTTTAGAGATTACAGAACTTCTTCCTCAGACTATATTCGATTTATTTACCGCTACATTTTATCTATTATTCGGTTGGGTTGTTGCGGTTTACTATGCAAATAAAATTGCACACCTTAATAACTTTAAATTTCCGGAGCGAACTCTCTACACGTTACCCATCAAGAGTGATGAATTAAAACTGAAGATAATCAGTCAAAAACGAAAATTTAGAAATGCTTCCACTGTTTTATTAGCAATGATTATAGGCATTACTATACTTTCAATTATCATATTACACAAATTGTATAATGATGTTGAAAATCCTAATTCAGAATCAGCGCTCACGAAATTTCTTTATTTAAACATGTTTCATCTCTATTTGATTAGTTACATAACGGTCATCGTGGCAACTACATTTTTATATTTCCGAATAAATAAAGAGCGTACACTTCAAATATTGGTAACCTTTTCAATTTTCTTAATAACTTCAGGATTGTTCAACGGTATTTTCAAATATAACGCTGTCGTGCAAACAAACTCACATAGAACTTATTCTATTAAAATTGGTAACAATATCATAGCATCAGATAATGAGTACTACTATATTGGGAAATGTAAGAGCTTCGTTTTCTTTTATTGCACTAAAGACAATTTGGTAACGGCTTATTCAATGGCAACAATCGTAGAAATGTCGGTCGGCTCTGATTAATTTTTGATAGATATTTGCTTCGAAAAAAAGGCCGCCCTTTTCCGGGCGACCTTGAACAGACGGAAAGATAAGATTTTTATTTACTTCGTTTCAGCTCAATAACCTCTTTTCGTACATCGGTAGCTAAAACCTTGATCTGCTGCAACCCGTTGCGCAGGCGCGTACCGGCTGCCTTATTGCCTTTCTCATAAAACTTTACGGCGTCCTGTTCAATAGTGCTTACTAATTCTTTCAATTCCTGGAATTTTTTCATGGTCTTAAATTTTATTGGTTGAATAATAAATTGATTAAAAGTTAGAAGGGTTATCCCCTTTAAATTTTTACAGAACGGCTTTCGTCCAGTTCTTTTTCCTTGTCTTTGGCCTGGCTTTTACTTTCGGATTGCGTTTTCTCCGGCTGTTTGTAGAGTTCACGTTTTTCCCTGGTTCCCTTTTCAGAATAGAAATCAAGCGTTTTGTACTGCGGCGCGGCTTCAGCCATCAGGCTCACTTCCTTTCCTTCACGGTTGGTAGCAGTGACCGCCACGCGGTCGCCGTTTTTCATAGCTGACATTATCCCTTCCTTTTGTGCTGGATCGGAAAGTTCTTTTATCTTGAAGCCTTTCAGCGTTTTCTCCAGATCGAAACCAAATGCCGGATCGTTCATTTGTTTCAGTTTGAAGTTTCCCCAGTCATCTTTCTTTTGCTCAAAATCCAGCTTGATCCAGGCTTTGTAACCCTCGCCATTCCTTGGATTGATCAGATCGTCACGATGAACTGTACGTCCCTGTACCATATTCGCTGCCTGGGTCGCCGAATAACCGGCACCTTCTTTCACATAAAAGGTCTGCTTGATAGCAGGACTGAAATAAGCGCCGCGAAAATCGTCATGCACGAAATTTACCTTCCCGTTTTCTTTGCTGGCCAGCAACAGCCTGCTTTCCGGGCTTTCGCCAATACTTAATTCACTTGTTCCTTTATGCTTCTTAAAAAATTCAATGGCCTCATTCGGACTATCGAACGATTTAACCAGGGGTTTTTCCTTGTTATCCTTGTTTTCGGATAGTACCATATAGGACTGGTTTGGAGCAGATGGCGGCACCTTCCCGGCGGTGGCCTCGAATTTCCCAAAGCTGTAGATGTCGGAAACACCCGATTTGTGAAAATGCAAAGTCAGGTCGACCTGACCCCTGTCGCCGGGCAAGTGATCCTTAACGGTAAAATGCTGTGGCAGTTGCCGCATATTCTTCTCCAGTTCCTCTGCTGTTTTAGGGCTGAAGCCCAAGGCGGCAACCTCTTTTTTGAGATCTTGCAGATTGTTTAAATTCATTGCTTTATTATTTGATTGGTTATCGTTTATGATGCCCTTGTCAATTGCCAGGCTTAAAGTTGCGGCTGGGTTAGCTGTTCTGATATCAGCGAGAAAGTTATCGATCCGCTGATAGTATAATGGATGTTCATCATTACCAAAGCCCGGAACATGTCCCAGATCTTCTTTTTCATCTAAATAATCCAGTGCATCATCCAGTGTCGTAAAAATCTTGATATCGTTAGCGTGTAACTGAGCATCCATTGGCCGTGTTTCCAGCACAATGTATTGAGCGCCATTTGCTTTTGCAGTCTCGACTTTGGCTATGATTGTTTCGGCATGGTCTGTTTCAAGTAAGCCCATATCAAATTTTGTTTATCCTGAGCAATACTTGTTGGCCCCCATGCAGCTTGACTTTAACCTTTTTGACCTTTTTGCTGATCAGTGTTTTGGCGGCGTTGATGCCGGCGCTGGCGGCCTGAACGCCAAGCGATTGATCCATCGGCAGAAGATCCATGCTTTGAACCGCGTTGGCTGTACCCATGCCACCTGCTTCGGCGAGTTCTGCTTCGGGAGTGTCGATGCCGGGTAGTCCGTCCAGCGAATACACGGAAAACGAAACTGGGATGATAGACGTTCCGAGCCGTATATTTTTGATGTCAAGCAATAAGCGCTGGTTGGTAATGTTACACGAGCCGAAAAGCAATTGCCCCTTTGGTATTATTACATTTTTGATGATGATGCTATCCACGACCCGTAACCGTACCACACCGCCCTGTGCTACTTTTTGATTGCCTTCAATTACGGCCGGTATTGCTGCAAAAGTGCTGTCGGCTTTGGTTTGCGTTGGAGCATTCGGCGCAACATCCGTTTTTGGCGGCGATTGTATGGCTGCTATTTTATCAAGCATCGCATTTAACTGCTTCAACTCCGGATCCTCAGCATCTTTGCTATTAATAGCGGCAAGCATTTTTTCCAGCTTTTCAGTTTCCGGTGTAGGTTGATTGTAGTTTACCGGCGGAGGTAACGGTTTAGTTTCAGGCACCGGAGCATTAATTACATGCCCGATTTCCGATAGCTTTTGATTTATCTTAGCAGCACTGGCATCGGCCGAGCCTCCAAACGCCGGATGTTTTTCGAAGCTGTTTCCGTTGAGGCTGAATAATGGGTTATTCGCATTGCTTTTTATTTTTACAGAATCTTTCGCTGCCTGATCGTATAAACTCAACTTATCTTGTGGCTGGTCTTTTCCGAATTTTGCATCCGGCAGGTGGGTATTGATCCCTTGATTAGTATTGGCCAGGTCGTTAGGTTTACCTTTACCGCCGCCCAGCACTGTAAATATCAGCGCCGCGCAAAAAACGATGATTAGCGGCAGCACTAATAAGAATTTGCGCAGCCTTGCTTTCTGTTCTTCAGTTTGTTGTTTCATCTATTTTAATGTTTTAATGATTAATACCATGCGCGCAGCAGGAGCAATAAACTCGCGCCGCCGAATAGCAGGCAAATCGCGGCCAGCATCAGTATTTTGGACGCCCGGTTCCAATGCTGTGTTCGCCGGTTAAGGTTATCCGAGATTTGGCACTGGATACGGACGAGTTGCTGTTCAAACCGTATTTTAAGCCGATTTTGCCTTGCGTATTTTGGTTTTGATTTACGTAGCCTCATATCATTTGCTTTGAGGGATATCGTTGTTTTCCAGAATTTCCCATGCCTGGATTAAAAAGCCGTGCGGGTTCCTATCCGTCTCGGTTTTCAGGTCACTGACCTTACCGGTAGTGACGAGCCTCCGCGTTACGGTACTGGTAGCACGGATCAGTTTTTCGGTTGCGAAGCACGTAAAAGCCCAGGGATAAGCGTTCATATCGAGGCGGATGCTGTCGACCGTGATTTGCTGATTGATGTTCCCGGAAATCAGGTTGTTGAAATAGTTCGCTTCTTTCAGGTTGTCATATACCCGCTTTGCTGAATTGTCGGACAGGTATAAAGCCTTCCTGATTGAAGTATCAATCTGCCCGTCATCCGGTGCCAGCGTAAAGAAATCTTCGTGGAAAGTTTTGATGTGATCGCGCAGTTCTACCGGCAGATTGGTCTTCCGGTCGGATGTGAAAGCTGCCAGCACTTTTCCGTTATACAGGATATGTACTTTATTTTGCGCTTTGTCTGCGAAGTCATAGCTTTTGTAAATGCCGAAGCATAATACAACAGCGGTGACCAGCATCAAAACAATGTTAAACAGCCTTTGAAGCCTTGCAACCGTATCGATGTTTTTGAGTTGTTTAAACATAAATTTTACTTCTTTAGGATAAGAATTGTATTGGATCAGTTAACTTTTCCCGGATAGCCGGTCTTTTTGGTGATCGCTGCCTCCTGAGCCTGCGCTGTGATAGCCCCGCCAATAGTTCATGGGTGCAGTCAATATATTATATGCCCCTCTTCCTGCTCTTGAAGCCGCCTGCGGAGCAATGCTGGCAGCAGCGCCTGCGGTCGATGCGGCAATTTGGCCCGAAGTTGCAGCTACGCTTGTGCCGACGCTTGTAACGGTGCTGATTCCGCCCGCTGCCAAAGAGTTTACTCTTTGCAGCATCCCATTTTGGCCGTGCGCATGGACAATGAAATTGGCGACGGTAGGTACGGAGAAATAACCAAGGATACCGATCAGCAAAAACACGAGGTATGCCGTGTCGGTGCTCGAAAAGAAAGTATCGCCCTGGTTTTGTATCTGCGATATGTCCAGCTTCAGCATATTTTCCTGCACCTTGCCGATGATCGCTCCAAAAATATTGGCAATCGGCAGCCAGAGAAAAATATTGATATACCGGGCTAACCATTGATGCAGGCTATGCTGAAAACCATCGAATACGGACAGGCCGAATACTAAAGGCCCAAGTATGGCCAGTACCACCAGGAAAAATGTTCGGACAGTGTTAATGCAAAGTGAGGCTGCGGAATAAACGACTTCCAATACCTCGGACAGCCATTGTTTGATACTGTTGCGGAACGCATACGATTGTTTTGCTGCCCAAAATTTTATGTCATTGCCGATACCGTCGAACACACCCTCGCTATCACCGTTGGGATCATCCGGATGAGTGTATTTATACCACTTGTCCTGGTCGCCGTTACCATCAACACCTTCGTACATTTGGTATGCATCAGAACTTTTGACAGCCAGTTCCTTTTGCCTGATCAGCTGTGCTATTGCCGTGTTGCTGCTTTGCACCATGCTTGCAGTCGCCGAGACGACCGGTTGTAATACGCCATTCATTAAAGCGATCACCGCCGGAAAAAGCAGGATGGCCATTCCCAGAGCGAAAGGCCGCAATAAGGGATAAAAGTCGATGGCTTCGGCAGCTGCGATCTGCCGCCATATTCTCAATGCGATAAACCACAAGGCAGCAAAACCGGCAATACCACGTGCTGTTCCGATAAGCTGGCTGCAAAGCGGCAGCATCTGGCTATACACGTTATCCAATACCGGCTGCATGCCTTTCAGGTCGTCCGCGATCCCGTCTGCTTTTGAAAGGTGCGGAACCCCGACCAGGAAAAGCAGGGCCATCAGGCTAAAAATGATTTTTGATTTCATGCTAATAAAGATTTTTGAAAGTTTGTATTTCATCCGTTGCCTTTTGCCGCTGTACCGAAAGGACAGCTACCTGGCTGTTGAAATGCCGCAGGAATACCAATTTCTGCTGTGTGTCTGTATAGATATGGTCGATAGCGCCTAAGCGATCCGCATCGCTCATCCGCAATGCACCAGCTGTGACAATGTTGGCCAGGTTGGTCAGGTTATCTATACTCCCGCTTAACAGGTGCTGAAAAACGTTACTGATGTAGGAAAGTTCCTGCGGATTGAAATGTCCACCCTTGCTCGCTTGCTTCCACGCAGCCTTATATTCGGAAACGATACTGGCCTGGTCTGCAATGATGTCAGCAACCCGGCCGTATTTTTTAACCTGCGGGCTTACTGCCATCAAACTGTTTAGGAATACCGAATGCAGATTGAAGTTGCCTTCCGAAATGTTTTTAACCGCACCGTACCCTTGTGTAAGGATCGTATAGCCGGTTTGCATATCGGATAGTATCGCCTTGAACTGCGTTAGTTTTTCTATATCCAATATCAATTGCTGCGTATCCTGCGCTGTTGATGTTTGTGCTTCTGAATACTTAAAAGACATCGTGCAAAGGCCAAAGCAAAGCAATATTGCTATCCCCGCCTTGCGCAGAGCTGTTGTTAGGACTTTAATTAATTTCATAATACCTCCTTAGCGTTTGCGTATTTGACTTGTCCCGGTTTCTTTGGGCTGAAAGCAACCTGACGCGGTTAGTGAATGAGCAGGCAAAAACATATTTGTCATTGATTGCAGCACTGATTTCGTTTATCCGTTTGATGCGTTCGTCATCTGACATCTGCAATCCACCGGTCGTAAGCACGGTTTGCAGATCGTTAAGGTCAAGATGGCACTGCTCGACGAGGTTTTCACGGACACGGCTGATATAAGTTTGTTCAGTTTCGGTCAAGCCAGCCAGGTGATCAACTGCGTTAAACTGGTTGACAATGCTTTGCAGCCGGGCTTGTACCGCCGAAAGGTTAACTTCATTCCTGATCACGGGATTAACCGCCGAAAGAGAATTGTAAAAATCCTGGTGCAGGTTAAATTCAGCTCCCTTGAAATTCGCGATGGTATTCCATTCGCTTTTCAGCATGTCATAGCCCTGCCTTAGCGAGATTTCTTCTGCTTTTAAAGCTGCGATTTGCTGTTCCAGGTATTTGATCTGCGTTTTCTTCTGATGGAACCATTCATCCCAGCTCTGCGCTTTGACGCTTTTCAAATCGCAAACACAAAGCACGAAGCAGATCAAGAATAGTCTTACGTTAATCGATCCCATAATACTTTTTCAAGGTTGCTACTTCGTTTTCATCTTTTGCCCGATGAAGGCTCAGGATGGCATTTTGGTTATTGAACTGTTGCAAGTCGTTGTAATTGGCGTCCATGTGATCGGCCGTCCTATTGATGAGCTCCAGGCGCGCCGCGTCAGGCATTTGAGTTTTGCCGGAATGAATAACATCCAATATCTGATCGAGGTCGTTTACACTGACTTCAAGAATTCCTGAATAGACTTTGGTCATGTACGCAAGCTCATCACTTGTAAAATGCGTGTCCTCTTTCAGCAGGTTCCAACTGTGCGTATAGGCGTTGACCAACGCTACCTGTTTTTGAGTGAGTTCCCCGATTTTTGAATAATACGCTATGGCTGATTTGATATCCCACAATTCCTGGTAGTACTGGCTGAACAGGTCTTTTTGTTTTGATGACCAGTCGGATATTTCCGTTAGTTTCAGTTTGGACAATTGGTTTTCAAGCGCTTTCTGTGCATTTTGGAGCCAGATCGTCTTGTTCTGCATGCTTTGAATCTTCAGGTCAATGGCGCGGATCACCCGGCCGACCGTTGATGAAATCACGGATCCGACCACGGTTTGCGCATCGGCCCCTTTTGGGATCGCGACAAAGACGGTAATGGCCGATATCGGCAGGATCACCATGTATTTTTTTAAGGCGTTCATATCGCTATCTTTTGAATTTTGCATAAAAGGCCCCCTTACCCCCGTAAGGGGGCACAGTTGATTAATAAATTGATTGATTATTTCCGGACTTTCCGGTTCGGATTCAGGGGTTAAAGCTTCCTGTATTCGCTGTTTCCGTTTAGCAGGGTGCCTTTTTCCGGGTTAAAAAACAGCACTTTACCGGTTTGGATGACCTGCATCGTTTGTTTTTGGTCATCCCATTCGCCTGTCCAGTGTTTTACCTGGTGCTGAAGGCCCTGAAGTTTGCCTTCAGTTATTCGCCTGTAACCGGTATTGCGGGTTATCGCGTAAATACTTTCGGTATTTTTCGCCGGTTCGATAATGAGGGTATCGTTGGCTACGCTGTATTCGCTTTGCGCTTCATTGACATATTTGCCCGGAATAAAATCTTTAACCCTGGTGGTTTCACTCTGGCAAGCAGCTAATCCCAGGACTGCAATCGCCAATGGATAAATGAACTTTTTCATTGCTTCGATTTAATTTTTGATTCAACTAATGCCGCGATCCCTTTTTCCATGCTCCCGTACTGTCCGGCAAACTCCAGTACCTGTGCTTTTTCTGATGATTCCGTGGTGTAGGCGTAATATTCCTCGGGCGAAACCTCCGTCCGGTACACTTTCGAACTTTGCCCGCCAAGACTGATAAATACTTCCTTGTATTTGTAAGCAGGGTCATTGGCCTTGTTCATTGACAGGATGAGCGCTTTTTCCTTTTCGGTCAAACCCAATAGTTCCTGTACATCGTCGAACTTATTCTGATACTTGCTTTGATCTAACAGGATCTTGCAGTCACTGTTATTCACGATGGCCTGCTTAATGACCGGGCTGCTTAAGATATCCTCAACCTCTTGTGTTACCACGATGGCCTCACCAAAAAATTTACGGACAGTTTTAAAAAGATATTTAATGTATTCCGCCATGCCGTCTTTGGCAATCGCCTTCCACGCTTCCTCTATCAAAATCAGCTTACGAACATTTTTAGGAAGCTTCCGCATTTTGGAAATAAATACCTCCATGATGATGATCGTAACTATCGGGAACAAAATCTCGTGCGACTTGATATTGTCCAGTTCGAACACAATAAAGCGTTCATTCAGCAGGTCGAGGTTTTCTGTAGCGTTCAGCAGGTAATCGAATTCGCCTCCTTTGTAGTAAGGATTCAGCACGTAAAGCAGGTTCCCGATGTCAAAATCCTTTTCCTTGACTTTTCCGTTTTCCAGAACCACTAAATATTCGTTCATTAAAAAATCGTAGAATGAGTTGAAGCAAGGAAAAACAGCAGGGTCTTTCGCGAGATGCTGGTAGTAAAGTGTGACGGCATTGGAAATAGCCACATATTCAGACCTGGCAAAATGCTCGTTTTCCTTCTTCCAGAGTGCCAGCAACAAAGTTTTCAGGCTTTCCTTTTTTTCAATGTCCAGCACTTCGCCTTTAGCGATGTAAAATGGATTGAACTTGATCGGATTGTTTTCTTCGTAGGTGAAATAGTAACCGCCGACCAGATCACAAAGGCCTTTATAACTATGGCCAACATCCACCAAAACAATATGCGCACCCTGTTCATAGTAACTGTTGACCATGTGATTGGTAAAAAAGGATTTACCTGAACCGGATGGGCCTAATATCATCTTGTTGCGGTTAGTGATGTAGCCTTTCTGCATAGGTTCGTCGGAGATATCCGCCCGTACAGGCCTGCCTGATAACCTGTCACCGAGCCGAATGCCTGCGCCATTCCGTGAACTGCGGTAATTGCTTTCGAGGTTTAAGAAGCAGGTGGCCTGCTCCAAAAAAGTATCGAAGGTGTCATTCATCGGAAAGTCCGCAGCGTTGCCCGGCAAACCGGCCCACCAGATCTGTGGTGCGCCGTCCGTTTCCTGCTTACCAGCTGCATCCATCTGCGCCATAGCCGACCCGACTTTGTTCCTGATCTCCTGGATACTATCAGCATGGTTAGTCCAGGTCATTACATTGAAGTGAGCTTTGACAGGTAACCGCTGTTCGGCTATTGCTTCGTCTAAAAAATCACTGGTGGCGTCACGGGCTATAGCATTTTCCCGGCTGTAAGCCGATAGCGATTGTAGGCGTAGCCTTTTTTTTTCCAACGATTTGATCGTTTTTTGAGCATCGCCAATAAAAATGAACTGGTTGCAAATATGGTTACAGTCCAGCAACAGGCCCAGCGGGGATGCAAAACCGACACTGAATTTTGTGCGGTCGGTGCTGTACTTATCATAATTGACACGACTGCCGCAAAGTGAAGGCAAGTCCTCTACGTCGGAGAGTGTAAACAGCTGACAATGTTCGCTGCCGATACGGATTTCATCTTTAAGGTGCACGTCTTTGATCAACGGCCTTTCGTTTTCGGCCTGCAAAAAGCAATACTGCTCAATGATGCCGGCTTTTGATTTAGTTCCGGCCAGTTCGTCATTGATAAGCCTTTTCAATGATATCAAACCACTGTCCGATAAAATCCGTTCGAAAGCCCCGGCTTTTTCCGTAAAATCGCGATAAAGGTTTTCATTAAGTGCCTGCGCTGGAACTGGGGATTTCCGCATCAGGCCTGAATAACCACTGCTTGCTGCCTTTCGGTTCCCTGGCTGTTTGGTCAACATGACATAGCAGGTATGCTTCAGGTAAGGACGGCCTTCAAAATAATGTTCGCTGGCCGCTGCTAAAAAGTTTTGCTGATCGCTTAGACTACCGTGATAACCGGCACGAACAAAAACATCCTGTTTGTGAACGATGCAATGTTGTGGTAGCACCTTGATGGCCTTTATCCATGCGTGGTGTAATGCTTCGTATTCCTGGCCCGACATGGTAAAAATGTCCGGCAATTCCAGCTTAAAGGCAATTGTAACGTCGCCCTGGCGGGAAAGAATAGAATCATTTTCCACCTTGTACACCGGCAATATATCTTCAATGTTTACCATCACTTTTTCGTGTTAATTGGATAAATAATTTTCTTGAGCGGAATTTCACATACACCGGCAGGCTTCTTTTAGCATTTCGTTTAGCTAAACCGTATTGACCATATTTGTGGCTTAACCTGAATACTCCCGTTACCAAACCGGTGCCCGTGCCGGCTATCAGGATCAGGCAAACCCACATATTGACACCGCAGATATAAAGGATCGCGTAAAGAAGCAATAATGCAACCAGCCCTCCGGCTAAGTAACCGATATACTGGGCTTTGACACCTTTAAATTCGATTGCCTTGTTAATGCCTTTGTTAACCTGATAAACACTGCTCATAACCCAAAGAATGATTTAATTACAGTTGCAACTACAACCAGAAAGATGCAGGAGCCGAACCAGGCAGCCGCAACTTTGTTGGTATCCGGCTCACCTTCGTTCCATTTGCGGAACACTTTAATTGCACCGACAATGCCTAATACCGCACCGATGGCATACATCAGGTTGCATCCGGCATCAAAGTAACCTTTGACCATTGTGGTTGCCTGGGTGATACCCGCCGCGCCATCCTGTCCAAAACAGAAGTTGACTGTCAGTATTCCCATTAAAAACATCAGCGTTTTGGTGAATGCTATCCGCTTTTGCCCTGCCGGTACTGCACGGTAATCGTTGATGCCGTTTTTGAAATATTTATAGATCGCTTTGAAAACTGATTTCATGGTTAAGTCAATTAGGGGATTAATACCAAAGGTTAGTTAACTCTTCATCCGAGATCGGAAAAAGGGCATTTTCGCGGATAAATTCGTTGATCGCGGAAACATTAGGAGAACCGGCGATATCGGGATACTTCGTTTTCACCAAATCGAAAAGGGAATAAAAATCTTCTTTTGTCCCGTTTTCGTTTTCCAGGATATTGAAGATCGTTTTCAATTCCTCTAACACGTCGGGTATGATGCCGATTTGCCTTTCACGCTCCGCATCGTCTGTTGCGTCCCAAACCTTTGGCGCAAAGCCGAGTGTATGTGCCTCAACTTCGCTGATGCCGTCCGGCGGCCTGTTTGAGCCGATCAAATCCTCATCATCCAATTCCTCTTCCCAATCTTTTTGAAGGCGTTCAACCTTTTTTTCCTTTTTAAAACCCTTAGCTGTTAAACTCAGCAATCCCGCATACCAGGCAACTGTGAAAATGACGGCGGCAATCAAAAATTGCTGCCATGTGAAAAAATGTAGTATCATAAAACTTGCTTTTGTCCTGCCGCTTCATTGCGACAGGATTACAAAAGCAAAGGTTGGGAGATGTGAAATCCGCCTTGGACAAGTTGCCTAAAATTGATTTTAACCAATTGAAATCAAACTATTTAGCAATCAGTTATCTTGTCGGTTTCTTCTGGATTGCTGTTTTTCCGGGTTATATTCCTCATCCTCCTCAATTTTCTTATTGACCGATTCGCGCAGGTTGTCCAAAAAACGGGTACGGCTTAGACGTTTTCGCCTCTTGATTTCCACAAAACGACGAGCAGGAATGCCGATTGACACTCCGAAATGTTCTTCCAGCCATTTAAAAATATCGTTTACACCAGCCTGCCCATTATTAAGTTGGCCGCTGTCGAGTAATCCGTAACCCAATTCAACAAGATTTATACTTTCGCCTGTCCAGTTTAGTGGTTTGGACAGATAACTTCCGTGTTGTTTTACCTGAGCCGCTAACGTGCCAAATCTGATTTGTTCGAGTATAAATTCCTGTAAATGTTCATAGGCTTCAAATTTTGAAAAGAGATAGTCTCCGCAGGTTGAAAATTCGGGATCAGCCTCACCAAATTCAGGAACAAAAAAAGACGGCACCTCTGCGCCCCGTATGAAATAAAGCTTGTCAAGTTCAGTCATCCCTGTTCGATAATACTGATACATGTAAGCATTATGTTTGAAACACCGGTTGATTATTTCGAGTTCGCTTTCATAAAAAGCCAATTGCTTGTCCCACGTGCCCACCGGCCTACTCTGCTCGATATTGTATTGCTCCATAGCAAATATTTTAGCCGACAGGAACTTTGGCTTTATTTCTTTAAAAAAGTAAATTTCGGAGTTTTGGTCGTCGAACCGTTTCTGCTGCACCTGTTCCCGCAACATTCTTGACAGGCTTCTAATGAGTTGGAGGGAACTTGATAAACGCTTTTCTGGAGTGAATTGTTGACCTGCAATATGAGCAAGTCCATCCGTAAGCTGCGTCAATAGCTTTCTGATAGAATTTGATAGCATAAAACAAAGATTTAATCCAACCTGCCTTTGCCCGGTTCACAATCGGCAACAACTTCCACCTTTGGCAGGATATAAGTAGAGTTTTTCCAAATAATTCTATTTAATAAAAAAGCCCATCTTTAACCATTAACAATGGCCAAAGATGGGCAATCAAAGGAAGCCTTATAAGTGTAGTTTTTATCCTTTAACCTGAAAAGTGGAAAACCACCTACTCAATTTTCGAAGAGTTTATTGATCAATGTGTGTCTTTTTCGGACGCCAGTTTTCTCGTAAATTCTTTGTATATAGTTATTTACCGTATTTTCCGATAGATATAACTTTTCCGCTATCTGTTTATAAGAAAGACCGTCTGCAAGGGACCTGGCAACATCCTTTTCCCGCGTTGTAAGCTTGTATAATTGGCAGTTCGCATCAAATATTACAGATCGATTGTGCCGTTTTCGTCGATGTTCGGCTTTTGCGCGGCGAGCAGATCGGACAAAGAATAAGATTGTAATAATTACAAATCCTAAGTTTGTAAATAAAACTTCCGTAACCTGATCCATCTGTAACCATACAAATGCTCCCATGGCTACCCAAGGAAAGACAGCGCAATACACAGTAATCTCTTCAGTATAAAAGTGATGATCGCGGTGCTGCTGATAGTGTTGGCGTATGGCACGAAGAATTGCCCAAAGCAAGACAACAGCATAAATGAATGGGATGACTATTCCTAACCGAACATCCATTATAAAGTCGTCATTGATGGCATAGATCACTACGAAGAATATAAAGTATGGAGCGAGAAGAAACAATGGTACACCAATTTTGGCATGCCATTTTAGCTGCTGAAGATCAAATTCTTTGTAAAAGTAAAACGGGAAATACGATGCAGTTATAAAACCAGCGCCGTATGATATCATGTGTTGATATCGGATCGGCAAGGACAATTGCGCATCTGGAAACAATCCTCGTGTGATGTCATAAATAATTAGTAATAGCAAAAGTATAGAATAACGGACTCGATGTTTATCTTCCAAACGAAGAAGATACCGGATTGTCTGACCTGCCAATAGCATCGTTTCCAAAAGGACAAAAACGGCAGTGACAATATGCATTTGTGTTCCAAAGACCTGCATAGTGATTTATTCCATCGCTCCTAACGACGTGAAGGTTAATAAGAATCGTTAAAATGAGTACTTTCCACATTTTAAACCGTGCTGTTAGCAACGCTTCGAGCGCCCAACGATAGCAGGTTCAAGTTTTTTCTAACTTTTGACGTCGGATGGGAAATGGTGCCCTTTGATTCCAACAAATGGGCAAGTGTCAAAAAGATATTTAAATAAACCGATATGCCAGCTGAATTGCTTGACATGTTGATGGTTCATAATGATGCAAAATCTTTTAAAAAAGAGATTTGATAAGAAACTTACAAGGCTTGCGGTATCGCATTTTGTTGCAATAATCATATTGACTCGTTATAAGGGTTGGTTAAAAAATATAAATTCCTGATATAAATAATTATTATTATAATTTTCTATGAGAAGCTTTGAGGCTTTTCAAATTATCAAGTATTTATTATTGATTAAAACGAGAAAAAGTGTGAAATAATTACAGCAAATGACGGTGATTTACTTTTCCATGACTGAAAGAATAATATTGTGAGATGTAAGAGGAAGTTTTATAGTAATTACCGCTCAGACATCGGCGAGAAATACATTTTTATAGTGTTATTTCCAAGTCTTTAAGTCAAGTTCAAGCCCGAATATATAAGAAGCGATTATTTACTTGACTATTATACCTTTTAAGTCTTCCATCTTTGGTAAGAGCAAGCAAAATGCCTGAAACTTCTGGTGCTTTAAAGTCGTTACCAGCATCATTGAGATGTTTTACTATTTCGGCAATATTTTTTTCTGTATCAAAGAAATCGGTCAGCATAACTTGATCTAACACACGTTTGACACCTGGCCTTTTAAAAGATTGCTTTGAATATTCTTCCTTAGAAACTATAGGGGCAAGTTGTTCGGCAGTATTTTTTATGGGCTTGGATTTTAGCTCTACGAATGGTAAAAGAAATTCTACTATTCTTATCTGAACAGCCTCGGAGTTAAAACGATTTACAATCTCCGATAAATCCTGAATTTGTTTTATTAATCGCTCGATAGATTTATCCATTGCCCTTTCTAAGCATTTCTACTTTTTCCCTTTCACTTTCCAACAACCGCTCAAGTAAAGCTACTTTCTCATCATACAATGAAACTATCTTTTCAATCGGATTAAAGTTAGGATTGTAATTTATATAGTGTCCCTGCAATGTGGACGAATTATCATTGTTTGTGTAAGTATTTGCAATAATATTTATAGCACCGTTTTCATCCAAATTTTTGATTGCATCAACTGGAACTTTCAAAATTGCAGCAACCTGATTTAAGATATCATCCTCAATGACTTCCTTCTGCTCCAATAATGAAACCCTCTTTTGGCTCCAATCTTCACCCAGAGCATACGCAAGTGCTTCTTGCTTGAGGCCGAGCATTTCGCGGAAACGTTTGACATTACGCCCTTGGTGAATATTTTTTGATGAATCGGTATTCATGTTCATAGTTTAGATGTAGAGTGCGGTCAAAAGTAACAAAAAATCGTAAAAGCATATACTTAGTCTAAAATAGAAATAATACTTGGACTCTATTTTAAATAAATCATAAATTTTCGAAGGTGAGCGCTGTAAGGTCAATCAATATAAGCTTTGGTAAAAGTTTAAATATTATCCTTAAAAGCTCTAAATATTGGGTTTTATAATAAAACAACTAAATAATACAATACGTATTATTAGAAAAAACCTAAATGTCAGCCGTAGATAATTACCTTGAAGTACTTAAAGGGTTGGTACTTATGAAGAACGCCGTAAACACGATGGTGCCACAACTTGCAAAGCCCATAGGCTATGCTGTTTTCCTGCAAACTCATCATGAATTATCAGAAGTAGCAATTCTGCGCCTATTCAATTATCTACCTTCAAAATTTCCGCCCTCATCTTTTACTAAAGACGTGTTGGCTATGTATTGCGGATATGAAAATTATTTGGATTTCTGCGAAAAACGTGGCCAAGACAATATTTTAAAGGATGGCGACATTGATTTGCCATCACCCTTGATATAGTGTAATATCAATCTACGAACGTATGTAAAAAACTTCCGAATTGGTTGAAATGTAATTCTAAAAAATCCGGCTTTTAAGATTGAATAGAATTTTAGAGAATTGTTTAGATGTTTTTTGATTTTCAAATTTGTTTTGCCGTTTTGCGATAGTGGGTTTGCATTTGACATCGTATAAGTTAAAAATCTTAACAAACCAACATCAATCCGAATTATATAGCTATTAGCACGGCAAAGGAGATCAAGGTGTCAGGTCTATTTTCCAGGCTGCTATCTCCTTCAATTTTTTAAAGTCATAAATCTTGCGGATTTATAGAGATCGGTAAAGTTATCCTAAAGAGTTTAAGGTTGACAGCCAGAGAGGCCACGGCGAAAGTCGGGCCTTTTCTTTTAAATAATTGTTTTAATTATGGATTGCTTTCGAGAATTGAGGAAAAATCTGCTTAAAAATAAGTTATTCCTGCCTTAAGCATACTTTAGAATTGCGCAGAATAGGTTAGCATTTCTGCACAACTGAGATTTGTATCACCGGCCAATGAAGACCGGTTTAAATCAATGACATATGTATTACGGCGTTCATGCTCCATGGGACCACTCACCGAAATTTCTGCGTTTTCTTGAGATAAAGAATCCCATCATTCTGGTCAAACATTTCTTTGACGCCCGTACCGTGGAGGCCCATGAGCAAAGGTTGACAAATTGGCGTGACCATGTGGTAAACGACGGTTATTACAACGATCAACGATTTGGGCCAGGAGCACTTTACCATGATTACGAACTGAACATCCGGCTAATAGAATCTTTGTATTTATTGTTATTGGAGCATGAGCACACGGCGTATCGCAAAAAAGAGGTGACCATAGAAGATATCATTGAGGAAAAAGTGCAATGGAGTTGGTATCCCACAGCCTTAACGGAAAAGGAATTATTAAATCCTTATTTAGTAGTTACAAATGCTTTCGCAGATATAAAGCCGCAGGAATTCAGAGACCACTTTGTCGAATGGCTGGTCGCAGCGTTGTCTGCACAAGCGATCAATGAAGAATTAACAGCAAGTGAAATATTTACGGTTTATGATCATCTTAAAAAGCTCTATTCGGCAGCATGGGTGATCAGACAACGTGAGTATGATTACCCATTGTTAAAAAAAGGTCATTCAGCATATGAGGATTCAGGGCGGGACGAGGTTAAAAACGCTCTGAAAGTGACTTTGTCAACAAACAAAATCGAGCAGACCCCGGCTGAAAAATTTGCATTGAAGGAAATTACGAATGGAATATTAAAAATAGTGCCTTCAGTAAAAGCAATAATTCATATTAACAATATCAGCAACCCGGAAGCCTTTATGCTTTACCTCTTGGTAGATGGGACTAAGACGCCGATCAATAGAGCGCTCAATGAACTCATCGAAGATGGCCTTAAAAATTTGATATGCGTTATCACAGTAATCGAAAGCACCGAAATTTTAAAGGGAATCTCGGAAGATAATTCCGCCTTCCTTGCATATGTTTTAGCGAAAGGTGTTATTGTATATCAAGCAGAAGGGGTAATTTTTGAGGTGCCTAAGGTCACCGTTCCTTATGCTAAGGACCATATAGGGATGTCGTACCACCAACTAAAGTTGACTGAAGCAAGCATGTGCTTTGACCTGATCGATTATCGTATTGAGGAACAGAGAGCATTCGAGGCGGTAGTTCTGATTGCCCAGTCTTTGAGGGCCTCGCTTCAGGCTTTACTATTCTTTATGACCGGGTACAAAACTGCAACACCTGACATCGAAAGATTGTCCTGGTTGACGACGCTATTTACAAATGAGATCGAGAACAGATTTGAGCAGCTTGGCAATTTAGAAACCGACCTGCATACGCACTTAATGGGTGCACAGACAGATTATGACGATATACCCCCAACGTTGACTGTTGAGGAAGCGCTTCAATTGAAAATTGAACTGGTCCACCATCGAATGATCGTTAAAGCCCTGATGACAGGTTCGGACGAACCTTTTGCTCATGTAGCCGATAACTGATCAAATGAAAATCTTTTAAACTCCGTTTGATTCAAACTTCAAATAAGATGTTCTTAGACAAGCATGTACCATGGGATCACTATCCTAAAAATCTGAGCTTCGATGAGATCCGAAATCCTCATTGGGTGATTGAGCAGTTTTTTGATTGGGACTGGCCGCAAGGTCACCTTGAAGACCTAAAAACGTGGAGGCGTTTTGTTGTAGCCTACGAGAGTTATAACGACAAAAGACTGGGAGCCGGAAAATTGCTTTCAAGATATCATTCCATATTGAAACTGCTTGAAGCCTTATACATTTTACGCTTGATCAATAGTCAAGAACCTATTGAAGCCGTGTCGTTAACGCAGTTACAATCGGAAAGGGATAAATGGTATTGGATGCCAGACAACCTATCCGACGACGAACTGACTGATCCGTACCGTCTGCTAAAAAAGTTTTTTAAAACGACAAAGCCACAACGATGCAGGGATTACTTGTTGGAATGGATAGATTTTGCCCTCTCACCTCAGCCGATAGATTCTTTGTCCGCACAGGAAGTAATTGGGTTTTATAAAAATCTGAAAAAGCTTATTGCTGTTGCATGGCTCATCAGGCAGCGGGAAGGTGACAACCCGGTTTACAAGCCGCATGAAAAAACAGCAATTACTGATGAATTGATAGAAAATCCGTTAACGCATGTCAAGCTATCAACAGTAACAGAGCCTGATACACCAGCAGAAAGACTTGTCCTAAAGAATAGTGTCGCAGCAATATTGGATATTGCTCCCGCAATCAAGGCGATCATACATATTGGAACGGTTAAAAAGCCCCATACTATTATGCTGTACGTTATGGCTGATGAATTTTTATACGCTGTAAACGAAAGCTTAGACACTGCATTAACGAAAACCATCAAATCCCTCATACCTATTTTGCTAATTGCTGAAAGTAGCAGAATACTAAGAGAAAACAATGATCAGGCAAGAGGATTTTTAAGCTATTCCATAGGTAAGGGCAATATTTTATACGAAGCTTCCAATATTAGCCTTAAACATATTGGCCCGAAATTCCAGCCAGTCACCCTTGATGCATCGGCAACGGCCCAAAACAATTTAACGATTGCCCACGCCCATTTCCTTCAATCTGACTATGATATAGGGAAGCAAGACCTCCCCAAGGCGATGCGTTCTATGTCTTCGTCAATCATTATTTGCCTTGAAACTCTACTATTTATAAAAACTGGATATAAAACTAACCATCCGGATATTGAGCGACTGATTAAAATGACCATGCTTTTAACGGAAGAGATACAGATCCAATTTGAAATGTTACGGCAAAACCATCCTACTTTATACCCAGCTTTAATAACTAAGCAGGAGGCAGTTAACGAAATCGGGCAGGAATTAACAACACAAAATATAGTAGCATTCAGGGAGGAGTTGAATAAGCTTCGCGTTTACATAATTAACCTGATAAATAGCAATTGATCAATCACTTATAAGAAATTCCTTTTTATGAAAAACGAACAAATAAAATTAACGGACAGTCAAAGCCTTGAGGTGCAGCATATCGCTAAAGCACTCAACAACCAGTATCAAATAGAAAAGATAATTTGCTTTGGCGTTTTGAGCAGGAATAGCAGCGACAACACATGTTTCATTGATTCAAGTTCATTGTCGTCGAATACATACTACCTGTTAGTCATGACAAAAGATATTACCCGTATCGAGCATACAATGCAGGATTATATCAATAAACTATTTCCGGGTACATTCATTTTGCAACATGGCCAAGAGACGGTTATAAATGCTGTTTTTAAATACGATCTGTTTTTTTTAAAGACGTGCCTGAATGGCGTGCTTGTATTTACAAAAGACGGCTTTACGATGATACCGGAATTTGATACAGCAAAAGCGAACGAGGCCATCTCGAAAGATAGAGAGGCATTCAAGCATATCTTTAACCTTGCATCAGGCTTTATGGAAAGCGCTTGGACTTGCCTTGAAAATGACTTCGACAATAATGTAATTTTTTTGCTTCATCAGGCCGTTGAGCAAGGATGCAGGGCATTGATCAGGCTGTTTACAGGATACCGTTCTGATATCCATAATATAAGCCGATTGCTTGATTTCTGCAATTGTTTTTCACCGGAGCCATTAGCGTTATTCCGACGACGTTTCGCAAAAGAAAAGCATCTGTTTAGGGTATTGTCCACAAGCTACTCGGATGCCAGATATAAAGATAACTATCAGGTAGTTGACCATGAAGCTGATTTATTATGCACACAAGTGCAAGCCTTTCTTGATCTTATAGAAGAACTGGCAAAAAAAGAAACCGCACCGGGTACTGCTAAGGACGCAGCGAGTATATCGGCAGAGGCCGCGGAGTATTCTCCGGCCCTGCCGGTTTCGCTGTAGGGCTGTTCTAAGGTATATTATTAGAGCTTCAAAAAAAAGCTAACATAGACTAATGAAGGCAGCAATTGTAATTTCCAAATAGTTGAAATTGATCATAAAGAGACCGCACATGGGTACCGCTAAGGACGCAGCGAAAGTATCGGCAGAGGTCGTGAATTTTCCCGGCCCTGCCAGCTCCGCTGTAGATTTTCCTCCAGGTATAATGATACGGATTTAAAATTTATAAAGATGTACGACAGACCAATAGCGCCATGGGAGCATTTCCCAAAAACATTAACTATAAGCGAATTGCTCAATCCGTTAAAAATTATAAAGCAATATTTTAACACGGAACTACCAAGAAAGAAATTTGATATGATCGATCAATGGCGGGATTTTGTTCTTAAATATGATTATTACAACGATCCAAATCTCGGCCCCGAGCCATTACTTTCAGCTTACGATGAAAATTTGAGGTTTATGGAGGCAGCACACCTATTTCTATTAGACCAGAATGATCTTAATTATTTTCCAGGAAGAATTTCCGAGAAAGATTTGGATGTAGAACGGCGGAAATGGGAATATTATCCAATGACTCTTTCCGATGATGAAATTATTGATCCATACGTGACATTGGAAAGTTGTTTCAAAGAATTTCCTCCTCAACTTTACCGGGATCGTTTACATGAGTGGTTACATTTTGCTTTATCTACTCAAACCAATTATGATGTTGTACCACCGGACGAGGTTATATCTTTTCACAAGTGCATTAAACAGCTAATAGATGCAGGGTGGCTTTTAAAAAAAAGATTAAATAATCACTAAAGATTCAATTGCACATTTAATTAAAAATTTGGCAGTTTTGGCGGGCGGTGTAGTTTCTCAGGCTGCCTCGTCACTCGACCTAATAGTGTTAGAATAAGTGTGATTATAGCAAGAACTGATAGTATAACCGAGGACTGGTAAGTCAATGGTAGTGTTGCAGGATCGTCTAACGATCTTGCACGCTACATTGTGTCTTACAACGAAAACAAATTGAGCATTAGCTATTTTCTTATCTTCTATTTCGTTAACCATTGAACTCGAAATACCTCCTAAGTCGCGTCATCAAATAATCGTTGACGAGGTCAAAGTATAAGTCTTTCGCCATTGTTTCTGTGCTTGGGAGTACACCGGTAGTTTCTGTGATGGCATTTAGCAAGAGTTCACATTCAAGATTCTCTTGCATGTGTTGTAGTCCTTCCATCAGGTTATCGCCGGACGCACATAGACGTAGCGCCTCGAAGCTTGCATAGGGTGAAATATCAACTTCCATTTCCTTCATGAAAATTTCTGCGATCCTATTTACCATGTCACCAGGCTTATTATTTCCACTGACCATGAAAAGGCTGATGAATTCAATAAAACCGGCAAAGCTTTCCGGTGTTCCCTGCCAGTTCAACTTCCAAAATCCGGGTGACTCGATCCTGTCCATGAGTTCCTCGGGCACACCCGCGCGACGGCAAATACTTTGGATTGCATCCTGGAAATATTGCTTTATGCTATCATCATCGTAGTCCACGCGCGTTGCCATTAATACCGGAAGTGACCGTAACGAGCCAATAGCGGCAAGTGTAGAACAGAAAATTTGGATTTTTTCGATTGATGGGAAACTTTCTTCCCGCAGAATCTCCAATACCCGTTGTTCCGCTACCTCATGATGCGTGCCATTTAGAGCAAGCACAGCTGTAAACTTATAATAGTAATCGTCCAACAGGTCAAGTATGGGCGTAATGTCCATCGATTCGGGGATGCTAACTTTAGCCAGTATTTTTAGTATGACAATACGATCATCGCCGCCGGATGTGAGTTTCTCTAACAGTAACGCAACGATATACGGTTCCGGATCTTCAGGTATGATATCCAGTAAGATCATACCCGGGGAATAAAGTTCAAACGGTCGGCGTTTCTCGCCGAGCATTTCGCAAAGACCTCGTATGTACTTATGATAAGGCGATAGGTCTTCATTTTCCTTGAAATAGGTAAACTCTAAAAAATCCTCGCCCTCCAATAGCGCCCGGATCGCATCGTGCATCGTATATTCCATATTCTTGAATCAAAAGTAAAATGCTATATTTCCTTATTTAAATTCACTGGCCAGAAACACATAGTACTACGAATGATATTTTTTTACCGTTTAAAACAAATACTATGTTTGACAGTCTTTATAAGGTTAAAAAAAATAAATTTTTAATAATCATATTCCCAAAGCTAAATAATAGATAATACCAAAGAACTAAATCCACTTAAAAAAGAGGACTATAAATTTGCTTTACTTTTTATGAGTAAGGTAATCGGACTTATTTAAAGTTATGATATTAAACTCAAATCGGAATATAATATATTTAACAAACCCTACTACCAAATACTATTTACGGAATCCTTAAAAATTTTGCCATCGTTCCATTTGTATTGATGACGTTAGGGGCCTTTATTTTTTCCAAGAAGAAGTTTATTCAAACAATTACTAACTTTCAAAATAATAAGTTTTGCACTTATCCGATTCAGGCTGAGAATCACCTCGCCATTTAGCGTTAGGATTTGCTTCGGCCAGTGAACTCGCAAAATCACGTTCTTTTTCGGTGACAGTTATCAAAGAAAAGGTCTGCTTGTGATATCACAAGCAGACCTTTTCTTTGATAAGATATATTTGGGTTATTATCAAACCGTAGTGAAAAATTGCTGACTTACGATCTTGCCGTCCTTGACACCATATACGCAAAGTTCGGTTACTTTCCGCTGATGGTCTCCTGAGATGAAATCCATCGATAAAGTAATCGAAAAATAGTTATCGGTGCATAGAGGCGCTGAAGCTGCTACGGCATTCAGCTTTACGTTTTGCAGAAATGCATTTTCACGGTCGATAAGTGTGGCAAGCCCTTTAATAGGTGACAGTTCGGGGTACATAGGGTCAATGCTCCAGGCGTCCTCACTGTACAGTTCTTGGTAAGCTTGCACAAATTGTTGCTGATTAACCAGCTCAACCAACCTTTCGGCTATTGCTGTGATTGTTTTCATGGTTGTAATTTTAGTATGGATCAAAATTACAGACGGCGTAGCCTGCCGGTTTTGGAAAAATGCGACAAGTTAAAGAATGAACAAACCATGGCTCAAAAATATTGGCCGTTGGATATACCGGTTTTGTAGAAAAGAGACAATTCAGAAGGAAGAATACCTGAATACTTTTTGAATTCGTTAGTAAGGTGCGCGTGGTCGTAATAGCCCAGTTCAAATGCAATTTGTAAAAGACTTTCTTTTTCTGCCGATACTTCATTTTTGGTTTGGAGGTTTTGCAGGCGCTTGAGAACTTCCTGAAAACGGATGATCCGTAAAAAATCTTTTGGTGGGATGCCGACGTTCTTCTTAAAAATGCGCTCCAATGTCCGGTTGCTGACGCACATTTCGTCTGCCAGTTCTTCAATGGTTACCTGCCCACCCGATTCATACATTTTTTTTCGCAGATAGATAAAATCGTATTTACCGGCAACCTGCACTGACCGGTCAGTTGAGCGGTTATTCAACCATTGATTTAACCTGCTATCCAGATTTTCGGTTTGTTGCATTAAAGTACACAATTCTTCATCCAAAAACTCAATTGTCGAATCTACCGAGGCTTCCATCGTTTGGGAAAACAGTGCATAAAAGCCACCAGGCCGAAAACGTATTCCATTCAATGTGCATCCTGGTTCGCCTTTGAGTATGCCGTAGGCGGTCATCGTTCCTCCCAGATATAATTGTCCGGGATGTAAAGGAATTGCCTGATGTGTTCCCTGCAATGGGTAAAAATAAGCAGTGGTTTCTCTTGCGTTGCATATAATATCAGAACAGCCATCTGCATAAATGCGCATGCCGGACGGGTCTATGTCTGCCTCGGTTTTCAATGTCCAGAAGAAGGCGATGTGTTTTTGCCAGTCCGTATCAGGTGAAAATTCATATAAACCCATGCCCGAAAATTACGGATTATTTGCGTTTTTACATTTTAGGCATTTATTGTCATAGTGAAATGCCTTGCGTTGTTGATTCCTCGTCGTCTTTATTCTCCGGGCTTTCGATTTCTTTGTCGGGTTCTGATATTTGTTCGGCGGCTTTACGTTCCTTTAGGATACCAACCTCTGTATCGATCAAATTCCGCACATCTGATTTAATCATCAGATAGTTTTCCTGAATATCAAAAGCTGAAACTAATTTGATCACAGGCACAGGCTGATAGCTATCTTCTTCCGCTTTAATGGCAGCATGGTCGTTCCGTATTTCGCTGTGAAATACCTTCAGATCAACCTTTTCTTCAGGGTTATCCGCAATCATGCCTACAAACGTGCCCGATGATAAACCAGAGATCTTGGATGCTGGTACGGCATAATCAAGCTGTGTAGATTTGCTAACTGAAGTTTCGCTGCTGTTAATACTCACACTATCACGCTGCTGCATAATCTTGCCAATGCGTTCGGAAAGCTGTTTGGCAGTGTCGCCTGTAACTTGCCCGCTGATGATATTGCCTACAATATTCATGATCACTTCTGCCTGCTCTTTGCCGTAATCTTTTTTTAACTGGCTGTAATCCTGTATGCCCAAAGTAGTAGCAACTTTATTACTTCTCGCAGTTGCCAAAAGTCCATCGATGCCTGATCCGCCGCCAACATAAATTGTTGGAAACTCATCATAGATGTGACTGCTCTTTAACTTGCCTTTCTGATTAACCAATTTGATCATTCTGGAAATGTATAACGAAAGCACCGCACCATACACTTGCACCTTTTGCGGGTTGTTGCCCATGCAAACAATCTTCGGTTCTTCTGGATTATTGATGTCCAGGGTAAAATCGTTACCTGACAATACATAGTAAAGCTGCGGCGATGACAGACGTGCCAGGCTGATCTTCGCGCTTGCTACCTGTCCTTCTAATTGTTCTTTGGCTTTGTTCTGGTAAGCTGAAACAAACGGGTTGATTAATACCTTGATCTCTTCCTGTTCCATTAAGATGGGGAAAAGCTCTTCGTATTCAGCCTGCATCAATTCGATGACATGTGGCAACGTACAATATTTACCATCCTCATACTTGCGCAAATACCAGATAATGGCGGTTAAAAAGTTGATCGGACTCTCGACGAAGAAATCGCCCTGTTTGCGTATCCATTCGCGGTTTATGCCCAAAAGAATGGTACGCGATGCTTCGGTGGCGTCGGTAATATCGTCCATACTTTGTGGGTCGAGCGGATTGCAGCGGTGCGTTTTGGACAGGTCATCGAAATTGATCATATAGAACTTCGGCTTTACCTTGTAGTTGCGCCAGTATAACTTCAGTTTATTATAGGCCAGTTTGGTCAGGTCGTCAAATTTGAAGTCGTAAATAAACATCGAAAAGCCCTTTTTGATATGCTGATCGATGATGTGCCGGATTACAAAATAGGTTTTACCCGCGCCGGGTGTTCCCAACACCAGTAATCCTCTGAACGGGTTGATGAAGTTGATCCAGCTATTGCGAATCTTACCTTTCAGGTTGTATTTGGCAGGCAGGTTGACCGAAAATTCGTTTTCGAGCAGGCGTTCTTCCTGGGGAAAGGTTTCGTTTTCGTTATTGAAGATGTCTTTTTGCAGGTTCAGCTTGAGCAGCCGGGATAAGCGACCGCCGCCGGTTAAGATGAGCAGATAGCCCAGGCCAGTGATGCCCGTGTAGCTGATGGCGATAATTGCAGGTGCAGCATTAAGGTAGAAGCAAAGAGCGCTGATAAAATAAAGCAGCAGCCCAATGCTGATGTAAGCTGCAATAATATCCATTCTGATTTTTTCATCCTTTTTTCCTTTTGCTCCAATAAGGGAAACAATCAACAGTAATAATGCTGCCAATTTTGGCTTCAGTATGCCATTAAATAATCCCGTCTTGCTGATATTCAGCAATGTATTATTGATGATTTTGGCAGTCCAGTGCAATTGCTCAAATGATGCATAGCAGCATATATAGAAGTGAATGCTTAAAATAAATAGGCTTAATAGCCGGGTAAAATCAATGATCTTCCTTAATCCCTGTATATCTTCTCCTGTTTGCATAACAATTTATTGATGGTTTTATAGTCCAAATCCTTTGCGTCTTTTACCTTTCTTGCGGGTGATGAGCGGTGGCCCATCGCCTTTGTTCCTGTTGTCAAGCAATAAACTGAGCAAGTGATCAGGCGAAGTTTGCAGAAGGTCGGCAGCATCGTTGCGATGCTCTTTGTCCAGTAAACCGGCGGTTACTTTGTTTTTTTGCTCAGAAGAGCGTTGGAGTGACTGTCTGGTTGTTTGCCAATATTCCTTACGGGCTGCCATGCGTTGCTCCGGGTTGCCGTTTTTTTGTGCATTGGCGTAGCGGAAGGTATCCTTTAAATCGCGCTTGAATTTAAATTGACTATCAAAAAGCTGCTCGCCCGATGCTTTGAAGGCCGAGCGGTCAAACTGGCCGACCTTTTTAGAATGCTCCGCATTTTTGCCCCTTGATTTATTCATCGGGCTAAGCTTAATCTTATTGGTAATGTCTTTACGGCTGACGATCACTTGTATGTGCATCTGTTCGCCCGGTTTTACATCGCCTCGCTTTTGCAGCCCTTGTTTTACTTCGGGGTCTTTATGGCTGTAATAGCGGTGGTTCTCCAGTTTACCGAACCAAAGCAGGTCGTTGTTGCTTTCGATACCGGGACGGTCGAAATTTTTTGCATACTTATCCATAATTCCGATGGCGAAGATTTTAAACATTTCTTTAGCGCCATCCTCACCGTATTGTGATTTAAGCCAGGCAATTTCTTTTTGGCTTGGACTGATATTAATGAGAAAAAATTTGGCATCGTCCCGGCCTAACTTGGCAATGTTGTTATCCAGGTTGCTGCCTACCTTATGAGACGGAATAGCATTGCTCGTTCCGTTAAACCATTGTTCCGGCTTCAGATTGGCAAGCAGACGGTTCTCCTTGTCGAGATAATGAACCAGTTGTTTGCTGCCGCCTTTATTGTTCCCTGATTCGCTGTCGGTGATATTGATGTACATGGAAATGATTATAGATCTGAGACCTGTTTCCTGAAACTCTCGGCCAACTCATCTTTTTCGCGGTTCTTGAAGCTGCCGACTTCTTCCCGCATTTTTATGTAGCCGTTAAGGATAAAGAGGAATTTTGCTTTGAGCTTTTCTTTGCTATCCATGCGCCCAAATAGGGCTTGAAGCAGTTTGTCGGTTTCTTTCTGCTTTATGGCCTGCATCTCCTGGCCTGACAAAATAGATTTATTCGCACCTATTATCTGTTCGTTAAAGTATTTAACGATCTCGCGCTGGTTGTTTATCATCCGGTCAACTTCTTCTTTCAAGGGGATAAGCAGCCTATCTTCCTGTGTGCGGATGAACCGTATATAGGTGTCGTGGTTTTTTGCCAGCGCTGTTTTCAGCATTTCGTCACTGATGTCTGCCGGATCTTTTTTGGTCTTATAAAAGTATTCAACCATCTCGGCAAACAGTTGCATTTGGTTACGGTTCAGCCGTTCGCAAAGCTTTAACAGCTTGCCATGTATGGCTAATGGAAAACGGATCGATTTTTCGGATGCAGATTTTTTTCCTGCTTTTTGCTCATCAAGTATATTCATCAGTATATCGTTTTGTGGCCTTAATGATGTTTTGAAGCGGTAAAATATACCCGGAGTATATTTCAATCCCCCGGAGCGAAGCGTAGGGCAAGCAAAGTAGGGCTATGCCCAACTTCGGCTTGCTCCTTTTTTTTTGAAAAAAAGGACGCGTTTTTAACGGCTGTCCGGCCTTCGGCCCGGCAGCTCCAGCGGTTCAAAGGAGCGCAGCAACTGACGAATCCGCTGACGCGGCTCTGTGCGTATACGCTTAATCTTGGTAATATGTCCTTTGAATTTTCGGCCTTTTAACCCTGGTAATACTTCATTGTTTTTCATGACTATCTGAATTGATAGTCAAAGGTGCTAAGCGAGAATTTTATCTTTTGACAACTTGCCTAAAATAAAAAGTGAGCCTGATAAATGCTTTTAAGTGCTTTAATCAAAATCTGACTAAATTTTAGGCTACTGGTCTATGCCGTGATTTATAAGTCCGCAATATTGTATTCTGCAAACAAGATATGGAAACGATTATTAGAAAACGTAGTATAACGCCAGAAAAGGCCGTGGCCATTTTAAAAAAAGAAGGGCTGGACATTAGCACACCTGATTCGGAGTTGGTGATAGCCTTCCTATACTTTCTTGCAGAAATAGTAATTGAAGAAAACAATGAAAATGAAAGTAGCCGATTTATATGTAAGGGTGAGTACCGACGAACAGGCAGATAAAGGCTATTCCCAACGTAATCAGGATGAAACATTGCAGCGATATTGCCAACTTCAGGATATAACCGTTCGGCGGATTATTTATGAAGATTACTCCGCTAAAACTTTTAATCGCCCCGCATGGAAGACCATGCTTAGCGATTATAAGAAGAAAACGTCAGTAAGGGCAAATTATGTTCTTTTTACGAAATGGGATAGGTTTAGCCGGAACGCAGCAGATGCGTATCAGATGATCAATTTGCTAAGAAGTTATGGAATTGAGCCCCAAGCAATAGAACAGCCCTTGGATCTAACCATACCAGAAAATAAGATAATGCTGGCTTTTTATTTGGCTGCCCCGGAAGTCGAAAATGACCGCCGGGCGCTCAATGTGTTTCATGGTATGCGCAGGGCTAAAAAGGAAGGTCGGTGGATGGCAACAGCGCCAATTGGATACATTAATAAAAGCCACGAAGATGGGCGTAAGTATATCGCCGTAAATGAGCCAATTGCCGCCATAATGCGGCGGGCATTTGAACAAATTAGTACTGGAAAATATTCAATTGATCAGGTATGGAAAGAGGCGCGACTAAATGGGCTCACTTGTAATCGCAACAATTTTTGGAGTATGATACGTAACCCTGTGTATTGCGGGAAAATCATCGTACCATCATACAGGGACGAACCATCTGAAATTGTTGAGGCTCAGCATCAATCGATTATCACCGAGTCCTTATTTGAAAAAGCGCAAGAAGTGTTAGATGGCAGAAAACGACAAAAAACTCAAGTCGTAGTACCATCACGTATATCATTACGAGGGTTTCTTAGATGCCCGAAATGTAATAGAATGTTGACTGGTAGTGCATCTAAAGGATGCCGAAGTTATTATTATTATTACCATTGCTCATCTGCGTGTGGGATCCGTTTCAACGCTGATCATGTTAATAAAGCATTGCTGAACGAACTTAGTAAATATAAAGTTCGATCAGAATTTGAACCACTTTTCAAAAAGATCCTTCGCGAGGTTACGGCAAGTAATATCGATTTTCAATCAAATACGAGGCATCAAACGGAAAAGAAGATTGCAAATCAACAGCTTAAGTTTAGCCGCGCCAAAGAGTTGTTACTGGCTGGAGATTTGGATGCGGATGACTATCGTAGCATAAAGCAAGAAATAGATAGTGAAATTACCGCTTTGCGTAAAATCTTGATAGATAATGAAGATTCGGCAAAAGCTATTGACGAAAAAATTATAAAATTGGACAGGGGGCTATTTGATTTAGCGAAAATATTTCAGAAAGCAAATATCACTCAAAAGCGAGAATTGATTGATTTGCTATATCATGACAAGTTCAGCTATGACCTTAACGGCTTACATAAGATCCTACTAAGAAAAGAATTACAATTAGTTTTTACATCTTGATTAAATGCAAGGTGTAAAATTGATTCAATATTCTACAATTCATCATTTGGTTGACATCGCTAATATATTTAGAACTTAAAATAATTGCCTCCTAACCACTTACGATGTTAGTGACAGTCATTAGCACTATTACGTTTTAATAAGTATATTTAACAGTTAATATTATTGAAATTTGTACGGGAGTAACCACTAAAAATCGATTTAAAAACCGATATGGAGATAAGAGAAATTTTCGAAAATAAGATTAAAATTGAGCCGAAGGTAATGTCGATTGAGAGTCTTTTCAACAACTCGGAGCGTGTTGCCAAAACAAATTATAAGCCATCTTATCAGCGGAACTATGTATGGGATGATGAAAAGGCCACTTATTTTATCGAAAGTATCCTCCTTGGAACAGAAATACCGCCGTTGATTTATTTTAAAAATGCTGGTTACGTCGAAGTAATCGATGGAAGGCAACGGTATCAGACAATTTTGCGCTTTATAAAAAACGAATTTAAACTTCGCAAAAACGGACTTCAAAAATTAGACAATATCGACATAGCAAACAAAACATTTAAAGATCTTGAAAATCACCTTCAAGATGCATTTTGGGACACTAAGCTTCGATTGATTGAATTTAGCTTTCATAATCAAAATCAGGTGGATGAAGAAATGGAAGAAGTTGTGAAAAAAGAAATTTTCAAACGATATAATTCCGGTATAACTCCGCTAAAGCCTACTGAAATTGATAATGCTGTTTACTTTGAAGATGATTTAAATTCGTTTCTGAAGAACAAATTGCAATCTGACCAAATTTTATACCGTGACGTCACCAGTCTTCTACATTTTGAAAAATCAAACACAGAAATTATTCTAAAAAAAATAAGGCAGCTTTTGGTGCAGCATAAAATTCCAATCAAATATTATGCGGTAAAAAAAGACACCATTATATCTCGTTATTATGAATTTTTATTTTCGTCAATAGAAGATGGCGACATAAATTTAATTTTTAACAGCTTCGTTGAAAAAATCAATTTATTGACAAAAATCAGGAATTCTTTTTCAAATCAAACTGTAAACTACAATCGACTTATCACTGAATGTCTGTTTTGGGCGTTTTCGATCTTAGAAGAAGAAAAAGTTTCTTTGAAGCTCATTTCAAATAAAGTTATAGAAGAGTTGGTAAAATATATACAAGCTCACAAAGAAGACTTTACAATGGTTCGAAGCTCTTTCGCGAAGATATTAACCAACAGATATTCTGTCACAGCTGAGTTTTTCAGCGGTCACTTTGGTATTGACTTCACGTTGTATTTACAAAACAGTTTGGAGTTTAAACAAAGAACTAAGGAATTAACGCCCACAAACGAAGATCGAATGAGCTTTGATGAGTTAAGGCTAAATAAACCAGAACCTTCTTCAATAGCTATAATGGATATATGTCGTCAAATGGAGAGGCAAAGATTTTTAATTCGACCACCTTACCAAAGAAACGAAGTTATAAACAAAAAGAAATCATCCTCTATAATCGAAAGTATTTTATTAGGAATCAAGTTACCCCCAATTTTTGTTTATAAACGCGAGGACGGCATATCCGAAGTTTTAGATGGTCAGCAACGTCTTTTGAGTATTTTAGGATTTATTCAAAAACCTTATTTGGATGAAAATAACACGATGCGAAATTCTGACAAAGATGGATTTGCTCTAAATCTTAAAAACAGTATTTTATCTAACTTAAACAACAAAAAGTTCATACAATTAACACCTGACGATCAAGAAAAGATTAGAAATTTTGATCTTTGGTTTATTGAGATCAATTACAGGAACAATGTCAATTTCGAACCAATTGACCTATTTATTCGATTGAACAATAAGCCTTATCCCATTAAAGAAGATACGTTCGAAATGTGGAATAGCTACGTATCGAGAAATATTGTCGACTCTATAAAATCAATTCATAAAAATCATAACGATTGGTTCTACCTCCGTAAAAATAGTTCCCGGATGGAAGATGAAAACATTTATACAGCACTTGCGTATTTCCAATTTAACTGGAATCAGAAAAACCGTCCAGAAAATTATTTTCCTAAAGAATTAGACATATACAAAGTTTTAAACAAAATTGTATTGCGAGTCGTCTCGAAAAACGAAATTACAAAGGTTTTGGAAAGTGCTGATCTTAAAGATCGTTTTATAGAGTCTGCAAACGAACTGGAATTTAATTTCGTTCGCAAGTTGAAAAATCTTATATCTGATTACGAGAATGCTCCGATACCCGAGCTTAATGCAAATCTTGATAATATTTTTCTTGTAGAAAATGGCCGAAGAACCCAACAGGCATTCTATGCACTTTGGTATTTTTTATATGATATCCCTGCCAGCATAATTGAGACGGACAAACAAGCAATCCGAGAAGAACTCAGGAAATTATTTGCTGCCATGACAGAGACAGCGAGCAAAGCTGATTTTGACTCAAAAGTCAAACGATTCAAGAACAAATTTAAAGAAACAGGAACTCGAGAACTTGCAATTCGAGACGACCTGGCAACTTTAGGTGAAATATCGACCATAATTGCGGGAACAGCTTTACACGTCTCCTCTAAAACTAATGTGGCACATCGAATCACTATTCCATATCTCAAAAAAGGTGACTTTGAACATTTTCAGATAAAAAATAGCGAACTCATCAGTATTCCCTTGGACACCCTTGGAAAAGAAAGAGAATATATTGACTCTCGTCCTAAAATTCTCTTAAAAAGATTAACATTATTTAAAAGTCAATTAAAGGTTGCATTTGTTGATAACCGCATGGCATTTGGCGTTGATACATTCGCCATTCACATCAATAGGTACGGATTTTTACCGAAGTATGTCATGGCGATTTTAGGTAGTCGATATATTTTCAGTGAATATATAACAGCACGAATCGGTGGAACAGAAACTAAATTCATCAGCGTGGCCGATGTCAAAAATGTACCGATACCTGCAATTCCACTTTCCGATCAGTCGAACTTAGAGAAGATTGTGAATTACATCATCGATGACTTCATCGATGAACAAACATTGTTATTTTTCGAACGCCTTTTAGACGGAATGGTTTATGAATTATTTCTTCCGGAAGAACTGGCCGCAGCTGACGCATACTTTATGAAGTATATACAAGAGTTACCTAATATTGACTCCATTGACTTAAGTCAAAGAACCCAAATAATAGAAGATTCCTATCGACATCTTAGTGATCCCAAACATAAGATCAGCTCATCCATAATAAAAATGTTAAGCGTCTCTACAATTCAGCGTACCGAGGAATTTATATAATGGCCAAGAAAATTACTGGAATAAAGCTTAATAATTATCGAGCTTATTATGATAAATATGATATCGGTAAATTTGAAAATGGAGAAAACGTATTAATTTATGGAGAAAATGGCAGCGGCAAAAGTTCACTTTATAAATCATTGTTTAACTTCTTCACAAGTTCAAATAATCGGGCTTTTCCATTTGTAAAAAATCGGTACCGTACTTCAGAAGATGGTTGGATTGAATTGAGTTTTTCAGATTACGATCTTTCAACAAATAAATTGACAGAAAATACTGAAAACAATTTCATTTTCGGCAGTACAAATTCGACCAATAATCAGGCGTTTATCCAGAGTTCCTCGCTCGTTAAAGGCTTTTTGGACTATACCGATTTATTAAAAGTTTATTTTTATTCCGGTATTAATCCTAACTTATTTGATTTAATCGTTTTGAATTTATTAGGAGATCATATCCCTGTAGCAACGGGAGGAAATTTCCGATTTTCTGCGAAGTGGACTCAATTACAAAGCGATTTAACGAAAACTTATAGTAGAAGCGATAACGTACATAAACGTGCAAAAGCCGAGCTATCTGTTTATCAAACACATTTAAATAGTACTTTACTTTTAGTCTTTACCGAACTAAACAGATTATTGGTGAATTACTTCCCTGATTTAAACTTGGTTTTAGGCTACGATTTACAACCAATAATTTTTAATTATACAAAAAGAAAACATGATTGGTATACAACGGCTGACCTGCGTCTGCAAGTGTCAAAGGACGGAATCCCTATTCAAGGAGACTACAGTGATGGTTTAAACGAGGCACGGCTTTCCGCAATTTCTGTTTGTCTTTACCTTGCCTCTCTTTTAGTAAACCCAACCAATGTTGATGTAAGAATACTATATCTTGATGATGTATTTATTGGATTAGACGCCGGTAACCGGCTTCCTATTTTATCGATATTAAAAAACGAATTCAGTGGTTATCAAATTTTTATATCAACGTACGACAGACATTGGTTTGAATTATCGAAACGTTATTTCGAGTTAAATTCCCCAAATCAATGGAAATGTCTGGAAATGTATGTCGGACAACTAAATGTTGGAAATATTAAAACTACAAAACCTCTACTCGTTTCAGGTAAATCCAACTTTGAAAAATCTATTTATTATTTGCATCATCGGGTTAAACCTGATTATCCAGCGGCTGCGAATTATTTAAGAAAAGGACTTGAAGAGTTAATTCAAAAACACGTTCCAAAATACGAACTTGCTAATGTTGAAAATGTTCAATTTCCTGACCATAAATTAACAACGTTACTTTATCGTACTCGTAATTTTTTAAATAAAATTGGACTACCTACCACTTCAATAGATAACGTCCTGGCACTTCTCAATGTTCTAATTCATCCCTTGTCACATTACGAGATAAGTTCCCCTATATACAAAGCCGAACTTCAGTTAATAATAGATCATTACGAAACATTATTAGCCCAACTGATGACACTTGATTTGAATAATGATTTTAAATGCGTCTTAGAACCGGCGACGAAGGTAAGAATCACGTTTGTAGTTGATCAAGCGACCCAACACGTATTTCATTACGAGGTGGTGCTTAAGGAAACTGTAATTTTACTCCGCAATCCGGTAGCACATTCAATATTGTCAAAATCAGCATGCTACGTAAATAAATTGTATGGTTATAAAAATGGCAATATTTTACCAGGTGGTTTTTCTCCCAGGAAAGAACATCCAAATCATAGTTACACATCTTTAAAAGATGCTACAGATAAAATCTATGCATTTGTAACCGGCCAAGGAACCGTTTTTGTTCGAAGTGCTGATTTTACGTCAGATTTAGAATACTATGATATCGATACATGGAAGAAAATGGCACCTCGGTTGGTTTGGTAAGTTTTTCCTATAGAAGAATTATTGCATTTCAAAATAAGAAGGATGTGATTTAATATTTGCATATAAAAGTATCCGACATTGATCAAATGGATACCATCCCGCAATTAATCGATAAGTTACTCATATAAATCGGTGAATTTGTACCGCTGCGACTCTTTTGTTATATCAATATGAATAAAAGTTTATTTAATAAAATCACGATAGTAATTGCATTTGCTTTATGTAGCCTTATTAAAGTTCATGCACAATGCAATGAGCAAGACATTATAAACCTTAAAAAAATCGCAATTGTATTTGGGGAAAAATACTACAAATACTACGGTGAATTAAGAAATCCAGAGAATGACGCTAACGATATAAGTGATTCTTTGAGAAAAGTAGGTTTTAACGTCTATACTTACCTTAATACTGATCTTAAAACAATGTCAGCACAATTTGAGGATTGGAGTAGTAAGTTAAAAGATTATGACGTGGCGTTATTTTATTTTTCAGGTCATGGCGCAGAGGTTAACGGCACAAATTATCTGTTTCCTGTAGACGCCGATCCGAAAGCACCATCGCAATTATCGACAAAAACGTTGTCAGCTAATCAGATGCTTGCAACAATTGAAAGTTATTCTAACCTTAAATACAGTATTGTCATACTTGATGCATGCCGAAATAACCCTTTCACTAAGGGGTGGAGTCGAGACGTTTCGGAAAAAGGTCTTGCTTCTATGTCTGCCAAAGGTGCATTTATCGCTTTCGCTGCCTCCCCTGGAAACACGGCCTTCGACGGAGATCATCGTAATGGAACTTATACGGAAGCGATATTAAAATATATAACTGTTCCCAATCTAACTATCGATGAAATCTTCACTAAAGTAAATGCTCATGTAAAAAAATCCAGCGTAGGTGATCAGGCACCATTCAAAAACAGTTCGTTAGGCTCAGATTATTGCTTTAGCGTAACAAGAAAATATAAGCCGGCGAACAAGTTACCGGGTGAAAAGTTCCAACAGCCAAATTCATTGCTTTTATTATCTCGGAACGAAGGCAACTTATTTTCAGCAGATACACAAACAGGTTTAGTTTCCGTTAGAGAAGCCATAAGCTTAAATCTTATATCATCCATCCATTCTGGATTAAAACACCCCAATTTTATTGTAAGTGAAAACGATAATATTATCTACGCCGCAGATACCCTAAATCAGTGCATTAAAAATATCAATTTGGTAACAAAAAAAGTCGATTCAATAAAGTTGAATTGCTTCCCGAGGGCAATGTATTTTTCCCAAGACGGTAAAAAGCTATATGTAGGGGGGAATAACGAGATTAGTGGTTGCATAACTGAAATTGAAACCTCATCGGGAACGATAAGGAAGACCATTCCAACTCCATTTAAAATATCGTCTATGACCATATCGTCAGATGGCAGGCTACTATACATTACATCAAAATCCCCGTCCAAGATTCTTTGCAGTGTAGATTTAAAGTCTCAGAAAATCCAAAAGACTGTTAAAAGATTACAATTAGGAAGTCAAATAGCAATAAGTAGAGATAATAAACATTTATATCTATATGGTAATAATGAACAAGGTTTCGACATTATAAATTCTTCCGATTTTAGTCTAATTAAGACAATTCCAGAGTCTGCAACTTATTTAACTATTCCCAACGACGGTAAGAGTCTTTTTGTCTTGAACGAACGGAAACTAAGTAAAATCACAACAGAAACCAACGAAAAGCTTTACGATTATAATCTTGAGACTCGGCCTTCGGGGGTTGTTACAACCAACGACGGACACGGATTTGTTTGGTTACCGAAAGAACAATATTTTTACGAATTTAGAACGCTTGACTCAATTAAACTACAAAATGCAGCACCCGATCTTGAATCCAAATTCAAAAGATTTCGAGAAGCTCTAAAAACTGATAAATCAATAGATGAAAAGCGGATAAGCATGCTTAAGCGAAAAGATAGTTGTGACAAAAAATTAGCGTTAACTAATGCGCTTCACAAGCTTATCGTGCCAGTGATTCAAAAAATATTAACCGATTTGGACAATTCAAATTTTGAGTTCTTTGAAACAGCAGGACCGTTTTCTAATTGCTCAAGTAATCTTTCGGATTTTCATGATGGTATTAGGTCTAAGATTAATAACAAATTTGCGTTGTCTCCCAATTTCAGATTTCAAATTGTAAAAGACGAGATAATAATGACTATACTCGATGATGGGGTTGATAAAGAACCGGCTCGTAAAAGTCTTTCAATTTTCTCCTTTAATGAAAATTCTACGTTTACTTCTCCTCAAGACCCAGAACGAATAATTATCAGCGAAAATACTCAAGACATTGTACGAAAATTTGTCAAAGAATATTTTTATCAACGAATAGAAGAACTCAACAATGAACATCAAAGGCAATATTAATCTTATCTCCTTCTGGCTACTCACGACCACTTGTTTTGCACAGGATACTAAAAAAATATACTTCGTCGAGAAAATCGATTATAGTAAATTGAGTGCAAAATTACTTGATGTATCTAATTTACCGAAGATTGCGTCTGCGTCGGTTGAGGTTTATTTTCATGACAAAGAAGTAATAACAGATTCGCTGACATTACATGCTCAAGGTATTGTAACATGGAAAGACTCGGTAGCATTTATCTTAAACATACCAGAAAACTACCTATACCACAGTAAAAGAATTTCTATTATCCCTATTTATCATTTTAAAAAGGATGGTACAAAAGGAAATCTACCTTTTTACTCGATTGGCTTAGAAAAATCAGTTGATCCGTTATTGCTGAAAATAAAATCTAATCCTCCAGGAGCAATCGTGTACTTAATTCCCAAATTTTTTTGGGAAAGGGACAAACAATTATCAAACTTCAATCAAAATTCCTTATTTCCATATCGAGTTAGCGAAGGAAATACTAATGTGACTACATATGTTCAGGAATTCGTATATGTAGCAGTGTTTAGATACAAGAACAGATATTTAACATTGCAATGCAGTCCAAATCACCTTCACAAGAACGATTCGGTATTTATAGACTTCAATCTTAAATAAATGGATGATATACTACGTATAGATAATGTACTTAAATGGGGAAGACGAACGCTCACTCTAATTCCTGGCTTTTCTGTGATATTTACAAATCTTTGGCTACCTAAGGAAATCTCTCATTCACTTGTTGGTGGGATTTTGGAAGCAGTCGGGATTATGACATTAATAATTTTCGAAATCAACAAGAAAAAATCAAGATCAAATAAAACCAAATCTAACAAAAATAAGGCTATAGGATTTCTTGCTGCTTTTTTACTCGTTCTTTTTGGATATATCGGAATGTACGATAGTCAGGTCATTTACAGCAGTAAGTATGAAATTACAATATTATTCCCATTCTGGAATAACAATGAACTCGAATTTATGATCGCGAAATCTCAAGGTACAGAAAATGCAATCACAAATTATGGCCCGGAAGCGGTCCGAATGGCAATTCAAAGAGATGCAACTAAGATAAGCAATACGAAAATTATTTTTATGCTAACATATTTGTGCATCTTCGAAATGCTAATAATCGCTTTTAGCTACATAGGTATAGATCTCGAAAAAAGTGTAAAGAAATCCAGGTGATTTTTTTTTATACGTTAAATACGAAGGTAGTAGAACTTTAAAAGGATAAACTATTGAGAAGTTTCACGTGTAGCCTACATTAAAAATCCAAATCCCCCAGCAAACGCAAATCAGATGGGAAATAGTTCGAAATTTGTACAGTAGGGATCACTTTTCAGGCAAGTTGTCAATTTTATTGACAACTTTTTTTATGACTTCACAACCGATAAATAGGCCGTGTTTGGCATCGACAAATGTTTCTAATTAAAATGAGCCCTGGCTTTAATCAACCACCCGTTGAATTTGTATCAATATTTTCTTAGGTTTGAGAAAACTACAAACTACCTAAACTCAATTGATGCCTTTTATATTCCATTTTACATTTTATGACATTGCGTTTTTAGGTGCCGTATTTATCAGCCTAACGCTATCATTATTTTTATGGATAGCTCCAAAGGAGAACCAGTTTGCAAACCGCTGGCTGGCAATATTAATGGTCGTTGTTGCTTTATGGATCATCCGGCTTTTGGTAGCGGATATTGACCTGGCAAAGAATAATCCATTACTCAACCTAATGCCATTGCAGTTTTCAATGGCATTAGGCCCTTTAATTTATTTTTACATACGGCAAATAACCCGGTCCGAGTATATCTTCCGTCGCAAAGACTTTCTGCACTTCGTACCTTTGCTGTATGAATTAAGTATTCAGGAATTTGCTGCAATACAGAACATGAAGGCTGGCCAAACTATCTACCATACATTTAGTTTCGTAGTGCCGTTATTCGCATTCCTGTCATTTATGATTTATTTGTACCTGTGCCGGCTGCAGATTAATCACTATTACCGGAAAAAAGAGTTTAACGGGGGCGACCGATACCGGAATGAGTTACTTTGGTTAGATCGCTCTGTTAACAAACTGGCTGTGTTATGGTTATTATGGATACCATTTACAGCTGTTGACTATTTTCATTATCATTATGAATTAAGCGTACAGCATTACTATCCCCTGTATCTTCTTTTGATATCCATGATCATTTGGATCGCAGCCAGAATCCATTTAAAAACAGAAACTGTTATGACGGTTAATGTTGCCGTAAAACAATTATTACCGGCAGATCTGAAACAAAAAGGCTCATGGTTAAAAATGGAAGTTAAAGAGAAAGGATATTACCGTGACGCAGAATTAAGTCTGAGCTCGCTTGCTGAAAAGCTCGGTTTGCATACGCATGAATTATCCCGGATCATTAATACAGTCTTCAAAAAAAGCTTCAACGATTTTATTAATGAATATCGTGTCCGCGAGGTTGCGCTTAAAATGCAGGATTCCTCATATGACCATATCACTCTGCTCGGCCTCGCCTACGAATCGGGCTTTAATTCGCAAAGCAGTTTCCATCGTGTTTTTAAGCAATTTACCGGTAAAACCCCTCTGGAATATAAAAATCACCTTCAAAAAGTTATGCCAACTTATAACTTGGGAGGTTTTGCTCGAACTATGCCGCTAATATTGAACCACGTAAGCCCTTCGGGGTGGGCGCGTGAAACATTAACCGGCAGTCATATGATAAAAAATTATTTTAAAATAGCATTCCGCGGATTTCGGAGACATAAGCTATTTACACTGATAAACATTATTGGTTTATCCATCGGTATAAGTGCTTTCCTGGCCATTTACTTTATTGTACACTACGATTTTACGTTTGATAAATTTCACAAGGACAGCGACCGGATTTACCGCGTTGTTATGAACATGTCATTCCAGGGGCATAAAAATTATTCAAGTGGCCTATTTGGCCCGCTGGCTGGGGCAATTAAAAACGAGGCCACAGGAATAGAAGAAATTACGCCGGTGTATTCACTATGGCCTCGTTTTGTTTATATCGACAAAGATAAAAAGGCACAAAAGCGGTTTAAAGATCTGGACAGGATAACACTTGCCGACCAGCAATATTTTAAAATTTTTAATTATGTATGGCTTGCCGGCTCATCGCAACACGCGCTTGATGCGCCCGGCCAGGTGGTATTAACTTCCCAACAAGCCAGGCTTTACTTCCCATCATTATCCTATCACGACATGATTGGTAAAGTAATTACCTATGATACCCTTAAAACAACCGTTAGCGGGATAGTTGAGACGTTTACCCAAAATAGCGACTTTACCTTTCATGACTTTATTTCCTTTAGTACCGCAACAACTAATAAACAATTGGCTGATGACCTGCACATAAACAATTGGAGCAGGATCTCTGGGGCGGCGGAGATTTTTATAAAGCTGGCACCTGGAGTTTCTGCTACCGGGGTTGTAAAACAGATCAATACCATTTTTAAAAAAAATAATCTGCCGCCTACCAATCAAAAAATGCCTGCGCCAACTATAAACATGGCCTTGCAACCATTAGATGATATTCACTTCAATCCCGACTATAATATTTTTAATTTCTCATCGCCAGCCAGCAAAACAACACTTTACGGATTATTGGCCAGCGCTATTTTTTTGTTATTGCTGGCCAGTATCAATTATGTGAATTTAACTACCGCCCAGGCCGCCCAAAGGGCAAAAGAAATTGGGATCCGCAAAACTTTAGGTAGCAGCCGCATGCAATTAGTAATTCAGTTTTTAGGCGAAACCTTTTTTATAACATTCTTCGCGGTTTGCATATCAGTGTTGCTTGCGCCAATTATTTTAAAAATGTTTGCCGATGTTATATCCCCGGATATTCACGCGAATATCTTGCAACCAGATGTCGTACTCTTCCTGCTGATTTTAACCATTGTAATAACTATTTTGTCGGGTTTTTATCCCGCAACGGTGTTATCAGGTTACAAGCCGGCAATGGTACTAAAAAACCAGGTGCAGGGCAATAGTAATAAAACGCGAAACGCATGGCTCCGTAAGTCGCTTACGGTCTCGCAGTTTGTTATAGCCCAATTTTTTATAATGGCTACCATTTTGGTAAGCCAACAAATTTATTACGCCTTACATAAAAACCTCGGGTTTAAAAAGGATGCTATCCTCATTATTAATACACCCTGGCAAACCAGTAAGGCCAGCACCAACCAGGTATTGCTGAACGAATTCAGGTCGATGCCGCAGGTTGCCCTTGTGGGTTTAGGTAATGATCCACCTTCGGCTGATGCATTTAACAGGACGCGAATTACTTATGACGATGGAAAAAAGCAAATTACAACAGAAGAAATAATAGTTAAATCTGGCGATGAAAACTACATCAAAATATACCAGCTAAAATTGCTTGCCGGCAGAAACATAACCGAAGCAGACACCGGGAAAGCTATTATCATTAACAATACTTACGCTACATTATTAGGATTTAATAACCCGAATGATGCTATCGGAAAGCAATTGAATTGGTTTGATGGCCGAAATATTAGTATCATTGGCGTAGTTGCCGATTTTAATCAGCGGTCACTGCATTCTGCCATTTATCCATCAATCATAACATCAGGCAGTCCAATCCCCCGCCCAATGATGACGTTACATATTAGTTTGAAACCTGAAACCGCCGGAGGTAACGAGTGGAAAACCGCCATTACAAATATGGGAAAAGCCTGGAAGAAAGCTTATCCCGATGATGATTTTGATTGCCATTTTTACGACGAAACGATAGCCCGGTTTTACGACGATGAACAACATACTTCAACACTGCTCAACTGGGCAACAGGTATCTCTATACTAATCAGTTGCCTCGGGCTGTTAGGTCTTGCTGTTTACACCACCAACCAACGAACAAAAGAAATTGGCATACGCAAAGTATTTGGTGCCAGTGTTGCGCAAATAGTAATCCTCCTATCAACCGAACTGGTATCGCTTATTTTACTCGCTTTTATCGTCGTAACGCCGATTGCATGGTACGCAGTTAATAAATGGATGGAAGGCTTTGCCGACCATGTAGCTATCAGCTGGTGGGTATTTGTTATCAGCGGTGCTGGAATGCTGCTAATAGGATTATTTACCTTAAGTTTCCGAACCATTAGGGCTGGCATGGCGCCCCCGGTGAAGAGTTTGCGAAATGAATAACAGCATATCGCTGCTTTCATTTAACAAGTTGCAAAAAAACCATACATACTATCTGGCGAAGGTGCCCGAATATTATAAGTTCATATAGCTACTTTTGGCATAGGTTATAAGTCTAAATCCGCTATTAAACTTAGATCAGATAGGCAATAGTTCAAGATTTACACAAAACAGCCACTTAATAGTCAAGTAGTTAGCCTCACTAAATTTAGTGAGGCTTTTTTATCTCACACATTCCTCACTCAATTTGATGATTATAGCATAATGTGGAAAAGTTTTTGGCATTACGATAGTAGTGATATATCTTCAAATAGATCACTTATGCTGTTTTTAAGATTCGTTGTTCCATTCCTACAAACTCTTGATATTTTTCCGTTTCTGTCAATTACTTTTTAGATGTGTGTCGCTTTCCAAATGTGGCGGGATCAATTTATACATTACGGGGGTTACTATACGCGACAGTATAGTTGAACTGATCAGCCCGCCGATCAGTACAATAGCTAACGGTGCGATCAAAGGATTGGGGTTCAAGGCAATTGGAAGCAAACCGCAGATTGCCGTAATGGAAGTAAGCACAACGGGTAGAAATCGGGTTTCGCCTGCCATCGCTATTGCTTCATCAATGCTATGGCCTTCCTCACGCAGGTGGTTGGTAAAATCAACCAGTAGCAGCGAGTTTTTAACCTGTATCCCGGACAAACCTATAAAACCGATGATAGAAACCAGTGACATCGGGTTACCCGTGAAAAGCAGCAATACCACACCGCCCAATATACCCAGGGGTATGATCGATAGTACGATAATGATCCCTTTAAATGTCTTGAACTGCAACAGCAGCACACCAACGAAAAGAAACGTGCTCAGGATGATCACCGACAGAAAGTTACCGCCTAATGCATCGCCTTCCGATTCCGCTTCTCCGGATAACTTGTAATAATAGCCCGGCGGCATTTTTAATTTATTCAGTTCAGGAACAACCTCTTTCAGGATATCATTGGCCAAGACATGCTCTTTGGTTAAGGAAGTAACTTTTACAAAGCGCGATTTATTGAAATGGTTGATCGCCGTTGGCGACGTTTCAAATGATACAGTGGCGATCTGGTTAACCAATACCGGTGTGCCCTGGATATTATTTACGTACAGGTTTTTCAGGGCATCCAGGTTAGAGAACTTATTCCTGGGCAGGGTGATCACCACATTCCGCGAATCGCCCCTGTCGTCGATATAGTCACCCACGTTTAGTCCCGCCACAGCCATTCTTACCACTTTATCCACGTCACTGGTAAGCACACCTAAGGTACGGGCCTTCTCTTTGTCAATTTTTATTTTAACGTCTGACTTATAGGTATTCAATTCGTTGTTGATATAAAAAGTGCCCGGATTTTTTTTCAGGACCTCCTCCACTTTAAAGGAAAGCTTCCGTAAGGTGTCCTGGTCTTCACCAAATACCCTCACCACGATATTGGCTTCGATCGGAGTACCCTGCTCAAAATCTTTTACTTCGATCCGCGCATAAGGAAAGTCTTTAAATTTCTGCCTGAGTTGTTTGATCAGATCTGTTTTCGATCTTGGACTCGCCTCTTCGTCCAGTTGAACGAATATCTGGGCGAAGTCAGGCTTTACATCCTGCTGATGCACGTTATAATAGATCTGTGGATTGCCTTTGCCCACGTTAGATGTGTAATAAACGATCTCTTTGTGTTTCTTCAGTTCACTTTCTACCAGCCTGGTTACCCGGTCGCTTTCGGGAATGTCGGCTTGCAGGGGCAGTTTGATATTGATCAGGAACATCGGCTTTTCAGAGGTCGGGAAAAGCTTAAACCCGGTTTGTGTAAATAAGAAAAAAGCAAACCCGCTTAAGGCCAACGAGATCCCGATAGTAGTTTTGGGCCACTTTAAGGCAAGTGGCATTACCCGGGCATAAGACCTGGTGAGGAAACGTTGCAGGTGCTTTAAAAAGAAGTTACCCTCGCCATGGGTATGTGTCTTTAACATTCTGCTGCCCAGGAAGGGAACAAGCGTTAAGGCTACGATCATAGAAGCCAATACACTGGTCATCACGGCCATTGGCAGGCTGCGGATAAATTCACCCGCCATATCCGGCAAAAAGGCAAGCGGCAGGAAGGCAATAACCAATGTGGCCGTACAGCCTATAACCGCTATCCCGATCTGTTGCGTACCTTTCAGAATAGCATCCTTCCGGGAGTGGCCCTCGCGGAGCCAGCGCTCGATGTTCTCAACCACCACGATACTATCGTCTACCAGCAGCCCCAATGCCACCACAAGCCCTACGATACTAAGCTGATTTAAGGAATATCCCAATAAATTCATGGCAATGAGCCCCAGGGCCAAAGAAAGCGGGATAGAGATCATCACGATAAGCGATGCCCTAAATCCTAATGGCAGCAAGGTAATGATCACTAAAACGATGGCTAATCCAAAATCAAAACCCAGGTGGCCCAAGCGCTCGGAAACCATGTTAGCCTGGTCAAAGTTTTTAACAAGCCGGACATTCCCGGGCAGGCTTTTGCCGAATTCATCCAGTACCGGTAAAAACTCCTGCTGTACGCTGGCGATATTCACATTGTCTTTCATCCCCGCTGTAACCAGCACACAACGGTGCCCGTTCAGCCGGGTGATATGATCGGCAATGCCGTCTTTGTAACTCACATCGGCCACATCTTTCAGATATATGATCTTGCCATTGGCATTATAAATAACAGTATTGGCCACATCATCAACGGTCTTGAACTTGCCGCTGGTCTTTACGTTGAATATCTTGCTGTCCAGGTTGATGCTGCCGCCAGGGATATCGGCTGCCTCGCTTTGTAAACTGCCTATGACCACATTGAGCGGTATTTTTAACTGTGCCAGTTTATCCAGCTGCATGTCGATACGGATCTCTTGCTCGGGCATTCCAAAATACTTAACATCCTTCAGGTTGGTGATCTTCTCCAGGCGCGTTTTCAGAATATCCGCTTTATCCCTCAATAATTTCCCGGAAGCATTGTCAGAAACCAATGCCACCTGCAAGACTTTTACATCAGAGGATGAGATCTTTTCTGTTTTGATCATGTAAATATCCTTTGGAAGTTCACTGTTTTTCAAGGCATTGATCGCCGTAGATATTTCCTGGTACTTATTATCTACATCTACGCCATATTTAAATTTCGGCTGGATAACCGCAACACCGTCTTCCACAGTGGTCAGGATCTTTTCGATGTTTTCCAGTCCGTAAATTTTGTTCTCAATGGGTTTTACTACCTGCTCTTCCATATCTTTCGGACTGGTGCCCGGATAGATCACCGTGATCAGGTATTGCGGCGGATGGGTGGTCGGATCTTCCGACCGCGGCATGGTAAACAACGTTAACACGCCTACTACTGCGACAAGCAAAAATATGATCAGTGTGAACTGGTAGTTCTTAACTGCGAAATTTGTAATTTTCATAACTGTAGCCTTACTTGATGATTTTAATAATGGACTGTTCGTTGAGGTAGGCGCTGTTGGAAACTACGATCTGGTCTATACCTTCCAGTTTATCCTTGAGATAGACATTGTCGTTATCGAACTTCAGGATGGTAACCGGCACTCTTTTTACACGGGTCGCGCTAACAGTGGTAAACACAAAACCTTTATTGCCGTCAGCCTCCACCAGCGATCCATAGGGGATCACCATCACACTTTCATCCTGGTGAGTGGCTATCTCCGCCTTGCCAAACATGCCAACCGCAGGTTTGAGGCCATTTAAGTTCAGCTTAAGCTCTACCTGGAACGATCCAAGGGCCTGATCTGCAGCCTGCGACTTACGAAATACCACCGCCTCAAATTGCCTGCCTACGTATCCATCGAGCGCGACTTTGGCTGTCTGCCCCGGCTTAATGATGGCCCACTCGCGGTCAGTTACCCCAACTTTTAGCGAGTAACTGTTGTGCTGTTCGGTGGAATTAATGAGCAGCACCGGCATGCCTTCGGCGATAACCTCACCTTCATTAGCTATTTTCTTGCTTACGAAGCCATCGGATGCAGCGTATATTTTGGAATAGCGATCATTAAAGGCTACAGCTTCCCGGGCTTTTTGCGCAACGTCCAGTGCGGTTTTGGTGTTTTGCAATTGCTCCAGGGTATATACGCTGTCTTTGTAAAGATTGACGGCACGACTATAATCGCGCTGTGCCTTTTCCACACCCAGGCTGGATTGAGCCAGACCGGCTGAAATCTCGGTTGAATTGAGCGTAGCCAGTAATTGGCCTTTTTTAAAGAACTGCCCTTCCTGTACGAAGATCCGGCTGATCACACCACCTATTTTAAAAGCATATTTGGCTTCATCTTCGGTGCTCACCAGGCCGGTCGCACTAATGTGGTCGGGAACTCCTAATATGGAAACCGATGCTGTTTTAACGGGGATGATATCCGGTTCACCCATTGCGTTTTGTTCCTGATGTTTTTGTTTGCAGGAAGTCAGCAGGAATATGGCTACTATTATTATGCTGAGTAATTGAAGTTTTTTCATTGTTGTAGTGTTTTTATTATTGAATTGTAAAACTGGCATTAGCTCGTTCGATGGCTGTATAGGCTATCCAGGTGTCGTAAAGGGCAATGTTGGCATTGAGCTGCGCATCTATCCACTGATTTTGAGCATCCAGCAGTTCGATGTAAATGGCCATTCCTTGCTTATATAGCTTGACCATATCGTTGTAGTACGTCTGGCTGGTCTTCAACTGGGATTGTGCCGCCTCGTATTGTGCAATGGCGCTTTGCATGGCGGCCTGGCGTACTTTAAGCTCGGTAAGGAGTTGCTGCCGTACATAGTCGGTCTGTGATGCCAGGGCCTCGCGGTCTGCAATCGTTTGTTTTACCCGGTAACTATTTTTCCCGGAGGAAAACAGGTTCCATTCCAGGGAAACGCCTAACAAGTAATAGCGACTTTGGCTATTGAACTTCCAGTCGAACGCCTGCGATCCCAGGTCGATAAAGGTGCCCAGCTTGGGGATGATATAAGATTTGGCCAGCCCATTCAGGTTGCCGTTAATGTCTTTTGCTATCCGGAGTTTGGCTAATTCCTCCCGGCCAGTGATGTTGTTAGCCAAGCTTTGGCCAAGGGCCGGAAGCGTGGTAATATCATCTAAAAGGATGCTATCCGTTAGCGGCCGATTGATCAGGAAATTAAAATAATAACGGGCCGATTCCGCGGTTTTCTTTGCCCCGGTGAGTGAAGCGTTGATCCGGGAAACTTCATTTTGGCTTCTGAGCACAACAGTCCGGTTTACTTTGGCGTTGTCATATAGCCTTGTATTGATCCTTTGGCCTTCTTGCACCAGCCTGAGCGAGGACTCATAGATCCCGGTAGCATAAACGGCTTTGAGATAATTATAATAAGCCGTTTTGATCTCTTTGACCAGTTCGCGTTTATAAAGCTGGACTTCGGTTTTTTGCAGATCCACCTGCTGCGCCTTGATGTGCTTATTATAGATCAGTTCCGCATTCAAAATTGGAAGGGTAGTGCGAAACTTGGCGTCATAAAAATTATCCGGGTTGAGCAGAATGTGCTGGTTTTGTAACTGCGGAAAAGCATTGCTGCCGGTCAGTTTATTCAGCGTGGAATAAACCCCGTTAAACAGGTCGCCCGTCGGAAAATCTATCGTCCGTCCGCCGTCGGCTTTAGTATAAGTTGTTGAAAAGGTAACCTCGGGCCCGAACATGCTTTTTGCTTCCTTCAATGCATATACATTTTTTTCGAGTACAAAGTCTTGTTGCTTAATGCTCTGATTAGAGTTGAGCCCCTCGCGGATGTATTCATCCAGCCGGCTTTGAGCTTTTGCCGGGGTAGCGGCTATCAGGGCTCCCGCCACCAGGACAAAACCATATCGGATATGTGTTTTAGATTTCATTTTCAATCACTGTTATAATTTTAAACATTGTTCAATAAAGTGTCAAAAAAAAGCGTTAACTTTTTTCAAGGAGCGCGACAAAACACTCATAGCCGCTCTGCATCAGTTCCTCGTTCGTTCTGCCTATGAAACTTGTAGTACGGTCTTTGCAGAAGAGGGCACAAATGCCGTGCATTGCAGAAAGGATCATAAAGGTTAGATCTTCTGTATCCAAATCTTTGAATCTTCCCTTTTGCTGGCAGTCCTTAATTACAGAAGCCAGGCGGTCGATCGCTTCCTGTGCTATCTTAAAGCCACCATCATTTTCGGACATTTTTGCCGGTTCTTCCACCAGGAACATCAGGTTATAATAATCCTTGTTTTCTTGTGCAAATTGGATAAAGATGCGGCCCATTGCTTTCAGGCGCTCAAAAGGATCACCCACCTTGTCTAAAACCTTGAACTGGTTGAGCAGTAACCCGAACCCTTCCTTATGCAGTTCCTGGAAGATCTCACTTTTATCTTTAAAGTAAAAATAAATAGAGCCTGGGCTGTAGTTGATCTCGTTGGCGATACTACGCATGCTGGCTTGTTCATAGCCTTTTTCAAGGAATACTTTACGTGCTCCGTTTAAAATGCGTTTATGCATTTCCTGTTTCTCTTCCAATTTTCGTTCTGCTATGCCCATTTTTATTAATAATAAGATACAAATATAATAGTGCCGGCCGGGTGGCGAAATTTCGCACCACGATTCGGCGTTTAGTTTTTCATGCCGGGGCTAATTTGTCCCATAATATTTACAGCGGATTTTCGGCTCAATAATTTGAATCCAAATAGCATGAACCTATTCTTCCAACCTTGTACCACTCTCGGCTTCCGCCTGTTTTCCAGGGCCCTTACCAATTCTTCGGCGACATCTTCAACAGATGACATTACAAATTTTGGAAAATCACTGGTATGTCCACCTGCATGTGAATGAAAGTCTGAGGCTGCAGCACCGGGATTAAAACCCATCACAAAAATTCCTTTTTTCTTGAACTCATACCACAGTGATTCCGAGAAATTGGCGACAAAACCTTTGGTAGCTGCATAAACTGATCCGCCAGGAAGGGAAGAATGCGCAAGCAGGGAACTAATATTTACCAAAGCATCACCCTGCCTGGCATTTTGCAAAAACGCATAAGATAAGGTTACCAGGGCATTCATATTGAGCTGCATGGTTGCCAGTTGCTCATCCAATGGGATCTCAATAAACTTTCCGTAAATACCAGCACCTGCATTGTTGATCAGAACATCGTATTCCCCGGCTTTCAAATGATCCGTTACTTTTTGCAAGTCGTCTTTATCCGTCAGGTCTGCAACCAAAATGGTATGGCCGGTGCCATCCAGATCTTTTATTGCCTTATTTAATTTTTCCTCGCTGCGGGCTACCAGTGTTACCTGGTAATTTTGAGCAGCCAGGCGTCTGGCTGTTTCCAGCCCTATGCCACCGCTTGCGCCTGTGATCAATATTTTTTTCATGATTGTTTTGATTAATATTTTAAACACATCAAAATTATTGAACGCTGTTCAAATAAAAATATTAATTTTTTCATTTTACACGAAAATGATAAACACATTTAAAACGTTCAAGGCGTTAAATACGGCTGGTCTTGTAATTATCTGACAGCCGCGTCGGCAGCCACTAACAGAAAACCAGTTATTTTCCAGCGATGCAATTTCCTTTTCACATTTTACGCAAGTAGTCAATTCTATTGGCAACTTTTTTATGAAATTTTCATACGTCATATTGTCGTGATCAAGGCTTATTATATGGAACGATGTGCATGCAGAATGATTGGATTAGATATGCACTTTCACTTACCGGAAAGAGCTGATCAGGAAAAGAATGGATGCCGGTGATTATAACCTGAAGCAGATCGCAGCTAAATTTGACCTGACCGGATGAAAGCCACGTCAGTAAAATCCTAAGATGATTTTTTATAGACGTTAGAAAAGAAGTAACTATTTTTCGATCAATAACAGTTTTTTTAGATCAAAAGACTGATCTAAAAAATTTTATTTCAACCTAACCGCTTCGTGATGCGGCTTATCTAAGCAAAATTTGAGAGTACTTTTTGAACCTCTCTCCCCTACCTCCTTCCAAAACCGTACGCCCATCCGTCCGCTTCCATTACACATCAAACACAAAACCAAATCATAACGATCTTAATAAAAGCAAGTTGTAAATTTGGCTCGCCAATTGAGCCAAGTTAACTAATTGAAAACCTACATATTCCATATCAACCTTTACCACCTAACATTCCTGGGAACGGTTTTCCTTGGCCTGGCCGCGGCTTTGCTTTTATGGTTCGGCAAAAAACTAAATCAAACGGCAAACCGGTTTTTGGCAGTGGCGTTGATGGTTGTTGTTTTATACATAGCGCGCTTGCTTGCTGTAGATGTAGGGTTGGCGAGCTACATCCCCAATTGGGGCCGCTTGCCACTGCGGTTCTCGCTGGCCTTTGGACCGTTGGTTTATTTCTATGTACTTCAGACAACCCGGGCGGAATATAAATTCCGACTGAAGCATACGCTGCATTTTGTTCCTGTATTGTTTGAGCTTAGTATTCAGTTGTTTGAAACCAGCCAGAGTATTCAAACAGGAGTGGCAGCTTATCAAACTTCGGCTTTTCAACAATTTAACCTTGTATTGGAATTGCTGGCGTTCATCTCAGCCCTGAGCTACCTATATGCATCCCATCAACAAATAGAAAACTATTACCGTCTCCTTGAATTCAACAACGGCGACAGGTTCTGCTACCAAATGCGCTGGTTGCACAGCTTGCTGGCCGGTTTCTTCATTTTGTGTTGCTGCTGGTTGATGGTTGCGGGTATTGATTATACTTATTTCCACCAGGGTTTAGGCAACCAGGCTTATTATCCCTTGTATTTGGCTTTGGCTATCCTGGCCATCCGGTTCGCAGTTGTAGCTTTTTTACGGCCCGAGGCTGCTTTGGCCCCAGCGAGGATGCCTGTATTTAAACCAGCGCTACCGGCCGAATCGAAACAAAAAGGCACCTGGCTAAAGCAGGTGCTGAAAGCCAACCGCTATTACCAGGACCCGGAACTGAATTTACGCTCGCTGGCTGAAAAGCTCGACCTGCATCCTAATGATTTATCGCGCATCGTTAATACTGTACTCAAAAAAAGCTTTAACGATTTTATTAATGAGTACCGTGTTACCGAGGTTACCCGCAAAATGCAGGACCCAGCTTTTGATCACCTCACCCTGCTGGGCATCGCCTTCGAATCGGGCTTTAATTCAAAAACTACCTTCAACCGCACTTTTAAACAACTAACCGGCAAAAGTCCGGTCGAATATAAACTTGAATTGAAAAAAGAGCGACCAAATTATAATATGGAGCGCCAGCCCCGCTATGGCACGGTAATTTTAAACCAGCAAACGGCCCAAAACTGGTCGGTAAAAAAAACAAATCCCTACGCTATGTTTAAAAATTACTTCAAAATAGCCTGGCGCAACCTGATGCGCAATAAAAGCTATGCCACTATCAATGTTACCGGGCTGGCCATAGGCATCGCGGCCTGCTTGCTCATTTTTTTGGTTGTGCAGTACCAAACCGGTTTCGATAATTATCATACCAATAAAGACCGTATTTACCGCATCCTGAATGTAAGTAGCGGCCCCGATGGTGTGCATGCCGGTTCGGGCACGCCCCTGCCGATGGTTGAAGGCCTCAAGCTCGACTTTCCGCAAATAAAGCAGGCGGCCAACATCATGAAAAACGACGGCTCGCACTATACCATCGGCGATGTGCACAATACCGGTACCTTCAAAAAATTTAAGGAAGACCTGGCCTATTACGCCGACCCCGAATTTTTTAGGATCTTCGATTTTAAATGGCTTGCCGGCGATAAAAACACCGCCCTTGCCGAGCCTAAAACCGTGATCCTATCACGCGAAGAGGCCAACAAATTTTTCGGCGACTGGCACAATGCCATGGGCAAAACAATCCGCTATGAAAACCGCCGCGACCTGAAAGTGACCGCCATTATTGAAGATACCCCGGTAAATACCGATTTTCCGATGAAGCTGGCCATCTCCTGGATCACCCTCATTGAGAAAGGCGGCGACCTGAACGGCAATGTCCAGGATTGGGTAAGCACCTTCGGCGACCGGAATAGTTTTATCATTTTGCCCTCCGATATAAGCAAAAAACAGTTTAATACACAGCTTGCAGCTTTCGCAAAAAAGCATATTCCGCCACCTTACAATAAAAACCAGAGCTATCAATTACAGGCCCTCAAGGATATGCATTTCAATACCGAGGTAGGTGTGTACAGCGGTCACCCGTTTAGTAAGCAGCTCATCAGCGTGATTAGTTTGATTGGTTTGTTCCTGCTCATCATTGCCTGCGTTAACTTTATTAACCTGGCTACCGCGCAGGCCGTGAACCGATCAAAAGAAGTGGGCATCCGCAAAGTATTGGGCAGCAATCGATACCAGCTGGTACTGCAATTTATCAGCGAAACACTCATCATCACTTTATTTGCCGTTGTACTGGCCGCGGTAATTGCATGGATAACGCTTCCCATGCTCAATCGTCTGCTCGAGATCCAGTTGAGTGGTGGTTTTCTTGCTGATGGAATTGTGATCCTATTTTTAGTGGGCATGGTGATCGGGGTTACTCTCCTGGCCGGCTTCTATCCGGCGCTGGTATTATCGGGTTATAAGCCGATAGAGGCTTTGAGAAATAAGATCAACGCGGGCCGCGCCAGCGGCATCTCACTACGCCGGATATTGGTGGTGGCGCAGTTTTGCATAGCGCAGTTTTTAGTGATAGGAACGCTGGTATTGATTTACCAGATGAACTACTTCCGGAACAAAGAACTCGGGTTTAATAAGGATGCCGTGATTACGGTTCCATTCCCGGGCGATAGCATAAGCAAATCGAGAGTGGGCGCTTTGAAAGATGAGCTTTTGGGACAGCCGGGGATTAAGGATGTGAGCCTGAGTTTGTATGGGCCCTCGGATAACAGCGGCTGGTTCAGTGATTTTAAATTCAATAACGCAGCCAAACAAGTTGATTTTGCCGCCTGCCTCAAATGGGCCGATGCTGATTATTTCAGGCTTTATGATATCCGGTTTGTTGCCGGAGGTCCGTATAAAAAAACGGATACGATAGCGGGCTACGTGGTTAACGAAACCCTGATCCACAAACTCGGCATTACCGATCCGAAACAAGCCATAGGCAAATTCATTATGCTTTGGAATGATAAGAAACTGAACGCCCGCATTACCGGCGTGGTGAAGGATTATAATATAAGCTCGCTCCGCAGCGCTATCCCGCCGGTACTGATGGGAGCCTGGAAATCGCAATACGGCAAGCTCAATATCAAGATTCAGCCGCAAAATGTTAAACAAACCCTCGCCGGTATCGACAACCTTTGGAATAAAACCTTCCCGGAGGGCGTGTACGAATACCAGTTTCTCGATAAAACGATCGAAAACTTTTACCGTAATGAGGACGAGTTATCCACCCTTTATAAGTTATTCGCAGGCATAGCCATCTTTATTTCTTGTTTGGGATTGTATGGAATGGTATCCTTCATGGCCTTGCAACGCACCAAAGAGGTTGGTATCCGCAAAACTTTAGGGGCATCGGTAGGTAATATCGTTTACCTGTTTTCGAGGGAGTTTACGGTGCTTATTGTTATCGCCTTTGCCATATCGGCCCCCGTAGGTTATTACTTTATGCACAAATGGCTGCAGGACTATACTTACCGAATTACTATCGGCGCGGATATATTTATTTTGGCAATCCTGACTTCGGTGGCTATCGCCTGGATAAGTGTGGGTTATAAGGCCATAGTGGCCGCGCTGGCCAACCCGGTGAAGAGTTTGAGGAGTGAGTAGAAAGACCTAAGGCGCTTTTATTGGTACGACAACAAAAACAGATGATTGACTCAATCGGTCCTTTAACAACACTTAGGAACTATTGCTCCATTAAAGCCTATCGGGCAAAACAAGCGTTATCCTACTTAACCCTAAACTGGAAAATATCCGAAGTACTTAAATTATTTTGCTTATCGCGGGTTACAATCTTCCAGTAATATATGCCGGCAGGTTTAACTTGTATATTGCTTAATGAAGTACCCGAAATATGAGATTGCAACAACGATGGGGAAGCAGCATTGGTACCAAAGTATATATCGTAGTCCATGATATCGTTATCAGCATCTGAACCTGTCCATGATAGGCTAATGAGGCTATTCACAGCCTGTAATTGTCCACCATCAACTGGTTGGTAAGCAGTTGCCGGGAATGGCGCGTGACTTACTACGCCTGGCCCTGAGCTATAAAATTTCCAGGTATCGCTTTGCGCCGTACCGGATGTATTTTTTAGTTTCGATATAACCTGCCACGAGTAGGGTGTATTTACCGGCAACTCTACCGAAACCTGGTTTACAGCTACAGTTTGACTAAGTGCTGTACCCGTTTGGAGGTTTTTTATAGTTATCTCGTATTCGTCGGTATTGGTGGCCGCATTCCAGCTAAAAAATATGCTGCTTTGTGATCCTGATTGCCCATTACCGCTCACACACACCGAGTTTTGGGCCGGCAATATCAAAACGGGTTTCGATGGTGACTTTGTATCTGAACCGGCATCGCCTTTTTTTCCGCAGCTACAAAAAATAAAACCGGCAAATATCGTCAACAATACTAATCTCTTCATTTTTTAATTATCTTAAATACCTGTTTTGTACCATCCGTATCCAGCATTAAAGTATAGTTACCAGGAAGCTCAATTCCGCCCGTTTGTAATGTTACTGTGCTTGCAGGGTTACTTATCTGCTTACTAAGCACCAACAAGCCACTAACTGAATAAATATCAATAATTGCCTTTTTAACCTGTTTATCACCAATAAACACATTTATAGACCCGTTGAAAGGGTTTGGGTATGGTGCCGGTTGGGCAGTAATATCAATGATCTTCTCCACCACGCCCTGGCACAACTTATCCGTTGTTACGCTTAATTTATTTTTGCCCGCCGCTAATGGTAATACAATACTGCTATCCCTGGTGCTATGTAAAACCCCGTTCAACATTACGTGATACACTTCCCCCCCATTTAACGACAGACTGATGGTCTTGCTTGCCTCGTTTACGGTAGATAACAGGGCAAGGTCTGCCGGTTGCGATACTACTGCCGCATAACATTGTTGATAATTTTTATCTTCTTCTACTGTTATGCACACATTATAAGTCCCGGCTAAAAGCCCGCCAAAGTTGATGGTTTTAGTGAACGGAGCAGATTTATCCAAACCATTACCGGTTATGTGGGCGGTATATTTGTAGCTGTCATAAGTTGCATCGACTGTAATCTTTCCGTTGCCACTGCCTCTGCAGGTTAAACTTTGCGACGTTAGCAGGAAAGCATTTTGCGGCAGTATAAATTTAGATACGATAACTACAGGCAATGACACTTGGCTAAGCGAGTCGACACTTACTCGTACAGTGTATGATGCTGGCTCTTTAACTTCATAACTGGCATCTGTAGCACCGGCAATAGCCTGCCCATTTTTCATCCATTGATATTGATATCCATCTGTCGCCGCAGTGCGTAAATAAGTGCTGCCATACTGTTGGATTACGGTAGCATCAGCATCCACTTGCGGAACAATAAATAATTGCAATCCATCTGCGATACCGGAACCGTCTTTATTTTTAACAATAATTTGCCCACCGGTTGTGCCTGGGGCAATAATTGCGTTGATTAACGTTGGCGATACTACTTTAAATTTAGCTGCGGCCGTGGTTCCGAACGAAACATCCGTAACATTCTTAAAATTTATACCGGTAATGGCCACTGTTGTACCTACCTGCGCCCGCGGCGGTGTGAATGAGTAAATAACCGGCGCAGTTGAGGTAACAAAAGTGTTTGATTCGGCCGTATAAGTGCCCGATGATGTAACCGCACTTATGGCATAAATATAAGTGGTGTTGGGTTTAAGATTTTTCAGTACCGCATTGTAGGTTGCCATACCCGAACCACCGCTTACCGTACTCACATTAACAGTTTTACCATCGCCAACTTTCGGTGCCTCCCAATACCTGAACAGTATCGTGGCATCATTGCCATTATCATCAGCCGAACCTGCAATTGTAGCCCCAGTAGTACTGACGTCAGCCGCATCCTTAGTTGATAGTATAGGTATTGCAGTGTACGTTCTTACAAAACTTTGCGTACTTGCGGTATTGTCGCTCCCCGCAAGCATCATGGCGCCGTTAGGGGTCATGCTTACTGAGGCACCAAGGCTCGTAGGGTTAACTTCTCTTAAATAAAGTTTATTAACCACATTCCAGGTATCGCCAGTACGTTTGTAGCACCACATTGCTCCCTCGTAATAATCTGTTAAATAGCCACCCACCATCATTGTTGCACCGTCTGCAGACAGCATCAACGCCTCTCCGAACGCAGAATTATTAGCGCCGTCTTTGGGTATTATCATATTGCCCTGCTGTTTCCAGGTATTATTGCTGCGTGTAAATACCCACACTCCGCTGTTTTGTGAACCATCATACCACGATACGCTACCTATTGCCAGCACGTTACCGTCTGCGTTTAGCGAAAGCGCAACCCCTTGCGACTGCAAATGTTTGGCTCCGGTGCCAATTAGTTTGGCACCCTGCTGACTCCATACGCCGTTGGCATTCCTTGTGAATACCCAGGTAGCACCGGTATAGTTGTCATCATTGTAACCGCCCAGTGCTATGGTATTGCCATCGGCACTTATAGCTACTATAACACTTTGATCAATACCGCCTACGGCACCCTGGCAAACAAGTTTGGCACCCTGTGGGGTCCATACACCGCGATCACGTGTATAAACCCATGCCGCTCCGTTATTCATGTGGCTGGTAGATCCTAACACAAGGGTGTTGCCATCGGCACTCAGTGCTATATTGTACGGATAGGCGTCGTTTAAAGGATCAATTGCCTTAAAGTCGGCTTGTTTTGACCATATTTCACCATCACGTACATACACAGTTGCAACGCCGTCGTGTGTAAAAACAACGGTGTTGCCATCTGCACTTAGTGCGGTAAAAAATAAAAGACTTCCTGTTAATAAATTATCGGTTTGCTTTTCCCATGCATCTCCATTGCGTTTGTATATCCAAACACCACTTTGCCCGTGGTCAACATATGCAGCAAAAAGGGCGGTTTTACCGTCGGCGCTGATATTTACTTTAGTATTAGAGCGTCCGTAGCTGTCTGGCTCATCAAGATACAACCTTTGCTGTTGCAGGAAATTTGGCTGCGAGGTATTGATAACTTTAAAGCTACCACTTGCATTCACGCTCCCCGCGGGTGTGTTGATAGTAAGCCCTCCTTTAGTTGTACCGGGCATAACCATAGCAATCATTTGTTTGCCGGTTGCAGATATTACCAGGGCAGGCACACCGCCTACAATAACACTTTGGGGGCTTATAAGGTTATCGCCGCTTATTGTAATCAGTGTACCAATCGCCCCTTTCGCAGGAGTAAAAGACGTAACAACAGGCAATCCCGGTATAGTTGTGAATTTTTTTGTTATGCCATTTACCGTACCTTGAGTGCTTGATGCATTTATACGGTAGTAATAAGTTACGCCAGGTGCAAGGCCAGACAGTGCAACGCTGAAAGTCACCGCTCCCTGATCTGCAGCTACGCTGCTTTTGCCATCAGCCGGTATAATTTTAGCCCCGCTCATATCGGAAGATGTGCTGTATTCAAAATTAACGGCAGCTGCAATACCTTTACCATTCACGGTACCATTCAATGAGGCGCCATTAAGAACAATATTTGATGCGCTTAAAGTATTGGCTTCGGGCAATAAAATTGCCTTGTAAACAGCCACCGAACCAACTCCCCCATTATCAAAATGGTTGCCCGCCGCCGCAATGCTGCCATCAGCGCTAATTGATAAGGCATCACCATAATAAGTTGCATTACTTGCAGCTTGTGATACAGGGTTTCCCTGTTGGATATATTTATCGTCGGTACGCTTAAAAAATCTAAGCTCATCCTTGCCTGTATTTCCTGCATCAGCCGCAACAATTGTTGAAGCATCGGCGCTGGCACCTACCAGGCGGCCAAACATACGCACGTTATTAGCAGCTGCAGGCAACGCTATTCTGGTGTTTTGCGTCCAGTTAATAGTTGATGGGAACTCACGTTTAAAAGCCCATACAGCACCTTGTCCGCTGTTAAAATTTGGCGCGCCTACTATCACATATTTTCCATCAGCACTTACCGATATCGAACTGCCGAACTGCGAACCATCAGCAACGCCGTCTGGCACAAGTTCAAAGGGCGGGGATAACCATCCGCTATCGCCTAATTTAGTATAAACGCGCACCGTGCCTCTGCTGCTGCCATAAGTTGGTTGTCCAACAGCAATTACCTTCCCCTCAGCACTAATAGCCAAAGTATTACCCGGCTGAAAGCCGAACGGCAGCTGTAAATTTGTACCTGACCAAACATTGTTTGCACGGTTATACACCGTTATCATAGCATAATAATTATTCTGCGAAGATCCGCTTACTACAACGGTCGATCCATCGGCGCTTACTGCTACGAGGCTGCCCTGCGCCTGTTGCCGGGGTAATGCTGCAGTAACAATTTTTTGTCCTTGCTGTGTCCATATTTTGCTACTTCGGGTGTATATCCAGGCTGCGCCTGTCGCATTATTATCGCCTTCGCCACCTACTACTACCATATTACCATCGGCCGTTATAGCAACCGATGCTCCTTGCCTGGCCGCTCCTATTACATCAAGACCAGACAGCCGGGCTTCCATATTCCAGCTATCTCCATTTCGAGTATAAATATAAGCCGCGCCAGTATTGTTATTATCACTATGGGCTCCCACTATTAAGGTATTACCGTCGGCACTCAAGGCGGTTGCCCATCCAAATTGTGCAAGCCCTTTCACGTCTGCCTGTGTTATCCTTGTTTGCGGAGTAAATGAACCATACGCTGGTGCCAGCTCAAAATTGCTGGACGCTGTGGCATAACCATTAGCGGTGTTAAGCGCTATTGCGCCGGTTGACGCCCCGGGCATAACCATTGCTACAACTTCGGTATTAGTGTTTGACAACACTACAGTATTTATTCCTCCTATTACCACGCCCTGCGTATTAACCAGGTTATTACCATGTATAGCAACCAAAGTACCCGCCGGGCCACTTAGTGGGTTAAACGATGAAATGGCCGGCTTACCAACATTGGCGACAGTTGCTATATTTAGAGTATAAGAACTGCTGCCGGCCACATTAAAAGCAGTTACAACATAATCTGAAGCTGGAGTTATTTCTGTAGCAAAGCCGGTGATATTACCTGTAAGCTGATCAAATTTAAGGCCCGCAGGCAGCTGTTTATTTATAATGTAACCAGTAACTCGTATTTTCCGAACCAGGTAGTTCTGATATTCTACCAGGTAAATATTCCCTTTCGTGTCATAAGTGAGCGCATTAGGACTTCTGAACTGGGCTATGGTGCCTATTCCATCTGTGTTGCCGCCTGCCGTATAACCATCGGCGGGAGTACCGGCTACCCGGTTTATTATACCGGCAGGAGAAATAACGTTTATGATTTGATTGGCTGTATAATAAATATTGCCTGTAGCATCGGCGGCTACACTGGTTACATAATTATTTGAGGGAATACCCAACATTTCGGCGGTGGCAACGGTTGTCACAACGCCCTGCGGGGTTATTTTCCTTATCCTGTCATAATCACCCGCGATGATATTATCTTGTTTATCTACAGCTAAGCAATTGATACTATTAAACCTGGCCGTTATTGCATTTCCATCATTTGATCCGGCATCGCCAAAGCTACCTGCAAATGTTGTAACAACACCTTGTGGTGTTACTTTACGGATGGCCTTGATATCATAGTCTGCAACATATAAATTACCCTTGCTATCCACAGCGATTGAAAGAGGATAACCAAAAGATGCATCGGCACCAATACCATTAACCGGGCCATAAGGGCCACCACCCGCTATTGTTGTCACTACAGTGTCGGGGGTTATTTTACGCACACTCCTATCTGACATAACATACAGGTTACCGGCAGCATCAACTGTAATTGCGCGGGGATCAACGAAGCCCGCAGACCGGCCAACGCCATCTTTGTAAATATCATTACCTCCAGCAAACGTAGTCATAACACCGGCCGGCGTTATTTTGCGAATAACATGATTGGCTTCATCGGCCATAAATATATTACCTTTTGCATCTACGCATTGTGAACGTACAGCACCGAAGCTTGCGGTTGCAGCACTACCATCCTGGTAGCCCGGCCGGCCACTGCCACAAAGAGTGGTAACCTGTCCATAATATCCCTGAGGTATTGCGCCTCCGGTGTTTACAGGCACTAACGTTTGGATTGGAACTCCCAAAGTAAATATTTTAGCTCCGGCGGTGTAAGTGATTTTAGGGGCCTGGGCCTTAACCGCAGTTATTATGCACAACAAGCATAAAATTGCCAGTAAAAATTTCGACTTCATTAAATCAGTTACTGGCTTTAAAAAACTTTAGCGGATAATGAGTTACTGGGAGTAAAGGGGGGTATATATTTATTCATACATTACAGCGATAAGATTAGTAGCAGTAAATATAATATTTTTTAATGGGAAATTGAGTGCCGGGTTTTTGGCGACATTTTTCATAAAACACTTTGACACAAGTGTTAGTTGATTCGTTCTTACAAAACGATCCGGTACACTATTTCTAAAATTCAACCAGGATCTTATATCTTCAATCTATTAAAATTAAACTTTTGTTCCTGGCCTTCTTTGATTTCTTTAGCGTTAACTGATCGCTTTTTACTATCCGCTACCGTGTTTAATTTAATAGTCCCGTGATGAACTTTAATGGTTAATGATCTTACTTTGCTATTTGCGCCATCGTTGCACTACCCGACCGCGTAACCGTTCGACCAGAAATAAGTTCCGGTTTGGATGTTATTGCAAACTGCCATCAACTGCTGAATACTGGAATTTGCTGATGGCAGGAATAGCTGATTTCGGCAGACATCACTTCAAGCCGGTAATCTTTGTCCACTATAAACTCGTCCGGATGCACCTTCAATGCATTCTGATGACATTCAAGGCAGTTTGCTATTAGATTAAATCTATGGTATAACCTTCCGACTGAAGTTTTTGGATGACTTCAAAAGCCGTGGCCATGATATTGTTGTTTTTTTTATAAATCTCGGTATAGTTAATGCTTAGTCCCAGTTACCTGACAGCGTAACATCCATGTCTTTATTTTTGACATCCATCTCTAACGGAAAGATGATTTTATAACTATCCATATTCATTTTTTGCGAACTAATCAAACCTGTAGAGTCGGCCCACAACTGCACTATACATGTTTGTTTATATAGCGCTTGTTTGAGGCTCGAAGTTATACCCAGCGTAACGGGCAATGGCAGGCTTGACGGATACGAAGCAGATTTACCGATAACTCGCTGATTATCTGCGGCGTCAACTACCTTGACGTAAATATGCTGTAATTCGGAGTTTTTGTTTGTGTAGGCATTTATGGTAACCGTTTTTAATTTAAAGTTTTGGTTATCTTTTTGGCATGCAGTTATACTGACGATGATAATAGCCAACAGGGTTATATATTTCATTTGTTGTTTAATATTAAGTAATTAGATTATGCAGGTACAAGCCGGCGCGAACGCAGGTAAACCGCTGTACGATTTAGATAAGGGAATAAAGCAATAAGCAGTAAGGTTGCGACCAGCATCATTGACATCATTTCGTAATAATCCATAGCGAACCTGATTTGGATCTGCTGATTAACGGCGCCAACCAGCTGCTTGTTTGCGCCTTTACCGGCTTGCTTTAACGAGAGCCCCTTTGACAACAGTTCGGTCCCACGCGTGGCCAGCGCGTGCAATGCAAACCGGTCAACTTTTGTTAGATGGTCCTGAAATGCATTGTAATGCCGGCTTTTTTCGTAGAGCTCGCAAAAATTGATGATTGCAGCACTAACACAGAAGCCAACATACCCCATAGTTGAACATATCGAAGTTGCTGACGGGCCAATTGCAACAGGCACTGCAGAGATGGCATACACAATAGTGGGTACCATGATCATCCCCACGCCTATCCCCTGCATAAAAAGCGGAGCGTAAAAGTTGTTTTCATTTGCCTCTGTAGCAAACAAAAAGAACATAATGACGTGAAAAGCCAGCAATAATATAAAGCCCGGAAACCAGATAAACCTGATATTTTTTTTCTGCAGGATCATAGCACCGGAAATTATAATACCAATTATGAGGCCGCCCAGGTTGCAACTGTTTATATAACTTACGTGAATAGGATCAAGCTTAAGTACACCTGTAAAAAATGAATTGGTGATATTAACCGCAAACCGACATATATAAAGTATGAAGATTAGAAAGGCCGCGAACTTAAAATTGCGAAAGCGAAATATACCCAGATGCAGATATGGTCTTTTTAAACCTCTTTGGCGTACAATGTAAATCAATGTGCTAACTATCATAGCGGCAACGCTATAGTAAATGCGGGCATCATCCAACCAATAATATTCCTGCCCATAAATACTAATATACCCCAGCAAAGTGAGCATGATGCTCCAAAACACAAAACTCTGCCAGTCGAGTTTGTATAAGTGAAACCGGGCGTTTAACCTTACGTTATTCATACACAGCATGATAAGGCACAAGCATGGCAGGTAAGAGAACAATGCGCCCTTGTAAACCAGGTTAAAATTATAAGAGTCTATCAAATCGGCGGTAACCAAATTGGTAAAGGGCAGAATACATATCAGCATTCCGAAAAAAACCGAGAAGCTTATTTCGCGGGCTCTTTCGCTGTGCAGGCGGGTAAACATGAGGGATAAAGACAGGTTTACTGTACTGGAGAACAACATCCCCTGGAAAAAACGGATCGGGAATAATATATAAAGATCATTGGTTAAATAACATACCAGTGTTGTCAGCAACTCCAACATGGTAAAAATGATAAAATATTCTTTTGCTGCCAGGAAGTTAAAGAATCGCCGTTCAAGGCTGTAAAAGGCTATATACCCGGCATAAAACAAAGCTACTGCAAATTGTATATCTGCCGGTTCGCTGCCATAATAGCCTGCTGCCGCATTGATGTTTGCAAATGGCAGAAAAAAAAGCACCAGCGTGGGCAGGATAAGTGAAAACAGGATGATCTTAATAGCCCAGCCCGGAACCCAGCTTCTAAAAATTGGAATCCCCCTATCCATGGCGCTGCTGTTTTTTTGGAACGTAAACATTAACATTCATCCCCACTCTAAGCATGGCCAGCTGCTTTTTTTCAGCATCGACCCTGATACGTACCGGCACACGCTGAACAATTTTCACATAGTTACCGGTAGAGTTATCCGGAGGCAGCAACGAGAAGCTGGAACCGGTCGCGGGCGACAATGAAATGATAGTGCCCTTAAACTCCTGGTCCGGAAATGCGTCGGCAACAAATTTTACGGTATCACCTATATGCATGCCGGCAATTTGGGTTTCTTTATAATTGGCTATCACCCATTTGTCAGTTTCGTTATCAACAATATAGGCCAACACTTCGCCAGCATTAATCATTTGACCGACCTCTACCGTACGACGGCCCATTCTTCCATCATATGAAGCCCTGATAACGGTATATTCAACGTCAAGCATGTTGCGGTCAAGCAAAGCTTTTAAACGTGCAATTTCTGCCCTTAATACCGTCTTTTCTGCTATAATATCTTCTATTTTTGATTCTGCGGCTCCGTAGTTTTCCTCTGCCGACTGGAAATCGCTATTGTTTACATCCAGGGTAGCCTGAACATTTTCAAGCTGTTGTTTAGTAGCTGACTCCTCTTTATAAAGGCGCAAATAACGTTCAAAGTCAAGCCGCTGTTTCCAAACTTTTGCAGCGCTTGCTTTAATTTGAGCTTTAGCAGAACCGGCAGTTTTTTGCGTGGTGTGTATGTTACTTTTTAATACCTCTAACTGTGCCTCGGCTTTTTGTATAGCTGCCCGGGTCTGCGCAACTTGTAAAGTGTATTCCCGGTTGTCTATGATTAATAAGGTATCTCCCTTTTTTACCGGCTGGTTCTCTTCAAACTTTACAGCCACTATAAAACCTCCCGCACGCGATATAACAGGGTTTACGTACTCCTGTACCTGTGCGTCATTAGTTTGCTCATACTCATGATACTCCCAAAGTGTAAATACGGCCCAAATAGCCAGGGCTATAATGGTAAGGCCGGCTATCCAACCGGTTATCTTGGTAATAATTCGATCTGTTACTATATGCTTTTTTTTCATGTTAAAGTACGCCGGTGATGTTTTGAAGTAGATAATATTTGTTTTGAGCCACAATACGTGCGGTTGCCAGTTCAAAGCGTGTTTGCAGCACCTGCACATCGGCATCAAGCAAGTCGGTAATTAATGAAGTTTGATTGAAATAGGTATTTTTAATAATGCGGGCGTTTTCCTGTGCATGGGCCACATCAACCTCGGCCACACCAATTTGCACCAGCGATTCCTTATATCGTAAGTAAGCCTCTTTAACCTGTTGCCGTACTTTGTCCTCAATGTCTTTATGAGTGGTTTCTTCTTTATCAAGCTCCAGTTTAGCCGAGTTCACTTTATGCCTGTTTTGATAAAGTTGCGATAGCGGCATAGTAACCCTGATACCGGCAACACCAAGCGAGTACCAGGCAGGATTGTAGGGAAATAGGAATATTTGCGGGTTAGCATATGAAAAATCGCTGTAAAGCCCAACCTTTGGCTGATAGTTGGCTTTTACCTGGCTAAGATGCAGTTTACTAACCTGCGTTTGCTTTTCAGAAATATGGTACGCAAAGGAATGTTCCATTGCGTCGGCGAGGTATTTTTCATAAGGCAATTCTGGCACGTCAATTGAATCGAACTCTGTGGGTATGATCACACTTTCATCCGGTTCGCCCATAATGATGTTTAGTTTCTGCGTAGCGATAAGAATATCATTCTCAATTGTTACCAAAGCCATCTTACGCCTGGAAAGATCCAGTTCAACACGCAGCACATCGCTTTTTAAGACCACCCCATTTTTTTGAAGGGCTTTTATCTCCAACAATTGTTTTTCCTGATCGGCAATATCCTTAATGATCAGTTTCCTGAAGACCAGGGCCTTTTGAAGATCAAGATACAGCGCAGCCGTTTTATACCTGATGACAGAGATCGCTTCGTTATTATGGATAACCGCAATCTGGTACAATAGCTTATTCTCTTCAATTTTAAGGTTAAGCTTATTGCCATTATAAAGGTTCAGATAAAAATCGGCCCCTGCTTTGTATAAAGTGTGTATAATTTCGTGTTCCTGCGTGTGCGAAGAAAAAAGGCCATTTTCATAAATGGGCATATTGGTTGCCTTTTCAATGCTGCCAAGCAAACTTACTTCGGGCAACCGTTCCATTATTGCGTCCTTAATCTCCTCGTCAGCAATCAAATTGGCTTTTCTGGTAATCTCAACCTGCCTGCTGTTTTGTTCGGCTTTGCGCCAGGCCTCCGGCAATGTAAGAATGGCAGTGTTTTTAGACTGGCTATATGCGATATTGGCGGTTAACAAACCAGCAAATGCGATCAATATTTTACTGTAGTACATATTTGTGGCAAAAATATGCCTCTCATAATTGCTCGCTTTCGCCTAAGTTGCCAATATTTTCATCATTCCGGCCAATTTTTATTAACTTTGAACTGCGATGATATTCTAATGACGAAAATTGGATTAATAGCTTCTCTCCCCGAAATTGATAATAAACCGGATTCGGTTTTTGTGATGCATGAAAGATCAGAGAAATTAATCCCTTTTCATACCCATACCAAGGGCCAGTTAAGCTACGTTGAGGGCGGCTTGGCTTATATCACTACACAAAACAAAACCTATGTAGTGCCTGCAAGGCATTATTTCTGGATTCCGCAGGGCCTGATACATGAACTTCGGGTGGGTGTTTTCGCAACAGCTTTACGATCACTTTATTTTTATTCCACCAACGACGACGCGAATGAATTTTATGGCAAACTGGGTATTTATCCGGCTAGCGAGTTGCTGATCCAAATGATCAATTATACCGAGCGTTGGGACGAACTCCATATCGGCATTGGCGATCGTAATTTCGATTTCCTGGTAGCGCTGAAGAATATGCTACCCGACTTAAACAAAAGGTCGTTGCCTATTATGTTGCCCAAAACTGAACATGAGCTAATGCAAAAGATCATGAATTATTTAGAAAGCCATATAAGCGAAAAATTAGTTATAGCTGATGTAAGCGAACATTTTGCCATGAGCGAGCGGTCGTTATCGCGCCTGTTTCAGTCGCAATTACGTATTTCTTTTTTACAATATATTAAGAGCCTGCGTATGATAACGGCGATAGAGATGATTGTTAAAACACAAAAACCTATTGCTGATATTGCTTTTGAGGTGGGGTATGCCAGTGTTGCGTCATTTAGTGATACATTTTATGCTTTCACCTCATCACGTCCGTCTGACTTGCGGAGGCGTTGATCTGAAAAGTCAGCCGAACGGTCAAGCTTTCCCAGTACCGCTTACCCACACACGTACGCTTTGCACATCTATAGTAGAATATCCAATCTCTGCCCTGGCTGTGGCTCTTGCCAGCTTTTAAGTCCGCCTGTGAAAAAATAGATGTCATTAAACCCTTGTCTTCATTTATTCCCATACAAAGGTCTTGGGCGCTGACCCCATCCGCTAACAGAAAGTAAGTTTAATCAATTCAATGAAGATTTGAATTGAGCAGGCGATAGCTGCGTTTTGATCTTAAAAAGGCGGCTAAACGATTGCGGATGCCCGAATCCCAATCGATAAGCGACTTGGCTAATGCTCAATGTGGATGTGGCAAGTAATGCTTTAGATCTCTCGATCAGTTGCTCCTGGATGTGCTGTTGTGCGCTAAGCCCGGTGAGCGAGCGCAACATATCACTCAGGTAATTTGGTGTGTAGTTTAATCGATCCGCCAGGTGCTGAACGGTGGGCAGCCCTTTTTTTGTTGGCATTTCTTTTTGGAAGTAACTGTTGAGTGCCGCTTCGAACTGCTGAAGCAGGTCGCTGGTGGCGGCCTGTCTCGTAAGGAACTGACGTTTGTAAAAGCGTTTGGCGTACGTCAAAAGCAATTCTATCTGCGCAATGACCACCTCCTGGCTGAAATCGTCGATGCGGCTGTTCAACTCTTCTTCAATGATCTTAAAAATGGATGAAATGGTCTTTCTTTCCTGTTCAGAAAGGTGAAGCGCTTCGTTTGATGAATATGAAAAAAAACCATACTGCCTGATCTTGGCAGCTAAGGGAAAACCTTGCAAAAAATCCTGATGAAAGATCAACGAATAACCTTCATTTCCTTTATATACGGATGTGCTGCCAACCACCTGGTTAGGTGCGGTGAATACCATACTGCCTTCGTCAAAATCATAATAACCCTGCCCGTATCTAAACTTGCCGCCCAGCTTTTCAATAAAGGATATCTTGTACAACGAGGTCACGTAACTGACCGGTAAGCAGCTTAAATTGATCCGTTCGTCGCGTGTATCAAACAAGGTGATCAACGGATGCTTAGGCCCTGGGAGATCCAGCATACGGTGAACCTCTTTAATCGATTCTACTTTAGCGATTTTAGGCTTTTCTGTTTTCATAGCTAAAATTACTTAATATGACCGGCAACTGCCTCAGCCGCCGGTCATTTAAGTGCCAGGTAATTGCGATTAATCGAATTACCAGGGCAGTTTTCCTTCCGGGCCGGTAAATCCACCTGTCGGGCCATCTGTTTCGAGTGCGACGCGTACTGGCTCACGCGAACCCATTTCCAGGCTATCTGTTCCCTGGAAATTATTGAGCGCAGTAGCTGTATAACCCGGGCTGGTCGCGTTTACCTTGATCCCTTCTTTCTCCAGCTCTAAGGCAAAAGCCAGGGTTACCGCATTTAAAGCAGTTTTAGATGCAGCATAGACGATGCCGAAATGCTCACGTGCCCAGCATTCCGGATCGGAAATCCATGTAAGGGAGCCAAGGCCGCTGGATACGTTAACGATGCGCGCTGCTGCCGATTTTCGCAGTAAGGGCAACGCCTTCTGGGTTACAGCGATCACACCGAAAACGTTGGTTTCCCAAACGGTGCGTACTTCATCCAGCGATACGTTAACGGCGCGACCGGTGGCCATTAACTCCTCCGGGGTTTTGGGAGCCGTTCCTGCGTGAGAGACACCCGCGTTATTCACCAGTAGGTCCAGGCGTCCATATTCACCGGTTATTTTAGCTACCGCCGCATTGATACTTTCCTGCTGTGTGACATCCAGCTGTACTGCTTTTGCATTATCGCCAATCTCGGCAGCTGCCTTTTTGCCGTTCTCCAGGTTACGGGAACCCAAATAAACAATATAGCCGTTAGCGGCAAGCGCTTTAGCAATTTCATTCCCTACACCCTGATTAGCACCGGTTACCAGCGCGATCAGTTGATTATGATCTTGACTTTCCATTTGCTTAATTTTTTTAGTAGCACAAAGGTCTGTATCACAAGTTGTACCGTTTTAACCAAATCAAGGATATTCCTAACCAAATTATTCTATTATTTAAAAGGGCTACCCAGCCTACGATATTGCCTGGCCGCCATTAGTTGGCAGCCGGGCTCGTCAGTACAGTAGCATTCAAATATTTGGTCGATTCGGCAGGACGATGTCCTGCCAGCTTTGGGCGACGGTGATTTGTTTGAGAAGCAGTAAACAAAACAAGGTCGTGATTTTTTTCATGGCCTATTATAGTTAGACGTTTGTGAGGCTCTAAATATTATTAGAAATTTTTAGAGCTGATCTATAAAGCCATGTTTGCTCCACGGTAGGCCAGTTATCATTAACATCAGAATTAACGTTAATACTGTCCATCCCATGTGGATCAATCATTGCGAACTAAACAGAGCCCCGGTTAAAACAAACAGATTAAGTGATTATCCCACGAGGCAGGGTCGGCTATCCGCAATTAATAAAAGCATAAAAAAAGTTGTCAATGAATTGACAACTTGCCTAAAATAGTACTCAAACCCGTCTGCTATACAAACGTTTTTTTCAGATGACCTAACACGGTTTGCCGCTTTATTTTAATAAATAAGATAAATTTGAAATATCTAAACCGTCTTTAATCGAACCGCAGCTATATGTCAATATTAGTTAACTATTGAACCTACGGGAGTAATTTTATGAGATTCTTCCTCTCCTGCTCACCAACCTGCTTAAGCAACTTAATTTCTTCTGGGATAAGTTTATAATGGCGCTCAAAATTCTCTAAATAGCTTGCGAAATTCATTGGATGATAACTCAGTAAACGATTAGTTTCCTCCGCAAAACCAAGATTTTTCGGAATATAAATACCATCATTACCATTGTCGCCATTTTTTAATACAGATGTTATCATCGACAAGCGTTTGAACTTCTCTACAAGCCCTGCAGTTGTCAAGGTTCCTGGTGACTCGTTATAGGTTATGCGTAATTGCCTTGCAACCTTGCAGCTTTGATCAGGAAGCAAAATATTTAAACATAGATTGTCACCATCATAATTCCAGCAGCCATCCCGGCCATCAGGATTAAATTGCAGAGGTTTGCCGTTCACCGATACTTTTAACGGCGGCTGGGTACCAAATACCTTTATTTTAATTTTTTTCCGTTCGGCCATGTCTTGATAATTGCCCACAGTAGGCGCTATATTCACAATCAGCTCTTTGTCGTCGAGCTGTGATGCTATGTTAGTTTTGGCAAATTGGTTTTTATAATTTTTATTGTTTCCGTTATCCTCGTAAACCTGGAAATTACCGCTACCTCCCGGAAATATTCCCACCGTTAGGTTATTCGGATTTTTGTCCAGATTTTGAATTTGATTATTGTACATGGGTATTACCGAGCCGGCTTTTACATATACCGGGTATTCGTTAATCGAAAATGAACGTTCAAGTATTTGCCCTCCCTTTAGCAAAGTTCCTGTAGACCACTCATACCAATCATTTCCTTTCGGCAACCAAACTTTAACTGTGGCGAAGCCATCCTTAGATGGTGTTGTAATTGGCCTGATCAGCATATTATCGCCAAACATGTACTCTTCTTTATAGCTGTAAGCTTCCGGCTGTTTCGCATAATCATAATACATTGGCCGGCAAAGCCCGATGCCGGTTTCAAACGTTTTCCTTGACATTGCATAAATGTAGGGCACGAGCGCGTAACGCAGCCTGATGGCATCATGTTGTGCTGTAGCATACTCCGGAGCAAAATTCCATATCTCTTTTTTGATAGCTGCGTTTTTAGTAGAATGTGTTCGCATAATGGGGCTAAAGCAACCATATTGCAACCAACGTGTATAAAGTTCAGGCTCTACCCCTTTTTCGTTTCCCTTGAGGATGTGCCCGCCAATATCATGGCTCCAATAACAATATAAAACGTTCGATGCAGTGCTTGTAAAATAGGGTTCATAAGCCAGTGATTCCCACGACATGAAAGTATCTCCCGAAAATCCAATCTGGTAACGGTGGTTGCCCAATCCTCCCCATCGATGGTACAACAGCGGCCTGTTTTGGCTATGCATTGCCTTATCAGTAAAGAATGTATAATTAAGCCACCATGTATTACTTAGTTGGGGGATCTTATTATCGTTTGGCCATTGTTGCCAGTCCAGCCACCAAAAATTAACGCCGGCTTTTTCTATTGGTCTTAATACGATATCAAATAAGCCACGCATAAACACTTTGTTTGATGCTTCAAACGGGATAGCTTTCCTTTGGGAGGAATCGGTCTTTATATAGGCAGCAAAATCATTATAACGTTGTTCTGTTGGTTGGATACCATCTGCCGGATGGAGATTCAATGTGGTTTTTAAATGGTTGTCCTTTGCCCATTTCAAAAAGTTGCCTGGATCGGGGAAAAGGTTTTTGTTCCAGGTGTAACCTGTCCAGCCCCTGGTATGCCAATCCATATCTATCACCAAAACATCAGTAGGTACATCAAATCGTTTCAGGTTTTGCACCAGTTCCCGAAGCTCGTTATCCGAGTAACTCCAATACCTCGACCACCAGTAACCAAATACATAGCGTGGTAACATAGGCACGTGACCTGCAATTTTGCTAAAATCCAACAACGCGGATTTATAGTCATCACCATAGCCCAGAAAGTACCAATCCAATTTTGAGGCACCAGGAGCGGTTATCCAGGGCCAGTCAGAGTCATCTAATCTTAAGGATTGAGAATCGTCAAGAAAAAACCAGCCATCCCGTGAAAGGATACCATCTTCCAATTGGAGTTTTTGATTACTGTACAGGTTCATTTCACCGTCTTGCCCATCTAAGGTGCGGGAAGTTCCTTTTAAATTGAATTTTTGTTTTTGCCCCGGCTTCCACGATACCGTATCAGCATTCAAAAAACGGATCTTTAGGTTGGTGCTATCAAATACTCCTGAATTGATTTTGTAAGCAAGCTCAATCTTCTTGGTTTTTAGGTAAAACCATTCGTTTTCCGTACGCGTGCTGAATTCAGGAACAGGCAGTTTTCGGTTAACCACAACCAGCGAGGCCCTGTTATCATAACTTGCGGGCTGCCCCCATTGTAATCTTATTAGTTGATCTGTAAGAACGGTAAACCGCACGTTCCCGGATTGCACAACAGCTTTTGGGTCGGGCGTTAATTGATTATCATTTTGACCATATGAGTTACTTGCAAAAAAGATTAGGTAGCAGGCTAATAGTTTAAAAAATGTTATTGTTTTATGTTTGTAGGACATGAGCATATAAGTGAACTTTAAAACTGTGATCAGGAATAATCATAAGAGCTGAACGGGGGCGTATCCGACCAGATAATGTATTTATTTAGCTGACGAGCAGTTGTGAACGGGCATACAATAGCTTTCCGGTTTAAAGAATCCGGTTTTGTTTGATATTAAAAAACAAGGGTGACTTAAAATTGATAACAGGTATCCTGCCGTTTACTTTTCGCTTATCAACGGCCAGGCTAAAGCGATTGTCTTATTCAAAACAACCGCTTTAGTTAGCCGTCCTGGCTTTATCTTTACACAGCGTTATTTGAAAACCGAAGGTAAGAGCAAGTCAGCCGATATAAGGGTTTAGGTTACCATCCATAATTTTGTACCAGTGCCGGGTCGATATTAATCTCGGTCTGAGGTATTGGCATCAGGTAATGCCTGTCGGCAAAAACACGGGTTTGATCTACCACCGTTTTATAAAACACCGCAACACCTGCAGCTTCACTATTAGGATCTAAGCCGGTAGAGTTCAGTTCGCCAGGTGTAGGTCTCGCGTTCATGCCGTGCATATTGCCATTGTCTACAGTTTTAGCTATCAACCAGCGGCGAACATCCCAAAAACGCTGATTTTCAAAGGCAAACTCCACACGTCTTTCATTTTGGATCCTTTTCCGCATACCTTCTTTTGTATTATCAGAAGCGATGATGGGTAAGCCCGGCATAGATACCCGGCTGCGTACGGCGTTTACAGCGTTATATACATCGCTATTTGGCGCACCTAAATATTCATTCATAGCCTCAGCATAAATCAAATATATCTCGGCCAAACGGATAATCGGAAAGTTACGGTTTGCATCGCCGCCACCTTTTAAATTAACATTAGGATCGGCCCATTTACGCCAGTTGTAACCTGTTTCGCAGTTGGTACCAGGTTTAGGCCAGCCGTCGCAACCACCGCCGTTATTGCCAAACCAGGCAAATTTTAAAGGCCTCGCATTGTTGGTGTAATTCCAAACGTCGTACTGAAAAAATATAGTAGCGTAAAAACGGGGATCCCTGTTTTTATACATATTTGATATATTGGATACAGGCGTATTCCTTACACCGTCCCATAACTGGCCATTCCAAAAGCCCGTAGCTTGATAACCCGATTGAGGGTCTGTTATTGGCCTGCCATTATTCATTTCGTACGAATCAACTAATTCCTGGAATACACTCATTTTTCCGTTTCCGTTAACGGCATTGGCATCGCGGCCGTTAGGTAAATAATTACCTTCGAAATTTCTGTTGTTCCCCATAATATATGGCAATATGATCTCATCATAATTTCTGGTAAAAAACAACTGCGCATAGTTATCAACAGGGTTTGTTGGGTTGGGATTGGATAGTGAATAAGTATTCAGGTTTAGCACGGCTTTGGCTGCGTTGGCAGCCAGTAGCCATTTATTGTTATCATAGGCCTGAGGAAATAACTGCGTTCCATCGGCATTTTTAATACCGGCATACATAGTGTTTCCGTTAAATAACGGGCTGGCTGCATACAGTAAAGTACGGGCCTTTAATGCTAACGCGGCGCCCTTGGTTATCCGCCCATAATCTGCTGAGCCACTGGCATAATTTACCGGTAAAATTTCCGCAATGGCGTCACATTCTGAGGTGATAAATTTAACCACATCATCAACGGTATTTCTTGTTGTGGTGGTGGCCGCCGGATCTGTTGTGGCTAAAACTGTATTGATTAAAGGGACGGCGCCGTATCTTCGGAATAATTCAAAATATTGATTAGCGCGCAGAAACCTCGCTTCCGCCTTGTAAAGCGGAATGCGCGGCGTATAGTAATCACTCCTCGAAGCAGGAACGGGGGTTTTATCAATACTTGCCAGGAAGATATTTGCAGAACGGATATATTGGTAAGCCCTGCCCCAGATATCGAGTGAGTTATTGGTAGCGTTCCAGGCACCTGAATTAAACGGCAATTCGGGTACATTTTCCCAATGGTTTTTACATTCATCAGTACAGGCCCCTAAAACTGTTCCCCCTCCGTAAATGAACTGTATATCATTATTGTTTAGCGATGCGTATAAATGGTTCCAGGCACCTTCGGCATTTTGGATATTATTAAAAACAGCATCCTGCGTAACCAGCTCTGTTGGTACGACATTAAGATATTTTTTGCAGGAAACCACAGAAATGCAGGCAATTAAAAACAGGTATATGAGTTTGTTGCTTTTCATGTTTAATATTTTAAAATGTAAATCTTAAACCCGCGTTGATCACTTTTTGCTGCGGATAAGTTCCAGTACCATTGTTACCAATTTCCGGATCGAAATTGAAATCTTTTAGCTTGCTCCATGTTAACAGGTTAATGCCATTAACAAAAACGCGGGCGTTCTCTATTCCTATCCTTTTCATCCATGTTGTGGGTAAGGTATAGCCCAGTTCAACGGTTTTTAAGCGCAGGTAATTTGATGAATAGATCCAAAAGGTGGAAGCTTGCTGATTGTTCACGTTATCGGCCGATGAAATACGCGGGAACATATAATTGGCATCGGGATTTGAGGCTACCCAGTGGTTATCAACCACCTGTACCAGCGAACTGGCAAAGCGCGAAAAGGCATAAACCCCTGATCCCGACAGTAAAGTAGAGCCGCCTAAACCACCTTGAAACAGGACACTTATATCAAAATTGGCATAATGATAGCCCAGCGCGACACCAAACTGCGATTTGGGATTGGCTACCTTTCCGGGAAGAAAACCGGCATCTAAACTGTTGATCACATTGTCGCCATTTAGGTCTTTATACTTAATATCACCCGGTTTGGTAACACCAAGGCTGGCTTGCGAAGGGCTGTTATCAATATCCTGCTGGCTCTTAAACAATCCGAGGGCGGTGTAACCGTAAATTTGGTTGATACTCGTACCTTTTAAAGCCTGCCATTCGCGACCGGGATAATCGGGTTGGGCATAAAAAAGGATCTTGTTGGTGGCATAGGCATAATTAACTGTAATACTATATCCCTGTTTTTTGCCAAACTCGTGCCTGTGGCTTAGCGAAATCTCGTACCCCCGGTTATCTGTTATGCCCGCATTAACCGCCGGTATTTGCGGCAAGCCTATAAAAGAGGGGATCAACTGCGAGGTAGCCAGGATATTATTGCGGCGTTCTTTAAAAACATCCGCCGAAAGTGAGAACATCCCTTTCCATAAACTCAGGTCAAGGCCCAGGTTTATTTTCTTTGAGCGTTCCCAGGTTAATAAGGTATTGCCAGCCTGACCTTCCAGGTAACCGGTGTAGCTATTTCCATTGCTGTTAAACCCAAATCTATATGAGTCGCCGGTTACCCATGAACTTAAGTAGAGGAACCGGCTTGACCCTATTTTATCGTTACCAACAATACCGTATGATCCGCGCAATTTAATTTGATCGATAAAGCTAAGCGAGGGGTTATCTTTAATAAAATGCTCGTTTGATGCTATCCAACCTGCAGAAACAGCAGGAAAAAAACCAAACCTGTGCCCTTCGGCAAAGTTTTCAGATCCGTTATAGCCAAAATTAAATTCAACCAGGTAACGGTCATCATAAGCGTAAGCAGCGCGGCCTAAAACACCCTGGTATTTGTAGGGTAACCCTGCTCTCGCGTTTCCTACACCACCACCCACAGCATCAAAAAAGCTTGACTGGTTGTAAATAGCCATCGCTTTTACCGAATGCTTGCCAAAATCGCGGTCGTAGTTCATATAAGCTTCCAATACAGTGCGTCGTGATCCGTTGGCGTTCACCTGGTAATCAAGGGTACCGGTACCATTATTTACAATCACATAATGGCCATTAGCTGCCAGGTCGGTCTCAGTATCGGCAACTCCCTGGTTCAATAAATATTGGTAAGTGATATTGGATAACGGTCTGTTTACATTTCGGAAGTTATCATTATCAAATGATAACCGGACACGTGTACTCAAACCTTTTGTCAGCCAGCCCAGATCCCATTTAAAACCAGCGGTAGATTGCAGGGCGGTTTCAAAGTTTCGTTGATAACCTGACTGTGTCAGATCAACATACGGTGATTGATTAGTATTGGGCGCGGCACCCGGCGAACCATCCGGATTGGTTATTGGATAATACCATGCGGGTGTTTGTTTGATATCATTAAATATTTGTGAGGCATTTGCCCCGGGATAATTTCTATCATAAACAATAGCACCAAGATTCAGTTCCATCGACAGGTTTTTGGTAAGGTTCAGGTCAATATTCGACCGGAAGTTGTATTTATGGGTTATGGCCTGGATATCGTACTGGCTTACCGCGTCTTCGTAGTTATACAAACCGTTTTGCTGCAAATACGATAACGAGATAAAATATCTTGTTTTTTCGGTACCACCCGTAACGTTCAAATTGCCTTGCGAGAGGTATGAAAACGGCTTTAGCATTGTTTTTGTCCAGTTAACATTAGGGTACAGATATTGGTAGGCCGGATAGGTACGATCACGATACTTATTCAGTAAAGCATCGGTGTAAGCGTTGGTATCGGCAAACAGGCCATCGTTTATCAGACCTTCTTTATAAAGCTTGCGGCCAGTGTATGAATCAACATACTGCGGTAAGGAAGTTGGTGACTGCCAGCCGTTTTGCGCCGTTGCCGAGATACGCGATGTGCCGATCCTTCCGCGTTTGGTAGTAACCAGTACAACTCCGTTAGCGCCTTGGATACCATATATAGCGGTTGAAGCCGCATCTTTAAGGATGCTTACATTTTCTACCTCATTGGCGTCTATGCCACTAAAGTCCCTTTGGATACCATCAACCAAAACCAGGGGAGCCGAATTGTTAGTCGTACCGAAGCCCCTGATGTTCAGAGACGAACCATCGGCACCCGGCTCACCGCTGTTTTGGATGGTTAGCAAGCCTGGCAAGCGGCCGGCCAACGCATTACTTAAATTAGCAACAGGGCTTTGCTGCAGTTCTTTTGTACCTACAGATACTATTGAACCCGTTACGCGTTCTTTGCGCTGAGTTCCGTAACCTACCACAACAATTTCCTGCAAGCCTGTACCAGGAACAAGCGCAATAATCCCCAGGTCTTTCGCTGCTTTAACTTCTTTTGTGGTGTAACCTATGAAAGAGATGACCAGCGTACTGTTGTCAGGAATGTTTTTAAAGGCAAATTCGCCTTTCTCATTGGTGGTCATCCCCTGCCCTGTGCCCTTAATTTTTACCGAAGCACCAGGTAAAGGTCTGCCGGCCTCATCTACCACGGTTCCTTTAACCTCAATATTAGCTATGACCGCTTTATTTTCATTGAGATCCGGTTCAATGGTTTCACCATTGCCCTTAATGACAATGGTTTTTTCGGCAAAACTGTATGAAAGCGCCTGACCTTTTAATAAAATATCAAGTACCTCTTTAATATCGGCATCTTTAACATTGATAGATACTGATGGAGAATTTTGCAGCAACTTATTTTTATAAAAGAAAGTATAGCCGCTTTGCTTATTGATATCTTTTAATACTTTTTCGAGCGATACCCCGTTTTCGGACAGGGTGATTTTTTGGGCGAACACATCCGCTTTAACCTGTAAAGCAAAAGCGATGGTTAACAAAATAATTAGCTTCATCACTAAAAATGTTCTTCGACTTAAAAACAGAAATTCGCAGTTTTTCAAACTACGTAGATTAATTTTCATAGTTTCGTTAGGTTTTTGGTTTGATTAAAATTGAACTGTGCTGGTTTTCTATTAATCTCTGATCCAGAAACTACCGCGCAAGCGGAACCTGCCGGCAGTGTTGGAAGCACTTCCGGCATTTTTTATGGATGAGAATTTTTAAAGGGAGCTTTTAAGTATCTGTTTTCTTCATCTTAAATTGGGTTTTGAGGTTAATAATTGGTATTGGTTTTTATAGGATGATGCAGGGGCTATTGAGAAACGATAAGCTTTCGCCCGTTTTGTTTTACATTAATATCATCAAGTTTCAGGATTTTCAGCACCTCAGAAAAAGCCGCGTTCCGGGGGATCTCACCGTTGTAGGTATCATTACCCAACTGGCCCTGATATTCCACCTCAACATTATACCACCTGGAAATTTTGCGCATTACATCATGAATGTCTGCATTTTTAAATAAGATCACGCCCTTTTTCCAGGCCACAAACTCTTCTGCATCAACAGTTATTTTTGATAACCGGTCGTTTTTGAAAACAGCTTGTTCATTGGGTTTTATAATGATTTCAGGAAGAACCCCCGGAGTTTGATTTTTTCCATAAACTTTAACGCTCCCCTGCAGCAGGGTGGTTTTAACTGCGTTTTCGTCCTGGTAAGCGTTGATATTAAAATGAGTACCCAACACCTGCACCACCTGGCCGGCACCCGACACCTTAAATGGCCTGTTTCTATCATGGGCCACCTCAAAATACGCTTCGCCAGATAACTCAACCACTCTTTCCCTACTCGTGAAATTTATCGGAAACTTAATGGTACTACCGGCATTTAGCCAGACCTTCGTACCATCGGCCAGTGTAAGCTGGTATTTTCCACCTAAGGGCGTTGATAATATATTGTACGACTGTGACGAACGGGAGATTCCGGCAGTGGTTTTCTGATAGGTCAGGCTGCTATCGATATCGTTATTAACGGCAACATCATTAAGCGTAAACAAGTATCCTTTGCGCAAACCATCAAGGATAATTTGCTTTCCGTCCGCAAGCGTTAATATGGCCTTATTACTGCCCGGTTTAACAATATTTCCATCGGATGCAATTTCGTGAGGTTTAGTAGTTCTGTCGAAATGCTTATTGACAACAAATAATCCACCAAGAGCAAAAATAACAGCCGCTGCTGCCCACCATCGGATCCTGATAAGAGGTTTTATCTGGTTTTTAGATAGCCTGTTATGGAGATCTGTTTTCAGGCGTTTCTCAATTTCAGCTCTGTCACCAAAATCCGGGATCCAGGGCATATCCGATAAATCGAAGCTATCGCGATATTCTTCAAATAATTTTTGCTCTTCGGGCGTACAGTTACCTGACGTGCAACGCTCATATAATTCTTTAAATTCCTGGTACAACATGGCTATAACGGTTATTAGTAAAGACAACTTCCGCGGCAATAACTCACACACTTTTTTTATTTTTTTTAGATTTTTTGCAAACCATCCAAAATGACACCCAGCTATCCCTCAACAATAAAACTTTGTTATTACCTTGCATAGTTCAAGCTTAGCCCGGATTCTTTTAAATGAACTACACTCAACAATCAGATGAAGATTTATTTGCCGCGGTGAAACGTAATGATAAAAAGGCGTTTACCCTGCTTTATGATCGTTACTGGGAGTTGGTTTATAAAAAAGCTTTTTCTTATTTGCGTGATACCGACACCTGCATGGGCATTGTAAACGACATATTTGTTAATATTTGGGAAAAGCGGGATGCGCTCAAAATCATTACATTTAAAAACTACCTGACCTCATCCGCACGATACCGTGTATACAACGCTATAAAAGCAAGCAATACCTCGCCGGTAAAATATGTCGCAGATTACGAAAAGCTGGATGACTTAAGTGTTGTATACAATCGCGCCGAAACCAGTTTTGAAGTTAACGAACTAAGCACCGACCTGGATAAATTGCTCGATAAACTACCTCCGCGATGTAAAGAAATATTCCTTTTAAGCAGGGTAAATCAATTAAGTAACACCGAGATTGCCGAACGACTATCTATTTCAAAAAGAGCGGTTGAAAATCAGATCTCGCTGGCTGTTAAACACCTTAAGCCTCATTTTAAACACTATCCAACGGTTATACTTGTTGCAAAATTGATTCTTTTACATAACCAACTTGGGTTATAGGTAAAAATGGCAGCCTCCCGTTTACAATTGAACCGAAAAAAAGTAATCTGGAAAACTCCAGAGTATTTCCGTCTTTTTACTCTACTGAAATTATTTCATATGACTCATCTGCAAGTTCGAGTTCCGCTTGATTTGCCGGTCTTTGGATTTCAAACTGGCATCTATGTGATATTGTGGTCAGATCTTACGATATGCTCCCCAATAGAGCAATCAATCTGTAAACCATCTACAACAAGATTAACAGCACGTTAGAAAAAAAACAAGTAAAAACAAATTTCCGTGACTATCGTGGCAAGGCAGGAAAGGGTTTAAGGATTTACACCGCGCATCAATTTGTCTTGAACTCCGCCACATCCGAAGTCGAGGTATTATTATTACTATCGCGGGTAACGATTTTCCAGTAATAGGTAGTGCTGGGATTTACAGTTACATTGCTTATAGTGGGCGACTTGATGTGGCTTTTATAAAGCTGGGTTGATGCCGTTGTTCCAAAATATAAATCATAATCAACTATGTCATTATCGACAGAGCCACCCTGCCAACTCAATGTAATTCCGGCGGATGATGGCACAGTAATTATCCGCCCCATTGCAGGACTTAAATTATCGGCTGGAAAAGGTGCATAAGTTGTTATTCCATCTCCGGAATTATAAAATTTCCAGGTTTCGCTTTTGGCGGTACTACTGCTTTGGTTAGATTTGGAAACAACATACCATGAATAAGGCGTATTTCGGCTCACTGTCACATCTGCACTGTTACCCGCCGCAGCTGTAGCCAGCGTATCGCCTGTAAGCAAATTTTTAACAACAACTGTATAACTATCGGAATTACCACCATCGTTCCAGTGAAATTGAATCGTGCTGTTCAATTGCGAAACTACCGCACCTGATACACAAACCGCGTTCTGAGCCGGAAACACTAATATAGCACTCTTTGGTGCCGGTGGTGTGGGTGATACATCGTCTGTATGTTTTCCGGTGCAACCGGCTATTAATAAACTTAATACTATAAGTAAAAATGAATATCTCATTGTTTTAATACTTTAAATATAACTGAGGTAGAGCCAAGAGTAACCCTTAGCACATAGGTACCGATCATAAAATTTGGCACGTACACTTGCAATTTACCATTATTGTTTGCGGCTTGTTTATTATAAACTATTTTGCCAAATGAATCGCTAATAGTTATCCCAGCAGTTGATACCTTGCTCCCACCCAGGTCAATATTCAATACATCGATAAACGGTACAGGGTAAACGGTAATCACATCCATATTAATTACCTTTTGTATAACGCCCTGACAGGCCTTATCAGTCTGAATCTGCAGCTGATTGGCACCGTTATTCAAAGGCAGATTCACTTGGCTGGCATTTGTTTGATAAGTTTTTCCGTTAAGATTAATGTAATAGGCATTAGCCCCTGCCAAATCTATAGTTACTGTTCGTGAAGTTTGATTAACAACCGAATAAGCCGAAAGTAACTTTGGCTCGGTTACGTTTACCGAGTAACACCGTTGGAAAGTACTATTTCCGGATATACCAATACATATATTATACACGCCTGTATCAAGGCTATTAATAGTTAGGTTATCAGTAAAGGAAAGATTCTTTGTAAAGCCGCCTGGACCGGTGACTGTAACTGTGTAGTTTAATACATCCTGGGCTTTGATGCCAATAGAGCCATTCGCGCTGCCCCGACATGATGCACTGGTAACAGAAACCATAAAATTACTGTCTGGTAAGGCTACTTTCCCTTGCTGTATAACAACATTCAAAACGGAGGATTTTTGCATATTCAACGCTTTGCTGGTTTCTACAACTGTAACCAGGCCATTACCTGGCTTGCCCCAGTTAACAGTAGCCTGGTTAGATGATGACTTAATACTAACATTGTTGGTTGCCGTCCAGCTAAAAGAGTTTGTACTCACAGGAGTGGAATAAATTATATTAGCGGCATAATTTGCCACTGTATCCGGACCGCTTATCTCCGGAGCCGGCATATCTTCTACATCAACGGCTATTGTTCTGCTTTGTCCGTTGCTGCAGTTGTTATAAGGTGTAACTTGTAATGTATATTTGCCACCGTTTTTCCATGATACGATGACTTGGTTATTATGGTACTCTACAAACTGAGCACCTGAAATATTCCATTTGTAATAGGTGTTTGGTACTGCTGCAACCGTATAAGCTGTTTTTATCCCCGAAACAACAACTGTATCTCCGGCAATGTAACCTGCATTTACGGGCGGCAGGCTTATATTGTTCAATTTCATCAGCCAGCCGCTATATCCAGCAATGAACAGCTGTCCGTCATTTATCTGGAAGCTCGGGAAGCCATATCCATTTCCAGGTTGAAGTAGGAAAGCTGATTCCAGTTATGTCCGCCGTCGGTTGTTTTGAATACCGAACTTGGATTGTATGCATTACTGTTTGTAACTACATAACCAACCGAATCAGAAGCGAAATACATATTTGTAAAACCTGACGCATATTGCGGGCTTGGCGGCCAGGTAAGCGGGAACCATGTATTTCCGCCGTCTTCGGTTTTAAGCATCGGTGGCGACTGGCCCGATATGTACCCTGTTTTACTGCTGGTAAATTGTACCCTGTAAAAATCATTCGTTATACCGCTATTTACTTTTTTCCAGGTTTGCCCTGCATCATCCGACTTAAGGATTACACCACCCGTTCCCACTGCAACGATACGGGTACCTGCGTAAGTTGCATCATTAAGTGAATAGGTTAAATTTTGAAATGATTTGGCGCAGGCTTCTGCCAGGTTAGCCTGCTGATTGCTTACCTTGATTGCAAATATTTTTTGAATAGTTGAGGTTCCCATGGTAGCCTGTACCCGGATAGAATATGTATTTCTGATCGCAAAATTAAAGATTGAGGCAGATTGCAACGTTCCGTTTACTATCGTAAAACTACCGTTATCGGCACTACCGTTGCCTGCTACCAACTGGTATTGGTATCCGGAGCCATTAGTCACCCCGAAAGCTCCTATTGAGGTATTTACAGGTAACTTTTCGCTAATGACATTATTTGATAAGGTAAAAGCGGCATTGCTGTCGGCAAAAACAATCTCTTTATTAAGCCCCCCGGAAGGAACTACGGGCGTTTTCATCACTGTACCAGACGCCGTGCCGTTTAAATTATATATAAAGTCCGTTTCGCCGCTGTTATCATTACTTTTTATTGTTAGCAACGCGCCAACCTGTTCGGCCTTAAGTGGCGAATATAACAGGTTAAAACTTGTTTGCCCGCCCGGCGGTAAAGTTTGGGGCGGAGTGCCATTTACATAAAAGGACGCTCCCGAAACACTTATTTCGCTAAAAACAAGTGCATTGTTACCTGTATTGGTCAGATTTACCTGATTAGTCACCACGCTATCTGGTTTTGATGTAATAGCTGATGTAGCTCCATTAACCAGTTTTTGTTGTTTCATGCTAACCTGCAACTGTCCGGCCGGCTCATTATTCCAAAGCCCTACGGGATAATTTGAATTAATTGTAAAGTAAAGATGGCCGTTGCTATCAAACAAACCTTGAGGCTGAGTTGGCTGATTGATGGCCTGACTGGCTGTAGTGCCGTTGTAACTCCATAATGCGCCCTGACTGCTAAAAAATAATTTACCGTTTGATACTACGGGCGTAATATTGTAGTCTACCATAGCATTTGCAGCTTGAACAGTACCTGCGGCAGTTCCATCCGAAGTATATAGCTTGGCATTAGAGGTAGCAGCAAAGTATAATTTGTTATTAAAATTGACAAAGTTGCGCATATTATTGTACGCAAGCCCCTGCGGCCAATCGTATGACCCAACTATTTTTGTACCGGCTGGGGTGCAGTCACTCGTCCATAAAACATCAGTGCCGCTTGAACCTATACCGCTGGTGCGGATGGAGAAAAAAAAGTTGGATCCCACCGCGGTTATGTTGTCGATAGTACTGGCAGAATAACCGCCCGGGTTAAATGACTGAAGCAGAACAGGCTTACTGCTTGATGGCGACAACGCATAAAGATTCACGTTCTGAAAGTAGTAGTTTTCATCAGTAATGAAAACCAGATTATTGTTTATATTGGTCAGCATACCAAGAATCTGGTTATTATCGACAGGGATTTGTTTAGTACCGGCAGCCGTACCGTCTGATGCCCAAAGCCCGTTTTTGCTAAAATATAACTTATTACCCGCCACTACTAACTGTGAAATAATAGAATAGTCATTTACAGTTACCTGCACCGTACCATTTGATGTGCCATCAGTTTTCCAAAGCGAAAAGGTGATCCCATCGGATGTTCCTACAAAATAAAGAAGACCATTGTAAGTTGTAAACAGCCTGGGTTGGAAACCGTAGCCTGTAGGCGTAGGGCCTACATTTTTAACCATCATTGTGCCATTGACTGTACCGTCGCTTCTCCACAACTGTGTGCCATGAATACCATCATTGGCTGCGAAATAGGCGTTGCCTTTAAAAATGCCGATAGATGTTATGCCCGATCCGTTTGTGCCGGTGTAAATGTCTTTCACCATGACCGTGCCGGCTACTGTACCATCTGTTTTCCATAATTCCGGTCCGTGTATGCCATCATCACCAGCAAACAACATCCCGTTGCCGAATTGTACAAAAGCCGACACCGAATTGAAATTCTTTATAAAATTTTGCGAATGAGCTTCGGTAACCCCAATAAAACAGGCAATAAAAAACAAGCCTAATTTTTTTATCATAACAATAATTGTAATAAGCTACTTAGTTAACAAGGTTATAATCAAACATGGGTAAATCACCGGAAACATAACAGGAATGATGTAATGCGTAGGATTAATAGGCACAGTACCTTTGTTAAGAATTGTGATAAATATATGTTTAGTTATGCGTACTAAGTTAAGTCATATTTTCATAATGTACAAAGGAGAACTTTTAACAGAAAAAGATAACATTAAAGCATTCATCGGTATCCCGCATAAATCTATAACGGCATGTAAATGACCAAAAAACCAATCAGTATCAGTTGTTGGCAATACTTACAAATCTTGCGGGACACATTTGGCAGAATTAATACCTAACTAACAACTTGAGTTAATTAATAAAAAGTCAGTTAAAATATCTTACAGCTACAGCTTGGTTATTTTGCAAAAAAAAACCGCCCCATAACAGGGCGGCCTTCAAACCAAACTAACTACTTTATGAAAACAGTCTTTAATTATTTTACAGCTATTTCTCTTGTTTGAAATTTAGCTTCTTCTCTTTTTGCTACAGTAAGTTTCAAAATACCATCGGTATAATCTGCTTCAATTTTTGACTGATCGGCACTTTCAGGTAATGTGAATGACCTTACAAATGAATTGTAGCTATATTCACGTTTGCTGAATTTTTTACCTTCTTCAACATTTTCGGCTTTCTTTTCTGCAGCTACACTTAATACATTTTTGTCGAGATTGATTTTAAAATCTTCTTTCTTTAAGCCAGGTACAGCCAGTTCAACATGAAACTCATTTTCGGTTTCTGCGATGTTAACTGCAGGCACACGGGCAATCAGTTTATCACTTAAAAATGAATCATTGATCAGTGAATCAAATACATCACTAAAAAATGGGTTAGCTGAAGTGTTTTTAAGGCCGTTGTTAAATTTTACTAATGTCATTTTTATATCCTCCTAAAGTTTTGTTTTTTGTTAACTTCGTAACCTATTGATCAACTGCTGTACCAACAGCAAAACCGCCTATACTAAACGACAAAAAGTCACTATTAAATATTTTAGGCAGACAAAATGACCGAAAATGGCTGAAAAACTTACAGATTATAAATATAAAACCCTTATCCCTATCCGCTTTTCGGATATCGATTCATTTGGACACGTAAACAACGCAGTATATCTTACTTATTTTGAAATAGCCCGGATTGGTTATTGGAAGGAAATTATCAACTGGGACTGGAGCAATACCGGCATTATCCTGGGCCGGTCGGAGATCAACTATCTTAAGCCTATTACTGTTCAGGATAATATTGCCTGCTATGTACGTACCATCCGCATAGGCAACAGCAGTTTTGATATGATGCATGTATTGGTAAAAATAACCCCCAATGGCGAAGAAATTGTAACAACCGGCAAAACGGTTTGTATCAGCTACGATTACTCGGCCAATAAATCTGTTTCTATCCCATCACCTGAAAGGCACAGGATGATCAATTATGACGAACCGAGGTTAATTCTGAATACGAATTGATGTATTGATGTGCAAATTTCAAGTGTGCAGATGAAACGTGTATTGTACAAGATTTCAAATGTACAAATATGCATATGTAGCTTATCTACGCTTACATATCTAATTCAAGCATATGCACATTTGAAATCTGCATATTTACACATCTGAAATCTAAAATATCTTTCCCGGGTTCAAAATTCCTTTTGGATCAAACACGTGCTTTATTCCTTTCCACAACGCAAAATGCATTTCCGAATATTTTATCGGCATAAACTCTTTTTGCACCAGGCCAATTCCGTGCTCACCCGACAAGGTGCCGCCAAGCAATACGGTTAATTCAAATATCTCCTGGATACCGGATTTGAGCTTATTATTCCAATCTTCATCGCTCATGTTAGCTTTAATGATATTTACATGTAGGTTCCCATCGCCTGCATGGCCATAACAAACTGATTCAAAGCCGTATTTAGCACCCGTTTCTTTTATTCCTTTAATTAATTGTGGCAGTGCGGCACGCGGCACAACGGTATCTTCCTCTTTATAAACCGAGTTTGATTTCACCGATACGGCCATGGTACGCCTTAAACGCCAGAGTTCTTCTTTTTGAGCAGTCGAATCGGCAAACAACACGTCGCGGCAGTCAAACTCTTCAAGCACTGCATTTATTTTTTCACAATCGGTAAAAATCACGTCCTGGTTGGTACCATCTACTTCAATCAATAAAAACGCTTCAATACCATCCTGCAAATCAAAAGCAATATCATCATGCTCCTTAACCCACTCCACTCCTCTTCGTTCCATAAATTCCAGTGCAGACGGGATGATCCCTGCCCTGAATATAGCCGAAACAGCTGCGCAAGCCATTTCATTGGTTGGGAATGAGGCCAGCATCAAAGCATCTAAAGTTGGAGCAGGAATAAGCTTTACCACAATTTTGGTAACAATGCCAAGAGTGCCCTCCGAACCAATCATCAATTGGGTTAAATTATAACCCGATGCATATTTAAGGGTGTTTGCACCCGTCCATATGATCTCGCCCGATGTTAAAACAACCTGTAAGTTCAACACATACTCCCTGATGGTACCATATTTAACAACGCGCGGCCCGCCTGAACCATGGGATACGTTGCCTCCAATAAAGCAACTGCCTTTACTGGCCGGGTCAACAGGGTATAACAAGCCTTTTGCAGCCACTGCGTTCATGAACTCTTCGGTTATAACGCCGGGCTCGACAGTGGCCTGCAGGTTTTGTTCATCAATTTCAAGGATTTTATTAAAACGTTCCATGGCTATCAGCAAACCGCCATTAACCGGCAGGGCGCCACCGCTTAAACCAGTACCTGCTCCACGCGGTGTTACCGGAATCAGGTTTTCGTTACAGATTTTCAACAATGCAGCAACCTCTTCGGGACTTTGCGGGCGGGCTACTACTTCCGGATAATAAACAAGGTCTTCGGTTTCGTCATGGCTGTACTTTTCGAGGCTTTCATGGCCGGTTAAAACATTACCGGTGCCAACAATTGTGGTTATGGCCTCTAATAGTTGAGCCGATATCTTATTGAATTCCATGATCAGGATTTCTTGTAATTTATAATAACAGCCGAATGCGCTACCTTACCGCTTAAGGGCGGAGTAAGTTTTTTAATGGTAACCTCAATACTTTCAACAAACGGGTATTTCTTTTTTATACGATCGATAATTGCCTGTCCAACGGTTTCAATCAATTTACGTGGATGTTTCATCTCTTCGCATGTTATAATATACACACGTTCATAATCAACAGTTTTACTTAGATTATCTTCCAGCAAATCGCCTGGAGGCACAAAACCAACATTCACATCAACTAAAAAACGGCAACCTATTTTTTGTTCTTCGGGATAAAATCCATGGTACGCGAAAAACTCCGCGCCCTGCAAGGCTATATTGATCATGGCCAAAAATAAAAAAAAGCCCTCTCTAAATCTCATTCTCTATAGAAAGACTTTTCAAAATATTTTTATTTCAGCTGATTTCCAGCACCTCAAAAAATATTTTGCAATCAAAAACATGCTTTAAACCGTTTAAACCTGCTTTTTACCATAAAGTGGCTTCACACATCAAAAAACGGCCTTTTCGACTTGCTTTTACCGGCGATAAATGCTTTATATTTGCCCACCAACTATAATATTATGGCCAAAACAGATCTGTACGAAGCCCCCGATTATTATTTATTAGATGAGTTACTAACCGATGAGCATAAGTTGATCCGCTCATCAGTTCGTGATTGGGTAAAGAAGGAATTGAGCCCTATTATTGAAGAGTACGCTCAAAAAGCTGAATTCCCTTCACAGCTGTTAAAGGGGCTTGCCGAAATAGGAGCTTTTGGGCCTACCATACCGATAGAATATGGCGGAGCGGGCTTAGATTATACTGCTTACGGCATTATCATGCAGGAATTAGAGCGGGGCGATTCGGGCATCCGTTCAACAGCATCGGTTCAGGGGTCGCTGGTGATGTATCCTATTTATGCCTACGGCAGTGAAGAACAGCGTAAAAAATATCTGCCTAAGCTGGCGAGCGGCGAATTAATGGGTTGCTTTGGCCTTACAGAACCCGATCATGGCTCAAACCCTGGTGGCATGACCACCAACATTAAAGATGCCGGCGACCATTATATCCTTAACGGCGCTAAAATGTGGATCTCCAATTCGCCTTTTGCTGATATTGCAGTTGTTTGGGCTAAGGATGAAGCTGGTAAAATTCGCGGGCTGATAGTTGAGCGCGGCATGGAAGGTTTCACCACACCTACAACCCATAATAAATGGTCGTTAAGGGCATCGGCAACAGGTGAGCTTGTTTTTGATCATGTTAAAGTCCCCAAAGAGAACCTGCTGCCCAACGTAGCTGGTATAAAAGGCCCCTTGGGTTGTTTAAACCAGGCACGTTATGGCATTGCCTGGGGTGCATTAGGCGCCGCGATGGATTGTTACGACACAGCCCTCCGTTACACTAAAGAACGTGAGCAGTTTGGCCGGCCGATAGCCGGGTTTCAGCTTCAGCAAAAAAAACTGGCCGAAATGATAACTGAAATTACCAAAGGACAGTTGTTAGTTTGGCGCCTTGGGGTACTTAAAAACGAAAACAGGGCTACTCCTGCCCAAATATCAATGGCTAAGCGAAACAGCGTTGAAACGGCCATTACTATAGCCCGTGAAGCCCGGCAAATGCTCGGCGGTATGGGCATTACCGGCGAGTATCCTATTATGCGGCACATGATGAACCTTGAATCGGTAATAACTTATGAAGGTACGCATGATATCCACCTCCTTATTACCGGTATGGATGTAACCGGACTCGATGCTTTTAAGTAATGGATAATCAATATACCTTGACTTTTAGCAGCGCCGGTATTATTCATGCGCATAAATATTGCTCATTATAATTATGAGCGTTATATTTGTTGTGTAACCACTTAATGTTGTCAACCCCTGATAGCCCAGTTAGTTTAAACAAACTGCTGGTCAACCATTTAATTTGGCTGGCCCTGGCTTTTTTATTGGTATTTAATTCCTGCCAAAATAGCATCAATGATACGGGTGGTTACTCCAGGCAGTTTAAAACACTATTTGATACGGTAAACCTGTATAATGGCGAAAGGTCTCAACCACATAAGGGCATTCAGTACCTTGACTCAGCTTACCATACTATAAAAAACCCGTTTGTAAGCGACAGGTTCCGTTTTTATGCTTTCCATTTTCTTTACAATTTAAAAGGGCTGCATGACCCTAAAAAAGCCATGCTTTATGCTGATACGATGCGGGCTGTGGCTACCGAAAGTGTTACCCCGGATCAGCATATTAAATTAACTGCCGAAGCTGATTTCGCTACCGGGGACGCCTATTCAGCCCTGGTAAGGTATGATCAGGCTTACAGGTATTTTTACAAGGGTTACTCTATCGGCAAAAACGCCATTGACGATGCCATCCTGGCCGAATACACCTACCGGATGGGGATGATCATGTTTAAACAGGGACATTTTAGAGAAGCAGCCAATTATTTCAAGATCAGCCACAGGCAAAGCTATGCCTATACCGATGATTTTCGCGCCTTTTACCAGCGACAAGAGCTTTTGGATAATATTGGCGAGAGCTATAAAAACAGTGGCGATATTGACAGCTCAAGCTTTTATTTAAATAAAGCGCTTGTTTATATCAATGAAAATAGTTCCAGGTTTGCCGAAAGAGCAAAGCTGCTTGAAGTTGCAAGAGGTGTGGTATACGGCAACCAGGGCGATCTGGCTTTATTAACCCATAATTATAACCAGGCACACGAATTACTGAAAAAAAGTATCGCCATTAATTTAAAACAAGGTTATGACAACCGCGACGCCGAATTAACCGAAATAAAACTTGCCCGGCTATATTTAATAACCAATAAACCAAACGACCTTTTTGAACTGCTGAAAAGACTCCGCGCCCAGCTCGATACTATCAAAAATGATGACGCTGAAACCAACTGGAATGAGTTAATGAGTACTTATTACCTGCAAAAAAAAGATTACCAGAATAGCTTGTTGTATTTAAAAAACTATTCATCATTGAAAGATTCGGCAACAAAAAGGACTTCATCGTTAAAACGGACGGATATTAATCAACAACAGGCCAATTTTGATAAAGAAAATCAGATAGAAGACCTTAAAAGCCACAATAAACTGCAATTGATATACATTTACCTTGCTGTGCTTTTTTCAGTGATGGCAGTGATCATTATCTTCCTTGTTTTTCGTAACCTTAAAAGGTCAAAAAGAGATATCGTAGCTATAAAAACACTAAATGACCAAATTAAGCTGCAAAAAACGGAATTAGAAAACACACTTGAAGAAGTAAACCGGGGGAGCCGGGAAAAAGACCGAATTCTACGGGCTGTAGCACATGACCTCCGCAATCCGCTCGGAGGAATAGCATCGTTATCGGCCTCAATGGTTGATGATGCACGTGATGAAGAACAAACAGACCTGATCAACCTTATAAAAGAAACTTCCTATAATTCCCTCGAACTCATTAATGAAATTTTAGAGGCGGCAAATACTGCCAATATGACTTTTAATAAAGAATGGGTTGAAATTAACAGCCTCATTAATAAAAGTGTTGATCTGCTGCGGTTTAAGGCAGCCGAAAAAGACCAGGATATCATGCTTAGCTTATTGGATACACCTACTGAAATATTGATAAACAGGGAAAAAATATGGCGGGTTATCAGCAACCTTATCAGTAATGCCATAAAGTTTAGTCCCAAAGGTGCCGTTATTTATGTAATTGTAAACCAAAAACATCAAGGCGTTGAAATATGTGTTAAAGATTACGGTATAGGTATCCCTGATAAATTACAGCAACAGGTGTTTAATATGTTTACCGAAGCTAAACGGCCTGGCACCGACGGCGAAAAATCATTTGGCCTCGGGCTTTCCATCTGCCGTCAAATAGTTGAAAAACATAGCGGCAGGATCTGGCTAAAAAGTGAATCAAATAATGGTTCAAGTTTTTATGTCTATCTTCCGGCCCAGGCATCTTAATATATCAGTTATTCCAAACCAATTTACTTTGAACGGATGATAAATAGATAAAAAAATTGGTAAAACGGCCTGGTCATTTTTATTTTTTTTATAGATTACCCTTGTTTTACAACTAACTCTAAACCTCGCATAATTTAATATTGATGTTTATATACACAAGCTTCAGGCAAATATGGCTAACCGATAATATACAGGGTTGTTTGCTTTTTGTTTGCTTTTTGCTGATAACCACTTCATGCGGGCAACAGTCAAAGGGCTTTCTTTCGTCTTCAGCATATAATAAAGCCGTTGACACTGCAACTATAATGTATGATAATGGGCATCATAAAGCAGCAGTAAATTATCTTGATTCAGCTTTCCGTCATTCAAGCAACCTTAGCTTCAAACAAGTTTATAATTACTATTATTTTATCTACAATTATGCTTCGCATATAAAGGCCGATCGAAAAATGGCGTTGCTGTACGCCGACAGTATGCTCAATGTTTTCGATACGCCGGAGAAGAAGCTAAAATTTACCAGTGAATATGGACAGGCTCATCTTGCCAAAGGAGACGTGTTATTTGACGAACATCGTTACAACGAAGCTTACGGTTATTTTTACGAAGGGAAAGTAATTGCCAATAATAACCTTGATGAATGTACCATGGGTGATTATAGCTATCGCATGGGCATGATACTATATAAGCAGGAACATTACAGCCGGGCCGCAGAATATTTTAAGGAAAGCTTTGATGAAACCAGGTCATGCGAAGGGAACTTCAATTATTTTTATCGCAGGCAGGAATTATTGAATAATATAGGTTTAAGCTACAGTAAAATGTTGATGAATGATAGTGCCATGTATTTTTACAACAAGGCCCTTGATTACATTAATGATAACACTGCAAGGTTTAAAGACAGGCCTCAAATGGGGGAAGTATCCAAGGGCGTTGTATATGGCAATATGGCTGATATAAGTATCAGGCAAAAAGATTATAACAAGGCTAAAAGCCTGCTTAGAAAAAGTATAGCTATCAATCTGCGCAAAGGAAACGATAATAATGACGCTCAACACTCCGAATTAAAACTTGCATCTATATACGATCGGCAAAACTTAAATGACTCTTTATTAAACCTCCTCAATATTATCAGCCTCCAGTTTGATAGTGTTCAAAGTCGGGAAACCAAACAAAACTGGCACTTATTGATGTCAAATTATTTCGAGAAGCAGAATAATCATCAGCAGGCAATGACGCACTATAAGCAATACGATGAGCTTAAGGACATCATAGTAAATGAAAACAAAAAACTAAAAGAAGCCGACGTTGCAGAACAGGTTAAAAGCCTTGAAAAAGATAACGAGTTTAATAACCTTAAAAAAAACAATGAATTGCAGCATATTTATCTGAGAGTAACTGTTGTTTTTGCCCTGATGCTCATTATTATCATTTCCCTGGTATTTTTAAACTGGCAAAAATCAAAAAAGAACATTAAAACACTTGGAAGCCTTAATAACCAGATAAACCATCAAAACCACCACCTTGAAAGCGCCCTCCGTGATTTAAAACTCAATAACCAGGAAAAGGACCGGATTTTACGCACTGTTGCACATGATCTGCGCAACCCTATAGGCGGAATAGCCTCGCTTACCAGCGTAATGACAGAGGAAAATTACAGCGACGAACAAAAAGAGCTGCTAAATATTATCCGGGAAACTTCATTTAACTCCATTGAACTAATCAATGAAATTCTGGAAGCCACTGAATCCGCTTCGGCTATATTACATAAAGAAGCGGTTGAAGTTAATTCCTTATTGAGCAATAGTGTTGAGTTGATGCGTTTTAAGGCCGCTGAAAAGCAGCAGATTATCAATACTTTCCTGTTAAATTCACCACTCGAAATTTACATTAGCCGTGAAAAAATATGGCGGGTGATCAGCAATCTGATCAGTAATGCTATTAAATTCAGTCCGGAAGGATCGGCTATTTTGGTTATGGCCATTGATTTGGAAAACGAAATCCAGATTTCAGTAAAAGATCACGGTATAGGGATTCCCGAAAAGCTAAAAAACCAGGTGTTTAACATGTTTACAGATGCCAAACGGCCCGGAACTGCGGGCGAAAAATCATTTGGCCTTGGCCTTTCCATCTGTAAGCAAATTATTGAAGATCATAACGGCCGTATCTGGTTTGAGAGCGATACCGAAAATGGCACGTCTTTTAATTTCACGCTCCCTAAAAACTAACAGCTTATTTCAAAAATCCAGCATACCACCTGCCGGATGCTTTAACCGTGCGCTGCTGGGTTGCATGATCAACATGGATCAGCCCAAAACGCGGATGATAACCTTCGGCCCATTCAAAATTGTCGGTGAGGGTCCACACAAAATAGCCATTAACCTTACAGCCTTCATTTTTTGCCTTTAACACCTGTGCTATGTAATCCTTTAAATACTTTAATCTTTTGGGGTCATTTACTTCACCATCAGTAACCTCGTCGGGAAAAGCTGATCCATTTTCCGTAACGATAATCTTTTTAACATTAGGATATGCATCATATTTTTTGATCATATGGTAAATAGAAGGCGGGTAAACCTCCCAGCGCATAACTGTAAGATCAACGCCCCTCTTTTCGGCTTTGACCATACTTGCTTTGATATAGGGCGTAAAAAAAGAATATTTTACAATTTCGCGGGTGTAATTCTGTATGCCGATAAAATCAAAATCAAATCTCAGCTTATCCTCGTCGCCGGGGTAAAAATACTTTTTCAGGTCGTTAAGCGCAGGCAGGTCTTTTATTGGGTAACCCATGCCCAACAAAGGTTCAATATATAGCCGATTGATCAGCGCGTCGGCACGAACGGCGGCAGCTATATCCCTGGGTTTATCGGTATAAGGCTCTATTTGCGAACACGAAAATGTGGTACCTATTTGCGTTGTTGAGGACAGCAATCTTCGCAGGATCCTGCCACCTTCAGCAATACTCATGGTAACGTGATGTATGGCGGGTACAAAGTTTTTCATACCACTGCGTCCCGGCGCATGGATGCCAAAAAAATAGCCGGCTCCCGTAAAAACTACAGGCTCGTTCATTACCATCCAATGTTTTACCCTATCGCCAAAGTTTTGAGCACAGATAGTGATAAACTCACTAAACCAGGTTATTGCTTCACGATTTGTCCAGCCGCCTTTAACTTCAAGCACATGCGGAAGGTCCCAGTGATAAACAGTTAACCAGGGTTCAACACCTTGCTTAAGGCAGTAGTTAATTACCCGGTTATAATAATCAATGCCGGCCTGGTTAATTTTCCCGGTGCCTTCGGGCAAAATACGGGTCCAGGATATAGAAAAACGAAAATTGGGAATATTAAGTTCTTTTATGAGGTCGATATCACGCTCATACAAATTATAAAAATCGCAAGCGGTTTGTGCATGGTCGCCATTCAGGATCTTTCCTTTTTTTGTGGTAAAAACATCCCACACAGATAGTCCTTTTCCATCGGCATCATGAGATCCTTCTACCTGAAAAGCAGCAGTTGAAACGCCCCATTCAAAGTCGGCACCAAAAAGATCTTTGCTTAAATGTATTTCCTGGTCAGTAAGTTCCATTAATTTGAGCTACAAAAGCCCAAAAGTGCAATTATATTTATAAATGAAGAATTATAAGTGATAACTTAATGTATGAACGACGAACGCATACTTTTAAGCATAATCCACTGACGGAAATTGATCAGCAGTTTCGAAATATTGATAATGAATTTCATGCCCTTATGTTATTTAACTTTAAAAATAAAGGTAACAAGCAGATGTTTGCTGAATGTGACAACTATGTTATTTAATTGTTAACCAGCATTTTCATAAATATACAAAATTGCTTTAATACATTAGCCATTAATTTACAAACCCTATGAAAACACACTTTATAAAAATGTTTGGTTATAACCTGTTTGCCAATCAGCAGTTGATACAGACAATGGAAGCAAACGGTTCGCCGGAGGTAACGCTTAAACTGATGGGCCATCTGCTGGCCGCCGAACAGGCATGGCTCGAAAGATGCAAACTTATCCCTTCTTCTCTGCCTAACACATGGCCCGAAAATGTTACAATTGAGCAATGCAAAAAACAGGTACCGGAGCGTTATGAAGCATGGGTCACATTTTTAAACGAAATCGATGAGGAAGATCTGAATAACATAATTCCGTATCATAGCTTTACCGGCGACTATTTTGAAAACCAACTTGGCGATATTATTACGCAGGTTCTTAATCATGGTACACATACCAGGGCCCAAATTGGGCAACAGCTAAAGTTTTCGGGTACAAAAACTTTACCTGTTACAGACTATAGTTATTATTTAAGAGTGTTAAACAGCTAAACATTTAGCATATTTGCCAAGTTTTATCACGCATCAAAAACCATGAAAAAACATCTATTCGCAGCCGCGGGCGTTGCCCTGCTATTAGGTTGTACCGACACTAAAAAACAGGAAAAAGATCTTTTGAACCGGGTAATTGCCGTACATGATAAAGTAATGGCCAATGACGAGCAATTGATGAAAAATAAGATGCTACTGGACAGCCTTGTAAAAAACAATGCCCCAAATATCAATAAAGACACAGCAAAAGTGTATTTAAAACTGGTGGATGATGCCGATAATGCCATGAGCGACTGGATGCATAAATTTGATGCGGAAAATAAAGGCAAATCGCACCAGGAAATTATGGACTATCTTGAAGTTCAAAAGAAGCTTATCAGCAAAATAGATACGCAAATAAATGTAGCTGTTACCGGCTCAACTAAATATATAACTCAAATACCGGCAAAAAAATGAGGAAATTGTGGATAGGCATTGTGATATTAATACTTTTCAATGCCTGCAAATCAAATACTAAAACCGCCCTTCCCATATTGGGTTATAAAACTCCGGTAACTAAAACGGTTAATGGCAAAACAGTAACAGATACTGAGTACGCCACTATCTCACCCTTCAAGTTTGTAAACCAGTATGCTGATACCATCACTCAGAAAAACCTGGATGGAAAAATTTATGTAGCCGACTTTTTTTTCACCACCTGCCCTTCTATTTGCCCGGTGATGCACCGAAATATGCTCAATGTATACAAGGAGTTTAAGAATGATGATAACTTCAGGATCATTTCGCATACCATCGATCCCAAATATGATACCGTGCCTGTATTAAAACGCTATGCGGATAAATTAGGGATTGCGGGCAATACCTGGTGGTTGCTACATGGTGAAAAAGGCGATACTTATAAAATTGCCAAAAGCTACCTGCAAAGTGTATCCGAAAAAAATCCCAAAGGCGAATACATTCATGATGGCTTCTTTATTTTAATAGATAAACAGAAACGCCTTCGCGGTACTTACGAAGGAACAGATCCGGCAGAAGTAACCAAACTGATTGCCGATATCAAAACCCTGAAAGCCGAACCTGACCAAATTGCCGCCAAATGAAATTAAAGGTAATAGGCATTATAGCCATTTTGTTAGTTGTAGTTGGCGCATCATGCCAAAGCGATGATCAAATTGAGTTTAAACGCTATTACTCGGGCGGGAGCCTTGTTTACCAGCAGCATTGTCAAAATTGCCATGGCGATAAAGGACAAGGTTTATCGGCACTTATTCCTCCATTAACAGATTCAATTTATTTAAAAAATAATAAGAGAAAACTTGCCTGCTTTATCAAAAATGGCCTTAAGGGAAAAATAACCGTAGCAGGCCGCTCTTTTGACGACCAAATGCAGCCTGATGATATAGCCCCTCTTGAAATTGCTAAAGTTCTTACTTACGTTACCAATTCCTTTGGTAATAAAATGAGAACTGTTACATTGCAACAGGTTCAGGATGATTTGAAAAATTGTCAATAGTTTTTGTTCATAGATGATAGGTCATGGTTCATAGTTTATGATAAATACCCTAAGCTATGAACCATGAACTACAAGCTTTTGCTATGATCTATGAACCATCAACCATGAACTAAACTAATTTCCCTATCTTTACAACCGCAAAACGTTCTATCGCTGCCAGCTTGTTTGGCGGAGGAAAGTCCGGGCAACACAGAGCATCCTGCTTCCTAACGGGAAGGCGCCGGCAGCCGGCGACAGCAAAGTGCCACAGAGAAAATACCGCCCGCTTAGGTGGGTAAGGGTGAAAACGTGAGGTAAGAGCTCACGGCGTAACCGGGCGACCGGATATGACGGTAAACCTCAGGAGTTGAAAAACCAAATAGGTCCTGAAAGCGGAGTTGCTCGCTCCCGTATTAGCCCAAGGGCTAATCGTTAGGATGGGTAGGTTGTTTAAACCTGTTAGTGATAACAGGGCCAGATAAATGATAGAAGTTGCCCTTTAACAAGGCAAAACAGAACCCGGCTTATAGGTTTGCTGCTGTATAACCCCTTGCTGTAAAGCGAGGGGTTTCTTTATTTACACCAATTTATTTTTAATAAATTTTTACAACCCTGCAAACATTTATCCGCCTTAAACCTTTATAGCACATTAAAAGTGTTTGTTTTTCTATACAAACCCATATATTAGCAAACAACAATTACATATCGGTACATAATTACAAAACATGGCTAAAATTTTAATAATTGATGATGAACGGTCTATTCGTAACACGCTTCGCGAGATTTTAGAGTATGAAGATTACGAGGTTGAAGATGTAGATAACGGCGTTGACGGCCTTCAGTTAATTGAAAAAAAAGACTATGACCTGGTACTGTGCGACATTAAAATGAACCGCATGGATGGTATGGAGGTACTTACCGAAGGCCTCGCTATTAAGCCCGATCTACCTTTTATTATGATATCAGGCCACGGCACGGTTGAAACCGCTGTTGAGGCCAGCAAAAAAGGCGCGTTTGACTTTATTTCAAAACCACCTGACCTTAACCGCCTGCTTATTACCGTTCGTAACGCGCTTGATAGGGGAAGCCTTGTTGTTGAAGCTAAGGTACTTAAACGTAAAGTATCAAAAGTACGCCCCATTTTAGGCGAATCGCAGGCTATCCTCAAAATAAAAGAAACTATTGACCGGGTGGCCCCAACCGATGCCCGTGTATTGGTTACAGGCGCCAATGGTAGTGGAAAAGAGCTGGTTGCACGCTGGCTCCACGAAAAATCAAATCGTTCAGCCGCACCCATTATCGAGGTAAACTGTGCTGCAATCCCTTCAGAATTAATTGAGAGTGAGCTATTTGGCCACGAGAAAGGCTCATTTACATCCGCCATCAAACAACGTATTGGCAAGTTTGAATCGGCAAATGGAGGAACGTTATTTTTGGATGAGATAGGTGATATGAGCCAGTCGGCCCAGGCTAAAGTTTTGCGTGCCTTACAGGAAAATAAGATTACGCGCGTAGGTGGCGAAAAGGAAATTGACGTTGATGTACGTGTAGTAGCGGCAACCAACAAGGACCTGCTAAAAGAAATTGAAGCCGGTAATTTCCGTATGGACTTGTATCACCGCCTAAGTGTAATACTAATCCACGTACCACCGCTTATTGAACGCAAAGACGACATCCCGCTGTTAACTCAAAGCTTTTTGGATGAGATTTGCAATGAATATGGCATGCCGGTTAAAAAGATCTCTGATGCTGCACTTGAGGCCCTTAAAGCCCTGCCATGGACCGGTAATATCCGTGAACTCCGCAACATGGTTGAGCGCTTGATCATCCTAAGTGATAAAGTTATTACAGATAACGATGTTAGAGCGTTTGCAAACCCATCTGCACCGGCAGCAGTCGGCACTGGCAGCACAGCCGCTCCTGCCCCGCAAACAGATTTTGATCAGTTCAATAACTTCCAGGAATATAAGGACTTCGCCGAGCGTGAATACATCAAATTCAAGCTGGAGAAAAACAACTGGAATGTGTCAAAAACTGCTGATGATATCGATATTCAACGCAGTCACTTGTACAGTAAAATTGAAAAATTTGGCCTTAAACGCGGCGAATAAAATAAACTTTTGAAATTATTTTAAAAAGCATCGGCAAATATGATAGCCGGTGCTTTTTTTATGTTATTATTGTATCTCAATAACCTTTATTAACACCATGAAAACCTATTACTTAGCATCTTTTTTACTGTTCGCCCTATGCTCATGCGGTAACCAGCCAAAGGCAACTACAGAAACAACCGAACCGGCCGGTAAGCTTGACGGGACCTGGCATCTGATATCAAGTAAAAGCATTATGAAGGGCGATACTACAGTAACCACCCCTCCCAAAGACCAGGAAATGTTTAAGATGTTTAACGCCACTAACTTCGCCTTCTTTACGCATGACCTGGTACACGGCAAAACAGCCAAACCGGTTTATTCATCGGGCGCGGGCACTTATACCCTATCCGGCGATGATTATACCGAGCACCTGGCTTATTGCGATGCCCGCGATTGGGAAAACAGGGATTTCAAATTTAAGCTCACTATGAAAAATGACACCCTAACTCAAAAAGGAATTGAGAAGATAGACAGCCTTAAGGTTGATCATGAGATCATTGAAACTTATGTAAGAGTGAAATAAACCTTAAAACTTATATTTTAAAGCCCGGCGTGTTCCGGGCTTTTTATTTGCACTGTTTATTTGAACGAGCCGGACAACCTTTCCCCTTTACAATAACAATAAATCGTAACCTGCGCGGTAACCCATTCGTTAAAAACTAAATTATCCCAGTTTATAATAAGTTAAATTTTATTGGAAAGCCTTCACAAAAAGTTAACCGGTTGTTGTTTGTAAACGATGGAATTTATCGGAGAAGTCTTTTTATCTGCCCGGATTAATTTTACTTTACCCGCTAAAGACCACTCAAAGAATGAAGCTGTTAATTAACCATAAGATACTGTTAATGTTATCGTTATTTACTTTTTCATTTAATCGCTGCAGGCCGCAAAAAAGCTCAGAAGGCATTACAACTATTAAATCTATTCACACAATTTCAGCTACGAGTTCAAATATTCCGCTTAAAAACATGTTTGGCATAAACGCGTATGAATGGAATTTTTTGCAGGATCCCGCCAATCCGGAGCAAAAAGGAGCCATTTACGAAACCAACATGAACCTTATCAAGTCATTCAGTGCAGTAAGGCATTATTTAGGCTGGGCCCGGATGGAAAGCACTAAAGGCAGCTATACCTTCAACCCCACTCATAAAGACAACTGGAACTATGATCTCATTTATAGCCGTTGCAAACAGGAAGGCATATTGGTTTTGGCAGATATAAAAAATTGTCCGCCATGGTTGGTTAATACTTATCCTAACAATATGCGGGATCTTGAAAATGCGCCGCTTATTTATGGCTTAAGTAAGGCTGATCCGGCAAGCTATATTGACCAGGCGCACATGGCCTTTCAATTTGCCGCCAGGTATGGCTATAATACTAATATTAACAAGGCATTGATAAAAGTTGACACCAGCATGCGATGGGCAGATGACTCGCCTAACCAGGTAAAAGTGGGCATGGGCCTTATAACTTACGTAGAGTGTGATAATGAGCGCGATAAATGGTGGAAAGGATCGGCAACACAACAAACCGCTGAAGAATATGCAGCTAACATGTCGGCCTTTTATGATGGCAACAAGGGGAAGTTAGGAAAAAATGCCGGTGTAAAAAATGCTGATCCTAATATGAAAGTGGTAATGGGTGGATTAGCTACAGCCGACATAAATTTTGTAAAGAAAATGGTAGAGTGGTGCCGCATCAACCGTGGTTACAGGGCCAACGGCAGTATCAATCTGTGTTTTGATATTATTAACTACCACTATTACAACAATAACGGTAATATTTTAACACATCAGCCTGCCACGTTTGGCCTGCCGCCGGAATTGTCGATGGCGGGGCAAATTGCTGATTCGTTTGTTCAGTATGCAAATTCTTTTGTTAAACCAATCCCTGTTTGGGTAACCGAGTCTGGCTACGATATAAACAAGGGAAGCTATCAGAGAGCTTTAGATGTAGGGCAAAAGACATCGAAAAACACCCAGGCAGATTGGATTTTAAGAACTTCGCTTCTTTACATCAGGCATGGTATACAACGTGTATTTTATTACCAGCTTTTTGACGATGCTCCTAATGTTGCTGTTCAATATGCTACATCGGGTTTAGCCGAAAATGGCAAACGCAGGCCTGCTGCCGATTTTATATTGCAAACATCAAAATTAATGGGTAACTACACCTACACAAGTACCATTAATGCCGATCCACTGGTTGATAAATATCTATCGGGATCACAAAGCATGTACATATTAACCATCCCTGATTATCAGGCACGTACAAGTACATATACACTTAACCTTGGTACAGCTAAAGCAAATGTTTATACACTAAAAACAGGTGCCGGTAATGTTGTTAAAACAACCCTAAAAACAGCTAACGGGAAACTTACTGTTAAAGTAACCGAAACACCAGTCTTTGTACAGGGCACAAACTAAATAAATGCCGAAAGATTATCCTTTACCAGTTTGGCGTACATACCGCCAAACTGGTTTACGTGAACCAACAGCGGATAAAGGTTCCAAAGTTTAAGACGCTGTTGCCAGCCAGGCCGTAACGGAAATTCCTGGTTATAAGCCTCATAAAAAGCGCGGTCAAAACCACCGAAAAGCGTGGTCATCGCAATATCAAACTCACGATTGCCATAACTAACCGCCGGATCGATCAGGTAAGGTTTGCCACGGGTATCAATCAAGTAATTGCCTCCCCAAAGGTCTCCGTGCAACAATGCGGGTGGTTCTTCTGTAAATAAACCTGGGAGCTTTTTATAAAGCTGATCAAACTGGTGAATATCGGTCCGGGAGAGTTCCTTTTTGTCTACCGCCATTTCAACCATCGGCTGCAACCGCTGTTCAATAAAAAAATCGCTCCACGTAGCATACCAATTATTAGTTTGAATTAGCGAACCCATATAATTGTCAATATAAAAACCAAATCGGGTATTGGTTTTTTTATGCATTTGAGCAAGCTGCATTCCCAACTTAGAAGAAGCAGGCGCATTAGCAGAACCAACATTTATCCACTCTAAAACAAGGTAACTATCATTGCCTAACTCTCCCTGCAAAACAAACTCAGGAACTGCAATTGCATTAGTTTGGCGAATAGCCTTCAACCCCTGCTGCTCTTTCGCAAACATATTGGGGAACTTATACCTGTCATTTACTTTCAATAAATAACTGTGATCGTCGCATTGCAAATGGTAGACATCGTTTATATCACCACCGCTCACTGCATTAACATTAATGATTTTAATATTGAGTTTACTTTGAATATAACTTAATAAAATATCGGGGATGAAGTTTTTAAACATAGGCGATAATAAAATCATCAAATCTTACCAGGCTAAATTATTTGTTTTAGCACACAATTAAATTGCAATAATTATATTCGTGTAATATTTAAGTCCTTATCACAAAATTAAATGGAGAATCAAATTCCTGCAGCTGTTCAATTAACAGAAAACTGCGCACACTGCAACACGCAAGCAAAGCCCGAAGACACCTTTTGCACCCAATGTGGCTATCCGCTAAAGGGGACTGAAGCCGAACAAAACATATTTATTTCAGAACGGCAGGTTGAAGAAATAGACATGTTTACCTATAATAAAACGCTTAAACAGGCGGGTACAACATTATATTACCTGGCAGGAGTTTTTATTTTGAGCGGCCTGGTTTATTTTTTCATGCATAAAGATGAAGAAGATGTAGTAGCTGTAGTCATAACCGATTTAATAATGGCGGCTATGTTCTTGGTTTTGGGCGCTTACAGCAAAAAGAAACCCTTAGCCTGTCTCATATCAGGCTTGTCGCTGTATGTGATTGTCCAGTTGTTAAACGCCATAGTTGATCCTATATCTATTGCCAGGGGTATCATCATAAAAATAGTGATTATTGGCTATATGATCAAAGGCATTAAATCGGCAATGGAAATAGAAAAAATCAGGAAAGAAAAACATATAGCTTAGTCTTTTGCTGTCCGAACAACACCAAGCAACGGAAGCAGTACATTGCATACAATGTGGTGCATCAAACGCCGTCAACGTAAAGTTTTGCAGCAACTGCGGCTACCGGCAAGAGGATACGGCAATCGATGAGACCGCCCATAACTGGCAATTGCTTAAGCAAGCTGCTTTGTTTTATGGGGTTTACATCGTGGTATGTGCATTGTCGTCGTTTGTTGACTACTTTAAAACAGTTGGCTGGTTCCTGGTAGTTGAAATTATCGGTGCCGGAACCGCGGTATTGTTTTTTACCTATAACTGGAATGATTATAAAAAACAGCTCCGCTGGCCTTCATTTTCATGGCAAAAGTTAGCTGCTTATGGATCGATTGCAATGGCCAGCAACCTGCTGATCCATTACATTTCAAGTTGGATCAATATTATCATCTTCTCGCGAGACTATTACTATTACTCCATTTTTGCCGGCATGCCTGGCGCTGCCTATTTGATTATATTTTTCACTGCGATAACTCCGGCTTTGTTTGAAGAACTTGGCTTTCGGGGATATCTGCTGCAATCGTTGTTAAATATTGCCGATACCGGGCAGGCTGTTTTCATTTCAGCTTTCTTGTTTGGTATTATTCACCTCAACTTCGTTTCCTTGTTCTGGTTAATCCCATTCGCTTTATTTCTCGGCTATGTTAGGGTAAAAGAAAACACTATCTGGTATGGCGTATTCTTTCATTTTTGCTTTAATTTAACCGCTTGTTTATTTGAGTTACTATAGTGTTAAAGAAATAAAAAGCCAATTAAAAACTCAATACCAAATTATCATCCTAAAAAGCTATTTTTGCGGTTCAATGGAGCACATTCGTAATTTTTGTATCATAGCACACATCGACCACGGTAAGAGCACACTTGCCGATAGGTTATTAGAGTATACTAACACCATAACGCAGCGCGAATCGCAGGCACAATTGCTTGACGATATGGATCTGGAACGCGAACGCGGTATCACCATAAAAAGCCATGCCATACAAATGGACTATGTGCTTGATGGTCAAAAATATGTGCTCAACCTGATCGATACCCCCGGTCACGTGGATTTTTCATATGAAGTATCCCGTTCAATTGCTGCCTGTGAAGGCGCTTTACTGATAGTGGACGCTGCACAGGGTATCCAGGCACAAACCATTTCAAACCTCTATCTGGCTTTAGAGAACGACTTGGAAATTATTCCGATCCTGAATAAAATGGACCTTCCCGGCGCTATGCCCGAGGAAGTAAAAGACCAGATAGTTGACCTGATTGGTTGCAAACGCGAGGAGATCCTTGCCGCCTCGGGCAAAACAGGCATGGGTGTTCATGATATTTTACGCGCCATTGTTGAGCGTGTGCCCGCTCCGGTAGGTGATCCTAAAGCTCCGCTGCAGGCCCTGATCTTTGATTCGGTTTTTAACTCGTTCCGTGGTATTATAGCTTATTTTAAAGTTGTAAACGGTGAGATCCGAAAAGGCGACAAAGTAAAATTCGTAGCTACCGAGAAGCAATATCTTGCTGATGAAGTTGGCACACTTAAATTGCGCCCGTTAGCTAAAGACGTAATCAAAACCGGCGACGTAGGTTATATCATATCAGGTATAAAAGAAGCAAAAGAGGTTAAGGTTGGTGACACCATTACCCATGTTGACCGCCCTTGCGAAGAAGGTATACAAGGTTTTGAAGAGGTAAAACCAATGGTATTCGCAGGTATTTATCCTGTTGATACCGAAGATTATGAAGAACTTCGTGAGTCAATGGCTAAATTACAGCTCAATGATGCATCGTTGGTTTTTGAACCGGAATCATCAGCGGCTTTAGGCTTTGGTTTCCGTTGCGGTTTCTTGGGCATGCTGCATATGGAAATCATCCAGGAGCGCTTGGAGCGTGAGTTTAACATGACAGTGATCACTACCGTGCCCAACGTGTCATACCTGGCCCATACTACAAAAGGCGACTCGTTCACTGTAAATAACCCTTCAGATCTGCCGGATCCATCAAAAATTGATTTTGTGGAAGAGCCTTACATCAAGGCTACTATCATCACCAAATCGGAATTTGTTGGCCCGGTAATGTCGCTTTGTATTCAGAAACGCGGCACCATCACTAATCAATCATATCTTACATCGGAGCGTGTTGAGCTGATCTTCGAGATGCCAATGGGCGAAATTGTATTTGACTTTTACGACAAGTTAAAAACCATTTCAAAAGGATATGCTTCATTTGATTATCACCAGATAGGTTATCGCCAGTCAGATTTAGTTAAACTCGACATTCGCCTAAACAGCGAGCCGGTTGACGCCCTTTCATCGTTGATTTTCCGTGGCAACTCATACGACTTCGGCAAAAAGATCTGCGAGAAATTAAAAGAGCTTTTACCACGTCAACAGTTCGAGATCATTATCCAGGCGTCTATCGGCGCCAAGATCATTGCCCGCGAAACGGTGAAAGCCTTACGTAAAGACGTAACCGCCAAATGTTATGGTGGTGATATCTCTCGTAAACGTAAACTGTTGGAGAAACAGAAGCAAGGTAAAAAACGCATGCGCCAGGTTGGTAACGTAGAGATACCGCAGTCGGCGTTCATGGCAGTTTTGAAGTTGGATTAATCTCTTAATTCCTTTGAAGGGGAGCGAGAGTGAATAAATTAATATATTCTGTACAGGTTAGTTACATATCTTACAGCAACCGGATTTGTTAAACATATTCATTTAGGAGACTTTGTTTATGGCAAATGGATTGTGTACGATGCCGGCGTACCGAAATATTACATTGATGCTTTCAATAAAGACGCAGATTCAAATAAAATTATATTTGAAATGCTCTTGAACAATAAAACAGAAACTATTGAAAGTATCATTAACAAGATCAATCAAAATCACGGATTAAAACTATCCCTGGATAACAGGCCTTTTATAAAAGTACGAGTAAAATCAGAGCCGGCAAATTTAAGTTTGCCTCCGTTGCCTGATCACTTGGTTAAACACATTTAATAATGCAGCTTTTAGACGGAAAATACGTTTCAGAAAAACTTAAGGTTGAAATAGCTGAAGAAGCAGCTAAAATATTAGAAAAAACTGGCCGCAAACCACATTTGGTGGCAGTGCTGGTTGGCCACGATGGCGGTAGCGAAACTTACGTAGCCAGCAAAATGAAAAATTGCGAAAAAGTTGGCTTCAAATCATCGCTGGTACGTTATGAAGATGACGTTACCGAAGATGAATTATTGAAAAAGGTTGAAGAGCTCAATGCTGATGTTGATATAGATGGCATTATTGTACAGCTTCCTTTACCAAAACATATCGATCCTGAAAAAGTAACCGAGCGTATAGATCATCGTAAAGATGTTGATGGCTTTCACCCGGTTAATCTGGGCCGTATGCAGCGTAATTTACCATCGTTTATACCGGCAACTCCTTATGGCATTACCTTAATGCTTAAAGAATACGGCATTGAAACTGCCGGTAAACATTGCGTGGTTGTTGGCCGCAGTAATATCGTTGGCTCGCCAATGAGTATCCTCATGGCACGCAACACTACGCCGGGCAACTGTACGGTAACCATTTGCCACAGCCGTACACCCGATATCAAAAAATTCACCCTCGATGCAGACATACTGATCGTAGCTATCGGTAAAAAGAATTTCATTACGGCCGATATGGTTAAAGATGGTGTAGTAGTTGTTGATGTGGGTATGAACCGCGAAACCTCAACTACAACAAAATCGGGCTTTAAACTTTACGGCGATGTTGATTTTGAAAACGTAGCACCAAAATCATCATGGATTACCCCTGTACCGGGCGGCGTAGGCTTGATGACCATTGTCGGTTTGCTTAAAAACACATTGGCTTCGGCTAATAAAGAGGTTTATAAATAGTGAGTAGTTTATTGGGTTGATTAAGTGAATGGTTCCTTTTTTCCATTCACTTAATCAACCCCTCACTTAAATCCTCTCAACTTATCCCAAATAGAGGCTACGCCAACGTACACTCCATCCTCCCTTACTTCCACAGGATAAGTTTCAATAAAATCATTTTGCCCTTCGCCACCTTTTCCTGTTTCAAGATTATAAGTATAGCGATGATATGGACAAACTATCAGCTTCCTCACGCACAGGCCTTCGCTTAAATCAGCTCCGGCATGAGGACATTTAGCCGATACTGCATAAAGCTTACTTTCAAAATTTACGAGGCAAATATTCTTGCTGCCTGCCTTAGTCTTTTTAATAAATGGGTTACTGATATCCGAACTTAGTTCAATTCTATGCCACTTCATTTGACCAACTTATGAAATATATTCGAGCGAAGCTTGGAGATACTCGCTTCCTTGTAATAAACCAAAAACCTCATATGCGATACGCGATAATAATATTTTCACTGCCGTAGCATCCTTAAAATCATTCATATCAAAAAAATAAACGATCCACTCTGACTCGCCCACTTTTTCAAATCCCATCTTTTTTAAGATAAAAAGCTCCCGTTCGTTGTCTTCGTCATCATAATTCTCTTTATCATATCCATACATTTCCATTATCTCTTGCGAACTCATGAAAATATTTAGCATGTTTCCAGCACTCAATTCAAAATACATATATAGATCGCTTGGCTTATTTAGACAGAGCTTGAATTTCTTAAACTTCCCTTCGTATAAATTAAATAAAGCATCGTCAAGTACTTGAGTATCATTAAAATAATACCTTTTCGACTCACTTATTTTTATCTCACCTTCCTTTTCAGTTATTCTACGTCCGAAGCTGAACCTTACACGGTCATCCTCAGGAAATTTGTTAAACATGTCCCTCAATCTTTCAAGTTCTTGCTTTTTAAAATATAATGGATCCTTTAAATAATGCAAATGAGATAATTGCCTGTCAATTCGCCACAACTCCTCCTGTTGATAGTGAGCATACAGATAATCTTTTTCTAAAAGATAATTATTTATTGAAGATGTAAGAGCAAGTTTTTCACCTTCAAAATATTCGATAACTTGGTCAAGGTCAGATTTCATGAGTACAAGTTATGCACTGCAAATTTCAAAATCTAACATTACGCTAACATTTCTGAATCTTATTGAGCCAACCGATTTTAAAAATCAATTTTCAGATTCATCACATTTGGATTTTTAATTACCTCGTCCATGCTGGTAACAAGCGTAACTTCCCTCCTGTCGGCCGAGAGCATTGCCTTTGAATTATTGATCTTCTTTACAGGATGAGCAAATCTCAGGATCACCTTATAGGGCATGTCGATCAGCATCGCCTTTGCCATCATAAAAGTAGCCTGGGTTTTCTTTAAAAAAGCGTTAAACTTAGCTTTATCAATGATGCGGTAAAATTTATGAGGAGTTATATCATACGAGTAGTAGTCCTGCCCTCCTACCATTTGCCGCGCATCGAATGGCTTATTCGTTTTATCGGTGGTGGTGATAGCGCTTATCTGGGTATTAAGTGCAATTTTTGATACATTTTGCAAATAATATTGCAGGTCTGCTGCATTTTTGGCGGTATGATTAAGTGTTACTTTCATAACACTCTTTTTAAGGTTCATATTCACCGTTAGCTCACTGCTTTTGGCCATTTCAACTTCTTCAGTTTTTAGTTTCTGCTGCGCACTGTCGGGTATAGCACTATAAAAGTTAAGCGTAGTGTCCTTAACCAAACTAAATTGAGGCGTTTCCTTAACCGAATCAGACATCAAATTAACCAATACCGATACTGCCCTACTCATATCAAAGGCGTAGGCAACTTTACAGGTTCCGTCGCTTTTAAAATCGTAATGCTCTTCAATATCTACACATGAACTAAAACAAAGCACTGCCATTAAAAATAAAGGAAGGTAAAGCTTTTTCATCTCCGGATATAAATTAAGCGTTAACGATACAGTTATTGCATTTTACGAAAAGGGATTTAATTGGTTATCTTAAAATTAAAGTAATTATAACAATTATAAATGAAAATAAAAAAAGGCAAAAGGATAAAGGTGAAAGGCAAAAGGTATTTTAGCGTGTACTTTTATTTTTTTTATAATGTACTTTGATGATAAAGCCAAGACCTTTCACCTTTGGCCTTTTACCTTTCGCCTTATTAAGGTACTTCCATATTAGTGTAACCTTTTGGCTTTCACCTTTTAGCTTTCGCCTATATTTCAGTACCTTTGCACCCTCAAATAACTATGGCACACCAAATACCAGACGACGGCACGCTGCTTCCTTTAATGGAAGAGTTTTATACGATACAGGGGGAAGGGTACAATACGGGCAAAGCCGCATATTTTATTCGCCTTGGCGGCTGTGATGTAGGTTGCCATTGGTGTGATGTTAAAGAAAGTTGGGATGCCGAGTTGCATCCCCTTACCGCGGCTGATACAATTGTGAGCAACGCCGCCCTTCATCCTGCAAAAGCTGTTGTGGTTACCGGCGGCGAGCCGCTTATTTACAACCTTGATTATTTGACCCACAACCTGCACGAAAAGGGAATAAAAACATTTATTGAAACTTCAGGTGCGTATCCGCTTTCAGGCGATTGGGACTGGATTTGCCTTTCACCCAAAAAATTCAAAGCGCCTACGCCAAACGTGGCCGAATGTGCCCACGAGTTAAAAGTGATCGTTTTCAATAAATCCGATTTTGAATGGGCCGAATATCACGCCAAAATGGTATCGCCCGACTGTAAGCTTTACCTGCAGCCCGAATGGTCAAAATCCAAAGAAATGACCCCGCTGATTGTGGATTATGTAAAAGAAAACCCGCAGTGGGAAATTTCACTACAAACACATAAGTATCTGAATATTCCATAATCTTTGTAACTTACGGTATTAATTATCCTAAGTTACAAATGAAAATTGCAGTATTATTGGTGCTTGCATTGTGTTTACCTGCTTTGCTTGGCGCCCAGCAGCAAACCCGGTATTCGTCATCCAATAAAGAAGCTGTAAAATATTTTGCTACCGCTTATCAAAACCTTGATGAACATCTTTATGATGAGGCGATTCAAAACTCGCTTAAAGCTATTAGCGAAGATTCAAAGTTTATAGAAGCGCGGTTATTACTCGCCGACCTGTACCGAATGAAGCGCATGTACAAGCCAGCTGTTGAGCAATACGCTAAAGTAATTTCACTTAGTCCGGAATTTAACAGGGGGGTGTACCTCAAAGCCGCTGAAATGGAAATCCACGATGCAAGCTACGCACAGGCTCAGCAACATCTCGAAAAATACCTTACTTACCCTGATATCAGCCCTCAAAACAATACCTACGCAAAAAAACTGCTTGCCGATGCCAAATTCAGCATCCAGGCGATGACACATCCTGTGCCATTTAAACCTATAAATATCGGCCCTGAAATAAACACTGCCAATGACGAGTACCTCCCGGTTGCTACAGCCGACGAAGGCACGTTGATATTTACCCGAAAGATCAATAACAACGAAGATTTTTATAAAAGCGAAATGATAAATGGCAAGTGGAATACTGCCACTTATTTAAGCAACCAAATTAATACTGAAAAATATAACGAAGGTGCGCAATCCATATCGCAGGATGGTAAATACCTGTTTTTCACGGGATGCAATCGCCCCGACGGTTTAGGCCGTTGTGATATTTATATCGCTCAAAAACGGGGAAATGACTGGGGGAAACCTGTTGACCTGAACCCACCGGTAAATACGTCGGGCTGGGAATCTCAACCCTCGATAAATGCCGATGGCCGCACGCTTTATTTTGTAAGCAACCGTAAAGGCGGTTATGGCGGATATGACATTTGGAAAAGCACGCTGGGTGAAAAAGGCTGGGGCGAACCTGAAAACCTGGGCCCCAATATTAATACCCCCTACAATGAATTATCACCGTTTATTCACCCTGATGACAGTACACTTTATTTTAGCAGCGATGGCTGGCCGGGTTTAGGCAGCAAGGACCTGTTTGTTAGCCGCATGGATAAAGACGGTAAATGGCAAAAACCCGAAAACCTTGGATATCCTATCAATACCAGTGGTGATGAGGGCGGCTTATCATTAACTGCCGCCGGAGATTATGCTTTCTTTTCATCGGATAATTTAAAGGGTTTGGGCGGTTATGATATTTATAAGTTCGAGCTGCCTGTAAAGTTGCGGCCCCATTTAGTAACGTATGTTAAAGGTTTTGTTAAAGACGTAAAGACGAAAGCCCCCCTTGAAGCTGCTATTGAGATTATTGACCTGGAAAGTAATTTTCCGGTTTACCAGGATTACAGTGACGATGAACAGGGGGACTTTTTAGCCACACTAACGTCGGGCAAAAACTATGCGCTTAATATTTCAAAAAGCGGATATCTGTTTTATTCCGAAAACTTTTCGCTTAAAAATTATAAGATTAAAAGCCCGTTTAACATTGTGGCACTGTTATCACCCATTGAAATTGGCAATAAGGTAATCCTTAAAAATATTTTCTTCGATACCAATAAGTTTGACCTTGAAAAGGAATCAAAAGCCGAACTTGCCAAGCTCATTGAATTTTTAGGGGTAAACTCAACTACCCGTATTGAGATCTCAGGTCATACAGATAATACAGGTAATCACCAGGGTAACCAAACCTTATCTGAAAACAGGGCAAAGTCTGTTTATCAATATCTCGTGTCGAAAGGAATTGCCCCTACCCGCCTTGTTTACAAAGGATACGGTGAAACGCAACCGATAGCATCCAATACAACAGAGGAAGACAGGGCAAAGAACAGGCGTACGGAATTTATGATCATAACTAAATAAAATTAAAGCCAACAGCAGTAATCAGGGGAAAAGCAAAAAGCCTTTAGAATTGAATCTAAAGGCTTTCTTTATCAGAACTTTTCAGCAACTAATTCCCCAACTCCGACATGAATTTGATACGCATTAACTGCACCTCTTCACGGGTGTAATCATCACTGCCCAGTTCAGCTAAGGCTTCATCAATAGAGTCGGCTTCTGCAGTGCGGAAATAATCAAATACTTCTTCCTGCTTATCTTCGTCAATCACCTCATCAATATAGTAGTTCAGATTGAGCTTGGTTCCTGAGTTAACGATAGTTTCAACTTCTTTCAGGATCTCCTCATAAGTAAGACCTTTTGAAGCAGCAATATCATCAAGGTTTAAATGCCTGTCGATATTTTGGATAATGAACACTTTAAGCGCCGATTTATTGGCAGCACTCTTGATCACCATATCAATTGGCCGGTCAATATCGTTATCCTCTACATATTTCTGGATCAAATCCGTAAAAGGTTTACCAAATTTTAGCGCCTTGCCTGCACCAACACCCGAAATTTGCTTAAGCTCTTCGGTGTTGATCGGATAATGGGTGCACATCTCTTCTAACGAAGGATCCTGGAATATTACAAACGGTGGCAATCCTTTTTGTTTGGCCAGCTTTTTACGAAGCTCTTTAAGCATTTGCAGCAACTGGGTATCAAGTGCACCGCCGCTTTGTTTTGGTCCGTCGTCATCGTTGTCATCGTCAGCAGCCTCCATTACCTTATTCAAAACAAAACGGATACTGTGCGGATTCTCAATAAAGCCAATGCCACTTTTGGTGAGCCTTAAAAGCCCGTATTGATCAATGTCTTTTGAAATGTAATTGTTGAGTAACGCCTGCCTTAAAAGCGAGTTCCAAAGATTTTTACCTTGTTCTTTGCCCGAGCCGTAATAGTCAAGCTGATCGTGCTCATAATTTTTGATCTGAGCATTTTCCTCACCCATTAATATGCTGAGAATATGGTGGTCGTCAAACTTTTCGCCAATATGCTTAATCAAACTTAATGCCCTGTGCAGGTGCTCCTCCCCATCAAAATGTTCTTTATGGGTACAGCAATTATCGCACATGTTATTACAGCCTGCTTCATTAAAGTTTTCGCCAAAATAATGCAATAATTGTTTACGGCGACAAACCGACGACTCGCAATAATCGATAACTTCCTTAAGTATCTGAGTACCTATTTCACGTTCTGAAACAGGCTTGTCTTTCATAAATTTCTGAAGCTTATCAATGTCCTTCTCCGAATAAAAAGCCACGCAAACACCTTCTCCTCCGTCACGCCCGGCCCTTCCTGTTTCCTGGTAGTAACCTTCCATACTTTTAGGCACATCATGGTGTATAACGTAGCGAACATCGGGTTTATCAATACCCATACCGAATGCGATCGTAGCAACAATAACATCAACATCTTCCATCAGGAATTTGTCCTGCGTTTCTGCACGCACTTTAGGATCAAGCCCTGCATGATAGGGCAATGCCCTTACCCCGTTAAGGTTCAACGCCTCGGCTACTTCCTCAACCTTTTTGCGGCTAAGGCAATACACAATTCCCGATTTGCCCTGGTTTTGTTTTACAAATTTTACAATCTCTTTGATAACATTACGCTTGGCCCTAACTTCGTAAAACAGGTTACCCCGGTTAAATGACGATTTAAACACGGTTGCGTTATTCATTTGCAGGTTTTTTTGAATATCCTGCTGAACTTTTGGGGTAGCTGTAGCTGTTAGAGCAATTATGGGGATATTTTCGCCTATGTTACTGATCACCTGGCGTATTTTACGGTATTCGGGCCTGAAATCATGCCCCCACTCCGAAATGCAATGCGCTTCATCTACCGCCACGAATGAAACGTGGTTAAGGCGTAAGAAATCAATATTTTCCTGCTTGGTTAACGATTCGGGTGCCACGTATAATAACTTGGTTTTCCCCGCAAGTACATCTTCCTTAACCTTGCCTATCTCTGATTTTGTAAGTGATGAATTTAAAAAATGGGCTATACTATCTGATCCTCCAAACGCCCTGAGCTGATCTACCTGATTTTTCATCAGGGCTATCAATGGTGAAATTACGATTGCCGTGCCATCGCTCATCAAAGCTGGTAACTGATAACACATCGATTTGCCGCCACCGGTAGGCATAATAACGAATGTATCATTACCGGCCAGGATGTTGGTTATTATCGCTTCCTGTTCTCCCTTAAAATTATCAAACCCGAAAAAATTCTGGAGATTGTCAAATAGCGATTTCTTTGTTTCTATCATTATTTTAACAAATTCTTAAATTGTATTTAAAAGTTTAAAGTAACAAAATTTTCTAAATAAACGATGGATTTACTTTTAAATTTTGTGCAAAAATGATGATTAGATGAAAAACAATTTCATTCCTTGTTCATTTAAAGAACCAGACAAATTTGTGGTTATGCCCACCGTTAAATTATTTAGCTACACTTAATGGATAATTAACAAATTATTACACATTTTTACGGTCGATATACCAAATTAAAATTCTTTACTTGCTCATGAATAAAAACTATTATGCGATAATTATGGCTGGAGGGATTGGAAGCCGCTTTTGGCCGATAAGCCGTACATCGCACCCCAAACAGTTTATAGATATACTTGGTACCGGTAAAACCTTAATACAAAACACCTACGAACGCTTCCTGAAAGTTTGCCCCAAAGAAAATATTTACGTTGTTACTAACGAAAACTACACCAAACTTGTAAAACAACAATTGCCCGATATGGAGGATCAGCAGATCCTTACCGAACCGGTAATGCGTAATACAGCACCTTGTGTTGCCTATGGCTGTTTTAAAATTGAAAGCCTTAACCCCGATGCCGCTATTGTTGTAGCCCCTTCCGATCAGCAGATCCTGGATGAAGATGCTTTTGTTGCCGCTATCGAAAAATCATTGCAGACCGCTGCTTCAAATGATTACCTGATAACCCTGGGTATTAAACCATCAAGGCCCGATACCGGTTACGGATATATCCAATACACTGATAACGTTATCAATGATGAGTTTCATAAGGTAAAAACCTTTACCGAAAAACCAACTCTTGAAATAGCTAAAACCTTTATTCAAAGCGGCGACTTTTTATGGAATGCCGGCATCTTTGTTTGGTCGGCCAAAACTATTGTTAAGGCCTTTAATCAGTATCTGCCCGAAATGCATGAGATCTTTGCTGATGCAAAACCGGTTTATAACTCGGACGATGAAAAGTCTTATATACACAAGGCTTACCAGCAATGCGTTAATATCTCGATAGATTATGGCATTATGGAAAAAGCAGATAATGTGTATGTATTACCTTCGGATTTTGGGTGGAGCGATCTGGGTACCTGGGCATCAATATATGACCTTGCCGAAAAGGATTATGTAGGCAATGCCGTTATCCCCGCCGAAAAAGTGATCATGTATGATTCTTCAAACTGCATGGTAAACGTGCCGGGCGAAAAACTGGTAATATTGCAGGGCCTGCATGATTATATCGTGGTAGAATCAAACAACTCCCTGCTCATTTGCCCCCGCGACCAGGAACAAAACATCAAGCAGGTTGTGGCTGATGTAAAAAGTAAATTTGGAGCGAAGTATATTTAGCCCCCTCCGCCCCCTAAAGGGGGTACCTACTTACAATCACTCTTTAGCTGTAATGCTAAACAAGAAAAGCTTTGCCACGGCAAAGCTTTTCTTGTTTAAATACTTTTAAGTTTAATACGACAGATAAAAACCAGCCGTAAGTAAGCACCCCCTTTAGGGGGCGGGGGGGGTTCTCTGCCTCACTGCCTCATACAAAATCACCCCGGTTGATACCGATACATTCAACGATTCAATTTCGCCGAACATAGGAATCTTGGCCAGGTGGTCGGAGATCCGGATGATCTCGTTACGGATTCCGTCTTCTTCCGATCCCATAACGATGGCCGTAGGCACGGTATAATCCGGAGTGTAAATATTGTCCTGTGTTTTTTCGGTGCAACAAACCAGTTGCAAGCCCGATTCCTGGAGGAAGCGTACAGTTTGCATAAAATTATCATGCCGGCAAACAGGGATTTTGTATAATGCGCCGGCCGATGTTTTAATGGCATCAGGATTTATCTGCGCCGAACCTCTGGCTGGGATCACGATGGCATGCACACCGGCACATTCGGCAGTACGGGCAATGGCACCCATGTTCCTTACATCAGTAATGCTGTCTAAAACTAAAATTAATGGAGTTTCCCCCCTCTCAAATATTTCCGGAATAATGTTCTCTATCTTTTGATAAACAATAGGCGAAATCACAGCTATAACTCCCTGGTGATTTTTCTGGGTAATGCGGTTTAGTTTTTCAACCGGGACCTGCTGTGCAGTTATCTGATATTCGTTCATCAGTTCTTTAAGCTCCTGTATCAGGCCGCCGCCTATGCCTCGCTGTATAAATAACGCCTCAATCTCTTTACCCGAACGGATCGCTTCTACTACCGCCCTGATACCAAAAACCATTTGATTGCTTTCGCGTTGAGGCCTTGAATTAAATGCCATTTTATAATTTAAATTTTGGCAAAAGTAGCTATATTAATTGATTAAGCCGTTATTGAACTGATAACCCTTTTGGGTTTACCGAGGTTTGAGTGCAGATGCTATCAACACTTCAAAACTTTATTAACATTGGCTCAATTAGCTGAAAATCAACCAGCCCAAATTTCGTTAAAAAGTTATCAACATTGAGGTGTTTATTAAAAACCTTAAAATTATCACCCTGTGTATGATTATTTTAAAATGCCGATACACTATGTTAGGTGTTTCCTTTGCCTGTCGAAGCATTTTTTGTATATTTTTGTACCCTTATGAGTTTTGAGAATAACAACCAGTATAACAAGCCGAATACTTTTGAACGCCGCAGCCGGATCCCAAATCCTACGCCATTCATTGCAGGCGGAAAATTGCAGCCACAGGCTACGGATTTGGAGGAAGCCGTTTTAGGTGCCCTTATGCTGGAGAAAGACGCCCTTTCATCTGTTATAGATGTTTTAAAACCCGAAGTTTTTTATCAAACCAATCATCAAAAGATTTTTTCTGCAATAAAAATCTTGTTTGAAAAAACACAGCCTGTAGATATCCTTACCGTGACTGCCGAATTGCGCAGGCTGGGTGAGCTTGAAATGGTTGGCGGTGCCTACTATATCACTGAACTTACAAGCCGCGTTGCATCGGCCGCCAATATCGAATTCCATTCGCGCATTATCATTCAAAAATTTATCCAGCGCGAACTGATCCGCATTTCTACAGAGGTGATCAACAATGCATATGAGGATACCGCCGATGTATTCGACCTGCTGGATATGGCCGAAAAAAATCTATTTGAAATAGCTCAGAGCAATTTACGCCGAGATGCCCGTAATATGGACGATCTTGTTCATGAGGCCCTGCGCGATATTGAAGCCCTGAAGGATAAAAAGGATGGCTTAACAGGTGTTGCCTCTGGCTTTACCAACCTTGACCGGATGACGTCAGGTTGGCAAAAATCAGATCTGGTGATCATTGCGGCACGTCCGGCGATGGGAAAAACAGCTTTTGTATTAAGCTGTGCCCGTAATGCAGCCGTTGATTTTGACAAGCCAGTTGTGGTATTTTCGCTGGAGATGTCGTCTGTACAGTTAGTTAACCGTTTGATAGCCGGCGAAGCAGAAATTGAGCAGGAAAAAATCCGTAAAGGCACGCTTGAAGAATGGGAATGGCAGCAGGTACACTCTAAAATTGGCAGGCTTGAAAAAGCAACGTTCATCATTGATGATACACCTGCCCTAAACATCTTTGAGTTCAGGGCAAAATGTCGTCGTTTAAAATCGCAATATGATATCCAGCTTATCATTATCGACTACCTGCAGCTGATGCATGGCAAAGCTGAAGGCAAAGGTGGCGGGGGTAACCGTGAGCAAGAGATCAGCAGTATTTCACGTGCTTTAAAGTCGGTTGCCAAGGAGCTCAACGTACCGGTTATCGCACTTTCGCAGTTAAGCCGTGCGGTTGAAAGCCGGCCGGGCAACTCAAAAAGGCCAATGCTTTCAGACTTACGTGAATCGGGCGCTATTGAGCAGGACGCCGACATGGTATTGTTCCTTTATCGTCCCGAATATTACGGCCTGACCGAAGACGAGGACGGTAACCCTACCCAGGGTGTAGGCGAGGTAATCATAGCCAAGCACCGTAATGGTGAAACAGGTACTGTTCGACTTAAATTTGTGGGCAAATATGTTAAGTTCGCAAATCTTGAAGAAGGTATGGATGGCTTCCCTCCTCCGGCAGGTAACGCTTTCGCAGGCCTTGCCCCTTCACAGGATTTTGAAAAGCAGAGTAACTTCATTATACGTCCTTCAAGAATGGACGACATAGATGATGAGCCTCCGTTTTAGCCTCTCGGCTCCCCTAAAAGAGGAGTGTCAAAAGATATACAAACAAGAAAAGCTTTGCAATTGCAAAGCTTTTCTTGTTTGTAATAGTGAAAACAAACCCGCATATATATCATTTCAAAAGTTAGAGGTCGAGTTTATCCACTTAGGTTATAAAGTCACAAAACTGGCACAAGCTCCATCAAAGTTTGGAGGAGTAATCTACCCGGTACTCGCTGTCAAGTAAACTACCATTCTGTTGGCACCTGTTCATCTTTCAATTACTCTTTTTGCTTTGTTAGCTGATTGTTATAAACCCTGGTGTCCTGACAGTCTTTTAAACTTATCAACTGATCAATATTTTTAATACTACCAGTTGTGGTTATTTTATTCCCTGTAACTTTAATTCCGGATGTACTTGAAGCTTCAAAAAACTGATCGTCCTTTAAAGTTATTTTATTACAGATTACCTGGATTCCGGAATGAACCCGAGCTGTTGATTTCACTCTGTTTTCCGGTGACAAGGCTATAACCGGCCCTCCACATTTATAAAACGTATTGTTTTTAATACTAACATCTTTTACCGCTCCTGATTCATACCAGCTTGACGCATCGTCATTGATCATGATTGCGCTGTTGTGGGTCCGGTTAATGATATTGTTTTCAATTATTACTTTCCTGGGAGTGGTAACCAGGATACCCCTTGTCGGGATCTTTTCAATGGTATTGTGATGGATCCATACCTGTGGCGTGGCTGTAATGTTCTCCACCACATCGCCTGTTTGCATATCATTATGCATCGGGTTGCTAAAATTTAGCAAAAATTCCCTGTTATTCAGCTTCTCAACTTTCGACACCTTATTATTTTGATAGGTAAGCAGGTTCGCCGGGTGAACAAGACCAATACTGTCATTAACCGCAAAAGCATCAAATCCGTAAGTTTGATCATGCATGAACCTTACTTTGACCTGAGTTGCGGAAAGTTTTTCTGTTATTTTAAGAAAAGTGCCATGCACATTAATTGCATCGTCATTTGCTGCCGACAGGTATGAGCCTCCAATTTCAATTTTGCCACTACAACCCGAAAAATGCAGAATATCTGCCCAGGCAGCACACGTGCGACCATCTTTAGCCTTTACTACAACATGATTGAAACTTAGATTCTTGCTAAACTGGCTTACTATTCCCATGCCATGCATAAAGTAAATACGGATGTTGTTTAAATTGATATTGCTGCTTTTTTGTATGAAAAAACCGGCACAATCACGGGTGACATCACGATTTTGATAGGTTAAGCCTTTTTTAAAGCCCGGATTGTTCTTGAAAAATATTCTCAGGCTATGCTCTCCTGTGGCTTCATAGCGGAGCCCCACCTGAGGGATTTCCATTCTCGATAATTCATTGGTGGCATGGTCATGCACCTGCCAGTATGATCCGGGCTGATAACTCCAGCCTTCCCCAAGCCATGTTAATGTACTATCTTTAATACTGAATTTGTATTCGGTATTAACCGCGGCATCGGCATATTTTGATGTCGTTGTTACCACGCTGAACTCGGAAACCGTTGGACGCTGGTAATCAAAACTCAAATCGTTCAATTTAATATGATGACTGTTATTGATATACGTTTCGATCATTTTTCCGCGAAGGTTTACTGTTGCGCCGGCACCGTCAATATTGACAAACCTGCTACTATCAAGCATTAATGCAATTGCTTTTAATCCGTAAGGAACATCGTTGGTATTGGAAATCTGCAATTGGGCTTTGTAAGCGCCGTCCGGAAAAAAATCATACCACCCGGGGGCAAACCAGATCTTTACCGGCCTGTCTTTCGTTCCGTGGGCCATAATTGACAACGTTTCGAAAAACCCTCCCGGCGATAGTATTTCGACAACATCGCCCGGCGACAAAATAAGCCGGTTGATACCTTTAAATGTTTTCCATGGCTTTAAACTGGTTAACCCGGTGTTGCCATCATTGCCCTTAACAGGATCGATATAATAGGTTCGATTGCCCGGAGAAACACACCTTCCGGATGGAGCTAAATATTCAACAAGTTTATTTTGAGCTTTTAATACGTTGCATATCAGAAACGGACTTAAAAGTAACAGGCATTTTATTGTAAAATATCTCATGGTAAATATCAGGTTACTAATATATGGCGTAGATGGTATAACATTTACGCTTAACATCTATAATTTTGGCCATCCACAACCAGCATTGAAAAATTACCTTGTCTTTACTTCATAACTTATGGTTAAAACAGCGATCCCTCTTTTATATAATATCCCATACATTTAACATAAGCGAAAATCATTCATTAAAATATAGGTTAAATATTTACCCCTGCACCAAAAGGCACTGACAGTCAAACGTGATGTCCATCGGTGATTATATTATTTTTATCATTATCATTGTTCTTCAAAACCATTAGCAACAACGGTATCAATTTCAGATTGACACCAGCCGGAACACTGATGAAAATAACTATATGAACGTTTTATCAAGAAAGATACTGCTTGCTTTTTTAGCCTTTACCATAATTTTAGTTATCGCTGCCCTTTTTGTAAGAGACAAGATCACAGAAAGATTAGCCCATACGGCACAGATCTCGCACCTTATGGACCTTAATAATTCCAGGCCCCAGCAGGCGCTGCTTTTACTTCACCAGGCCGAGGATTTATTTCAATCCTCACTCGTAGATGCTGACGCTGCTAAGGCTCAGGCTTATCAGGCCAAACTTTCACTGGCTTTTGCTGAAATTGATACCCTGTTAAACATGCAGCATGACACTACCAAACTAAATGCCGAACAGCGTTCTCAACTTCATACATGGCACAACCAAAAGGTAAAACTATCTGCCGATCTTCTTTCTGCCCGGCACGACTTTGATTCCCTGCTCACAACCTATTCAGATTACAGCACAGCGACCGTTCAAAATAAACTTGCCGTTAAAAGTAGCCGTACGGTACAAAACAGCAGCGACACCTTAACCCAACCCGGCCAGGTAAAACGAAAAGGTTTTTTTGCAAGAATTAAAGAAGCCATAAAGAACAAAAACGCCTATGCAACCAATTCGGGAGGTGTTGTTATCAACCACCGGACCCGAATTTATGTCGACTCGGTTACGCAAAAACTCCGCAATAAAGATCAATCCAACTATCTCAATAAAATCAGGCAATTACAACAAAGCAACCACAAATTACAGGAAGCGCAAAGACAGCTCATTGCCCTCAATATGCGCATTACCCATAAAATGGAGCAGTTAATTAGCACCATTAAGGATATAAATTACAGCATGACCGATGCCTTTAAGGGCTTAGCCTTTAATAGTTACCTGGAAACAACACGTTTGCTAAACAGGCTTTACCTTGTTGCACTTTTGTTGCTTCTGGCTTTTGCAGTGTTGTTGATTGTGTTTGTTATTAAGCTGGGGCGATCTGAAGAGCTTTTGCTGAAGGAGAACGAACGAGCCGTAATGATAGCACGACAAAAAATGGACCTGCTGCTGCATATGAGCCATGAAATCCGTAATCCGCTCACATCAATAAATGGTTTTCTATACATTTTCAGCCGAACGGTACTCACTCCAAAACAATCAGAAATGTTGGGAACAGTGCGGGCATCATCCGATTTGCTACTGCAAACGCTCAACGATACCCTTGATGCCGCAAAAATGGAAAGCAGCGAACTCAAGATCCATCATGACCCATTCTGCCCGGATAAAACGTTAAAAGAAGTAATTGAAAGCATGGCATTTAGTGCTGATAAAAAACAATTGGAATTAAATTATCATTTTGAAGGCGATCCGGAAGCTGAAGTTTTGGGCGATAGTTTCAGGTTAAAGCAGATTATCGTAAACCTTGTTAGCAATGCTATCAAATATACCGATACAGGAAACGTAAAGATCAAAGCAGCGCTAAAATTATCCGACAGCAAAGGCGGACTAACAGTTGATATTAGCGATACAGGAGCCGGTATAAGCCAGGAACAACAGATTAACCTGTTTTCAAAATATTACCAAACCAATTCGGCAAAAGGAAATACCGGTACAGGTCTTGGTTTATACATTTGCAAACAATTGATTGAATTGCAAAAAGGTAATATCACCGTAAAAAGCGATGCGGGCAAAGGAAGTACTTTTAGTTTTGAAATCCCTTACGAAAAGTATAAAATAGATTAACTGCCGGCGTTTTACTTAAAATTGACGTATATACCCAGAATCTTAAAAACTCTTTATTCTCCAGCTAATTATAAGTTACACCAGTACGTCCATTTTAACGTTAACTGTCTGTTTTTTACTGTATACGGTGATGGCGTGGTATTATCGCCGTAAACAATAAACAGGTCGGACGCAGGCTTATAGCGCCATTGCAGGCGGGTATTAATGTTGATATTATCCACCTGCTCATTATATTGTATATAGGTGGTAAAATACAAGCTATTGGTGAAGGTAACATCAATTTTTGGCCCTACCAGCCAGAACGTATTATGGCCAAATGGCTGCGGCAACCTTAAATCATTGAAGGAGGTATTGATAGCAATATTTACATAAGGTTGAAAACGATAGCCTATTAAACTTGTAACGCTATTGCGTACGCCCTTATCATAATACCCACCGTGCGATGCTTCCAGCAAATAGGTAAACACATTTTGCGGCTTCGATACAAACTGCACATCAATAGTGTTCCAGTTATGCTCAGAGCCGGTAGGTAATAAACCTTTACCGATATTAGTTGGATCATAAGGCCTCAGAAGGCGCACATAATCATTTATACCGGACACCGACAGTGTTGCCCGGTTACGGAATGTGATCAAATATGACAGGATACTTTCATTATCAGTACGGTGAAACGACTCATCGAAGAAATAATTAGAGGTAAGCTGGATGCCATGGCTTAGGATATTACCTTGCTTAGGAAAAAAATTACGGAGTAACAGCGGGCTTAACTTCACATAACCAACACGGGGAACATAGCCCACTTCGGCATTGTAATTTTTACCGACGTACTCTTCCTGCATATAAAGCGTCCAGTATTTGCTCAGGTATTGGAAATGATCGGATACCACGTAATCATGTCCGCTTACGCCTGGCGTAAATGATTTAAGGGCCAGTACTTTGCCTGTCCAGATATTACTGCGCGAGGCAAGGTTAAACTCTGCGCCTATATTACGGTTATAGGCAGTTGATCCGGTATTGGTGCCGGGAATATTGGCAGTAGCGTCCTTATTTACAAATAGGAAAGCGATGTTTGAGCGATCAAGGATCCGTCTTTGCAGAGTAATGATGCCATAGTTTTCAGGAGCCTGCTGGGCGCTGCCCGAGCCGCCTGTTTGAATATCCATAGCGCCAATACGCCAGTCCTTATCTAATTTACCGGTCAATCTTGCTCCAAAATCAATCGGTACGTTGAGGCCTATCCGCCTTGAAAAAAAAGGGCGAATATCAGAATAACCAAAGTTGGCAAACAGGTCACCATTTTCTAAAAAAAACTGTCGTTTTTCAGGGAAGAAAAGTTCGTATCTGTTGAGGTTGATCACCTGTTGATCAACATCAACCTGCGAAAAATCGGGATTGACTGTTAAATCAAGGTTAAGGGCTGGTGTAACGGAGATCTTGGCGTCCCCTCCTATTTCATGTTTATATTCGGTTTTGATATTATGCTGATAATCTTTAGATAAACCCGTAAGCGCGTATGGGATTATAGATACGTTGCTGCTGGCTGTTGGGGGCGCTTCATCCCAAACAAGTGTGCCGGTATAAGCCAATGAAGCTGTAGGGAATTGCCGTGGGATGGGTGTCCAGCTTGATTTTTCGGCAGTCTTGAGATCATTACGGCTAAAGTTGATCCCCCATTCCTTTATACCTTTTTTATAACGGATACTCTTAAATGGAATAGATGCTTCCCAAACCCATTTATCAGGATAATTTTTTACTGCCGAATACCAGCGGTTATCCCAGCTCAGGTCAACCTTGCCGCCTTCATACATGCTGCCGTCCCACTGCCCTCCCGCCGCGTTGGCACCAAAACTAAAGCCATCGGTGCGGGCATCAAATGGGTCCATGAAAATCAGGAAGTTATCATTTTTTACAAAACTGAAATCACGTTTTAACGATTCAACCATGTAAGGCCCCGGTACCGAATTATAATTGATAGCTATGATGTACAGGTTTTTATCATCGTAGGTCATCCGCACCTCGGTTTTAACAGTAGCCTTGCTGGTATCCATCGGCAGCACCATGAAAAAATCTCCCGCCGAATCAGCTTGCATCCAGGCCTGCTCATTCATCACTCCGTCTATATTAATAGCCGAAGCAGCCCTGCGGATATGGTACTTATACCCCGCGTTCTTTTTTTGAGCCGATGCATAAAAGGAGGTTATACAGCATAAGATGATGAGCAAGAATGTTTTTGCCGAAAGGCGGCAATAGCGTTTTAAGGGCATTAAGATAAGGGTATATAAACTTATTGGTTCACGAATTTTAAAACTACATTTTTTTAGTAAAAGTAAATGCCTTGTATCATATAATTTACCGCTCGGTTTCTCCATGCAATTAGCTATACACCTACTAATCAGTAAAATATGCTCAACTCAGGTAAATTAAGTTTATTCTTATAATGAAACAGCCCGCTTAACCAATCGGTTAAGCGGGCTGTTGGTTACCCGTTATCATAGGTTTGAAACCCTGCGGGCTTTGAAAGGCAATGACAAAGCCAGAGAAGAAAGACTTACGAAGTTTGAAAAGTTCTTAAGTCTGGCTTCTACAACGTGCCATGGGTAAATTTTTATTTTGACAATGTTAATTAATACTCTCCAGCATCTTAATGTACAACTCAATGCCCTCCCTGATCTCATCTACATAAACAAACTCATCGGCAGTATGTGAACGTGCGGAATCGCCGGGGCCAACTTTTATGGAAGGGATATCCAGCAATGATTGATCTGATGTTGTTGGTGAGCCATAGGTGGTACGGCCAAGCGCTATACCAGCCTGAACTATGGGATGTTCTTTAGGGATAGATGATGGTTTTAACCTGATAGAACGCGGTTTCACATCGCTGGCAACATGCTCACGGATAATCTCCAGCACTTCCTCATTACGGTAAGCATCAGTTACACGCACGTCAACGGTATACACGCAGCTGGCAGGCACAACGTTGTGTTGTGAGCCGGCATTAATAATAGTCACCGACATTTTTATCGGCCCAAAAACTTCTGATTCTTTCGGAAATTTAAAAGTACGGAACCATTCAATATCTGTTAACGCTTTGTAGATAGCGTTCTCCCCTTCTTCGCGGGCGGCATGGCCGGCACGCCCATGAGCGGTACAATCCAACACCATTAAACCCCGTTCGGCAATTGCCAACTGCATCAGGGTTGGCTCACCTACTATACCAAAAGATAGTTGCCCCAAATCGGGAATAATCAGTTCCAGACCATTTACGCCTGAAATTTCTTCTTCAGCGGTAGTCGCCAGGCAGAAATTATATTTCAGGTTTCCCTTATCATGAAAATAAAGAAATACCGCTATAAGTGAAACAAGACAGCCTCCGGCATCATTACTACCAAGGCCATATAATTTACCATCTTCAATTTTGGCATCGTAAGGATCGCGTGTATAGCCCGAATTGGGTTTAACGGTATCATGATGTGAGTTAAGGAGGATAGTTTCTTTAGCCGGGTCGAAATGTTTATTCCAGGCCCAGATATTGTTAAGCTTACGATGAGTGGTTACCCCATGCGACTGCAGGAATTCGTTGATCAGATCGGCGGTGCGGTCTTCCTCTTTACTAAACGATGGAATGGATATTAGTTGTTGCAGTAATGTTACCGCCAGTTGAAATAAATTGCTTGTGTCAGTCATAAATTTAAGGGTTATCCCTTGTAATGAACGGGCAAAATTAACACTTTTTATTTATGTGGATGAAATACATTTCCTGAACATTAAGTCACTTTAATAGATTTACAAGTAACTTAATATTCACCTAACGCAAACATTACATATCATTTGTAATCTGCACATTTTCAAATCTGCTCATCTTCCATTTTTGAATGTTTGCGGGTATCATTCATGGTGATATATAAAACCAATGACAGCGCGATACAAACAGTTACATACCAATAAAACCATTGCGCATGATGTTCATTTTTGAACCACAGGGCAATATATTCGGCAGTGCCGCCAAAGAGGGATACGGCTATTGCATAAGGGAAACCTACGCCCAGGGCGCGCACATTGGCCGGAAAAAGTTCGGCCTTAACAACAGCATTGATCGAGGTATAGCCGCTTACAATGACCAGCGCGCAAAGGATCAGCGCGAATGCAACCCATACATCTTTAGTATGGCTTAGCAATGTCATGATAGGAATTGTACAAAGCGTACCTAATATGCCGAAACCAATTAGTAATGGTTTCCGGCCAACTTTATCCGACAGTAAACCAAATAAAGGTTGTATCACCATAAATACAGCTAATGTTAAGGTTGAGATGAGCGTAGCGGCGCTCTTACTGAAGCCGGACGTATTAACCAAAAACTTTTGCATATAGGTGGTAAAGGTGTAAAACGCCAGTGTACCGCCAATGGTTAATCCAATTACCGTAAAAACAGCTTTAGGGTGCTTTGCTAAAGCTTTTATAGTGCCATTCAGGGCATCAGTTTTTTTACTTTCTTTATCAAACGATGCCGATTCCTGTAAGCTTCGCCTTAAATACATAGTGGTGACAGCCAGTATTGCCCCGATTCCAAACGGAATGCGCCAACCCCAGTCATGCAATTGTTTTTCAGATAAAAACGCTCTTTGCAGCAAGACCAAAACACCCAATGCCAGTAATTGCCCCATAATGAGCGTTACATATTGAAAGCTTGAGTAAAAACCACGGTGCTTTTTTGTAGCCATTTCACTCAGGTAAGTGGCGCTGGTTCCATACTCCCCTCCTACGCTCAGGCCCTGGATAATGCGGGCCAACACCAGCAGTATAGGCGCAGCAACACCGATGGTTTTGTAGCCAGGTGTTATAGCAATGATCAATGAACCAACGCTCATAAGCAATACAGAAAATGTAAGCGCAGTTTTACGGCCGCGCTTATCCGCAAAGGTCCCCATTACCCAACCGCCTATAGGGCGCATTAAAAAGCCGATGGCAAAAATACCGGCTGTGTTTAAAAGCTGTACGGTTTGATTATCTGAAGGAAAAAAAGCATCTGAAAAATAAAGGGAAAAGGCAGTGTAAGCATACCAGTCATACCATTCAACCAAATTTCCCAGCGATCCGCCTATGATGGACTTGATGCGTCCGCCCGTGGTTTGGGGTATTGGTGATTTTATTTCATTCATAGGTTTGGCAGATATTGTTGGTTTCCGTAATATTAGGAATTTTAAAATAGAGGCGCAATACCAATATAATAACCGGCATATTTGCTTTAATAAAAACTTATTCACACAATAACGCTATCAACCATTCAGCCAAACCACAACCATGCTTTTCACCGAAGATTTTTTGCATTACATCTGGAAATTCAGGCTTTTTGAGCGCGAAAACCTTCAAACTGTAGATGGAGAGGAACTGGAAATCTTTTCGGCAGGGCTGCACAATTCAGATTCAGGTCCCGATTTTCATAATGCGAGGATCCGTATTGGCGAAACTGTTTGGGCAGGTAATGTAGAAGTACATCTTTCCGCGTCCGACTGGCAAAAGCATGGCCATACTAATGATGGCGCTTATGATAATGTGATATTACATGTGGTTTATCGTAACGATATGCAGTTGTTTTTACCAAACGGGCGCAAAGTTCCAACACTTGAACTGCAAAACCGTATTAGTGAAGAGCTTTATAACAAATATCATAAGCTGGTTTTCGGTAACCAGAGTTTTATACCCTGCGAAAACGGCATCGCTACAGTGGATGCCCTCACCATGCAAAACTGGCTTACCCGCGTGCTGGTTGAGCGGATGGAAAAACGATCGGCAAATGTGGCAGCGGCTCTGGCACTTAATAAAGGCGATTGGGAGGAAACTTTTTACCAGTTTTTAGCGGCAAACTTTGGTTTTAAAGTAAACGCCCTACCGTTTGAGCTGATGGCTAAATCGCTGCCTCAGCTTATCCTTGCCAAAAACAAAAACAGCCCGATGCAAATTGAAGCCTTGATATTTGGGCAGGCAGGCTTTTTAGAGGGTGAATTTAAAGATGATTATCCCCTCAAACTTCAAAAGGAGTATGAATATCTGCGTAAAAAATACAACCTTAAACCTATAGAAAGCCACCTGTGGAAGTTTATGCGGCTAAGGCCCCAAAACTTTCCAACCATCAGGCTGGCGCAATTTGCCGCGCTTATCGTACAGTCAAACCACCTGTTATCTAAAATATTAGAAATTAAAGAGGTAAAAGCGCTGCGTAGTTTATTTACAGAGATCAAAGTAAACGATTACTGGGAGGACCATTACCGGTTTGATGTACAATCCAAGCCGTCATCGAAAAATATGGGCGATGGTTCTGTTGATATTTTGCTGCTCAATGCAGTGGCCTTGTTCCTGTTTAGTTACGGCAAGCAGCATCAGCAGCAATATTATATTAGCCGTAGTCTTAAATTGTTAGAAAATTTACCGGCCGAAAAAAACAATATTATTGCTGATTTTGTTAACTTAGGAGTGAAAATTGAAACTGCGTTTGAATCACAGGCATTGCTTGAGTTAAAAAATAATTACTGCAATTATAAGAAATGCCTGCAATGCGGCGTTGGTAATAAGATACTAAAACTGGCCTGACACCATGCTACAGCGGATACTTACTTTTTTTGAACGGTACTCTTTTGGTGTATGCACCTACCTTGGCGAACGCTTTAATATCTCGATCTCCAAGATCAGGCTTTTCTTTATCTACTCCTCATTCCTGGCGGTAGGCTTCCCGCTTATATTTTATTTTTTTGCAGGTGTTGTATTGGATATCCGGAACTTCATTAAACGCAAGCATACCGGGGTTACTGATCTTTAACCGCTGATCATTTCTGATTACGTTGATTTCGCTTATTTTTATTGGGATATTTCACCGATTATTCCCTGCTTTCACCGATTTTGATTAATGGAAGCACATCTTATCATTAAACCAATTTGCCCGTTTTTACGGCATCCTGTAAGTTACGCACTTTAAATTTGGGGGTGTAGCAGTATTGGGCCAGTTGTTTAACCCATGTTGTATTATAGCCAAACATCAGTTTAATAACTTTTACCCGGGTTGAACCTTTGGGATAGCCATATTTATACCAACTGAATTTAGATGGATCTATATTGAACTGTTCGGTAAAATCGGCAAGAAAAAGGTCTATCTCAATGTCAAAAATATCCAGATCAAGATCGATACTGGTATCGAGGTTCAGGCTGCGCGGATCAACCTTATGGATCTTATACCTGTTGCAATAATCAACTATAAATTCTTTTAAGGGTGGCAGTATCTCTTCCATTTAAACGAATGTTAATTTGACCATTTAAGTTATGAGACGTAACTTTTGAAATAAGGTTGCATACAAATTTACTTTATTTTTAAATCGTTTAAATTGAACCTTATAGTTAATAAATGTTAAATATTTATTGCTGCTCAATGGCGCCTTATACTGCTAAAATCAACCTGATATATTATTATTGTACCAGGTAAACCAAATATTTCAAATGAACCTAAAAGTAATTGCCTTTGATGCCGACGACACCCTTTGGGTAAATGAACCTTACTTTCAAGCCACCGAAGAAAGGTTTTGCAGCCTGCTCGAAAATTTTTCGCCACAGCACACCATTTCCAAGGAGCTTTTCAAGGTTGAGGTCGATAACCTCCCGCTTTACGGCTACGGGATAAAAGGCTATATCCTCAGCATGATAGAGGCTGCGTTAAGCATTTCTGAAAAAAATATCAGTGTTGATGTAGTGGAAACCATATTACAATATGGTAAGGACATGCTCAACCAACCGATAGAGTTACTGAACGAGGTAGAACATGTTTTATCCTCATTAAAAGACCATTACAGGCTGGTGGTAGCTACCAAAGGTGATCTGCTTGACCAGGAGCGGAAACTCAAAAAATCGGGGCTGGCACATTACTTTCACCACATTGAGATTATGAGTGATAAAAAGGAGGATGATTATATCAAGCTGATCAAACACCTTGACATCAATCCCGATGAATTTATGATGATCGGCAATTCCTTAAAATCAGATGTAATGCCCGTGATCAACATTGGAGGGCATGCTGTTCACGTACCCTATCATACAACATGGGCACACGAACATGTTGAAACCGTTTTAACTCACGAAAACTTTAAACATGTGCATAAGATCAGTGAAGTATTGGAATTTGTGTTGGAGTCCGGAAGCCCGAAAGTCAGCAAGTCCGGAAGTTAGCCTCAGAGAGATAATCATTAAAGTATTTTCCATCTTTCAGACTTGCCGACGTCATGACATTCCGACTCTAAATATCTTTCTCCATTACAATTAGCTCAATATGCTGTTTGGCGTCACCAAAACGGCCATGTGCATGAAAAGGCTGAATTTCGCCGGTTGGTTTGTAGCCGCGGCGCTCATACCAGCTTATCAGTTCGGAGCGGGTGCTGATTACTGTCATAGTTAAAGTATCGCAGTTATGCTTACGCGCGTAAACTTCAGCTTCTTCTATCAGTGCGCGGCCCACACCTTTATTCTGCAATAATGGCGATACACTAAACATGCCAACATACAACTTTGGAGTTCTGACTTCAAGATAAACAGTACCTGTAATATTGCCATCCTCATCAGTATGCTTTAAAATGATGATATTTTCATCATTCATATACCCCGTCAGAGTTTGTTCATCAATGCGGGCACCACCAATTAAGTCGGCCTCAGTTGTCCAACCCCGTTTGGAGCTTTCACCACGGTAAGCGCTGTTTACTAAAACATTAAGTTCGGGTACGTCGGTAAGGGTAGCTTGGGTTATTACAGGCATATGATTAATTTAAGGATGCCAAAGGTAATGGTTGTACGTTCTAAATAAAAGGCCTCAAATTACCATTTTGAAGTTTGTACCTTAATTAATTCTGCTTAATTCATAAATCAGCAACCTTTCGGCGCTTCACAAAGCCTATCCCGATAATCATTAAAGGCAATAACAATAATACATCGGCCACATGGGCTAACAATAAGATCCTTAAAATCCGGCTTACCGGGAAAGCTACAGCTGCAAGACCTACCAGCAAACCAAGCCAAACAGGTACTGCTTTTTTACGGACAAGGTTTATAGCTAACACCAATAGACTTAACGGGAACAACGGGCCTGCCCAAAAAAGCAACAAACCCGAACTGACGGGATATTGCTGTAAAACACCGAGATAATTATGATGAGAAATTTTAAATATAGTTGATAGATATCCCAACATGCCAAACCCTATCCCACCCATACAGCATCCATAAATAGCTATCAACAAACCTATTGCTGAATAAAACGGCATGTTGTGCTTTAACAAGCCAAATAACCCATACAAAGCCGGGATCCAAAATACTGTTGACAGGCAGATCAGCGTTGCAGCAGTTACCCCGTATTGTCCATCTACCCAAAAAAATGTTGATATGCAAAACAGCAATGGTGCTGTAATAAGGCACAAGCCAGGCAATATTTGTTGCTGGAAATCGATTTCGGCTTTCATAATTTAAAAGATTTACCAGCTATGACCGTAACATGCTATCGTAGGTTACACTTATATCAAATGACATTAAAAAAGCCATAAGTTTTAAAACCAAGCTGTATATTTAGTAGTTAATAACACATCTGTTTATATTAAACCCCGCCATGGCTTTTATAGATTATTACAAAGTATTAGAGCTCGACAAAAATGCATCCGAAAAGGATATTAAAAATGCTTACCGTAAACTGGCCCGCAAATATCACCCCGATCTTAACCCTAATGACGAAGATGCCCACAAAAAATTCCAGCAGCTAAACGAAGCAAATGAAGTATTAAGTGACCCGGAAAAGCGAAAGAAGTACGACAAATATGGCGAAAACTGGCAGCATGGCGAAGCATACGAACAACAGGCGCGCCAACAGGCTGGTGCACAAGGAGGTTTTGGTGGCTATGGGGGCTTTAACGGAGCCGAAGGATTTGGTAGCGCCGAAGGGTTTGGAAGTGACGATTTTTCAGATTTCTTTCAATCGATGTTTGGCGGTGCAGGAGGCGCGCGTAGCGGCAGGCAGGCAAAATACCGCGGGCAGGACTATAACGCCTCGTTAAGTTTAAACCTTCGAGACGTTCTTGAAACACATAAGCAAACGTTGACTGTCAATGGCAAAAACATCCGGATAACTATACCCGCAGGTATTGAAAACGGGCAAACTATCAAAATAGCCGGGCATGGCGCCCCGGGTGTAAACGGCGGCCCCGCCGGAGATCTGTATATTCAGTTTAATGTTGCACCTGATGCAAATTTTAAGCGTGATGGTAATAATTTGTACACCACGTTGAAACTTGACCTGTACACTGCAGTTTTAGGTGGAGAAATAACTGCCGATACATTAAACGGCAAAGTTAAAGTGAAAGTAAAACCTGAAACTCAAAACGGCACTAAAGTAAAACTCAAAGGCAAAGGTATGCCCGTTTATAAAAAAGAGAATGAATTTGGCGATCTGTACCTGACCTATGATATCCAAACCCCTACCAACCTTACCGAAAAGCAGAAACAATTATTTGAAGAACTGGCAAAATCCTCAGCCTAAATTAAAAACATTATGAAAACAGCAGAATTAATAGCAGCAAACGATTTTTGTGTATATCATAATGTTGAATACACGTTCATCACATCTTTACATGAAGCAGGCCTGGTTGAGGTAACCATCATTAATGAAATCGTCTTCATTCCTCAAACTGAACTTCAAAAGCTGGAAAAACTGGTGAGCCTGTACGAATTGGATATTAACGTAGCCGGCATTGAAGCTATCTCCCACCTGCTTGACCGGGTTGAAAAATTACAGGAAGATATGCGGTATTTAAAAAACAGGTTGAGCTTATATGAATAAGAAAGCTTTTTTTTCAGGAATGCTTAAACCAAATATTTATTCATCATCCGCTCGCTTACAATATTGGCTTCATCGATAACAGGTTCTGGATATCCCATGGATTTGAGTATGGCGATTCCGTTAGTGTTTTTAAGCAGGCCCTGCTTCAGGATATAGTCAAATACCAGCATGCGCCCGTCTTTTGATTCTGAAAAGGAATATACAACAAAATCTTCGTCGAGCAGTTCGGCCAGTTCAAGGTCATGGGTTGATACAAAAACAAAATTTTGGTTAGCGGTAATGTACGAAAGCGCAGACTTAGCCGCCGCTATACGTTCGATGGTATTGGTACCCCTGAAAATCTCATCGATGATCACAAGGCTTTTTATATCCTCTTTCTGAGAACTGTTATCAATGATATCTAAAATAGCTAAGGCCTGTGCCTGAAAATAACTCTTGTGTTCATCAATGTTATCGCTGGTTTTGATGCTGGTTTGTATTTTGAGAAAAGGAGCCTTATAGGCCTTTGCACAACTTGTAAATATAGTTTGCGATAGCAGCGTATTTAATGCCAGCGCTTTAATAAATGTAGTTTTGCCAGACATGTTTGACCCTGTGATCAATGCGCCCCTGTCTGCATCAGTTGTATAAAGGGAGTTGGTTACACAGTTAGCTACTAATGGGTGAAATAGTTCGGTAATCTCTATTTTGCCATCAACACCCGTAAACGCGGGTTTTGAATAAAAAGGAATACCGTCACGTATTGATTGTATAGCTATCAGCGTATCGGCCCGGCCAATAAATTTATACACTTCTTTAATGTCCTCACGGTATTTACTTACTTGTTTTAATGATGATGTATAAGTATTGGGCTCAATCACAAAAAGCAGTTTAAATAAATGGAAGGCTGCGTAAGCAATATCACTTTTACCATTCACGAAGCCGCTTTCTATATTTACAAACTTAAGCGCTCGTTTTAAACCTCGTAGGCTGGTAAGGGAACGCTTTACCTCGGGTACCTGACCAAATTTCCCACTTTTAACTAACGCCACTGCAACTTTATACATTACCAGCAATTGCGGTAACGATTTGGTATACCCTGAAATAGCCTTGCGGTTGCTGAAGTAAATAACAATGTTGTACGCGAACAACAATAGCAAAAAGATAAAGCTAAAAATGTTAGGAATAACAATCAGCGATAATAACGCAGCCAGGATCAGAAAAGGTGAAACCTTTATATAAAAATTAATTACCGATGCAAATACCGGTTCATGTGCCCTGAGAAAAAGATCGGCTATAAAATAAGCATCGGGGTGGTTAAGTTTTGACAATTCCACTTCAAGCAACTCGCGGCCGGGTATATCCATGTTAAGATCCTCAATATCATTGTCGAGGTCATGCAAAACATCAAGCTCGGTTGTAGGGCAATGTAATAAATTAAACAAGTATTGTTTACCAGGCTTACTGTTTGTTCTGTCGATATAATTGAAAACACTTATCAGGTCAAGGTCGTCGGCTGTTTGAGCCGAAAGCTTGTTTTTACTATCTTCCGAATCCAGGTAAATCTTTATTAAGTCAAAGTTTCGGCGGGCGTTAACCGGTTTGCCCCACTTCTCCTGAATTTTTATCAGCTGCTTTTTTGCCCAGCGTAATTTATCATAATACGACTTAATATAAAGCACTCCAATTACGATAAAGACAACTATCGCAGAAAAAACAAAGTAATACATATCTAAAAATATAAAAATTTAATTAAACCAACTTATCTATCGCCAGTCATAATTATGTATTACAATTCAGGTATTAACTAAAATTTACGACCATGAAATTTATCCGATTTTCAATAATAGCTTTTGTGATGATGTTTTCATTTCAATTTGCAAAAGCTCAAAGCATAAGTATCAGCGCGCATTTTGGCCGTCCTTATCATAGGGTAGTTTACACAAGTGGATATTACGAAGCACCTGTTTACTATGGCAGGGACGTTTATTATGACCGTCCTGTTTATTATGGTCGTCCGCGCTATTACGCAGCAAGATATTATGATGCACCGGTGTACTATCAAAGACACTATCGTGTTCATCGTTATTGCAGGCACTGGTAAAAAGATAAAGCCTCCGGGTTGCCGGAGGCTTTCTTATAATATGTAACTATGCCAGTATAAAACGATCATATACATTAACCAATGCCATTTAGATGTACACAAAATTAGCCCCCGTTAAAAATGAGAGGTTTTAAGGGTTGTGTAAAAATACAGGCAGTTATTACTCAATATTACTTGGATCTATCCTTAAAAAAAGAATGTAATGCCCGTTGCGTAAATTCTGATAAAACCAGCTCACCACTTATAGCCGCACGTTGTTTAAGCAATTCATCCCAATCAGCAGTGCCTTCCCAGAGTACCTGTTTTAAGCCGGTAAGTGCCGCCGGGTTATATGAAGCTATTTTTTGAGTAAGCTCATATACAGCCGCATCAAGACTTGGAGTATCTTCATAAACCTCATTATACAAGCCGTTTTGCTTTGCCCATTGGGCAGTTTGAAAATCTGACGCCCTGATAGTGAGCTGGGAAAATGCCGATAACCCTATTTTACGGATCACAGCGGGGGCTATCACAAAGGGGCCAATACCTATAGTAAGCTCACTTAACTTTATTGATGCCGCCTCGCTGGCCAGGCTATAATCGGCAGCGGCGGCAAGGCCAACCCCACCTCCAACCGTTTTACCCTGTACCCTCGCAATTATTATTTTAGGGCATTTGCGGCAGGCACTAATCACGTTAGAAAACCCTTCAAAAAATAACGCGCCGGTTTCCCTATCCTTAATTTGCAACAGCTCGTCAAAGCTTGCCCCCGCGCAAAAAGTACGATCGCCCGTGCTTTTTAAAACAATGACTTTTGTTTCCGGATCATTACCGGCGCTGAATACCGCATCGGCAAGTTGTTTTAATAGCGCCGAGGGCAGGGAGTTTTGTGCCGGATGATAAAAACAAATGGTAGTTACACCATCAGGCTCATTTACAATGGATACATTTCCGTTTTCGGCAGGCATATTTTATTTTTTATATCGAATGGTTTTCCAACCAATATCAGAAGTATTTATGTCAACTGCAATTTTGAGCCTAAAAAACAGTCATTTACTTTTCAAGCAAGGGCAGCTCAAAATAAAAAGTAGCGCCTGCACCAAGCTCACTTTCTACCCCTATATCGCCGTTATGATTATTAATGATCTCAGCCGAGATATAAAGCCCCATACCAAGGCCGCTCGTCATAAATTTTTTATCTTCGACACGATAAAACCGCTCAAAAATATGCTCGATTTGTGCGGCCGACAATCCGATGCCAAAGTCCGTTACTGATACACGCACTTTTCCGTTTATATTCCGGGTTTCAATAATGATATTTTTATTCTCGGTTGAATATTTTACAGAGTTGTTAATGAAATTTACGAGTACCTGTTCCAGTCGCCCGGCATTTCCCTCTATAAAAAAATCATTTTCCGATTTATTGATAAAATTAAATTCGGGATAAAGGTGGATAGCATTTTCTAAAGTTGACGCTACCAGTTCACGAAGGTTTACTTTCGCCATGGCATATTCAAGGCCTCCCGCATGAATTTTGCTTACATCAAGCAAATCGTTAACCAAACGCTGAAGCTTATTTAAAGCAGTGCCGGCCTTTTCAATATATTGTTTTACTATTGAGGGTACTTCCTCTTTTTTATAAGCCGAAATAAGCTGCAAATAACCTTTTAAACTGGTTAAAGGTGTTTTAAGTTCATGGCTGGCCACACCAATAAACTCATCCTTCAAATCAAGCTGCTTTTTTTGTTCTTCGATATCCGTCGCGGTACCTACCCAAAAAAGAATTTCTCCGTTATCATCTCTTAGCGGCACTGCCCGGTTAAGGTGCCAGCGATAAGTATTATCCCAGCGGAGGTACCTGTTTTCCAGTTCAAAAATACTCCCGCTTTGCAAAGATTCGAGGTAAGCACTCATTGTTTTTTGCAGGTCATCGGGGTGTACGATCTGTTGCCAGCCCCAGCCTGCTGTTTCACCATATCGCCTGCCCGTATAATCAAACCAGCGCTGATTATAAAAATCAACTTCGCCACCGGGCAAATTCGTCCAGGTCATTTGAGTAATGTTATTAGCCAGCAACTTAAAATGTTCCCTGCTGATAAGCAAATCATTGGTACGCTCCCTCACAGTATCTTCCAGATCATTATTCAGCCTCTCGGCAATATTCTGGGCTTCTTCAAGCTGATCATTTTTAATTTTCAGCTCCCATTCGGTTTCCTTTTGAGCAGTCAAATCGGTCAGGATCAAACTCAACGCCGTTCCTTCATCAAGGTCAAGCGTGGTACATGATAATAAACACGGCGTTAGTTTACCATCCCGATTTGATAACAAAACCTCGCCCTTGCAATCGGCATTCCAGCCATCCCTGATTATCTGCTTATACTTCTCAACGGAAACTTCGGCTACAAAAATTTCAAAATTCAGGCCGATCACTTTTTCCAACGGTTCATCAACCATAGCCGCAAAGCTCGAATTGCTATATAATATAGTACCCTCACCATTCAACGTAACCGCTCCTTCGTTCATTTTTTCAATGAAAACGCGGTAGGTTTGATCGGCCGTTTTCAACGTATAAAGCTGGTGGCCTTCATCATCTTTAACTATAAAGGCATCAACCTGACCATTACGAATAGCAGAAATGGTGTCGGTAGCTTCTTCTAACTGATAACGAAGCTTATTGTTTTCCGCAAGCAACTGCTCATATGTAAGTTTGTCCGGCTCCATAATTAGCTTTCTGTAAGTATTCCCAGTCCTTTTAAAACTTTGTCTGTGTTTGACATATCTCCGATAAGCTTACGTTCGACGCCGGGAGATTTTTTAATAAGTAAAGGCAATGCTATGATCTGTTCTTCCTTGGCAATGAGCGGTTGCTGATAGACATCAATTATCTCGAGCTCGTAATTAGGCTTAAGGTACTGCTCACAAATAATTTTCAAGTTGGCTATTGCCCTGACAGAATTGGGCGATGCTCCAATTACAAATAAACGCAATCGGAAAAATTGACTTTCTCCCTGATCTAAAGGCAACTGGTTTTGCTCGGTCATCTAACTATTTACTTACTGGTATTATATTCAATCCAACCAAAACTTTTTCCTCGTTGCTCAAGTCGCCTATTATTTTGCGAATCGGTTCAGGTACTTTTCTTACCAGCGTGGGGATTGCAAATATTTGATCCCCTTCGGCCAGTTGAGGCTGCTGCAGCAAGTCAATTACTTCAATAACATACTGACCTTTCAAATGTTCTTCACAATATTTTTTTAGGTTGGTGAGCGCGGTAACTGATTTAGCAGTTTTGCCCGCTACATACAGCCTTAACTCATATTTTATAACTTCATCCAGTTCCATTATTTTTTACTTTTTGATTTACTTTTAAGCGTATCCGCATTTCCGCGGCGGATATCGGTTATCTCCTGGCGGTTTCTTTCTATAATATCCTGTTTCAACTCTTCTTCCAGGTATATTTTGTTCAATTCCTCCTCTGTCGATTCAAATTCGGCCTGCAAGCTTGCAATTTTTGATTCAAGCATCATACGCCGACGCAATATCTCTTTATCTTTACGGGATATTGCGAATTCCCTCAATGCGACGCCTGTTTTTTCTCTTAATTTTTGTGCTTCCCTGGCCGATCCTGTAAGCACTCCATCAGGGCCAAGATAAACATCAACCAGGCTTAACCCTTTATCGGTAATGGTAAACTCGCGTACCTGGTTTGAGTGGCTCATCCCACGCGATTTCATAATATATAACCCCCTGTTGCGTTCACCGTTCGATTCGATATCCCTTACAAGCAGCCAGGTATCAACTAATGATGAGACGCCTTCGTCGGTTTGTTCACTTACCACCGTATTTAAACTGAGGGCAGTAAACATAACCGTGATCTGTTCGTCCTGTAAAAAATCTATCAGCCTAATCAGCATCGATTTTACTTCACTTACCGAACCCACCGTAATCAGGTTTGTAATCGGGTCGAGGATCACCGCTGCGGGTTTAAATCTTTTAATAATCTTATAAATAGCAACGAGGTGCATTTCAAGACCGTAAAGCGTAGGACGCGAGGCATGAAATTCAAGCAAGCCATTGTCAATGTGTTTTTGCAGGTCGAGATTGATTGATTTCATATTGCGAAGGATCTGCTTAGGCGATTCCTCGAACGCAAAATAAAGGCACTTCTTTTTGTTATTGCAAACCTCATTGGCAAAGCAGGCCGCAATACTTGTTTTGCCGGTGCCGGCCGTGCCCGAAACCAGGATACTGCTGCCCTGAAAAAAACCCTTGCCTCCAAACATGCTGTCAAGGGAAGGTATCCCCGATGAAATTCGTTTTGATGAGACTTCTTTTTCCAGGCTTAAAGATGTGACCGGAAGTACAGAAATGCCATCTTCATCAATTAAAAAGGGATATTCGTTGGTACCATGCTGTGTGCCGCGATATTTTACCACGCGCAAACGACGGGTTGAGATCTGATTTATAACCCTGTGATCAAGCAGGATCACACAATCTGAAACGTATTCTTCAAGCCCCTGCCGGGTTAATGAAGAGCCGTCACCTTTTTCGCCGGTTATAATAGCAGTTACACCTTTTTCCTTTAAAAAAGCAAAAAGCCTTCTAAGCTCGGCCCTCAATATAGTTTGGTTTGATAAACCCGAAAAAAGATTTTCAAGAGTATCCAGTACTACTCTTTTTGCCCCGATGCTATCAATAGCAAAGCCTAAGCGGATAAACAAACCTTCCAGGTCATATTCGCCCGTCTCCTCAATCTCGCTTCGATCTATATGCACATGATCAAGTCTTAATTTCTTATCATCCTGGAGTTTAAGTAAATCAAACCCAAGCGATGCTACGTTCGAAGCCAGTTCATCTGCCTTTTCTTCAAAAGCCATAAAAACACCGGGCTCATTAAACTCGGTAGCTCCCCTTACAATAAACTCAAGCGACATAAGAGTTTTACCGCAACCCGCTTCACCACATATCAGTGTTGGTCTTCCATTAGGTAAACCACCGCCCGTTATTTCATCTAAACCGGTAATACCGGTAGGAGTTTTGGGCAATTGCTCAAACGTTATAAGCTGCTGTTTTTTATGCAATTTGGTCATAATAAATCCAATCTGTTTAAACTACCCGTATACCACAACCATCAAGTATACAGGATTTTGTTTTATTGGTATGGTAATAGTGATACTTATAAAATTGTTTTGGCATAATTGATTTTGTGAAGTAAAAAAATCAAAAAACTTGGTGAAATTACTGTCCCAGATAAATCTCCCCATTATACAAACCTTTGAAACCTCATATCACCAAATTCTCTAAAAACAGAAGTAAACATTTATACAGGTATACCGTTTAAAAAACAAGGCATACGCTTCTGTAACCCGTTTTTATCAATAATTGCAGTTATATTAATATAACTGCATACTCATTAATTGAAAATTATGATGTATGAATTGAGATTTTGATCTTAATTATTATAGCCTATATTTATAAATATTATTTATATAATGAATAACGACGCCGGCCTTCATCAACAATTAAGCGAAGATATTTTCCGTATGCTGATAAGGGAGTCTCCTACCCCGGTAGCATTATATATTGGAGAAACAATGGAGATCAGGATTGCCAATAAAGCCATGATAGATATATGGGGGAAGGGCGATGATGTTATTGGGCATAAATACTTTGACCTACTGCCCGAATTCGAAGAGCCGGGCTTTCATGCAATATTATCAAATGTATACGATAACGGTACGGCTTATGAATGGAAAGAGCAAAGGGTTGATGTTATGGTTGACGATAAACTTGAAGAATTTTACTTCAACTTTATTTTTAAACCATTACGGAACAATGATGGTGAAGTTTGGGGTGTGCTGAATACAGCTACAGATGTTACCGAACTGGTTAACACCCGCAAAAAGCTGGCTGAAACTGAACAGCGTGCTCAATTTGCCCTGCAAGCTGCCGAACTGGGTACCTGGGATTTAAACCCCAGATTAGAAACCGCAACATGGGATGACCGCTGTAAAGAGCTTTGCGGTTTTCGAAAAGATGATGAGATAAAGTATCATGATCTGTTGAAATTTGTCCACCCGGAAGATGAGCAACGCTTGCGAACAGCAGTAATGCAGGCTTATGATCCTGTAGGCAATGGTAATTATGATATAATCGTCCGCACTGTTGATGACACAGGACACTTGAAATACTGGATTCACCTGAAAGGTAAAGCGTATTTTAACGATAATCATGAGCCCATCCGCTTTGCAGGTACCGTACAGGATATAACCCGCGAAATATTAGATAAACAGGAACAACAAAAACTGATTGCGCTGATTGATAAAACAGCCGACGTGGTTGCAGTAGGCAGCATGGACGGTTCTGTAACCTATATCAATAAAACGGCATACACTATATTAGGTATCGGGAGTACAAAGGAGGCTTTAAAACCCGGCGTTGAATATTTTGCAGATCATGAAGCAGACAAAGTAATTAATGAGATAAACCCCGCTGTACAGCAGTACGGTAAGTGGGAAGGTGAAATGCACTACCGGCATTTTAAAACAGGAGAGAATATTCCGGTTTACGTTAACTGTTTCAGAATCGATGATCCGTTAAATGGCTTGCCTATTGGTATGGCATCCGTGGCCCGCGATCTGCGCCCCGAAAAAGCGGCAAGAAATGAGCAGTATAAATTATTGTCGCTTATTAACCATAGCTCAGATTTTGTAAGCCTATCCAACCTTGATGGTAATGTAACCTATGTAAATACCGCCGGGCGAAAAATGTTAGGTATAAAAGGTGCCAACGAGCACAGGAGGCACAACAGTGAATATTTGATGCCTGATGAGCTTGATAAGCTGAGGGACAAAGTAAATCCAATTTTAATGAAGCATGGTAAATGGAGCGGTGAAGTACTTTACCGTCATTTCCAAACCGGCGAAGCCATACCTGTGTACGGTACCACCATGCTGGTTTATGACGCTGTAACCGGCTTGCCACAAGGCCGGGCTTCAATTGCAAGGGATCTGCGAAGGGAAATTGCCGATAAAAAAGCCCTTACTGATAGTGAACGATTGCTTAAAAACATCACTAATGCATCGCCAACAGTACTTTGGATGGCCGATGCTGAAGGTAATATCACTTACGTAAATCAAACCTGGGTTGATTGGACCGGCATTAAATATGAGGATAATATGGGCGCAGGATGGATCAACGCGCTTTTAGAAGAAGACAGAACCAGGGCTGCTGAAAAGTTCTTAACCGATTTAAATGCCCGCCGGTTCTATGAAGTTGATTTTAGGATCACACGCAGGGATGGTGAAATAAGATGGTGTATAGCCACCGGCAATCCGCAATATAATGAGCAGGGGGAATTTACCGGGTACATAGGTGCCTGTACCGATGTTACCGATAAAACACTTGCCGAAAGCGAAGTGAAATTACGTAACAGGGAATTGAATAACCAGATCAGGCAGTTTGAGTTTGTTACTGGTTTTATGCCGGTGCAACTTTGGACGGCCCGCACGGATGGTCAGGTCGACTACTTTAATCAACGTGCTGTAGATTATTTTGGTGCCCAGGCAAATGAAATAGCAGCATCCTGGCTCAGTGCTATTCATCCCGATGATAGGGATGCTTGTGTTGAGGCTTGGAACTATGCAGTGAACACGGGTAATGTTTACCAATGTGAATTTAGATTAAAAGACAAAGATCAAAATTACAAGTGGCATTTGTCCAGGGCTTTACCTTTCATAATTGACGGAAAAATCATTAAATGGTTTGGTACTAATACAGACATTGATGAGCAAAAACAATTACAACGGCAAAAAGATGATTTTTTAGGTATCGCAAGTCACGAATTAAAAACGCCGGTTACGAGCATAAAAGCATATGCCCAGGTATTGGGTGCTATGCTTAGCAAAGAAGGCGAGCAAAAAAAAGCCGAAATGGTACTTAGGATGGATGCCCAGATTAACCGTCTTACCAACCTCATAGGCGATCTCCTTGATGTTACCAAGATTAACTCGGGGAGGCTACAGTTTAATAAAACATGGTTCGATTTTAATGAAACACTACAGGAAACTGTTGAAGACCTGCAGCACACTACCCAAAAACATAAACTTATCCAAAACTTTACCCCAACAGGCCGTATCTATTCAGACAAAGATCGTGTAAGCCAGGTTATTACCAACCTTATTACAAATGCTATCAAATATTCTCCGCATACCGATACCATCATCATCAGCACCCGCCGCGAAAACAATGAGGTGATTGTTTGTGTGCAGGATTTTGGCATCGGCATACCCGAAGACAAGAAGGACCGGGTGTTTGAGCAATTTTACCGGGTAAGCGGGAATAAGCAGCATACTTTCCCCGGTTTGGGGTTAGGATTATACATCTCTTCAGAAATTATTAAGCGAGAAGGCGGCAGAATGTGGGTAAACAGCATTGAAGGCAAAGGGTCTACTTTTTGCTTTGCATTACCTGTAGATGATATCAACAGTTAATGATCTGTTGGATAGTTTACAATCAGGTAAATTTATCACAGCTAATTTCAGAGGGTTTAACCAAGCCCTTACGCCTAAAATGGATACAAAGAACAAGAAAATCATGATTGCGGATGATGACCCCGGCATTGTAGATGCTGTGGAAATGCTGCTTGAATTTGAAGGCTATGAGGTAACGTCAACCGTAGATGGTACAACAGTACTTGATATGAAAGACGAACTCCCCGACTTGCTACTGTTAGATATCTGGATGAGCGGCGAAGACGGTCGCGATATCTGCAGGAAGCTAAAACAAGACGAGCTAACCAAAGATATACCTGTTATCATGATATCGGCAAGTCGCGATATACGTGATTCTGCAATGATGGCCGGTGCCGACGACTTTTTAGCCAAGCCTTTTGACATGGATGATTTACTAAAAAAAGTGGCCTATTTTGTTCAAAAACCTTAATAATAGACAACAAGCATCAATCAACTAAATAAACATTACCCCTCTTCGGAAAGAACCTTATGGCGGCCGTCTCACCCGGCCGCCGGTTTTTCCCGTTGCTTAAGTATCCCTTTAAAATTAATATAAAACTGACATGCTAAAATGCTATTACGCCTCTCCGGGATAAGTCCTCGCGATGGCCGTTTTATCCGGTCGCCGATTCATCCAGTTGTATTTTATGGCATGTAGTTAAACTGGTCATTTCACTGGTCAACCTAACTAAAATATAAAAACATTAACCCATATGATACGTTATTTATTAAAACAAAACAATAACGCCATGGGAGTTTTACAGCACGTACAACATCAGATCTCGGCACTGAACGATCTGATCAAGATAAATAACGACCGGATAGCCGGATATCACAAGGCTACCGAAGCAACAGATGAAACCGGATTGAATTTACTTTTTAATGAATATATTGATCAAAGCAAAAATTACGTTAGTGAAATACGCGATTACATTCATGTATTAGGAGGAGATCCAGCAGACGGTACTACCCTCGCGGGGAAATTTTATCACGCCTGGATGGATGTAAAATCGGTTTTTGTTAGTAAAGACAGCCGCTCGATACTTTCGGATTGCGAATATGGCGAAGATATAGCAAAAAAAGCTTATCGCGCCGCGCTTGACGATAAAGAGTTGATATGGGAAGATGAGCAGGTTGTAACCCTGCTTAATAACCATTTAGAAGGTTTAAAAAAAGCGCATGATACCATTAAATCGTTAAGAGATACGGTTAATGCCTGATCATAATTTTTGTTATATTGAGCAAATGAACAATTCAAATCAATCATTTTTTTCGGCATGCCGCATACCTGGTCAATACGCTAAGGTTGCCTGCACACAGGATAAGGTAATTTATACGCTTTCGCAATTAAAGCAGGCCACAGTTGCTGATATAGCGTTGAAGTTAAGGGAGTATGAACCAACGGTAAATACTTTCACACATGAGAAAAACACAATTGAAGTGCTTGACTATTTGTTTGCCCGCGGTTTGGTAAAGATCACCAAACAAAACGGCGAGTTAAACTACAACCTGGTTAAGGCTTAAGCAGGTTGTAGTTTAATGCATTTTATTACATACCTGGCGCAAGTGGTTTGGCCGAAACTACGCTGTCAACTACAAAAACGCTCACCCCTCTCCATGGCAGCGTGTGCAGGTATTCTTTATAGTGAAGTTCTAAAAATGAGCCTGCGTTGCTGCTCAGTTCTTTTGCTACTTTTTCGTCGGTTACCGAAAATATAAATTCATTTGAGCCAATTGTGCCCCCTGTAACCTGTGTGCGGAGCCCGCTTTGAATTAACCTGCCTTCATAAGTTTTAAATACGTAACCTTTCTTTACAAAATAGTTCATAGTACCGGCTTTGGTTCCCTCGCCAAAAACAAAATAATATCGATAGTAAAAAAAGCCTACTATAATCAGTAGTAATATAAGGGTGATAATAACCTTGGTTTTTGTTTTCATCGGAGATTTTATTTGCTAACTAAGCTACAAAAACTTAGCAGGTAAGCAAACATTTATATCATGACAATGGCCTGTTTAGTTTGCCGGCTTCTCTCCTTCTTTGATTTTCGTGAGGGTCACTTTTTTAAAAGACTCCACTAAGAAGGTAACCAAACCGCTTAGGCTAAAAGGTGGATCATTGGTAGTTAGCGTAAGTTTGTCCTTATTGTTTTCAAAATCGATATCCAGGTAATAATTAGGTGCATCTGTAACCTGGCTACCCTGTTTCCAATCGTACATCTTTTTTAGTTCGCTCCGTTTTAGCCAATAGTTGAGGCTATCAAGTTGCTGGTTAGTAAGCTTCCCGGCATAATCTCCCTTATAGGGATCTGCAAACTCGCCGCCTTTTAATCGATAAGTGCCATCTGCCCAAATATTGATTAGTAATTGAGGGCAATTGCCATAACAGGTTGAGGAGAGGAAACGAAGTTTTGAAAATTTGATCCCGTTATCGAAACTGGCCTTATAATTTTTAAACTGTAAGGGAGGGCGACCAGCTAATTTTATAGCATTATCATTAACAGCTTTGATAGTCAATTTTTTGCCATCAAAATAGTTGATGATAAACTTAGAAACATCAATATGCTGTTGTTTAAAATTATCTGCACTGGTAGTATATGTATCAATTATTTTAAGCGTATCATGCTCTATTTTGTATTTGTTTTCGTGTTTCTTATATCCATCCAAATTAAAATAAACCTTGCCGCTATTAAAATAAAGATAACCGAGGTCTTCGGTAATCCATTGTTCCGACTCAACAGTTGCATGCTGGCCCGATACTGTGCCACATAGGATAGTTAGCAATAAAACAAGCAGGGATACGCTTTTCATTTAAATTTAACTTACAAACTCAAATAATATTGGGTAAGGGATTCAAAATCGTCAAACTTATGATCATAGTCATCCGTATTACCAAAGCCGTAACTAACAAACACAAATGGTATACCGGCAAGGCGCGTTTGTTCAGCATCGCCATTAGTATCGCCTATGTAAACCGGGTTCTGCAAATTGTGTTTATTCATGAGCAGATGCATATTGTGGTTTTTAGGCATCTGGTTGGTGCCATAAGCCATACTATCTGTAATAACTTCATTAATGCCTGCCCATGTTAAAAACAACGGAATAATACCAACAGCACAGTTACTTAATACAAATAATTTGTATTTGCCTGCCAATTGTTCCAGGCCTTTAGTAACTCCTTTATACATAATACCACCGCTGGTTGGTAATATTTCGCGCCTTACCTGGTTTACCGCATTGTAGATCTCCATCCCCTTTTCCTCATCAAATTCGGGCAGCATTACCCGTGTAAGCTTTTTACCATCCATACCTATCACGTGCAGCAGTTCATCTCGTTTAATAGTCCTTTGAATATCAAGCTTTTGAAATATCAGGTTCCATGATTCGGCGTAGGTATCAACGGCATCCCAAAGGGTTCCGTCCATATCAAAAATGAGGCTATCGGGTTTCTGCATTAGCTAAAAGTATGTTTTTCGCTAAGATGAAAAATTAACGGCAATTAATGTTCATGTTTTCTTCATTATTAATCCTCACCTTAGCATTGTGATAAGGTTAACGCGGGTCGGCTTAGCAGGAGGCTGAGCCCGCAAAGAACCCCCGCCTCTCGGCGGGGGTTTCTTTTTATACAGGTGGCTTTAAAGTCGTAAGTCCTAAGTTCAAAGTCTTAAGTCGTCACGATAATGGTTTATAATCCTCCAAGTTAAGACCTGGGGCCTCAAGACTTCTGACTAAATACTTATCCCGTCCCCTACTTTATAAATTTCATGAAACTTGATTCCTTGCTTGTCAAAATGTTTTTTGTACGCGGCGTAACGCTGAAGTATGAAAAAACCTTTAGCAAACCCGTCGTGCACAGGCAAAATTTGCTTAGGATGCAGCTCATCGGCAAAGGCCGAAATTGTTGGTTCATTGGCAAATGGAGCCATCGAAACCATGATCAGCAACTCGATACCTTTAAAATTCAAAAGCTTCTCTTCCATCGAATCAACGGGGTGCAATACTTTGTTATTGATTAGGAAGCCCGTCATTTGAGGTAGCGGATTATCCATGATAAGTTCATGCCTCACCGGGAAAGCCTGGAGTTTAAATGGCCCGGCTTTATGAGTTCCCTCTTCAAGCAATGTATATTTAAAATTGATTTTCTCCAGCTCCTTTCCTACCTGCGAATTAGTGACAACCGCTGCGCCGCTTAACTCTACAATACTTTTTAAGATATCTATATCGAAATGATCGGGGTGGATATGGGTGATCACAATAGTTTTTACATCAACAAACAATTGTGGTGTAACCAAACCTTCGGCAAATGAAAACTTTCCGGGGTCAAACAAGAGCTGATAGCCGTCTAATTCAAAAAGCAGGCATGAATGAAGGTATTTTGATATTTTCATAAGCGCGTAGGTTTATTTCCTAAAGATACACAGGAAAGACTTATGAAGTTTTAAAAAGTTGATCCCGATTGAAAAGCGGATATCACGCTCGGTGTTTGGACTCCAGGAATTTAGGGAGCGAATTATAAAAGCGCAAAGCCTTACTAAGTTAAAACGTTGCAAGTCTGGCTTTACAACAACTCCGTTGCCAAATTGGCCAGTTCGCTCCTCTCCCCTTTTTGCAGGGTGATGTGAGCATAAAGCGGATGCCCTTTCGCTTTATCTATTAAATACGACAGTCCGTTACTTTCAGCATCGAGATATGGGGTATCTATCTGATAAATATCACCAGTAAATACAAATTTGCTGTTTTCACCGGCCCTGGATATGATAGTTTTCACTTCGTGCGGGGTTAGATTCTGCGCTTCGTCAACAATAAAGAAAATTTTACTAAGCGTGCGCCCGCGAATAAAAGCCAGTGGAGCTATCGAGATTTTATCATTATTGACTAACTCATCAATTTTGGCCTGCATTTTTTCGTCGTCAACGAACTGATCCTTTATAAATTTCAGGTTATCCCATATTGGGGCCATATAAGGATCAATCTTTGATTTAATATCGCCAGGCAAAAAGCCTATGTCTTTATTGCTTAAAGGAACAATAGGGCGGGTAACAAAGATTTGACGATAATATTTACGTTGCTCGAGCGCGCTGGCCAAAGCTAATAGCGTTTTACCCGTGCCGGCGTTTCCTTGTATAGTTACTAATTTTATATCCGGGTGCAATAACGCATGAATAGCAAAAGACTGCTCGATATTACGAGGGTGAATATTTAAAACAGGTTGCTCGGTAACTTTTTCAAGCTGCTTAGTTTGTGAATTGTAAAAACCTACAGTATCGCCTTTTTTTCCTTTTAATACATAAAAGTGATTGTTGGTGTACGAACCTATCTTTAAATTTTCGGCCGGTAAATTTTCATTTTTATTCAGGGTGGTGATCAGTTTTTCCGTCACCTTATCTACATCGGTTTTACCTGTATAAAGCTCCTCCAGGTTTTTGATCTTGCCCGTTTCATAATCTTCGGCATGCAGGTTAAGGGCTTTGGCTTTGAGGCGAAGGCAAATATCTTTTGATACCAACACTACCTTTTTGCCAGGATTTTCTTCCTGTAAGCCAAGGGCCGCGTTGAGGATACGGTGATCCGTTTTATCTGAACCAAAAATCTGCTCGGCATCCTGGCCGGTAGTTTTAGTATCCATTGCAACTTTAAAGCTGCCTTTAGTTTTACCGTTAAGCGGGATCCATTCGTTGATCAGTCCATTGTGCGACAGGTCATCCATCAACCGGATAAAGCTTCGGGCCTCAAAATTACGGGTATCATTACCGTTCTTTTTATTATCGAGCTCCTCCAATACCTGGATGGGTATGGCAACATCGTGCTCCTGAAAGTTTTGAAATGCGTTGTGATCATACAGGATCACAGAAGTATCTAAAACAAATATTTTCTTCTGGTTACGCTGACCGTCCTTCATATCCGCCTAAAATAACGATTTTAAGGCTTGAAGAAAAATTTCTCCTCAAACAAAAAACCTGCAAAAGCGAAAACGGGAGTCATCTCTTGCGATTTGAACTCCCGTTTCCAAACTGTTGTTTAACCGTAGTTGCCCAACAGCATCAAGTTTTGTGTATCTCTTACCGACATGATCTTCGTCCGTTGCTCTCACGAGCGGTCGACTATTTTCAATGTCACCGGTTTCTGTTGTTTCCCTCCGTAGAGTTCTTCTTCTTAATTCCGGTACCTCCTTTAATTGCTTTCTTTTTTCAAAAGACTTTCGCCTTCTTCATTTTTTCTTGCAACTCAGGGACTTCCCTTGATCTTTAGTTCCCCCGAAGGTTCACCCGATTCAATTTCTGTTTTCCTGAAAGGCTGTCAAAGTACGTCGTTCTTGATGATTTCAATATCGGGACATTACCGTGATTTGGCAAATATTTTTGATTGTTTTTATTAACAGGTTATTAACAATAAACCAACACTTATCAACATTAAATTCCAATCCTTCTCAAGTATAAATCAAGGTAATCAACTGAAATACAGGCTACATTATTAACATTGCCCTTTATTAACAAAATGCATGAAAAACCATTTGTATCGAAAAAGGAAAAACGCGTAAAATCATAAAAACGTTAAATTTTCTCTGTTAAATGCCGCCAATATCGCCTCGGAATATGACGCACATGAAGCCTGGTATTTTTGCGTGAAGCGATGTTTATGCTATTAAAATAATTCTTCCAAAGGTCTTGATAGACACCTTCATCCTCGCTATAAGCCGCAATTACATTAACCGGTTTACTTAACTCATCAAAATTCATTTCGATGAATTGCGTGTCATGAAGATCGTAGTACAGCCCATAATTTCTTTTAATATCATAGATCATCCATTTTTGATCGGTATAGCGGCTTTTAAAATGCTTAATCAACAATGGCAATACATTAAAATCAGGTTCGATGGCAGCATAAAAAGTACCATCATTTAGTTTTTGAAACCTAACAAAAGCTTCCATCCTGTGTTTTTCGCGCCGCACCATCTTTAAAATCTCCGATAGTCGCATCACATATCTATTCCCGTAATCTTCTTCAATATTTTGGTCGCTGTCAAAAACATGGCGGATAAAACCCAGCACATTGCAGTCTTCGCCGGCAATTTCGGCCATGTGACTAATGTAAAGGCGCTGCACCCCGGCAGCTGAAAGTTTTTTCCGCAATCCCTTTAATACCCGGCCGGCGCGCGCCTCGTCAGTAACAATAGGAATTACCTCTTCAAACAACGCACCGCTGCGCCACTCCCCTTTCAATAACTTTACAGGATAGAGTTTACGTTCGTAAATCTCGAACACGGCTGTAAGCAAGCCTTCAAACGATCCGTCATAAACCAGCGTGTTCATATTAAAACAGGTTAAGTTGGGTTTGTGTATTTTTAATGTACTTGCTTTGCGATTGGGCCATAATAAACTGTTTGATATTTTGGCCTGTTAAATCGCGCCGTTCAAATTCATTGCTTTTGCAGGTAATAAAGTACCGCGCGCGGTTAATGGCCACTCCTATTTTTTTTAGCTGTTCCCAGCCCAGCCCGGCAAATTTACGTGCAGCCACAATTTTTTGTGCCGATAACAAACCGATACCTGGCACCCGGAGGATCAGCTGCAAATCAGCCTTATTGATATCAATAGGAAAAGCCTGCATATTGCGGATTGCCCAGCTGAGTTTGGGATCAATATCCAGATCAAGTAACGGGTTTTGATTATTGACGATCTCGTTTACATGGAAACCATAAAAACGCATGAGCCAGTCGGCCTGATAAAGACGATTTTCGCGCACCAGTGGCACCGCAGTATTCAAAGCAGGCAGGCGTTGGTCGGCCAATACAGGTACATAACCCGAATAATACACCCGTTTTAAGTTAAAATTTCTATAGAAATAATTAGCCGATTGCAGCACCTGCTGATCGCTCTCAGGCGTGGCGCCAACAATTACCTGGGTACTTTGCCCTGCAGGTGCAAACATGGGGGCGTTTTTGAAAAGCTTTTTCTCTTCTGTGTTCCGGATGATCTCCCGGCTCAAAAAATGCATCGGGTCAATCATGTCCTGCCGGTTTTTATCAGGTGCAAGCAGTTTTAATCCAGCTTCTGTAGGCATTTCTAAATTCACACTGAGCCTGTCGGCATATAACCCGGCCTCCTGCATCAGCTCCGCACTTGTACCGGGAATGGATTTTAAGTGAATGTATCCGTTAAAGTTATGCTCAGTTCGGAGTTTTTTAGCTACGTGCACTAATCGCTCCATGGTATAATCAGCATTTTTAAAAATACCAGAGCTTAAAAACAAGCCTTCAATGTAATTGCGGCGATAAAAGTTAATGGTAAGGTCAACTACTTCCTGTACCGTGAACGCGGCCCGTTTGATATCATTATTCTTCCGCGACACACAATAAGCGCAATCAAAAATACAATGATTAGTAAGCAGGATCTTCAATAACGAAACACAACGCCCATCTTCCGTATAACTATGGCAAATTCCGTTACTGGCATTTCCCAAACCCTTGTCCTTATTTTTCCTGTCACTGCCGCTCGACGCACATGATACATCATACTTAGCCGCGTCGGCCAAAATATTAAGCTTTTCCGTTATCCTGCCTACATTCATACAGACCAAAAATACTAATATTTTTAGCAATAAATTCAAATTGCGGGATAAATAAATGGGAAAGCTATTCTTTTTTTACTGTATGCCTCAACAACTTGTTCCTTCACGGCATTGATACCGCTTTTAGCACTATTGTTCATATTTACTTCCAACACCGCGTGAGCATCTATAGCGAAAACTGGAACAGCCTGTACATTGTTGCGCAATTCAATGTTTTTTAAAAAAAGCGCCGTAGCGACATAGGTAAGCCAAATCAAGCGTTTTGGAGGCAATCAACGCAACAAACTTTAATGTATTTGCAACAAGCGCAAAGCACTTTCAATGAACTCATAGTGTGCGATGTTCGAACCAATTAGTACATTGACCGAATTCACTAAAAATTATTTTCAATTCAAATCAACAAAATAAACACTATAGAAATTCATGACCGATGTTTATACAGAGAGAGTCAATAATATCTATCGTTAATACAAAAAAAGCGCTCCGTATCTCACCCCGGAGCGCTATTCAATGTTCCTACAAACACTGTTCAACTAAACTCAGATCTCTACAATCTAAGATTCATACTGTTCAATAATGTATGCTATAAAAGCAAGTGTACAGAAAACAGGGGCAATAATCGCCCATATATCATAATATTTACAATTCAACAGAAAAATAAATTTGAAATTCAAACAAAAATCAACTCCGACTTATTTTTTCACAACAAATACTACTATTTCTTATATGAAACATGACAATATCAATCAACAGAATGGTATTTAATATAACATCATAAGCATAGTTTCGATGTAAGCTCATACGGAAACAAGCAGTTGCAGGCAACTCGAAAAAAGAAAACTAGGGAGTTATTTAGCAGTTAGCCTTGGGCGGCTGTTTGGGTGTTTTTATAGAGCGGGTGGTTTCAAACTCAAAACTGTACGCATCAGCTGATGCAAGCTTTGTTTCAAAAACCCTGAAATCAATGGATTGAAATGACTGGGCAATCAATACATCTGCAAAGGAGATGCCTACATAAGGTACATGTTCTTTTTGAGGTACGGGTATACCTTTTACCGGCGCTGCATGCAATACATTATCCGCATTAAAACGCGTTTCCGCATAAGTAGGGATACATTTTAAGTATAATTTCTTACTTGTAACCCGCATTTGTATGTAATTATATGCCTGCTCTCCAAACTGGATCTGCCCCCTTATATTCTCATAATGCTTCCAGTCATGAATGCCCGGAAGGTTTACAGGGATAGCTATTTCTTTCAGATCGTGAATATCATACAAGCCTTTTGATGCCTGCTCATTATAAAAATTCTCCGTCCGCCATGACAGATATTGATGCATAATCAGCGATCCGCCCGAACCATAGGTGTGCACGATCAACAATAATATGGCAACAAGTTTCTTCAAAGGCAGTATAGTTTGATATCTGTAAATATAGAAAACCTGCAACATTTATGCAACAATTCACAAAACTATTTATTAAATTATTACAGGTATTTTTAAACAAAAACACTCTTTTGTCTATTATTAAAATTTATATCTTCAGCTTTCCCGTATTGGTTAGCAAAATAAATGGCGCAACCGGATTCCATCCCGGCTTAACCCCCTGCTGATTAATAAAACCCGTAGAATAATTACCGAGCAGGATATCCGGTTTGCCATCTTTATTAAAATCGCCCACATCCATGCAGATCCATCGTCCTTCATGCTCAATCGGTAAATTATGCGGCATAAAATGCAGCGGACTGTCTTGCTCAAAATACGTAAAGCCTTCTGCAGGGTTATTTTTCAAATCTGAAAAAAAGGCGATCACCGCAATATCCTGCAAGCCATCTCCATTGAAATCAGTCGCTACTGCTTTTGTAGCACCGTTAACCGGGAAGAAATAAGCCTTTTTGTATTTAAAATCACCCTGATTCAGGAAAATGTAAACACCATGAAACGGTTTCAACACACGGGAATAATCGCTGTTATCACCACTTGTATACAGGATATCCAGCTTTCCGTCTCTATTGAAATCAACCAGCTGAAAACTGCTCGACCCGTAAAATGGCGGAAACCGCAACAAATTGCGTGTTGTAAAACCACCTTTGTGATCATTCAGAAACAACCAGATCCCTTCGTCGGCCTGGGCAAACAAGCAGGCTACATCCGGCCATCCGTCATGATCAAAATCTCCTGTTACTGCCTGCTCAGCTCCTGGTATTGAGCTAACAACATGCTTTTCAAATTTTTTATCGGGTAGCTGCTTGTATAAATACAAGCCTCCTGTGTTATGGCCAAACCCGCATATTACAAAATCATTCAATCCATCTTTGTCAAAATCGGCGGTTAATGATTGAACAGGTCGAGGCAAACCGTTTGTTATTTCTTCATCCTGCCAGGTCCCATTGTCATTGAATGTAATATCAGTCAAAAAGCCGTTGAACACATCAACTGCATCCATCGATCCGATAAAAGTAAACAAGCCATGTTCTTTGCCCGTTGCATCTTTTGCAAAACGGGCATCAACAGCAGGCGAGCTATACCGGTGCGCCGAAAGCTGAACCAGTTTATCAGACCATTGGTAGATACTGCTGCTGTTACGGTCGCTGGTATAAACCTTGCGCCCAATAGTATCAAAGACAATCATTGTGGTTGTGGCATCGAGGGGTTTGTAACCGCTGGGCTTTTCCAAACTAAAAACACCCCAATCTTTAACCGGCTTAACAGGTTGCTGTGCCGGCTTAAGTGCCTTCGGTGCCGATTTGCTATAATAATCTACTATTTTCAGCCACTCATCATATGACAAAGCCGATTTTGCTGATGGGTTGTTCACATACTGATCATCATCATAAACCTGTATCCCAAGCCGGGGCGCCATTACAGGCAATACATGTTTAACCCATGTTTCTTTATCAAGAAATTGCGCTTCCGGATACTCATGACAACTTTTGCAGTATTTTAATGATAGCGACTTACCATCGTTTTTTGCCAGGTCGCCCTCGGCTGCCGGCTCTCCGCAGCTAAACTGCATAAAGCATACTACAGCACCAATCAAAAATACACAAAACGATAACCGGCGTTTTCTCAGATCCATTTAAGCTTGCTTATACCTTACCACAATATTAAAATACAAGAAAGAGGCAGCAACAAGCACCACCTCTTTCTCGCTAAAAACAGAATGATTGAAATTAATATTTAGGATTTTGCTTTAAAATAGAAGTTCCACCTATTTTTTCAAGATCTATCTGAGCTTGCGGTATCGGATAAACCTCGTTTTTTCCAGTTGTAAAATGAGCACCTGTAACATCGGTAATCACTTTACCATCAAAAGCAAAGTATACTCCCAAAGCTGCTTGTGCTATCCCCCAGCGCGAAAGGTCAAAGAAACGATGTCCTTCCATGGCCAGTTCCAGCTTACGCTCAAAATAGATTGCTTTTAAAGCGACATCCTTACCTGTAAAAAAGCCCGCAGGATATTGACTTACTACATAGTTAGCCGCCGGGGTGGTGGTATAACCGCCCATAGGATTCGCCGCATCTTTATAAGTGTATACAAAACTGGCTGGGTTAGCCGCACGTGCACGCACCTTGTTTACATAACTTAAACCCAAATCACCTGTTCCTAATTGTGCTTTTGCTTCGGCAGCCATCAGCAGCACATCTGCAAAACGGATTACGTTAACCTGGTTTGCATTGCCCGGGGCCCATGAATGGCTGTCGGCATATGTGCCCTTGGTAGCCTGGTAATAAACGTTCTTTTTAGGCGAATACGGACCTGCCGAACTTTGTTCACGGATCCAGTTCATACCCGGATGGTTACCCCAATCAAGATAAGGGATACCACGACGACCAACAGTCCAATCCAAACGCGGATCAAGGTTACCGGCATCCAGTGTAAATGATTTATCTGATGCAATGTTCATATCATTTGCAACCGGATGTGAATTATAATCGTCAAGATATGGCAAACCGGCGGCGTTAGTCCTGAATGAGTTAGCAAGATCTAAAGTAGGCTGAAAAAATCCGCAGCAACCGAACGGGCTGTTGTACGGATAATTCAACATATCACCATTGTTGGCCTCACCAATGGTATTGGTACCATCATTTGCCGCTTGCTGGATAGCAAACACCGTTTCCTTGTTGTTTTTGGTAGCAGCGTTGAAGTTATCAAAATAATTATCAGTTAATCCGTACGCTACGCCCTGCGAGTTAGTACCCCCGCTGATCACCTCGGTAAATATCTTATCGGCATTGGTATAATCTTTTTGATACAGATACGTTTTCGCTAGGTACGCACCTGCTGCCCATTTATTTACACGTCCCTTTTGTGCTTGCGTGCCGGGTAAATTAGCATAAGCATATTTAAAATCATCAACTATTTTAGGCCAGATATCTTTGTCGTTAGGTTGTACATAGTTGGTTGTCGTTTCGTCAATATAGGGCACATTGGCAAACATCTTTTTCAAATCAAAATAGTAATGCGCGCGCAAAAAACGAGCCTGGGCTATAATATTGGTTTTATCGGCATCAGCAATCCCGCTTGCTCCCGCAGCTGCCTTTAACACGTTGTTGGCGCGGCTTATACCCTCGTAATCGGCCTTCCATTTACTGTTTAAAAATCCATTACTGGCATCAACAGTGAAAGTAGCAATGGAGTTAATAGCCGGCTGATCGATACCAGAACTGCCTTTATGCGCATCGCCTCCGGCAACGCTGCCGTAAATCCAGTTATCCGGCGATACCTCCCAGGCACTACCACCACCTAAACCGGCATTATTTCCGTTACCTCCCTGCCCGTCAAGTGCAGAATAAGCTCCTATCAGCAACCCGTCAACGCCGGCTTTTGTAGTAATTTGCGCTGAGCTAAGCGCCCCAATGGCTGGCTGATCGAGATACGCCTTTTTACATGAACCCTGTAAAATACCAGCGGCAATTAATGCTAATACTGATACACGTTGTATATTTTTCATAATGATTTCTCTATTTAAAATTTAGCCTGAACACCTAATAAATATGTACGATTTGGAGAATAGTTACCACGGTCAACACCAAAGTTTGTGCTGCTGTTGGTGTTGCTGGTGGTACCTCCGCCAACAATCTCCGGGTCAACTCCCGAGTATTTAGTTATGGTAATTAGATTTGCGCCTGATAAGTATACACGCAAGCTGCTCAAACCAATTGATTTGATGATTTTAGGAGCAAACTTGTAGCCTATTTGCATGTTTTTCAGTCTCAGGTATGAGCCGTTCTCAACATAAAAAGAGTTAGGAACCGTGTTGGTGCTAAATGAGCCATCAATTTCCTGGATAGGAGCCTTGGCATTGGTGTTTGACGGTGTCCAAGAATCATATAAAGCATTTTTGCTTTTTGCACCGGCAAAGTTGGCATAAAAATCTGTCCACCACCTCACGTCATTCCAGATCTTGTTGCCGTATGATCCGTACCAGAACATATTAAGATCGAAGTTTTTATAGCTAAAATCAAGGTTTAAGCCACCTGTGAATTTAGGATTAGGATTACCCAATAAGGTACGATCGTCGGCAGTAATTTTTCCGTCACCGTTTATATCTGCGTATTTGAAACGGCCAACTGCGGCATCGTTCTGATAAGTTCCGCCAGCAGCCGTATTTGCGGCGTCAATTTCAGCTTTCGAATCCCAGAAACCGTCAGTTTTATAACCAAAGAAACCGCCAACCGGGCCACCTACGCTGTTTCTAATAATCGAGCTGCCATTAAATCGGCCAGAGTTTTGCTCAAAGTAGGTTTGTCCGAGAGTTACTTGCTTAATAACGTTGTGATAAGTTGTAAACGTTAAGGCGGCATTCATTTTCAGATCGTGGGTTATATTGGTGTGGGTACCAATTGTAATATCCAAACCGGTATTATTCATTGCACCTACGTTGCTGTACGGTGCAGTTGCCGAACCGGCAGTACCAGGAAGTGCAGGATTAAATAACAGATCGGTGATGATCTTTTTATAATAATCGGCAGAGATGTCCAACTTTTGACCAAAGAATGAACCATCAAAACCAACGTTGAAGTTTTTATCTTTTTCCCATTTAGCATCAGGGTTACCTATACGGTTTTGAGCGAAACCGGCAACCGTACTTGTAGAGGTACCATTAATATCGTAGTAGGAGTTTGTTTTGTTACTGCCAAATGTAGTAAACGCATTTGCAGGGTCAACGTTGATCTGGTTACCCATAATACCATAACCACCCCTGATCTTCAAATCGTTAATCCATGATACACCTTTCAGAAAATCCTCCTGCGATATACGCCAGCCCGCACTAACGGCCGGGAACCATCCATACTGGAAAGACTTGAACCTGGAAGAACCGTCACGACGGATAGTAGCATTCAACAGATATTTGTCGGCAAAAGTGTAATCCAAACGGGCAAGCAGTGAAAATATCTTATCGCGTGTTAGTGTGCTGTAAGCAGTTGGTGTACCGGTACCTGTAGATATGGTGGTATAATCCTTATCAAATGTAAAGTAACCGGTATTGGTTGCGCCTAAGGTTTCGTACCTGTTTTTATAAGCTTCGGTACCTGCCAATACTTTGATATCATGTTTCCCAATTGTTTGGTGATAAGTTAAAGTATTTGTCCAGGTATAGTTATATCCGTTAAATGAGTTTTCCGAATATGAATTGGTCGAGTTGTTTTCAGAGTTCTCATATTCCGGGAAGGTAAAGCTATGATTATAGTCTGAATAATACTCACCACCAAACTGCGTACGTAAAGTGAAGTACCTCAGGAAATCCACCTCGGCAAATGCATTACCAAACAACCTGTTAAATGCACCGTAGTTATTTTTAGTACGATCCATAATGGCTACCGGGTTACGTGCATTACCTAAGTTGGCAGTATTTGAACCCGCGTAGTTGCCTTTGATGTCATAAACCGGAATAATAGGCTGCTCGCGGAATGACATGCCGATAGCCGAACCCTCATCATTTTCGTTGATCAGCGGGTTTTCAGTTAATGAATATGACAAGTTCTCACCTATCCTGATATGTTTGGTTACATTGTAGCTTGTATTAGCCCTTACGGTGTAACGCTTATCATAGGTATTTTTCAAGGTACCCCTTTGGTTAAAGTAATTCAATGAAAACAAATAAGTAGCGGCATCAGTGCTTCCGCTCATAGCCAGGTTATGGCTTTGAATCGGCGCCGATTTAAATATCTTGTGGTACCAATCAGTACCGCCCTTGTTTGCTCGTGTAATACGATAAAAACCCGACGCATCGCCTGACGTATAAAACGGGTTCACATTGTATTTAGCAGGATCAACAGCAGGATCACCATCATGTACTCCAGCCGGGCCTACGCCACCTGCACTGATATAATCAGGCAAAACATCACCATTAGCGCCGTAAAGGTTGCTGCTAAGGTCAACAGGAATATTTTTAAGTGCTGCGGTATTTTTTATAGCGAGGGCTCTTAATTGCATCATTTCGGTTGGGTTCAGCAAGTGGAACACATTACCGCCTTTCGGCACCTGCGTACCATAGTAAGCATCGTACGAAACGTTGGTTTTTCCGTTACCTTTTTTGGTGGTGATTACGATTACACCGTTTGACGCCCTTGCACCGTAAATAGATGCCGAACTTGCATCCTTAAGTACCTGCATGCTTGCCACGTCATTGGGGTTAATATCGCTTACGTTGGTTGTTGGTACACCGTCAACCACGTAAAGCGGCTGGTTATTGCCAAACGTGTTAGCACCACGGATTTTTACAGAAGGATTTTCACCCGGTTGCCCTGAAGCGATAACGGTAACACCGGCCGCCTGACCTTGCAGCTGGCTTTCAACCGATGAAACCGGCTGACGGGTCAGTGCAGCAACGTCGACAACGGCTACAGCACCCACCAGGTCTTTTTTACGTTGTGAGCCGTAACCTGTAACCACCACTTCATTAAGTGCATTGCTGCCCGCAGTAAGCGTTATCCTTAAATTAGGATCGGTCCCTACGGTAACTTCTGTTGTTTGATATCCAATATAAGATATCACTAATACATTGCCTGGTTTTAAGCTGAGTGTAAACTCGCCATTAACATCGGTCACCGCACCTGTCGTTGATCCTTTGAGCCTGATAGAAGCACCAACAACCGGCTGCTTGTCATCGCTGCCGATAACCTTTCCTTTGTACTTTGTTTGGGCCATAACTACTACCGAGGATATCAGGCAGCACAACAGTACAGCCAGAAACCTCCCTCTGAGAAGTAAATTTTTAAGCATGATTTTAATTTAATTTAGTTAATATATTTGATTAAGAACATAGCCCAAAAAGCTGAAATACAGCAACTTGGTGTCGGCAGTGGTAGAGGCAGCGCCTGGGATTTTTTTAGCTTTTGGCTTAAAGCAATGGTAGAGACATTGCTGCGAAATAAATACTTACTCCGGCAAATACAACGTTACAGGCTATCGTGTAGGACAAAGCCATATAACAACCAAAAAACAAATGCGATACTGATTATTGTGTAGGCAATAACAGTTTTAAATTTTAATCAAATGGAAATCATTGCTCCGTGACTGAATGTGAGATAAGCCTTGCGGCAGTAGCACGAAAAATGAAATTCATTCATCTAACACGTAAGGAAAAAATGCCTTCTATCATATGGTTGCCTCGGATTGAATGTGAGATAAGCCTTGCGGCCGTAATCCAAAAACTAACAATGATCAAAACATTTACTATCCTTTCAAAGTACTAAAAACTTAATTTTTACTGGTGATAAAATAGTATTAAATAAGGTTATTTATAGTGTTGGTTTATTTCTGTTTGATTAAATCTAAAATAGGCATAGTGTACAATTTGCACAAATCACTTTTTAGTTTTACGAATTAAATATTAAACAAAGCATAATATTATCAATAATGAAAGCAAACTATTGTTTTAAAAAAACATTTCGGCAAAACTGCCACTTTTATTAAAAATCGATTTTTACCTGTATTTTTTACATTAATCATATATCGGGATAATATGCGATAAAAAAAGAGTGTTTTTTATAAACCCAGCTGTTTGTTAAAAATAAAAACATAACATCAGCTGAATTTAATGTTAAAATAGCATTACATAGACCTGCAGATAAATTTCAAATTTTTCTGTTAGATATAAGATATGGCACTTTGCGCCCAGTCGGGGATTAAAAAAATAAAATGATATAAAAGAGTCTCCTATTTTGCTAAAAGATGACATGGCATCGTTTGTATTATTTACTTAAATCGGTAAAACATAGGAGGACACGATCCATTCAATGCACGATGCCACTTTCAAACCGGGCCATGACCGCTCAAACTGGCCATTTGGTTTCCTCGTGGAAGAATGATATTAAACTTGATATAGCAACTGCACAGTTTATTTTACAGACCCTACAATTCAAAATTCTGTCTTTTATCATCCAAAATCAACCTAATTACCCACTTTAGTATTATAAATGGCAGTTACTATAAATTGATTTACTGCGACGGCTGGTATCGTAATTGTGCTTGTTCTGCTCAATCTTGCTATATTAATGCCCAAAAACTTTCCGGTGATATCAAATACGGCCCCTCCGCACTCCCACGGTTTTATTCTTGCATCATGAACAAATACATTCCCAAACCCATCTTTTCGAATGCTTTTCCCCCCTATGAAGTGCTCGGCCGGATGATTGGTAATTTTTTGGGGTGGATATTTTAGGGCGACTTTTTTTATTAACTTTTCTCCCTTATGATTGATTGTCATTAAAATAGTATCGCCGGCGCGGAATTTTTGAAGGGCTTTAAACATATCCAGTTCGTCATTTACAGTTTTGTCATCAATTGCTAAAAGCTCATCGCCGGTTGTTAGTCCGGCAGCCTCAGCCGCGCTGTTGGGCTGAATAAAAGTAAATAATAACGCCTGTCCCTTTTGCCGGGCAACAGCTCCCAAATAGCCGTAGCTGGTTTTTTTTGGCAAGCTTACGCCAATGCTTCCCAAAACACTGCTACAATACTGAGAATCAGCGCGAACAGAAATCAAAAAACTGCCCAAATCGCTATTGTTAAGTGTATCTGCCAGCAACATTCGAAGTTTGATACCTTCCTTCCCTAACTTTGAAACGGGCAATAATATCGCAAGGTCATTAATTCTGTCTCGTCTGATAATATTTGCCTTAATAGTCTTGCCGCCCGATAATGTGATAAAAGGACCCTCGCCAATCATTGAACTTTTAGTCAAAACGATATCTGAATTTTTGAAGGCAGCTTTTACATTGATATTATCTAAAGAAAAAATAGTCCCTGCTATAGTCTGTTCCTTACCATCAATAACACTCTTAATATTTACACAAGTTGTTTTAAAACGCTTGTCCACACTTCTAAAATACTTATCTGGATTTTCAGCTACCGGAAAATTATTGGCCGGCCGATTTTTTGAAATTACATTTGTATCCAAAGGCAGGGAAGTATAATTCTCTAAATGGGTTAGTGCTGTATAATATTTACGATAGGTATCTACGGGGATTTCATAATTAATATCCTCCGACTGTTCGATGCCGCTATGGATTCCGATCAAACGGCCAGACAGATCAAACAGGGGGCCGCCTGAATCTCCCGGCTCCATCACGCAAGTTGATTCCATAAAACCATACCTGTTATTTAAATTGGTGATATGTCCAAACCTTACATCAGGTTTGCGTTGTTCCATGCTTTCCGGGTAAGCTATGCTAATACATGGCTGGTTGATTTTGACATCTGAATACCAGCCCATTTCGACAAACGGCCAATCCCCTTTTTGGATTATTTTGAGCATGGCAGCATCCGGCAGCATAAATGTTGGTGCAATGGCAATACGGCCCAAACCACGGGCCAGGCACATTTTCCCATCGGGAAATATTACCTGATAGGTTTTGCCGGGCATTACCACATGTGCTGCGCTTAAGATCTCTCCTCCTTTCGAGACTACAACACCGCTAAACTGCGCACTCATACGGCTATATTGCAAGGTATCATATTCCCAAATCAATACACTGGCAGCGTAACCTTTTTTTATTGCAGTTTTTATATTGTGCTGCAGTTGCGTAACCCCTGACTTTTGTATTCGTTTATCAACATTTTGCGCGTTAGTAACCTGCAGGTTCCATAAGCACTGCAGGAAAAAAAATAATAAAAACCGTTTTGTCATTATACATTATAATTGAACCTAGCGTTGTCCAAACGCTGCTGTTTAGGGTACCCGCCGATGTAAAAAGAGCCGGTATTAAAACCGGCTCTCCGGAAATTAAACTAAAACTGATGGAAAACGTCCTACCGGGACTGTCTTTATGATAGCCAGTGCTATCCTTATAATTTCTTAATTGTTAAAGATCTTTTTGAGCTGTATATCGATATCAGAGGAAGTGGGATTTATTAAAATCACATTCCCCTCAGCATCAAGCACAATTGCAAAGGGTACCGACTGGATACCCAAAGCATTCATCATCACTGATGCATCTTTGCCATCCTCATATTTATCTATTCCCTGTTGCCAGGGCATTGCTTCTTTAAGCATGGCGTTTTTCCAGGCTTTATTGTTTTGATCAATTGAAATACTAACTATCTCGAATCCTTTAGCGTGGTATTGTTTATATAACTCCTTAAGGTGCGGAATAGCCGCCCTGCACGGCATACACCACGAGGCCCAGAAGTCAACCAATACCACTTTACCTTTAACCGATGACAATTTGATGGATTTACCACCGGCAGTTTGTAACTCAAAAGCCGGCAATCGTTTTCCAACTATTAAATTTTGATTTGCTGTAACAGTATCCTGTTTTTTTAATGATGAAGCTTTTCCCTCCGCCTTCCATCCGGTGCTTAGGGCAAGCGCTACGGGTGTTACCAACAACAACCTTTTAAAGTTTATTTTCATTGGGCTGGATTATAAAACCTGTATTTCAATTATTTTTCTTTTTGGCGGGAAACACTTGTTATTATCACAAACCTGGTAGTAAAGCCCGCATCTGATTACCATGCCGCGTTTTAATGAAGCCGCGCTTATTTCCGTTTTAAATGTTGCTTTGTCCTCCCAAACAAACATGCCTTCGCCACCGGCAAATGGAACACCGGCCGATGCTTGCCACTCGCCGCTTGCAATACCGTTAGGCAACTCAATAATGGGCTGCGTTGCAATAAAAGGGCTGTCTTTAGGTACATAAGCGTAAATATGCCAGCCTTGCAAAATCTCAGCCTTAACAACTACCTGCTTTTTTCCGTTTGCTTCATCAATCAACATGGCGCTCACTGTCACCGGATCGGTACGGGTTGGTGTTGTTACCCCGTTTGCAATTTTAATGTCGCCGGTTGATGCGGGTGTTATTGCTGCCGTTTCTGTTTTGTAGGTATTCACCATAAACTTAAAACCTCCGGCTTCGGTGTAATAAAGGTTGGGTTTGTTTTTGGTTAACCAAATGCGCCATTCTTTGGCAGATGTGAATTTTTCAGTGGTATATCTTTCCAATACCCTTTGGGCCAGGGCAGGCTCCTCTCCTTTCTCAAGCATGCTGATGCATTTTTCAAGCAACTCGATTTTGCGGTTGGAGATCCCCAGCTTTTTTGCATCCTCATCTACCTGTAACGAGTAAGCATCAACCGGATAAAAATACTCGAGGTTATCCCGATAGTATTTATGATAGGCCTCTACGTTAGTACCAAAAGCATCATACATGCCGCTGCCGGTCCAGCTTTTAAGGTATTCATCAAAACTTTGTACATCATCGGATACCGGCATTTTTAAAAACGCCTCGTTACCTTTACCAATATCCTCGCCTTTGGCTTTACGGTCTTTAAGTTCCTGCTGCATTTTTAGCAGGCGGGCGTTACCTACTTTCCGGGCTATCAGCGTTTTTTGATATAACGCTTTATCGCTACGGTAAATCATTTCATTTACCCACTCACGATTTTCTATTTGCACCTTTTTCATGATGGGTGCCTGGTGATCAAACTTTTTGATGTAGCAAACCGTGTTCACAAATACATCTTTAGCTTCATCGGTCATATGATTTGGCGAAGCAGAAAAGCCCCACATAAAATAATTACCCTGCCTGCCCAATGCCACCGCTTCAGCATTTTTTAAGCAAACACCGCCGCTTATGGTTTCGGCATCCGGCGAATCGTTAAACCCCTCGCCATGTGCCACCATGCCGATAATGTATTTATCCTTAGCTGAAGGATCTTCTTTGATCACCTTCCACATGGGCAGTTCCTTTGGTGTTGTAGCACCCTGGAAACCGTTAAAAAAAGAACCCGGCGTAGGCCTGTTAACCATCGTTAACTTTACCTTTATCGGCGTATTAAATATATCATGACTGGTTTTAACGTTCAGCGCGTCATCCTCCAAACACTGACAATACCAATCAAACTTAAGGCCTATAGGCATACCCACATCGGGAGCCAGCTGATGCATCAAAATTATAGGCCTGTCAAAATTGGCAGGTAACTTTATCGGCCCTGCATCAGCAATTGTTACATCGGCCTTAGCAGACATCGAGGCATCGTAATCCCTCACGTCCACAACTTCAACTTTGTCAAAGCGCGTTTCTAAAAATGCCTTAAAATCGGCCATACGGGTTTTCCAGGCCTCATCTACCGCACCCGCGGCTGTGCTATAGTAAGTAATATGTTCGGGCTTAGGTTTTGCCGGATCATATCCTACATATAAAACATGGAGTGCTATTTTGCCCGCTCCGTGTTTTATGACGTTACCCAAAGTAACCGCGCTAAACGCAAAACAGAGCAGCAAGGGCAGGATAATCTTTTTCATATTTGCTTAATTAAAAAGTTCGGCAAGTTTATTATTGAGGTCTTCCCCGCGCAGATTTGTGCTAATAAGTTTGCCGTCGCGGTCTACCAGGAATGTAGCAGGTATAGCCGAAACGCCATAAAGACGGGCAACGCTGTTGTTGTTGCCATTCAAGTCGCTAACCTGCGGCCATGTCATACCCTCCTGTTGCAGTGCTTTCAGCCATTTGTCACGGCTGTTGTCAAGCGATACCGAAAGGATTTCGAACCCTTTATCCTTGTACATTTTATACTGACTTAACAGATTTGGGATTTCCTGACGACAAGGTGAACACCAACTTGCCCAAAAATCGACCAAAACGATTTTACCTTTATAATCGGCTAACGATAAGCGTTTGCCGGCAGGGTTGACCTGAGTAAAAACCGGCGCCGGGCCACCTATTTTTAAACGGTAATGTGCATCAATAAATTCTTTGATAGTTTTACCGTTATCAGTTGCCTGGATTGCCGGACTGAAAGTTTTGAACACCTGTTCGGCTATTGTAACCGTTTTTTCATTAGATGCAGTGCCGAACAGCGCTACCGGTGCAAAGAACGAATCGGGGTGAGTTTTGGCAAAATCGAGATTTTTGCGCTGAAAATCGGCAATCATTTTATAGTGATGGCGGGCAACCGAGTTGGTAAATGCGGTATCATTCACCAACTCGGGCGCTGCCGCAATTTCAGCATTAGAAATATGATCGATGTCCCATGGCATCGGTCCTACAGCTTTCACATAAGCCGAATATTCATCATATGTTTTGGATCCGCTCATCTGGGCGTTTACCAGGGAATCTTTAGAAACTATATTAAGCGTTTCATTAGAAAAATTAAAGTAGAGGATATCGCCGCCGTGGGTGGCAATTTCTCGGCCGGCGCCTTTATGATCAAGTGCAAGGCGTACAGAACTGTATGGGTTCATCCTACCTGTGAAATAAAACGCGCCGTTAACTAATGTGGTCGAATCTTCATGCCCCTTGCCGTCTGTCATAAAGCTTAAATAAACTTTCTGACCGTTGAGATTGCCAATCTGCCCATTAATAGCGAACTGGTTAGTTTGGCCGGCGGCGTTCAACGCAGCCATGCTTAAAATTAAGTTTAGTAGTTTTTTCATTTCTTTATATGTTATACATCGAGTCGACAGGTTATGTTATACTTTTCAAGGATGAAACGCTCTTGTTAATGTCATGACTGCGGCCAACAACACAAAAATCATTCATGCTGTTGGTTAATCTTTTATATGGTTTTGATTAGTTAGTTTTCTATCTGCTCACAATGTCAACCGGTTCGCCCGGTATGCCGGTTATTGTTTTGGTGATGTTACCTGTTTTAGAAACACTTACATCAAGCGTATAAACTGCGCCATCTGCTCCAACAGTAAGAGTGTTATCATCCAAACTGATCTTCATCATGGATACCTTTTTACCGCCAAAGTCTGCGTCGAGCTGTCTTATATCTTCATTAATTGGGTTATAGCGGTAAATTTTCCCTTTTGATGAAAAATAAAACACATTTAAGCTATTCACCACCCATTTGGTATTATCATCAATTAAGGCGCTGCCTTTGAATGTACGTTTGCCCAGCCCTTTAAATGTCCGGTCGTCGCCCATAGGGTAGCTAAAACTTAGTTCGGTTATGGTACCTGTCGGCGTTTTAAAGAAAGCATAGGAAGGGCCTCCTTCAGTAGGTTTCATGAACAACAAATTATCGTATCCCACATTTTTGGGATCAAAACCGGTACTTGCAGTATCAACTTTATAATTGATGCCTGAGTAAGTACCATCGGCACCAAAAGTGATAAAAGCTTTTCCTTTAAGATTGTAACCAATAAAAAATGAGCTGCCGTGGGTAAAATATTTAGACATGGTATAATCACCGCCTTGTTCGTTGGCAAATTTGCCGTAGTCGTCAGCAAAGGGCGCTGTTGAGGATACACCTACATATAGCTTACCATTGATAACCCCCGTTGGCACTGTCCCCATTTGTACGGGTCCTAAAAATGGCTCCAGGTAACCTGTATTGATAACAGCCGGCGGCGAAAAAAACTGGGATGCGAAATCTTTCCGCTTCAATAATGTACTGGCGTCAAGCACTACCCCGCTTTTATTAGGATCATTGCTCAGTACCCAATACTCCTCTTTGGTATTAGGCTGATAAGGCAACGGTTTTGAATAATACAACTCAACCGGGTTTATAGGCAGATCATCATTATTAAGCGATTTATAGATATTACCCAACACCGTTTTATCAGGTTTTACAAATGATAGTTTGGTAACCCCATTATCGTTACTCAACACCAAAGTACCTGCCGAAAACTGGGTTGTGCCTGTTATTTTGAAAGGGAATGTATAAAATAACCCGTTCCGTTTATCGGTAATGGTGAGTTTACAAGCACGGTCGCCGGGGCCTAAGTTATAAACCATTTTCAGAGGGTAGCCTTTGTAAACTGCTGCACGAAGTTCTTCCTGCACAGTGATGTACCATTCAAAATCAAGGTCCTTAAGCGGGTCGGCACCGGCAAGGGTAACCTTGGGGTTTATGGTGAGCGTATCGCCCAGCAAGGCTGCAAATGTGGCGTTATTAATGCCGGTAACTACCGGCTCTGAAGGTGGCGAGTATACATAATTGCCCAGGTCTTTTTTACATGAAGTATAAAATACCGTTATGAGCGCCAATAGAGCTATCGATTTAAATTTCATGACCTAAGTGTTTAATTGATAATAACCTGCTGACCATTTTCGTCAACAAAAAAGTACTTTGCTGCCTGTGTGTAATACTTGAGGTAAAACTTCTTACCGGGCGAAGAAGAATTATAGAAATCATAATCCTTACTGCCATCAGTCCTTTTGGTAAGCACATAACCTTTTTCCGGATATCGCGCTACCCAGGCAAAAGGATCATTAACAAAGGTTCGCACGTTATCTATATAATACAGCGTGCGCGGGATCTGGAGAAAAGCATTTGGTTTTGACATGTCAACCAGTTCGGTAGTGCCCGAAGAGATCAGGAACAACTGGTGTTTTATCCTGCTGTAAGAACCCAGATTACCCATCCAGTAAATCCACCAGGCCGGTTGTTCCAGCCGCGACGAGTAAAGGATCGACTTTTCCCGCAATGCCGCCGGGAGCGATGAGTTAAAATCCTGCCCACCCGAAACAAGAATGGTAAGCGTTACTGATTGATTTGCAAGTTCCGGATCACTGTTCTTGATGATCACGGGCACTTTTACCGTGCCCGAATCAGCAGGCATTGTGTACGATGGCTTAAGCGCTTCATAGTGCAATCCTGCTTTGGCGGTGGTAGCCGTGTCAACTACGGTTATTACAAACTTCCTTTCACTTTTTGTCCTTTGCCCCGAAATGATTATCGGTATCCAAATAGTGTCCTGTGCCAGGGTAGGATTATAGGCAAAGGAATAGGTTAATATCGAAGTATCCTGGTTGCCATCTTTATCCTTGTAATTCAGGTAAATGTTATCCCTGGAGCCATACGTAAGTAATTGGTCTTTTTTGCAGCTAAAAAGAGCCGCTACGACCACTAAAACATAAAATATATTTCTTTTCATTGTTATAAATGGTATGGGATCAATTATTGTAAGCTGTTTCGTCGTCGGGAACCGGGAACACGTAAATACTGTTTAATGCCGGATAAACCTGGCCGTTGGCCGCTACTATATCAAGGTTCAGCCGCTTATACATATAAAATATCTGGCTTTCGCCGTAAAACTCTTTACGGGCTTCTTTAACCAACTCATTCATAAAGGCTGATCTGCCTAAAGTATTCGGCAACAAGTCAATAATACCTCTATGGGTACGAACAGTATTTAAGTACTCAATGGCTTTTGTTGGATTGGTATCATAACTTGCCTCTGCGGCTATATAATATGCTTCCGTTAAACGGAAAGCCGGCGCCATTAGCGGATGCAGGTTTACCTGCGGCGAACTGTTAACTAAATATTTTACCAGGTAACTGCGGTTTGGGGTAACATCTGTAGCTGTAAAAAACCATTGCCTGTAGCGCCAGTCCTCTGCACCAACGGTGCTTTTTTCATAGATGTTATCTAACTGCAGCGGGGTTGGCTGATACTGCGCAACGTTGGCCGCACTGAACAAGGTAACGAGTGCATTGTTTTCATTAGCCTGGGGAGCGTACCAGCCAAATACCAACTCGTTGTAAAATACCCTGTCTTTTTGCTCAACGTTATTGTTAAAAGCGTCATCTTTTTGTGTCCAGGGGAATTTATTAGCAGTTATTACATCATTGGCATTGGAGAGTGCGTTCTGGTAGTCATTTTTATACAAGTAAACCCTTGCAAGTTCACCGCATACGGCATAATAGTTAATCCTGTGCCTGCGGTTTTGCAAAAACAGGGTATTACTTGTGGTTTCTGTTTGTTTGCGCCCTGTATAACCACCAGGGTAGGTTTTGTTAGGATATCCAACTATGTAGCCCGGAGAAAGAATAGGATCAGTAGTACTCAGCAGCGCACGTGCATTACGCAGATCAACTATAGCGTTGTTAATTACCTCACCTACTGATGAAAACGGTGTACTTTTAATACTTACAGTAGTTACATAAGGTATGCCTTTAGCATTTGGGTTAGATTTATATGAAGGCCCAAACATGCGTAAAAGATCAAAATGCAGGTACGCGCGCAGGGCAAGTGCCTCGCCTTTAATGATGGCATAGTTATTACCCGAAAATACGGCCTTTTGCTTATCTATTACCTGCAGTATCTCATTGCAGTTACCTATAGCATTGTACACCGACGACCAGATCTGGCTATTTTTATCCTTTAAAATGTTTTGGCTATACTGAAAAGAAGCGATCTTCTGAAAATCGGTATTGGAGAACGTATAGTTCTGCGCCATGATATCCAGGTTGCTGAACGTAAGGTTTCCTGCATACAGGTCTGCCTTTGTACACCTGGAATAAACACCATTTAAAGCCTCTTCAAAACCATCTTCGGTATTAAACAACTGCTCTTTATCTACATCAGATTCCGGCTGTACATCCAAAAACTTTTTACATGATGTAAACATCAGCAAGGGGATTATAAAAATTAAATATCTTTTCATGGTTATGTGTTAAAATGAACCCAATAATGAAAATGTTAAGCTGCGGGCGAAGGGATAATAGATACCCCGTTCTGCCTGAATAGTTGAAGCCCTGAAAATATCGTTTGCTGTGGCTGCCAGCCTCAGATTTTGAAGTCCCAAACGGCGAATAGCATTTGGCTTAAAATCATATGACAGGTAAAGTGACTGCAGTTCGATCAGGTTATCTTTTTGTATAAACCGTGATGATACATAGGTATCGGTGAGGTCAGTAATGTTTTTGAAAAACGTGTGGTCGCCCGGCTGTTTCCACCTTTGCTCCAGTACGCGGCTATCAACGTTAAAGCGAGGGTCGGCATTTTCAACCCTGTCAATAAGGGTTTGGTTAAAAGCCTGGCCACCAAAACGGTAATGAAAGCTAAAACTCAGCATAAACCTTTTGTATGATACTGTGCTGCCAAAAAAACCTTCGGCTTTTGGCGTAGTATTACCTACCTCCTGCACATCCTTAACATCCCACACATAGGTTAGGGTACCATCTTTTTTTACCAGGATCTCTTTACCGTTTTCAGGGTCGATACCCAATGATTTTACCGCATAAATGGTGTTCAGCGATTTACCTTCAACATACCGGGTTAGCGGGGTTGAAAAAGCGTTGTTATCCTTATTGGTCTGGAAGTTATCTATGTTATTGTTGAAGGCTTTAAGCGCATCAGATATGCTCACTATTTTGTTAACGTTATGAGCAAGGTTACCTGTCAGGTTAATGTTCCAGTTGGATGTATGGAAAACCTGGGCTACGAGGTAAAGCTCATAGCCTTTGTTTGACATGTCACCAAGGTTATCTTTGTAAGTTGTAAAACCTGTTGACGGCGCAAGATTGATATCAGTAATTAACCCTTTGGTAAGTTTGTAGTAGTATCTTGGTGAGATAACGATCCTGTCTTTAAACAAACCGATGTCCATACCTACATCAGATGTGCGGGTTTTTTGCCACTCGAGGTTGCTGTTACCATAGCCTAATATAGTAGCGCCAATACCTGTGGAATACCAGTGTTGTGTATCATACAGGTAGATTGAACGTGATTGATACGCCGGGAAGCTGATAGAACCAAGGGTAGCAATACTTCCCTTAAGACGCAACTGGCTTATTACATTTGATCCCCGGAAAAAGCTTTCCTTATGAATGTTCCAACCAATCCCAAGGGATCCGAAAGGAGCATAACGCCTGTCGGCCCCGAAAGCCGATGAACCATCAACCCTTACCGATGCATCTAACAGATATTTGTTTTGGAACGCGTAGTTACCCGAAAAGAAAGCGCCGGCCGTTCTTGACCTGGTTACATCGCCATAAGGGCCTGAGTTTTCTTTATAAATGCGGGCAAAACCTATATTGGTGAACCTGTCGTTTGAAAAACCCTGGGCCGAAAATGTTTTAACATCAGCCTTTGAGGCTAAAATATTGGCACCTAATACAAGGTTGAAATAATGATCGCCCAGTTGCTTGTTATAGCCGATGGTTACGTTACCGTCGAGGTTAAGGCTGGCATTGGTACCATAATCGTAGGTTCCTTTGTTATTCGCCTGATCGGCGGCAAAATTGTAAAAAACACTGCTTAACGGTGATACGTATTTATCAGATGTTGTGCCGGTTTTATTTACGCTCATTAATGCCCTTAAACGCAAACTTTTTGATAGTTTATAATCGACTGAAAACGACTCCAGGATCTCCGTATATGCCAATTTATCAAAGCTGCTCAGGCTGGCTTCATACAAGGGATTAAATACATTTTCGGTAATGTATTGATCTTTTCCCTCGCGAAAAGTATTTACACGCCAGTTGGCAAGTTCCTGCACCAATCTGCCTGTGCTGTCCCTTATCGGGAAATATGGGTTGGCATTTACATATGTCGAAAAATCGCCATAAGGAGAATTGGCCTGGTTAACCTGCGTAATGGTCAGATCATTTCTGATGATAAGTTTTGAGCTTGGGTTATAGGTAAAATTAACACCTCCGCTATATCGCGTATTGTCTGAACCTTTCATAACACCAGGCTGTGTCTGGTAACGCAGATCGATACCATACCGGAACGACTGATCGCCGCCCTGCGCGTATACTGAATGTTTTTGCTGATAAGCATTTCTCAACGGTTGCGATAACCAATAGGTATTAACGCCACTTGCAACATTTTTCAGGCGCGTGAACAACTGGGCGTCAAGCTTATCCTGTTGGGTATCACCACTTGTAGATGTTTGGGTATCATATAAACCAACCAATTGTTCATAAGCTACCTTTTGTTTTGCGTTAAGCACATGATAATCGGACAGATCCGGGCCATTAAAAGTAAGCTCATAATTATATAATAACTGCAACTTTCCGGCAACCGGGGCCTTAGTAGTGATCACCATTACACCATTGGCTGCCCTTGAGCCATAAACTGCGGTAGCAGCACCGTCTTTCAATAAGGTAACCGATTCTATCCGGTTAATATCCAGGTCAACTACTTTTTGAAGCGATACTTCAAAGCCATCAAGGATAAAGGCCGGCAGGTTATAATTGCTTGAAAGGTTATTGCGGTCAAGTATTTTATCATTGATGGAAGGGATAGCCGTGGCGCCCCTTACGTTTATCTTTGGCAGCTTGTTTGGATCCGAACCGATAAAGTTATTATCAAGTACTTTAAACGACGGATCAAACGAGGCTATACTTTTGATCACGTTTTGCGGGTTATTACGCTTCAAATCTGCACCGCTTACCGTGATGGCATTACCGGTATAATTATCTTTTTTAATAACCTGGTAACCGGTTACCACTATGTCTTTAATGTTATTAATATCAGGCAAAAGCCTCACTACAATCGATTGCCCTGCTACCACCTTAACTTCTGCGGATTTGTAGCCCATAAACGAGAATATTAATGTTTGCCCTGCATCCGCCTGTACATTAAACTCCCCTTTATCATTGGTTTGGCCTATTACTCCCCTGCCGCCTTTAATGGCAATGTTTACACCGGGCAAAGTGGTTTTACTCACCGAATCCAGAACACGGCCACTCACCGGAATTTTGCTCATCGGCGCAGCCAGTTCCGGCCGCGGTTCGGGTATTTTATTTTGGATTACGATGGTTTTAGATACAATGGTAAAACTCAGATCAAAATCTTTAAGACACGTGTTAAGCACATCAACAAGCGGCGCGTCATGAAAATTGGCATCAACTGTTTTGCCTTTTATATTTACTTTTTCGCTGTAAAAAAACAAATAGCCTGTTTGTTGTTTTATATCCTTAAAAACCGATTCGAGGCTTTTATTTTTACCGGATATGGTTACCGTTTGAGAATAACTTGCAGCCGATAAGTGCAACACGCCAACAAGCAACAGTATAGTGGTGAGTTTCAATACTAATAAGAATTTGCACTTTACCCCCCGCATTGCGCATACGGCGTTGTAAAGAAAAGTTAATTTCATATTTTTGAATAAGATTGGGTTAATAAAATGCAGCCCAGGGCTTCGACATCTTGTGCTGCCTGACCTATTTTAAACCGGAAGCGGTGAGAGGCTTCCGGTTAATTTTTGGTCTGTTAATATGAGATTGGTCTGAGATTTATCGTACTTGTTTATCCATTAAGTTTTGTTTTAGTGATTAGCATTTAGTTTTGTTAGTTGTTAGTATAAAGTTTAAGTTAAATATCATTTACCGTAGGACACCTTCACTGTTTTGCCCTCCACCGAAAATTTCATGTTGTTAAGCTCCAGGATCCTGAAAACGTCGGTCAGTTTACTGCTCCTTGAAATTTCACCAAAAAATTTCTCCGTTGGCATATCGCCTTCATAAACCACATCAATATCATACCAGCGGCTTACCTGGCGCATAACCTCGCGGATATCCTCATCTGCAAATGAGAATACGCCGTTTTTCCAGGCTACTTCTTTGTCAAGGTTCACTTGTTGTTTACTGATGGTACCGTTACCTGTACGGCTTATTACCGCCTGCTCACCGGGAACAATAAGTATTGAGTTTGTTGCCGATGTTACCTTTACCGAACCCTCCAACAGGGTGGTTTTAAGCAAAGCTTCATCGCCGTAAGCATTGACATTAAAATGCGTACCGAGCACCTCAATAGTTTGCAATGCCGATTTAACCCTGAATGGCATTGCTTTATTTTTTGTTACTTCAAAGTAGCCTTCGCCATTGAGCGTTACCTCACGTTCCGCTCCCTTAAACACGGTTGGATAAGTTATTGACGATGCTGCGTTAAGCCACACATTAGTGCCGTCGGGCAGGATGATCTTGTACTGCCCGCCGTTAGGTGTGGTAACCGTATTTTGAACGGCTTGATTCTGCCCGGTCGCTTCGGCCTGGTAAACGATCTGCCCATCGGCCGTTTTGGTGATTTTAACCCCGGCTTGTTTAGCTATTTGTCCGTTGGCAGCATCATCAAGCGATATGGTTGTGCCGTTGGCCAAAGTAAGCGTAGCCTTGTTGGTACCAGGTACTATGCCTTTGTAAGAGTTTGCGGCCAAATTATCGGCCTTATACCGGTTACGAACAAAAAAGTAAGCACCAACCGAAATAAACAACAGAATTGAGGCGGCCACGGCATATCTGGTCCAACCCGATCTTAAAGGCATGGTAACTGGCTTTTTTTCGTATTGCGCTATCCTTTCATCAACCTTTGCTTTAATGGCATCTTTCAGATACAGGTAGTCGGCCTCATTTTCATCGGTAATGAGGTCATCGTTCAAATCAAACAGGTTATAGTACGATTCCAGGAATTTAATTTCTTCCTGAGTAGCCTCGCCACGTTTGTATTTTGTTAGTATTTGTATAAAATATTGCTTGTTCGCCTCGTCCATTTACATCCTTTATATATACATGAGTCGGCAAAATGAAAATAGCCCATGTTAATTGAAAATATTTTTAATGTTTTATTTAAAAATAATGCAGGTTTAAAATCAAAATGATAAAATATCATCAACCAACCATCATAATTGATAAAAATAGGGCATCTTCATTAAAGAAAAAACGTTTTATCAACCTTGTTGATAAAAATAAAGCAATACATGAAGTAAGAAAAGTGATTTACGAAGTGTTGCAAGGGCCTTCCCCATTTGGTTACGAACAGTTTTGGGGGAGATTTCCAGTTGATCGGCAATTTGCTGGCTTGAGAGGCCTTCATAAAAGCGCAAATTGAATATGATACGTTGTTGAGCTGGTAAGGTATCAATAAGCTCATTAAAAGCTTTCAAAAATTCATCATGAAGCACATTAGCATCGGCGCGGCCAAGATGGCTTTCAATTTCATGGACTGTATCGGGTAAGGCCGCATAGCGCGATTCCTTTTCCATATATTTAAAAACGCCGTTGCGAGCGGCAACCAATAAATAAGCCGGCAGGTTTTCAATCGGCGACTTTGACGCACGCACCCATAACTGCACAAATACGTCCTGAGCAATATCCTGAGCGCGTTCAATATCGTTAACCCGTTTGTATGCTGCGTTATAAACCTGTTTCCAATATTTGGTATATAATACATCAAAGGCAGGTTTGCTACCTTCACTAATGAGTTTCAGAAGTTTGGCATCGTCGGCTGACAAGTCAAGAGGGGCCATGCGTTATTTTAATTTCCTATATTGATCAGGTTAATTACACAAACATCATGGTGTTTTAATGCTCATTGTATATGTGTCAAATCCAAATATAGAAATTATCTGGCAAAATAAAATCTTATAAACGGGTTTAACCCCGATGGCAGAGAATTATCAGCTTAGCATGGCAAGAAAACTCCGATTTCCGTTAGTATGATGGTCTCTTCCCTATTATTGTAATTTTCCATGAGCCAAACCATTACAATCAGGAAAGGGCAAACCAGCATCCTACTGCCCCTGCTATTGTTTTCCTCATTTTTTACAGTTGCAAAACGGCAAAATGGACCGTATTGGTTACACCGTTATACATTTGTGCATGAATGCCCCTACAGAATAAGTTTAAGGCTTAATGGCTTAACAGAATCCCAGTACAATATATCCTATAACATTTACTACATTTATACTTAAGTTATCAAAATCTATGGATCTTATTATCAAAGTACTCATCGGCCTGGTAGCCTTTATCCATTGTTATATATTATGGTTGGAAATGTTTGCCTGGACAACCCGTGGCCCCAAGGCATTCAACAAATCATTGCAGGAACTGGAAAACAGCAAAGTTTTAGCGGCTAACCAGGGTTTATACAACGGATTTTTAGCAGCAGGTCTGATTTGGACATTCTTTATCAGCAACGCACAATGGCATAACTATGTGGCCCTGTTTTTCCTGAGTTGTGTGGCCGTAGCTGGCATTTACGGGGCACTTACAGTAACCAAAAAGATCTTCTATATACAGGCCGTACCTGCATCACTGGTCATTTTATTGATCCTGATGAGGTAGGCGCATTTATCAACCCACGCGATCTTTTATGTGGGTCGAAATGGAAAAAACTATCAAGGGATTGGTCATGCTATAGCCGGTTACAACAAACAATTCACGGTTTCGATTGCTGCCTGGATAAAAACCAACAACGTGTCGAACTTACGACCAAGCGTGGCATCGCCCCCGAGGTTTGTGAACCGGCTGCTCAAAAGGTTATGGGAAGTAGCGAAGAAGCCCACATTAACAAATATTAGTACCGTTGATAGTATAAAGCTGTTTATAATACTCATTTGCCATCCGGTTACTGTCAAAGAGAGGGAATATATCCTGCATACTGCGCCTAATTATTTCAACCCATTTATCCGGATGATCGTAATACAGGGGAATGACTGTTTTTTGCAGCAAATTGTACAAGTTATGCGCATCGGTTTCATCCTGTTGAAATTTATGCTCACTAATTTCAGTATTAGGTATAACAAAACCGTTCACTCCATCCACAACAAATTCCGGAAACCAGCCATCAGGAATCGAAACATTAACACATCCGTTCATTGCCGCCGACATCCCGCTCGTACCTGAAGCTTCGTGGGTCAGCCGCGGCGTGTTGAGCCAGACGTCTGCCCCTTGTTTAAGTAATCGTGATAAACGCAATTCATAACCGACTAAAATCGCGCAGTTTGGGTAATCCTTACATAAGTTTACGATCTTATTAAAACTGGCTATCGCATCATAATCCATTGGATAAGGCTTTCCCGCCCATATCATTTGGATCGGCATTTTATTGTTAGTTAGCAGTTGGTGAAAAAAGTCCATATCATGCAATAGCAATTCCGGCCTTTTGTACCCGGCAAACCTTTTCGCAAAAACAATGGTGAGCACTTCAGGATCGAGGAGAACACCACATTGGTCCGCTACCTCGTCAAAAAGTGCACGTTTACCTGCCTTTTTCCTTTCCACCAGCTTTTGCATCTGATTAGTTTCCAATGCCGCATACATTTCCTTGTCTGCCCAATAAGAATAGCTCTGCGCATTTGTTATAGAAGTAAGTTCACAAATGCCGTTATTTCCATTCCATATTCCCTGTAGCGTGTTTAAATGCATTTTTGACACAGCATTGGCTTTGCCGGAGAACCTAAACGCAGTTAAGGTATGATCCATAACGTCGCCCTGACAACCCGCTATTTCCTTCACTTCATCTATTGGAATATCCCCCCAAAACCCCATTTTATTAAGCAGGAACAAATCAGACCGTTGGTTGCCGCCAGGCTCGGGTGTATGGTTAGTGAAAACCAGTCTTCTTTTTACTTCCTCAACGGACTTATATTTTTTATATAAATAAAATGCGATGGGTAAGGCATGCGATTCGTTCAGATGATAAATATCTGGTTGGAAATTGATTGCTTCTAATAAGCGTGCCCCGCCTTCACCCAACAATATCGCAGCAGCAGTCCCCGTTTCAGGATTACTGTCATAAAGCTTATGTGAAATGGTTTTAGCCAAATAATCATTCTCCGGCAGATCTGTTGTCAGGAAAAACAGAGGAGCCGTTTTAAAAATTTCAGGCTTCAGGTAAAACGCGGTAACCCAAACATCGTGGCCGGATACCTTAATAGTAAATTTAATGCCGGTATCAATGAGGAAGTGATATATTTTTTCCTGGAAGAGTACCTCCATGGTTTCATCACCCTTTCTTCCCTGGTTATAATAACCATATTTCCACAAGATTCCGATACCTATAACGTTCTGCCTGAGTTCATAGGCGCTCCTCATAAAAGAGCCTGCAAGATAGCCGAGGCCACCTGAGTAGGTTTTAAGGGGCTGATGGACGGCATATTCCATGCAAAGATAAGCGACCGGCATTTTGTATTCCGGGTTTATTGGGTAAGGATGCTGAAAGGAGAAGCTCATATGATTTAAAAAAAAGACCCGTAGCTATTTTAAAGCTGACGAGTATATTAGTATTATAGACTATTTTGATTTCTGTTTTTCACAAGTTGTGATGAATGTTTTTTCAAATGTTGGTGTTTATCTGCTAACCGGGAATGACACGGATCAGGGTATTATATGACAGTACGCACAAAACACTCAAATTCAAACGATGGATTAAGAGCCAAATTTGAAACCGGCCCGCAATTGACTTTAATAAGTGACCTCACTCCTACATACTTTAAAACAGAAAACCGCTTTTAATATTTCCGTTTACAAAATTCTTTCACAATGATACCCTTTCCGTGTAAGTACTTTCGTCATTCCCGTGTTTTCCAGTCTGAATATGAAAAAAGGACCAAATGCGGCTGCGAAGACCTTCGGGAGCTCATTTTGAGCCTATCGCGCATATTAATAAATGATTAAAACTTAATAATCATATGATCTGCGTCAAAAACGATTGTTTATTAATTGTTACTTTTGTATAGTTTTGAAAAAGTTCACGGCCATATTGCTTTTAACAACCTTCCTGTTCTCAACAACTGAACTCCACCAGTTGCTGAAATTGCCTGTGGTTTTTGAACACTTTGCCGAACACCGGAAGGAAAACAAGAGCATTTCATTCCTGCAATTTCTGGACATGCATTACATGCATGGCAGCCCGAGGGATAAAGACTACAGCGAGGATATGAAGCTGCCCTTCAAAACAGCAGATAATTGCACAGCGACGATATCACCCGTGCTGGTTCCTCAATTATTCCAGCCACTCGTCCCTCCCCTGGTATTCTCAACGAAAACGAAGTTACATGCCTTCGATCAGTCGTTTAACCACTCAACTTATTTATCCAGCATTTGGCAGCCGCCAAAATCCTAATTAGCAGTCATTTCTATGTTATTTACAGCGCTTAGCCTGGCTATTCCTGCTATGCGCTGCTTTTTGAATTGCTAATTTTCAAGATCTTATTTTATGTTAAATCATATTATCGCTTTTTCCGTGCGGAATAAGCTGATCATAGGGCTTTTTATTATCGCCCTTATTGGCTATGGCAGCTATCAGTTTACCAGGCTGCCCATTGATGCCGTACCCGACATTACCAACAACCAGGTACAGGTTATTACCATCGCCCCATCATTCGGAGCTACAGATATCGAACGTTTGGTCACCTACCCTATAGAGCAGGCGAACAGCAATATCTCGGGCTTAAAAGAGATCCGAAGTTTTTCCAGGTTTGGCCTGTCGCTGGTTACCATTGTTTTTGACGACGCTACAGATGTTTACTGGGCGAGACAGCAGGTTGCCGAACGTTTGCAAAAAGCGCAAAGCCAGATACCCGCCGGTATCGGCACACCCGAGTTGGGCCCGGTAAGCACCGGGCTGGGCGAAATTTACCAATACGTAGTGCGCCCCAAAAAGGGCTATGCCGGTAGGTATAACGAAACCGAGCTCCGTACGATACAGGACTGGATAGTTCGCCGCCAGTTACTCGGCGTCAAAGGTGTAGCCGAAGTGAGCAGCTTTGGCGGGAAGCTTAAACAGTATTCTATTGAAGTTGATCCTAATAAACTGCTTTCCCATAATATTACCATAACCGATGTTTTTAAGGCCCTGGAAAGTAACAACCAGAACACCGGCGGCGCTTATATTAAAAAAGGCCCGACGGTGGTATATATCCGTAGCCAGGGGCTGATCGGCAATATGGAAGATATCAATAATACGGTAATTAAAAATACTGCCGATGGCTCGCCGCTTTTTATTAAAGACGTGGCTGACGTTAAAATAGGCTATGCTACCCGGTATGGTGCGATGTGCTATAACGACGAAGGCGAAGTTGCGGGAGCGGTTGTCATGATGCTGAAAGGTGCCAACAGCAGCGAGGTGATTAAAAACGTAAAGGAACGTATAGCACAAATCCAGAAAACTATGCCAGAAGGCGTTGAGATTGAACCTTTCCTGGACCGTACCAAAATGGTGAACAACGCTATCGGTACTGTGGAGCGCAACCTGCTGGAGGGGGCACTCATCGTGGTATTTGTACTGGTATTATTTCTTGGCAATCTCAGGGCAGGTTTACTCGTTGCCTCTGTGATTCCGTTGTCAATGCTGTTTGCCATTATTATGATGAACCTTTTTGGCGTAAGCGGTAACCTGATGAGTCTTGGTGCGCTTGATTTCGGTTTAATTGTAGATGGCGCCGTAATTATTGTAGAAGCCGTAATGCATACCCTTAGCCATAGCAAACATTTTACATTAACTGACAAGATTGGGCAGAAAGAAATGGATCAGGAAGTGAACAGTTCTGCCAGCAAAATGATGAACAGCGCCGTTTTTGGCCAGATCATTATATTAGTAGTATACCTGCCGATCTTCACTTTGCAGGGAATCGAGGGTAAAATGTTTAAGCCTATGGCGCAAACCGTGGCGTTTGCGCTGTTGGGCGCTTTTATTTTATCACTCACTTACATCCCTATGATGAGCGCCGTCTTCCTGAGTAAGAAGATCAAGCACAAGCCCAATTTTTCGGATAGGTTAATGGCGAAGGTTGAAAGAATATATCAAAAAACATTAAGCGGGGTAATTGCATTTCCCAAAGCTGCATTATTAACTATTATCGGTCTGTTTATATTTTCAGCCTATATTTTAACCACACTGGGCGGTGAGTTTATACCTGCACTGGAAGAAGGTGATTTTGCGGTTGATACGCGGGTGCTAACCGGCAGTAGCCTGAATACTACTATTACCAATACCCAAAAGGCCGCCCACATCTTAAAAAGCCAATTCCCCGAAGTTGAAAAGGTGGTGACCAAAATAGGCAGCGGCGAAGTTCCGACCGATCCTATGCCGATGGATGCAAGCGATATGATGGTGATCCTAAAACCCAAGAACGAGTGGACATCGGCTAAAACCTTTAATGAATTGTCTGAAAAAATGGGTAAGGCCTTACAAGCGGTTCCGGGTGTTACCGCAGGCTTTCAGTACCCGGTTCAGATGCGTTTTAACGAACTGATGACCGGTGCGCGCCAGGACGTGGTTTGTAAAATATTCGGCGAAGACCTGGATACCCTCGCTGCTTATGCGAATAAACTGGGTAAGATCATCAATACGGTTGACGGCGCTAAAAACCTGTTTGTGGAAGCAGTTGCCGGCATGCCGCAGATCATCATTAATTATAACCGCAATGCCATAGCACAATACAACCTCAATATCGCCGATATTAACAAGGTGGTTAACACAGCACTCGCCGGACAGAGCACCGGAACCCTGTTTGAAGGTGAAAAGCGCTTTGAAATAGTGGTCAGGATAAGCAGCGAGCAAAAAGAAGACTTGAAGGATATTCAAAACTTGCTCATCCCGACACCGAGGGGTACACAGATCCCTTTATATCAATTGGCCGATGTACAAATAAAAGACGGCCCCAACCAGATACAGCGCGAGGATGCCAAACGCCGTATCGTAGTTGGCTTTAATGTGCGCGGCCGGGACGTACAAACAATCGTAAATGAGCTGCAGGCCAAGGTAGATAAACAAGTTAAATTCCCGGCCGGCTATTATGTAACCTATGGTGGTGCTTTTGAAAACCTGAATGCTGCCAAACAGCGCCTGATGATAGCCGTGCCGGTTTCGTTGCTGCTTATTTTCTTACTACTCTATTTTGCTTTCAACTCCATTAAGCAGGGATTATTGATTTACTCCGCCATTCCGTTGTCAGCTATCGGTGGCATCCTGTTCCTTGCTTTGCGCGGCATGCCTTTCAGCATCAGCGCCGGGGTGGGTTTTATCGCTCTGTTTGGCGTGGCCGTGCTAAACGGCATTGTATTGATATCGGAATTTAACCAGTTAAAAAAAGAAGGTATGACCAATTTGAAACATATTGTGTTATCAGGCACCAAGGTAAGGTTAAGACCGGTACTCATGACCGCATTTGTGGCTTCCCTGGGTTTCTTTCCCATGGCCATCAGTAACGGTGCCGGTGCCGAAGTACAAAGGCCCTTAGCTACGGTAGTAATAGGTGGCTTGCTGATCGCCACTTTCCTCACCTTGTTTGTATTGCCCGTTTTATATATCATGTTTGAAAAAGGCTTTAAAACAGTGCTATCGAAGAAAACGGCCACTGTGCTTTCCATCATTTTGCTGACTGTAATAAGCCAAACCTCGGGGGCGCAAACGCCCATCACCCTTAACGCCGCTATAGATACTGCTTTAAAAAACAACTTACAAGTTAAACATGAACAGTTAAAGTCGAAGTATCAGCAGATACTGATCGGCACATCAGCCAATATTTCGCAGGCTACGCTGTTTGGAGAGGTTGGGCAAATCAACAGCAGCTACAACGATACGAAATTCGGTATTTCCCAGTCTTTCAACTTTCCGACTGTCTATAGCAGGCAGAAAGAACTTTTGCAAGAAGACTGGAAAAACAGCATACTGAATATCGCGGTAAATGAGGTGCTGTTAAAAAAGCAGGTTAGCCAGGTTTTTAACACCCTGGTATATTTGGAAAACAAGCGAATGTTACTACAGCATGCCGATAGCTTGTATTTGAGCTTTTATAAAAAAGCCGAGTTGCGGCTGGCCAAAGGCGAAGCCAATATACTGGAGAAAACGAGTGCTGAAACATTATTGGGACAGGTGCAGATGCAGCTAAGCCAGTTAAAGGAAGATGTGGCCATCATACAACTGCAATTCCAGTTGTTGCTTAATTCTACAGAGCTCTTAACACCAGACAGATCCGACTATAAATTAGCCGTTATATTGGCCTCAGATACCTTGACCTTGAAAAACCACCCGGTAATAAAACTAATAGCTCAGCAGCAGCAAATTGCAGACGCTGCTATCCGCATGGAAAAGAGCAAACTTTTGCCTGATCTGGCCATAGGATATAACAATACCAGCATCAAGGGTATTGGTGCCGATAATAAGCTTTACAATGGCTCAAATCGGTTTAACTCAGTGCAATTGGGTATCGGCATACCTATTTTTGCCCGGGCGCAAAAGGCGCGGATCAACAGCGCGAGAGTAAACAAACAGATAGCCGAAAGTAGTTATGCTATGGAGCTTCAAAGCATGACAACGGCTTATCAATCTGCCGTTTTTCAATACCACAAGTACCTGCAAACGGTTCAGTATTTTGAAAACAAGCCGTTAAAAAATGCCGCTTTAATAACCGTTACCGCCAACCAGCAAATTGCCGCCGGAAACATCAACTACCTGGAATGGACACAACTGATTAACCAGGCCACTACTATTAAAAATGATTACCTGGATGCTGTTCGCAACCTTAACGAGGCCATCATTCAACTCAACTATTTTTCAAACAACTAAAAATATGATCATGAAATCCATTATATATCTATCAGTCATTATTATCCTGCTATCTGCCTGCGGCGAAAAAAAACCGGCAACAGATAATACAGATAAAGCAGAGAATACTAACATCGTAACCCTGACGGATGCGCAGCTAAAAAACGCATCGATACTTACAGGCAAGATTGAGCAAAGGGAAATATCATCTGTGTTAAAACTCAATGGAAAAATCGATGTTCCGCCGCAAAATATGGTTTCCATTAGTGTCCCCCTTGGTGGGTATTTAAAATCAACCAAGTTGTTGCCGGGCATGCATGTGAATAAAGGTGAAGCCATAGCGATGATAGAGGACCAGCAATATATTCAGTTACAACAGGATTATCTTACAGCGAAGGCGCGGATAGGGTACCTGGAAAATGAATATAACCGCCAAAAAGACCTTAACCAGAGCAAAGCGAGCAGTGACAAGGTTTTTCAGCAGGCCGAGGCCGAATACCGCAGCCAGCAAGTGTTAATTAGCTCATTAGCTGAGAAATTACAACTCATTGGTATCAACGTACGAACTATCAGCGCTTCAAAAATATCAAGGAGCGTAAATATATATTCCCCTATAACCGGCTTTGTATCTAAAGTAAATGTCAATATCGGCAAATACGTATCCCCAACGGAGGTGCTGTTCGAGTTGGTCAACCCAACAGATATCCACCTGGCGCTGAAAGTATATGAGAAAGATCTGGATAAATTATATGTCGGTCAAAAACTGGTGGCCTATACCAACAACCAACCCGCAAAAAAACACGAAGCCGAGATATTACTGATTGGCCGTGATCTTTCTGCCGACAGGAACGCAGACGTGCATTGCCATTTTGAAACCTACGATAAAACACTGGTTCCGGGTACGTATATGAATGCAGAAGTACAAGTAAAAAATACTAAGGCATATGCCATAGCTAACGAAGCCATTGTTCAGTTTGAAGGTAAACAGTATATCTATAAAGTTATCGGGAACCGACAGTTTGAGATGACCGAGGTTAATACAGGTGAAAGTGAAAACGGCTTTACAGAAATACTGTTGCCTACAAAGACTATGACCGCAAACGCTGTTTTTGTAACCAAAGGTGCGTATTCATTATTAATGATGATGAAGAATAAGGCGGAATAAAATTAAATAGCGTTTAAACTAAGGCCTGTCAAATATGAAAACTAATATCACGATGAAATTAGTCATCTCAGTAGTTGCCATCACTATATTATCATCATGCGAAAAAGCTAGTGTATATAATGGGAATGTTAATATTATGGTACAATACAACCAACAACCTGTGCCAGATATTCCTGTTTATTACTATGCCGGGATACCTGAAAAAGACAACTCAGGCAACATTAGATATCAAGGAATGCAGCTTTCCGCTATTGATGGAAGTGCAACTTTTAGCCAATTATCCCCCGGGCAATATCACTTTACTGCATCTGTTTTTTTGAAGCCTGCCCATAAAACGGTAGCAGCAGACACTGATGTCACAGTAAGAAAGCGTTACCGGGACGAAAGTAATTATCAGATACTACTCTCCCTTCGTTAAATTAAAGTCCGGAAATAGAAAATGCCTGTTGGCATTTTCTGTTTCACCGGGCCCCGTTGTCGTAATAGGATAAATTGCTAAGTAATGCAGGCCGGTTTTTGCAGTGTGGCTTTGGGGGACAGGGAATTACATTATGTCCCGATCTGCATATTTATTTGAATCAGGATCCGCAATAATTAGCTGGTTATCATGGTGATTAGATTAAGCATACGTGCAACTTCTGGCTTTCGAAAATTTCACCTTTCAAGCTTTCCACCGCCAATTTCTGATTTCGGGCATATCCTCACCATTAACATTGATGTATTGTTTGTGCTCAACCAATTTGTCCATTAGGTTTTGTTTGAGATATAAACCTTTACTGCCCAAATCCGGCAATCGATCGATTACGTCCATTACGAGATGAAACCTATCCATTTCGTTAAGCACGGTCATGTCAAAGGATGTCGTTATTGTGCCTTCTTCTTTGTAACCTCTTACATGAATATTGTTATTATTGGTCCTATTATAAGTAAGCCTGTGAATAAGCCATGGATAGCCATGAAAAGCGAAGATCACGGGTTTATTGACAGTAAAAAGTGCATCAAAATCATGGTCGTTCAAGCCATGTGGATGGCTGGATTGCCTTTCCAGCTTTAGCAAGTCGACAACGTTTACAACCCTTATCTTTAAATCAGGAAAATGTTCACGTAATATGGATACAGCAGCCAGCGTTTCTAATGTAGGCACATCACCGCAGCAGGCCATCACAATATCCGGCTCACAGTCCTGATCATTACTTGCCCAGTCCCATACCCCAATGCCTCTTGAACAATGAACCACAGCCTCATCCATACTTAACCATTGAGGAGAAGGGTGCTTCCCTGCTACCATAACATTTACATAATGTTTACTGCCCAGGCAATGAGCCATAACCGACATAAGGCAGTTAGAATCCGGTGGCAGGTAAACCCTCACAATTTCTGATTTTTTATTAATGACGTGATCAATGAATCCCGGGTCCTGATGGGTAAAACCGTTATGGTCCTGGCGCCAAACGGTTGAAGTAAGCAGGATATTCAGGGATGCTATCTTTCTCCGCCATGGTATCTCCCGCGTCATTTTCAACCATTTGGCGTGTTGGTTAAACATCGAATCGACGATATGTATAAATGCCTCATAACAATTGAATAGCCCGTGCCTGCCGGTTAGCAAATACCCTTCGAGCCAACCTTCGCACTGATGTTCGCTGAGCATCTCCATTACCCGCCCCTTTGGGGCAAGGTATTCATCATTTACATTAATATCAGCGTTCCACTGGCGGCTGGTAGTTTCAAAAATTGCCTCTAACTTATTTGAGACAGTCTCATCGGGACCGAAAACTCTGAAATTTTGATGATTAAGAGATATTACATCCCGTAAGAAACGACCGGTGACGTGCACATCACCTTCGCCTGTGATACCCGGATGATCAACATTAACTGCATATTTCTGAAAATCAGGAAGCACCAACTCTCTAAGCAAAAGCCCCCCATTTGTGTGCGCATTTGCTCCCATCCTTCGATTGCCTTTTGGTGCTATTTCCGCAATTTCCTTCTTTAAGCAACCGTTAGTATCGAATAACTCTCCGGGCCGGTAACTCTTCATCCAGCTTTCGAGCATTTGCAAATGACTCTCCGGGCTTGACTCAGAAACGGTAAGCGGTATTTGATGAGAGCGAAATGTGCCCTCTATCTGCTTTCCATCAACAACCTTTGGCCCGGTCCATCCTTTTGGTGAATTTAATATGATCATTGGCCATTTTGGTCGCTCCTGCCCTGGATGCTCTATGGCATTGTATTTTATTTGCTTTAGAAAGTGTACCGCTTGCTCTAAGGCCACAGCCATAGCCTGGTGCATAATTGCAGGGTCCGAACCTTCGACAAATAAAGGAAAGTACCCATAACCATGAAATAGCTGTTCGAGCTCGATGTGGGGAATGCGGGCCAAAACCGTTGGATTTGAAATCTTATAGCCGTTCAAATGCAAAATTGGTAATACAGCGCCATCGGTAATCGGGTTCAGGAACTTATTAGAATGCCAGGCAGTTGCCAGCGGACCGGTTTCGGCTTCTCCATCGCCTACAACACAAGCAGCAATGAGGTCCGGATTATCCAGCACAGCGCCAAATGCATGGCTTAACGAGTATCCAAGTTCGCCCCCTTCATGCATTGACCCCGGTGTTTGGGGCGAGGCATGACTGGATACACCACCTGGAAATGAGAACCGTTTAAACAAATTTTTCATCCCCGCGCGGTCCTGGCTAACTTCCGGATAAACTTCGCTGTAGGTCCCTTCCAGGTATGTACCTGCTGCTACTGCAGGTCCGCCGTGCCCGGGTCCTGAAATATAAAGCATATTTAAATCATATCTGTTAATGATCCGGTTAAGGTGCGTATAAATAAAATTCTGCCCGGGGGTGGTACCCCAGTGGCCTAACTGCATTTTCTTGAGATGTTCTATTTTTAACGGCTCTTCCAAAAGCGGATTATCGCAAAGATAAAGCTGGCCGACAGACAAATAATTAGCTGCGCGCCAATAAGCATCTAATTTTTCCAAACATTCACCGGTTAACGGCGCGTTATCGATTGATGTGATATCAGTTATCATTGTCATTTTAATTGCTTTAAATAATTTAAAATGCGGTTTATTTCATTCACGATCTGCGCCATCATCAGTTCCTCATCAGTTGGTATAATATAGACGTTTACCCCTGAATAATTTACAGATATATTCTTATTTTGGTTAAGATTCATTATTCAGGGATTTAACATTATCAACAAATATCGAATGACTGGGATCCTCAAAACATGACCGCCATCACTAATTCTGATGAGTAACAGCATTTAGTTAACTTTTGGATTTACCCGAAGAAAGACTGATGATATGCCTAACCTTAAAAGAAATAACCACTCTGAAAATACCTGCTCCCAAAAACGCCATTCCTGTCCATACGATCAGGTTAGCGATACCAAAAGCAGGATAAGCAAGAATGCCAACTGAAAAGAAAATGATAACCAGGCTATTAAACATGATCCTGCCCCAACTCCCGATACCGTAAGCACGCATATCAAGCGCGCTTCCTATCCCCATTATGCCTCTAACAAGCAACCAAAATCCAACAATAATCGGAAGCAACATCATGGTTATTGTTGGGTAGGTAAACAAATAACTACCTATAGCTAAATCAATCAACCCGCTTGCCAGCAGCCACCCCCAGCGCTCAATACGCCGGACACTTATCATTGCAAAAACAGTTTCAAAAAGGCCGGTCATCATCATTCCTACAGCAAACGTAATACTAAGTGAAAGATACGACTGCAGCGGCGATAAAATCACCCAAAGCCCAAGAACACCAAGCAGGATACCTGATAACAGCATCAATATCCAATATCTGGACGGGACAATTACCCTGTTATAAACTACAGCTTCCATAGTTTGAATTTTTTGCGGCGTTTGATCAAAGAAAAAGTTGCACCTGCACAATCAAAGTACAGGTGCAACGCGGTTGATCAGTCAATGTTAATTTTCTTTTTCTCTGCAACAGTAGGGGTTGTTTTACGAATATCAATAGTCAGCAACCCGTTCTTGTAATTTGCTTTAATGTGGTCATCATCCACATCTTCGGGTAAGTTGAAGCTTCGGGTAAAGGAATTGCTTGAAAATTCTTTGCGGGTGTAATTCTCTTTTTCCTCATTATGTTCCTCGCTGGTTTCGGCGCTGATAGTCAGCAAACCATTTTCAATTCCGATATTGAAATCATCTTTCTTGAAACCCGGGGCGGCAACTTCAAGTTCATAATTCTCTTTCTTATCACGGATGTTTACCGCCGGCAATAACTCCCGATTAAAGAAGGGATGATTAAAGAAATTGTCGTTGTTCCAGAAATCCTCCATCATTGAACGCAATGAGGGAATGTTGTTTGATTTTACTAATGTTGACATAGCGTTGTATATTTAAGTTTATGGATCAAAATTCGGAATGGATTATTCAACCGCACATGACCGTGCTCACAAAGAGCTATGATTGTGAGCATTAAATGCAAGCTGCATTAACCATTCATGTTTAAAGTCAAGCTCAGTCATGATCACGGTCATTTATAATGAGGACTGAGATGTGAATATTTGTTTAATCAAATCAGTTACTTAAAAATTCAATCCATTATCATGAAAACTATCCTCGCACTCACCGATTTTTCCGATAATTCATCAAACGCTGCAAATTTGGCTGTACTACTGGCAGGTAAATTGCATGCCAACGTACTTTTGTATCATAACTATGAAACCATAGCGGTAGCGTCCACTTTTTCAGGAGGTCCCTACGTAGACGAAGAGTTTTTTTTAGCCACTGCCGAAATAAAGAAAAAACTTGATCATCAATTAAACACACTGCAATACATTGCAGATGGGATTGATAAAACCGAACGAAAGCCAACACTTAAAGGCTTAAGCGGTGACGGTAACCTGAAAGATAATCTCAAACAAATACTTGATGAAAACCAAATTGTGTTTATAACGATGGGGGCCCCATTAGGTACCTCTATCGAACACTTGTTTTTCGGCAGCGAAACCAATAAAATAATTCAACATACACAACGCCCGGTGTTGGTTGTACCAGCCAGTACCAGTGTTACCGATATTAAAAAGGTAGTATTCGCTACTACCTTCGATGAAGCGGATATAGCGCCACTCCATTTCTTAATTGGCCTGGGAAAGATCTTTAAGTTCAGTATTGAAGTGGTACATGTAAACCAGCCAGTAAAAGATAAGAAACAGCAAATTGAAAAGGAAGGAGCTTTCCAAAAACATATTGCCAAATTCGGGTACGACGATATTTCGTTTAAGGACCTCGGAGGCCGCGAAGTTGCGGACCGGCTACACCGTCATTGCGCTGAAGAAAAACCTGATCTCCTCGCGGTAGTTCATCACCAACATTCTTTTTTCAGGCGCTATTTTGAACATAGCACTACCAAAGAAGCTCTTAGCGACCTAAAATTGCCGCTGTTCATTTTCCCGACTATTATTTAAACCCGGTTCAATTTATTAAAAGCGGTCCATTCAAAAATGGGTACAATCCATACTTTGAATGGACCATTAATATCAGTTACATGAAGCGGTTTATTCAACCGGAAATTTCATTTCGAAAAAGGCGCCATCTCTAAGGCTTGTATCCAAACAATTCGTCAGCAGTTGGATTGGCATAAATGATCTGTCCGGTTTTATCAATTATAATAATACCATCTATCACATGATGTATAACAGCTTTTAGGAAATTCAGATCATTCATATTGATAGCGATATTGATAATAAAACTATTAAATGCGTTCCAAAAGCCACTTTATAGGAGTGATCGGCTTTGCGGGCTTTAGCCCAAACGTTTTGATGCACTTTTCGGAAATTAAACTAACGGCTTCTTCTATATCATCAGTTATCAAATACAACTTCATATCACCAGGCCCTATTGTTCCATTAGCCTTCATGAGATCGATATGTTCAACAAGTTTGCAATAGTATTCTTTACCGAAAATAATCACCGGGAAGTCTTTTATCTTGTGTGTTTGGATCAGGGTTAGCGCTTCAAAATATTCGTCCATTGTACCGTATCCCCCGGGCATAACAACAAAGGCAAAAGAGTATTTGACCAATAACACCTTCCTTACAAAAAAATGTTTCATGTAAACCCATTTATCGAGGTATTGGTTAGGCTTCTGCTCTACAGGAAGCTGGATATTACAGGCAACAGACCGGCCGCCAACATCCTTAGCTCCCCTATTAGCCGCTTCCATAAGTCCAGGCCCTCCCCCTGTCATAATTGTAAAACCAAGCTTCGCAAATTCGGCAGCAGCTTTCCGGGTCAGTTCATAATAAGGATGGTCTTCCTTAAATCTGGCCGAACCAAATACCGTAATGCAGGGGCCAATAAAATGTAATGCACGGAATCCTTTTATAAATTCCCACATTGTTTCGAACGTAAAACGTAGCTCCTTAAATCGCGAATGGGGGCCCTCCAGGAATGCGATCTCAGATTTATTGCTCTCTTTAAACATCACTAATTATAATTGGCATAATATTACGCCTGCCCTTATATTTTGAGCAGTATTTACAGCATAAATTGCCGCATTTTTTGCCTGCGCCGAAAAATCTGTTGGAACTAAAATCGTTTTCATAATTTTTCAAAATCATAATAAAAACCGCTCACTTTGTTTTATTGACGGGTTTAAGGCCATAAAGCTGATTTTCGACCTTGCTGTCAAGGTTATATATATCTTCATATTTTACAATCTGGCCATCCACAATAGCAGTAGTGATATAAGTGATCCTGATTGGGACGGGCTTTTTAAGTTGAAAAACTTTAATTTCCCGATCCATCAGGGCCCGGTGCATGGATTTTATGTCTGTTTTATTTCCGGCTGTTGCTAATAACAATTTGGCAAGTTCTTCTCCCCGCTCAATTCTTATCGCACCGTTACTCGTCGCTCTTTTTTGCTTCCTGAATAAATTCTTATCAGATAAACCCAACAACTCTATACCTGCCTTATTGCCGGGCATGAAATATATATAATTGCCATTTTTTTGATTACCTGTTTTTTGTTTAGGAAACAGATTATACGGAATCATTTTGTCTCTCTGATTAGTTTTGGGATTTACAGCGCCTGTTCCGGTAGCAAAATCTGTAAGCGTACTTACCATTAAGGGTGTTGGTGTTGCAGCAGCCCCTATCACTATTTTGAAATTAAACGTTGTATCCGGCAGGACTAATTTTAATGTATAAGTTGGAATATTAATCTGGATATAAGTACTATCGTTTATTTCGGCCCACCGTAGCCGCTCCATATTCACAGCAATTTTTCTCACATCGGCTTCCGGCGTTTCATAGCAGTCTCCCTCATAAAGCCCTTTAATCAAATGTAACTGATGTTGAAATATTGCGTACTCTTTGTTTAAAGGTTGCACTTTTACTACTGCATCCATAAAGGCAGGTAATTTGAGCGCATTAGTTAATATTTCTTCGCTGTTAAAGCCGTTAATCGTTGCCCTATCAATTTTCGCTGGCGGATAATATGGGTTCAGTTTGCCGAAATGCAGGTTATTCATAAAAGCGAGCATAGCGTCGGTGAGGAATATCTCAAACCGGGCCTTTTGCTTGTTGCTTACTTTACCGGGTTGTTCGAGTATGGTGTGCAAGGTGGTATACTGCAGCTCTTTAGGATGATAATCTTCGTGCCTTAAACCAAATTGCAACACACAATCAATCAGGAGCATGGCAGCCCATGTTTTATTTTGATCTTTTTGTTCCACTGTCCATACCGGAGCAAAAGCCCGTTTTTCGTAAAACCGCTTAGCTGAAACAGGAAAATACAAGCCATTATTCAATGCCTTATCATTTAATTGCCCGGCGATCTGTGCTGTGATCGAAGTATCAGTTGTATTGCGAATAATGTTTTTTCCTGGTGCATAGCTTTTTGACAAGGCTCCTGCCGGCATAAAAAAAACGCACAAAACAAACAGCCAAATAAGGGTTTGTTTACTGGCGGCAAAGCTTATTTCAACTGTTTTCATAATATCGTTTTTATGACGTAAAAATGCAATGCCTGGTAGGTTAAATTAGTGACGACGGTCATTTATCCAACTGATCCTGAACACTCAAAACAGTTTCAACTTTGTAAACTCAATATGGAAAGACAAGCACCGGGATGCCTACTTGCACAGGAACGGAAATATCGCTCACCTCGGTTCTCAACTGCTCACAATGAAATCGGTGATGTACAACCGCCAGCAGATCGGCATGCATATTATGTATCATAACATCAACAGCCCGTGACATATCACGTTCTTTTGTATTACTAAAAAACAGCCTTTCATAACCGATTTTTTTACTTATCTCGTCGCTAAAGAGTGTTAGCGCATAATTTTGTTCTATATGGGGCAAACCCTTTGCCGAAATATGAGCGAGTAACAGATCTGCCTGGAAGGCCTGGGCCAAAGAAGCAAGATGTTTCAAAACATTTAACCGGCAATATCGTAAATCAGCGGTGTAAACCAAGCGCTCAAAACCACCATCAAACTTCACAGGAACAAGCATCACCGGGCAAGATATCCGGTTCAAAACCGCCTGCACCTTAACGTCCCGATTAAATGGTGCCGATTCTGGCAACCCTTTTATAACCATCCAAACGCAATTTTTATTGATGTAAGTAACCAATTGCGCTTCCGTATCACTTGATACTTCAAGTTCTTCAATTAGCGGCATATGCTCCCCTTCTTTTACAGGCAAATTGGCCGGTTGGCCCCGTAACGGACCGGGTATGCAACCATCTGCGGCAACGTGCCCCGCCAATTGCAATGCTTTAGAAAACGATGGCTGTTTTACCGGATATATCCGGGCCAAAACTAAATTCGCTCCAATGTGCTTTGCTATATTGAAGGCAAGATGCGTGGCATTTGTAGCGGACGCAGAACCATCATCAATTACCAGGATCGTTTTCATAGGCTGTGTTTTCAGGTTAACAATTGAAGTACAATAGCAAAATTAGGCATAGGCATATTTTATCCACTTGATGTAAATCAACGATTTACATGATTTTCCTCATACATTTTGCAGGCTTTATCCCCCACATTTATATCAAAAATGGTTATGAAAACAATAATCTCCCCTACTGATTTCTCTCCCAACGCGACACATGCGGCGCATTATGCCTTAAAACTGTCCCTTGGTTTAAAAGCCGATTTGGTATTATGTAATGCTTGCCTGTTGCCAATTGATATACCAAGCCCTTATACCATCACATGGCCTATTGAAGAATACGACATGCTAAGCAAGGAAAGTACCGATATGCTGGAATTGCTAAAAAGCCAGCTTGCAACCTGGTCAGAAACTCTGAAGGTCGATAACGGATTCACTCCACGCATATCCATTAGGAGTTCATTTGGAGATTTAGGTAACATGATAGAGGCCCTATCTTCCACAAATGATATTGTCATGTTGGTTGCCGGCACTCATGACAAAGACGGCTTAAATACGCTTTTACAAGGGAACATGGTAAAAAACATGATGAACAGCTTTGATTTCCCTTTATTGCTTGTTCCACAAACTGCAGAGTTTAATGACATAAAACGGATCGCGTTTGCCACCGATCTAACTTGTACAAAGGATGATGTAATTGCTCTTGAATCTTTAAACAAATTGATAGAACCACTTGATGCAGAACTAATCCTAACATCGGTAAACAACCACCCAGACCATACTGGCTTAAACGAACATTTTATAGAGCAACTACTTGATGCTATGGCCAATAAAGAGAAATGCTCTTTTTTGAGTAAAAAAATTATAAGAGCGGACAAAATCGAGACTGGGCTTTCAATACTTTGCGCAAACGAACGTATAGATATACTGGCAATGGTACATCACCATTTTAACTTTATAAAACAACTTTTTCATGGTAGCCATACCCTTGAAATGGCTAAAAATATTAATATTCCGTTGCTGATATTAAATTCGAAATAGAATTTAACATGCACATAACTGTATACGGGTATAATATCATCTTAAGCTATGATAGCGATTTGCAGACAGCTATTACTATGTACGTCGGACAAAGAGGTTATTTAATTTTTTTATAAAACCATCTCTTGGCAAGTTCAGCCGATAGAATATATGCAGTAACAGTTGCAAGCATCAACATATAGTATTTCCAGGATAGTGGTACGAAACCAAATATTGACGCCAATGGCGAATATGGAATCATTAACACCAATAGCAATATTGCGATGGTAGTTATCGATAGATATCTGCCGGGAAGGCTTTTAAAAAATGACAGTCGGGTACGTACAACTAAAACAATTAAAACTGCAGAAACCACCGACTCGGTGAACCACCCTGTTTGAAAAACTCTTTGATTAGCATGCAAAATAAAAATGAGCACGGCAAATGTCAAATAATCAAAAACGGAACTCAATAAGCCGAAAACGATCATAAATCGTTTAATAAAACCGAGGTTCCACCGTTGCGGCGTTTTAAGATTAATATCATCAACCCTGTCTGAAGATATGGTCATTTCAGGAAAATCGGTCAACAGGTTGGTAAGCAATATCTGCTTTGGCAACAAAGGCAAAAAGGGCAAAAATAACGATGCACCGGCCATACTAAACATATTACCAAAATTTGCACTGGTAGCCATAAAAATATACTTCATGGTATTTGTAAATGTTTTACGGCCTTCTATAATCCCGTCACATAATACATTTAGGTCCTGATCTAATAAAACGATATCAGCTGCCTCTTTTGCAACGTCAACCGCCGAATTTACTGATATACCCACGTCGGCCGTGTGCAGTGCCGGCGCGTCATTAATACCATCTCCCATAAAACCAACAACATTCCCTGCTTTTTTCAAAACACTTATGATACGTTCTTTCTGGCTGGGCTCAACCTCCGCAAAAATATGAGTCAGGGGCGCCTTATGACGCAATGCTGCACTACTCATATTACGTATTTCCTGACCGGTAAGGACCTGTGCGGATGAAAGCCCAAGTTGTTTAGCCAGGTTTCTGGCTACCGGTGCGTTATCCCCTGTAATAATCTTAAGTCTGACGCCGAGATGTTGCAGTTTTTTAATAGTTTCAGACATGCCGGCACGCGGCGGGTCAAACAATGTTATAAACCCAAGGAAAACCATATCATGCTCATTTTCCCTGGTGAAAATTTGATCAGGACCAACTTCCTTATATGACACTCCAAGCGTGCGCAATCCCGAATCACTTAAAAGCTGATATTGAGCTAAAATCGCTTCTTTATGGTCGCCTATATCCGCAAGAATACCTTCCGATATTTCAACCCGATTACAAATATCAAGAACCTGACGCACAGCACCTTTCGTGATGGCTATATTAGCTGCCGGGATTTTCACTTGTACTGTAAGCCGTTTACGCACAAAATCATATGGCACTTCTGTAATCGCCGAAAAATCCTTCGCTTCATTTCCCTCATAATGGGCAGAACAGATGGCTTTATCGATCGGGTTGACAAATCCTTGCTGGCAGCTGGCATTAAGCCAGGCATATTTAAAAACTTTATCGCTGGGTGCGCCTTTAAAATCAAGTGTCTCTTTTAAAGTTACTTTACCTTCTGTAATTGTCCCTGTCTTATCAGAACACAAGATATTCATGATGCCAAAGTTTTCAATAGCGCTCAGCCGTTTTACAATCACCTTTTGACTGGCCATCCTGCGGGCACCAACCGAAAGATTAACGCTAATGATGGCGGGCAACAATTGAGGTGTAAGCCCTACGGCCAACGCGAGTGAAAACAAAAACGAATCAAGCGCCGGCTTATGCAGCAACACATTAACGGCAAAGATCACCAACACTAACAAAAGCGTGATCTCCATTAACATATATCCAAATTTTCTTATCCCTTTTTCGAAATCAGTTTCAGGAATTCTTAATGACAGCTTATCTGATATTTTCCCAAATTCAGTTTGCTGGCCTGTTGTCACGATGAGTGCCTTTCCAATACCGCTTACCACGCTCGAACCCATAAAAAGGCAATTGTTGCGCCTGGCTAAGGGGGCGTCAACACTTTCAACTCCTGGATTTTTTTCTACCGGGTAAGATTCGCCGGTAAATGCCGCTTCATCAACAAACAAGGCCTCAGATTCTAAAACAAGGCCATCGGCAGGGATAATATCTCCCGCAGAAAGGCAAATCACATCTCCAGGTACAACGGCAGTTACCTCAAGCTCTGTTTTCCTGTTATCCCGTAGCACGGTGCAGTGTAGCTGAACCATCTTTAACAGTTCACTTACCGCACTTGCTGCACCTTTTTCTTGCCAGAAACCAAGAAGGCTGCTGATCAGGACAATGATCATAATGATTAATGTGTCGGCGGTATCTCCCAGGGCTGCGGAAAGCAAAGCAGCAGCTATAAGCAACAATGTTACCGGGCTTTTAAACTGAGAAAATAATATGATCAGGTTATTAAATTTATTAGCTTTTTTTAACGTATTGGCGCCATATTGATTAAGCCTTTTATTAGCTTCGGCAGTGCCAATACCTGTTGCCTGAGTTTCAAGGAGTTTAAATGCATCATTAATAGAAAGTTGCCAAAAATTACTCAGTTGATCATTAGTTTTGCTTTCCATCAGTTTGGGCTAAAAGAGGTTTAGAAAATTCTAAACAAATTGAGCTATTGCGAATTAAAAACTGAATGCTTCTGATCAGTCCGAAAAATGATTCAGGTCACTATTAATTATCAGAACATTTTAATAAACCTAAAATCTTCTGCCAATAATTATTTTAACAATGGCACGGTCCGAATTCGATGTAAATCCATAGCCAATTCCTCCGTTAAACTCCCATTTAGGGTCTACGTTGAGGTCCGTGGCTACAAACAACTGGTAATCTTGTTGTTTAATTGGGTCGTAGTGAAAAAATGGGCCGGTACTACCATAATATTCGAGGCCAAGAGCGACAGCTTTTGTTACATCGTAACTCCCTTTAACATTTGGTGAAAAGGTAAATCCACGGTTTTGATCGGGCCCCTTGAAACTCTTCTCGAGGGTAGGATTTAAGGATATATATAACTTGTTCCATTTTTTATCTACGATTGGCCTGATTTCCAGCGTGGAGGTATTTGCCGAGAACGCACTTTTCTGGAAGCCAAATTCTGTAGATATACTTACCCCGACGGGCCAATTCCAGCTTGAAGGAGCGGCAACCCTGGGCCTGATGTGAGAGCCGACGTAAGCCGTCCTGCCCGCATCTCCAATAGAGTTAAAGATATAAAAACCTGTTTCAAACCAGGTTGTCCAACCATGGGTGATCTCTATCGTTTCATGTACAACGTGGTTGGTAGGAAGTTCTCCGCCGGTTATAGTTTTACTGCCGTTTAATGTATAATTGCTATGCAATTCAAACATTGTTTTACCTTTTTCAACGGTTTCAGAACCGTAAACCTGAATCTCATAATTATCTTGCGCTTTAAGTTCCAGGGCGTAAAACACTAAGATCAGTAAACATAAATATTTCATCAATAGTCGGTTTTAACTTATATACAAATAGTATAGCGTTAAAACTATCGGGACAATCTGAAGTAAAATTGGAGTTAAAGCTTATGTATAAGAAACGTGACAAACAGGCTATGAAATTAAAAGGTTATGACAAACGCATGCTTTCCCTCGTCATAATGGTATTGGATGCCATACCCATAGTGCTGGCAAATATTTTTAACCAGTGTTAATCCCAGTCCGGCACCTTGTGAATCTTTGCTTTTGTGAAAACGTTCAAAAATTTGTTGCCCGTTCAGCGCATTTGCAATACCGGTATTTTTTATCGAAAGTTGGTATGGGTCAAGACCAATAAAAATTTCACCACCCGGCACATTATGGCGGATTGCATTACCAAACAAATTATTTAGTAAAATATCAATCAGGTATTTACTGGCCGATATCTGCTTCGGATGCAGCTTATACCGGATAGTAAGGTTCTTATTTTGCATAAGTTCCTGAAATTGGAGCACTTTCCTTTCAAGTATTACATCGAGTTCAATCGCCTCTTCTTCAACGATCAGCTTATTTTCCAGTTTAGCCAGCAGTAATAATGAGTGATTAAGTCGACTGGACTTGTTTACTGAGCTGTAAATATCTGCGATCTGCGCCAATTGCGCTGCAGTCAATGTTTCGTCCTGTATAAGGGTATCCAATTTGGTGGTTACAACAGCCAGGGGTGTCATCATTTCATGTGATGCATTCTCTGTAAATTGTTTCAGGCTAAGATAATCCTGAGTTACCCTTAAAGACATTTCCCGTATGGCTTCATTAAGTTCTATAAACTCGTCCACCTTACTTGGCTTACCTGTAAATTGATCAACGTCGGCGATATTGAACTGTTTGATCTCTTTTAGGGTGAGCTGAAAAGGCTTCCAAAGGCCATTTAGCAGATATTTATTGGTTATAAAGAGTACCGTCAATAAACCGGCAAGTAATGCAAGCGTGATAATAGAAATGAGTTCGATAAGGTTTTTTTGCCCAACCCTCGAAACAGTAATTGTAACCTTATAGTTGCTGTTCTTTAACTTTACGAGGTCTTCTACGGCCCTACCTGCTTCCCGTCGCTGCTCTGCCGGGTTTAAATAAATAGTGTCAAAGAAACGCTTCTGTAACAGTTGCCTGTAAGTTTTAACAAATACAGCGTGATCGCGGTCAAGGTCATATTGCTGCGGATTGCCATTGTTGCTCCTGATATACTCTTCAGCCTCTGTTAACTGTTGTTGAAGCGCCCGATCAAGTTGCTGTGTGCCAATGTAATTTATAGCGAAGTAGTAAATCACTGCTCCTATCACTAACACAGCCAGGGTAATATAAAAACTCGTCCTGGTATAATGCTCTGACAGCCTCATCAATCAGTGAATTTATAGCCGAGTCCGTATATAGATGTCAAATAATCTCTTCCTCCCGCATCCAGAATTTTCCGCCGGAGGTTTTTAATATGGGTATAAATAAAATCGAAACTATCATACATGTCCATCTCGTCGCCCCAAAGATGTTCTGCAATTGCATTTTTTGAAATTACTTTGCCTTTATTGGCAATAAAGTACAGTAACATTTCATATTCTTTTCTGGTTAATATTATCGTATTTTTATTAACCTCGACAGTGCGCCCCTGTATATCAATTGAAATTTCATTAAAAACCAGCTTGCTGCTGGTATTTAGCGCTTTCCTGCGATAAACAGCCATCAGCCTGGCTTTAAGCTCGGCTAAATGGAAAGGCTTGGTCAGGTAATCGTCTGCGCCTATGTTGAGCCCCTTCAATTTATCATCGAGCGAGTTGCGGGCAGAAATGATCAGAACAGCTTCGCTTTTTTGTTGTGTGCTTAAGTATTCAAGTACGCCAAACCCTTCCCCATCGGGTAAGCCAATGTCAAGCAAAACACAGTCATAATCATAATCAGATAGTTTTTGCAGTGCAGGAGTCAATGCATTGCAACTTTCACAAATGTTACCATCTACATTCAAATAACTCGTGATGTTTTCGCGTAAACCTTGCTCGTCTTCTATTACCAGTATTTTCAAAGCTTTTTAATCAAATTTAAAAATTGAAACTGAAGAGAACCTGAAGTATTACCAACACTACAGACTTACTTCAAAATCATCAGGTAATTTACAAACATTTTAAATGAGGAGTCAAAACTACTATGGCAATAATCCAACCTGATCGTCGGCCCCTTACCCGCCGGGTATACTCAGCTCCCTTGCGTTTTTGGCATTGGGCAAACACAATAGTTATCAGTGGTTCATTAATTACTGTTTTGATCAATTCAACTATTACCGACAGAAGAACTATAACAAACATAATTAAAACGCAACTGCAAACCCAGGGCGCCACCATAACCGACGATCAATCGGGCTCGGTTGCTCACGCGCTGGGGGATAGTGTTTGGAGCATACATACCTGGTTTGGTTATGTATTAGCGGGATTATTGCTGTTTAGGCTCATCCTTGAACTTTTTCAAGTAACCGATCAAAAATTCATCCGCCGGATAAAGGACCTCTATAGTCAGTTTCATTCCACAAGAAAAGAGCGTGAACTTGCCAAACATGAGCTCATCGTGAAAGCCGTTTATGCAGCATTCTATATCTTGCTTATTATAATGGCAGTAACGGGTTTATTTCTGGCATTTGAAAATCTGTTAGCGCCATTTAAGGCTATCAGGCATAGTGTTAAAGAAGTTCACGGCTTTTGCATGTATCTGATTATCGCGTTTATACTCGTGCATTTAGCTGGCGTATTTTTGGCTGAGCGGAAAGATGACAAAGGCATTGTCTCAGACATGATAAACGGTGGTAATAATAACTAAATATCATTTTCCGGTAATCAGCTTTGCCATAATAAACGCGGCCCCCGCAGCAAGAGCTCCAATAATTACTACTTTTAACGCGCCGCTTAACGCAGGCTGACCGGTCATTTTGCTTTTGAAATAGCCAAAAATGAACAAGCAAATTATTGTTACCCCGCATGAGTAATAAAGTGCCTCTTGCGCCTCATGAATAATAATATAGGGTGAAAGCGGGATGATGCCACCTACGATATAGGAAATACCAATAGTGATAGCACTTTGGGTGGCGCGGTTTGCATTAGGTTCCTCCAGGCCCAGTTCATAACGCATCATAAATTCAACCCACTGCGTCTTGTCTTTTGCCAGCTCATCTGCTATCTCGTCCTGCAGATGCTTTGAAAGTCCAAAATCTGCAAATACCTTCTTTACTTCTGCCTTCTCCTGTTCAGGCACACGCTCAACCTCATCATATTCCCGCTTCAACTCAGATTGATAATGGTCAACTTCCGTTCGACCGGCAAGATATCCGCCCAGCCCCATGGCAATGGATCCGGCTACTATTTCGGCGATACCCGCAGTAACCACCAGGGTCGACGAACTTACCGCCCCACTTAGCCCTGCTGCAAGCGCAAAAGGCACGGTTAAGCCATCAGACATACCGATAACGATATCCCTGATGGTTTCTGAACTTGTTACATGATGTTCACGATGCATATGACTTTATTTAAACTTCATTGCTAAAGTTACAATATTTGAATTTAAACCCGTCGAGCGCATGTAATGTCCCGCCCTGATCTCCAGCGAATTGAAATGCTGCCATCCAAATACACCGGTTGGCGGCGATAACCTGATGTTGGCACCAACAAAACTACTATGGAGTGTTGACAGGTCGTAATCGCTGGTATAATACACAGCGGTTGGGTCATGTTGCCCATAAGGTGCAAAGTACCTTGTACCCTGCTGATTATTATACCGGTAATAGGGACTTACCGATACAAAAGAGGTAAGCTTTATGGGTACCTCCAATTCGGCTGTGTGCGCCCGGATCCCCCAATTGTCCATGTAGTACCTGTAAAACGTTCTGATCACAAAATGATCATCCAGAAAATAATTGAACCTTACCGCAATTGGCAATTTATAACGGCTACCTGGCAGGTTTTCAACCCTTTCAGATCCATCGGTAAAATAATCACGTTGATATTTTGTTGCCAGTAACCCATGCTGATAGGACGGTTCGATAATGAACAAAGCCTGTAAACGGGTGGTAAGCACCTGCGAAATTGAAAACGAGGTACTAAATGAATTGCGGGGGCTATGGTCTACCTTACCCCGCCCGTCCCTCTCTGATCCTGACCCATATCCTGGTGGCCTTAATTCAACCGGCAATATAACCTTCCACGTATCAAGAAACACTTGTCCCTTAAAATCAAACTGCGTGTTTTTATCTTTTGATACCCTGGTCAGGTTGATACCCCCACCGAAAGACTGGTAATCAAACTCATGTGAATAAGACCCGGTTAAGCCAAATGCATTTCCCGTTTTATCATTAGATACTGTCCAATTTAGCGAGGGGTATACACGGGTGTCCTGCCTGGATGCGGAAGAAATACTATAAGGATCGATCTTATCTGAAGAAGCGGACGTATAATGGTCAACACCTAATTCAAAAGTAAAAGTGTGTTTATTTCCTCCTATTCCATATTTGGATAATTGCAGATCGAAGGTATTAGCAAAATCAGTTAGTTTTTCTGTGCCGATACCACCTGTAACTGCCGAGTTGTTACCATCCTGGTGGTAATAGGCAGATATGATGTTAATTTCATCAATTTTAAGCTTACGTGCCTGGTAATTGCTGCTATCCTTAACGGGCAAGGCTTTAGTTTGCGCATGCGAAGCAACTATTCCTAAATACAGAGCGGCAACGCATAAATATATTTTCCTCATTTCCGGTCGCCGTTTTAATTACATCCGCAGCCACCGCCGCTCTTTCCGCCATTTGCTCCTGAACCACCTTCACGGTACAATTGGAAACTTTGCTCAAACTTTTGCGATTTACGGGCTGATAGCTCCATCTCCGCATCATTAAGGCGATTTTTCTGATATGCTTTTACCGACATGCAAGATGTAAGGCCGAGCGCCGGTAAGCTACTTACCAGCATTAATTTAATCAGGGGTATTTTTTTCATGTACTAATTTTTAATATTAATATTATTGGAGGTATAAAGGCGGTTATTGTCGTCGATGATCACACAGGCAAGTTGCTGTAGCTGGTTTACCAGGTCCAACCCCACGCTGATCCCCATTACTGTTACGGGTGTGGCCATAGCGTCGGCAAGCTCCGCGCTCGGACAAATAATGCTTACACTTTTAATTCCGCTTACCGGCAAACCCGTTTTAGGATCGATGGTATGGGAATATTTTTTACCATTTATCACGGCGTACTTTTCATAGTTACCGGATGTGGCAATAGCCATATCGCTTATATTGAGCGTTGAAAACGGCGTCATCTGCTTATTCGGATCTGCTATTGCTATAGTCCATGGCTTACCATTAGGTTGTGTTCCCCAGGTAATCAGGTCGCCGGCTGCATTTACTATCCCGCTGTTTACTCCATTTTGCTGTAAAATGGCTTTCGCCCGATCAGCTGCATACCCCTTCCCAATTCCTCCAAAACCTATACGCATACCTTTTTCTTTGAGCATCACAGTCATGTGATCAGAATCCATGATCACATTTTTATAATTGATCAGTCGTACAGCATTTCGCGCGGTTTCGGCATTAGGCAAACTTTTCATATTTACATCAAAATTCCACAGGCTTTTATCAATTGATCCGTAAGTAATATCAAATGCTCCCTGCGTAAGCTCGGATATTCTTAGCGAACGCTGAATAAGTTGAAAAACCTCATGATCTATTTTTACCGGCTTTATTCCGGCAGCGGCATTGATCTGGTTGGTTTGGCTATCGTCACTGAACGTAGTTAGTAATTTTTCTATGCGGCTTATCTCCGCTACAGCCAAATCAATACACTTTGCGGCCCATTGCCCGTCATTACCTACAACGCTTATCTCAAAACGGTTACCCATCAGTTTCAGCACACGTTGATGTACGGTTGCCCCGCTGTCAATGACTGTCATTGGACAAACGCTTTGATCTGGTCAATAAACTGTTCAGCGGATTCATTTGGATAACCGTCCCACTCTTTTAATACCTTACCATGTTCGTCAACAAGCAGCGTAAATGGGAACTTACCGTCAGGATTGTATTTATCTGCAAGCGCTTCATTTAATTGTACCTGCTCCTTGCTTAGTTGATTTTTCTTTTGGCGGGGAAAATCAGCCCTTACCAGAACAAGTTTATCTGCAGCGAAATCATTAAATTTTTCGGATTCCAAAATCTCTTTCCGCAGCCGGATGCAAGGGCCACACCAATCAGAGCCGGAAAAATTTATTACTATGAGCTTATGCGACGTTGCCGCTTCCGTCTGCGCTTTCTTAAAATCACCAAGCCATGTGACCGGCTTGCCTGTAAACAACAATAATGAGATGATCAGTAATTTCATTTTATCAACAGGTTAAGAGAATATCCGCAACGAGGTGCCGGTTAAAGTTGTTTGATATACGGTAAGGTTGCGGTTTGCAGGCGAATTTTTAACAACTCCGGCTTCCGTGAAAGCGGAACCATGATTATTGCAAAAAAACTGCTGTCCGCTGCTCTGATAAATAAGAGGATAGCTTTCATGGGTGCAAGATTGCTGAACAGCAATATAGCTGCCGGTTGTTGTTTTAGCCACTATTACACCTTTTGAGGCAAGATAGCCACCGTTCACGAGTAAAGCCGAGTTTGCCGAAAGGCTAAGATCAAGTGTAAAATCTACGCCGGTTGGCCCGGTGATACCTGCCGACGCATTGTCGGATTTTTTACTGCAGCCCATACAGTTAATCAGCGCGAATGACGCCGCCGTAATTCCGGCAATTGATAGAAATTCTTTTCTGTCCATAAATTTAAGATCGGGGTATATCAATAAATCTCAACTAACTTAAACAAGCCTCCTGAAGGTAAATCTCTGAGTAAAGCAATTCAGCTTCAGGTGCGTTTATTTAATTATTGCAATAGTATCTTTACATTCTGTAGTTTAGATGAAATCACGGGTATTTAACAGATTTTAACAGATCGCGAATTTTAAAACAAAAAAAGGGGCGAGAAAGAGAAAAAGACCTGGCGCTAAAAAAGTGATGCAGAAGATCACGGTAAAAATCAAATTTGCTACTGGAGTTAATTAAAGTCAACTATATTTCAAAACTATGTTGGCTTATTGTAAACACAATTATTGCCATTTAATATACATAAAACGATCGCCATTCAATATCCATTCAGATTGTCGGAATCACATTTCACGAAAAAACAGAGCAAACAATAAACTATAAGCCAACAACTTACAGATGGTATAATAATACCGCCGGGGGAGAAAGATAGAGAATCCCTTTGGTTGATAATGAAGCCAGCTGCAATATTCAAAAAAGCGGAACCGGTTTTTCCGGTTCCGCAACGACGTCGGACAATGGTTCAATCCCTGCCCGCGATCATTTACCGAAACAGGAATAAATTCCATCCATCGGTTGATACAAAGTTAATCCGCCCCCCTATGCTTGGCCAGAATAAAGATCAACTATAATGGTGACGCTCATCATTCAAAATAATTTGCCCTTTGCAGACAGGTCTCAAGGCCTTCAAGTGCAATACCATTGCAGATAAACCGCCCACATGTTTAATATACAAAGGCCAAGTCAATTACCTGTCATTTTCAAATAGTGATATATATCATTTATTTACCTGACGGCCAGCATCATAAAAAAACAAAACAACAGCAATTTTGTGCTTAACATAAGCAGTTAAAGCAGAAGATATGAAAGCATTAGTTTATCACGGCCCAGGTCAGAAAGCCTGGGAAGAAAAGCCCAAACCGGTACTGTTATCAACAAGCGATGCCATTGTAAAAATCCTGAAAACAACGATTTGCGGTACAGATCTGCACATTATGAAAGGTGATGTTCCTGAAGTTGCCGATGGCAGGATCATAGGGCACGAAGGCGTGGGCGTGATCGAAGAAGTGGGGACCACTGTTAGTAATTTTAAGCCGGGTGACCACGTGATTATATCCTGTATCACATCTTGCGGTAAATGTACCTACTGTAAAAAGGGCATGTATTCTCACTGTACAGATGGCGGTTGGCTATTAGGGCACCTGATTGATGGCACGCAGGCAGAATATGTTCGTATCCCCCACGCCGATAACAGCCTTTTTCTGGTACCCAGCGGTTCTGACGAAGAAGCATTGGTGATGTTAAGCGATATATTACCTACAGGCTTTGAATGCGGCGTGTTGAACGGAAAGGTACAACCTGGAGATACTATAGCCATAATAGGTGCCGGCCCGATCGGGATTGCCACTTTACTTACCGCACAATTTTATACACCTGCGGAAATTATCATGATCGATCAGGATGATAACCGGCTCGATGTGGCCAGAAAATTCGGTGCAACACAGATTATTAATAGCCGCGATGAAAATACAATTGAAGCGGTAATGAAACTCACCAACCAAACCGGTGTTGATGTGGCGATAGAAGCTGTCGGCATTCCGGAGACATTCGAGCTATGTGAGGCGATTATCGCTCCTGGCGGCCGTATCGCCAACATTGGCGTTCATGGAAAAAGTGTCCGTTTACACCTGGAAGACCTGTGGTCGAAAAACATTACCATCACGACCAGGCTCGTGGACACAGTAACTTCACCAATGTTGTTAAAAACGATACAATCAAAGAAAATAGCGCCCGCCAAACTAATCACACATCGTTTCAGATTAGATCAGGTGGCAGAAGCATACGATACATTTGGCAATGCAGCCGAAGAGAAAGCGCTGAAAGTTATTTTAAGTTCTTAAACAACACGCATATACATGCCGAATAAAACAACATCACAACAGTTAAACCTCGAATAAATCATGGAAAAGATATTAGTTACAACAGATCAATCCGTTAATTCCAAAGCGGCTATCCGTTTTGCGATTAAACTGGCCAGTCAGCGTAAAGCGCAATTAACCATCCTTCACGTATACCATCTTTTAAAACCCTTCAAATGGACAGACCACGCTTTTGCGGCGTATACAACTGAATTCAGAAAAAAAACGACAGACGAATTGTCATCATTTATTGCAGGCATTTATCGTGATATCGATGAACGCGAAATTAACTACGAATTAGTTTTAGTATCCAATATCGATGTAGTTGATGGCATCACAGATTATGCCAGCAGGAACAGTTGTTCTTATATCTGCATCAGTACTCGTGGAGCGGGCACTATTGCAAAAATATTCGGCACGCATACCGCAAAATTAATCAGCTGTTCAACTGTCCCTGTTATATGCATACCAAGCGCATACCATTTAAAAGAATTGAAACACATCCTGTATGCTTCGGATATGACTGATTATGAAAACGAATTAAAAGAGGTTGTCGATTTTGCCAGACCAATTGGTGCCAGTGTCGAGATGGTACATATCGCCTATCCTAATGAATTTGCTTTTGACAAAGAGTTGGCTGAAGCCACCTTACAGAAAAAAAATAGTTATAAAATTAGCCTTTTAAACCTGCAAAGAGATGTCAACAATAATTTACTGGAAGATATAGATCACGCTGTTAAGATCGGCAAACCGTCCCTTTTGGTCTTATTCACCCATCAGTCCAGGTCTATGCTCGAAAAGCTATTTTTCCCTTCTAATGCCACAGAATATTCCTTTTATGGAAAGGTTCCTTTACTCACCTTTAAAAAAAAGGATGGCAAATAATTTTGCCAAGGTCCGCTCCTTGATATATGGATTGCCATTTCTGTAGTAGACTAACGCTAATTATCTTTGCTATACCCTGCCTGCGTTTAGTATTATTATAAGTTGTAGCTGACCGCTACAACAGCCAGCCTGTTGCCATTAGTTGTTTTTCAGGGCTGCAAAGCTTTCCAGAAAATACACAACCGGAAGAGTTAAACCTGCATCTGGCTCTTTACAGGCCGCTCATCGCCCAGTAACACACCCCATTGCTTATAATTTTCGCTACGATCAAACACTATTTTTAAAATAGATAGCACCGGCATCGCCAGGAACATGCCCGAAAGCCCCGCCATGCTTCCGCCAACGATAATACCAACAATGGAAACAAGCGGATTAATTTTCACCTGCGACCCTACGATACGCGGCATTAAAATATTGTTATCCAGAAATTGTACTACTGTAATAGCTCCCAATACAATCAGCACATCTGCAATACTATCTGACGAAGCGAGCGTTAACAGCACACCCAGAATATTGCCGATCAGGGCGCCCAGGTACGGGATCAGGTTCAGAAAAGCGAAGATAATACCAATGAGCAGTGCATTCTGAATGCCCAAAAACCATAATATGCCACCTAAAAGAACAATGATATAGGTAATCTGTATCAGCAGCCCTACAAGATAGCTTTTAACCATTTTTTCAGTTTGCCTTACAGCTTCCTCCACATTCAGATAATCCTCTTTTTTAAACCACATCAGCAGAAATTTCAAAAAAAGGTTCCTGTATAGAATGATCAGGTAGATATAGATCGGCAATAATCCAATAAATATAACCATGCCAGACAAAGATCCAGCCGCGCCGCTTAAAACTCCGCCTAAAGAACTGAATAACTTTTTGCTTTGCACATTAATGAATTTCACTTGCTCTGCCGGGGAATATCCAAATGACTTGCTGATCCAGATACTTAGGTCATCCAGGTGTTTGGCCACGGTACGTTGAATCTGCGGAAAATCATCTACCAAAGCACCTATCTGACTGGAGAACAGCCAGATGATCAGCGCCACGATGACCGTTAATAACAATATTGGCAAAAAAACCGCAATAACCTCCGGCACTTTGAGCTTCCTGAAAAAACGAAAGACGGGTAAAAGCACCAGGCTGAAGAAGAACGCCATCAATAAAGGCATAATGATCGTATTTCCAGCTATGATGATGGTTCCTAAAACAAACAGGCCAATTAGTTCTATGGCCCGTTTCACGGTTACCGGCATTTCTTTTACCATGGGAGCAGTTTTACACTTTTAGGGGCGCGCTTTTTTTATTACCCAATATAAGCCTTTTATATCGGTTTCCCATTTCGGAATAATAAGTACGTGCGATTCCTCTAACAAATCAAGGATGGTTAAGCTGACAATAATAATGTCAAAAGTAAGGGAGCCGCCGATAACCTATAAAAGGTAATGGCATTTACTATATAATAACTCCGTTATGCGTGAGGTTAACAAGTATAATGCTATTCAATCATTATCATTTCTCTGTTTTAATGGAGATATCGTATCAGTTCTGATTTCCGAATGCCTGATTTGTCCGCCTAAATAGCCAGTCCTTGCAATCAGTCCAAAGCTTATCAAGGATACGGCGAGCACTATTAACGCCATACGTCTAACCTGTGATGTATTTTTTAATGTTGCAAAAAGCCCGATCAGGGAAACCCCACCTGTAAGTATTAAAGCGATCAAAGATACCAGGGCGAACTCCTCATGATCTTCAATGAGATGTTTTGATATTCCTTTTAAATGTTCAATGGTTTCTTCGGCACCCTCGCCGGTCGCATAAGCAATACCGGCACCAATTGCTGAAACAATCAAAACATTATAAGCAGCGATTAGTGTACCTTTGTTCCTTTTCCATATCCCATGGATCAGGACAAATGCCCCCAAAGCCGTACCAACGATAGGCAGGTGGGTGATCAGCAGGTGGATGTGTGTTTGGTTCATGACTTTTTTATCAAAGGTGATCAACTAATAGCACTGTTTAAATAGCAGTAATCAAGCTAATAAATGATCTTAATCATTTATTGTCGGGTAATGAACGGATAGCTTTACAATCTAAAGAATTACGCCATGAAGATGATTCTAATGCTCACTGACTTTTCGATAAATGCAAACCACGCCGCAAAAACCGCCGCAAAAGCGCTGAGGAATTTAAATGCAGATATACTGCTTTACAATACTTATTATGACCACCCTATACTTCCTACATATGCCGGTGGCCCCTGGGTGGTAGAAGAATTCGTTTTTCGTAAAGATGAAAGCGCGGCACGACTAGGCCAATTGGCTATTCAACTAAGGCATATTATTGCAGATCTGAGTACAGAAGGCGTTGAACCTAAAATTGATTATCAATTTGGTGAAGGTTCACTTGGCAGAAATACAGCGGCGGTTATTCAGGAGAACAATGTTGACCTTGTTGTAATCGGCAGTAGTACAGACAGCTCTTTAGACCACTTGATCTTCGGCAGAGATACGATGCAGGTGATAGATCATTCGTCCTGTCCCGTATTGATCATCCCGCCAAGAGCGGATTTAGCCCGGCTAAAAAAAGTAACGTTAGCCACGGCTTTCGAACTGGCCGATATCAATGCAATCAATTACTTAACCGGCTTACAAAAACAGTTACACTTTCAACTGGAAATTGTCCATGTATCCGCCATAGAAGAGGAAGACGATCCTGTAAAAGAAAAGGCTTTACTTAACCATATTGATGCAATCAAACAGGATAATATAACCTTTCAGGAAATAAGGGGAAAAGACGTGATTAAACGATTAAATAGGTTATGCAAAGATAACGGATCGGATATACTGGCACTTGTTCATCATCAAAACTCTTTTTTGTCGGGGCTGTTTGACAAGTCTACAACGGTGGCCGCTTTAGACAACCAGCATTTACCTCTGATGGTCATTCCGGCTGAAAGGGTCTGATCGACTCGTGACTAATTATTAGCTGATCAAATAAATGGCAATAAATAATTTCGATATACAGGGCCTGAGCGAACAGGAAGTACTTGCGGCGAGATCTAAATACGGAGCGAACAGCCTTTCGTTTAAGAAAGAAAACGGATTTGTTAATGCGTTGATAGGATTGACAAAAGAACCGATGGTAATCTTATTGTTGGTTACCTCATGTATTTATTTTATTAGCGGAAAGGCCGGAGACGGTATTTTTTTAGCTTCAGCAATTGTACTCGTGGCGGGCATATCTTTATATCAGGACTCCAGAAGCCGGAACGCGCTCGAAAAATTGAAGGATTTTTCGCAACCTAAATGCAAAGTGATCAGGCAGGGAGAAGTTTTGGAGGTAAAAAAAGAAGAACTTGTTATTGGCGACAGCCTGATGGTAGAGGAAGGCACTTTTATTACTGCTGATGGTGTTATTGAACATTCCAATGATTTCTCAATCAACGAAAGCATTCTCACAGGCGAATCCCTGGCTGTTTTTAAAGACAAATCCTCTGCAGACAATCTGATTTTCAGTGGCACAACAGTAGCAAGCGGACTGGCCATTGCAACCGTAACTGCAATAGGTAATCAAACACGATTAGGTAAAATTGGCGGGAGCCTGGAATCTATAGCAGAAGAAAAAACACCCCTGGAAATACAGATCAGCAATTTTGTAAAGAAAATGGTGATCGTGGGAGTAATTGTGTTTCTGACGGTGTGGGGAATAAACTATTTTCATTCGGCAAATATCTTAGACAGTCTCCTTAAAGCGCTTACGCTGGCCATGAGTATCCTGCCCGAAGAAATCCCCGTTGCATTTACCACTTTTATGGCGCTGGGGGCCTGGCGGCTTATGAAAATTGGGGTCGTTGTTAAGCAAATGAAAACAGTGGAAACTTTGGGCAGCGCGTCGGTGATATGCACCGATAAAACCGGCACACTAACCGAGAATAAGATGAGCCTGGCGAAAGCGTATGTCCTGAAGGAAGATTGCATTTATAATCTTAATGAAAAGCTATCTACCGGCGCAGTAACAGAGCTAATCGCGCTTGCCATGTGGGCCAGCGAACCGATCCCTTTTGATCCCATGGAAGTTGCCCTGCACAATGCTTACACTCAGACCGATCTGGCAGATGAGCGTCCGGATTATAAAATGGTCCACGAATATCCGTTGGGCGGCAAGCCGCCTATGATGACCCACCTTTTTGAAAATAAAAAAGGGAATCGCATTATCGCAGCCAAAGGTGCGCCTGAAGCATTGATCGGCGTCAGCAACTTAAATCAACCCCAGAAAGAACATGTGACTGCTGCAATAGCTGCTTTGGCTATCGAAGGTTACCGGGTATTGGCCGTAGGGGAAGCAAATTTTGTGGGAAGTGATTTCCCTGCTACACAGCAGGAGTTTCATTTTGTATTCAAAGGGCTGGTTGCGTTTTATGATCCGCCAAAGAAAAACATCACTACTGTACTACAGGGCTTTTACAAAGCTGGTATCAAGGTTAAAATCATCACAGGCGATAATGCAGAAACTACCGGCGCTATCGCGAAGCAAATTGACTTCCGTGGAGCAGACCAATGTATCAGCGGAGACATGCTGATGCAATTGTCAGAACAGGAACTTAGGGAGAATGTGAAGAAAGCCAACATTTTTACCCGTATGTTCCCGGATGCCAAGCTAAAGATCATCAATGCTTTAAAAGCCCAAAATGAGATAGTAGCTATGACCGGAGACGGAGTTAACGACGGCCCCGCGCTGAAAGCGGCGCATATAGGCATTGCTATGGGAAAAAAGGGCACAGAGATAGCGAAGCAGGCTGCCTCATTAATTTTATTGGAGGATGACCTTTCAAAAATGGTTGATGCTGTAGCCATGGGCCGGCGTATCTACACCAACCTAAAAAAAGCCATACAGTATATTATCTCCATTCACATCCCTATCGTATTAACGGTATTTATACCACTGGCCTTAGGTTGGATTTATCCGAATATTTTTTCACCGGTGCATATTATTTTCCTGGAACTGATTATGGGGCCGACTTGTTCGATCATTTATGAAAACGAGCCCATAGAAAAGAATGCCATGTTGCAAAAGCCACGTCCGTTCAGTACTACTTTCTTTAATTGGAAAGAGTTGGCGACCAGCATAGTACAGGGGGCAGCCATCACAATCGGAACACTCACAGTCTACCAATATGCCGTAAGCAAAGCAGCAGATGAACAACTGACCCGTACCATGGTATTTACCAGCCTGATATCGGCTAATGTTTTGCTCACCTTAGTCAATCGTTCGTTTTACTACTCGCTGTTAACAACTATCAAATATAAAAATAACCTTGTACTGCTGGTTATCGGGCTTACAATCTTTATATCATCTTCACTGATATACATCCGCCCTTTGGCAGTTTTCTTCGGTTTCAACTCGCTAAAAATGAGTGACCTGGTGATCAGTATTATTATAGGGTTTACCTCCGTCATTTGGTTCGAGCTTTATAAAGCATGGTTACGTAAGGGCTCAGATGTAAAAACCTCGTGATAGAAGGTACGTTGATCGTACATTAAGATTTTGAAACAGGCACTTTAGATGGAGAATTAAACCTGATGCCCCCCTTATCGACTGATTAAGATATTATCTTCTTCTGTTTCATCTTACCTGTTATAGTAGCATCGTGTTAAATATTTTTCGAAGGCTCTACAGCTTTATTGTGTCGCTTGTCACCACCTCCGTTTTCCTCGCTTAACAACTATCTATTCCCTGCGATACTTGCGCCTAAGGAATTTGGCATACTTCATAAAGAAACATTTGTTAATTCATTTTTTTGTCTAAATTTGAATTAGTAAAACTTAGACAAAATGAATTATTCCATTTCTGATCTTGAGCAATTGTCAGGTGTTTCCGCCCATAATATCCGTATCTGGGAAAGGAGGTACCAGGCATTTACGCCTTCAAGAACGGCAGGGAATACACGCTTTTATGATGATGACCAACTAAAGAAATTATTGAGCATAGCTGGACTTTACCACGCTGGCTACAAAATTTCCAAAGCCTGCGCGTTAAGCCGGGAGGAAATGAACAAACTACTCAAGAATGAAATAGATAAAACGCGGCCCGCGCAACATCAGCATGAGTATTTCATTTCTCAGATCATCAGCAATGCATTAATTTTTCATGAGTATGCAGTAAACGAGCTTATAACCAAATCGTTCGAGCAGAATGGAGTTTTAGGAACATATAAATTCGTGATATACCCCATGTTAGTACGTGCCGGTTTAATGTGGCTAAACAATTCGCTTTGCCCATCACAGGAGCATTTTCTTTCGTCCATTATCAGGCAAAAGCTATTTTCTGCAATCAATGATTGTATGGAGCAACAGCAAAATAGCAAACCGTTATGGCTGCTATTTTTACCGGAAGACGAAGATCATGATATTGGCCTCCTCCTTGCAAGCTATATGTTGCGGACTGCCGGCCATCGGGTGATTTATTTAGGTCCGCAGGTGCCCATGTCGGCTTTAAACCATGCGCTTGAAAGTACGCAACCTCACAACCTTCTTTTTTTTATGACGCGTGTAAGGCCAATTGCTAATGCACAGGCATATATTGACCAGCTCGCGTCTACTTTCAAATCTGTTAAAATATACTTATCTGGCAACAAGCAAGTTATAAACAGCGTTCACTTCCCGAAAAATGTGTATTGGTTGGAAACGCTTCCGGATTTTGAACAAATAATAGCGCCGGTTATATGAGCAAAAAGGAAAGAAAAGGGTACGCGATACCAGGCACTGACATTGCGGGATTAAGCGCCGCGGCGTACCTCTTTTTTGCGGGTGTTCCGCCAGCCAGCGTTTCCGATAATGTTTCAATACATCAATTATTAAACTCTCTGAAAAACCTAATCGATGAAAGAAAAATTTGACCGCCTTTCTGCGGAATGCAGTAAACTGGCAACGCGCAGGTACAGTACCAGCTTTTTTCTGGGCATCAATTTTCTTGATAAAGAATTGCATCAGCCAATTTATGCTATCTATGGCTTTGTCAGGCTTACTGACGAAATCGTAGACAGCTTTCATAATTATGACAAGCGTGAATTACTAAATAAATTTAGAAAGGATTGCTTTGAAGCGATAGAACTGGGTATCAGCCTGAATCCCATCCTTAACGCTTTCCAGGAAACAGTCAATAAATACCATATAGATCACCAATTGATTAACCAATTTCTGCATAGTATGGAAATGGACCTGGACGATCAGCATTATGACCAACAAAAATTTGAAGAATATATCCTTGGATCTGCAGAAGTGGTTGGCCTGATGTGCTTGTATGTGTTCACAAACGGCAATAAGGAACGTTACGAAGCTCTTAAGCCGGGAGCCATGCGCTTAGGTGCGGCCTTTCAAAAGGTTAATTTCCTGAGAGATATCGGTGCGGACTATCTTCAGCTCAACAGAAGCTACTTTCCGGGGATTGACCTTAAGCATTTTTCCGAAACAGATAAAAAAAAGATAGAACAAGAAATTGAAAAAGACTTTAATGAAGCGTTGAAAGACATCCGAAGACTGCCAAAATCTTCCCGCCGGGGCGTCTATCTGGCTTACCAATATTATCGCGAGTTGTTTAAAAAAATTAAGCTTGCGAGCGCCTGCGTGGTTTTTTCGAAAAGATTCAGAATTTCTAATGGCAGCAAGCTTATATTGATATTCGATACTTTGCTTAAACACCAACTCAATTACCTTTAAAAACCGTTTTTCAGATATCCAATTTTTCAGAAATGTGTACTATAGCGTTATTAAGATTGTCTGCGGAAGCAATCAAATAGCTCACCGAACTCTCAAATTCCGTTTGACGGTCATCAGCGTCCTTTATTAGTCCAATAATGCCCATGATATTGGAAAGATGACGGCGAACTTCATGCGAATGAATGAACGCGAGTTCTTCGCTTCTTGCTTTAAACACCAGTTGATCATAATAACGCTTCTTTCTTATCGCGCCATCAATAGTCATCAGCCATACGGTGAATATTTTCGATGAGAGGTTTGAGGTTGCTCCGCTCAAGATGATCAAACCCATTACGCATCACCGATTTCTTTTCAGGATCTTTTTCAATCCAGGCGCCCAATTTCAGCATAAGCCTGTCTTTCCACGACAGTCCGGAAACGACACACCTGCCGGGCAGGAAAAATATTTCGGCAACATCTTTGATCTTAGTACCAAGATTATTTTTTATTATCTCCGGCTGTTGCGTCATGTCATTAACTGCGAAGCTGCAAACAATAAAAATGAAAAGCTTTTTGTCTTTTAGCCTGATATCATTTTCCTTTAACCAATCGCGTAGTACAAGCCGGCCGATATAAACTGAGCTGCCTATAATAATGGTATCATAAAGGGCTAAAACTGCAGGTGTTACATTCTCTACTTTTGATACCGGCATCTGCAATGTTTCTCCAAGCCAATGCGCATACTGCCTGGTTGCACCATATTTGCCCTGATAAATAATAATTCCGTTCATAGCGGTAATTTGATTTGGTTATACAAGTTACCGAACCGGAGCTAATGCAAAAATGACAATGGTCATCTCTGAACCGTCAATTATATCAAAGCCGACAATAGCGTCAGTCGATTCTTAACCCGAAACGAGATACATAAAGTTTTTATGAGTACCACTCCCCTGTTATTCATGACGAGAATCAATGATCTTGCTGACAGAAATCACAGCATAGTATATTGTGTAATTTAAATCATTAAATTGAAGTGTCCAAATCCCGTACTAATACAATGTATAACACAAAGCTATTGCAGCTGCCCCCATGGCAGCAAAACTGCTCCAAAGCATCAATTTGGAAATAAACTTGCTATTATACTCCCCCATGATTTTGGGGTTAGAGGAGATCCTGGCAATCAGGAACAATAGTGGTACCGCTGCTATCCCATTTAATACAGCCGCATAAACTAATGCCTTAACTGGATCGATGCCAATATAATTGATTAGTAATCCAATTAAAGTGGCAATGCATATGACAGCATAAAAAGAGCGCGCCTTTTTCAATTTCAAATTAAGCCCTGCCTTCCAGTTAAAGGCCTCACAAGCGGCATATCCTACCGAGCCGGAAAGTACCGGGATAGCCAATAAACCAAGGCCTATAATGCCGGTAGAAAAAATCAATTTGGCTAAAAATCCGGCGTTAGGAAAGGTATGCACCAGCGGCTCTATCGCCCTTGCCGCATCAGACGCACTTTTTATGTCAGTTACACCGCTATTGTGCAAAACGGTTGCAGCAACTACAATAATACTCCAGGCAGTGAATTCTGAAAATATCATGCCGATAGTGTTATCAATACGCATTTTTTTATTTGCATCCAACCGGGCCTGGGTTTATGCCGCGAAATCCTCTCCTTTTCTTTCTGCTCCTCCACTTCCTGTGAGGCCTCCCAAAAAAACATATATGGAGAAATTGTGGTTCCCAAAACCCCCGTTATGATAAATAGAAAACTAAAATTTAACTCAAAATGAGGTATAACAGTTGCTTTCAGAACGGTAAGCCATGGCTGGTGTACAATAAACAAAGTTATGGGATATGCCAATAAAGTTATTGCAAGCCATTTTAGTATCCTGGCATAAGAATGATAAGAAGTAAAAACCTCCAGAACAAGGGTCAACAATGTAAAAAACAAGGTTAATGCAACAAACGGGGCTGGGATAAGTAATTGGGCCGCAGCTGCCATAGCTCCTATATCGGCCCCGATGTTGATTGTATTGGCCACTAATACGAGCCCGACAACTGCATATAAAACAGTTTTGCTGTAATGTTCCTTAATTACAGCTGATAGGCCTTTACCTGCTACCATGCCGATACGTGCGCAGGCTTCCTGAACGGCAATCATAAAAGGTAACATATATAGCGCTGTCCACAGCTGATTGTAGCCAAACTGTGCGCCGGTTTGCGAATAAGTAGCAATGCCAGAGGGGTCATCATCAGCGGCACCTGTGGTAAGGCCCGGGCCTAAAATTGAAAAAAATCTCAAAAATCGGTTCTTTTTTCTCTTAACCTGTTGATTACCTTTCATGATTTTGAATATCAGAAAATTATATTATTCCCATACACTAAATGATGAATTTTCTGATCACCTACTATGTTTTGACGCTGGCAGTAGTGGCCGCTTATAAGTTAAAGGTTCAAAATTTGTTTAACAATTTTTGCGCAAAATGAAGCTTATCTTATGCTCGTATTGCGTTGAAGCTTGCCGTAAATAGCCAATTCAAGGCTTGTGTCCATATTATAGATATCCTCAAACCTGATTAATTCACCTTTTTTTATGTCACATGTCAGGTAAGTGATTTTTATAGGAACAGGTTTATTAAGCACGAAATTGTGTGTCTTTGATTTTTTAAGAATTTTAAACAATTTGTCGCTTTGCTCTGAAGCGTCATATTTGAGCAATAACGCGGCAAGCCCGGCAGCATTATCTAACCAGATACAACCATTGCTTAAATCACGTTTATCTTTTTCAAACAGCTTTTGATCAGCAATTTGATTTAAGTATATGTTGTACACATTTTGAAAATGAAAAACCAGCGATCCCAGGGTGTTATCGCAGCCGGGCGCCTGTTTAGCATAATAGCCCTGTGGCGAAGTCAATATGCTCTTAAGTTGGGCGTTAGTGATATCTTTTAATTGACCAGCCTTATTATAAATACTGATCTGAAGCCGGTCAAGGAATAAACTATCAGCTATTGCTTTCGGGAGGATGTCGCGGATAAATATCCGGTCAGGAACAAGCCAGTCTGGAAAAGAAGTAAAATAGGTGATTTGGCTCTGCAAAGTCGGACTGGGGGTTTGCGGCGTTCCGACAATAGCTTTAAATACCACCAGCGTATCAGGCAAATGAAATGTCAGCTCATAGGTAGGGATATTAATTTGTATATATTTTTCCCGGTCATCAACGTTTGCCCACCTGATTCTTTCCATGTTGACGGCGATTTTCATTACATCATCTCCTGGGGTTCCATAGCAATCATCCGGGGCTTGTCCTCTGATTATGTGCAGCATTTCCTGAAAAGCAGTATAGAGTTTTGCATTAGGTTGTACCTCCAAAACAGACTTCGTAAACTCCTGCGAATGTATAATGTCCTGCAGTTTAGCTTCTGCATGAAATGGTACATCCATGCCATGATCTACCCTGTCGGATCCGTAGTCGGGATTAAGCTTTCCATAATGCAAATAGTTCAGCATGGTAATGACAGCATCTGTAAGCAAAACATCAAACTGTGCCTTTAAGGAGTCACTAACCGAACCTGGATTTTCCAAAATATCGCGGAGCATATCAAACTGAAGCTCTTTAGGATGAAAATCATCATGCGATAATCCGTATTGTAACACACAATCTAAAAGCACCATTGCATTCCCGGTGTTTTGACGTGATTCCGGATTAGTCCATACCGGAAGGTAATTGTTTTGGCGATAAAACCGGGTAACGCTTTGTGGGTAATGTAATTGTTGCGACGTAGTAGCGCTTTTGAGCTGTTCGTTAATTACGTTATTGGTAATCCCCTTCTTTTCCTGGGCAAATACATTAACCAGAAAAAACGAACTGAAAGTGAATAACAAAAAAACCGACTTTTTCATTGCAATATTTTGTGAGTATCCAAATCTTCTTCAGTGCGGCCCATGGCTACATTGATATTGTGTAAAGTTTTGAATAACACCCAGCAAAAAGAATGACACACATCAAATAACTTGTTGATGCAGATCATAACATTATGCCTGCCACCAAATTGGCGTGAGCACCGTCACTATTCATCCTGATATTTATCAAACTTAAAGTACTTAAGAGTGATGACATTAGCGATATGAAAATTGTTAGGAGCTTTAGTATTACTGATAATATAACAAACCATCAGATAAATATTGTAAAAGCGATAATTACTGCATCCACGTTTCTCTTCAGCTTGTCCTGTCAATTAAAAAGCGATAAAATAAGGCCGGTAGTTGCTTCCATATCAGAGTCCGTATATGCGTCCGGCATAATTAAAAGCAAGGATCAATATCAAGCTTTTACCTCAGTTAGCGGTATCGTTCAGGAACAATTTGTAACTGAAGGCCAATATGTTACTGCGGGCACTCCTTTAATATCTATTAAAAAAGAAAATCAAAAGCTAAATGTTGAAAACGCGATGATATCGGCTTCATTTGCCGACTTCAGGCTAAATAAAGATAAACTGGCCGCGGCGGCAATCATGGTTGATCAGGCCGGGTACAGGATGCTTAACGACTCAGTAATGTTGGTCAGGCAAAAAGAACTGTGGGGGCAGCAGATCGGTACTAAAGTACAGCTTGAGGAAAGGGAATTAGCAGTAGTCAATTCAAAAACAGCTCTGCAAACAGCCATAATTAACTTCACGGAATTGAAAAGACAGTTGCGTTATAACGCCGCGCAAAGCATAAATAATCTCAGTATTAACAAACAACAGGAAAGTGACTTTACTGTTAAAAGCAATATAGACGGAATAGTATATAACCTTTACAAAAATCCGGGCGAAACTGTTGGCCCGCAAACACCGCTGGCCCTCATTGGCAAAGCCGACAGTTTCTTGCTTGAATTACAAGTGGACGAATATGATATCGTTAAGGTAAATCCGGGGCTTACCGTTTTTGTCACAATGGATAGTTACAGAGGCAAGGTATTTGAAGCCAGAGTAACCAAAATATATCCGGAAATGAACGAACACACCAAAACATTTCGTGTTGAAGCTATTTTTACTACCCCACCGCTAAAATTATATCCTAACACTACTTTGGAAGCAAATATAATTATCCAAACCCGGAAAAAGGCTTTGCTTATCCCCAGAAGCTACTTGCTCAATGATTCCGTTGTGATAAGAAGCGACGGTGAAAAACTTAAAATAAAAACAGGTCTTAGTGATTACCTGCAGGTAGAAGTGATTTCCGGTCTCCAGTTAAATGATGAACTAATAAAACCGATACCATGAATTTTAAGCTGACCTGGAACATCGCGGTAGCTTTATTATTAGCCCACTTAAGACAGACGATTGTTGCCGCAACCGGTGTAACTTTTAGCATAACAATGTTTATTGCCCTATTGAGTTTTATGGGTGGCTTAAACAAGCTTTTAGATAGACTGGTAATAAACCGCACCCCTCATATCAGATTGTATAATGAAATTGCAGCCGCACGGCATCAACCAGTGGACCTTACCAACGCATATCGCCACAGTTACAACTTTGTAAGCCCCGTCAAGCCGCAGAACAAGCGCCTGGGTATTTACAATAGCAGGGCTATAATGAAGGCTATCGCACTCGATCCGCGCGTACAGGGATTATCACCGCTAATTACCGCGCAAATATTCTACAATACGGGACAGGTTAATATCACCGGCCTTATTAACGGCATTGATCCGAATATGGAAAATGAACTTTTTTTATTTGGCGACTATATTATAGCGGGCAAATTCATTGACCTTAAAAATACACCCAACAGTATTATTTTAGGAAAAGGCATTGCAAAAAAAATGATAGTCCATCTGGGGGACATCATTCACGTAACCCCGGCTAATGGCAACCAGGTGCCTTTAAAAGTAGTAGGAATTTATCAATCCGGTCTTGAAGAGATTGACAACAAGCAAAGTTATACCTCTATCGCAACAACTCAAAAATTACTTAACGAATCAAACAATTATATCACAGACATCCAGGTCAAATTAAAAAACATCAGCGAAGCACCGAAAATTGCAGCTTATTACAGGCAGGTATTTAATATAGATGCGATGGATATTCAAACGGCCAATTCACAATTTGATACCGGTAGTTTTATCCGCTCGCTGATATCTTACACAGTTGGGGTAACTTTACTGATTGTAGCAGGTTTTGGGATATATAACATTCTGAATATGATGATTTATGAAAAGCTCGATTCAATCGCAATATTAAAAGCCACAGGATTTTCAGGCAAAGATGTCAGTCGCATATTTAGCACAATTGCATTAGGCATAGGTATTTTTGGCGGCCTGGCAGGGCTGATTCTGGGTTTCATCTTATCTGTTATCATAAACCACATCCCATTTAATACAACCGCGCTTCCTACAATTAAAACCTATCCCATTGATTTCAATATAGGTTTTTATTTTATCGCTGGTCTGTTCTCTTTTCTAACCACCTATTTCGCGGGATATTTTCCCTCAAAAAAAGCAAGTAAAGTAGATCCTGTAATCATTATAAGAGGGAAATAACATGGACTCAATAATATTAGAAGCTTTAAACATCTCAAAAACCTTTTATGAACCCAAAGCGGTAAAAGTATTGAGGGATGTTAATTTTTCGCTTCATAAAGGCGAATTCGCGTCAATTATGGGAAAATCAGGCTGCGGCAAATCAACACTATTATATATCCTTTCAACCATGGACACTGATTATGAAGGAGACCTAAGGATTGATCATATCAGTATGAAACAAAAGAACGAACCGGAGCTGGCCTCGGTAAGAAACGAAAAAATAGGCTTCGTATTTCAATTCCATTACCTGTTAAATGAATTCTCTGTACTCCAAAATGTGATGCTCCCAGGCCTGAGGCTTGGAAAATACAGCGCAGAAGAAACTGAACACCGGGCTTTTGAAAAATTAAAAGTATTAGGCGTTGAAACGGAAGCAAAAAAAAAGCCGAATCAATTATCTGGCGGGCAAAAGCAAAGGGTAGCCATTGCACGGGCATTGATCAATGATCCGCTAATCATCATGGCTGATGAGCCAACCGGTAATTTGGATAAAAAAAATACTGAAATCGTTTTTAACATTTTTAACGAATTGATTACCAATTATCAACAGACGATACTTGTAGTTACACATGATAGTGAATTCGCGCGTAAGACCCAAAGAATTATTGAAATGGAAGACGGAACCATCATAAACTAATTGAAAAAACAGCAACCGCATCGGCATGTAAGAATGCTTCTCAGCGGAATCTCATCATCCAAGGTTTTCTTGCTTTTATCCGGGCTTTTCCTGGTTTTGTCGAACGATCTGCCAAGTCATTTTCTCAATCAACGAATTGGGCCATCCTGAAATTATTTCACAGTTACAGCTATTATAATCATGGTGATCTATTGGCAAAAACAGGTTTATATTAAGAGGCCGTATCAAAATAAATTGATACGGCCTCGCTGTCTAACAATTATTTATTATTTAATAACCGGGATTTTGCACCAGTTCGGGCGAATTCCTGTCAATTTCGGGTTGCGGAATCGGCCAAAAATCATAGTTATCGGCATACTTGGTTTTCACAGTGGGGAATAAAGGATTTTGCACAAAGCCGTTCAACTTCTGCGTAGCAATTCCCCATCTCCTCAAATCAAAATAACGGATCCCCTCCAGGGCAAATTCAACCCTTCTTTCATGACGCACTTTCTCTCTAAACTGGGCCTGTGATAGGCCGGCAGCCAGGTCGGGCATATTAACCCTTTTCCTAACCAGGTTAATTGCGTTGTAAGCGCTTGCATCCGGGCCTACTGCCTCGTTTTGTGCTTCAGCATACATCAGTAATACATCTGCATAACGCAATAAAACAAAGTCATTATCACCCTTTACTCCATAGTCAGGGTCTACAAGTGTTGGATCAAGCCATTTTTTTACAGCATAGTAACCTACTATCCATGAATCTTTTCCGGGCTGGGCCACGGCATATGATCCTGTAAATGGCCACCCCTGCGCTTTGGTATCACCTGGAAAAAACAGGGTCATCCGCATCCGGGGATCGCGATTGTCAAACGGTTTTCCCTTTACATAAACGGCAGATGAGGTTGTGTCCTTGCCATCAGCAGCTTCGTACTCGTTAACCAAATCCTGGGTTGCTAATTCTCCTTTCCAGCGTTGTAAGGGCACACTTATACCATTATCCTGGTGCGAGAGATTTGGCAGTTGGTATTTAACCGAAAACATGATTTCAGGGCTGCTGTTCTGCGCAGGTTTATAAAAATTTGAAGGATAAGACGGGTTTAAAGAAAATTTCCCGCCTGCGATAATGGTATTGGCGAGCGTGGCCGCATCGGCGTATTTTTTCTCAAATAACAATGCCCTTACCTTGTAACCCTGGGCTGTAGCTTTAACAGCATGTCCGTTGCCATAGGCAACATCCGGTAAGCCAGCTATCGCCAGGTCAAGGTCTGCCTCTACTTGTTTCAAAACATCGGCCCTGGTAGATTTGGCCATGTGTTTTTTATAATCCAGCGTAAAAGGATCCGCCGTGGTAATGATCACATTTCCGTATAATATAGCAAGCCAGTAATAATTAAAGGCACGCAAAAAATAGGCTTCAGCCTTGTATTGTTTAAGCTTATCGCCGGTAAGTACTTTATCAACGTTTGCCAAAAAATAGTTAATGGAGGCTATAGCAGTATAATTATTAACATAATAGGACGATTGATAAAGATTATAAGTATCAAAAACGCCGGGAGATAAACCAGATGACAGTGCACTGGTACCGCCACCATAGTTATATTGCCCGTAAGAATTGTCACTAAAATTATCCCATGCAACCACCTCATATTGCGATGTGGAATAGCTCCCTCCCTGTGCATATAAGAAATTGTAACAACCTGTTAATGCCAGGTCGGCATCACTTTCTGACTTCCAAAAATTTTGAGTAGAAAGTTTATCCGGTGGATTGAGGTCAAGGGAACTTTTCTTACAAGATACCAGTATGACTACCACCGTCATCAGTATGTATATATACTTATTATAAAGTTTCATAATCGTTTTCTTTAATAATTTTAAAGTTTAATGGAAGCTCCAAAGGTTATCGTTCTGTTTTGCGGATAAGTAACGTAGGTTCCGTCCCCTACCCGTTCAGGATCAAGGCCCGGATACTTACTTATAGTAAATACGTTGTCAGCCGCTACAAAAACCCTCAGCGATTTTATCGACACCTTTTTTAGCACAGGTAAGGCGAAATTATAACCCAGTTGTAAGCTTTTAAGACGAACGAACGAGGCATCTTTTAAGAAATAAGTAGAAGGATAATTTTGAACCGCCGCATAACCATCTGCCACGTAAATCTTAGGCATTGTATTCGTATGGTTGGTTGGAGTCCAACGATTTAGCCAATCTGTTGTTGGAACAGAACCTTGCCTGAAAGGCTCAATTCCCCAGCCATTAACATAAGCCTTTTGGCCCTGGGAGCCATATAGCTGAGCGCTAAAATCAAACCCCTTATAAGCAGCGCCGATATTGGCCGAATATTGATATGAAGGGAATCTGCCGCTCACATAAGTTCTGTCATTGGCATCTATTTTACCGTCGCCGTTAACATCTTTGATCTTCAGGTCGCCGGGAGTAGGTGTAACCGGCTGTTTAGGCGAATTGTCTATCTCCTGCTGACTTTGGAATATCCCGTCCCACACATACATGTAGTAAGCATCCAGTTCATGTCCCTCTTGCCTGATGGTGTGGTCGCTGATATCCTTTGATCCGTACCTTTCAAGCTTGTTTTTGTAGGTTTGAAGATTTACGCCTACGGTATAAGAGAAATCTCTTCCAATCCTGTCGTTATATTGCAGGGCAAACTCGAAACCTTTATTACGAAGCGCCCCGTCATTGATTGTAGGCGCGTTCAAACCAATATAGAATGGCACCTGCGAGCTTCTCAAAATATCAAAAGTATATTTATTGAAATAATCTGCCGACAAAACAAGTTTGTTATTTAAAATGGTCATATCAAGGCCAATATCTCCAACCCGCGTGGTTTCCCAGGTCAGGCTCGGATCAACCAGCGTATTGGCGACGAAACCTGAAGAAACAGAGCCTCCAAAGGCATAATTGGCACCCGACAGAGTTGATTGATAAGGATAAGTTCCGATATTCTGATTACCCAACTGTCCCCACGAGCCCCGGACTTTAAGGTCATTTAACCACAAAACATCCTTCAGGAAATTCTCTTTGGAAATTCGCCAGCCACCGGAGAATGAATAGAAAGTACCATACCTTGAGTTTGAAGGCAAACGGGAGGTTCCATCGTATCTGATGTTAGCGCCCAGTAAATATTTATCTGCATAATCATAATTGGCACTGCCATAAAATGAGCTGATCGCCCATGCGGATGATGTGCCGTTATTGGTTTGCCCGTCAGAAGGCCCGGCATTCAGTTCCCGCAGGTAGTTTGTTACATACTGGGTGCGGGACGCGTTGATGTTACTGGCATTATTTTTTTCCCGCTGATAACCGGCAAATGCCGAAAAATTGTGAAGCCCAAGGCTCTTTTTATAAGTCAGCTGGCTATAATATACCGTATAAATATTGTCTGAATTGCCCACATTTAAACCCGGCGACCCATCATCAAGGTTGCCCGCAGGAGACATATCACTATAATAATATGTAGGAATTACCGGCCTGAAATCATTGAATTTATAGTAGCCATAATTAAACCCTCCTTTATTTTCCCAACGCAAACCTTTAAAAAGATCGATATCCAGGGATAGGTTACCCTGTAAATAATAATCATTACCCCGTGTTCTGATATCCTCGCCTACAATAGCCGCGGGATTTTTATTACCCTGCTCGTTGGAGTATGCTTTTTTTATCCATCTGCCATCTGAACTTTGGGCAGGATATAATGGTGATTGGGCCAATGCCGAAAGAAACTGATCACTTGCGCCATTTTCAGGGGTCAGTTTTCTGCCGTACCGCATCTGGATATCCGAACCAAAAGTGATCCGTTTATTTAGCTTTGAGTTTAAGCCCAGCGAAAACGTATATTTCGAATAGTCAAATCCCCGCATCACGCCAGGCTGGTTTGTAATCCCTACGCCTACGCTATACGTTGTACTATCTTTACCCCCACTCATGTTCAGATAATGGTTTTGGGTATAAGCTGTTCGAAAAATATCATTCAACCATTTATGATTTGGGTATTTTACCCTATCGGTAGCGTTTTGGTACAGATCTATCTGGTCCTGCGTATACAAAGGTGCAAGCGAAGAGTTTGTGCGCGCCTCATTTGACAACTGCATGTACGTTGCCGAATTGGTGATTATATCAGGGAGTTTGGTAGCCTTGGAGACCCCCAGATTGTATGTATACTGGATAGCCAGGCTACCGGCCTTACCTCTTTTAGTTTTTACTACAATAACACCGTTAGCACCCCGGGAGCCGTAAATGGCCGCCGAAGAAGCATCCTTTAATACAGATATCGATTCGATATCATTGGCGTTCAATACATCAAGGCTTCCCGGAAGGCCATCAACAATAATTAATGGATTGGACCCTGCCCCGCTGAATGTACCGACGCCCCTTATGGTTAATTGAACATTTTCATTTCCAGGCTCTCCAGAACCCTGAACAACCTGTAAACCCGGCAACTTACCCTGCAGTAAAGTTGAGGGTGAAGTAGCGACCCTTTTATTAAGTTCATCGCCAGAAACGGTAACTACTGCACTGGTCAATTTATGCCTGCTCTGCGTACTGTAACCAACAACAACTACTTCGTTAAGGGCCTTGTTATCTTCCTGCAATTGAATATTGACAACTTTTTGGCCATTTATCGCTACTTCACGGGTTACGTAGCCTAAATAACTGACAATTAACGTCGCGTTATAATCGGGTGCATTTATAATATAATTACCTTTACTATCGGTAGCTGCTGCTACAGTACTTCCTTTTATTTTAATGGTAACCCCCGGCAATCCTGCTCCCGTAGCATCGGTGACCTGTCCGGTAATCTTCACTTGGGCTGCATCCGGTTCATCGGTTTTATTTTCACTGTTTTCGGAACCTGTGTCGGCAGAGGTTCGCAGTTTTGTGAGGATGATTTGATTGTTAACGATTTCAAAGCCAATACCATTAGCAAGAAAAACCTGCTCCAATATCGTTTTTAAATCTTTCTGCCCTCCTGCAGTCGTTACTTTTCTTTGATTGTTTAAGGTTTCTTTAAAGTAGACAAACTTAACGCCTGCTTTTTTAGAAAGCGCATTAAGAAAAGACTTCATATCCATATCCACAGCGGTGATATCAACCTGGCGGCCCAGGACGCCCTGTGCACGCGTGGTGCCGGCTACCGATACACCTGCAAATATGATGGCCAACAAAATCTGGCAACAGGATAACTTCATAATTTTATACCAGTTGATCGATATTAGTAAATTAATATTCATACATTAGTGTGTTTTATTTGGTAAAAAATGAGACAAAAACGCCCCCGCACCTCTACGAAAGGTGTGTAATGCTACACGGCAGGGGCCCGAAGAAAGCGTGGTCACGACACGCTTTCTTCATTTACATAAGTGGTGTTTGCTGAGGTTAATCTTTCTTCATAATTTAACTTTAGGGTTAATAATAATTGGTTAATTGGTTGTTATGGCTCTCTGTAACACAAACTTCTTCCCATCGGTTACATAGCTAACGTTGAGGAGTTTTTCAAGTACTTCCATTATTTCGGGCAGGCTTTGATTGCTAAAGTCAGCCTGTAACTTGGCTTCTGCAAGATCGTGATCCCCGTCGGGCAACATAATTATCACATCAAATTGCTGTTGAAGTACACGAACTGCTTCTCTAAGGGACACATCATTAAATGAAAGGCTGGTTTTTCCCCAAATTTTTAATACCGAGTGCTTCTCTACAAGGCTAACTTCAAGTTTATCAGTCTTTTTTGCTGTTACCTGCCAAACTGCCTTTTGCTGAGGATGGAGCATAACATCTGCAACGTCTTTATTTCGATCAGCTATCGCGACAGATACTTTTCCGGTAACTACTGTTACTTCGGCGCGAAGCGCATGTTCATTATCCTTTACACTAAAACTGGTTCCCCAAACTTTAGTTGACATGTGCGCTGTCCGGACAATAAATGGATGGGCGTGATCTTTTTTCACGTCAAAAAACGACTCGCCGGTAAGCGAAACAGTCCGGAACTGACGATTAAATGAGTGATCGTACGTAACTACTGTCCCCGGGTTGAGCCAGGCCGTACTACCATCGGGCAACGTTACTTTTTTTATCTTTTGTCCTGTATTTACAATCCTGATATTATCATTATTAACCGTTGATTTATTTGCCACCGGTTGTTTGTACCATAAAAGGCCAATTGTAATAAAAATCAAAATGCTGGCTGCTATTGCACCGGCCCAATAATAATTAAACTTCTTTACGGGAGGTTCGGACAAGCGTATTTTCTCGCGTATTCCCAATATCAACCGGTCCTGTAAGGCCTGTTTAGCCTCCGGCGAAAGCTGATCATACGCATCCGGTTCATTTTCCGGCGCATTAAACCACGTGAGTACTGTGGCCTCTTCGTCAGTATTACATTTCCCTGCAAGGTATTTCTCAATAAGTTCCGGTGTAATAGGTTGCATGGTTTTAAAATTGTCCTTTTAATAACCAAGACAGTCAAAACCTATGTAGCACCCAAAAGAATTTTATTTTTATTTAAAAAAAGTTTTAAGATAGAGCAAGGAGTATATAATAGCAATTGTAAACAACTGGTGGAGGGATAATCGCAAAAATCTGAGTGCCCGGTTCATATGATTTTCTACCGTTTTTTCGGTAATACCCAGCTCGGCGGCAATCTGCTTATTAGATTTGTATTGTTTCCGGCTGAGTTCGTAAACAGTTCTGCATTTTTCGGGGAGTAAATGAAGATTCCGGTCAACCTCCTGCCCAATTTCTTTAACTATCAGCATTTCCTCAGGGGCGGTTTGCGGAACAGGCGCCGCTAAACGCAAAATTTCAGTGGCCCTATCACGAAGCATTTGCTTTTGAATATGATTCAACACCAAATTTCGTAACGCAACATACAGGTATCCACTCAGGGTTGCCTTTATATACAATTGCCCGCGTTTAATCCATAAATTCACAAACAGGTCCTGCACCAGTTCTTCTGCTATTTCTGCTTCGCGGCACCGTTTTAGTGCAAATGAATATAAAGCCCCGTGATAACGGTGAAAAATTTCTGTAAATGCTGCATGGTCAGAAAAATTTAACCGCTCAACCAACTCCTCATCGGTTAATGTTTTCCAATTGTTCATGCTTAAACTAAATTTAAAATTGGTTCTCGGTGCTAAGAACGCACTGGCAGTCAAATCTAAAATAGTATTTTAATTTTTCATTAACATAATCCGACTTTCTTATGTACGAATCAGGCATTTTATTAAGCCCTTTATGCAATTTTTACTTTTATTAAATTGTTGATTGACCTGTAAAAAAGATTTTGGTTGCCCCTCTTCACCAATTTTTGTTTGCATTCCTACTATTTGACTATAATAGCAAAATGCCGCCTGTATACCGGCAGATCTTTTATTGATCTGCCAGTAATAATACAACACGGTGGTGTTGTGGCCTGATGCGGTATAAACTGCCATTGGCGCTTTTTTCCAGGGTGCCCTGCTGCATGGCAAGCCGGTAGGTATGGCCATCAAATTCATACAGGGCGCTATTGCCTGTCAATTGTTTAAACGGGGTTTTAGCGCCTTCCGCAATGCACAAGTCCAGGAACCAGTCGCCGGCCGGATGGTTCTCAGCCGTGATGGTCAGGGATTTCTCGCCCATATTGATTTCGAAAGAACCTTTACCAACAGGCCATGAAGCATGCGCCGTCGTCTTATTCAGATTTGTGAAAACAGGATCCCCTCCCTGAACCGGGGCCTCCCCGCCCCCGTCGTTCATCATCAGGCGAAAGCCCTCGGGTTTGCCGCGCTTTCCCCATTGAAAACCATCTGCCAGCGGAAGCGTGTAAAAGAAACTTTGATTAACGGTAGTAATGTTATTCAGGTATTTATCCGGCACGGTTTCGTTAAACAGGTGGATATCGGTTATCCGCAACGTACCATTTTCCCAAAGCAGGTTGGTCCTGTAAAACCTGCTGTTATACCAAACGGTTTTTTTATCGCTGTTTGCCAGGTCCCTGCTTACCGTAAAGGTTGTCGCCGGGGTTACCTTATAGGTACGTTTAAACCATTCGCCCGACTGTGCCATGGTTTCTACCCGAACCTTGCCCTGTTTGCGGAGACGGGCAACAACCGGCATCTGCCATTCCAGCCCTTTTTTCATGGCATCCCAGGTGAATGAATTTTCCTGTCCAGCCTGCGTATAATTGTAGCCGAGCGAGGAGTCGTTGGCAAAAGTATGTAAAAACCAGTTGATCCACTGTTCATTTCCGCCCGCATGGGGGTAAACAGGCTCAAGCGTGGTTACCGAGCTGCCATCGGCGTATTGCCGTATAGGATCGCTGCCCAGCATCCTGAATACGGGCACGGGCAACTGCTTATCCGCGTGCTGGGCAGGCATATAAGCGTTTAAACGGCTCGGGTAATACGCCTGGTTCCAGTAACCGCCCCAAAGGGTGAAGCCGTCGGTACCTACCTGGTCTTTACAGTTGGCAGAGGCAACAATCTTATATTTATCATACATATAATTCAGCGAATGCGCATCGATGACCCATGAAGCGATGGATTTGGGATAATACCCGAATATGCTTTTAAAATCAGCAAAATAAACGTCGATGATCTTTTCGCGTTCGGCAGGCGTGTAACCCACAGAAAAACCGATGTCTGAATGCCAGTCCCAGGCATATTTTCCCCGCCATTTGATCCCGGCTTTTTCAATCAGCGGTTGCGGCAGTTCCCACCATCCCCCAATCTCAAACTCATCTTTCGGAAGCGTTTTCAGCAAATCCTGGTAGCGCTTATCGATCAGGGCATCGTACTGTAATAAAAAAGTTCCGCCCAGGTGATATTGCTTCATCAGCGCAATCTGGTTTACCACGGTCTGGTACAGGACATCTTTGGTAATGCTCGCATCACGTGGTTCGATGTCGCGGATAAAATTGACAATGTTAACGATTTTGGGCGTATTGCCTGGCTTTGTTTTTTGAGCGAACAAAGGTGTGGTAACGACCGCCGCCATTGCAGCTGAAGTGAAGATCAAAAGAGTTTTAAATCTCATAAAAGATAGTGCTTTTATTTTATTTTCCGGGAACAGGTATCGGTAGCTTTGCGCGCGGATGAACAAGTATTCCGTTTGCCTGGTTTATAACGATTGTAACCGCTAAGTTATCATAATTCGATTTTTTCAAACAGCCTGCTAAGATATATAATGCGTATCCGTAACCGTCCCCAACTGTCTGTCGGAGCAAACCCCAGAAGTGTTCGGAAGATTTTTAATTCCCTCCACTGGGAGGGGTGCGGCTGGATTTCGTGGTGGCAGGGAGGGGTTTATACGTCATTTCAGGCGAATAAGTCTGTGAATGAAACCCCTCTCTACACCCTTCCAGGGGAGGGAATCGCACAATCCTCGCTTTTTTTTATTTCTTCCGAACACTTTTGGAGCAAACCCGGTCGATCAACCGTACTGCCTGCTTTACATACCGCAGGAAAATGAAAAACGACAACTATCAAAAACTCCGCAGATTTTGCCCCTCACTTGAACCGCGCAAAATAATACACTATCCGGATCAGTTGCTTCCGGTTTGCAGCATGATAGATAGGCATAAGGCCGGTTAATTATTGATTCAGGCTTAAGCTTGATTTGATCGCTGTCAGTTCCCCTAAAAGGCGCGTTTCTTTTACCATATCTTCCAGGCCCAGCTCTTTGGCTATCCGTGCGATCTCCAGGTTGAGGGTGGCAATTTCCGTAGGGCGGTGTTCATTGATGTCCTGCAGGGTAGATATCAATTGTCCATCGGATGAACGGCTGATGGCAAGCAATGTCTCTGTTACCTCTTCCCCCGGAAGGGAGACGCCACAAACGTTAGCTACCTGGATACACTCTTTAATTATTCGTTTTCCGATTGCCAGCGCTTCATTATTACGGTGAAAAATACCGTTATCAATGTTCAGCAAAGGGCACACAGAGTTGAACACGCAGTTGACGATCACTTTTTTCCAGATCACTGCCTGGATGTTTAATTCTGGTTTAAAGGAAAATGCAGAGCTGTTTATTTCTGATACGACTGCTGCAAGACTTTCCTCATTGCCATTGATCACCCCTAACGGGCAGGTTGCTACCGGTTTGAACCGTACCACGTTTTCGGAGGTGAACTGGCCCGTCACAAACAACACGCAACGATATAACTGCGTAAAACCAAGCATGATAAATGGCTGCTCCACATTCAAACCATTCTGCAAAAGGACGACAGGATAATGGACTCCCTTCAAAGCTAACTTCGCCGCTAAAGCGCTATTGGCAAATGATTTGGCGGTGATGACAACGATACCATCAATCGTTTTTATTTGACTGAAAGTTTTTACATCAATGTTTTCACTTACTTCTGATCCGTCGGGCAAGTTAATCCTGATCCTTTCAGATGTGCCCGGCAACTCATCAACAGTTCCGCGGATCAACAGCACATTCTTACCGGCATGCTTTAATATAACCGCGAGCGTGCGGCCAATGACGCCCGCTCCGGCAATATAAATCGTTTTCATATCTGCTTTGTTTCCAGGTTATCGCTTGCAATAAACCACGAGGGAGGCTTTAGCCAGGGCCGCTTTGTTAAGCAGGTATCCTGATAACGCAGCCGGCGTGCCAGTTGCAATAACCAGTTTATCTGTATTCAACGCGTAAACCGTGATGATGTAGCGATGCGGTGCTTCTCCTTCACCAGGGCAGGGCCCCTGGTAGCCGGCAGCGCCCGTGTCGTTAATGCTTTGCAAACTACCGGCCGGCACAGCGCTGGCTTTTGGGTCACCTGCTCCACGTTTCAGTTCTGTAACAATCGGGGGGATATTGACAATCACCCAATGCCAGAACCCGCTCCCGGTAGGTGCATCAGCGTCATACATGGTAACCGCGAAGCTTTTTGTACCTGCAGGCGCGTTTGACCAGCCGAGCTGCGGCGAATGATTTTGTCCGTTGCAGCCAAAGTTGCCGGCCACAAATTCATTGGTAAACTGACCGCCAAGGTCTGCACTTTTAAGGGTAAATGTCTGTGCTGAAGAGCAGTAGTAACTGATTGCAAAGGCGCAAAAGAGGATGAATTTTTTCATGCCTCAAATATGCCTGCGTATTGCATAAGGTAATTGTTGCGGAAAGTTCAGAATATATTGAGATAAGCTCAAATTATGGCGTTTTACGGTAGTTCGCCGGAGTTACGCCATATTTCCTTTTGAAAGCCGTGTTGAAATTAGACACGTGCTGATAACCATAGTCTAAGTAGAGCTCGCTGGCCGACTTGCCTTTTAGCAGCTCGGTACATGCCATTTCCAGTTTCCGCTCCCGGATGTATTTTTGAGGAGCTACCCCGTAATCTCTTTCGAAGTCACGCTTAAATGACGACACGCTCCGGTTACTCAGAAAGGCAAGTTCATCGAGTGTAAGGCTGCCCAACAGGTTATTTTCAACAACAGTTTTAAGGGATATATCTGCAGGGGTGCCGAACATGCCGGTCAAAAGTTCTGGCGCCAACTCGTGCAAAGCGGTTAACAATTCAGTAAGCTTGAGTAAGGCCATTTCGTAAGAAAGGTTTTGCCTGCACGCGATCAGGGATTTGATGTTGCGCACATACTCATTGATATAAGTGTTGGTCTTGAAATAAATATACGGCGCATCACCGGCGCTGGCTCCCCCCTTGCCGGGACGGCTTACCGTGAATTCCTGCCCGATGCTGCGCGGAAAAAAGATGATTACGCTACCATAGGGCTCGGCATTATTGCTGTGCTCGGCAATAATTGAATTGCCCTCAGGTATCAACATGCCGTAACCCGGAGTAAGAACAGTGTTTTCAGCGGCACGATAGATCTGCTTTTGACCATTTTGTACAAAGCTGACCGCGCACCGGCTAAAAAAAACGCGGGTACGGAAAGCGCTCCCCTTATCATGATAATCCACGAAAGTAATCTCACCAGCCGAAATGTGGGAATGGTGACGTGTAACTTCCGGTACCTGTATGATTTCCATGCTGTTTTTTGGAACAAATAAACCGCAAAATACGCTCAATCCAAAATGAGTGCAGATAAAAACCCGCGGTTCATGGACTAAAACCTTGACTTTTCGCTGATACCGAACCAGCGATTCATTCCTTAGATTTGTTGTTAGTATGAAGAAAATTGGCTTTTTATCATTCGGACACTGGTCCGACCACCCTGCATATAAGACGCGTACCGCGGCCGATACCTTGCTGCAATCTATTGATCTGGCGGTTGCTGCCGAAGAAATCGGCCTTGACGGCGCTTATTTCCGTGTCCATCATTTCGCATCTCAACTGGCATCTCCCTTTCCTTTGCTATCGGCTATCGGTGCAAAAACAAGCCGGATTGAGATCGGCACAGGTGTTATAGATATGCGGTATGAGAACCCGCTTTATATGGTTGAAGACGCCGGTGCCGCCGATCTGATCTCGGGCGGGCGGTTACAACTGGGCATCAGCCGCGGTTCTCCGGAACAGGTGATCGAGGGCTGGCGTTATTTTGGATATGAGCCTGCCGAGGGCGAAAACGATGCGGATATGGGGCGTAAAAAAGCGCTGGTGTTTTTGGATAAGTTAAAAGGTATTGGTTTCGCCGAGCCAAACCCATACCCTATGTTTCCAAATCCGCCGGGATTGTTGCGTTTAGAGCCCCACTCAGAAGGACTGCGGGAACGCATTTGGTGGGGCGCTGCTTCGAACGCCACGGCCGTTTGGGCAGCCGAACAGGGAATGCATCTGCAAAGTTCCACATTAAAGTTCGATGAAAGCGGCAAGCCTTTCCATGTACAGCAGGCCGAGCAAATCAGGGTGTATAAAGAGGCGTGGAAGAATGCCGGTCATGATCGCGAGCCAAGGGTATCAGTAAGCCGTTCTATTTTTGCATTGGTAAACGACCAGGACAGGCTTTATTTTGGCCAGCAAGGGAAAGGAGCAGACAGCTTCGGTTATATCGAAGCGGACAAGCGGGCGGTCTTCGGCAGAAGTTACGCCGCCGAACCAGACCGGCTGATTGCCGAACTATCTAAAGATGAAGCCATCCAGGAAGCAGATACGGTACTTTTGACAATACCTAACACCTTAGGTGTTGACTACAATGTGCATGTGCTATCTTCGATCCTGGAGCATGTGGCTCCCGGGCTGGGTTGGCGTTAAAACACTTGATAAGCGCTTGCAGAATGCAGCCATCCTGATGGCAGGCGCCTATGATTCGCGCTTCGAATTGTATGCCCATGAAATCATGGCGGCGGCTTTCGGCACACCTGCAGATGTGATAGCTCTCCCCGCTGCCGGTGGCGGGCCATATGGTTTAACTGAACAAGTGCCTTCGCCAACAATGTCGCGAAGGCACTTGTTTACGGTCGGATCATTCCTGCCTCAATTATCCAAACCCTGCTACCTAAAACTGATAAATATCATCTTTATCATTGATTTCTTGCAGGTAAAGCGGCCTGTAATGGCGGATATATTTGCATGTGCCAACACAATATCCATTTTCAGCATTTCCCGACCGGTCCGAAGAACAGCAGCGCGCGACGACACTTTTTAAGAAAAAAAATCCCAATGATTGTTTTTTCCGCAATGATGCGGAATTTGACTGGCTCTACCCGGAGCATTTGCAGTCGTTATCACAAAAACAATGGACGCCTATTGCCATCGCCAGAAAGGCCGCCGAATATTTAGCAGTAAAAGGCGCCAAAGTACTGGATGTTGGTAGCGGCATAGGAAAATTCTGCTTAACCGCGGCGCATTTTTATCCTGATTCTTTTTATTTCGGGGTTGAACAGCGACATGAACTGGTGCATTACGCCCAAACCACACAAAAATACCTGGATATTAATAATGTCAGTTTCATACATGCCAATATCACCCAGGTTAACTTTCATCAATTTGACCATTTCTATTTCTATAATTCATTTTTTGAAAATTTAGACCAGGAGAACGCTATCGATGATCATATAGAAACTTCCTACGGCCTCTACGCCTATTATTCACGGTATTTAAAATCAATGCTGAATGATAAACCGTCGGGTACCAGAGTAGTAACCTATCAGAGTTTCGGAGAAGTTATTCCGATAGATTACAGCATGAAAGATCTCGCTTATGATTCCTTACTTCAGTTGTGGGTCAAAGATTAATTAGGATTTAACTTAAAAACATAAATAACATACAGTTCCTTTTTTATGTATAGTGATACAATAAGCATTTCTTATTTCCGCAAAGACGCGGCCTTCGATACTTTGTATCCGATACATATCCGGGAACTATCACAAATGCACTGGACTGGCCTGGACATTTCGCTCGAAGCCAGCAATTTCCTCGCAGCCCCGGGCGCCAGAATCCTGGATATCGGCAGCGGTGTTGGTAAATTTTGTATCGCGTCGGGCGTTTATCATCCGGAGGCTACCTTTTACGGCATTGAGCAACGGGAAGAGCTGTTCAATTATGCAGAATCAGCCAAAGCGCAGATAGGTGTACCCAATGTGCAGTTTATGCATGGTAACCTTACTAACCTGGACTACGACCTGTTTGATCATTTTTACTTTTTCAATCCTTTTTATGAAAACATAGAACCAAGCATAAGGATCGATTATAACGTCAATACCTCGTTTGATCTGTACAATTACTATACTTTGTTCATTTACGAAATGCTGAACAAAAGACCGGCCGGCACCCGGTTGGTTACCTTCCATGCCCCGGAAAAACAGATTCCGGTTAGTTATCGATTAGTGAACAATTCCTATAGCCGGGTGCTGAAAATGTGGATCAAGCAGTAAAGGCGGTGGTTGCCTTGCTATAGAAAACATCAAAATCAGGCTGATAAACGCGGCAATATTTATTAAATAATTATTGAACGATAAAAAATAAAAATCATGAATTACCCCGAACATTTATTTTACACCAAAGACCATGAATGGATCAGCTTCGAGCAAGACCATGCACTGATCGGTATCACCGATTTTGCACAAAAGGAATTAGGTGATATCGTTTATGTTGATATCCCATGCCTGAACAAGATCATTGCTAAAGAGGCCATATTTGGCACAGTTGAAGCGGTAAAAACAGTATCAGATCTTTTTATGCCGGTAAATGGTAAAGTAATAGCGGTTAATCCTTTGCTTGAAACTAACCCCGAGCTGGTGAACCAGGACCCTTATGGATGCTGGATGATCAAAGTGCTGGTAAGCTTAGCAGACGACCGCGAGTCGCTGTTGACGGCAGAACAATACCTGGCACAGATCGGAGGTAACTAATCCTCTGCGTTGATACCATTTTGACGGTATTAAGCCAAATATTTAACCTTACTGGCTAAAAAACAAAATCAAACACATTATTTATTTAACACAAAACACAATGGAAAAATTTAAAGCGGCAAAAGATTTGATAGATGCCATAGAGAAAGACATGTTCAGCTTTTACGAAAAAGGCAACAAAGCTGCAGGAACCAGGGTTAGAAATGCTATGCAGCAATTAAAAGTTATGGCAACAGATATCCGTAAAGAAATAACAGAAAAGAAAAACAATCAACAATAGTTTAAGAACTGTTTTGGGAAAATAAACCTGGTCAACCTTTGACCTGGTTTATTTTATCAATAACAGCCTGACAAATCATTCTTTTTGATATATGATCGGATTTCCTTTACGTGTTACTTATCAGCAGCATGATTTTATTTATTATATCATTGCTGCCCCGAGTAAAAAGAACCATACCCTCGAGATTCTTTTAGATGCTAAAAGTTACACCTTTATTCTAGGTTTAAATAAACTATGGATCGAAAAAGATCCGGATAAAGATCGCCCTCTTGATCAGGGATTGGTGCTGGCCATAAGCAGAGCGGTGATCTTGCGTTACCCTATTTAATACCAGGATTATAACAGATCAAAGCCTTTATTAACCTGCATAGTTTTTTTTGAGAGGTCGGTGTCTGATAAAACTTCATCTGCCCGTTTTAATGCTTTTTCAAATGTGTCCCGGACATTGCCTTTCCCGATTTGAAATAATAAACGCGTCTTTTTTAACGCTCCTGTTACCTGTTCGCTGTTTGCCTCCGACAGGATAAGTTTAGTTCCTTTCTTTTTTATTTCCTGATGAACATCCCTTAATACCCTGATACCGGTTGCATCAATGACGGGTACATTACCCATCCGGATAATCAATACCCGGGCGGGTTTTTCCAGCACTTTCATCGTATCTTTAAATTTATAGGCCGCACCAAAGAACAAAGGCCCATTGATCTCAAAAACGTCAACCCCTTTGGGGATAACTGATTGATTAAATTCATCATCAGATAATTGATCCGGAGACAAAATGGTTTGCTGTACAGAACTGGACTGCATCATTTTGCGCATAAAAAGGAAAGCGGCAACAATTATCCCAATTTCAATAGCTACGGTCAGGTCTACCAATATGGTGAGGCCGAAGGTGATCACCAAAACGGAAGCATCACTTTTTGAGCCTTTAAATACGTCTATAAAATTCCCCAGTTCGCTCATATTCCAGGCCACCACCACCAATATACCTGCAAGTGTTGCCATGGGGATCAGTGCTGCCCATTTGCCTATAAAAAGCATAATAAGAAGTAAGGTAATGGCATGTATGATCCCAGCTACGGGTGTACTTCCGCCATTTTTAATATTGGTAGCCGTTCTTGCTATTGCGCCGGTGGCCGGAATTCCCCCTAAAACAGATGAACAGATATTGGCCACTCCCTGTGCAATGAGCTCTGTATTAGACCGGTGATTTCCGCCGGTCATGCCATCTGCCACAACCGCTGATAGTAAAGACTCAATACTGCACAGCAAAGCGATGGTAAAAGCAGGCCTGATCAACTGCCTGATGGTTTCCAGGCTTACATCTGGCATGACCGGGTGCGGTAAAGCAGCAGTGATCACTCCAAAACGGCTGCCAATAGTTTCTACCGGAAGATGGAAATACCGGACAAGCAGTGTGCTTATGACAATTGCGATCAGCGAACCGGGAACTTTCCGGGTTACCCTGGGCCATAGCAAAACAACCAGTAAGGTAAAAACCCCGATGAGCAAGGCATAAAGGTTCAGTGAAGACAGGTGCCGGCTATAGCCGATCCATTTACTGATAAAATCAGCAGGGACATTTCCCATTTTCAACCCCAAAAAGTCTTTAACTTCTGAAGAAAAAATGATGACCGCGATCCCGGTGGTAAAACCAATGACCAACGGATAGGGAATGTATTTGATAGTATTACCCAATTTAGCTACCCCCATAATAATCAAAATGATCCCGGCAATAAATGTGGCAATAACCAATCCGCTCACACCGAACTGCTGAACGATCCCGTAAACAACAACGATAAACGCGCCTGTGGGCCCTCCTATCTGTACCTTGCTGCCTCCCAAAGCGGATATAATTGCCCCCGCAATGATAGCCGTAAAAATTCCTTTTTCGGGGGATACGCCCGAAGCAATGGCAAAAGCTATGGCCAGGGGCAAAGCAACAACACCTACAATTACTCCGGCAACAACATCTTTATAAAATTGCGCGGGGGTGTAACCTTTAAGGGTGTCAATCAGCTTGGGCCTGAACAAATTCATCATCTTGTTCATTATTGAAACCATTTAAATTTATTCCCGTCCACCGGCATTTCAATATCAAGTTCGGGATGATAATGTACCTTGGGAGATAGCCAGTAAAGCAATATTACACGGGAATACCTGAAATTCAAAGGTGCAAGCAAGAACAAACCACCGAGAATGGTACTGAGATATAACCATGGCGAATCGTTATTTTGGGTTATCAGGAAAGTGGCGACCCACAAGATGCCTCCCTCTGCTACATTCATCGCGTAGCTGATATACATCGCCGCATAAAAATAGCCGGGCTCGATCTCGAAGATCATCTGACAATGCGGGCAATTCAGGTTGATCTTGTTGGAACCCAAACGATATGCTGCTCCTTCGAACATATTGCCCCTGCGGCAGCGCGGGCATTTTGCATGGAGCATCGCCCATGATTTTGATGTTCTTACCATTAATACAAAGCTATGCTTATAATAAAGGCCTGATATGGTATGACATCAGCAAACAAACTGATATTTATCAGTTTTAGACGGCAAGCCCGCGCTTAATATACGCCCTGCGGTTTCTCCGGTCATACAGGGCATACCAGTCAATAACATCGGCTTCATTAAATTTATATATTTGTAATATGAGTTTATCCGGAATTTTTCCAATTGATAAGTGGGAATTCACAACACAATCTGTTCTTAATACACTTTCCGAAGAAGATTATAACTTTTTAATCTCCCGGCAAGGCGCGCAGAAATATCAAAAAGGAGAAATCATCTTCAAGGAAGGCATTGTTCCTTCCGGTATCTATTTTATTCACCAGGGAAAAATAAAAAAATACAAAGTTGACCGGAATGGCCGGGAGCAGATCATATATGTAGCTAATAAAGGCGAATTAATAGGGTATCACGCGATTTTGGCGGAAGAGCGTTGCCCTGATTCTGCGGCTGCATTGGAAGACTGCCTGATCAGTTTTATCCCTAAAGAGGACTTTTTAACCATTCTGGACAGATCGCCGCTTTTCATGCGGCGCTTATTAAAATCATTGAGCCATGAATTTAGTGTATTGGCCAATAGTATTTCCGTGATCTCTCAGAGAACAGCATCTGAACGCCTCGCTATTTCGCTGATCATTTTGAGGGAAAAATTTAAAGGGGAAGGATCAGGTGAAAAAGATGTTATTCTCAATATCTCAAGAATGGACCTGGCCGGCATGGCAGGGATAGCGCAGGAAAATGTGATCCGCTTGTTAAAAGAATTTAAAGAGGAAGGCGTACTGGAAACCGACGGCCGGAAGATATGGATCAAAGACATTAAACGCTTAGTTAAAAAATCGAACTACGGATTTGGGAACCCGTAGTTACGCAGGCGCAATTGCATCAGCGAGGAATTAATGACAATATCTTGTCAGTGTTCAATTTTTAAAAAACAGGTGTTCAATCAATTAAAATGCAATTTCACAACTAATTGATTATCAACAACAATCTGTTCAATTTAAGATTTATTAGATTTTAATTAAACCTTAAGTAATTGATTATCAATGGCAATTTATTTTGAAAAAATATCAACTGTTCACACTTTTAAAAGTTGAACACTCGTGAGTGAACAGTTACTTCAGCAACCCACAAGGTTTTGTAGCCCCCTTAATGATACCCCGGCGCCAAATGCCACCGGGGTAGTGAAGTGTAATTAATCAGGGATAATTTATTTATCCCAAAACACAGGGGTATCCAGGTCATCCGCACCCATGCTGGCCACCGCCGCTCTGTAGTTATCGGCATTAATGGCCGCTTCCGTTTGCGGGTAGGTGTACCTGCGTACAAAGCTGCCTTTGATTTGCCTGCCGGGATATGTGTTTGGCGCTAATGCCGGGAAACCGCTCCTCCTGAAATTAGCCCATGTTTCTGCACCGTTTCCAAACGAAGTTATCCAGTATTGTGTATTGATCAGTTTCAGGGCATTGGCATCAGAATATGCAATTGCCGGGTTATTTAAATAGGCGTTTTGTGCATCGCTGCTGATGACAGCAGTAGCATCGTAGGTAGTAAATTGATCCATGGCCGCCTTTACACCGTTATTATAATAAGTACTTGCCGTACCTGCTATATATCCCTTAAAAGCCGCCTCGGCCAGTAACAACTGCGTTTGGGCATAGGTTACAAAGAACTGCGGAGCGGTTATTTTACCAAATACGCTGTAATTTACCTGCGAATATTTGAACCCTGATCCGCTCACACCGCGAAATCCGGGCGCTGATGGCAACGTACCGCTGTCATAACCTATCGGCAAACCAAACTGGTTGGCTGATGCAGTATCGGGCGCGAGGGACAATGCTTTTCCGGGGTCGGCGTACATAGCCGAGATGTACTTCAGCCTTGGATCACCCGTGGATTTTAATTGCGTTATAAAAGGCTCGGCCAAATAATAAGTATTGGTTAGCTGTTGAATTTGCTGGGTAACCAGGTTAGGATAGGTATTGTTGTATTTCAGGTAACAGTTATCGGCATTAGATTGCATCACTCCTCCGGTAACAGCTGCCTGAACAATAGTTTTTGCCTTGCCCGGGTCTATTTTAGAATATCGCATGCCTATCCGAAGCAAAAGTGAATAACCCAGGCGTTTCCATTGCGTAATATCTCCTCCATAAAACACATCTCCCTTAACAAGGTCCTTCGCTGGGTCTAACGCTGCGGTGGCCGTGGTGAGTTCGTTTACCAGATCAGCATAGATATCCTGTTGCTTATCGTATTTAGGCAGAAAAGCAGAATTGAGGTAAGCCTGGCCAGCCTGGCTGTATGGCACATCGCCATAAGTATCAACCAGCATCATGTAATTATAAGCCCGCCATATCCTGGTTTCATTATACAAATTAGACCGGGAAGCGTTGCCTTTGATATCCGGCAGGATATGCTCAAGAAATTTTATGGTGTTTGGATAAGCGTTATTCCACCGCATTACCGTATATGTTTGATTTAATACGTTGAAGTTAAATGCCGAGGTAACGCCACCAAAAGGATCAATAAACTGCTGAACAACCGTTGGCTCAGTTTCCATTAATGCCGCATACGTTAAAACTTCCGCGTTGGAAAACAAAAACACCGGGTCGAGACTGGTAGTGTTATTTGGATTGACATTTAACTCTCTGAACCCTTTATCGCAACCTGTAGCGCCAAACAGGCAGGCGGCCGACAATATGATCTTTATATATTTTTTCATGATCGTACTCTTTTAAAATTTGACGTTTAGGTTAAACCCATAAGTCCGCGTGGTAGGCAGCGAACTTTGTTCGTAACCGGTTAAAATATCACCGCTTGATGAGATAGCCTCCGGATCGATATTAGGTGTGTATTTTTTGATGATAAGCACGTTGTGGCACACTGCAGAAAGCACAAGCCCTTTAATAAATTTGGTTTTCATCATTTTCGAAAAATCATAGCTAACTGAAAGGTTTCTCAACTTAATGAAGTCCGATTTATAAACGAAAGGATCCAGGATACCCTGTGAGCGATAATTGGCATAAAAGTCCTCAGCATTTACTGCTGTTGTGTTAGGTGTGCCATCGGCATTCACCGCGTCAAACTTTACGCCTCCTTCCCTACCCACCAGCGACTCTTTTGACAAACCTTCTCTCAGGAAATTCAGGTTAGAACTTGACAATATTTTACCACCTTTTTTATAATCGATATGCGCCATCAGGGTAAACCTTTTGTAAGTAAATGTATTTACCCAACCACCTGTAGCTTTAGGCAATGCGCTGCCAAAAAGTGCAGGAGATGTACTTGCCACTGGTTTACCGCCTGATACGATGATCTTGCCATTGGAATCTCTGCGATAGGTTGAACCCTGGATCTGGTTTAACGGAAGACCAACCTGGTCAACAATGGAGCCGAAAAACTCCCCTGCACCCAGTGTCAATTGTTTTTGACCATTTGCCAGCGCCAAAACTTTAGAGGTATTTATAGCTGTATTAAATGCTGAACGCCAACTAAAATTTGGTTTCCTGATAGGTACTAACTCCAGCAAAAACTCCATACCCCGGTTTTGTAACTCGCCAAGGTTTACGATGGTACCGGTATAACCAGACGCGTTGGAAATAGCCACACTTAAAATCTGGTTGGTAGTATGCTTATCATACGCGGCTATATCCAGGTTTACCCGGCTATTGAACATACGCAGTTCAAGCCCTATTTCCTTTTCTTTTACGCTATATGGTTTAATTGCCTGATTTGGCGTAGTAACGTTGCTGATACTTCCCAGCGGAACACCATTAAACGCGTTTTGTGAAAGCGTGAACGTAAGCGAATTGCTGTACGGGTTAATACCGTTAGCACTACCTACGTTAGCATAAGTCGCCCTGATCTTTCCAAAGGTGAGCCATGAAGGCGGGTTCTTTAAAAACTCCGAAAAAACAAAGCTGCCGCTTACGGATGGATAAAAATAATGGTTATGTTCAGGGCTTAGCACCGAGAACCAGTCGTTACGGCCGGTTACATTTAAAAACAAATAAGATTTATAGCCAAACTCGGCGGTGCCATAAAGCGAGTTTACTGTTGATTTGGAAACCGCGAAGGCAGATGTGTTGGTTACGCCATTTCCAAGGGTATAAAAATCCCTCACGTAGAAATTTGTAGCGGTGACAGTATATCCTTGTGATGAGGAGGGGAATGTATTTCCTCCTACCGTGGCATCAAAAGAAAAGGGTCCCCATTTGTGGCCGCCGCCTAATAAGAAGTCGGCGTTAAGCGCACGATAGGTATTATCATTTGAGTTATAACTACCATTATAAAGGCCAACCGGTGCAGCCGCATTTGCTAAAGTACCTGTTGGCGAATTTTGTTCGTAGTAAGATGGACTGTATTCCATATTTACACGACCCTGCAAATAAAGCCAGTCAAAAAATTGGTATCGCAGGGTCGCAGTACCTAAAAGATGATCTTTAGTTTGCTTTGTAAATTGCTTTTGCATAATCCAATACGGATTGGTAAGCGTGGTGAAACGAGATGTAGGCGTTTCGTTGCCGTTGGCATCAATGGCGGCGGCTTTTAATACATCCAAACTAACCGAGTTACTATAACGGTACATGTAATTAGTAACCGATGAGCCCTGAATACCAATTACCGGAGGGTTATTATTATTCTCGTGGTCGTAATTCACATAAATTTGGGCAGACAACTTGGGGGTAAAATTGTAGTTTAACCCAAGATTGAATATCTTTTTGTGATAATCATTATTCGGTATTATGCCTTGTGCATCCTGATTTGAATAAGAAAACCTGAAGCTCCCTTTATCATTACCGCCCGAAAACGCAATAGTATTAGTCCATGCATTGGCCAGTCTGAAAAATTTGCTTATACGATTTCTTTCTGGTGCATAAGGGCGTTGTACTCCATCAAACTGGTAGGTAGGTGCATTATCAAATTTTTCACCGAAACTCCACGCACCGGAACTTTGGGCCTGGCCCTGTGTTTTAGGGCGTACATTGTTTTCGCCCTGTCCGTACTCATACTGAAAATCGGTAAAATCCAGTGCCTTGTTTTGGGTAAAGTTGGAGGTAAACTCAATACCTATCCCGCCGTTTTTATTACCGCTTTTGGTAGTGATGATCAACGCGCCGTTACTTGCCCTTGAACCGTAAAGTGCCGCGGCTGTAGCTCCTTTTAATACAGTCATCGACTCGATGTCGTCCGGGTTGATCTGCTGCATATTATCGCCCAAATCCACCGATTGGGTGTAACCGTTGGTACTTGACGGGCTTTGCGATAAAGGAAGGCCGTTTAATACGATCAACGGTGCATTATCACCCTGGAATGCGGACTGCCCGCGCAACCTGATTTTAGTACTGCCTCCCGGGCCGCTTGCCGGTGGAGATATATCTAAACCGGCAACTTTTCCCTCAAGGGAATTAACAAAGTTTGTTGAACGGTTAGTTGTTATTTCGCCTACGCGGACGTTTTCTGCCGCATAACCTAATTTTTTAGATTCGCGCTTTATGCCTAAAGCTGTTACTACAATCTCGCTGATATTGGTTGATTTTGGTTCAAGCGTAACGTTCAGCGTACTACGCCCGTTGAGGGGCTCGGTTTTGGGGTTATAGCCTACATAGCTGAATAACAATACCGCGTTATCGGCAGATACCTGGATCTTGTAATTACCGTTCGCGTCGGTTAAAACACCATTTTTTGTTCCTTTTTCGCTTACGCTAACGCCGATAAGCGGGCCGCCTTTTTCGTCGGTCACTTTACCGGTAACTATTTGTACCCCCACTTCGGGGTTGGTTCGGGCTGCGACGGCGCTTTCCGCCTGCACATGCCCTGCAATCATAAGTGTAAAAAGAACACTTATTGCAATGGACAGCATCATTCCTGATACTTTGATTTCTTTTTCCATAATTTTAGGGTTAATTCAAATTGGCAAATCTTACTTTAACTTCTTTCTCAAAATTGGTGGTTGTGAAAGAGCTTCTCGGGGCGGTAACTTTAAAAGCCGCTTTTCATTTTAGTATCGCTTTTTCTTCATGTTATGCAGGGTTTTGGTTTAAAATTGGTTTATAGTACGTGTACCGGTATAATCTATTTATAGTAAACAGTCTAACGATAAGACGCCGACAAGCCCTATTACAGCTACCATGCTTTCCATCACCGTCCATGAGCGAAGTGTTTCCTTTACTGATAACCCGAAATATTCTTTGCATAGCCAAAAAGCTGTATCGTTTACGTGCGAGCCAAACAAGCTACCCGCTCCGATAGCCAGCACCAGTAAATTGGTATTTACGCCCGCATGATGAGCTATCGGAAACAACACGCCCGCGGCGGTTACGCCAGCCACTGTAGCCGAGCCGAGGCAAATTCGTAAACAAGCCGTCGCCAGCCACGCCAACAACAAGGGATGCATGGTGCTGCTAACCAGCATACCGGCAAGGGTATTGCTTAAGTGGCTATCTACAAATACTTGCTTCAGTGCACCCGCGCTGCCAATGATGAGCAATACCATGGCTATATCTTTTACTGCACACACATACCCATCCATTATTTTTGCCAATGACCTGCCTTTACGCAAACCAAGCGTATACGTACTTATAATTGCGGTGATCAGTATGGCTATAATTGGTTCGGCGAGCCATTCAGATAAACTCTTTATCAAAGGATTATCCCTAAAAAGCACAGGCAGCAAATGGGCCAGGCAAATCAATACCACAGGTAAAAGAGATGACAGTATGCTGTTAACAATACCCGGTAGTTCATGAACAGGCAAGGCGGCCGAACTATGGGTAAATTGCAAACCGTTAGGCCCAATTTTTTTAAGGGTGGCCGAGAACATCGGTCCCGCAATTACGATAGCAGGAACAGCGATGATCAGCCCATAGCCAAATGTTTTTACTACATCGGCATGAAAAACGCTGATGAGTGTCATTGGCGAAGGATGAGGTGGTAAAAAGCCGTGCATTACAGATAGCGCCGTGAGCATAGGCATACCTACATACAACAGCGGCAAACGATAACTGGAAGCAACCGAAAAAATGATAGGCACCAAGAGTATAAACCCGACATTATAATACAAAGGGATGCCCACAATAAAGCCTGTAAGGGCCATAGCATAGCTTACATATTTAGCACCAAATAAATCATGCATGAAATGGGCTATCCGCTGTGCGGCACCGCTTTCGGCAACCAACTTACCCAGCATAGCACCTAATACAATAATGATCGCTACCGAACCTAAGGTATCGCCCAGTCCTTTATTTATGGATACGATAACCGCTGTAAATGGCATACCGAAAAAGCAGCCCGCCAACAGTGCTACGATAATAAAGGCAAGAAAAGCATTCACTTTTGCCCATGTTATCAGCGCTATAAGCAATAAAATACAAAGGATCAGTATTAATATTGTCATTTACAATCAGGTTAATTTAATGCGAATCGCGGGTTACAACAGATCCTGAATTTCCAACCAGGAAATCCAGATCGGCTCCTTTATCGGCTTGCTGCACATGGCGCTGATACATAGATACGTACCCCCTATCGGTATGATAAGCAGGTTTTTGCCATAACAACCGCCGTCTTTGCAGTTCAACTTCATCTACAAGCAACTCTATTTTTTTGGCCGGTACATCGAGGCATATCAGGTCCCCGTTTTCAACCAGCGCCAGGTTACCGCCGATGGCGGACTCCGGTGAAACATGGAGCACAACCGTACCGTATGCGGTACCGCTCATCCGTCCGTCGGAGATCCTTACCATATCCGTAATACCTTTATCCAGCAGTTTTTTGGGCAGCACCATGTTGCCAACTTCGGGCATGCCGGGATAACCTACCGGCCCAACATTTTTAAGCACCATCACGCAGGTTTCGTCAATATCAAGCTGCGGGTCATCAACCCTGGCGTGATAGTCTTCGATAGTTTCAAAAACCACCGCCCTGCCGGTATGCTGCATTAGTGCTGGCGTTGCCGCCGACGGCTTGATAACCGCACCGTTAACGGCCAGGTTTCCTTTTAAAACGGCTATGCCTGCTTCAGCAATGATTGGATCCTCATAAGCGGCGATAACGTCCTTATTGTAGCATATAGCATCGTCTTTTATATTTTCCGCATGCGATTTACCTGTTACCGTTATCGCGTCCATATCTAGCTCATTGCTAAGCTCTTTCAATATCACCGGCAGACCGCCTGCATAGTAAAAATCTTCCATCAGGTATTTTCCGGAAGGCATGAGGTTGAGTAACAAAGGTATTTTGCTGCCCAGCCTGTCAAAATCGTCGAGGCATAAGTCAACCCCGATACGCCCGGCAATTGCTGTAAGGTGTATAATGAAATTGGTTGACCCTCCTATTGCCGCGTTTACTTTAATAGCGTTTTCGAAAGCGGCACGTGTAAGAACTTTTGATATCGTTAAACCTTCCTTTACCATTTCAACGATACGCCTGCCGGATAGCTGTGCCAGTACTTTTTTCCTGGAGTCGACCGCCGGGGTAGCAGCGGCCTGCGAAAGGCACATGCCAAGCGACTCAACCATACAAGCCATAGTAGACGCGGTACCCATCGTCATACAATGGCCTGCACTTCTTGACATGCAGCTTTCAGCAGCAAGGTATTCATCGCTGGTTATTTTACCGGTTTTGAGGTCGTCGGTCAGCTTCCATACCGCTGTGCCCGATCCGATATCAGCGCCGCGATATTTACCGTTGAGCATTGGCCCGCCCGGCACTACGATGGTAGGTAAGCCTACACTGGCCGCTCCCATCATGGTAGATGGTGTAGTTTTGTCGCAGCCGGTCAGCAATACCACGCCATCTATCGGGTTGCCGCGAATTGATTCTTCCGCGTCCATACTGGCCAGGTTCCTGAACAGCATAGCGGTTGGTTTTAGCAAAGTTTCGCCTAAGGACATGATCGGGAACTCTACCGGGAAACCGCCGGCCTCATAAACCCCGCGCTTAACCGCTTCGGCAAGGTCCCGTAAATGTGCATTGCAAGGGGTTAGTTCCGACCATGTATTACAGATCCCGATGACCGGTCTTCCGTCGAAAAGGTCGGTAGGCATACCCTGGTTTTTCATCCAGCTCCTGTATAAGAACCCCATTTTACCTGTTTTTCCAAACCAATCGGCACTTCTGAACTGTGACATTTTATTTTCTTTTATAATTTTATTTAATTGATATCGTTGCCCTGATGCAATTATTTGCCCACCAGGTTTGTAAGTGTTCCTATATTGCTTATTGTAATACTTATTACATCGCCGTAGTTAAGTGTGAAAGAATCCGGGGGCACTATACCGGTACCGGTCATCAGGTATGCACCCGCTGGAAATGACGTCTCCATAAACAGGTAACCGGCGAGCTCCCGGTGCGTACGCTTCATCCTGCTGATCAATATGGTGTCGGCAAATACCTGAACATTATCTCTCACTATTTCAATTTGAATTTCGGTGTCAGGCGGGATAGCTGTCCCCGGCACATAAAGACACGGGCCAACCGCGGCGGCTCCGTCGTATGATTTAGCCTGAGGAAGATATAAGGGATTTTCTCCTTCGATATCTCTTGAGGACATGTCATTGCCAATCATATAACCCTCAATAGTCCCCGCGCTGCAAATGAACAATACCAACTCGGGCTCCGGAACGTTCCATTCCGAATCTTTCCGGATGCGAACCGTTCCGCCGGGGCCAACCGCACGGGATGCAGATGATTTAAAAAATATCTCAGGACGTTCGGCATTGTAAACCCTTGCATAGAAATCACCTCCACCTGCATCTTTAGATTCTTCCATCCGGGCATCTTTACTGCGCAGATAAGTGACGCCCGACGCCCAGATCTCCTGACTGGCAATGGGAGTACATAATTGTTCCAGATCATGGGCCAGCAACGGGTTGGCTGAAATGTTTTGGAGATCTTTTAAAACTTCGCTGTGCAGCGTTTCACGGTTTATAAAACTGTCCCAGTTCCAATCCGGCGAACTGTATAACAGACCGGCGTATTTTACAATAACTTTATCGTTGGTTTTAAATATATGCATAGCTATTTATTGCTGTCCGGCGTTTATGCGGCAGTTATTTCGTTATCAAAAAAATGTAACAAATCGGTTACTTGGTTATGTACAAAGAATGCTAAAGCAAATCGCTTAAGCTTCCAAAAAAACACAGCGTTGATTTTTGCACAAAAAACTTAGCGGAAACCGCTGGCATCTTAGGGGCTGTTTAAAAACGATGATTTCCAAATGTAGAGGCGCATCACATGCGTCTTCCGCATGCTCGCCTATTGAGCACGGCTTGTCCTACGGGAGACGCATGTGATGCGCCTCTACAAAAAACATTCATTTCATTCGTTTTTAAACAGCTTCTTAGTTCTCAGCAGGATTGTGCAAAGTAGCCTTGTGCGCCGGACCGGGCTTTCTTTTGTGCCAGTAAGACGCCAGCAAAGAACCCGTAATATTCATGAAAGTTGAAAAGATGACCGGGGCAAGGCCCAGCGTAGCGATTTTGCCCATCGCTTTGGCAAGTCCAGCAGCCATCCCCCCATTTTGCATCCCTACTTCTATAGCGATGGTGCGGCAGTCACGTTCTTCCATTCCAAATGCCTTAGCCGACCAAAAGCCAAGTAAATAGCCGCCAATATTATGCAGCAATACCAAAAATGCCAGTAGCAGGCCAACTTTAAGCAGGCTTTCTCTCCCGGCAGCTGTTATAATAATAATGATGCAGATAATGCCTCCCATGGATATTATGGGCATTATCCTTTTTAGCCATGTGCTGCGTTTTTTGGCTATTGAAGAAAACAGCACACCCAAAGCAATAGGTATCATGACCATTTTAAAAATATCCACCACCATTAACCAGGGGTCTATTTTAATAAGCGGACCAGCAAGTAAATTCATTGAAAATGGTGTCAATACCGGCGATAGCATGGTGGAAATGCTGGTTATAGTAACCGAGAGCGCCAGGTTTGCCCTCGCCAGATAGGATACCACATTGGATGCCATGCCGTTAGGGCAACAACCGATCAGTATAATGCCGGCCGCTATCTCGGCAGGCATTCCGGCTAATTTTACGCTCAGTGTCGCGATGCTGAAGCCAAGTAAGGGCATTATAATAAAATGGCTCACCACCCCTATGATGATTCCTCCGGGCGACTTTAACACGCCGAGAAAATCCTGGTAATGCATGGAAGTGCCCATACCAAACATGATGAGCTGTATTAGCGGGATAATAAGTGTGGCATATTTAAAATTGCCATAACTGATAAAAAAACCAGGATAATAAAGCGCCATGGCCGCCGCGCCAAAAATCAATACCGTATAAGCAAAGCTTTTGGTTTTTGGCGAAGCACAGAGGCTTACTGCAAGCAGTACAAAAAAGGCAAGTACATAAGGCCCTGTGTATCCAAGGCCTTTAGGTATCACAATAAGTACAGCGGCAAACGCAGCGATGGTTAACGTGATAGTGACTTTGAAAAAAGTATTCATACCCGGCATTGATCAAGCAAAGAAAGGGACTCCGGGCATCGCGTATTTCTTCAACCCTTCCTCGTTGATCTCAACACCCACTCCGGGCTTGTCAGATAGCACCAGGAAACCTTTCTCAATAAAGGGTTTATCGTATTGTACTATTTCCTTCCATTTTGGCTCGGTATCGCTCAACGTTTGCCATTCCAGGATATGGAAATTGGGTACCGAGGCACAAACATGCGCGGTTGCCATAGCCCCCAGGAAAGATCCTACCATGTGCGGCGAAAACGGCACATAATATAAGTTGGCAAGGTTGGCTATCCGCTGCCCCTCGCCCAGCCCGCCGCATTTTTGAAGATCGGGCATTACAATATCAATTCCGGCTTCCGAAAGCAGCCTCGTATAACCGTAAGCCAGGTAAAAATTTTCCCCGGCACAAATAGGTGTGCTGGTTTCCTGGGTTATAGTTTTGTACACATCAATATTATCTGCAGGTACCGGTTCTTCCAACCACATTAAGTTAAGGGGTTCCATCATTTTTGCAACCCTGCGGCCGGTTGTAGCATCGTAACGGCCGTGCATATCCACGCATATATCAATGTTTGGCCCAACCTCTTTCCTCACTGCTGCTATGGCATTATACATCCTGTCGAGTTCGGCGTTACTGGCTGTCCAGTTATAGCGGTCAAATTTATTGGGGTCACGGGCATCGTCAATATCAAATTTCACGGCAGTGTATCCGCGGTTAACCGCCCCGCGGGCAGCCTTTGCATAATCATCAGGCACAGGGTTTGTGGCTGTGTATAATTCCGTATCACAATAAACACGGCATTTATCGCGATATTTGCCGCCTAATAACTGGTAAACTGGTAAACCCAAAGCTTTACCTGTCAAATCCCAAAGGGCTGCCTCAACCGCAGTAAGCACTGCGACAAACATACCTGACTGCGCCCCGGCAAAAAAATGAGCTTTCCTGATCTCCTCCGCTATCCGGTTTGGGTTTAAGGGGCTTCGGCCTTTCAGCATCCATTCCAACCGTTTAACCAGGTAATACGTTCCCGCTATGGCATCAACCCCTTCGCCCGAACCCCAGATGCCCTGGTTGGTATATATTTTTACAAAAAGCCCGCCGCCCGCGTAGGCACACTTAACTTCTGTAATTTTAAGGTCGGATGGGGATGATGCCTGCGGGGTACGCTCTTTGGCATCTATTAACCCCTGCCCAAATGTTTTATTTAATGGTCCTGCCAGTACGGCTGCACCGGCTAATACAGTTTTCGAAAGAAAGCTGCGCCTGTTTTGATAGTTTGACATATTTTATATTTAGGATAGATTTATTTACCAGGTCCGGTTTTTCAGGATATTTTGGATCTGCTCTTTAGGTACCGGCAATTCGTTAATATGCTCGTTAAGCCATGCTGAAAAATCTTTTTCGATATCCGGGCTCCAGCGGGCGTCTATTTGCCCGGCTGTGTATTTACCTTCTTTTAACCGCAGGTGGCCAAACATATCCCGTAACCTCACCACTTCGGAGGTGGTCACTACCTTTTCGGCCAGGTGCGGCGGGATAAATATGACTACGCCATTCTCACCCAAAACCACATCTCCGGGCATTACGGTAGCCTGCTTGATCCTGGTAGGCTGATTGATCCCGACAATCATGGTGTTCAGGTCGCCGGGCGGGTTATGGTACGATGGATCATAGCTTTCTACAAAGGATGTAAAGCCGCCTATCTCTTTTAATCCCCGCAGATCCCTCACCGCGCCGTTATAAACTATACCGTTACCGGTTTTCGCGTAGATAGCGTTACCGACGTTATCGCCAATGGTAGGCCCGTTTTTATGAGCCCCAAACTGATCGGCCACGTACACATCGCCTTTTACCAGCAGGTCTACCGGCCAGGTGTTTTGCCCTTTTTTTCCCTGGGTTTTGCCCCTGTCGTCAATAGCTTTCCATACATCGGGGCGCGCAGGCATGAAAACCGCGGTTACCGCGCGGCCAACCAAAACGCTATCCGGGTTTATTACCAGCCAGTTTTCGGTGAGTTGGTAGCCGTAGCCTGCGTTTTTTAAAACGGCCCAGGCTTCTTCAATACTAACGTGCTTCATCCGGGCCAAAATATTGTCGGATACCTTCGGACGCCCGTCGGCAAAGCGCTCACCCTTCCATTCCGGAGTAAGGAAAAGCAACTCGTCCCTGGATATTTGTTGCGCGAAGGCGTGATGAAAAAACAAACAGCATTGCAGCAATGCAATACCCGCAATACGGCAAAGAAGAAAACATTTTCTCATCGTAATAAATTTAAAACGCACACTATTAAGGGGAGTAGCGGCTTTGGTGTTGGTTGTAACTGGTTATAATACTTACAAAGTATCATAATATTTAACCCGGAAAATACCATTAAAAAACAGCGTTGGTTTTTATACAAATTTTAGTTTTGTAATGTGTAAACTTGCTTTCAATGGGCGCCCCCTGTTGGATGCCCGATAACCGTTGCAGTACAGAGGCGGCAGCAACGTATACCAATTATTATACTGAATGAATCAATTGATACTTCAGCAGGGCATATCTAAAGAACTTATGCATTTTCCGCATATTCTGGAGTTTACCCACAAAAAGAACAATACTATCCAACTCAACTCCTTTAACAGTAACGTTACGGACTGCATTTGCCTGTATTATATTTTAGAGGGAAAATTCAGCTGGATGATTGACTTACAACAACATACCTTATACCCGGGCGATTTTGCCTTAGTATTGCCCGGGCAACGCATTGGCGGCGAAACGGGAATATTAAATATCGGCGCTCTGTTTGGGTTAAAGATCTCTGCCGAAGATTGTGGAAAGATTTTGCTGGGTAAATGGAGCGGGCTTACTAAAAAGGAAAAACTATCCATCAACCAGATTTTGCTTGTAAATAAGCAACAGCTTGTTTTGAAACTGAAAGAAGCGCAGGTTTTAATGCATAATTTACAACTTGAATTACAAAATGAGGAAGTAGGCTTTTACACACGTGTAAACCAGCTGCTCGACGAGCTTTTTGTGTTGGTGAGCCGGCAATTGATCAGGCAAAACAATTCCAGGAGAGACTTCCCTCAAACATTCCTGAAGCTGGAGCAAACGTTGCGGCAAAACCTTGCCCATCAATGGACGGTGGAAGAAATGGCTGCGCTAATCGGCATGGGGACTACAGCATTTACCGAAAAAGTAAAAAACTACTCCGGCTTTTCACCTCTGAATTATTTAATCAACATCAGGATAACCGAAGCCACCAAACTGCTTAAAAAAAACGAGATAAATGTTACCGACATAGCACTGAGCACAGGGTTTTATTCGTCTCAGCATTTTTCTACAACCTTTAAAAAACTTACCGGGTACACCCCAAGCGAGTTCAGAAAAAAATAAAACACCAGATCATCAGTTATACGTCATGAATTGTATTATCATCATAGAAATGGGCACAGACGCAGTAAAGGTCTTCGCCTTTGATCTTTCCGGTAACTTAATCAGTTCGTCTAAGGGGCATTATCCCACCTTTCATGAACAACCCGACCATAGCGAACAAGACCCTGAGCAGATGTTTATTACAATGCTTTATATTTTGAAAAATCTTCTTAATGAAAAGATCTACCCTAAAAAATATATTGTAACCTGTATTTGCTTTGGCTCGTCAATGCATAGTTTGCTGGCAGTAGATAAGGATGGCATACCATTGGGCAATGCTATCACCTGGGCGGATAACCGGGGCAAAAAAGAGGCCGCAGAGCTTAAACAAAGCAGCCTCGGCGAGGAGATCTACAAGGCTACCGGCACTCCCATCCACCCGATGTCGTCGTTAATTAAAATTGCCTGGATGAAAAACCACGAACCCGAAAAATTCAAACAGGCACAAAAGTTTATGCCTATAAAGAGCTATATCATTCAACAACTAACAGGAGACTGTGTGATAGATTACAGTATAGCATCTGCAACAGGCCTGATGAATATTCATAAATTAACCTGGGATGAGGCTGCGTTGGAGTTTGCCGGCATAACACCACAGGAGCTTCCGGATCTGCACCCGGTTTTCTATTCGGGGGTAACGCTGAAAAAAGAATATCAAAGGGTTTTAAAACTGTCGCCAACGGTTAAAATCCTGATTGGATCAAGTGATGGTTGCCTGGCTACACTGGGCGCAGGCGTTTGGGAAAACAGTATGGCTACTATTACCATTGAAGATAGCGGCGCGTTCCGGATCATTGGCGATAAAATAATAGAAGACCCCAAACAGCAGATTTTCAACTACCTGCTTACCGAGAAGCATATCATCACCGGGGGGCCTACAAGTAACGGTGGCGTTATATTCAATTGGTTTGCGAAACAATTTGGTGATTTTCGGGAGGCTTTTGATATCGATCAATCAATGGAAATGCTGATAGAGGAAGCTGCGGGTGTCGAAGTCGGCTCGGGCGGTTTGATCTTCCTTCCCTTTTTGCACGGCGAACGGGCGCCTATCTGGAACCCCAATTCAAGGGGGTGTTATTTTGGCGTTAACATCAGGCACGAGCGCAAACACTTTATACGGGCCACCATTGAAGGTATCTTATATGAGATGTACAGTATTGGCCGTACGCTGGAAAAGCACCGTCATATCGAAAGCCTGTCTGTCAACGGCAGTTTCGCGTCTATACCCTTTTGCACTCAAATTATAGCCGACCTGTTTAATAAACCCGTAAGCACACTTAACCATGCGGACAGCATAGGCAAAGGTGCGTTCCTGCTAAGCGCGACCGAGATGGGCATTTATCCCTCTTTAGAAGAAGCCTCCAAAACGGTAACCATGCATCAAACCTATTTGCCCAACGCGGAAAACCACAAGGTGTATGCCCAATATTTTAAAGTATTTGAAAGTTTGATAACAAAAGTCGCTGATGAATTTGACGCTATTTCTGATTTGCAACAACGGTATAGTCAATAAATTAACAAGGTGGCCGGGGCCGCGCTGGGATTGACACAGTTTATTTTACAGCCCCGGTTTTAGCTCAACTTTAGGATATTTGAAACAGTTAGTTATCTTTAGTTTTTAACTCCAAAGTGGTTACCAGTGAATCGATTTTTACTGTGGCTAAGTCAAGATTAATACCCGTTGAATCTTGATGAAATTTAACTTTTTTACCATGCAGTACCCTGCAACGTGTAATAGTTTGTTTAACAGGCGGTAATTTGATGACAGTATCTCCCGCCGGCATTTTCAGCACGTGGATATATATTTTATCACCTCTACTTGTGGCCCCGTAGAAATCATCAACAGGTTGAAAAGGTCCCGGACGCGTTTGATATATGCTCTCGCCATTTTTTGCTAACCACTGCCCCACTTCTCTCAGGCGATCCACATGAGCAGGGGGAATAACACCGTCCGGATCCGGCCCAACATTTAATAACATATTTCCACCGCGGTCAACGGTATTAACAAGCATGTTTATAATCTTTTTCAGCGGCATCAATCGCTGAGCCTTATTGTATCCCCAACTGGTTTCATTAAGGTTCAAGCATTTTTCCCATGGGAAGGGAATAATAGGTCCTTTAACATCCGCGCCACCTTCGTCGGTCTGGAAATCTCCCACCATTCCTGATCTTGGATTAATGACCACATCCGGGTTGTAGCTACGTACCATAGCATTAAGTTTTAATGGTTCCCAAAACCAGGCTGCGTCGGCATCGGTACCTTTATGCGCCAGCCAGCCGCCATCATACCACAAAATATCTATTTTGCCGTAATTCTTCATTAGCTCCTCTACCTGCCCATATGTTTGTTTTTTGAGCAAGGCAGCGTTGTCAGGAAGCCCTTTGGGGTCGAAATAACCAGGAAAACGCCAATCCAGAGGGGAATAATAAATGCCTACATAGAGGCCAGCTTTACGGCACGCATCAGTATACTCTTTTACAAAATCACGGTGAGCGGCAGTTTCCCAGCTATCAAAATGCCGGTAACTTGAGGGGCTGTTCCAAAGGGCAAAGCCATCATGATGGCGGCTAACCATTACCATATACTTCATACCTGCCTCCTTGGCTACTTTAGCCCACTCTGTGGCGCTAAAATGTTTTGGATTAAACTGATCAGCTAACCTGGCATATTCCTCAGCCGGTATCTTTTGGTTAAACATGGTCCATTCACCCGTGGCTGGAATTGCATATAAGCCCCAATGTATGAACATCCCAAATTTCTGATCCTCCCACCATTGCATCTTTTCGGGCGGAAGATTAGAACCTGGGCCCGATACACCCTGCCCTGCACCCTTTAATGCAGGGTACACCTTACCTTTTTCCATTGATTTTCTTTCTGCGTCGCTCATTTGCTGGCTCTTTACCACAAAAGAATGGCTCAATAGTGTTAGCAGCAAACAAGCTGCCTTGATCGTGGTCTTTCGGTTAAACATAATTAGGGTTTTCAAACAGTAACAATTCAGGCAAATAGCGATGGTTTAAACCTTTTGTATTATAATAAACCCTACGTTTTTCAGGACGGTTTAATAATTAAGGTATACGCCACGCTAAATTAATTAAAGTCGGCGGTGCTGAATTATCTAAACCAGACTTTATTTTATACAAAAACGACCTCCTGCCGGCGTCCCTTCCGGCTCTGCAAAAACTCATCACTTCCGATATGTAAGCGTTTTTGCCTGGTTACAATGCAAAACCATTGCCCATCTCAAATAGAAAATGAAGTTGTCAAGCATAAGAAAATATATATTGATATATGAGCCTTAGATTACATTACATTTATTAATTTGCCTGGCTCCGATCTGTTCAATATGATTGCTATTATAAATATCATTTTCTGTCTTTCTTTCCTGGTTTTCGCTTACCTTAACCTGAACGATGTCGATCCATGGCTTTGGGTACCAATATACCTTAGCGCGGCTGTATGTTGCGGCCTGGTAGTTTTTCACCTGGTTTATCCGAAGTTGTATCTATGCCTGATCGCGATATACCTTGTTCACGCAGGTATCATTTATTTTTCTAAAGATGGTGTCCGCGACTGGATAACGAAATATAACAGGCCAAGTTTGGTAGAAACGATGCAGGCAAACAAGCCTTATATAGAAAAAACGAGGGAGTTCTTTGGCTTGCTGATCATTGCCGGCGCATTGCTCATCAATTATATCGCGGCCTGAGCAACACAGATCGGTCAACCCTGATGATTTGAAGATATGTTCACTTATGATATAGAAAAATTTAAGCCCCTGCTCACAGATCTCATTGCAAGGCATGTAAGCCCGGATGCAAAAGACTGGCTGCTGGCCCAGGGAGCCCATGCTGCATCTGCTGCAGCATTTAACGCTGCCTTCGCCGCTTTGCCGCGTAAGACGGGAAAAGCGCCGGTCAATGCCGGTCCTGAAAATGAAGCTGATTTATCGGCTATCCGTAAAGATTTTTCGATCGCAGGATGGTCGGTTGACAGGCTTGCCAGGGTATGGCTGTTGTTAACGCTTGATACCACCGATAAGGAGCGTTATCAACGCAATATCGAAAACCTATTTTTGGCTGCTGAAATGAACGAATTGGTGGCTTTATATTCGGCTTTGCCTCTGCTTGCTTACGCCCCGATATGGGTACAACGCTGTACGGAAGGTAACCGCAGTAATCTAGGCGTTGTGCTCGAAGCGATCATGTATCGCAACCCTTACCCTGCGGAAAACCTGCCCGAGCCGGCTTGGAACCAAATGGTGCTAAAGGCACTTTTCACCGAAAAAAAGCTGGAACTGATCACGGGATTGGACCAGCGTGCCAATGCCAGCCTTGCACATACATTGATTGATTACGCGCGAGAGCGCTGGTCAGCCGGCCGGAGTACTGATCCTATGCTTTGGCGATTAATAACTCGCTTTATGGATAACACGATACTGCAGGACATCAAGGAAGGATTACCGGGTGTAAGCGAACTTGAAAGGGAAGCGGTGGCATTAGCTATTGCCGAAAGCAGCTTTCAGCCAGCAAAAGAATTGTTGAAAGTTGATCATTTAAAGATGGCGGCGGGCAGAAAAACGAGTTGGAACGAATTTATTAACGATACAAAAAATTAATTTTGGGATATGTGTTGCAGCAATTTTGAAAACAGAGAGCAAATACCCGGCGAAAAACCAGAGTCATTTGATATAACGGCCATAAAAGGTATGCGTTTTTTTGACCCGCATGTACATATGACATCCCGTACAACTGATGACTACCAGGCTATGGCTGATGCGGGCGTGGTTGGGCTGATAGAACCGGCTTTCTGGCTGGGACAGCCCCGGACGGGCATTGACAGCTTTCGCGATTATTACAGCAGCCTGGTTGGCTGGGAAAGATTTCGCTCATCGCAGTTTGGCATTAAACATTATTGCACCATAGGGCTTAACTCCCGCGAGGCAAACAATGAAAGCCTTGCAGAACAGGTGATGGAAATACTTCCGCTGTTTGCTTATAAAGAGGGAGTTGTGGGTATCGGTGAAATAGGTTTCGACGATCAAACAGCGGCTGAAGAAAAATATTACCGCTTGCAACTGGAACTGGCCAGGGAAGCCGGCCTGCCGGTACAGGTCCACACGCCGCACCGCGACAAGAAAAACGGCACACGCCGTAGTATGGACATCGCGATAGAACATGGCATTGATCCTTATAAGGTCATCATTGATCATAACAACGAGGAGACCGTTAAAGAGGTCCTTGACCGGGGTTTTTGGGCTGCATTCACGATTTATCCCTTCACCAAAATGGGTAATGAGCGCATGGTTGAAATCGCCAGACAATATGGCCCGGAGCGGATCATGGTCAATTCGGCTGCTGATTGGGGCATCAGCGATCCCCTGGCTGTGCCGAAAACCGCTGCACTAATGAAAATACGCGGTATCAGTGACAAAGATATCCAATTGATCACCTACGGTAACGCAATTACCGCTTTTGCTCAAAGCGGACAGCTCGATGAAACTGATTTCGCCACGGTGAGGAACGTTGATCAAAGCGTAAAATTTGAAGGTAACAGTATATTGCGAGGCGGCCAGCAACCGAGAATCGATAAATCATCCATCATCATTAGCTAATCGTGATCTTGAGGAAACTGTACATTTATCTTCAGCTCATGCGGCCCGCCAATATTGTTACTTCGGTCGCAGATATTCTGGCGGGGATCGCTATTGCCAGTGCCCCAGGTAGTTTAGTGGAAAGAGCCTGGCCAATGGCTCTCCTGCTTTGCCTTTCCACAGCTTGTCTTTACGGCGGCGGTATTGTTTTTAACGATATTTTCGATGTGGAGACTGATAAGATTGAACGGCCTGAAAGAGCTATCCCCTCAGGCAAGGTTAGTTTACCGGAAGCTTCAGTGCTCGGCACATTGTTGTTAAGCGCAGGCATTTTATTGGCATTTCTCGTTTCGGCGGCATCTGGTATACTCGCGGCAGCTATTGCGCTCTGCGCGCTGCTCTACGACAAGTTGGGCAAACATCATCCCTTTTTCGGGCCGCTTAATATGGGGATGTGCCGGGGATTAAACCTGTTGCTCGGAGTCAGCATCATACCGGATGCGCTCAACCATTGGTCAATGTTAGCATTGGTGCCTGTGATTTACATATTCTCGATCACCCTGACCAGTCGTGGCGAAGTTCATGGGGGCAAAAGGAACAACTTGTATATAGCGGCATTTTTGTACGCCGCGGTCATCGCCTTTATCAGCTACTTTTCGTACGTTAATAACCGGCTGCTATGGTCACTGCTTTTCATCTTACCCTTTACCTGGATGATATTCAAACCGTTGCTCAGAGCTATAAGAGAGCCTATCGGCAAAAATATTGGTAATGCCGTAAAGGCCGGGGTGATCTCCCTGATATTGATGGACGCTTCCTGGTCTGCCACATTCAGCTCACTCACATTCGCCCTGATGATCGCCTGCCTCTTACCGCTCTCCATGTGGCTGTCGAAAACCTTTGCAGTCACCTAATTAATTTCAATAACAATAGATCTTCCTCCGATGGAACATTTGCAACAGAACTTCAGCGTAAAATATAGTTATAACGTCTTTTTTACTTCGGCTTTATTCGCAAAGGACAATCCCCTTCTGAACGATTTTCTGACAAACGCTGCTACTTCAGGCGCGTTAAGGAAGATTCTTTTTGTGGTGGATCAGGGGGTGGCCGACGCCCACGAGCATTTATGCTCTGATATCAGTTCTTATTTTCAGGCGCATACTGCTGTTCATCTGGTGCCCGAGATCTTGCTGATACCCGGCGGCGAGTACGTAAAGAATGATGAACGCTATTTTGATATGATCCTCGAAGCGGTAAATAATTACGGTATAGACCGGCATTCATACATCGCAGCAATTGGTGGCGGGGCCGTATTGGATATGGCAGGTTATGCTGCTGCAGTAGCCCACCGGGGAGTAAAGCTTATCCGCATACCAACAACTGTGCTGTCTCAGAACGATTCAGGGATCGGGGTGAAGAACAGCATCAATTATTTTGGGAAAAAGAATTTCCTGGGCACATTCGCACCCCCTGCCGCTGTTTTTAATGATGACCAGTTTTTGACCACGCTGACCGACCGAGACTGGCGTTCCGGAATATCCGAAGCTATCAAAGTTGCCCTAATCAAAGACCCTGTTTTTTTCAACTGGATAGAACAGAACGCACCCGCCCTCGTGAGCCGCGACGCGACAGCAATGAATTACCTGATTTGGCGCTGCGCGCAGCTGCACATGCAGCACATTGCCGGCGCCGACCCCTTTGAAAGCGGCTCATCACGCCCTTTGGATTTCGGGCATTGGAGCGCGCACAAACTGGAATATCTCAGCGGCTTCGACGTTCGACATGGTGAAGCGGTAGCCATGGGGATAGCCCTGGATACGGTTTATTCCTGCCTTTGCGGCCGTTTAACCGCTGCGCACAGTGAGCGCGTGGTAAGCCTGATCCAAAACTTAGGTTTTGAAATCAGCCATGGGCTCTTAAAGATCAGCAGAGATGACAGCCCATTATTGCAGGGCATGGAGGAGTTTCGCGAGCATTTGGGCGGAGAGCTCACTATTACGTTACTCAATGCTATTGGCGAAGGTGCCGAGGTGCATGAAATTGATACCGAGCTTTTGAAACAAGCGAGTATTGAACTATACAACCGGCAATTCGAACTTCAGCAAACGCAAATTTAAACAATATAAACATCTGCCCTCATGAAAATAAATGTAGCGCACCTGACCTATTGTACCAATATCCATCCCGCGGAGAACTGGCCGGAAACTTTCGGAGCCCTGAAAAACCATTTCCCGGCAATCAGGGCGGCCCTTGCAGGGAAGGAACAAATGGGTATTGGCCTGCGCCTTTCTAATATGGCGAGCCTGGGTTTGCTGGCAGAGGAAGATAACTTAGCGGAGTTCAAACAATGGCTGTTTGATCATGATGCTTATGTTTTCACGATGAACGGTTTCCCCTATGGCGGTTTCCACAACACCGTGGTCAAGGACGAAGTGCATGCGCCGGATTGGACAACAGTTGAGCGCGTGGATTATACCTTACGCCTGTTTCATATATTGGCCGAATTACTTCCTGAAGGTTTGCAGGGAGGAATTTCAACCTCACCCTTAAGCTATAAGCCATGGCATGCGGCCGGTGAAGCCCGGAACACTGCAAGGGCGATCGCCACGGAGAATATTTTAACGGTGGCGGCCGCACTTTTTGAAAAATACAGTTCGACTGGAATCCTGATGCACCTGGATATCGAACCCGAGCCGGATGGCTTCCTGGAATCAGGCCGGGAGTTTATAGATTGGTTTGAAAACGACCTGCTGCCGCGGGGTATTTTAGTGCTGGGAGAACAGTTTGGCCTGTCTCCGGCTGATGCAGAAGCAGTTGTAAAACAACATATTAACCTATGCTATGATGTTTGCCATTTTGCTATCGGCTATGAAGAACATGAGCGCGTCATTGATGAACTGGCCGCGAAAGGTATCTGGGTTGGCAAGATACAAATCAGTGCTGCCCTAAAGGCCCGCCTTCCGGTGAATTTGGCTATGAGGGATGAGGTGACCGACGCGCTTGCCAGATTCAACGAGCCAACCTATTTGCACCAGGTGATCGCGAAAACTGCAAATGGAGAATTGATCCGCTATCCCGATTTACCGGAAGCCCTGGCAGATAGCCGGAACCCGGTAGTCAATGAATGGCGTGCGCATTTCCATGTACCTGTTTTTGTGGAGGATATGGGTGTGGTGCAATCAACACAAAACGATATTATCAGGGTGCTCAACAAGTTCAGGAACGCTGCTTTTACACAACACCTGGAGGTGGAAACATATACCTGGAGTGTATTGCCGGATGAGCTGAAGGCCCCCCTAACGCAATCGATCATCCGGGAATTGGATTGGGTTAAAGCGCAGATATCATAAGAAAGAAACTAATATGAATAAAACGGTAGTTATCGATGTAGTAGGTTTATCCACGTCTCTGATCGGCGAGCATACGCCATTTCTTAAATCTTATACCAAAGACAGACATCTGACGCATATAACACCTGTATTACCTGCTGTTACCACCGCCATGCAGTCCGCCTACGTCACCGGTAAATTTCCTGTTGACAATGGCATTGTAGGTAATGGGTGGTATGACCGCGCGGATTGTGAAGTAAAATTCTGGAAGCAGTCAAACAAACTTGTGGAGGGACAGAAAATATGGGAAAAGGCCAAGAGCGAAGATCCATCTTTCACGAGCTCGATAATGTTTTGGTGGTACAATATGTACTCCTCTGCGGATTACTCCGTGACACCCAGGCCAAACTACCTTGCCGACGGACGAAAAATACCGGATTGTTACTCGGAGCCTGCCGATCTGCGTGACCACCTTCAGGCGAAGTTGGGGCAGTTTCCGCTTTTTCAGTTTTGGGGGCCCGGCGCCAATATCAAATCAAGCCGTTGGATAGCTGACGCTGCAATAGAAACAGATACGTTGCATGACCCGACGCTAACGCTGATATACCTGCCGCATCTGGACTATTGCCTGCAAAAATTTGGTCCGGATTTACCGGTTATTGCCAAGGACCTGAATGATATTGATAAAATTATCGAAGATCTGGTTTCGTTTTACAAGAAAAAAAATGCCGAGATCATCATCCTTTCCGAATATGGTATCTCCCCGGTGGACCGCCCGGTTCATTTAAACCGGGTATTGAGGCAAAACGGCTTGTTAGGCATCAGGATTGAACGTGGACTGGAGATACTTGATCCGGGTGCTTCCAAAGCCTTTGCGGTAGCTGATCACCAACTGGCACATGTCTACATCAACGATGCGAGCGTAACGGCAAAAGTCAAAGCGCTGCTTGAAGCCGTGCCTGGTGTTGAACGGGTGCTTACCCGGGAAGAGCAGGCCGCATATCACATCGACCATCCCCGGGCCGGCGACCTGGTCCTGATCGCTGATGAAAGAAGTTGGTTCACTTATTACTTTTGGCTGGATGACGCGCTTGCCCCGGATTACGCGCGCGTAGTTGACATCCATAAAAAACCGGGTTATGATCCTGTTGAGATGTTTATGAGCTCAAAGCTCCGCGCCGGCTACAAGTTGCTGCGCAAAAAGGCTGGTTTCAGGTATGTGATGGATGTCATTCCCCTGGATGCCGCCCTGATTAAAGGCTCTCATGGCCGGGTGGATGTACCGTCAGAATATCAGCCGGTGATCATTACCGATAACCCATTGGAAAAACAGGACCTGATAGCGACCGACATTCATGATATCATCTGGAGGCACCTGAAAAATTGATTAGCTAAGCTGGCCTTGTATACTGATTGCCGGTTGTTCAAATGATCATCCTGCCATCCGATATGGTCCTTTTTATTAACTGTTCAATATTACAAAAGCAGTTATTCAAAATTCCACCACGCAACCTGTTTGAGGGGGCTGCCTAAAGTGTAAGGCTCCCCAATACGCGGAACGTTTAGTTCGACACCCAACTCCTTTGCTGCAGGCACAAGCCTTTTTATCGGTTCGTTCCAGGGCTGGTTAGCTTCAATAAACTTAGCCCAGTGAATAGGCTGTAACAAACGGGCATGCAGGTCAGCAGCAGCCTGTGCGGGTTGCCCTAACCACAGGTGCGTCCATGGCCAATTGGGGCTATACTGTCCGCATTCCAAAAACGCCAGATCAAATGGCCCGAATTGCTGGCCTATTTGTTTAAAATGCGGCCCGTACCCGCTATCGCCACTGTAAAACAGCCTATAACTGCCAATCTGAAAAACGTAAGAGGCCCATAATGTTTTATTCTCATTCTTATACGTACGATTGCTGCGATGTTGGGCTGGGGTGGCGGTAATCCGAATACCACCGGACAACGTAATCGATTGGTTCCAATTAAGTTCGATGATCTTTTTAGGGTCAAACCCCCAGTATACCAGATCAGCGCCTACTCCCATCGGCACGATAGCCATTTTAATACGATCTTTTAATTTTTTCAAAGTTCGATAATCCAGATGATCGTAGTGATCATGAGAAATGATCAGCGCATCTATTTGAGGCATATCATCGGCGTGATAATGCTTTGTACCCGGGAATGCGGTAATCAATCCGGGCACCGGTCCGGCATGATTGCTAAAAACCGGATCAATGAGCATATTAAACTGCTCGCTTTTTATAAGTAAAGATGAATGTCCAAACCAAACGATCGTAGGTGCAGGAGCAGCTAATGAATTCAGATCGGTTTTAATCCACGGAAGTGCATGAGATGGCCTGATGGTTTCAGGACGTCTGCTCAAAAAAAGAAATTTACGTTTGACCGTCGAATCGGAAAGTTCAGCCAAATTTATAAAAGCTCCATTTTTATAATTTGGTAAAGAATCCAACCGGGTAAGTTCTTCGCCATCCGGATTTTTACCCAAAGATTTAACTACGCCGCAACCGCCGACCGTCGATAATAACAGTGCAGCCAACACAATTCCCAAACACGCTCTTTTCATGCACTAAATGATGAATGTAACGTTAAAAAACAACATTTATTTTATAAATGCGTAATCTGTCTTCCCGGCTGCCATATTCCCGCAATTTGAGCCGGCCGTTCTGAATTTATTTCAAAACATAACAAAAGACGAATTTTAAGGCAGGTGAGTTTCCGACGCAAGCCGGCCAGTGTCCGAGAACGATATTGTTGGCTATCGACGGCGAGACGAAATTATCGTGGGAACAAGGGCAGACTCAGAAACAACTCTGATAACACTTTACTCCACCTCAATTCAACGTAACCGGATCCCCCAGGGACGTGCTAATATTCGCGATTTTTAATTACAAGGTTATCTACGCTGAGATTACCGACATGGAGGTTTCTGATTACAGCTTTTTTAACCATGATTCGGCTAATCACCAATGCGCCTATAGCAATCGCGCCAATAGCCATAGATCCCAATGCTAACACAGCAATTGCTGATGCCCCGGTTGCAGAAGCTCCGGTTACCCCGACACAGTTTGTTTTGCCCGTTTCCTTTTCAAAAAGTTTCATGTGATTTTTAATAAAGTCTCTCAAATACGTAACACGACTTGCCTATAATCATTTGTAATTTCCAATTCACCGGACGGTTATTATTTAGTTGCGGAATAGCCAGACTATGCCATCCGCTACCGGATCATGTGAAAATATTTCTCCCTGTTTTCAAATAGCACCCAGATGAGCACCGCCCAAAGCACAAGCACCATCGGTATTCCCGAAGATAAAGAAATAACAGTTAACAATATGCCAACCATAACTGGAAAAATGATCACCGCGCCTAAAGCCCTGAAACGGGGAATAATCACCAGTATCCCTCCAATAATTTCGGCGATGCCGATAAGTGGCATCAGCCATTTGATCTGCATAATGGCGCCAAACATGGCCATAGCATTTGGCGGCATATCTTTTGGTACAGGCATGTAATTTAAAAACTTGTTCAGGCCTGCATTGATAAACATCAGCCCGAATAACAGGCATGCAATGAATAGGATTTTGTTTTTCATTTTTTATGTGGTTTAATTGTTTTTTAGTAATTCAATATGGACGGCCTTACACTTTCACCTTTTTCCAGTTCCCTTTTTTAAAGTAATACCAGGAAACCAGGGCTAAAAGCGCCTCCGCCGCGGGCACCGCTGCGATGGCGCCTGCCGAATGCCATCCTAAGCCTTTTGCGAGTAAGTAAGCTAAAGGCACCTGAAAAAGCCAGAAGCACCCAAAATTGATCCATGTAGGCGTTTTGGTGTCACCGGCCCCGTTTAAGGCCTGGCTCATGACCATGGCTATAGCATAAAAAATAAATCCCGAACCGATGATCCGGAGCGCCGTACTGCCAAAGTTCAAAATAACGGGTTCGGTTGTAAATATGCTGATGATGGGACGGGCAAAGAACAGGAACAGCAGCATGACGAAACTCATCAATACAGCATTATATCGCGCCGTAAGCAACACACTTTGAGCCGCCCTTTCAACATGACCTGCACCTAAATTTTGCCCTACCAGGGTCGCAGCAGCATTACTTAACCCCCAGCATGGTAAAATAAAGAAAACAAAATTCCGAAAAGCGATCTGGTAGCCGGCTGAAGCTGCTGTACCGCCGGTTTCAGCAACCAACCGCGTCAAGATGATCCAACTGCCGCTTGCAATGATAAATTGAAAGGTTGCCGGCCAGGCCACAGCGATGATGGTTTTTACCACAGCCGGATCCCAATTAAAGTGAGCACTGCGAAACTTCAGAATGCCGCTGCCTTTAAACAGGTGATATACCTGGAAGGTCACCCCGCAACTCCTTCCAATTACGGTGGCCATAGCAGCGCCCTTCAACCCAAAAAAGTGAATGAAAACCGGGCAGAGAATAATGTTTATAATGCTTGCAATCCAAAGGCTCTTCATCGCCATGGCGGCGTCACCCGCGCCGCGAAAAATTCCGTTGATCAGAAACAACAGGATAATAATAAGGCTGCTGCCCAGCATGATCCGGGTAAAAATAGCTCCGTCCCTCACCACTTCTTCGCTTGCTCCCATTAACTTTAAGATCTCAGGTGAATATAAAACACCAGCCATACTTACTATTATAGTTGTGATCAGGCAGATTACCAGCGCCTGGGCTCCTGCATGCGCAGCGGCTTCCGGTTTCTTTTCACCAATCCTTCGTGCTACGATTGCCGTTGCCGCGGTGCTTAAACCAATAGCGATGGAATAGACAATGGTGATCACCGACTCCGTTAAACCTACCGTGGCTATAGCGTTTTGCCCAAGTTTGCCTACAAAGAACATATCTACCACCGCAAAAACGCTTTCCAGGCTTAATTCCAGGATCATTGGGATAGCCAGTAAAAAGATGGCTTTCGGAATACTGCCTTGCGTATAATCCTGCTGCTCGCCATTAAGAGAAAGCTTAATGGCGTTCCAAAGCTTTGAGCTTGTGATCTGTAATGTACTCATCGTTGCTTATTTAAAAATTTTGTACGATTGCCGGTTTACTTTGTTGTTTTCGTAACACGATCCTGATTGATCATAAACTTAATCAACGATACAAAGATGGGACGCACGCCGTTGTTTCGCAGTGTGCAAAAGCGACAATCCCGGGGGTAATTCGCGACAAGATTATTTCCACAATGCATCCACTTCGCTCATAATCTCCACGTACCCTGCGGTTCCATGCACACGAATGCGTTGACCATCTTTAATTAGTTTGGTTGCGTTTTCCACGCCAACAACCGCAGGCAAACCGTATTCACGGGCTATTACAGCGCCATGTGTCATTAGTCCGCCAACTTCTGTAACCAGTCCTTTGATGGCTAAGAATAAAGGGGTCCAGCTTGGGTCGGTAAAGGTTGTAACCAAGATATCGCCATCTTCCAGATCAGCACCTTCTACGTTTAGCACCATGCGTGCGCGCCCTTCAACTATGCCGGAAGAAACAGCGAGACCAGCCAGGGCCCCTGCCGGGATATTGTCATACCTGTAATGACCGGTTATCACTTCACCTTCAGAAGTAATAACTCGTGGCGGTGTCAGCTTTTCATAAAATTGATAATCCGTTTTGCGCTGGTCAATAAGCTGGTAATCTACTTTTCCGGTACGCACCGCCTCCTGCAACTCTTCAAAATAAAGATAATAGCTATCTTTTTCATCATGAAGCACACCGGCTTTTACGAGGCGTTCGGCTTCCTGAAGCAAAGTCTGCTTGTAGATAAAGTACCTGCTCACGATATCGTATTTCGGATATTCGCGGTAGCCGATAAAATTCCGCAACAGGTCAATCATCTGCTTCGTTTCCCGGGTTTTTTCTTCACCATCGTGCAATTGTTTCAGGCGCAACATTAAGTCTTGTTCTTTTTCTAAGGCTGCCTGCTTCCCCTGCTCAAATCTTCGGGTACTCTCTCCCGGTTCAAGGTTTTTGATATTGCTAAAGATTATCGGAACCAGCGCAGCTGGATTTTCCCTCCATCGTGTACGGGTAATATCGATCTCGCCGGCGCAACGCATGCCATATTTGTTAAGATAAGCAATGAAAGCGTCGTGTACTTGCGATCCGCCCTCCAACTGGCATAACCCATTCAATAAATTATTCTGTTTTGCCCCTTGCAGATAGGCGATGACCTCCGGATAGGGACGGATCACATCCGCCAGGTCCAAAAGTTCAAGGCCCATTTCTGAGGTAATGTTGTTTGGAACAGAAAGCGACAGAACATCTGCTGCGTTGATTTCACCAAGCCACTCTTTCATCTTGTCATTGATCCAGGCCGATGCATGGATGGCCGCCATGATCACGTTCAGATTTTTCTTTTCTAAAGACAGCTGCCTCCGTTGCTGCATATCGTCCAGGATGTAATCAAATACATCGGGTCCTGTTTTTGCCCGGATGTTATCTTTCAATGCTGATACCGACCTTTCGCTGCTGCTGATGAGATCGGCCACAATCCCGGCATCGGCTCCCGCTTCCGCAAGTATATCCGCCGCCGACATCCCGTGATGACCTTTAACCTGTCCGGGAATATTGGCTCCAGGGTCCTCTTTTACAAAGTTTCGATCGATTACAGTCATCAGGGCATCTTTTATGAGTGGATCTGAATGCCCCAATACATTTAAAAGATTCTCCCTGCCTGCCGGCGAAGCCAGCCCCTTCGAGATATCAACAAATAACCTTCCGCCAGCCATTTTGAATATCGCGCGGTTTCCGGTTAACATCCAAACGGATATGCCGAGTGGTTTAAATGCGTCAGTCATCATTTGTTGATGTCCTACAGATACATAAACCCGGTTCTCCAAGTCGTCTGCCGCTGGCACAGGATATAATGTGGTGATTGGCCGGCTTTGTACAACATAGAATTTATCGTCACTTAAACACCATTCAATGTCCTGGGGATGGCCGAAATGTGCCTCGATCATCCTGCCGGTTTGTTCGAGTTGTAAAATTTGCTCGTCAGTTAGCGCTTGCTTATTTTGTTGCTCCGGCCCTATCTCTTTTTGCTCAGTACCGCCATTTTTAATGATCTCAATAGCGATCCTTTTCTCCGAAATCTTCTTTTCAATAATTCTTGAAGCACGGACCTGGTAATTATCGGCGTTAACCAAACCAGAAACCAGTGCTTCCCCCAAGCCGAAGCTCGCATCTATCGAGCTCACTTTCCTGTTACCAGTAACAGGATGGGCCGTAAATAGCACGCCGGCTACCTTTGCAACTACCATTTGCTGTATAATAACAGCCAGGTAAACCTTGCGGTGGTCAAAGCCATTCTGAAGCCGGTAGATTATGGCACGTTCCGTAAAAAGAGATGCCCAACATTTGCTGATGTGTTTTAAAATAGCGGCTTCGCCGATAACGTTTAGGTAGGTATCCTGTTGTCCGGCGAACGATGCGGTGGCTAAGTCCTCCGCTGTCGCACTTGAACGAACGGCGTAAGCGTAATCACTTCCATATTGGTCCATATGCGCAACGATCTGGTTTTTCAGTTCCTGAGAAAGAGCTATCGATTCTATCAGCGTTCTGATCTTTTTGCTTATTTCATTGATCTCATTCTTTTGGTTTTCGGTTAGCAATGCTAATTGCTCCAGCAGTGAATTAAACTCCTGGTCGTTCCCAACAGTTTCTTTAAACGCTTCAGTGGTTATACAAAAACCGTCAGGCACATTAAGCGCCTTAATTTTGTATAATTCTGCCAGATTTGCCCCCTTGCCCCCGATTAACTTAATAAACGTTTTATCGGCCTTTTTTAAATCAACAATGTATAAACTTCTGTTTTTCATATACCTCACTTGTCTTTAAACTGATTGGCTGTTTCATTCATAATTGCAATCGATCCTTCCAAAAATTTTTCGATAATTTTCAAATCTTCTTCAGCGAAAGAACCGATCAATTGCTCCGAATGGCTGCGATAATCCTTGTAAAGCGGAGCCATGAGCTGCATTATCTTTTCAGTATCCGGCACTACCAATACTTTTCGCCTGTCCGTTTTCGCAAATTCTCTTTTGACCAGGTCTTTTTTCTCAAACCGGTCAATCAAACCTGTAACAGCGCCGCTGGTAAGCCCTGTTACTTCCATAAGTTCACCGGCTGTCATGGCCCCTTTCACCAGGAAAAAGCCCAGGTATTTTTGATCGGTACCTGATAGTCCGGCTTTTCGAGCGATATTTTCATGCATTTGAATGGATGTATAAGCATACAACTGGCTTAGTTTTCTTATCCGGGTAATAGCTTCGCTTTTCACAATATCTTTGTAACTTTGATTATCTTAGTTACAAAGATAACTTTAATTTATTAATTGAAAGAAGTAATTTAGAAATCGGTGAATATAATTACGTTGTTTCCGCCTCCCGACCTTGACGAATATGTCACTGGTATGCTGATCATTGAAAGCAAAACCCTCAGTGCTGATTTTATTTTGCCGCTTTATGCCAATGGCTGCCCTACACTAGTGTTTCAAACGGCGTTAGGAAAACGTTCTGGATCGGATACCGGATATCTTAACCTCTATGCACAAACAATCCAACCGGAAACGCTCATGATCAGGGCCCAGGGTTTTATTTGCCCTGCGATAGCTTAAAACCAACATACTCACCAACGCTTTGCCGGCTAACGAACTACGGCGGTCATGCGCAGGCCATATGAGTGGAAAATAGTCCATAAGCGAAGTCACCTACGAGATTTGTCAGCCAAGTTATTCGTTACGCAAACTATCCACAGGATTCGCAAAAGCAGCTTTAACAGATTGGAAACTTACCGTTATCAGTGCAATTGCTATTGCTACCCCCGCCGCTATAACCGGCAAATACCACCCGATTGTGGTGCGATAGGCGAAATCCTGGAGCCATTTCTGCATAGCCCACCAGGCAAGCGGGGTAGCTATCAAAATGGCAATCAATACCAGCTTAACAAAATCCGCAGATAGCATACCTGTAATGCTGGAAACACTCGCCCCAAGCGCCTTGCGGATACCTATTTCTTTCGTACGCTGTTCGGCAGCATAAGCAGCCAGTCCAAAAAGGCCAAGGCAGGCTATTAATATGGCCAGGGTACTAAAACACAGAAAAATGGTTCCCGCGTGCTGCTCTGTTCGATAACTTGCATCAAAATCGGCATCCATAAATGAATAATTAAACTGCTGGTTTGGCGAAAATTGTTTCCATTTCTTTTCAATCTGCCCGAGCGCCCTGGAAATGTTTGCGGTATGCAGCCGAACGTTGATAGCGCCCTTGTCCGGTGCATAATACAAGGCCAACGGCATCACCTCCTCATGCAATGTAGCAAAATGAAAATCCTTAACTACACCAATAATGTGGTAAGGCTGAATGCCATATGAATTACGGTATAGCGTTTTATTCAATAGATCTTTTGCGCCAAACTTACGGGCAAACGCTTCATTCACGATTATACCCGCGCTATCTGTAGGCATTTCTCTTGAAAAATTCCGGCCTGTTGATAGCGTCAATTCCATGGTGCGCAGATAGTCCTCATCCACGGGCCAGAATTCGGTTAGCAATACACTCCTCACGTCAATAGGTAAGGAAGGGAAAAGCCCTGTCTTCAAGCGCAGGTCGCCTGTAGGCTGAAAAGCAGTCATACTCACATCTACTACCCCGGTCATTTGCTTCAATTCGTTTTTAAGCAGTGCGGCATTGTTGCCTAATACATCGGTATTTTTAATAACCAAAACCTGGTTACGATCAAAACCCAGGCTTTTGTTGCGAATAAAAGTCAGCTGTTTAAAGATCACCATAGTGCTTATGATGAGGAAAATCGAAATTGAAAACTGAAATACCACTAAAAAACTTCGCAGAAAGCTGTTCTTAAAACCTTTGGCGATCTTTCCTTTCAATACATCTATAGGTTGAAAACCGGAAAGGAAAAAGGCGGGATAGGCACCTGCCAAAAGGCCAACTATTATGGTGATCGAGAACAACGCAGGCAGAAGCCAGGCTGCCTGGTCCCAGCTAAGTATCAACTGTTTTCCCGCCAGCTGGTTGAACAATGGCAACATCCCCCAGGCCATTAAAGCAGCAATGATTGCGGAGGCCATTGTCACCAACATTGACTCGGCCAGAAATTGAGCGATGAGGAATTTACGCGCCGAACCTAATACTTTTCTAACCCCTACTTCTTTAGCCCGGTTAGCTGAACGGGCTGTACTGAGGTTCATGAAATTAACGCAGGCAATGAGCAGGATGAATGCCGCAATCATTGAAAATATGTAAATGTATTGAATGTCGCTACCCGCTTCCAACTGGTATGTTGCTCGATCGCGAAGATGGATATCAGTTACGGGCATTAAAACGGTTTTCAGGTAATTGTCGCCACTGGTCCATGCGTCTGCATTATAAGAGTTTTTGATTTCGATAGCGGCTATCTTTTTCTCCAGCCGGTGTACATCAGCGCCGGGTTTTAGCAATAAATAATTATGCATGCCGCCGTACCCCCACCCGTGTTGGGTGCTTTCCGCGCGTGAACTGTACGACAGGAAAAAATCGTAATGAAAATGTGATTGCTGAGGAACATCTTTGATAACGCCGGTGATTTTGTATGTGCTGGTGTCATTGATGGTCAGCATCTGGCCAACAACATCAGTACGATTAAAGTACTTCTTCGCTGTGCTTTCTGTGATTACGGCACTATGGGGGGCATCCAGCGCCTTGGCAGGGCTACCATCGATCATTGGCAGGGTAAAAACCTTAAAAATTGATGATTCGGTAAACACCACTCTTTTCTCCTGTATATTTTCATTGCCTTTACGGATATAGAATTTCAAAGGCGAAAGGAACAGCCCCTGAACATCTATCATGCGGGTCATTTGCTCGATTTCCGGAAAAACATCTTTAATGGCAGCGGGCAGGGGCTCTTCAGAAGTAGCATACTGGTTAGCATTACCATTCAATTTTACATCAAGGCCTATTCTGTATATTCGGTCGGCACGCTCATTGTATTTATCGTATCCAAGCTCATTAGTAACATAAAACACAATAAGCAGGCATGTCGCCAGGCCCACCGAGAGGCCAAACACATTCAGTAAGGTAAATGCCCTGTTTTTAAGCAGGCTTCGGAAAGCCATTTTTAAATAATTTTTGATCATGATGCTGCGTTTAGAAATTTCAGTGGCCCAATCCAACGGGCTTTTCTTACGCAAGATTACAGGCTTAACCGGGGTCCGAAGTACCAACTTATCATTTGGCACTTCTTTTTTTGACCTTTCTTTAAATGAGGCCGGGCTTTGGCCTGTTATTTCTTTAAAAACACGATTGAAACTGGTTTTGGAGTTAAACCCAGAATCGTAAGCTATTCCCAGCAGGTTGTAACGATCGTAATCGGGATCATGCATTTTCCGGATAACGTCCCGCACCCGCAGCTCATTGATAAAATCATTAAAATTTTTTTTGAGTGCCAGGTTGATGATACGCGACACCTCGTGAGGATGAAGAGCTAATTTTTGCGCCAGCGAAGCTAAAGTAAGGTCGGCATCCTCGTAAAACCGTTCTGTAACAACAACTCTTTTCAACCACCTGCCTTTTTCGCGTAACCCATCGGATTTAGGAATTACCGGTACCGGCAAAATGCACCTTTCTGATTTTAGAATGGCGCTGACCGCCATAGCAATCAGCACTGCTGATAAGCAAACACCAAACAATTCATTTATCGATCTAAGAGCGGTAAACAATATGAGTAACTTAAGCACATTATCCAACCTGCCAAAAGCAAATCGCGGCCTGTCCATCAAAACCGGCTGTTGCTCCCTGTTATAACGTTGTATTGCACGATGTGATAGCATTAAATAAGCAGTCGTTACGCTCAACGTCAGCCAGTTTGGTGCAATTGGAATAAAAATTAAAGAAAAAAAATGCAGCAAATCCTTCCAAGTAAATCGCCTGCTTGGCTCGATTAACTGAAGGACATAAAAATAAATGAAGGGGCCTAAAGCCAATAGTATAGAAAGTGTGACACCGCCCAGGTGCAATATCGTAACGCTCAGGGCTAAACTTAAATATCGATTTGCAGCGCTGTGCGCCTTTTTTGCAAACCATAAAATTGAAGCTACGGTACAACCGGTGAACACTGCTCCAATAAAAAGCAGGTTAGTAAGGCTAATATCTAAAATAGTTGAGCTCAAATCAACACACTACATCAATCCACATTCCAATGTAGTAAGATCTTAAATATAAGATACTTATAATAAACCAAGAAGGCAGTTGTACTATAAACGAACACAGACCGTACGGATATGATCAATCCACAACTGAACGCGTTGCCAACTTTTTCAGAACATGGTAATCACCGCTCAAAAATAAACAATTGGCCAAAAGCAATCTCTTCGTTAAAATGATGAATTAAATTGACAGCACTGCTCGGGGTTATTATCAATCAACCATCTCGGGTGAATAGCTCACATTTTCATCGCCAACCCCGCCATTCCATTGAAATTAAGCTTTTTTAACTGAATCGAAGCAGCCTTTCCATTTCCTTCGATAATGTGGTAGAACTGGTTTACCTGCAAATTACGAAACCGTTGAACGGCATGGCTGCCAGCCCATGTTATTTCAAGCTCTTTGATAAGCCCGGCATGCCCTACTCCTATTTCCGCCTGTATGGGCGATGAACCAAAACTACCGCCCGAGTTTAGGTCGTGGTAAACATTTCTTTTAACACCATTGTCAACAAATGTTATTTTTAACCGACTGCCAATGGCAGCTTTATTACTTTTTATCCCTTCTGCCTTTATACTTATCCAGTTGTTATCATTTTGACCAGGGCTTACATACAATGCACTGGTATAGGCATCGCCGGCGTAAGCCCCGCCCATTTCAATGAAGATATCCTGTAAACCACGGTTCCTGAAATCTGCAAACGCGACACCGTGGCCTTTTTGCAGGTTTCCCGTTCCAGACGCGCTTGTAACGTCCTCAAACCGCTGCCCGTCTACGTTCCTGAACATTTTATTGGGTATGAGGGAGCCAAAATCGGGGTTGCCTGTGCCAAAATACAGGTCGGGAAAGCCGTCATTATCAATATCACCAAAGTTTGCGCCCATGCTGAACACTACTTTATCAAGACCCGTTTGTTTGGTAACATCAGTGAAAGTGCCGTTATGGTTATTTTTATACAGGTAAATGTTTCCTGCATTGGATATGGGCTTTCCGAGCGCTTCGGCAGCCGAATAATATCCCAGCGGGGCCTCGAATTTGTAATCTGCAATCAGGATATCCTGCCAGCCATCATTGTTGTAATCAAAAAACCAGGTAGTAAAAGTACTGTTGCTGTTTGCCAGGATCCCCGATTGCTTTGTAACGTCTTCAAAGTCGGGGGTATTTCCGCTGTTACCTTTATTTTTTAATAGATATTTGCGCCCGTCCATTGTCGAAATAAAAATATCCGGCCATCCGTCATGGTTAAAATCTGCCGATGTAACCCCTTTTACGTATGACATTACATCGCAATGCGCTTTATGGCCAACTTCAGTAAAGCTACCGTTCCGGTTATTTATATAAATCATGCTCCGGTGGATATTGACGCTGTCGCCGTTGTTAAAACCCTCCGCTCCTAAAAATACATCGAGCCATCCATCATTATTAAAATCAGCCCAGACTGCCGCCTGTGTAGGGTGATAAAAAAGTAGCCCGGCGGGTATCGTTACATCCGTGAATGTGCCATCGCCATTGTTACGCAGCAGCGAGGCAGGCTGGTTGCCAAAACCGTTCTTTTTCCAGGCACCCCGCAGTACAAAAATGTCCATCTTCCCATCGTTGTTGTAATCAGTTTGCTGAATATTCAGCCCCCCGGTAAACTTCCGCAACCCGCTTGTTTCAGATTTGTCAATAAATGTTCCGTCCTGGTTATTTTGAAAATAATGCATATGATCATCAAGTTCCGTTCCTGAAGTTATTATGTCAAGGTAACCGTCGTTATTGAAATCATCCGCTATAACGCCGCCCGCCCTGCTTTTCAGTTTAATACCAACATCGGCAGCCATATCGGTAAACGGCTTTATTTTTGTCGCGGATGTTTTATTGAGATCTGGAATTAAAAAGGGCTTGGGCACACTATCGGGGTAATGCCCCAGTGTCATGTAAGCGATATTGAGCATCCATCGGGATTCCAGGTCGGCCGGATGCTTCTTCAAAATGCTTTCATAAACTGCAATAGCATGTCGCGAACCGGTTTGATTTACATGAATCGCGTTATCCCTTATTGGGTAGGTACATGACATTCGGTTGTGGTTCAACATACAATTAGTTCGCTCGCCTAACCTCATGTAGGCCAGTGCCATATCCGGTTCAAATAAATCACGCTTTGAGCTATCGGCCCCCATCATCATTTTTTCGTAGATGGCAACAGCCTGTGTTTCGTCACCGGTTTCCAATAAAAGCTTAGCCTTGGTATTTAAAAGATAAAAATCATTTTCCCTGCCCGGCAGTTTAAGTAAGCTATCGCACTGCGCCACTTTCGCTTCGGGACAAAACGGATTGCGGCTGTTGTAATCCTTTTGGTTCAGAGCGGCAATGATCCGGATCATTTTACCCTCCGATGAATCGTGGCATGACATAACAAATGACATGGCCAGTATCAAGAGCAAAAATTTTGCATAAATGTTTACCGATGTTTTTGCGCGGGCTAAACTCAAAGCAAAATTGACAATTAAATTCTTCGGCATTCCTTCAGTAAAATTAGCTACACATTATTTTTTCTTAAGACCCTGATCAATATTGAAGGTGTTATATTTTGAATACCACAAGCGGATTATTAAAGCTTAATTTCCCTACACCGGCCATCGTTAGATACAATCTTAACTTTCTGTACGTCCGGGCTTATTTTCAGAAACCTTGCCGATTGTGATAAAAAAGACGAGCCATAATAAAACTCCTGCCGGGTAACCGAACCATCTTTTGCAGATACTTCCGCATACACGTCCTGCGGCTCAATTTTGATAGTTTTAGCCGGTATGTTAAGCTTTAACAACTTCAAATTGCCATTATGCTCGCTGGCCGCGAGGTAGTAACGGCTATCTTTCCCCTTAAGTTTTACCAGGGCTTTCCCATCGCCGGGAAAGCAGATCCCGCCTTGCAAAATCGTTAATGGCTTAAACCCTCCTTTGCCATCGCCTTTTAAAAGCAATCCGTTTAAGGCATCGTACCGGCCTACCGAAACATTTGTGCCGTAATCATTCCCGTTTATGGCTAAGTCTAAATTGCCATCACCGTCAAAGTCATCCACTACCATTCCGTTAATGACAGAAACCTGCGCATAGTTTGGCAGAGGGTACATTTTAAATTTCCCGTTTCCTAAATTTTCGAGATAACATGAAGTAAGCGTATTGGCTTTTAACCGCAAGGCATTTTTCAGTTGTTCAGACGATAACAAATCCTGCAACGTTGCGTGGCCAAAAGAGCGGTAATTCACAAACTTTTTTCGGAGACTGATCATTTGCTTAATAGCATCGTCGCGAACAAAAGATGGAAATTCACGTTTCACCCCATCAGTGTCGGGAAGAAAGAGGGATGGAAAGGCATCGGTGGTTTTACGTTTATCAAAATCGCCTGCCGTGATATATACGGGCTCTTTATCGCTGGCCTTGAAAAAACTATTCTTTCCCAGGTTGCCAACAATATAGTCTATCTTACCGCAATGCCTGAAATCGCCGGCCGCGATAGAATTCCACCAGCCGATTTTATCAGCAATACCAGACGCTGCTGTGGAGTTAACGAATTTGCCCCCAACGTTTTTGATAAACGTAATGGGCATCCATTCACCCGCTATAACAAGATCCGGCCAACCGTCATTATCATAATCTGTAACCAGGGCATCACAGGTTAGCCCCAGATTTTTTAAGCAAGGGGCAACTGATGCCGTTACATCTGTAAATTGCAGCTTCCCGGGTTTACTGTCGTTTCGTAAAATAAAACTGGATACCGGGTTGGGATAATGCCAGGGATCAACCCGACCGGTTATCAGCAAGTCGAGCTTGCCATCCTTATTATAATCGAACGCTCTGACACATAGCTTACTTGTAAAATTACCGGGTAAGGCACCTTTTTGTTCGCTGAAACGCCCGCGGCCATCGTTGAGGTAGATGCGGTCTGCATAATTTTTTGAACCCGGCGCGCTTTCATATCCCCCGCTGGCCATATACAGATCTGGCTTCCCATCGCCATCGGCATCAAAGAACAATAAACTTTCATCCTTATAATTCGCACTGTCCGGTTTTACATCAATTAAATTTCGCTGATTAAATTTACCGTTAGCCTGCTGCAGGAAAACCTGAGCGGGAAATTTCTTGTTACCACCGATAGCAATATCATCAAGCCCGTTGCCATCAACATCTTCGGCTGCAAGCGCCGGAGCATACGCCGAAAATTTATGAGGCAATAATTTCTGGATGGTAAAATCCGGAAAATCATCATCCTTGTGCCTGTAACTAATACCTGCCGTACCTGTAACTTCTGTAAACAGTGCACCCCTGTTTTTTTGGGGTATAACCCAACTATAAGGCTGACGCGCATCATTGATATTCACTTTCAGCGTTTGGTTAGCGCTTACATTTTTTATTACCTGCTTATAATTATTCGGCCATCTCACTACTACAGAATCGAGCTTATTGACTTTGCCGAGGCCAAAGTGCGCGATGTTTTGGATAGAAGATAAATATCCACGATAAGGATTGTTCTCGTATACCTGGTGTTGCTTGCCTGCATAATAGATATCTACCCAGGCACCAATGCCATCCCTGTTAAAGTTGTTGCCATTCAATTTTACCTGCAAGTAATTTGATGGTTTGGAGGTAAGTGCGCGGCTATTGTTTTTATAGATAAGAGCCTCGTCATTGATGTTATTGATCACCATATCCATTGCACCGTCATTGTTCAGATCAGCATAAGCGGCGCCGTTTGAAAAGGTCGGTAAATCCAATCCCCATTGGCTGGAAACATCACCAAAGTTTAGGTCGCCATTATTTTGAAAAGCATAATTATGGATCTTGACTGTAGGAATCTGGTCAATAACAGTTTTTTTTGAGGCTGTGGAATAAGGATTGTTTCGGTAAACGATAAAGTCATGATCAGTAACATCCTTCGGAAATCCATTGGTTACAATGATATCACGGTAACCATCATTGTTGAAATCTGTTATCAAAGGCGTCCAGCTCCAGTCGGTCTCTGTAACTCCGCTCAAGAACCCGGTTTCACTGAATACGGAGTTCTTGATAGAATCATTCTGCCCCAATCCCGGCCCCTGGTTTATCTGCAAGGTGTTACGTGCATATTGATATTGGTATGCATAATGATTAAATAACTCGTACGACTGGTAGCTTTCCGGCATCGACATCATTTTTTTCCGGTAATTATCCGGTGGTGACATGTCCAGTTCAAATACATCGGCCAAACCATCGTTATTTAAATCTTCGATGTCCTGCCCCATCGAGTTCATCGAGGTGTGCTTAAAGTATTCTTTAGATCTATTGGTGAATGTACCATCACCATTATTGATGTAGAGAATATTGGGCGATATAAAATCGTCGGTAACATAAATGTCCTTCCAACCGTCTTTGTTTATATCCACAATAGTTGCCGCGTGCCCATAGCCTTCAATGGATATACCGGCTTTTTTGGATACATCGCTAAACACCGGGTGTTTAAGTTGGGCATCCCATTTGCTTTCATATAACCTCCCTGTACTCTTACCGCTGCCGTCCGCGATTATCGGGCGAAACTGGTTTGCGTAATAGCCATCGCCGGGGCGGTTAACGGTAAGATACATGTCCAGCTTGCCATCATTATTGTAGTCAAAAAAGGTTGCCATGGTAGAATATGCGTGTATATTTAGGCCATATTCTTTGCCTTCTTCCTTAAAGTGCGGTACCCCCTCTTTATCTGCCCCCTGGTTTATGTAAAGCAAATTTTGCCTTTTAACGCTATCCTGTAGCAGCGAATTGCATACATAAATATCCTGCAAGCCATCATTATTAATATCAATAACGGCAACGCCTCTGCCCCATTTTCCTAAACCATTAACGCCGGCTTTATCGGTGATATCATCGAACTTGAAGTCGCCACGGTTCAGGTACAGCTTGTTTGATACCATATTACCCGAAAAGTAAATATCCTGCAAGCCGTCGTTATTAAAATCACCTATACCAACTCCGCCACCATTGTAAACGTTGGCATTGTCAATCGGGTTGATAGAGTCGTTTTCGGTAATTAAATTATTGAAAGTAACGCCCGAATGCGAAGACGGTATCAATTCGAACAGTGTTGCTTTCTTTTTAGCACATGAAAAAAGAACAACACTAACGAGTAATAAAGCCGGGTAAAATTTCTTCATTTATAAATTGGTTTATATGGAAAAGATAGGCTGCTATGCACAGCCTATCTCTTTTAACAAGTCCGAAACTCTATACTTTTTAACTGCTATATATAAGCAAGTTAAGTATTAATAGCCAGGGTTTTGATGTCCGTTTACCTTAGGGTTATTATCCAGCTCGGCCTGAGGAATTGGCAATAGTTCATCTCTTCCTTTTCTGAAATATGGGAATGGGTCAGTGGTGAAGTATTGCTTTTTCCTCCAGCGAAGGATGTCGATATTTCGTATTTCTTCGCAACCCATTTCTACCATTTTTTCGTGCATGATGGCTTTTACCACATCAGCTTTTGACGCTACAGGAAATTGCGCTGTTGGATAAAGAGGCATAGCAACATCCGCACGTGCACGAACCATATTGAGGTAGTTAATTGCTGCAGGAATATTACCCAGCTCATTTTCACATTCGGCCAGCATCAATAAAACCTCGGCATAACGGATAATGCGTTGATTATTGCCGCCCGGGTGGAAACCCGCTGCCGGCAAACCTTCCTTGTAGATGATCATGAACTTACGAAAACTGATCTTTTTGGTTACGCCGTTCATCACTGACGAGTTGCCGTTCTGGTCGCCGTCTGTTAGCACCGACGCACCTTTATTATAAGTGTCGCCCGATTGGTAACAGGTGTAGTGAAAACGGGGATCAGATTTGGCCGCGCCGGTAGCAGTGTTCTCAAATTCGTTAATCAATTTGTTTGACGGAATAAGATTTCTCCATGCTATGGGGTTGTATTCCTGGTTACGTACGGTAGACTGCGCTTCAGTAGGACTGTCACCGCCCCAGTTAAATCCGCCGTCGCCTTTGTCAACAAAAACGATCTCGAAGATGGATTCGCTATTGAATTCGGTCTCCTCCTCAAAGTTGTCGAGGTACCTGGCAGTAAGGGTATAGCCGTTTGCTCCGGTTGTAGGGATCTTTAAAAGCGCAGCTTTAGCACCGGCATAATCACCGGTTTGCATTAATACGCGGCCCAGCATAGCATTTGCCGCAGAAGCGGTTGCCCGGCCTTTATCGGTACCGGTTTTTTCAGGAAGAACGGCTGCTGCATCCTGAAGATCTTTAACAATTAAGGCATAAACCTCTGCTTCGGATGAGCGTGGCTGAAAATCGCCAACTGCCTTAGCAGGCGTTGTATAAACCGGCACCCCTCCCCATTGTGAAACCAGGTCGAAATAAGCCCAGGCGCGCAAAAACTTAGCCTCGCCAACCAACCGGTCACGCAGGGCCGTGTTATCAGTTACATTAGGCCCATTCGCAATAACTACATTCGCCCTGAAAATAGTTGTGTACCAGGTATTCCAAACAGAGTTCATCACCGAGTTGGCAGGATCAACATTACCGTTAAGCATCTGTCCCCTTGGGGCTTCAAGCTGCCCGCCGCCGCTTGCAACTTCATCACTTCTGAGGTCGTGAATAAAAAACCACTCCCTTGATACCAGCCCCAGGCTATGTATGGCAACATAAATAGCGTTTACCCCCTTGGTTAACTGATCGCTGGTTTTGTAGTATTGGTTCGTTGTTACATTATTAGGGTCGCTGGTGTCAAGGGACCCTTTTTTGCAGGAGTTAACCGTTGCCGTTACCATAATAGCTGTAAGGGCCGACCATATATATATTTTCTTCGTTTTCATTGCTGTATCTTTTTAAATTAATCATTAAAAGGTCGCCTGTAAACCTAGCTGAACTGTTCTTGGCTGCGGATACTGGCCGTAATCAATACCGTTGGTAAGGGTACCATTACGAGAGCCGATTTCGGGATCAAGACCTTTATATTTAGTAAATGTTAAAAGATTGGTTGATGCCACGTAAATCCTGAGCCTGTTCAACGCGTTGTCTGTTTTTGACTTTAACCATGAGGTTGGGAAATTATAGCCTATCTGCATATTTTTAACCCGCAGGTATGAGCCGCTTTCAATCCACCTGGTTGAAGGCCTTTTGTTGCCGTTCGGATCACCTGAAATGGCGCGCGGGATATTTGTGTTGGTATTTGTAGGTGTCCATGCCTTTAACACATTGGTACCGGCATTGAAAAGCCTTGGCATGCCTTCGAGGATAATCCTTTCGCCATTAAATATCTTGTTGCCATAAACGCCCTGGAAAAACACTATCGCGTCGAAATTTTTATAGGAAGCGCTGTAGTTTAACGAGTAGGTGAATTTTGGCAGATAGCTACCAATAAAAGTGCGGTCAGCATCAGTGATAACACCATCGTGGTTTATATCCCTGAACTTGATATCGCCGGGAGCGGCATTCGTTTGCTTTGCTGAATTAGCAACTTCACCGGCGTTTTGGAATATCCCATCTGCAATATAGCCAAAGAATGATTGAACCGGCTGCCCAACTGCTGTTTTGGTTATAGGATCACCACCGCCATAATCCGCGTCGCCGCCGGCGGTAATGGAAGCATTGGCGGTACTAAGCGTTAAAACCTTGTTTCTGTTGAGGGAAAAATTTCCGGTAATATCATATTTAAATTCGCCGTGTGTTTTATGATAACCTAAACTAACTTCAAAACCGCGGTTACGCATTGAACCCACGTTAGCTAAGGTCCCGGTACCGTTAAAACCGAGGCTGGGCGAGGTAGGTACTGTTAATAGAAGATTATCGGTTTTCCTGGTATAAACCTCGGCAGATAATGTAAAGACATCCTGGAACAAGCCCAGATCTAAACCAATGTTGGTTTGTTTAGTTGTTTCCCATGACAAATTGAGGTTACTTAAACCACTGTAAAACGAAGCATTTCCAAGATCGGCCAGTGAACCGTTGAACGGATAGGTAGCTATGTTAGATGATATCGGTTGCAAATAAGGATAATTGCCCAATACGGTGCCATTGATACCTGTTACACCATAACCGGCCCTCAGCTTTAATGACGAAACCGACTTGAGCGACTTCATGAAATCTTCCTGGTCTACCTTCCAGCCTAATGACGCGGCAGGGAAACTTTCATGTTTATGCCCCGGCGCAAATACAGATAAACCGTCGCGACGTATAGAGCCTGATATCAGATATTTGCCTTCAAAATCATAACCCAAACGGGCTACTTCTGAAACGAGGAGATTGGTGCCGTAGGTATAATTAGTGAAAAGATTAGTCGCGCCATTTAGTGTCCTTACCGTATTGGTATTTTGGTTACCCGAAGAAACCTGATTGTCGCCGCGTGAGCTTTGGGCCTCGTAAACTAAAACGGCATTAACATGGTGCTTGTTGCCGAACGTTTTATCGAAAGTAAGCTGCTGCGAGTACAGTTGCGTGGTGCTGGTGCCCCTGGTGTAATTAATAACCGCGGTTGGCGATTGAGAGGTACCACCGTCATTATAAATAGGCGTGTAAGTATTATTCATGTTGCTGCCATAATCAATACCATAAATTGATTTAAAGTTAAGCCATGAAGTAAACTTCAGCGTAGCGTAAGCATTACCGTGGATAGTATAACCGTGATTGGTATTATCAATCAGTTTGGCTGCCTCAATCGGATTGGTCGGGTCCGAGCCATCGAAACTATTTTGTGGCCCCATAAACCCGCCGGCGTTATTTGGATTGTAGATTGGCAGATATGGCTGCATCCTCACCACATTTGTTATGGCAGACCGGTTACCCGCATCTACGCCGTAACGCTGATGATTGATGATGGCATTGAATGTTTCGCCAAACGACAGGATTTTACTGATCGTATGATCGGCGTTAACCCGAATTGCCTTGTGGTAGGCACTCAAGCCCTGGGCGATACCCTGCTGATCGAAGTAATTTGCCGAAGTATAAAAGCGGGTCACCGCGTTGCCACCGCTCAATGCCACATTGTGCTGCTGGATAGGAGCATTACTCCTGAAATACGCGTCCTGCCAGTTGGTATTTGTTTGAGCAAAGGTTTGGGAACTACCCGCATAAATTGGTTTGTTAAAGTTTTCTGGCAGCAGGCGCGGCGGTATGGCTATAACAGGAGTGGCTGAACCGTTAAGAGCGCGCTCATATTGCAAGTATTGCTGGGTATTAAGCAGGTCATACTTTTTGATTACATTTTGTATGCCATAGTATGAGTCGATAGTTACCTCTGTGCGGCTATTGTTGCTCCCCTTTTTAGTGGTTATAATAATAACACCATTTGTACCCCTGGAACCATAGATCGCCGCAGCACTCGCATCCTTCAACACGTCGATACTTTGAATATCCTTAATATCAACGCCTGTGAGGCTGCCCGGATATCCATCAACGATGTATAAAGGATCAGATCCGAAATTCACAGAGCTAATACCACGCAATGAAATAATAGCCCCGGTTCCCGGACCGCCGTTATTGGTAACAGTAAGACCAGCTATACGGCCTTGCAAAGCTTCAATGCCACCCACAGGCAGAGAGGCAAGAGTTTTGCCGCTAACCGATGAAACCGCTCCCGTTACCTTAGCACGTTTTTGCGATCCGTAACCAACCACAACAACCTCTTCCAGGTTCTTGGTATCTTTTTTCATTTGCACCTTTAGCTCGGCAGCGCTGGTAACCGTTATCTCTTGCTGTGCAAAACCAATTAATTTGAAAACGAGCACGGCTGAATTTCCGGGCACTGCTATTTTGAAGTTACCGCCGGCATCAGTAGTTACGCCTTGTGTTGTGCCTTTTATGGAAACCGCTACGCCGGGCAGGGGTTGGTTATCGTCATCAGTAACTTTGCCCGAAACGTTGAATGCAGGCTTCATTTTCAAAGCGCCATTTTTGTTAATGGTAATGCCATTCAATGAACCTGCTGAACCACGATTATGTGCAATTGACACCGATGGCATTGCGAGCGCGCATCCGGTTAAGATGAGCGTAGCGTAACGCCATTTGTTATTATAAATTTTTTGTAAAGAATACTTCATGTTATTAAGGTTTAAAATTTTCGATTCGATTAAGGAAACGTTGACGTGATTTGCTCTCGGGGCAACATTTACCGATATCGTTTAAGCTGTAAATGCCTAAAATTATCCTGGCCTTACCTAATGGTAACTACCGGATTTAAATGAACGACGAAACCTATCCGTTAGCTGTTCCGTACTTATCCAGGATCTGAAAATCTCTTTTTTGTCTTTCCATAATTTTTCTTGTTAGTTAATTGATTGATAATTGATATGTAGGTGTTATTAGTTTTCAATTTCAAACAGTATCCCACGCCGAACCGGACAGCAAACGACAAATGCCACGAATGCTCCATTATTGGTCAACATGTTTATAATTGGTAATCTGTACGTTGTAATGCCAACAGTACTTATTGTTACAGCCGGCTAAAAGCAGATTGTAATAACAGGGGTAAAATTATCTTTCGCGGTTTAGTAGGTAGCGCAGTATTTATCTTAATCTTACAACATTTGTTTAAGCAAGTTCCCTACAACAAGGTTTTCTTTCCATGTTAAAACAGTTTTCCCGCATGATATATGACGTGCCTCAATGTAGATTTTTGAGATCGATAAAAATTACAAATAATTGATTTTAAGCTATTTAAATACAAAACAAAAATCAAAACGAGTTGAACACTGGTGATTTTCTTTACCAGAAACTGGCACTGGTTTGTTAATTTGAAGGCAAAAATACCGCCAACAACAATCGATTGCGAAACTTGCCCGAAACACGGTATTTAGGTATTGTTAAAACAATAAATCTTATTGATTTATAGCTATAGAAATAATAAATATTTTTAGCATACCTGCTTACAGGAAACAAATAAGGACAGCCTCGCGCTGTCCTTACAACCAATTTTAAAAAAAGAAAAGTAATAAAGGTGAGGTATTATATCTTGTAAGTATGTGATAAAGTATTTGCGCGTTAACGCAAATGCTACAAATAATTATTGATCATATCAGTAAACTTTGTTAAGGTTATGTAGTCCAGGATTAGTACACCTCAAGCAATCAAATGTATTAAGGATGGTAAACTTTAAATGACACACATGTTGAAAAGGTTAACACATTGGTTTACTAAACGCACAATCGCTCCCCCATTCCTAACTTATTGCTGTTCTTTGTAGACTATTGCAAAATGCCCTAAACAATTGTTATAGCACTTTCAACAATTGTTGTAATAGTATGATTATAGGTTGGCCTATTTTTATCAGCAAGCCGGCCGGCAATTTTGACTGCCGCGAAACCTAAAAGAACATCAAATGAATCTAAGGATCTTTTCTCTTACCCTGTTGGCAATCGTCTTGTTATTTGTTGGTAATGCATCAGCCCAAAACAAAAAGTTTTATATTTTTTTGTGCTTCGGCCAATCAAATATGGAAGGTAACGCACGCATACAGCCACAGGATACCGTAGTTGATCCGCGTTTACAAGTACTGGAAACTGTTGACTGCTCTAACCTTAAACGGGCAAAGGGCAACTGGTACACCGCCGTACCACCATTAGCACGCTGCAATACCGGCCTCACCCCTGCCGACTACTTTGGCCGCACCCTGATAGCAACCCTGCCCAGCGATGTAACAGTTGGTATTGTGAACGTATCGGTAGCTGGTTGTAAAATTGAATTGTTCCAAAAAGACAGTTATAAGGACTATGCAGCCACCGCCCCTTCCTGGATGGTGAATATGATCAACGAATATGGCGGCAATCCCTATGGCCATTTGGTCGAGATGGCTAAACTGGCACAAAAATCCGGTGTAATTAAAGGCATCTTGCTGCACCAGGGCGAATCTAACCCAAATGATACGCTTTGGACACTGAAAGTGAAAGGCATTTATGATATGCTATTAAAAGATCTTCACCTGAAGTCCAAAAAAGTTCCCTTGCTGGCTGGCGAGCTTGTTAATGAAGACCAGGGCGGCAAGTGCGCTGCTATGAACCACATAATTGATAAGCTTCCTGAAGTTATCTCCAACGCATATGTGATCAATTCAAGCGGCTGCCCGGCCGCATCAGATAAGCTGCACTTCACCGCTGAGGGTTATCGAGTTTTAGGCACCCGATATGGATTACAAATGCTCAATCTGTTGGGTTACAAAGCATCAGCCACCACCTATCCTATACAAGTTCAAACAACAGGGAATGCCGGCAGGTAACATCGATATTTTTCTATCCGATAAAATGAAAACTTTCTTAAGCCACACTTTTGACATCTATTTTCTTCACCCGGTACTCGGATGGCAGAACATTATATTTTGCCTTGAATGATTTGGTAAAATAATGAGGCGTCGAAAAACCGATGGAGTATGCTATCTCTGCAATGGTCAAATCGGTTTTTTCGAGCAGTATGGCTGCTTTGTCCAGTTTTATGGAGCGGATAAACTCCACAGGTGGCTCGCCGGTTAGTTCGGTGATCTTGCTATAGAATGATCCCCTGCTCATACTAAAATGATGGCTGATCTCCTCGACGGAAAATTTAGGGTTGTTGATGTTTTTCTCAATATACATCACCACATCTTTAATGAACCGTTCTGACGAGGATTCGATATCCATGTCTGCCGGGATAACTTTTATTTTTTTCTGATAGGTTTCTTTAAGCGACTTATTTAGATGAAGCAGGTTTTTAATTTTGATATTCAGGATATCGAAGTTGAAAGGTTTGGTCAGGTAATCGTTCACGCCCAATTCCAGCCCTGCAAGTTGCTCTTTTTGGCTGGCCATTGCCGTTAATAATATAATGGGAATATGGCTGGTCCTTTTATCGGCCCTAAGTTTACAACTTAGCTGGATCCCATCCATATATGGCATACTGATATCACTAACTATCAGGTCGGGATGTACGGCAAGTGCTTTATGCCACCCTTCACGGCCATTAGCCGCCTCCGAAACTTTGTAAGTTGCAGCCAGGCTTTCTGACAAGTATTGCCTCATTTCATCATTGTCTTCAATGACCAGAACATGGAGCCGGTTAACACCTGTGGCAATCGCCGTCTTCGGTTTATTGTCCCTGTCATCGTCGATAACGACTGGGGCAGCCTCAGGCGTATTTTGCTCATGCATTGCTGTCTCCGATAGATTAATTACAGGCAATGAAATTGATAAGGAGAAAATTGAGCCTTTGCCTAATTCACTTTTCACACCAATCTCGCCGCCATGCAACTGCACAAGCTCGCGTGTTATCGATAAGCCTATCCCGCTTCCCTGATTAAGTATGGCAGGCTGGGCATCTGCCTGATAAAACCTGTCAAAAACATGCTTAACCTGCTCGGTTGCTATACCGGTACCTGTATCCGCAACCGAAATACCCAAGCGGTATGAATTGCCGTCTTCTGATATAACAGGGGCGGTAACTTCAACAGTAATTTGCCCGCCAGGCATCGTAAATTTAAATGCGTTGGATAGCAAGTTAAATAATATTCGCTCAACCTTATCATGATCAAATTTTACAAATAACCTTTCCCCGGCAGTTTTAAATACCGTAACAATTTTTTTTCTATTGGCCAGGTCATAAAACGAATCTGCTACTTCGCGAACAAAAGAAATAAACTCTCCCTCAACCAAATTCAACTTAAGCTCATTCTCTTCAAGTTTCCTAAAATCGAGCAGTTGGTTAACCAGGTTAAGCAACCTGCGCGAGTTTCTTTTAATAACACCTAATTGTTCGGTAACAGGCCCGCTGTTAGGCTGCTCCAAAAGCTTATCAACAGGCGCCATTATCAAAGATATCGGTGTCCGGAATTCATGGCTCAGGTTGGTTAAAAACTTAATTTTCATCTCATCCAGTTCATGACGGGCTTCGGCTGCTTTACGTTCCTGCTCATCGTGCAATTTCTTTTTAAGCTTTTTAACACCCTGCCTGCGGATGAGCAACAACACGCCAAAGGCCAGCAAAACATAAAGCACATAAGCATATATAGTCATCCAAAAAGGCGGCTTCACTATAATTTTCAACGATGTACCGGTATCATTCCATTTACCATCATTATTGGATGCCCGTACCCGGAACGTGTATTCTCCCGGATCAAGGTTGGTATAACTGGCCGTTGTTGATGTTCCTGCATTTTTCCAGGTATTGCTAAATCCCTCTAAAATGTACGAATATCGATTTTGCTGTGGAAGGGTATAATTAAGCGCCACAAAGTTTATGGAGATGTCTTGTTTATACTTTATGGTGATCTCTTTTGCCTCACTGATATTAACAGGCAAGGGGTTATCACGATTGGGCGAAATACGTTTATTATCTATACTAAGCGTAGTTAATACAACCGGGGGCAGATTTTTATTAAGCCTTACATCTGATCCTTTAAAATAATTGAAGCCGTCGACGCCGCCAAAGTAAAGCGTGCCATCTGCGGCAATAATACCCGACCCGTTTAAAAAAACATTGTTTTGAAGCCCGTTATCGTTACAATAAACATAAAGTTTCTGATCAGCAGGATCAATTCTCCCGATACCCTGGTTTGTACTGAACCAAATATTATTGGTTTTATCCTGCAAAATTTTACAAATTACACCGTTCGGCAACTGGCTATTGTATTTAAACGGGGTTATTTTTTTAAGCCGATGATCATAAAAGAAAAGGCCATCGCCGTTGGTACCTATCCACATATTGCCGTTAGTATCGCGTTTTAAAGACAACACCTCTGCTATAGGCAAACCTGTATTGATTGGATTAAGTGTCTCGAACACTTTGGTAGCCGGGTTATAAATAGCGATGCCCGTACCATACGACCCGATCCACATATTGCCGTCATTATCCTCTTCAAAAGCCCTGATATAGCCATTCGATGGCATTTTATAACCTTTTACGGACACTAAGGCGGGTTTAAACCGGCGGAAGCTATCAGCCTTCGCGTCAAAAATATCGATACCCGCGCCATTAGTACCTATCCATACATTACCCAACCGGTCTTCCTTGAAGCAGAAAATGTTATTTTGACTGATATTTAACTTTCCGGTACCGCTGGTGAATTGTGTATAGCCATTGTTTGCGGTATTGAGTTTAAAAAGTCCGTGGCCGAATGTTCCTATCCAAAGTTGTTTTTTATGATCCAATAACATAGCCAGAACAGGCAGGCCTGCCGAATTTATTTTTTCCTTCGGCTGAATAGCGATATGAGTGAAACGGTTGGTTTTGTTGTTGAAAATGCTAAGGCCGCCGCCGTCTGTCCCCACGTATAGCTCATTGTCATTTTTTTGCGCGAAAGATGATACGATTGGCGCGCGTAAACCGTAAGGGTCTAACTCAGTGGGTTGCACATAATTAAACAATGTGAGGTTTTTGTCGTATTTATTGATGCCGCCCATATAGGTACCCACCCAATAAATGCCTTTAGGATCGATATAAATGCTGCGGATGGATTTACTGTTAAGGCTGTACGGATCGCGCGGGTCATGGCGGTAACGGATGGATTTCCCGGTGTGGATATCCATAACATTCAAACCGCCTTCGGTACCAACCCAGATGTGGTCTTTATCATCAGCGGCAATGCTGTAAACAATGTCACCACATAGCGACGTCTCATCCTTATCATTATAACAGTAATTAACAAAGTGTTCACCATCCTTATCCAGGCGGCTTAAGCCATTAGCTGTACCTACCCACAAATTGCCCGTTTTATCCTGCGAAACTGTCATTACAACATCCGAGGGTAAACTACGGGTATCGTTTTTTTGATGACGGAAGGCTTTAAAACCTTTATGCGTATCATCATATAAATACAAACCTAAATTGGTACAAATCCATATCCTGCTGTAACTATCCTCAAAAATACAGCCCATGCTTTTAACAGGTATCTGCCCTGGTTTGCCTGTCCCGGTTTCAAAATGGCTGATATATTTACGATCGGGGCTGATCACATCAAGGCCGTTTACCGTTCCCACCCAGATCTCATTTTTATCGTTTGCACAAACGGCGGTAATAACACCCTGGCTTAAACGCTGCCCTTTTAAGGGCGAACTAAAGCTTTTGAAATCATCCGCCGCCTTATCGTAATAATACAAACCAAAACCGATAGTGCCTACCCATAGCGTACCGGCACGGTCCATGCTGATACTGCTTATTTCGTAGGAACCTGGCTCTACCTGCCTTTTGGCACCCAATGTATAAACTTTAAACTTCCTTCCGTCATACCTGTTCAGGCTTTCGGAGGTGCCAACCCACATCATCCCGTTATTATCTTTTACGATGGCATTTACGGCGTTACCCATTAACCCTTGCCTGGTGGTTAATGCGGTAAATTTCAGGTTAGGCTTTTGAGCATTTGCCAGGAAACTGAGGTTGGCCAAAACGACTAAGGTGAGTATAACGCGCACAGTGCCTGCCAGCACTGTATTGATCTTTTTGCGAATACACAAATCGGGTACAGAATGCATCATAACAAACAGGTTACTTTTTTCCGGAGCGGATAACCCGCAGGAAAAAATTGTTGATGAACTATGGTTTTAAAATTGGTGTGATTGACGTCTTCGAACAAAACATCATTATCCAAATCTACATTTTATGATGATGAAACAGGCAAACATTTGTTCAAAGAAATAACACACTTGTTCAATTGAACCGGTAATTATTGTACAAAAGTACATATCGACGAATTTGCGGCAATGATATCGCTCCACATGGTATCGACAAATGTTGTAAAATTATGCTAAAAACTGCGTGCCTTGTTTTTAATATAAAAATACTTTTATAATAAGAAAAAGCCGCTCAAAACAACAGGATAGCCATTATAAATTATTTTTAAATATTTCATCCCGGATCAACTTTTCATAAATAATGAAAACTGGCTCCGGTTAAAGTCAAAACAAAACAACTACTTAATATGTGTAACAATAACAATTAATCACAATTTAATCATTTATCGTATTCCGTGTATTTCACCGGATCAAAACAGTCCCGGCACTTTACTATTAGCCACAATTTATAAACCTCAATATTCTATTATGAAACCAAAATGTTTACTTGCCTTGTTGGCCGTTACATGTGCCTCCAGTCTCTGCATGGCACAAACAGCTTCAATTGCCGAAGATTTCAAACCATCAACTTTTAACCAGCCGGGACAAGAGTACCCCCAGGTAAACTCGCAAGGCTACGCGCGCTTTCGTATTAAAGCCCCACAGTCGGACAGTATAAAAGTTAGCCTTGGCCTTGGCGGGCGCGGGGGCACTAAGCTCACAAAAGGAGCTGACGGGTTCTGGACCGGAACTACAGAAGGACCGATGGATGAAGGATTTCATTACTACCACTTAACCATCGATGGCGGGGTATTTAACGATCCGGGCACATTAAATTTTTATGGATCAACACGTTGGGAAAGCGGCATTGAGATCCCCGCGCACGACCAGGATTTTTATGCGCTTAAAGATGTTCCGCATGGCAATGTGCAGCAGATCCTTTTTCCTTCAAAAAGCACCAATATCCAGCGCAGGGCTTTTGTTTACACGCCACCAGGGTACGAAAAGGATAAATCAAAAAAATATCCGGTACTATATCTGCAGCATGGCTGGGGCGAAGATGAAACCGCGTGGAGCAACCAGGGCCATGCCAACCTGATTATGGATAACTTAATTGCAACCGGTAAAATACAGCCATTCATTATTGTAATGACTTACGGCATGACCAACGACGTGAAGCCCGGCCCTGGCGCATTTAAAAGTTTTAAGATTGATCACTTTCAAACAGTTTTAACTGACGAGCTTATCCCCTACGTTGATGCAAGCTTCCGCACACGTGCAGACAGGGCTCACCGTGCAATGGGGGGATTGTCAATGGGCGGTATGGAAACGCATATGATAACACTAAACAAACCCGAGCTTTTTGCCTATTATGCCCTGCTTAGCGGCGGAACTTATTCGCCGGATGAGCTAAAAGACAAAACCAAACCTAAACTGATATTCATAAGCTGCGGCAGCAAGGAAAGGCCTGATGGCGTTAAAAATGCCGTGGTTGCTTTAAAAGGTGCGGGATATGACGCGGTATCTTACATCTCTGAAAACACCGCACATGAGTTCCTGACCTGGCGCCGTAGTCTTTACGAACTTGCGCCTTTGTTATTTAAAGAGTAAATACCAATTACATTCACGTGGTTATATACCAAGAAGCCCTGCCGGCATTTTACCGGCAGGGCTTCTTGGTATAAACGGGTTAACCTAAATCCACCTCCCCGATCCCTTCTATTCGAAATCGGGGAGTGATTGTTTAATTTGAAATAATGCTCCTTTAACTTGTTAATTATGCTGACCTAACTGATTAGCAGCTCCTGACAAAACAATGTACTGCGCACAGCCTGCTATTGTTACTTCATTCTCCCCCCAGAAAAACGGCCAGTCTTCCTTGTTTTCCGGAAAATCGGGTTTAAGCAGCAGAATACCGGGCACTACGCCGCCGGCAATAAACCTGAAGTCGGCCCGGTTATTACCGTAGGTTACTTTTTTTGAACGTACACCTACCGCCGATACAAACGAAAGGTTGGAATAAGGATGACATCCAAAGATATAATTCAACCCTTTGTAAACATATTCCGGACCGATTATATTAGGGAAATACTTATTGGCGTAATAGTTGGTAATGGCGTAATTGATCACCTGCCCGCTACCGCCCCAGCCGCCCGGAGTAACAGGCACACCATAGGGATTTTGTTTATCGTACTCATCGCATGAAGCTTTGTACTTTTGCATATAGGCTGCTATTTTATCCTGATAATCTTTATCCATATAAGGGTAAGCGTGCAACGCGCTTATCATGCCAAAGCCGGGAAAGCGATCAAGCATCGGCATAATCAGCTTTTTGAAATGATCTGCATACTGCTGATCTTTGGTTGTGATATACAATTGAAGAGCGGCAAGCATTTCGTTACCGGCAAGGAACCTGTTACGTGCCCGGGCAGCCGAGTCCATGTGCATTTTCAGGCTGTCGTCTTCGTGCCAGAGTTTCAATGCACTTTGCAAACTTTTAGCAGAGAGCGTATCATTGTACCCTTTTAACGCCCTGCTGGCAGCGGCAAGGGCGGCGGTAGCCTGGTAATCCAATGCTATATTCCTTGTAGTGAACGCCCACCGGTCATCCATGGTACCACTTGATTTACCGTCGGTTTGGTAGGGCTTCAGCGAGGCGTTATAAGGCAGGTTATCTGTTTCGTTAACGGCGTCCCCGAGGTGATGGTACTGGTGCAAATTAGGCACTATGATTCCGCGCGCCGGGTGGCCAATATTCACGACCTGTGCCACCAGGTTAAGCGTACCGTGTTCAATTTGCTGTAAAAGATCAGGCTTACCGTCTGGGCGGTGTATATCTACGTACCGGGTCGGGTAATCCACATAGGTTTCATCGCGGTTGATCTTGAAATTCTCCCAGGCTTCAACAAAACTCAGCACAACGCTGCAGTGCGATGGCGTTTCAACATCAAAATCGCCGGCATCAAACCAGCCGCCAACATTAAGCCCGGGGATGCGTTCAAGCGGTTTATATTTGGTATCAGTAGTTGGCCCCATCTGGTACGTATCAAAATGCTGGTGGTTGGGAGGTGCCTGCAAGGCATCATCAAGGAAAGGCGCGCCGTGCCATACTCGGTAGGCCTCGTTAACCATCATGTGATCCATCTGAACCGGAAACCAAACATCCATTGTGGGATGCCCTATATTTTCATAAGCATTTGCATTGATGGGGAATGCATTGGTTTTTTGGTCGCCGTAGGCTATAACATATAAACCTGCCTTTTTAACACTGCTGAAGTCGAACTTCAAATAATTGTAACGGGTAAATTGGCCCCAGTGCTGTACGGCTGCTTTAAGCCGCTCAACGTATTTCCCATCGGGAGTTACCTCAAAAAGTGTGGCAGTTTGTAATGGCGTGTCATTTTTATCCAGTTCTATTACTGCGGTCTTTTGCTGCTCCGGGCGGTAACCTACCTGCGAAAACTCAATTACGGGCGCACGCTTCCAACCAGGTACGGCATTTGGCTCAATATACCAGGTTAATACTTTGCCCGTTTTTCCTGCCGGCAATAAACTGCGGACGATAAACCATCCGTTTTGCGCAAGGCTTCGGCCGTCAAACAACTTAAGGTCGGTATCAAACGATTGAATCTTAATGGTACGCTCAGGATCTTCGGGCGCCATCACCAGGGTTTTACCGGTAGCCAATGGCGCGGGCTCGATAAATTCGTTGCGGCCACGATCATCAAATGTACTATGGCCGGCAAACTGCGGGATTTTTTGGCTTGAAGGAAGCATCTTTGTTAAACCTGCCGGGTACAGCGGAAACTCGCCCGGTTTTCCATCAATCAAAAATGTTTTCTCAAAGTAAGCAGATGGTATAATTTCCAGGTTGAAACCTGCCCTGCCTGCTAACTTTTCCGGTACCGGCTTATCGAGGTATAAATTCAATTCAACGCCATTGCCTTTCGGCGTAACCGTGATCCTGGAATCAAAATCATAGTCAGCATAACGCATAGTTACATCAACTTGATGGTTGACGCTATCAACCTTACGGTTAACCAGTGTGGGCACCAGGTCCCATTGCTCGGGTGTGTTCTGCAGCCGTACCGCGCCGCCTGTAATTGTACGCACGCCGTGATGTATCAGCTCGACACCCGCCGTTTTCTCATCCTGAAAGATCCCGTTATACTGGTTACTAAATACGAGGACGTTTACGCCGGGCGTTTCGAAATAACCCAACTTGTTTAGTTTTAGTTTTTGAGCCGTGCCCCGGAGGGATGACAGGCAAAAAATTAATGCCATCACCATCATGACCGGCTTCGGTAAGTAAATTTTCAATTGCATGGTTTATAAGATTTATTAAAGAAGTTTATGATCGGAATACCGATTACGGACCGTACGAAAGTATCCGTACAGAAAATGGTTTGCTACCACAATCCAATATTTTGATACCACGAATGTATCTGCATGGCTTCGTTCCAAAAAATGCTATATGATTGTTACAATCAGCCGCAACCAACCGCTGCCGCAAGCATTCCAGATATCCAAAACAAACTGGCTATCAATACAATTAACGATTCAAAAAAAGAATAGCGGGCGTATTTTCCGGCTTCCTGTTCATTTACGCAAACCGGGTTGACGGTTCATTTTCCAGGTCTTAAACATTCGTGCTATCATTATCATGATTTGTGTTAACCGCGGCAAAGTGCTTGCCCTACTTTCGGGTATTCCTCAAACGAGCAAAAACTAACACAATTTAATCCGCTTTAGTGTCTTTAATCCGAAAGGCAATCAGTTTAGCGGATTAACTGACAACAAAATTATGAAGAAGATAGCCTACCTAACCGTCATCGGCATTTTGCCTGCCTTGCTGGCCCTTTCACAGCCGGCTCTTAAACATTCACCGGCCGGTTTCGACACTTACCGCGCTGGTATAGCACACGGAAAATTAGATACCGTTACCTACAACTCAAAAACAGTTGATTCCAAACGGCGCGCGGTAGTTTACCTGCCACCCGGGTATACCGCTAAAAAAACATATCCTGTTTTGTACCTGCTACATGGTATTGGCGGCGATGAATTTGAATGGCTTAACCAGGGCACGCCCCAGGTGATATTAGATAACTTGTATGCCAATAAAAAACTGGAACCAATGATCGTTGTGTTGCCCAACGGCCGCGCCATGAAAGACGACCGTGCCACCGGCAATATAATGGCCCCGGATAAAGTTGCCGCGTTTGCAACTTTTGAGCATGACCTGCTGGATGACCTGATCCCCTATATTCAAAAAAAATATCCAGTTTATACCGATCGCGAACACCGGGCACTGGCCGGATTATCAATGGGCGGTGGTCAGTCACTTAATTTTGGGCTGGGCAACCTGGATAAATTTGCCTGGGTTGGAGGCTTTTCATCAGCACCCAATACCAAAAAACCTGAAGAACTGTTACCTGATCCCGATGCAGCCAAAAGCAAACTTAAGCTGCTTTGGATCTCCTGCGGCGATCACGACGGGTTAATGTCGTTCAGTAAACGTACACATGACTACCTCGAGCAAAAAAATGTACTGCATATCTTCAATGTCGAGCCGGGAATCCACGACTTTAAAGTTTGGAAAAATGATCTTTACCTGTTCTCGCAGTTCCTGTTCAAACCTGTGGATATCGATAAATATAACATGATGATCTCGGGCGGCCCTGCATCTACCAATATCAGAGGCTCAAAATATCCTTTTATCCAACCCGACCACCGGGTGCTTTTCCGTGTCAAGGCGCCGGATGCTCAAAAAGTTCAGGTTGACCTGGGCAAGAAATATGACATGGTAAAAGACACGGTCGGTTATTGGACAGCTACAACAGATTCAATTGGCGAAGGCTTCCATTATTATTCGTTGATTATAGATGGCGTTGCTACAACCGATCCCTCCAGTCAAACTTTTTATGGCATGGGGCGCATGGCGAGCGGCATTGAAGTACCTTTTGACCGCGGCGATTATTATGCTGTTAAAAATGTTCCGCATGGCGATATCCGCATCAAAACCTATTTTTCAACCGTCACCAAATCATGGCGAAGGCTGTTCATTTACACTCCGCCTGGTTATGACGCAAGCCAGCTTAAATACCCCGCGCTGTATATATTACATGGCGGCGGCGAGGACGAAACCGGCTGGGCAACCCAGGGCAAAACCAATATGATCATGGATAACCTGATTGCGGCCGGGCAAGCGAAACCCATGTTAGTGGTAATGCCCGATGCCAATTTCGGCGGAGGTTTTGGTGAAGCCGGTCTCAAAACCTTCGCGAGCGAAATAAAACAATGCATTATCCCCTTTATAGAAAAGAACTACCGGGTTAACCGTACCGCGCAGGGCCGTGCCCTGGCCGGGCTTTCCATGGGTGGACTAAATACCCTATATACAGGTATCTACAATACTGATACATTCAGTTACCTTGGCGTATTCAGCTCGGGATGGATTTTACCTGCACAAAACAGCATCGCTGATGCACAGTATGATTTTATGAAGAAAAATACTACCAAAATCAAGACCAACCTAAAAGCATTTTGGATTGCGATGGGCGGCAAGGAGGATATCGCGTATAAAAACTGCCAGGATATGCTGGGCAAGCTGGACGAGATGAAAATAAAACATACTTATTACGAGTATCCGGGAGGTCATACCTGGCCTGTTTGGCGAAATGATCTTTACCAATTTGCCCCCATCCTGTTTAAATAATTAATGATCAAAAAAATCAGATCAAACACATTCTGTTCATGAAAAATATTAAGTTCTGGCTATTGCTATTCGGATCAGTATTGGGCTTCGCCGGGCGATCCATGGCACAAAATCCATTAATCAGGGACCAGTTTACGGCCGATCCCTCAGCCCGCGTTTTTGGCGACAGGGTATATGTTTATCCATCGCATGATATTAAGGCAACGCCCGGCCATGGTCGCCCTGGTTGGTTTTGCATGGAAGATTACCACGTTTTTTCATCAGCAAACCTCACCGACTGGACTGATCACGGCATGATCATCAGTCAAACAACAGTGCCCTGGGCCGACCCTGCTTCGTACAGCATGTGGGCTCCCGACTGCATTTTCCGCAACGGCAAATATTATATGTACTTCCCTACTACCATGAAAGGCAGCGAAAACGGTCGCGGCTTTACAATTGGTGTTGCCGTGGCCGATAAACCTTATGGACCGTTTACCCCTCAGCCAGAACCTATAAAAGAGGTGCATGGCATCGATCCTAATGTATTTATTGATAAAGACGGACAAGCCTACTTGTATTGGGCACAGGGAAACCTGTATGCTGCAAAACTTAAAGAAAACATGCTGGAACTTGCTTCAGAACCAATAATTTTAGCCCAACTGCCTGATAAAGGGCTGAAAGAAGGCCCTTACCTGTTCGAACGCAATGGCATTTATTATCTCACCTACCCGCATGTGGCCAATAAGATTGAGCGACTGGAATATGCTACCGGCAACAACCCGATGGGGCCTTTTAAATTTGCAGGCGTGATTATGGATGAGTCGGCTTCCGGCTGCTGGACCAATCACCAATCAATCATCCAGTTTAAAAATCAATGGTACTTGTTTTACCACAACGACGACCTATCGCCGAATTTCGACAAAAACAGATCGATAAGGTGCGACAGCCTGTTTTTTAACGCCGACGGAACGATCAAAAAAGTTATCCCAACCCTGCGTGGCGTGGGGATCACCAAAGCCTCAGAAAAAATACAGATAGACAGGTACAGCGATAAGGACAGTACCGTTAAAATCTCCTTTCTTGATACCGCAAAAAGATTTGACGGCTGGAAAACTACGTTCAAGAATGCAGGTAGTTGGATCCGTTACAATCGTGTTGGCTTCGAAGGCAAAAAGTTTAAAGAATTGCAGATCCTGGCAAATGCAGCAAGTAAAGCAACTATAGAAGTGCGGCTTGGCGATCCCAACGGACGCATATTGGCTTCGGCAAACATTGCCGAAGGGAACGATTGGCAAGTTATACAAACCCGCCTCTCTTCTCTCCCATCTAAAACCGCCAACCTGGTAATAGTATTAAAAAGCGGCACCGGCGTTAATATCGACTGGATAAGTTTCAAATAAATTAAAATTACACCTGCAACTGATCCAACATGAAATTTAAAACGATTACAACATTAAAATTCCCGCTGTTACTAACTGGATTTGTCGCTCTGGCATCCTTTACGAACCGACAGGCCCTACACCATAACGCAGATTATGGCCGGGCTGCAACCTCATCACATAAGGCTGATAAGGGATTGAAAGATTATTACCGAAAGTATTTTCCTATCGGTGTTGCAGTAAACGCGGCTGCACTTAGCGGACCTGAAGCAGAACTGATTGCAAAGGAGTTTAACAGCGTAACACCGGAAAACGACATGAAAATGGGCCCCATTCATCCGCGCGAAAATGAATATAACTGGAAAAACGCCGATGCTATCGTAGCATTCGCGCAAAAGCACCACATGAAAATCAGGGGCCATAATTTGCTTTGGCATGCGCAGGCACCTGCGTGGATGTTTAAAGACAGCACGGGCAAACAGGTAAGTAAAGATGTGTTACTGAAACGGCTTAAGGATCATATTACCACGGTAGTCAATCATTTTAAGGGTAAAATATACGCGTGGGACGTAGTTAACGAAGCCATTGATGATAAACCCGATAACTATCTGCGTAACTCATTATGGTACCAGATATGCGGCGAGGATTTTATTGCCAAAGCGTTTGAATACGCCCATGAAGCCGACCCAGATGCCCAGCTTTTTTACAACGATTACAACAGTGAGGTTCCATCCAAACGGGATAAGATTTGTAAATTGCTCAGGAACCTTAAAGACGCCGGGGTGCCTGTAACCGGAGTAGGTTTGCAGGGCCACTGGAAATTAACTGACCCCAGTTTGCAACAAATAACTGAAGCTATGGATAAGTATGCAGCACTTGGATTAAAGCTGCAGATCACGGAGCTGGATGTTACGGTACGTACAGGCCCACCGCGTAAAGCAGGCGATCAAACGCTAACGGATTCCGCTTATACGGAAACTATGGCCGCTCAACAAGCCGAAAGGTATAAGGCCATTTTTGAAATCTTCAGGAAATACAAAAAAGTAATAACCGGGGTTACTTTTTGGAATGTATCAGACCGGTACAGCTGGCTTGATTTCCGTGGTGGCGGTATTGCCGGAGGCGCAGCTGCGACCGAGGGCACAAGCCGCAAAGTGATCAAAGCCTACCCGCTGTTGTTTGATGAAAAACTTCAGCGTAAAAAGGCATATTGGGCAGTGGTTAACTTTTAACGTAAAATGAATGAAAACAAAAAACATCGCATTTCTTAAACTGGCAATTACCTGCCTTTTATGGCGACTGGCAGTTATGCCTTTAAACGCGCAGACTGCACAAAATCCCATTATATATGCAGACGTTCCGGATGTATCGATGATCAGGGTTGGTGATACTTATTATGCAAGCAGCACCACTATGCATCTTAATCCGGGGCTGCCAATCATGAAATCAAAAGATTTGGTGAACTGGCATATCGTAAGTTACGCGTATAATACGCTTGATGGTGGAGATGCCCTCAACCTGGCAAACGGAGCAAACGCATATGGCAGAGGATCATGGGCAAGCAGCTTGCGTTATCATAACGGTACTTTTTACGTTTCCACATTTTCGGGCACTACCAATAAAACCTATATCTACAGCACAAAAAACATTGAAAAAGGCCCATGGAAAGAAATGTCCTTTAAACCGGCATTACATGACCACTCCCTTTTTTTTGATGATGACGGCAAAGCTTATATGATCTATGGGAGCGGCAAGATCATGCTGGCCGAACTGAATGATGACCTGTCTGGCGTCAATCCTGATAAAAAACCGCAAATCCTGATCGAGAATGCAAGCGCTGCTGCCGGTCCCAATATTGGTTTGCCTGCCGAAGGCTCGCAGCTATTCAAAATTAAGGGGAAATATTACCTTTTCAATATCAGCTGGCCTAAAGGGGGTATGCGTACCGTTTTAATCCACCGGGCCGACAAGTTGACCGGTCCTTATGAAGGCCAGGTAGGGCTCCAGGATAAAGGCGTGGCCCAGGGCGGGCTTATCAATACCCCGAAAGGCGATTGGTATGCCTATTTATTTCGTGATTTTGGCGCCGTTGGCCGGGTGCCGTACCTGGTACCGGTTACCTGGACAGATGGATGGCCTGTATTGGGTGTTGATCACAAAGCACCAGATACGCTGGATTTACCCGCGAATAAAAGCCTGATCCCGGGTATTGTATCCCCGGATGAATTTAGCCGTAAAAACGGCGAGCCAGTGCTGCCGTTGGTATGGCAATGGAACCACAATCCGGATGATCAGTTATGGTCGTTAAAAAAGCGGGCCGGCTACCTGAGATTGACCACCGGGCGGCTGGACAGCACAGTACTATCGGCACGTAACACCTTAACGCAGCGCACTATTGGCCCCGAATGTTCGGGAACAACTTTAATTGATGTTTCCAACATGAAGGATGGAGACTTTGCAGGGCTGGTTTTACTGCAACGAAACTATGGCTTCGTTGGTGTAAAATCAGATCATGGCTCCAAACAAGTAATTATGATCAACGCGCAATCCGGATCGGCTATTGAAGCGGCCAGCATACCTCTAAAGCAAACAACTATTTATCTTAAAGCAAGCTGCGATTTTACTAAGCGAACAGACAAAGCCTACTTTTTTTATAGTCTCGACGGGCGCAAATGGGAGCCTATTGGCACACCGCTGCAAATGGTTTATACGCTCCCCCATTTTATGGGATATCGGTTCGGCCTGTTTAACTATGCAACCAGGCAATCGGGCGGTTATGTTGATTTTGATTTTTTCCACATCAGCAATGCACAATAAAACAGTGATGCATCAACCTGTCACCATTTCAGAATAATTAAGGAATACCAACAATGACAAAAAAGCTACTATTCTTATCTGCTTTATGTTTAAGTGCATTCAGCGGTTTACAGGCGCAAACCCGCCTCAACCTGGATCTTACCAAAGGTGTGAACGTAAGTCCGAAGCTTTACGGGCTCATGACGGAGGAGATCAATCATTCGTATGACGGAGGTTTATATGCCGAACTGATCCGTAACCGGGTTTTTAAGGATAACCCAAACCAGCCCGATGGCTGGAGCGTTGTTCAGGATGGCGATAGCAAGGCATCGATACAACTGATTGGTGCCGATCCGGCCAATGTGCCTTTTGATCAGGGGCGCAATGCTATTAATGCAGCACTTACAACCTGCCTTAAGCTTACGGTTAGCCAGGCAAATGGTAACCGCGCGGGCATTGCCAACAATGGCTTTTGGGGTATTCCGGTTACACCGTCAGCTACTTATCGCTGCTCATTTTATATCAAAACCGGCACTGTCAATTTTCCGCGGGGTAACCGGCCCGACGCTGCTCCGCCTGCAACCGCTGTTACAGAAGATGGCCCCGGTATCATCAACATTAGTTTGGAAAGCACCGATGGCAAAACAACTTACGCAAGGGGCACAATCAACCTCGAAAAAAGCATGTACTGGAAAAAGCATGAGTTAACCATCACAACCGCTGCAAATATCAAACCTACTGCCGACGCGCGTTTTGTGATTTCATCTACCCGGACAGGCACTTACTATTTTAACCTCGTTTCCTTATTTCCCCCAACGTATAAAAACAGGCCAAATGGCAATCGCATTGATTTAATGCAGATGATGGCCGATATGAAACCTACTTTTCTTCGCTTTCCGGGAGGCAACTTTTTAGAGGGGCCGTACCTGGGTGATGCCTTCCCATGGAAAACAACCTTAGGCCCGCTGGAACAGCGCCCCGGCCATACAGGCAGCTGGGGGTACCGGGCAAGCGACGGTATGGGCCTGCTGGAATTTTTAGAGTGGTGTGAAGATTTAAAAATGGAACCGCTTTTAGCAGTTTTCGCCGGTTACTCATTACGTGGTGACCACATAGATGCGGGGCCTTTATTGGAGCCATATGTTAAAGACGCGCTGGATGAAATTGAATATTGTATTGGCGATACCAAAACTTACTGGGGTGCAAAACGGGCTGCCGACGGCCATCCCGCTCCCTTTAAACTGACAGATATAGAGATAGGCAATGAGGACTGGTTCGACAGGTCGCATAGCTATGATGGGCGCTTTAAACAATTTCAGGCTGCTATAAAAGCCAAATACCCCCAGTTACGCTGTATCTCTACCATTGAAAGTTATAAGCCCGATAAGGTGACCAGCGTTAAACCCGAAATGGTTGACGAGCATTATTACCAATCGGCCTGGCAGATGGAAGAAGACGCAGCGAAGTATGATAGTTATAACCGTGCAACCAGCCCTAAAATATTTGTGGGCGAATGGGCCACCCGCGAAGGCGCGCCTACCACTAACCTGAATGCCGCCCTCGGAGATGCCGCCTGGATGACCGGGATGGAACGCAACAGCGACCTGGTGGAGCGGTCATGCTATGCACCATTATTTGTGAACGTAAACCAGGCAGGCAACGGCCAGTCTAAAGCATGGCAATGGGATTCTGATCTGATTGGTTACACTGCCCTTAAAAGTTATGGATCGCCATCCTATTACGTACAAAAAATGTTCGGCAGCTACCTTGGCACTAAGGTGGTGCCAATAACAGCAGAAAATGCCCCCCTACGCAAACCGGCAGTTAAAGACACGGCCGGCATAAGCCATTGGCCGGCAAACGCGCGGCGCCCTAAAGCCGAGCGTCCGGCGTTATTTTTTGTTTGTACCCGGGATGCCAAAAACGTATACCTGAAGGTGGTTAATACCGATGATATGGCCCGGGAAATCACCATCAACCTGAAAGGCGGAGATGTAGCTGCAAATGGCACCCTGGTAGTACTAAAGGGCGATAAGCCGGAAGATACCAATACCATTGATGAGCCAACAAAAATCGTCCCGGTTACGTCGACCATAACGGGACTTGGCCGGTCATTCAAACACACCTTTCAGCCTTACTCTGTCAACGTCATCAGGCTGTCGAAGCGTAAATAGGCCATTGAGCTGAAGTTCAATTCAAATATATTATCAAATGCGAAAAGTCGGGAGTTGCCCGACTTTTCGCATTTAATTTAAGGGTTCGGGCGAATGGCTTGCTCACCTGGCTTGAACCATAATTAATTTGCTCGCTATTGGCCTATAACCGGCTCAAGTATGCGGCGTCGGCAAAGAGCATGGCGTACTTGTGGATTTTAATCTGTAAACCTGTTTTAGGATCTGGACACTATCAATCGATCCCTTTACTTTTTAAGTATGACAAGGCTCGAGCCAAAACCAAATCATCACTCCTTATAACACTTTCCACAGTCTTTTTGACATATATGTCAATTTTGACGCCACGCCTTTGTGTTGGCGTTTTATTAGTATAGTAAACTCCGTAGCTGGAATAAGATATAACCATTTTCCCACCAACGGGTATGCCAATTTTAACGCCATCGGCCCCGGCTGTTTGGCTGCCAATGGTCACAGCACCCGGAATGGTCTGAAAACACATTACTGAATACTCCCCTTGGCTTTGGTTTCTTTCGTCAGCCAATACAATCACCTGTCCCTTATAGGGTGTTTTATTGATTTCACCCATCTTAGCGGACTGTTTCCAGGTAAAATAACCAGGATTGTCAGGAATCATTAGCAAAGAGTAATCTATTGATTTAGGATTTGGCAGAAACATGCCGAATATATTGTAAAAAGCATCATTTTGTGGATAATTACGTACGTCAAATATTACTGCTTTCTTGCTTCTGATCAGATTTTTTATGGTATCCAAATTCCCGCTCCAAATTTGTGCGGCGTATACATAAGCGATAGAATTTCCAACTGTTTTGTATCCGGTCGCATTAGATTGATATTCGGTTAAGTCCCGCCAATCCCGCTGTGATGGTAAAATACATTTTACTTTAACGTCCATTATCCGGACTCCCCTTTTAATTTTCAGTTTTTGGTAAGCTTTTGGGGTATTGAATAATACCCAGGACAGATAATGGTTACGTGATGCATTGTTCGATCCCGAAACATAAGCCCTAAATTGTTTCATTCTTACACCAACAGGACTATTGTCAATACTTAATACAATATCTCCCTTCTGTAAACGGGCTTTGTGTGTTAAAGTGCCGTTGACCAATTTGGTTATTATCACCGTATTATCTACAATTTTTGCATAAACTGGTGCGGTGTATTTACCAAAAACAAGATTATTTATCGATGTATTATCCCCATCCTCGAAACTAAACTGTGCATGACCATCGTTGAGGGTAACGGTAAGTTGAAGCATGGCTCTATAATAAGAGAGAATATCTTTTGTATTGATCAATTTTGGGATAAACCGAGTAAGGACATTGTTCCAATCCTCGCCAATAAGGTATTTATATGGTGCAAAGTAATTGATGGCATTCCAGAAACGGGCTAAAAATAACAAACGGTACTGTTCATTTGGAAGAATCATGTTTTGGTATTTTTTTTCGCCGCTGTAGTCAGCCGCTTCATAATTTTGTTTTATGTATTTATTAGCACCTTGATTACGATAGACGTATATTTCTTTTAGTTTATTTTGAAGCTGATGACTGATGTATTTCGAATTTGCTATCCAACCCAAATTATGATTTAGCGTAAATAACGTATCGACAGTTGGTCGAGGCTTATTTTGGGGGATGGGTCCGAGGTTGTCTATGGTAGTAATTAGCATCTTGTTAAGCTCGCTTACAGATGCGTTTTGCATTTTATCAATATCATGCACATAAACAGAATCCCAGTCAACTATCCCGCGAGCTACTGATGGATGATGATATTTTAAAAAACCCCATATCTTATCGTAAATTGCGATCTTTTCATACCGTGTTTCACCAAAACCTGCGGTGCTTGTCAGCAGAAATAATAATACACAGGATAGCTTTGCGCAAAGGAAGTGTTTCATAATAATGACAATTAAGTATAAGTTATATGGAATTGGTTTATATAAAACAAAAATGACTCCTTGAACCCGGTAAGCTAAATAAATTAGACCAACTTGTTTACCCGCCTGTTGAATCCTGTCTTTTAATAGTTCAACATGCAGAACAAGGTGTTCATCGAAAATTCTATTGCTTATTATTTAATAAGTGTAAATTGAGCCATGCCATTTGCTACGCTTAATTATAAACAGAAGGGCTTAGTTGCCGAAACATCTTACTTATTTGTGATTAGTATTTTGAGCCCATTTGCAGTAGGCTTAGCAACCTGGTCTCAGCATACATTGGCAAACTCATTTGGTTATGTTGTAATCAATATTTTGCAATTACCTGTTATCATTTTACTTTATCGCTGGTATTTACCCGTTACAATCGGGAAAAAGCGCTATTGGATGTTTATTATTCTATTACCGATATATTTTGTTTTATATGGTTTAAATGAGCGATTCGGAATATTAGCCGTTATGTACATGCCTTTTATACCGGAAGTTTACCGGAACAATATCAGTGGTGCCCGGCCTTTAGATTTTACTCAGGGGTATTTTAATACGGATATTGGCATTACTATTCTCGTTATATTGGCAGCTACTTCTTTATATATTATTAAGCTGCTATTCAAGCAGCAATATAAGGTCAGTACGCTGGAAACCGAAAAATTAAAGCTTGAACTCAACCATTTAAAATCACAGATTCGACCACATTTTTTCTTTAACACTCTTAATAATATGTATTCGTTGAGTGTTCATCATTCTCCTAAAACGCCATTGATGATTAAGGATCTCTCAGAAATTATGCGTTACGTGCTTTATGACACTCGTCATGAAAGAGTATCATTACAACAGGAGATAGATTTTATTAAAAGCTATATCAGCCTCGAAAATTTACGCCATACCAAGCCTGATATAATTGACTTTGCTGTCCAGGGTGATATTGACAATATAAAAATTGAGCCATTGCTGTTTATGCCACTAATCGAGAATACTTTCAAGCACGCCCTACATCGGGATATCATGGACAATTGGGTAAAATTGATTTTGGCGGTCGATGAAAACGAACTGATTTTTCAAACATCCAATGCCAAGCTTCCTGCTAATGATAACTATGACAAATCGCAAAGTGGTATTGGTCTGCTAAATGTGCGAAAACGACTCGACTTGCTTTACGCTGGCCGGCATGAGCTAATTATTTTTGAGGAAGAAGAAACTTTCACGGTAAGTTTGACCATTCAATTAGACCCTTTAAATGATTAATTGCATAGTAGTTGATGATGAGCCACTGGCAAGGCAGCTGATAGTTTCCTATATCGAACAGATGCCTGATCTGCATTGTTTAGGAAGTTACCCGACAGCCGTTGAAGCATTTACTGCTTTGCATCAGCACCGGGTAGAGGTGATCTTTATCGACATCGAAATGCCAGGAATCAGTGGACTTAATTTTATAAAATCCTTGAAAACCCATCCGAAAGTTATTTTCATCACGGCATACACCGAATATGCCGTTGAAGCTTTTGAAATAGAGGCTACGGATTATCTGGTTAAGCCGGTCATGTTTGAGCGTTTCCTGAAGGCAGTTCAAAAGGTCGGTCTGAATAAAAATGAATCTCAACGAATCAATCAACCAACGGCTGAAATAACAAATATCTTTTTGAAGATTGATAAAAAGTTAGTAAAAATTAACCTTTCATCTATCATTTATATTGAGGGTTTAGGTGACTACGTTAAAGTACACACACCCAACCATACTTATGTTTCATACATGGCCCTGGGCAAACTCGAAGCACTACTTCCAAATTATGAATTTATCCGCATCCACCGTTCCATTATTATTAATAAGCATCTTATTCAATATATTGAAGGTAATTTCGTAAGAATCGCTGATATTGATTTACCAATTGGATTAACCTACAAAGCAAATTTGTTTAAGAGCGTAGAATAAGTGAACTACTAAATGCATGTTACAGTTATCTCATTAAAATCCTCTGCATTATATCAAATGATCCTTTGGTAAAATCATCAATTTGGGTATTCGTACATGAGCGGGTTGTCGCAGGATATAGAAAACCGCCTCGACAACATCAGCGACATTTAAAGGTTCATGTATTTGCATACTATCTTTAGGATGAACCTCCCAGTCGTTGTGAAGTTCGGTCATCACCAGGCCGGGCTCTATACAGGATACCTGGATGTCTGTTCCGGCAAGTTCCATGCGTAAAGCTTCAGATAGTGCTTCGATAGCAAATTTGGTGGCTGCATATGCGCCGGCCGTAGGGCGTACTTTGGTACCCAGCACGCTCGACAAATTGATCACATGCCCATATCCCTGAATTTTGAAACGCTTGAGTAAAGAATAAGTTAACCTGAAGGTAGCTTCAATGTTTAACCGCAACATTCCGGTCATTTTATCAATATCCGTTTCCGCTATGGTGCCGGTATGAAGCGTTCCCGCGCAATTGAACAGATAATCACATTTTCCGTAAGTTTTGTAAATATATTCTACCAATGCATCCTGGTAACCGGCAGAGGAAAGATCACCGGGAATAATATCTACAAATTCAGATTGTAGCTCCTTCAATTTTTCCTCCCGGCGTGCCGCCAGTATCAGCCTGTAGCCTCCCTTATTTAATGCTTCGGCAATAGCGCGACCTATTCCGCTGCTGGCTCCTGTTATCAATGCTATTTTTTCGTTAAAATACATTTTTCTTCATTTTAAGCTTACCTGGCATGATGTTAATTTTCCGAGAGTTTCGGCTATATATTCCAATTCTGTAACAGTTGAGGATGCGAAACCCAATCGAAGTGATTGTTCGGCCGACTGGCGCGTAAATTGACCCGAACCATCATTAATATAAATATCCCTGGCCAGGGCCTGTTTTTGCAGGTCGTAAATGTTAATTGATTGGTCAAACGTTGCCCATAATGCCATTCCGCCTTCGGGCATTTTGAAATCAACTTTGTCTTGCAGGTGATATTTTAATAACTCACAGAATAGGTCCCGCCGCTCATGATAAGCCCGCAATGATTTACGTACATGTTTTTGTATGATGCCTAATTGCAGTAACTCGGCTACCGCGTTTTCCACCAGATTGTCGCCCTGCCGATCTACAATACGGCGTAAAATTGCTAACCGCTGTATTACATTTTCGGGGCCAACCAGGTAACCGATACGAAATGCCGGGGCGATGGCTTTAGTAAACGACCCGCAATAAAGCACGTGCCCGGTAACATCTGCGCCAGCCAATGGTTGTAAAGGCTTGTTTTGATAATGAAAATCATAATCGTAATCATCCTCGAAAACAATAAAATCAAATTCCTTTGCCAGTTGCAATAGCTGCATCCGTCTGTCTGCCCGCAAGGCTACTGTAGTAGGGTAATTATGGTGTGGAGTAACATACACCATACGGATAGGCTTTACCCGACAAATTTCACGCAATTCATCTACTATTATTCCATGTCCGTCAACCGGTATTTTTATAACGTTTGCCCCCGCCTGTAAAAAATTCATATTTGCCCCGGTCCAGCCTAAGTCGCCAATAACAATGTTATCGCCGGGCTTAAGTAAGGCTGTTGACACCAGATATAATCCCATGATGGTGCCGCGGGTGATCAGTATATTTTCAGAAGTGATATTCAATCCCCTGGTTTCGGCAAAATAAGTACATAATTCTTCGCGAAGCCATATTGAACCTTTAGGGTCGCCATACCCTAAACGGACATATTGGTTGCCTGCCCGTAGTTGCGTGCGGTAAGCCCTTGATAAGTCAGTCAACGGCGCTAAGCGACCATCAGGATAACCATCATCTAAATGATATTGGCTGGTATGTTTTATAAGCTTTCTGGCTAAATGGTCGGCATTGTCAATGTTATAGCCGGCTGTTTTTAAGTTGCTCCCTTTTTGGGTAGACCTCGCCATTAATTTTTCCGGCGCTATAAATGGCAATTTTTCACTTACGAAAGTGCCGTTTCCGGTTTCGGATTGTAGCCAGCCTTGCACTAACAATTCATCGTATGCGCGTACGATAGTCTTTCTGTGAACTTTCAGTTGTTCGGATAATTCCCGGGTACTCGGTAAGCGGTGCCCTGTAGTTAATGTTCCGCCTTTAATCAGTTTCAACAATTGATTCGCTATTTGCTGGTAAACCGGCTCAACAGAATTTGAACTAATGATAATTAGACTTGCAAGTGAATACATATCAAATTGGACTACCTATTATATTCAAATTGGACGATTTTGATAGTCCGGTAAAAATATATTTTTATAATCAAATATCGAATGCGAAAATCACCTGCAATTATCCGAAGATCGGATCAGTAAAAATTGGAAATTGATTTATCATTAAACGAGCATAATATTTTAACAACAAATATGTATAAACGCAAATTTTTAAAGGATGCCGACGCAAAGGCATTTGACGCGATGATGGGATTAGAGCGATACCTGGCAACATCTTCGCTATCAAAACTGCACTGGGAAATGATAAAAATACGGGTTTCCCAATTAAACGGATGTGCTTATTGTATTGATAAACATAGTAAGGATGCCATCGCTTTAGGCGAGAGTGCGCAACGCATTATTTTGTTACCTGTATGGCGGGAAACTAACTTTTTTTCAAAAGAAGAACAGGCCATATTAGCCCTGGCCGAAGAGATGACTTTGATAGCAGGCAAGCATGTATCTGATAAAGTATATGACACTGCTATTGAACTACTTGGCCAACAGTACACTACCGAGGTTATGATGGCAATTATTGCTATGAATGCCTGGAACCGTGTGGGCATTACTACGGGAAGAAGGGCTGAGAAATAAACGCCATAAGGCTAACAGAATTCTGCTCTATATCAACCTGATTTCCAAAAGGTACCGCCACCTTACTAAAGCAAATTCCAACCCAATCAGGCACGAGTGTGCGTCGCCGACAAAGAGCGGTTGCATACTCGTGACTCTCAAAGTACACGCTCGGCTGCCGCAAGTGTCCTCTCACGCTGCCGCAAGCGCCCATGCTTATGGCCCCGTGTTCAGGTAAATAAAGTTTTATTTACACCAACTTCACGGTTGCAATGATCACAACAAGAGATGCAAAGCCAAAAGAGCAGCATGCCGGCTATGCACACCATTTATCAAAATGCACACCAAGTTTTTTAAAAACTAAAGAAGACTCAAAAACATCCATTAAACAACGCTCCAGGCCCTTTTCGGCAGCAATCAATTAAATAAATGTTAAATAATTTTACGAAAAGTAAAATATACCAATAATTAAAGTTATATTGCACACTTATTAACAACAATATAATGCAACAAGGAACAGTAAAATTTTTTAATGAAGCCAAAGGTTTCGGATTTATCACACCTAACAATGGTGGCAGCGAAATCTTCGTTCATTCAACAGGTCTGATTGACAATGTTCGTGAGAACAGCGCCGTTAGTTATGACGTTGAAGAAGGCCGTAAAGGTCCGAATGCAGTAAATGTAAAAATAGCTTAATCACTATATCATCATTTTAAAAGCATCCTCCCATCCGGGGGGATGCTTTTTTGTTACACTTAATCAAAAACATGGGTAGATCCACCGAAACATTTAACAAGAAAGAGCGCGAAAAGAAAAAGCTCAAAAAACAACAGGACAAAAAAGAAAAGGCCGAAGATCGTAAAGCCAACGCTGTTAAAGGACAGGGCTTTGAAGATATGCTGGCTTATGTTGACGCAAACGGCAACATTACCTCCGTGCCCCAGGACCCCGGTAATCGGAAAAAGGTATTGGCGCAGGACATCCTCATTGGTACGCCAAAACAGGAGGAAGTTGAAGTAGAAATTGTAAGAAAAGGCACAGTAACATTCTTTAATGAATCTAAAGGGTTCGGTTTCATCAAAGATCTGCAAACCCAGGAAAGCATTTTTGTTCATGTCAACGCGGCTTCTTTTGCCATCAAAGAAAATGACAAAGTTACCTTTGAAATAGAACAGGGGCAAAAAGGGCCTACCGCTGTCAAAGTCGCTAAAGCGAGCTAAGGCTTAATTAACCATTGCAACAATAAACAAGATAAATCCTCATACAATAAATATCAGAATGACCGATAAACAAACAGCACACTACAAAGCCAGCGAATATATTTATGACCTGGGTAATACCGCTTTGGAGAATGGTTTTAAACCCGATGAGCATTGGGAGGTACAAATGGCTACCGCCGCTGAGAAAAAAGCTTTTGAGAAACAGTACTATCCCACAGTAGCGACAAGCGTACTGCCCGAACTGTTAAAAGCGACTTTTGCCCTGGTAAAAACGCAATTGAACCAGGTGATGAAGGCACAAACAGTGATACCGTTGGATCGTTTCGCCCCCGAGCCGGTGTACGAATACCTGGTTGCCTTTAATTTAAACCGCGTAAGGCGTTAATGTTGATAGTTTCCCAAACTGGCGCGGGTATGCAGGGTTGGGTTGCGATGCGGTATACACGTGACTTTCAAAGTAAAAAAGTGATTTTCACCCATATTTTCGCACCTTAAATTGCAAACATCTACCTCAGCCTGATTATCTTACGGGATTATTTGAATTGACTGAATGACCCGTACACTTTTACTCTTTCTACTGGCCCTGTTACCCCTGGGCGGCTTTGCGCAGCAGTTTACGCTGATAGTTGTTAAAGAAAATGCCCAGCCCGCCGATGGCGCCACCATTAAACTGATACAGGCTAATAAGCAGGCCAGAATTATTGTAACTAATGCCCGCGGCGAAGCCCGGTTTCAGAACATTGCGCAGGGAGCATTCAGCTTCTTGGTAACTTATACGGGATATCAGCCCCTAACCACCCGCAGCTATACCATTGCGGAGAATATAAAGCAGGATACCATCCGCATACAAGCCCTTAGCACCGCACTGAAAGAGGTGAACATCACCGCCAAAACGCCGCCGGTAGAAATGAAGCAGGGAAAGGTGATCGTAAACGTTGATGCCTCGGTAACCAACGTGGGGGCTACGGTTCTGGAAGTATTGGAGAAATCGCCGGGGGTAATGGTCGACCGTAATGGCGGCATTTCTTTACAAGGCAAGCCCGGGGTGCTGGTGATGATAGACGGCAAACCTACCTATCTCTCCGGTGCCGACCTCAACAACCTGCTCAGCAGCATGAGCTCCACCCAGGTAGCGCAGATTGAGCTGATTGCCAACCCTACGGCCAGGTATGATGCCAGCGGCAATGCGGGGATCATCAACATTAAAACCAAAAAGAACCGGCAAAAGGGTTTCAACGGGTCGGTTACGGCCACGGCGGCGCAGGGTGTTTACTTCAAAACCAATAACACGCTCACGCTCAATTACCGCGCCGGGCGCGTCAGCACTTTCTTTAATTACAATATCAGCCGGCAAAAATACCTTACCAACCTGTACGCGCTGCGCAAATACACCGGCGCCGACGGGGCGACCACCGCAACGCTGGACCAGCCATCGCACTTCACCGGCACACTGCTGAACAATACGGCCAAAGCGGGGCTGGACTATGAAGTTTCGCCTAAAGCCACGGTTGGCATTGTGCTTGGCGGAACCATGATCCACCGCGAGGGTAACAATACGGCTTCGGCGCGCTGGCTCAACTCCAGTGGTGCGGCAGATTCGGTCATCGCTACCGATAACGCCAATAACAGCCGGTTTAAAAACGGCCAGGTGAGCCTGAGCCTCCGCCATGCCATCAGCAAAAACCAGGACATCAGCGCTGATGCCGACTGGCTGCACTACAACATTACCAGCGACCAGAATTTCAACAACCGCCTGCAAACCACCGGCGGTTATAACGAATCTACACGCGCCAACATCCCCACCACCATCAACATATTCACTGGCAAAGCCGACTATACGCTTAAAACCGACAGCGATGGCCAATTTCAGGCGGGCTGGAAATCGGCACACAGCAGTACCGATAACTCCGCCGGTTACCAAAACCTCAATGCGGGCCAATGGACTGATGACCTGACCCGCAGTAACCATTTCCTTTACAGTGAGAACATCCACGCGGTTTACACGCAATGGGAGCGCAAGCATAAGGCCATTTCCTATCAGGTAGGCTTACGTTATGAGCATACCGATTATCACGCCCATCAACTGGGTAATGTGCTGCAAAAAGATTCGGCCTTTTCGCGCAACTACGGCAGCTTTTTTCCCAGCGGCTATTTCAGTTACCAGGCCGATACTGCAAATAGCTTTACTTTAACGGTAAGCCGCCGTATTGATCGCCCGGTTTACCAAACGCTTAACCCATTTTATTTTATCATTAACAAGTACACTTATCAAACGGGCAACCCTTATATTTTACCTCAATACAGCTGGAACCTGGAGCTGAGCCATCAATACAAAAACCTGCTCACCACCACGGTATCTTACAGCAATATCAACAACTACTTTTCGCAGATCTTTTTGAGCGACCCTACCCTTGCGGGTATTTTGCTGTATACACAGGGCAACGTGGGGCGCACGTATATCATCGGCGTATCCGAAGCTATCACGGCCTCCCCCACCAACTGGTGGACGCTTACAGCACAGGCGCTGTACAATTACAAAAAACTGAGCGGTTTTAACGGCAATCATTACACATCAGATATTAACCAGCTTAACCTCAATGCCAGCAACCAGTTCACCATGGGCAAACGTTTTACGGGCGAGGTATCGGGCTTTTACACCACCCGCGCCCGCAACGATGTGCAGGAACGGCTATACCCTACCGGGCAGCTCTCGGCAGGGCTGGGCATGTCGGTATTTAAAAAGAAGGCCACCCTGAAGTTGAGCATGCGCGATATATTCTATACCAATGCCATGGAAGGCTTAACGCAGTTCCCCAACGCCACCGAGTATTTTAAGATTAAGCGCGATAGCCGCGTAGTGGTGCTCGCGTTCACCTATCGTTTCGGCAAAACCTTCAAAACGGCCAAGCGCGACAACGGCGCGGCCGATGAAATGCAGCGTGTAGGGAATGGGTAAAGCCCCACCCAAACCCTCCCCGGAAGGGAGGGCTTAAAAAAATGCACATCAAAAAGTCTCCCCTTCCGGGAGAGATTTAGCGGGGGCTTATTGCTTTAATCTTGCGGTCGTTTGCAACAAGCGCTGATATTGCTTTTATGTAGAGACGCATCACATGCGTCTCCCATAGGTCAAGCTGCTTTACAGTTCATGAACATCAGGAATCTGTATGCGGAAGACCCATGTGATGCGTCTTTACATTAAACAATTGAATTTGAACTGGCATTAAAGAAATGTAACCTGCTGGCCTGATTGGGCCCATGCATCAATCCCTCCTACTAAAGGCCGGATGCGCTTCAGGCCAACTTTACGCAATTTCTCGGCATACCTTGCAGCGGTTATTTCATTGGGGCACGAACAGTAAATAACAATCTCCTTATGCCCGGCATATCGGTCGGCAATATCATTAAAACTGTTTTCGTCTATGGGAACTGAGCCCGGTATAAATCCATTTCTTGTGCGCTGATCTATCGGGCGTGCATCAAGTATCACAGGGTTCGATTCTCCGTCAATCAGTTCTATCAAATCATTCACAGTTAACCTATCCGTTTCAAACTGCCTGATAAGGCGATAACGACGCAGCCATTTGAACAAAAGGTATAAACCGAACAGCACGACGACAAATAAACCGCCCATCGTGCCATAATGACTTAATGCAGCGATCAAGCCATCAACCTGGTGCCGAAAAACTGCACCCAGCGTCACCGCCGCGCCGAGATAGATAAGTGCTGCGATAGATGAAAAAAACACAAATAATGTCACCCGCATTGCATAAACTCCGGCAACAACAGGTGCCAGTGTTGACAGCCCCGGAATAAATTTAACAATGGTTAACGCCGGGGCGCCGTAGCGTTCAAAAATATCGCCGGTACTGCGAACACAGGTATCCGGTGACATAGAAATTTTACATAATTTCCCAAGGATCCCTGTTCCGTATCTCTTCCCGGCAAAATATAATATAAGGTCGCCTGCTAAGGTACCCAGTGATCCGGTTAAAATGAGTATGATGATATTAGCTTCGGTTGCAGGCGTTACAGCAGTAGTTACAATCAATACTGCAAATGCAGGCAGCGGCAATCCAACACTCTGTAAAAGAGTGATCAAAAATACCAGCCACAGCCCATAGGTTTGTATTAAATCAACTAATGCGTTCATACTTCAGTTGCAGCTAAGATAAGACACTTATTTTTATTGACCGGCCCGATTTTGCCGATTAACAATTATTTGACATCAGGTTGAGAGTAGTCTATTATTTCATGGATTTTAGGCTAAGCCGATGATAGCTTGCCTGATGTTTTAAAATTATTTTCGCCAGTATTAATACCATTCAATCGTTTGACATTCAACACACTTACACGTTAAAACAAATTACCATCAATAGTAACCAGATAGTCTTAACATAAAATTGATTTGGATTAATCAATTTTATTCCTTTAGCTTTACTGCAACTTTAGGGGTGTCCTGACGGACTGAGATAATACCCTTTGAACCTGATCCGGGTAATGCTGGCGAAGGGAAAAGTGACGATAACACTATTGGTGTTGTTTTTTCTTTCCTAATACGGGGACATTCCTACAGTTGAAATTTTAATGCAACGTAATGGAAGTAACCGTTAATCAACAAAATTTTATTGTGCCTGATAACTGCAATGTGCAGGCTTTGCTCGCTGATGTCTTGCAGCACCCTGACCGGGGGCTGGCCATTGCCATCAACGAAGCTATTGTTCCCAAAACCCAATGGGAAAACCACAAGCTCAATCGGGGCGATAAAATCATCATTATTAAAGCCACCCAGGGAGGATAAACACCCAATAGCCTTTTATGAAAACAGAAAAAACACCTACAGCACAAGCCATCACGCAAACACCGTTTCCAGCCTCGCGTAAGATTTACGTTAAAGGGCAATTACACGACATTGACGTGGCCATGCGCGAAATAAGCCTGAACGACACCCAACTACATGGCCGTTTTGGCGAAACCGAGCCCAACGCCCCGGTAACTGTTTACGATACCAGCGGCCCTTATACCGATCCAAACATAGCCATCGATGTTAAAAAAGGTTTACCCCGCCTGCGCGAAAAATGGATCACTTCGCGTGGTGATGTCGAGCTGCTGGATAGCATATCATCAGCATATGGCCGCGAACGCTTAAACAGTAAAGAGCTTGATCATTTACGTTTTGGCTACCAAAGTAAACCTTTCCGCGCCAAAGCAGGCATGAATGTATCACAACTGCATTACGCAAAAAAGGGTATCGTTACACCCGAAATGGAGTACATTGCCATACGCGAAAACCAACGCATCGATCTGCTGAAACAACAGTTGAACGGGCAATACGATGTAATGAGCCAACAGCATCAGGGCCATAGCTTTGGTGCCAACACACCTAAAGGTTACATTACGCCCGAATTTGTACGACAAGAGGTAGCCGCCGGTCGGGCTGTTATCCCATCAAATATCAATCACCCCGAAAGTGAACCGATGATCATTGGCCGTAATTTTTTGGTTAAGATCAATGCCAACATCGGCAACTCGGCAGTTACCTCGAGTATTGAAGAAGAAGTAGAAAAAGCCGTTTGGGCATGCCGCTGGGGAGCCGATACCATTATGGACCTGTCGACAGGTAAAAACATTCACGAAACCCGCGAATGGATCATCCGCAACACACCTGTGCCCATAGGTACCGTGCCTATTTACCAGGCGCTCGAAAAAGTGAACGGCAAAGCCGAAGACCTGACCTGGGAACTGTTCAGGGATACGCTGATAGAACAGGCAGAGCAGGGTGTTGATTATTTCACTATCCATGCGGGCGTGTTGCTTCGCTATGTGCCTTTAACGGCCAAACGTATTACCGGTATCGTATCGCGCGGTGGTTCTATCATGGCCAAATGGTGCCTGGCCCATCATAAAGAGAATTTCCTGTACACGCATTTTGAAGAGATCTGCGAGATCATGAAAGCGTATGATGTCGCCTTCTCGCTGGGCGATGGCTTGCGCCCCGGCTGTATTGCCGATGCCAACGATGCCGCGCAGTTTGGCGAGCTGGAAACCCTGGGCGAGCTGACCAAAATAGCCTGGAAGCACGATGTGCAAACCATTATTGAAGGCCCCGGCCACGTACCCATGCACCTCATCAAAGAGAACATGGAGAAACAATTAAAGCATTGTTCTGAAGCGCCTTTTTACACTTTAGGCCCGTTAACTACCGATATCGCTCCGGGTTATGATCATATTACTTCGGCTATCGGCGCTGCCATGATCGGTTGGTTCGGTACCGCTATGTTGTGCTATGTGACCCCTAAAGAACACCTGGGTTTGCCCAACAAAAAAGATGTTAAAGACGGCGTGATCACGTACAAAATTGCTGCCCATGCTGCCGATTTAGCCAAAGGTCATCCCGGTGCGCAGTATCGCGACAATGCGTTGAGCAAGGCACGTTTCGAGTTCAGGTGGGAAGATCAGTTTAACCTGTCGTTGGATCCGGATACGGCTAAAGAATTTCATGATGAAACCCTGCCTGCCGAGGGAGCCAAGATCGCGCACTTTTGCTCGATGTGCGGGCCGAACTTCTGCTCGATGAAAATAACCCAGGATGTACGCGACTTTGCCAAAGAGAACGGTGTTAACGAAGCCGACGCACTAACCAGGGGCATGGAACAAAAATCGAAGGAGTTTGCCGAAAAAGGCAGCGAAATATACCTGTAATGGAATTGATCGTGATATCGGCCCCGGATACTGTGACAGATGAAGCACAAATAGTCAACCGCTTGTTCGGGGCCGGTTTACAGCGTTTCCACCTGCGCAAACCAGGTTGGGATCTCGATCAATGTACCAATCTGATTACTCAGATTGACCAGGCCTATCATCATGCTATAGTTTGTCATCAGCATCATAGGCTGGCCAAAGTTTTTGAGATGCACTATTTACATTATCCCGAAAAGAATCGTATCAAAAGCGACCACCTGGATTTAAATATTCAGCTTAATCAGGGTTACCGATTGAGTACTTCGGTACATGATGTTAGCGCCACATCCTCACTAAAACATTTTGAGTACACATTTTTAAGCCCGGTGTTCAATAGCATATCCAAGCAAGGTTATCAAAGCATGCTGCCTGCCGGTTTTTGTTTAGACCGTAATAAGTCCGGACCAAAAATAATAGCGCTTGGCGGCGTGGATATAACCAATTTAAACCTGCTAAAAAAAATGAATTTTGACGGAGCGGCGGTTTTGGGTGCTATCTGGCAAGATCCCAAGCAGGCTGTTTTCAATTTTATAAGCATTAAAAAACAAACCGAACAATTAAATCCATGATTGATAAACTGCATTATATCTCTCAACAATCTCAAAATGGCACGCACCTTAGCGCTATCAAAGCGGCTTTGGATGCGGGCTGTAAATGGATACAGTTGAGGGTTAAAGATCAGCCCGAAGACATCATTCTGCAATATGCCATCGAGGCCGTTAAACTTTGTGACGGGTACGGTGCCAGATTAATAGTGAACGACCATCCTGAAATTGCAAAAAAGGCGGGTGCCCACGGGCTGCACCTGGGTTTACAGGATATGCCCATACAACAGGCCCGTCAGATTGTTGGCCATGATATGATCATCGGTGGTACGGCCAATACATTTGCGCATGTAAAACAGCGCGTTGCCGAGGGCGCCGACTATATCGGCCTTGGCCCTTACCGTTTTACAACTACCAAACAAAAGCTGAGCCCTATTTTGGGGCTGGACGGTTACCGGGATATCATGGATCAGATGCGTCTTGCAAATATGAGGATCCCGGTAATCGCTATCGGCGGCATTGTGCCGGCCGATATACCGCTGATCATACAAAGCGGCGTATATGGTGTTGCGCTGTCCGGCGCCATCACCCACGCCACCAACGCCAGGCAAGTGGTTTCGGAATTATACCATCATTTAAATCAACCTTCGTTTAACGAAGCTTAAAATCAACACTATGTTAACCATCGCTGATAAAACTTTTCAGTCGCGCTTATTTTCAGGCACCGGCAAATTTAACTCGCCTGCCATGATGGAGGAGGCATTGCTGGCCTCAGGCTCTGAACTGGTAACCGTAGCCCTAAAGCGTGTTGATGTAAAAAACAACGACAACGACGATCTGTTGCTGCGTTTAAAATATCCGCATATTAATCTGCTGCCCAATACCTCAGGTGTACGGAACGCTAAGGAGGCTGTGTTTGCTGCCCAGCTTGCCCGCGAGGCGCTGGAAACCAACTGGATAAAGTTGGAGATCCATCCCGATCCCAAATACCTGATGCCCGACCCTATAGAAACCCTAAAAGCTACCGAAGAACTGGCGAAACTGGGTTTTATAGTATTGCCCTATATCCATGCCGACCCCGTATTATGCAAAAGGCTTGAAGAAGCCGGTACTGCGGCTGTAATGCCTTTAGGCTCGCCCATAGGTAGCAATAAGGGGCTTAAAACCATCGATTTTTTAGAGATCATCATCAGCCAAAGCAGCGTACCCGTTATTGTTGATGCGGGTATAGGCGCTCCGTCTGATGCAGCCAAAGCGCTTGAAATAGGCGCCGACGCCGTACTGGTAAACACCGCCATCGCGGTATCAAGTAATCCTGTACAAATGGCCGAAGCATTTAAACTGGCCGTTGAAGCCGGCCGGATGGCTTTTGAAGCAAAACTGGCACAACCGGTATCACATGCTATGGCAAGTAGTCCACTAACTTCTTTTTTAGATGAGTAGTTTTAACGACATTTTTGAAACCTATAACTGGGATGATACCAAGGCCAGTATCTACGCTAAAACCAGCGCGGATGTTGAACGCGCCCTGGCCGCCGATAAACGAACTTTGGAGGATTTTAAGGCCCTGGTATCACCTGCTGCAGCCCCCTACCTGGAGCAAATGGCGCAGATCAGCCAGCGCCTGACCCTGAAACGTTTTGGTAAGGTGCTGCAGATGTACGTGCCGCTTTATCTATCCAACGAATGCAGTAACATCTGTACTTATTGCGGCTTTAGTTACGATAACAAGGTAAAACGCAAAACGCTTTCGCCAATGGAAATTATGCAGGAAGTGGCCGTTATTAAAAAGATGGGCTATGAGCATGTATTACTGGTAACCGGCGAGGACAATGTGAATGTGCATGTTGATTATTTTAAAAAAGTGCTCGAATTGATCAGGCCGCATTTTGCACATATCTCGATGGAGGCGCAACCGATGGATCTGGAAGATTATCAACAGCTAACGCCTTATGGCCTCAATACCGTGCTGGTATACCAGGAAACTTATCATAAAGAGGATTACAAAAAACACCATCCCAAAGGCAAAAAATCTAACTTTAAATACCGGGTGGAAACGCCCGACAGGTTGGGCCAGGCCGGGATCCATAAAATGGGGCTGGGCGTTTTAATAGGTTTGGAAGACTGGCGCACCGATTGTTTTTTCACCGCGATGCACCTTAATTACCTTGAGAAAAAATACTGGCAAACTAAATACAGCCTTTCGTTCCCAAGGTTAAGGCCTTTTAGCGGCGGGCTTGAACCTAAAGTTGAGATGAATGACCGCGAACTGGTACAACTGATCTGCGCTTATCGTTTGTTTAACGAAGAGGTTGAGCTTTCGATATCCACCCGCGAATCTGCCAACTTTCGCAATAATATCATCAAGCTGGGTATCACCTCTATAAGCGCTGGTTCAAAAACCAACCCTGGCGGATATGCTGTTGAACCTGAGTCGCTGGAGCAGTTCGAAATTTCAGACGAGCGCAGTCCTGCCGAAATTGCAGAGATCATTGCCGAACAGGGTTACGAAGCGGTTTGGAAAGATTGGGATAGCTGTTTAACCTAAGAATATGCTTGAGCGCGAAGAATTGAAACGGTATAACCGGCAGATGATATTGCCCGAGTTGGGCCTGCACGGACAGGAAAAACTAAAAGCAGCCCGGGTGCTGATGATAGGTGCCGGCGGCTTAGGTTGCCCGGTTTTGCAATACCTGGTTGCAGCTGGAGTAGGCACCATTGGTATTGTGGATGATGACGTGGTTGATATCAGCAACCTGCACCGGCAAATATTATATGCTCCCGCTGATATTGACCAGCCAAAGGCTTTGATAGCCAAACAAAAACTAAACCAGCTTAACCCTTTTGTGGAGCTGATAGCTTATACCGAAAGGATTATTGCTGCCAATGCGCAACAACTGATAAGCAATTTTGATGTGGTGATAGATGGCTCTGATAACTTTGCCACCCGCTACCTGGTAAACGATACCTGCGCCGCCCTTGGTAAACCGCTGGTATTTGGCTCAATATTTAAATTTGAGGGACAGGTATCTGTGTTTAACCATCAGGGCGGCCCCGGCTATCGTGACCTGTTTCCTGAAGCGCCACCCGAAAATGAAGTGCCCAACTGTGCCGAAATTGGTGTTATTGGCGTGTTACCCGGTATAATAGGTACTTATATGGCCAACGAAACCATTAAATTGATTTGCGGTATTGGGGACCTACTATCTGGTAAACTATTAACCCTGAATGCGCTTGACAACAGCATCAGTGTTTTCAAAATTTCTGCCGCAACGCCTTCACTCCCGGTTAACACATCTCAGCCGGTTGAAAGTGATAGGGCTGCCAATGAAATCGACGCCGACACCTTCAAAAAATGGCACGCGGAAACACCCGACGAAATTTACCTGGTTGATGTACGTGAAACTTATGAATTTGACGATGAAAATATAGGAGGAATAAATATCCCGCTTTATGATTTACAAGAACACGCTAATATTTTTCCAAGCGGTAAAAAGCTGATATTTATCTGTCAAACCGGGCAACGCAGTAAAATAGCGGCTCAGCAAACCAGGTCTTTGTCGGGGATAGCTGCCTTCAGTTTAAAAGGGGGCATTAACGCCTTTAATTTTTAAAACGAAATGATGCAGTATTATCAATATTGTTCGGTATTAACCATCGCCGGCTCCGATAGCGGCGGCGGTGCGGGCATTCAGGCCGACTTGAAGACCTTTGCCGCCCTGGGTTGTTACGGCACCTCAGCCATTACTGCCATTACCGCGCAAAACACCCTGGGAGTAACTGATATTCACGTTATTCCACCGGCAATGGTGCAAAATCAGATCAGCGCAGTAATGAGCGATATCCGGCCTTTGGCAGTGAAGATCGGGATGCTGCCAAATGCGGAAACTGTGCAGGCGGTAGCCGATGCTTTAAAAAAATACGAACCGCTACCCATCATCCTCGACCCAGTTATCAGCTCAAGCAGCGGAAAACAACTGGCAAATAACGAAGCATTGCTTGCCATGAAGGAGCTACTTTTTCCAATGGTAACCCTGCTCACGCCAAACCTGAATGAAACAACTCAACTAACGGGCAAACATGCCGGCAATGTTGATGATATGATAAACGCGGCAGAAGCATTGTTAGATTTAGGTAGCCAGGCCGTTCTTGTAAAAGGCGGCCACTTAGATGGGCTTGAACTCTACAACGTATATGCTGATCGGCAAGGTGTAAGAAAAACTTTCGCTTACCCTTTTATAAACTCCTTAAACACACACGGAACAGGTTGTACACTGGCTTCAGCTATCGCAGCTTATATAGCACGAGGGCAATCCATAACCGAAGCCATTGCTTCGGCCGGGGTTTACGTTAACATAGCCATCAAAGAAGGGCAGAATGTAAAAACCGGCGAGGGATCCGGGCCTCTGAATCATTTTTTCAAGCCGCGTAAGTTGGCGAAGCTCGATTTCTGAAGGCGTATATATCAGGTTGTTAAAGAATCGGCAATGGTCCGTAATTAAAAACTGCACTTTGCCTCCACGGTATTTCTAATTTTCATCAGCACGGGCTATTTATATCCCATTAGCTCAACCGATTTAACAACCACATAAAAAGCACTGCTCTGTTTATGTGGTTGTTTCTGTTTCAGGATATACCTTTTCAATTCAGAAAGCTTTTATGGAGCATTAAAAATGAATTAGGTTTAATCTCCACATCCTGTATTGAAAAAATGCCTTGCGCCTCCCATTTGTTTCTGCCAAGGCTACGCTGCACTCACCGTCTATACCGCGGATGTGCTGATCGGCCTGTCTTTAATATCTTACTGATATCCCCAAATTAAACGCCGTGCCTCTGCCTTTTGAATAGAATCCCGGTTGCATGAACCATTGCGCACGTGCAGGAAAATAGTCTTCATTAAACAGGTTTTCAATGCCCAGGCTCAACCGGGTATTCTTATTTACTTTATACCCGGCAGCCAGGTTGAACAGGTTATAGGCTTTTACAGCTCCTTCATTGCCATTGTAAATACCGGCAGCGTTTTTTGCGAAACGGTTGCGGTTGCCAATTCCTGTATAATTCAGGGTTATGTCCATCACCCGGATTGGTGAATAAGTAACATTACCGGTAATCTTAGGAGCAGAAATGCGCCTGCCATTCAGGTAGGCATCTTGCGGGTCATCGTATTTCCCGTTTTGGTTAACGTCCCTTTTTCCTTCTGTATAACTGTAACTACCGCCTACAGTTAACCGGCGGCTAAATATGTAGCTGGCAGCTAATTCAAAACCGTAAATTTTTTCAGGGCTGCGCGCGGTATTAAATAAGCCGGTGGCCGGATCATATAATACTTCAATTCCCAACTTAGAGGTGCTTTGATAGGCTGAAGCTGAAAATGCCAGATTTTGATAACGGCTTTCAAAGCCCGCCTCATAATTATTCACTTTAACAGCATCGGTATTGATCTTATTAATACTGTTCACCCTGGCATCGCGTAAAGCCAAACCGATATCCATTACAGAAAACCCCTGGGAGAAGCTTATATAAGGGCTGAACAGCTGAAAACGATTATACTTTAAACCGGCATTAAACAAGGCGGTATTATATTTCAACACGCCGCCTGTTACATCAAATGATGGAGTTACCGTAGCACCGCTTGCATTGGTGATGCGTAATGTACGATAATTGTCAACATCAATATTTACACGCTCATACCTGAACCCTGTTTTGAACACCAGGTCCCGAATGATCATCAAATCAGCTTGCGCAAATGGCGCCAGGTTGGTCATGTCCATGGTCGGTACCCAAACACGGCCGTCTACCAGCGGTTGTGAGGTTTTGTCTTTCAGCAAATCTATACCATAGGATAGGTTGGCGTTCAGCGACGGACGGCTGACCAGTGGAGTTTGGAGGAATAATCGTACGCCTTCTTTGTCATTATGTGCTAATGACTGACCGTCGCCGCCATCAAATCGACCTAAGGACACATAAAACACATCCTGGCGTTTTTCATAATAAGCATCCGCGTTCAGGCTCGTATGAGCGAAAAGATTGTCAACCTTGTAAGATAAATGCAGGTTGTGATTGTAAGCCGCCCCGGTAGGAATGCCTGCCGGTTTACCAAGTACCCCGGTAGCTTTCTGACCTGTTGCCGGGTTGCCGTTCACCAGCGTAAAGTTGCTGTTCTGTAAGCTGCTATAATAGTTATATACCAGTTGCAAACGCTGGTTACGCGTTGGCTGATAACCCAGTTTAGCAAAGGCATTATAGGTGTTTGTTTCACCAAGGCTGTAGTTGGGCCCAACCACATCGCCTTTGGCATCTTTGTATTCTCCGGTTTCCTCTGCCATGCCGCTTGCTACATAATCGAATTTCCCTGCTTTGCCATAAAACATCTGACTGACGCGACCGCCTACCGAATTACGTACTTTCACCAGTGAGCCGTTTAAATAAACGTCGGTTTTACCGGCAAACTTTTCCGAAGTATCAGGCACCAATGTTACATAGTTAACCAGGCCGCCGGCGGCACCATTACCGTAAATGGCCGTTGCCCCTTTTACGACTTCAATTTGCTGCAATACAGACGGATCAATAGACCGCAGGTCCACCTCAGCATTTCTGAGTGGTGACGACTGGCTCACACCATCAATCATAACCAGCATGGGACGCCCCCTTAAGTTTTGACCAACATTACTGCCCGATTGCGCTGTCGGGGCAAAGCCGGGCACCTCATTTGCCAGGATGCTGGTTAGGTCCGGGTTAACAGCAATCTCATTATCGAGTTTCTTTTTTGAAACGATGCTCACTGCTGATACAATATTCCTGGGGCTTTCCGGTCTTCTGGTTGCGGAAATTAAAACCTCACCAAGCGCCTGGCTGGCTTGCAGTAAGCGCCAGTTAATGGCCGTGTCGCGCGTTAAAGCAGGAAGTGATATCAATATGGGCTGATAGCCGACGGCAGAAATTTCTATTGTCAGTTGCTGTCCTGCCGGTACAAAAGCCGTGAAGCGCCCTTTGGCATCACCACTTATCTGCGCGGTTTTCAACTTGATTGTGGGATAGGCCACTCCAGATACGGAGTCGCGGACGCTACCTTGTATTTTCACGTTTTGAGCTGATGCAAAACAGGATAATAATAAAAAACAGGTAGTAATAAAGTGTAATGGTACATGTGATTTCATCAGATTAAATTTTGCACGAAAGTATTTATTTAATCTAATTCTAAATAATAAATCTTAAGAAACCCTATTAAGTCATATAGTTAAGTCAATATTAAAACTGGCAAATAGCATCTCACATATCAGGGTTTCGGCGAAACTATTTCTATAGATTACTATATGGCAGGTCTGTCTTCCGATTCCTTATTTCAATTGTTTTGCCTGGAAAAAATGTATACAACATGGCCGAATGCAAATCTTTTAAAATTTTATCTTTGCCGATGAAATCAAATACTACAAAAGATGAGTGAACTTGCCCCCTGCCCAATATGTAAATCTCCCTATGCTTATGAAATGGATAACCTGCTCATATGTCCGGAATGCGGACACGAGTGGAACCCGCAAGATAATCCTGTAAGTTCAGATCTGTTTGTGGTGAAGGATAGCAATGGAAATATTCTCCAGAACGGAGATACGGTTGTTACCATAAAGAACCTGCCGGTACGTGGTTCTTCTCAAAGTATAAAAGCCGGGACCAAGGTTAAAAACATCCGTTTGGTTGACAGCGATCATAACATTGATTGTAAGATAGATGGGTTTGGCGCTATGGCATTAAAATCAGAGTTTGTTAAGAAAGCATAATTTTTAAAAAATACAGCCCAAAGCGGGTAAACGTACTTATTTAATGGAAGGAGATCGGCTTTTACGGTATTCTTTTGGGCCGTATCCCATAGTTCTGTTAAACAATCTTGAAAAATAAAGAGGGTCGTCGATGCCAATGCGAAAAGCTATTTCACGTATCCTCAATTCCGTGAACTGCAAGTACTGACAGGCTTTTTGTATTTTAAGATGATTAAAATAATCTATAGGAGAAAATCCTGTGGTTTTCTTAAATAATGCAGAATAATGACTCACCGATAGGTTTACCGAGGCCGCGAGCTCAGCTAAACTTAGGGTCTTATCCAGATTCTTCTGCATAAATAAAATAGATCTGTCCTGCGGCTGGGAGTGTGTGTTTAAATTCGTTTTATAATATTTGTCCCTAAACAAAAAAGAACTTAAATATTGCAGCAACAGTAAATTGACGTAAGTAAGATTTTCTGTACTGTACCCCTGTTCTAAAAATACGTAAAGCTTGTCAAAAAGGGCGATCCGATCACCGTCAAATTCGATGCTGTACCGGAAACTCTGATCCCTTACATAAATTTGCTCTGTTATAGCATCCGCTTGCGGGCCTTTAAAGTGGCACCAGTAAATTGTCCAGGGGCTGGTTTCATTTGTTTCATAAAAGTGCTTAACACCATGAGGAATAACAAAAAAGTCGCCGGGCTTGATCTCATAAGTATGAGTGCCTATCTTAACCATCCCTTTTCCGTCAACGCAGTAAATCAGGATATTTTGCCCCGCACCTGTATATCGCTCCCTGCGATGAAATTTTGCCTTGGGATAGTATCCAATATCCGTTATAAATGCTCCTTGTATAGCCGCATTTCCCTCACAAAACCGCTGTAATATAGTTTTGGGTATCACGATCGCTCGCTGACCTTCAAAACCATCTTTTTTGTAACTTGCTGAATATGTGTTCATTTGATTTATTTAAATCCTATCGCGGGTTACGCATGTTTGCGAATGCAGACATGCTGTGTTAAAAGGCGAATAGATACTGTTTTGCCACAGCCGTTATCAATGCCGGATACTGACATTAAAAGTAAAATTTCTGAACGGCTGAATTTCATAAATCCATTAAATTATTATCTTTTAAAATACTGCCCTGCCCCATTTTTTAGGATATGGACAGGATTTGATATTCATTGATTTCAATCTGTAATTGTTAGTCGGTCAACATTGATATTCACAAAAATATTTAATAACAGGGCATTCTATATAGATGAAAAAATTAAAAACATGGACTATATAACTATCGCCGGAACGCTAAAACACTTTACGTTCATTGCGAAAATAAGGTCAGGCTTTTATAAGAAACAAGCCTGATGAGTACCCCTGATTCGGCTATTTATGGCAAACTTTTGTGCTTTTTATCAAACAGGACGAACTGAAATCATTTAACATTTGTTTCATTCCCTTCAATTTTCTCCTTCCTATAATTTAATGCGCCACTACGCATTCATTTTAATCAGCAATGTCACATTCGAAAGGCTCTGACATACCCTATAATTAAATAGTAAAATTATCCATATAGAATAACCAAACTCATGAATGCCCGCCTTTCGTTTTTTTAACTAAAAGAATAAAATAACTCTACATAGCCCCAAATAGCGAAAAAAAGGCATAGGTTTTTATCAACCAATAAGCAGCAAAACAGCTAAATACAATAACAATCAGAATATTATCCATGTATTACATCATATCGTCTATACTCAACGATCCGATTGCCATTAGATTTGTCATCCTTAATAACCCAAAATAACCCAATTATGAGAACAAAATTTACACTAACATTAGTGTTATTGTTACCACTTTGCAGCCTGGTTTTCGCCCAAACCAAAGCCTTAAAAGGACGTGTAACAGATAACACGCATCAAACGCTTATTGGCGTAAGCATTTTGCTTAAGGGCACAAAAACCGGTTCTGTAACCGACGCAGCCGGTCAGTTCCAGATCAGAGCAAGCAAAGGTGACATACTGGTATTCTCTTACCTTGGTTTCCAGGCCAAAGAGGTTCCGGTGGATGACAGAGAAACTTATGAGGTAACACTTAATCCTGCCGACAATCAGCTTAATGAGGCTGTGGTAATTGGATACCAAACCATTACCCGCAAAAGCGTAACTACAGCGGTGTCCTCTGTCGGGACTAAAGACATTGCCCCTACCACCACCAGTAATGTTGCAGATGCTATTCAAGGTAAAGTACCCGGCCTGCAGGTATTTCAGGGGGGCGGCAATCCCGGCGCGCAACCGAAGCTGCTGATCAGGGGCTTCTCCACAATCACAGGGTCCAGCGATCCGCTCATTGTTGTTGACGGCGTGATCACCTCATTCGGCGGCCTTAATGACATCAACCCGTCAGATATTGATAAGATCGACGTGCTGAAAGATGCGGCAGCTACTGCTATTTATGGTTCCCGTGGCGGAGCCGGTGTTTTGCTGGTTACCACAAAAAGAGGGAAAGAGAAAACGCAGATCAATTTTAACGGAACTTCGGGCATGAACTATTGGGTGAACCCGAAACTTGCACAGACAGACGAGTTTGTAAGCCATTACCGCCAGATCTATGCTAATAACAACCAGACCCTTCCGGCCAATGGAACGGTGACAGGTGTTAATACTGATTGGTGGAATGAGGCAACCAAAAAAGCTTACACACATAACTATAATGTCAGCGCATCCGGATCAAAAAACGGGCTCACCTTTTACGGAAGCGCCGGGTATTTTGATCAAACCAGCAACTTTGCCGCACAGCGTGGTACTGCTGACTATCAAAAAATCACCACCAGGTTTAACATCGATTACGAAATTTCAAAAGTATTTAAATTTGGTGTTAGCCTTGCACCGCGTATGGAGCGATATGGCGACGGTGGCGGCACAAGCCTGTTCAACATCATGTCTATTGCACCCAACGTAGCGGCAACCAGATCTGCTGCCGAGACGCAAAAGGCTGTTAACGCTTATGCAGCAACCAATCCGAGCTGGAGCTTCACTGCCTATAACCCGGTTTACAGCCAGTTTACGCGTTCCAATTTTAATAATATCAATAATCCATTAGCTGCCATGGCCCGTGATTTTAACCAATCACGATTATTCGGCACACAGGGTTCCTCCTATCTTGAAATCAAACCAATTAAAGGCCTGACATTAAGAAGCAGTATTTCCGGCTTTTATAACTCGATAAACCAGACTAATTACCAACCTAAATATTACATCGATCCGCAAGACCGCAGTGATATATCAGGCGCATCCCAAAACTCGGTGATCAACTACCGCTGGCAATTGGATAATACGATCAATTATATTGGTAGTATCAACAAGCATCATTACAACGTTTTGATAGGCCAGTCTGCCGATAATTACACGTATAATAACACTTACGTGTACCGCCAGGATATTCCTTATGATGCGGAGCCTTATCACTACATTTCTGCCGGCGCAACGCTTGCCGACGGATCCGGCTCTCATCAACCCGGCGCGGGGCCCTTCGGTAAAATGAGCTCTTACTTTGCCCGCGTATCTTATGATTTTAATGAAACCTATTTCATTGCCGGCTCTTTCCGGGCAGATGGTTCATCAATGTTATCACCCGCCAACCGCTGGGGTTATTTTCCAACCGTTTCGGGTGCTTATGTGATTTCAAACGAGTCATTTATGAAGAACATCAAATGGCTGAACTACCTCAAATTGCGCGGATCATTTGGCCGTGTGGGAGGCAATTTGCCAGGCTCGCCAGGCGCATACGAAAGTACTCTGGGCTTATCAGATTATATCAATGGCGCAAACAGCCGGGTTTATGGTTATGTTCCCTCTAATGTACCAGACCCAAATATCAAATGGGAAACAACACAGGACGTGACCATCGGCTTTGATGCGGACTTCTTCAATAATAAATTATCCATAACTGCTGATAAATACTGGCGCTCGCCTAAAGATATGTTGCTTTACCTCCCGGTACAACCCTCGCTGGGCTATCCGCAGGGATATATCCCAACAGTTTATACTAACGTGGGTACCATGCGTACCAGCGGTTGGGAAGCAGCCATCAATTATAAAGACAAAATCGGTGGTGTTTCTTTCGGTATCGGTCTTACAGTACAGCATTTCATTTCCAAAGCGGTTGACTTGAAGGGACAGATCCTGTATGACGAAATATCCAACGACGTATTTCAGTCTACCCGGAGGACCAAAACCGCTGCAGGTGATATTTTAGGCGGCTATTACGGTTATAAGGTACTCGGTGTTTTCCAAACAGCCCAGGACGTACAGAATTATAAAAGCCCTAACGGCACTGTATTGCAGCCTAATGCGAGGCCCGGCGATTTTATGTACGCGAACGTTAACGGCGATAATACCATTGATTTGAACGACCGGACATCGATCGGAAATCCATATCCTAAATTATCATCGGGCTTAAACCTTCAGGCTTCTTACCATGGCTTTGATTTCCGTATGGAATTTTATGGGTCCTTTGGCAATAAGGTAGCTGATGATTACCTGGTAAGGATGAACCCCATCTACGGGTATAACTTCATCAGCGGTAAAGAAAATAAATTTTGGACAGGTCCGGGCAGCACGAACAGTTATCCTGTGCTGAGTTTGAGTGATCCAAACGGCAATTTCTCTAAAAACTCCAGTTTCTTTATCAAAGATGGCACCTATGTACGCAATAAGTTATTGCAACTGGGTTACACCGTGCCTGAAAAAGCGTTGGGCGGCCGGGCAAAAGTGCGGATTTACGTATCTGCTCAAAACCTCTTCACCATTACCAAATATGACGGATTAAACCCTGAAGTACCATTTGCGGGTGTACTGAGGTATGGCATTGACAACGGACAGAACCCGATCCCCAAATTCTTCAATATCGGATTTAACGCGAATTTTTAAGACTTAGCAGTAAACAACAATGAAACACTTGAAATATATATTGCTCGTACTGGTTATTGCCGGCATGAGCGCTTGCAAAAAGACTTTCCTGGATCAGGAACCTTATGGTAATGCTATACAGGCCAATACTTTTTATAATACAGTTGATGAAGCCAGTGGCGCAACGATTGCTTGCTACAAATACATTGACTTTGACGACTGGTGGCAGACGCAATGGTGGAAGCAAGTAGGCGGCGAGGCCGCCTCCGACAATGAGTGGATCGGTATCAACGGAGGGCAAGGCACGGCAGTACAGGCCGCGCATTACACATTAAATGCCGAAAATGATCGTATTGAGGCACACTGGATCGAGATCTACAAAAGCATTTATATTTTCAATGCTACCATTGAAGGCATTCAGAAATCGCAGATTGACGACCCTACCAAACAGAAGCTTATCGCCGAGATCAAGTTTCTGCGGGCTTTCCAATATTTTGAGCTGGTAAGAAACTGGGGCGGGATTCCGCTGATCACTAAGACACTGGGCCCTCAGGAAAATACCTACAGCAGGACCAGCGCCGCCGATGTGTACAATTTCATTAAACAAGATCTTAATAGTGCTATTGGCATTTTACCGAATAAATCCCAGTATAGCGCCACAGATAAGTTCCGCGTATCAAAGGGAGCAGCGCAAGCACTGCTGGCCAAGATCGACCTGTATACGGAAGATTGGACAGGAGCTCAAAATCTGACCGGCCAGATCATCAGCTCTGGTGAATACAACCTGGAAACGTTTTTTGGTAATATATGGCAAACAACTAATCATAACGGACCTGAGTCTATTTTTGAAATACAATACCAGTATTCTACCCAATACCCAAACCTGGGCAACATTTTTCCTACAACCTCCATGCCTGGGACCGAAGGCGGATGGGGATATTTTACGCCAACCAGCGATCTTGAAAATGCCTTTAAATCTCAGGCAGACAGTGTAAGGTTAAACTGGACGATCATGCGCCAGGGCTTCTCCGTTGCCGGCGATCCGGCCAATACCTCATTCAATGCCAATCCGGCACAATGTAAATCTGCCAGGTACAACCGAAAAGTTTATGTACCTCGCGGTGAAAGAACACCGAACGGCCGCTTTTCAAAAGATCATATTTACCTGAGGCTGGCAGATGTTTACCTGATGAATGCTGAAGCTGCCGCTATGCAGCAGCAGTCGGCCCAGGCTTTACAGTCGATGCGTGCGGTTAGGAACCGCGTTGGCCTCACTACCGATATGACACTTACCGGTTGGAACCTCATCAACGCTGTGCGATTGGAGCGCAGGCTCGAAATGGCCCTGGAAGGAGATCGTTTGTATGACATCAGGCGATGGAAAGATCAAAGCGGACAACCGGTGATCAACAGCATTTTAGGACCGAACGGAAGTTTTGTTAAATACAATACGCAACAAAGCAAAGACCCATATGAAACTAAGAACCTGAACGAACCTCAAAATAAGGGTGCTAATTTTATTGCAGGAACACATAATCTATGGCCTATCCCATCAAAGGAAATTATTGCCTCGAACGGAAAGATCACACAAAACCCGGGATATTAGCAAATAGCCGCCGGCATGCCGGCGGCTTTAAATAACTATTATGAAAATAAATTTGCGATCAGCGCTGCTATTGATGGTAATGCTGGGGGTATCAAACTCATTCAGCTGCGCTAAAAAAACAGGAATTAAAAAAGGAGACGACGGTTGCATCGTTAATGGCGTTAATACATGCAACACCGGCCCGGCCCGCATCACTATCAATTTGGGAAATGAGCAGCAAACGATGCAAAGCTTTGGTGCCTCTGATTGCTGGACAACCAAATTCATCGGAAAGTGGAATGATGTTACCAAAAAGAATCAGATTGCTGATTACCTGTTCAGCATGGAAGCCGACCAGCAGGGCAATCCCAAAGGCATTGGCCTTACGCTTTGGCGCTTCAACATCGGCGCCGGGAGCTATGAACAAGGTTCGGATAGCGGAATACCGGATGAGTTTCGCCGGGAAGAATGCTTTCTGGATGCAAATAATAATTATAACTGGAACAAACAAGCAGGCCAGCAATGGTTCCTGTCGGCAGCGAAAGCACGCGGTGTAAAAAACTTCCTGGCATTTTCTGTTTCGCCACCGGTACAGTTCACGCAAAATAATAAAGCTTATGGTTTGGCTAACAGTCATCTGAACCTGACAGAAAGCAAAAAAAATGCTTTTGCAGATTTTCTGGTTAGCGTTTTAAAGCATTTTGAATCAAGCAGTACCCCTTTTAATTATCTCAGCCCCTTTAATGAACCCCAGTGGAATTGGGGAGAAAATCCATCGCAGGAAGGCACTGGTGCTACCAATGCTGAAATTGCAGACTTTATACGCCTGTTGGGCCCGAAGATGAAAGCTGCCGGCTTAGTAACTACGATATGTCTTGGTGAAGCCAATCAATGGAATTCGCTGGATGCTAACAACAGCGATGGTCGCGGCGATCAGCTCAACCAATTCTTTAACAAAAGCTCCGCTAATTATATAGGCGATGTCCCTTCGATGGAGCACTTACTATCAGCACACAGTTATTTTACTACCTGCCCGGGCGCCGATTTGATCAGTTACCGGCAACATGCAGCAGATAAGCAAAAGGCTGTTGACCCAAGTCTTCATCTTTGGCAGTCAGAGTTTGGTATATTAGGCGATATTTGTGGTCAATTAAATGGTTACCCGAAAAATACCGGTATTGATTACGGCTTGTATGTGGCCAAAGTTATTCATCATGACCTTACGGTGGCCAATGTAACTTCATGGCAGTGGTGGCTTGCCGTTGACACTTATAATTATAGTGACGGGCTTGTATACATTAACGACCCATCTGGTGGATATGACCTGAACAGCATGAAAACCAATGGCCTGGTTAGTGATTCAAAACAATTGTGGTGTTTGGGAAATTATTCGCGGTTTATCAGGCCGGGGATGATCCGCATAAATGCAGCATTAAGCGATGTTACCGATCCCGTGCTGGCAACAGGAACACAAATGGTTTCCGCATACAAAGATCCCGCTTCAAAACAATTGGTTATTGTGCTGATAAATATGAGTACCGAAAGCAAACAATACACGGTTGATCCGGGTGGTTCACAATTGGCCGGAAATACATTTGATGTGTACACTACAACAGTTCTCAAAAATCTCAAAAAATCAACAACACCAATAGGCACAATAACACTTGAGCCCCGCTCTGTTACTACTTTAACCGCTCACTATCAATGATGCAGTATTCTTTAAAAAAAACATTTTTCTTGCTCGCGGCGCTGGTAGCAAGTTCCACCATTTCGGCGCAGGTTAAACCAATCCCGGTTGCCGGCAAATGGCTGTACAGACTCGATTCGCTTGACAATGGTTTGGATCAGAAATGGCAGCAACAGCAATTTACTAACAGCATATGGCTGCCTGGCACCTTAGATGACGCCGGTATCGGGGCGCCTGTAAAGGTGGATACAACTGTGCTGAGCAAGGACATCATGCTGCATCTGTCCAGAAAACACAGGTATATCGGTGCTGTTTGGTACCAGCGCAGCATTAATTTAACCAGTCGGATGGCCAACGCCCTGCTGTCGCTTGAACGGGTGATCTGGAAAACCGATTGTTGGATAGATGGCAAACCAGCCGGGACACAGGAAAGCCTGATTGCACCACAAGTTTTCAAATTAGGCCCTCTGGCAGCAGGCAAACATGTGATCACCATTCGTGTAGACAATCGCAAGCAGCATGATATCAGCGTAAATGACTTTGCCCATGCCTACACCGACGGTACACAGATTATTTGGAACGGCGTTATCGGAAAGATGCAGCTAATCGACATAGGCAAACAAGTTATTAACCAGGTACAGGTATACTCCTCGCTGGCCAATCACAGCGTAAAGGCAGCTATCAGCCTGGGCGGTTCCCATCGTGGCGATACTTATCTGCGGGCTTCCCTCCTTTCCGGAAAAAAGGTCGTTAAACAAACCAGCCCAACCCTTATTCAGCATGATCAGCAGGAAATTAACCTCCAGGTTCCGCAGGTGCAATCATGGGACGAATTTCATCCGCGGCTATACAACCTTCGCACGGAAGTAATTGACAGCAAGGGACGAGTTTTGGATGCCAGGACTCAAAGTTTTGGCTTCAGGGATATTAACGCGACCGGGAACGAACTTCGTATCAATGGTCTTCCGCTTTTTCTGCGCGGTACACTTGAATGCAATATTTTTCCGCTGGAAGGCCATCCACCAATGAATACAGCCGGCTGGCTGAAGGTGTTTAAGACCGCTAAAGCTTACGGGCTGAACCATCTTCGCTTTCATTCATGGTGCCCGCCTGAAGCAGCATTTCAGGTAGCCGACTCGCTGGGTTTTTACCTGCATGTTGAGCTGCCGCTATGGGCACTAACCGTGGGCAAAGACCCAAAAACATTGATTTACCTGGAACAGGAAGCCGAAAATATTATCCGGAATTATGGCAACCATCCTTCATTTTGTTTTTGGAGCATGGGCAATGAACTGGAGGGCGATTTTGGATGGCTGGAGAAGCTGGTGCGTAAGTTAAAGCAGGAAGACAACCGGCATTTATACACCACAACCACCTTCAGCTTTCAAAAAGGGCATGGCAAAAATCCGGATCCTGCCGATGATTATTTTATTACCCAGTACACGGAAAAAGGATGGGTACGGGGACAGGGTATTTTTAACACCAACCCGCCCGATTTTAAGACAGATTACAGTAAAGCGCTGGAAGGGACAACAGTTCCCCTTATTATTCACGAGGTGGGCCAGTATTCTGTTTATCCGGATCTTGAAGAAATAAAAAAATATACTGGGGTTTTGCGGCCAGCTAACTTTGAGGCAGTACGGAACAACCTCCGCAAAAAAGGGATGCTTGGATTGGCTCCTGATTACCTTAAAGCAAGCGGAACACTCGCTGTTCAGCTTTACAAAGAAGAAATTGAACGCGCATTGAAAACCAAGGGTGTTGGCGGGTTTCAATTGCTTGACCTTCATGACTTTCCGGGACAGGGAACAGCACTTGTTGGGATTTTAAATGCTTTCTGGGATAGTAAAGGATTGGTTTCGCCGGCTGATTTTAGCAAATTCTGTGGCCCGGTGGTGCCATTGATCCGTTTTGAAAAGGCGGCTTACAGCAATCGTGAGCGTTTTGCTGCGGCTGCCGAAATTGCCAACTATAGCGACCGGCAAATAAATGGCGAAATTCTTTGGTCGGCAATTTCAGCAGATAAGCACTTTAATCTTCGTGGTTCGCTTGGCCGGCAGTCTATTGCTATTGGCAACGCTTCTGCGGGAAGTTTCTCGATAGATCTCAGCAAAATCGACCGGGCTTGTGAATTACTGATCACTGTAAGCATAGCCAATACCGGTTATACTAATCACTGGAAAATTTGGGTTTACCCAAATAAAAATCCGGAATCTTTTAATAACGTGATCTTTACTACATCCATCGACAGTGCCCTTAGTTATCTGCAAGCGGGGCGAAAAGTGTTGCTTAATCCGGATACTGCCAACGTTAAAGGTATCGACGGCCGTTTCGCTCCTGTTTTCTGGAGCCCGGTCCATTTCCCCGACCAACCAGGCAGTATGGGCCTGCTCATTGACAAGAAAAATAACGCGCTGGCTGATTTCCCTACTGACTTTTATACGGATTGGCAATGGTGGGACCTGGTGACCCGTTCCCGGTCGCTGATACTTGATAAATTGAGAGCTCCTGCAACGCCGATAGTCCGGGTGATCGATAACTTTTTCAGGAACCGTAACCTGGCAACGCTTGTTGAGTTCAAGGTTGGTTCCGGGAGCTTAATTCTTTGTACAATGGATCTTCATAGCCAATCAACGGAACGGGCAGCGGCAAGACAGCTCCGATACAGCTTGTTACATTATGCAGCCGGGAATACATTCCAGCCGGTACAGGAGATCAGTGCGGGCGATCTGCGCAGGTTATTAGATAACTAAAACCGAACCTGGAATATGGAAAGGTTATCAACAAACAGGCGGCCCCTCCGCCTGTTTGTTATTTGTTAAATGCTCTTAGTTCCCCGAAGGCGCTCCCTGAACATCGTCATTACTGATACCCCGTTTGTTTTTCTTAACCGCTTCCTTCAGTTTGCCGAAACGGTAATTAAGGCTGACGGTAAAGCCCCGGAAATAGGCGCGGTTAATATTTGTTTGGGTAAAATCGGGCCCGAATGAACTCCTGATATTATTCCTGTATTTACTGAAAGGGTTATTCACCGTGGCCGAGAACGAAAGTTTATCCTTCACTACATCTTTATTAACTGTAAAGGATACACTGGCGTAAGGATTCGATGTACCCTGGATAGAAAGGTTAGGCCCATTCAGAAACACGTTGGTACTAACCCGCCAGCCCTTCTCTAAATTATAACCGCTGTTTAGTGATGCGCCATACATAAAGCCCTGATTTTTCACCAGTTGGCCATTCACTATGCCCTGCACACGGCCATGCGCAATCCTACCGTTGAATGATGAGCTCCATTTTTTGGTGATGGGGTAATTGATATTGGCGTTAAAGGTGAACAGGCGGGCTTTGCCGGTGTTATCAAAAGTGCTGCGGGTAATATTCGTAGCCGGATCGAAAATCACAACGGGCATGATCAGGTCGTTAAAATAATTATAGCCAAGCATCAGGTTTAAGGATGCCTTTTTCGTTCTGCTATAACCCAACTGGATACTATTGGAAACCGCGGGCCTGAGGTTGGGGTTTCCCGACGATTCGAAGTTTGGGTTCGAGCGATCTACAAAGGGGTTTAGCTGATATATACCCGGACGCTGTATCCTTTGCGAAAACCCGAAGTTCAGCGTACTGGAGTTTTTAAACCGCTTATTAATACTTACCGAAGGCACTATATTAAAGAAATTTTTGTTCAGCTGCGATGAGGTAGAAATAAAATCAGCATCAATCAGCGTCTCCTCTACCCTGGCGCCTGCCTTAAAGCTCCAGTTTTGCAGGGTATAGGTATAGCTGTTGTATGCACCCAGTACATTTTGGTTATTATCGAATTTATTGCTTCGCGATGGGTCGGCCTCGAAATTACCGGTTGACGCATTAAATCCGAGATATTGAAAGTCACTTTTGTTATCACGAATAATTGCTTTCACCCCCATTTCAATATTCAACTTCTTTACAGGCTGAACGTAATCTACCTGGACAGTCTGTTCGGAAGATTCACCTTCATTGTGTTGCAGGTAATCGGGCGTCGTATAGTTCACGCGATTAGATGCCGTCAGCGACGCATCTTGCCTGTTGTTGAATGTATAGTACTGGTACGAAAAGGTGAGCAGCCTTTGCTTATTGCTTTTAAAACCCAGCTGGTAATTTAAACCGACATTCAGGCCCCTGCCGCCTGCCGTATTGTTATTGTACAGGTCGTACCCTTCAACCATGTTGCCGGCTTCGTTCAAAACAGAACTTTGCGTGTTGATGCCGTCCTGGTTATTTCCGTTAATATTGAATTGTCCCGAAATAAGGTTAAGACTGTCAATTTCGTAACTGATGCCAACTTCCGTATAGCCATTTTTGCCATCCCATTTCGCGGTGTTATTCTGGTTAAGGCTCGTAGGGTTGCTCCCGGTGGTAAGCCTCGAAATGGAACTGAGCACTTCGGGCGAATTGGAGATATTCCCGCCAAAATAGCCTGATAGTTCCAGCTTGCCTTGTTTAGACGAAAATGACCCGCCCAATCGTGGGCCGCCTACCGGGAATACATGGCTAAGGTTTAGCGTGCCATTGTACCCGTTACTTATTTTTTTATTGGTCACTATATTAATAATCCCCGCCATTCCCTCGGCATCATACTTCGACGAAGGGTTGGTAATTACCTCGATGCTTTGAATGGTTGACGCAGGCATACTTTTGAGGATATTCTTCGGATCGCGCTCCATCATACTTGATGGTTTACCGTTAACAAATATCCGGTAGCCGCTATTTCCCTTTAAAAGGATGTTATCGTCACCGTCTACTGTTAACAAAGGCACTTTGCGCATCATCTCCAGTACACTGCTGCTTTTACTGTCAGGGTCAGCCTTTAAGTCGTAGATGAGTTTATCAACCTCCTGCTTAATGATAGGCCTGTCGGCCGTAATAGCCACCGTTTTAAGCTGTGTAGTTTGTGTGCCCAGGGCAATGCTCCCCAGATTTATAGAGGGTTTATTATTATCTAAAAAATCAACAGGAAGTGTTTTCGTCTTAAAACCGACACTAACCATCGAGAGAAGATATTGTCCTGATGGCAGCTTTTCAAACCGGAACGTGCCGTCGGTTTTAGTCACCGTGGTGCGGACTAACTGCTTTGCTTCGTTGCGCAGGTTTACGGTTACATAGGCAAGCGGTTGTTTCGATAGTGAATCCGTTGCGATGCCGTTTACCGCGAATAACGCCTGCCCCGCCTGCCCGAAGGCCGGGGCCATAACGATTGAAAATAAGATGAGGAGTAAGAGCTTTAGTTTCATGCTGATGTGATAGGTGAACTGTTTGACCATTAATCTTTTTGAGCCAATCTTAACCAGGCTACAAATCCTATAATACCATGCAATACATAGTACTATAACCATAGGACTACCCCCCGAACGAATTTGTTACACCTATTTGAAATAAAAAATTTTAATAATGCTGTCGGGCTGACGTACCGGCATATATATGCCTGCCTTAAAACGGGTGCATTAGCCAAGTTTTATTAAAAAAAACCAGTAACCTAAGCCCATATTATTCACCGTACCGGCTTAATCGTGGAGATTTCGTTATTGATTGGGATTGCTTATGAAGTTCAGGATCCAACTAACGTTTTGGGCGTAACAGAAGCGATCACTTCTGTTTTATGCATAAAATGCCCCCAAATAGTGTCTAACTTTTTGGGGGCAGTAAATTTAAAACGGGCCCTTCACCGGGCTGTTACTTTGCCTTTTATGGTAATGAGAATGCAACACCCTGTAATGAGGGTGTTATTCTCCTTTCAAACTTTTTACCGGATTTGTTAATGCAGCCTTGATTGCCTGGTAGCTTACTGTCAAAACAGAGATCAGCAATGTCAGCGCGGCGGCGATTACAAATACCCAGATATTAATAGAGATCCGGTAACTATATCCTTTCAACCATTGGAACATTAAATACCAGGCTATTGGCGCCGCAATGCAAAATGAGATTGCGACCAGCTTCAGAAAATCCCTGGAAAGCAGTGTGGTCACACTGGCAACTGATGCGCCAAGCACTTTTCTGATGCCAATTTCTTTGATACGGTTCTGCGCCATGTAAGCCGCCAGGCCAAAAAGTCCGAGACAGGATATAACGATTGTCAATCCGGCAAACAGGCTGGCCAAAGTCCCGATACGCTGCTCATCGCCAAACTTCTTGGCGTACTCCTGGTCAACAAAACTATATTCAAACGGGTAATCCGGGTTGTATTTCTTAAATACAGCTTCGGCGCGGCGCAGGTTTTCTTTTGTCGAATTAGCGTTATTAAGCTTGTAGTGAATGATATTGAACCAGGAACTGGGGCCTTCAATCAGCATATGTTGTACAGGTTCATAAGGCGAACTGATGATAAAGTCTTTGATAACTCCAACAATATGCCATGTTTTGATGTCTTTACCTTCGCCCTGGGTAACTAATTTACCAACAGGATCTTTCAGGTTCATGACCTTCACCGAAGCTTCATTCACCAGCATGGCTGTTGAATCCGTCGGATAGTTTACCGGGTCGATATCCCTGCCTGCAACAAGCTTAAGGCCCATGGTTTTAATAAGGCTTCCGTCCGAAGTGTAAATAATAAAATCAACCTTGTTCTTGGGCTGTGAACCTGGCCAGTTAAAACCCCAGCTATCGCTGTATCGCTGGGTTATAGGCGAATTTGTTCTGGACACCGAAGTCGCGGCGCCACTGGAAAGCAATTCATTTCTGATGGATTGATAGTGCTTCGCGATTTCGCCGGACATAAATGTGTAAACAAGGTTATCTTTTTTATACCCCGTATCCCTGTCCTGGGCGTATTGTAATTGCTGGCGGATAATGATGGTACAAATGATCAATACCACCGCAAAAGTAAACTGAATAACCACCAGCAATTTACGTGGTGTAACCAAAGCATTTGCCGCCTTAAAAGTACCTTTCAGTACAGCTACGGGCTTGAATGAAGACAGGTACAATGCAGGATAGCTTCCCGAAATAACACCGGTAACCAGTATAAATCCAATTGCGGTGAGCCAAAAATAGGGATTGCTATATGGTACATATAGTTGCTTTTGGGTAAGCTGGTTGAAACCCGACATACTGATTTGTACGATGACGATGGCAAAAATACCGGCAATAAGTGCAATCAAAACAGATTCACCTAAAAACTGCCAGATTAACGAACCCCTTAATGCGCCTACAGTTTTACGGATGCCCACCTCCCTTGCACGTGTCTCGCTCCTGGCCGTACTTAAATTCATGAAATTTATACAAGCAATGACGAGGATCAGAACAGCGATCAGTGAAAATACCCTGACCCGTTCAATTCTCCCACCGACTATCACCCCATCCTTAAACTGCGAATACAGGTGCCATTTGGCTGCGGGGTGCAAAAACTGCTGAATATCTTTGGTATCGGAATGGTTCCTGGTAAAGTTCAGCACGGCGGCATCAGCATGAGCTTCCGTTACGCCGGGTTTTAAAAGAACAAACGTTTGAATGGAGTTATTGCCCCAGTATTCATCATCCTGCCCTATCTTTTTTAGATATGACCAGGGAATAAGGTATTCAAAATCAAATCGGGTATTATTCGGGAGGCTTTTCATCACACCCGTCACTTTAAAATAAGCGTTACTATCTATTTTAACCGTTTTGCCGAGCGCATTTTCCTCTCCGAAAAGTTTCTTTGAAAATTTTTCAGTGATAACTATGCTATGAAGGTCGTTCAAAGCGGTTTTGGGGTCTCCATTGATTAATGGAAAACTGAACATGGAAAGAAAATCCGGATCAGTAAAATCGCCGGTTGCAGTCAAACGTTTGTCGCCAATGCTAAACAAAAAACTGGCATCAGTTACCCTGGCTACTTTTTCCAGTTGCGGTAACTCTGCTTTCATCACCTTACCCATGATTTTAGGCGTGGTTTCCCAGCTCCATAATTTACCGTCAAATTTCGAGCGGTTATATACAGAATAAAGCCGATCCCGTTTTTCATGGAACTGATCATAGCTAACCTCATTCTGGATCCACAACAAAATCAGCGCTGCGCTGGCCATGCCGATGGTCAATCCGAGGATATTGATCAGGGAGAATGTTTTTTGACGTAAGAGGTTGCGCCAGGTAATCTTTAAGTAGTTTTTTAACATATGATCAGGCTTTAATAACCATAAGACGCCGGCATTAAGATTTTAGTTGCACTGTTTTTCTTTTTTCTGCTAAAACAAAAATCGCGGTATTGCACAACATCGTAATACATTGTTTATAATGTTTACATCAGAAATTATAAACCGGCCTATGTTTGATTAAATAATATGTCCCCATTAATTTCCGATTAATTTAGGATATTTACCAATACAGTAATAATTGATGCCGGTAACGAATCGAACTATGTATTGATAAAAGTCCGATGTACCAATTACGCTTATTGTAAAAAACTAATACCAATGACAACTTTAACAGAATTTAAAGCATCATTAAATTTAGAACAGCCTGTTAACGGGCTCTCTGCACAGCTAAAAAGCCTTTGGTTTGATGGTAAAGGCGACTGGCATCAGGCGCATGCACAGGTTGATCATCTGACGGATCAGGCATCGGCTTGGGTCCATGCCTATTTGCACCGTAAAGAAGGTGATATTGGAAATGCTGACTACTGGTATAGCAAAGCGCGGCAGGTGCGCCCCAACCTTTCTTTGGAAGAGGAATGGGAGCAATTGGTATTGCAATTCCTTTGATCGATAAAACTTACCATATCCCTTTTACAGGCACAGCAAGACAATTATATAACAATAGTTGCCATTGAGTTTATTAAAAGCCTTATTAATGATAAGCTCTTCATCAATGAAAATTCCTGCCCTTATGAAAGGCGCTCTTATTGGGGATATTTCGCGGACCAGGTGAAGGCATCGAGGTTTCATCCCCCCTGGACAGGCTCAGCAAAGAAGGCTGTTCATCTGGCACAGCCGTCAGTTTGCCCAATAAAGAATTGAGATTATAACAGCGGCGTACCACCACATGGATCACTTCGCCCTCAACCTGTAAATGCCCATCTACCAGGAGCAGTTGCGACTGAACGATCTCTTTGCGGTATTTGTCAAAAAACTTACCCCAAACCACAAGATTGGCAAAGCCGGTTTCATCTTTGATAGTTACGAATACCACGCCTTTGGCCGTCCCCGGCCGCTGCCGCACGGTGATCATCCCGGCAACACGAATTTTTTCGCCATTTTTTAACGATTGGATCCGATTGAGCGGTATAACCTGCAGCCGGTTTAAATCTTCCCGCACAAAACTTACCGGGTGCGCTTTAATGGATAAGCCGGTAGAAGCGAAATCCTGTACCACGTGCTCACCCGCGGTCATTAGCGGTAATTCAATTTGCTCACCTGCGCTGGCCGAAGGCAAACTTTCCAGCAAGGCCACGGGGCGGTCGCCTAAAGCGGCTACTTCCCAAAGCGCCTGCCTGCGGTCGAGGCCGATAGAGCGGAATGCATCCGCATCAGCCAGTTTCTCCAAAGCTGCCTGCGAAATCCCAACATTTGACAAATCGATAATATGTTGATAAGGTGCATTCTCAACCAGGATATTCATTTCTTCTTCTTTTAGCCCTTTCACCAACCGGAAACCCAAGCGTAATATCTTATATTTTCCGGCCTGTTCTTCCAGCGAATGATCCCAGGCCGAATAATTAATATCCACGCCACGAACAAAAACACCATGCCCGCGTGCATCGTCCACGATCTCAGCGGGCTGATAAAAGCCCATCGGCTGGCTATTGAGCAAAGCGGCGGCAAAAGCATCCGGATAATAATACTTCAGCCAGGAAGATATATAAACCAGCAGCGCAAAAGAAGCGGCATGGCTTTCGGGGAAACCATAACCCTCAAAACCTTGTAACTGCTTAAATACCCGCCTCGAAAAATCTTCCTCATAACCACGCGCTACCATACCCTCCACCAGTTTCTTTTCGTACAGGTATAACTTGCCATTCGCTTTAAAAGTCGCCATGCTCCGGCGCAGCTCATCAGCCTCGGCCGGTGTAAAGCCTGCAGCAACAATAGCGATCTCCATCGCTTGTTCCTGAAAAAGCGGAACACCTAACGTCCGGCCTAAAATATCTTCCAGTTCCGTTGATGGATATACTACCTGCTCTTCGCCATTACGCCTGCGCAGGTAAGGATGCACCATATCACCCTGTATGGGACCGGGCCGCACGATAGCCACCTCTATCACGAGGTCATAAAAACATTGGGGCCTCAGCCTTGGCAGCATAGACATTTGCGCCCGGCTCTCAATCTGGAATACCCCAAGTGTATCCGCATGGCCAATCATTTCATAAACTTTGGGATCATCCTGCGGAATATTGGCTAAGGTAAGCTTTCGGCCATAATGTTGTTTTATCAGGTCAAATGCTTTGCGGATCATGGTCAGCATACCCAATCCTAAAACATCCACCTTCAAAATGCCCAACGCTTCCAGGTCATCTTTGTTCCATTCCAGTTGAGTACGGTTCTCCATGCGGGCGTTGAGCACCGGGCACAGGTCGGATAGTTTGTTATCGGTAATAACAAAGCCGCCGGTATGCTGACCCAATTGCCGCGGGAAACCCATCAGCAGTGTCGTCAGCTCCAGTACTTTGTATATCAATGGATCGCCCGGGTTAAGCCCCTGTTCCTGCAAGCGCTTTTCGTCAAAACCTTCTTCACTGAAATCCCATATCGTACCACCGATACGTTTAATCGTATCTTCAGATAAGCCCATCGCTTTGCCCACATCCCGAATTGCTCCTTTATGCCGCTCCTGCGTAACGGTAGCTACAATAGCCGCGTGTTCCCGGCCATAATCCTCATAAATATACTGGATGATTTCCTCGCGGCGTTCATGCTCGAAATCCACATCGATGTCAGGCCATTCCTCGCGTGCATCCGACATAAAACGGGAAAAAAGCAAACGTGACTTCATCGGGTCGACCGCCGTAATGCGCAAACAATAACATACCGTTGAGTTGGCTGCAGAACCCCTGCCCTGGTGCAAGATTTCGAGTTCTTCTGCTTTCCGGGTGTATTTATATACACGGAGAAAATAAGGCGCCAGCCTGCGCTTTTCGATAAAGGCCAGTTCAAAATCAATCTGCTTACCTATTTTAGGCGGTATATGCTCACCATAACGTTCATGTGCACCTTCCCACGTGTATTTTTTTAACCTTTCCTGTGGTGTTAATCCGTCAAAGATCTTTTCTTCCGGCTCAATGTATTTTAATTCGTCCAGCGAAAAAGTACAGGCTTCGGCAATAGCAAGTGCATTTTCAATGGATTCCGGATATTGCCTGAAGATCCGGTGTATTTCTTCAATAGGTTTCAGGTAGCGTTCCGCATTCTGATGCAGCCGGTATCCCGCGTTGTGGATAGTGCATTTCTCCCGGATACAGGTCAATACATCCTGTAGTTCCCTCCTGTTCGGTTCATGATAATGCACATCACCGGCAGCAACCAAAGGTATACCCATACCGGCTAACCTGTGCAGCCGTTTGGCATCATCGCCGTTGTAAGAACGTAGGGCAGCCAAGTATAAGGCATTCCCGAAAGCTTGTTTATATTCTGCTACTGCTGTTTTAAACTCATCTGCAAAATCAAACCGCGCGTTGAGCTCATCGGGCGGAATTATGATAAACAGGATGCCTTCCCGGTGTTCATACACATCTGCTTTATATAAATAGCATTCACCTTTTTCAGCGCGCAGATTACCCCTGGTGAGCAAGGCCGAAAGCCGGCCATAAGCAGCAAGATCAGTAGGATAAGCCAGCAGACCCGGCCCATCCAGCAAGTCCAGGCGACAAGCGGGAATAAATTGTACAGGTAGTTTTTTTGCGGCAATATGCGCCCGGACAATACCGGCCAGGCTATTCCGGTCGGTAACCGCTATGGCCGTATAACCATGAACCACTGCCTGCTCAACCAGTTCCTCCGGGTGAGATCCACCGCGCAGGAAGCTGAAATTGGAGGTACAATATAATTCCGCGTATTTCATTATCAGGCAAAAAATCCGTGTAAATACCATTGGGCACCTCCGCCATCATAATGCCCCGAACGGAATAGCCAATAACGGCCTCCATGCTCATCCTCCACCATGTAATAGTCGCGGTGCTCACCTTTGTCCAGCCACCATTCCCGTTCAATACGTTCCGGACCGTCTGCTTTATCCACAACATGGCGCTTACCTTTATAGATAAATATTTTTGGCGGATAATCCGGTAACAGAGCCATTACTTCAATGGCTTCCGGTTTGCTGAGCAAGCGTATTGGCCTTGGCTTGTCAGCCCGCCAGCCGGCAAGAGAAATATCTTTGAGTGAAAGAGCGGGACGGATGGAACGCTCGGGCCAGTAATGCTCGGCAGGCAGGTAGCGCATAATTCTTTCGGGGCCGATCTTTCCGGCAATCCGGTCAAGCAGCTCGGCCAGTGCGGTATCCTGCAGGCCCGGATCCCCCAGCCATAGCTTTTCCTGCAAGGGGTCAATATCTTCTACTTTTTGTGCTTCCAGCAGAAACAGCTCAATACCCAAAGCAGGTTCAATCTTGCTGATCTGTAAACCAAAGAGCTTGAATAAATGGGAAACACTATGTGAGCCACGCGTGGTTGTTATCTCCGCTTGTACCATTTTACCATCAATCCGGAAACATTTCAGCACGGCCTTACGCACACCTTTTCCTTCAGCTTGCAAGCGGCTACATAGGCCTTGCAATAGTTTTTCAATGCCAATTTCTATGGCTTTGTCCGTTCGTACCGGCTCCAGGCAGGGCAGCCGCTCAACATAAGGCACGGGCGGGATAATCGGGGTCAGGTATTCATCAGTAGTACCCAAAGCCTGGGCAAGCCTTAACAAAAAGCCTTCACCAAAACGCCTGCGCAGCACAGTACGCGGCATGATCATAAAATTTTTAACATACCGGAAGCCGAGTTTATACAGTTTGTCCAGTATTTCCGGTTCCAACCGGAGGGCGGCCGGAGAAAGACCGGCAATGGCTTCCGCCTGCCCGCCGCTTTCAATAATGGGCCTGATCTTACCATACCGGGCAATAGCCCAGGCTGCGCCAACAGTATCGGCAATAGCGGCCCGTGCATCGTAGCCCATACCCCTTAATTTAAGTACAATGGTTTTTAAATATCCTTTTTCATCACCCCATAGATGTGCACAGCCGGAAATATCAAGGGTCAAACCATCGGGCAGGTCAATAGCCACAACCGGTGTATAGCGAATGCACCACAAACCCAAATGCCGGAGCAGCTTACTTTCCTGACCTAACGGAAAATCAATAACCTGTAAATTGGTGGTAATCGCTTTGGCATCTGCTGCCGGCATTCCTGTACGAACACCTTGTGCTTCGGCTTCGGGATTAGCTGCCCTGACGATCATACGGTTATGTTCGGGCACAACCAGCACAAAGGGCTGATCTTTTAATTCCGGCTGCCGGAGTGTCAGCCAGTCTGTCACCAGGTGACGAAACCAAATAGCCATATACCTGTGCTGCATAACTCACCCCGCTTTCCGTTTAAATGGTTTAACTGTTTGCTCTTTTTCCACCTGTTTGAATTTACCTTCTGCCCATTCTATGATCCAGGTACCCGGATGCCCGTTACGGACACGTAATAGTTCTACCTCCCAGCGCGGGAAACCAAGACCAGGCAAATCGTCTACCGGCTCGCTCGGCAAAGGTTTCACCTGCCACCGGGCAGCGCAAGCCGTTGAACCGACCTTTTTAACGGCATTACGCAGCACAAACCCGGTAACATGACTTTGCTCAATAGCCAGCTGAAGTCTGCGCGATTGTTTAAAATCCAGCTCCCGTGCTTCTGCCACAACCGCGGCAAGCCCCGCACATTTCAGCGCTTCTTCCATCACCCATAAGGCTTCCTGGTCTTTGGTTACCCGGATAAAGATTAAACGGCTGGGTTCTATACCAAAGCCGCTTAATGCCGGTGGGAAGATGTTTCCGGTGAGGCTGATCCATAAACAGGCCCCACCATTTTGCATAAACACGGAGAGCAGGCCGCTAATCAATCCGCTGGAAGCAGTAGCCTGTTCGGTGGTACTGCAAACCAGTTCATGCACTGTACCTAAAGGAAAAACGCCGTTGGGGAAAGCCGTTTCCACTGCCCCCAGGCCTACCAATCCCTGCGTACCTGCAGGCGGCGGCCTATAGCCCTCCCATTGCAAAATATTCTTTTGCAGACTGTTAATCAGCGCTTTTCGGTCGTGTACCGTTTCCATCGTGTTTGTACCAAATAGGGAGTACAAATTTAATGCTAAAAATATTAGTATTTTATATATCTTTGAGAAAAAATTTCAAATGCAGGAATTGTTGGTCAAAACGTATTTAAAAAGTGAGGCTAAAGCCTGGCTTAAATACCGCGATGGTTCACGGGAAGTGGTGAAAATTGTACCGGATACAGCGCAAAAGCACGCTGTACAATGCTATGAGATCTATACGGCTTATGATCAGCCGCCCGTTTACATGGGCCGTATTTTATTTGACGCGAAGGGCTACTGGATATACGACGGCGATGTACTGCAACCAGAAGAGCAGGAACAATTGGCCCATTTTATAACAACTTATGTGGAAAGGATTTAGTGATGGAACAATTGACATTATTTGCCGAAACCGGGCAAAGTAAAGGATTGCCTAAGGATTTGCTGGAATACCAGCCCGGCTTGATTGATCCGGCAACGGGTGACTGGCTGTTAGAAAAACTGATCAGGGAAACACCCTGGAAACAAACAACGCAAAAACTTTGGGATAAGGAATACCTGACACCGAGGCTCACCTGCTGGTATGGAGACACAGACCGGATCGCAGGAACACTCCCCTGGACACCGGAACTGCAAACTATCCGGGGCATAGTAGAACCTTTAGCGGGTATTACCTTCAATAGCGTATTACTGAACTACTATCGTAATGGAAATGATTCCGTAACCTGGCATAGTGACAAAGAAAGCATTATGGGCAGTCAGCCAATTATTGTTTCGGTAAGCCTTGGGCAGGTGCGCAGTTTTGACATCCGCAATAAAGTTAATCACAAAGAACATTACTCCGTCAGGCTCGGGCATGGTTCATTCCTGCTGATGAAATCAGGATTGCAGGAGTATTGGGAACACCGGATTGCCAAGTCTAACAAATTAATGAAGGCGAGGGTAAACCTCACCTTTCGTTTGGTGATTTAGCCCGTTGATATTTGCTCAAACTCATATTTATTCTTTACGAAAAAGTGCAGATAGCGGCCTTTCACCCGTGAGGATCTCAGTTCCTTATAAACACTTTCAGGAACGTTCTTGTACAGGCAGGCTTCAATTTGACGATTATAGCGGTCACCTTTCTTTCCAAATATCCTGTAATTTTCACCCCCTATCAGATGATCAATTAATTATAGAACCGCGTTTGAGCAGTTTGATATCTTCACATATCTTCATCGCACCGGCAAATAAGATTCATATCTTTAGCCAATGAGCCACGATGCTTTCTTCCAAAAAATAAAAACGTACGCTGAACTCTCACCGCAGGCCGAAGCGGCATGGACGGCTTTGCTCCGCGAAAATACTTACAACAAGGGCGATTATTTTGTTACCGAGGGCCAGGTACCTAAAAAGGTGGCTTTTGTTGTAAATGGATTAATGTATCAATACTATGCTGCCGAAAACGGCGATATGGTGGTTAAATATTTCTTCCCCGAAAACCGGATTGCCGGTTCCATGACAGCAACGCTCACACAGTCGGCGGGTAATTTTACCATAAAAGCCCTTGAGGATACAGATGTGCTCGAATACAATTTTATGGAATTTAAGAAACTCGTTACCATTTATCCCGATATTGCCGCTTTTTATATCCGTTACATGGAGCAGCATTGGATAATTGAAAAGGAACCTTATGAAGTATCGCTGCGATATGAATCGGCTAAAACCAATTACGATAATTTCCTCCGCAAATATCCTGGTTTAGTGAAAAGACTAAAGAAACAGCACATTGCCGCCTATCTCGGCATTACCCCAACGCAGCTAAGCCGGATATTTTTTGCGAATAAGTGAAGATTTTTCGCTTTTCTCAACATATGTAAATTTTTTGAAAAAACGGTTGCCGCAACTTTGTGCCATCAATAACAATTAAAAAATTTAAAATCATGGCAACAAAAATTTTCATCAACCTGCCTGTTAAAGACCTGGAGCGGTCAAAGGCATTTTTCAGCGGTCTTGGCTACAGCTTTAATCCACAATTTACCGATGACAAGGCGGCCTGCATGGTGGTAAGCGAGCATATTTATGTAATGATGCTTGTAGAAAGCTATTTTAAAACCTTCACCAAAAAAGAAGTAAACGACGCACACCTGGCAACTGAAGTATTGCTGGCGCTTGATGCAGCCTCGCGCGAGGAAGTGCAGCAAACCATAACAAAAGCAACCGGGCTTGGAGGCTCTATTTATGCCGAACCTCAAGATTACGGATGGATGTACCAGCATAGCTTTGCAGATCCGGATGGGCACCAATGGGAAATTGTTTACATGGACGCAGCGAATATGCCGAATTGAGATTGAGGCCTGATCCTCTCTGTGGCTAATTTTACCATAGAGGGGATTTTTTGAATTTAGCTTAAAATAAGTTTATAACCAAAATGCTTTATGATAACCGCAATGCTTTAAATACCAGCTCCCTATAACTGTTCCCTATCGGAACTTCCGTAGTGCCGAATTCTATTACATTACCTTTAATACTGGTGATCTTGTCCAGATTAATGATATAGGAACGATGTACCCGTATAAATCGTTTAGCCGGCAATCTTTCTTCCAGGATTTTCAGATGCATACCTGCAAGTAGCCGTTTACCGCTACACAAATAAACAGAGCAAAAGTCACGTTCTGCCTGCACATAACTGATCTCATCAAAATTCACTTTTACCAGGCGGGTATCCTGCCTGAGAAAGATATACGGCGGCGGATCCAATTCTGGTTGATGCGAGACCAACCGCTCCTGCGCCCGCCGCACGGCCTGGTTAAACCGTTCAAAAGTGATCGGCTTCATCAGATAGTCCACAGAATTCAGTTCAAAACCCTCGACAGCATAACTGGAATAAGCAGTGGTAAAAATAACCAGCGGCGGATTAGGTAATGAACGAAAAAACTCTATTCCGGTAATTACGGGCATTTTGATGTCCAGGAAAATCAGATCGACAACATGTTCATAAAGCGCCTCGTAAGCCTCATTCGCATTGCGGCAGCTTTTTATCAAAGCAATTTCCGACAGGCGCTCGATATACGTTTCCAATATACTTCTTGCAATGGGTTCATCTTCAACGATGAGGCAACTCAGTTTTTTCATGTCAGCTCAATAGATAAGATGGCGTTATAAACGCCGTCAGCAAAATTATCTTCGTACCAATACTTGCCGGGGTAATACATTTCTAAACGTTTTTTAAGGTTGCCCAGCCCTATACCTCCGTTTTGCTGCATCCGTTCCCGATGGTCCACAACATTGTCAGATGTAAAACGCAAACGACCGTCAGTGACATCCAGAAAGAAATGAATACGAGCTCCCGGTTCATCAGGAGAAAACTTGAACGCGTTTTCAACCAGCGGCATGAGTAAAAGCGGCGGTATTTCATATGTCATGGAATCCACAGCGACATCTACTATGACCCTGGTATCATTCAGGCGCACTTTTTCCAGCTCTATGTAATTTTGTATCAGCTTGATCTCGCTTTGCAAAGGCATAAATGCTTCATTGGATTCATAAAGCATATAGCGCAGCATCTCAGACAAGCGAGCGACCAACCCGGCAGACCGTTCCTGGTTACCTTGCAGTATCAAGCCGTAAATGTTATTCATCGAATTGAATAAGAAGTGGGGATTAAGCTGCGCTTTAAGAAAGTTAAATTCCAGTTCCAGGTTGTCTTTTGCAAGCTGTAAAGCTTTTAGCTGCGATCGCCAGGCGTTAACCGCCAGCTTCAGGCATAACGGAATACTCAGCGTCAGCAAAAGGCCGAATGGTGTGCCCAGGCTAAGCAGGCGCTTCAGCACAATGTTAATGAGACCGGATTGTACCAGGGCAAAATATTGCGGCTGATCTTTCTGCAAACTGAGCAAGCAGCCGGAACAGGACCTGAGCAAGGCCTGCTCTGCTACCGCCTCGATCAATGTGTATCCGCATAACAAACCCAAAAAGGAGAAAGTAAAGTGAAAATATTGCTTACGTTGCAACAGCTTCCATAGCGGACCTGTCATCAGATAAAATACAGCCGCGATAAGCAAGGTACTGCTTAGGTTCAGCAGGAAAACAATACTAAAAGATAAGCCGCTATAAACGTTGAAGGTAATCAGCGTGAGGTATAGCCTAACTATAAGCAGTACAAGCCAGAATAAAAGGTGCACCATTTTGCGGTACCCGGGCCGGGAGGTGTATAGAGCAAAGCTTTGAAACATTGTTATTTAAAGTTGGCTTATCTTTGTCAATTACACAACATAAATCAACAGAGCGGTGTTTTTAGTCAACGAGCAGGGTTGTGGGGCAACAAAAGATCAATTATGCTATCATGATTGAACCGATCGTTTGTAATAATAAGCGATGGCCAAACCGGCAAATAACGCGGCACCGACAAAAACTGACAAGCCTATAACTTCAGATAACGCTTCCCTGCCCGCCGTGATCCTTTGGGTAAAGATGCCAGCATCACCTTTGCCTCCCCAGCACCACTGTCCCATATTCCACGCTGTATGCAGGCCAAGCGGAAGTCCAATTCCTTTACTTTTAAGGGCCGCATAGCCAAATAGCAAGGCCCCGGTTCCTGAACCGATCAACGCCATCCACCAGTTCATTCCTCCCCAGATGTGCTCAAAAACAAACAAGGCGGCAATAAACAATTGCGCTGAGCCTGCTCCAAAGCGGTCGGCAAGACTACGTAAAGCATAAGACCTGAACACAAGTTCTTCGCGGCAGGAGATCAACGTAAAAAGCAGCATATGCAGACCGATAACATGCGGATCAAAGGCGTTAAATTGAAGCTTCACGTAACCCATAATCATCAGTATGCCCGGTTGCAGGCATGACATCAGCAGCCCGGCGAGAAATCCGGTAATTATACGGCCCGGGCTTCCTTTGTCAGGAATAGTACCTGCTTCGGTTAGCGGCATGGCCCGCAGCTTGCAAAATATGATCACCAATAAAAAGGTAAAAAGCGCGGCGGTTGCCATTGCGATATGCGAGGCATATTTCTCTCCCAAACCTTTAGCCCAAAGATCGGATAAGATAAATACGCATACTGTCAAAACGTAGAACAGTAAAGTTTGCAAGATAACCTTCATGGTGCTAAATGGATTGAGGAGATGAAGTTAAGGGCACCGTGCTTATCCTCATTCTTTGTTTAAGTAACCACAAGACTGCCATTGTACATAAGACAACACCCAAATATGGGCCGATTATGTATAGCGAACTATAATATTTAGGATCACCATCCACCGTGATAATCGTCCTCCCTGCAGCGCCTGCTGTTCGGGGGATCAACGCCTGAGCATAGTTCCATCCTACGTGCAAACCTATTGGCAAAGCTAAGTTGCGGGTATATAGATAAGCCATCCCGAACAAAACCGATCCCAACCCTGTCGTCAACATAGCCATCAAAATAGTTTGCATGTCCATTGTACTGTTTACATGCATCAAACCAAAAGGTATCGCAATGATGAGCTGTGCTTTCCATGCTCCATAGTGACTGTTCAGCGTCTGGAAAGGATATCCGCGAAAAGCAAATTCCTGCACAAACACCGACCACAGGTTTGCCAGAAAGCACATCAGCAGGAATATGATGTCAGGCGACGAGTTGAAATGCCATTGGTCGCCGGTGAGGTAAACGGTTATCATCGCCGTGACGATTAACATTAAAATGCCGCCCACGGTTCCGCATAGTAACTGAAGCCAATTACTGCTACACACCGGAATAAACTTTAGCGTCTTTAGTGTTTTCCCTTCTGCCCATAGCAACAGCCAGCTTATTAGCAATGAGACGGCCATATAAAAGGACAGATCATTTAACGCAGGAACAGCGTCTGCGACGAACCTGGCGGCGGTAAGCAAAACAAAATAAAGAAATACTTTTAGCCATGCCGGGAGATTACAAATGATGGTTTTCATGTTTTTTTTTAGGCAAATAGCATGAAAAGTCACCTATAAGGAAAAAATATCGACCAAGTAGTTCTTTTTTTCGGCAAATGCTACATTCCTGGCAATGAACGACACCTGGATTTTTTTCTAAATTGATTTACCGGCTGGTGATACAATTAGTAAAAGCAACTTAGCATAAGTGCTGATAATTGTCGGATAAGTTATGCTATTACACTTTATATGACCGAATACCTAAGGAATAAGCCCGGATACTACACTCCCGGGCCTTATTCCTTAAAAACTGTTGACCGGGCGAATGAACTTACGTAACATCAGATCGAACATTCCATGGATCATTCTTACAAACAACTAATTTTACGGCTGCTTTTTATTAACCGTCCACTCAGCCATCTGGAAGTCACGACTGCCATTATTAGTCTTAATGCTTATCCTATAAAACTTATAAGCCACATTGTTATTAAAGTGATATAGGATGCGCTGAAAGCGGTTGGCAAAAACTTCGTTGTTCTTGCTGTGCAGGTTTATCCAGCGTATACCGTCCTCAGAACCCTGGAGGATCCATCCTTTCGGGTCACGGGTGGGCGAATCATTTGCAGATGTCATGGTATAGGCTCCTGCAACGGCAGGTGTTTTAAGCTCATATTTCATCACCAGGTCGCCGGAGAACCCCGATTGGAAAAACTTGGTATTCGGATCACCGTCAACCACTTTTAGTGACCCCTCGTTTGCATTTGGGCCGCCCCCATTGTCGCGTGATACAGTCAATGTACCGCCTATGGTAGCAAAGTAACTTTCACCAACCTTGGTGCGGTCAAAATTAGGGTCGGCAACGTTCAATATTATTTCCCGCGCAGCTGAATATCCCTGTGAATTTCTGGCCGTTAATGTTACGTGATATAAGCCATCAAAGGCATACCTATGCTTCGGTGCTTTTTCTGCCGACGTGCTATCGTCGCCGAATTGCCACAGGATATCTTTATAATTGATGGATGTACTGGTGAACTGATAGCTTAAAAAATCAACGCTATCTGTTCGTGCCACTGTGAAACCTGCGATGGGTCTGGGCTCATCCGGTTCGGGTTGGGGCGCAGGCTTATCTTTTTTACATCCGGCAAACAACAGGGCTACTGTTGAAAATACCGAGATAATATGCAATATTTTTTTCATGTCCTTAATTTTCATTGATCAATTGGCTTAAGGGGCGGGGAATAATTGGCTTTGTGGTACTATTCTTCTGCCGTTGATGCCGGCCGATGGAACTTCAAAAGTTAAACGGGCGCGCTGGCCACCCACGTTTTCGCGATGATCTGCTTCTATTTTATAGCGTTTACCGCGTTCCAAGAAAATTTTGGCAGTACGGCTATCCTTATCCCACTCGGTAGTGAAATCATTAATAATGGCCTTGCCGTCTATATATAATCTTGATCCGTCGTCCCATTCGTTCTGCCAGAACACGTATTCACCCCGAACGGGTGCAAGGAACTCGCCAGTCCACCTGGTGGAGAAATTATCATGACTTATACTTGGTATAGCGGCTTGCCAAACCCCGTCATTAGGCCAATCAATAGTAGGTTCTATTTGTACAAGATCGGGCTTTCTGCCATCAAAATCAAGCAATTGATTGTTTGAAAAGTATTCCGCTTTTAAGCCCGTTCCGTTTCCGGTTATGTAAGAGTTATTATCAAGATTAACCTCTGGCTGTACCAAAACGATCAACTTGCTTTTTGTTGGATGCAAGATGTGTTTTGACGGATTAACCAAACTCACCACAAAACCAAAACGTTTATTGGCAACTATATTGGCATCAAAAACAGGCCATCCTATTGATAAGCGCACCACCGCTGTACTGGCGTTGGAATTTACCCTAATCAGGGTATCAATAGAAAATTGATCGGGGTTAAGTGCTATAGTGTTATCAGGCAGCACTTTTTTACTTACCAAAGTTGTAATGGTATCCATGTTTAATTTTACATGAACATTAAACGCGCCGGCCGGTACACCCGCCATGTTTATGGTTAATGGAATGGTGATACCTGCCGGTGATGTTGTATAGTTTTTTTGATAATCAACATCCATAATGCCACCGCCATTCAAAAGCGACACATAATGAATATCACTTTCTTTAATAAACTTTTTGGTATCAAGCACCACCAGGATATTTGATTGCGACCCTTTGATTTGATTGCCCTTGCCGGGATCAGTAAGTTTAAATGCAAAAGCTACGTTTTTACCATAATTAGCCTCAATGGCCGATAACCTGACGCTGGCAACGGCAGTGGCGGTATCTGACCCAAATGCTACGTTGATTACGCCGGGATAATCAATTGCACCTGCAGGTAATATTACCGTATTTTTAAGGGTGCCATTCGCTATCAGCTTGGCTATAGTATCATTATTAAGTGTTATACCAACCTGGAATGCTTTGGTTGCCGGCCCTGATAAGGATATTTTAAATGGAACTTTAACTATTTCGTTACCAGCAGTTGCATCACCAGTATTGGCTCCTGCGCCGGAAACGTTTCTGTCGGTATTTTGAATTGGCTTCAGCTCATCAAGATCATTTTGCTTGCAGGCTCCCGCTATCAGGACAATTAACCCGATAAACAAGATATATCTGTATTTTTTCATCATCAAATAATTTAGTTTGTAATGGTTAGCTTTTTACTGGTCGAGCCAAACACGGCCATCAAGCCCCCAGGCCTGCCTGTTAGGTATTCTGAACCAGTTTATTATTTGCGCCGGGATATCTGCCGTTTGCGGAACAAATATGGCCAGTGCCCCTGCCGGCGGCGGGCAGATCAGATCATTAAAATCTTCCCATTGGTAAGGGCCTTTTAATTGAAAGTCGCGGGCTTGCGGGCCAATATCCCTGATCTTGTCGCCCTGGCCATCTGTGCCCGGCCAGTATGCTGCCAAAAAGGTATAATAAGGATGACCTTCGCTAATGGATGTTTCGCAGGCATAATTTCCAATCACGGCATCGGGTACGTCGACCTTGAAAAATCTGATGTCGGTTACATACACATCAGGTGTACCATGCCCGTTACCGTTTAAATAGCCCAACTTCAACGGGCTGTGGTTGCTTAAACTTCCCGATGCGGTTATCTCCAATTCATTATTGAAAACCCCGTCGGTGTAGGTTCTGATATATCGCTTGCCTGCGCGTATTTCACATTTAACCGAAAGGTTTTGCCATCTGCCTTTTTGAAGGTCGCCGCCACGGCATTGATGATAATCGTTATCCTTAGTCCCCCGGTATTCAAAATACCAGTAAGCATCTTCCACATAAATCACCCAGCCAACTCCCGGATGACCTGCCGACCATTGCGCTCTTTTCCCGAGAATACTTGGCCAAAAGAATTTATCCTCATTCTTCTTAACTTTTAGCTCGATGGTGAACTTGGTAGTATCATCGATGTTAAAGATATCAGCTGTATCTATCTCGGCTCTCACCCCCGTATCTTTCAAACGTACTGTGCGCCCCAAATACCTGTTGCCGGTAAATGGTTTACCTATTATTCTTTGTTTATATTTTGGATTGTAATAGATAGTAAATGTATTGGCGGCAGTGTTACTGAAAACTGTATTATCGTTCTCGTTAGCCGGGATATTAAATTTACCACCACCGCTCGACGCAATCACTACCAGCCAATCTTCATTGGCATAATTTTTCCTTTTTTTCAGGGCATTAACAATCTCACCTACATAACCGTCAAATTTTTCGATAGAAGCTTTGTACTGCGACGATGAATTGTCGAATCCGTATTTGGCACCTGCTTCTTTAATATCATTAAAATGGCCAACTATCAATTGTGCCGTGTCGGTATTCAGGTCATTAACTACAGCCGTTTTAATTTGCTCATCAGTACTATACAACTCGCTTACTGCAGCACCCTGTGTTAACTTATTTTTAAAAATAGCCGAGGAAGAAAAAGAAACGATTTTGGCATTTGGTCTTTCTTCTTTTATCCTTTCAAAAAACACAGGATAAGTTGCCAGGTTATTGCCGGCAAAATCATCCGACAAGATCTTGTGCTTTTCTTTTTTTACGCCGGTTAGCATATTGGCCCAGTTGCTTACATCGCGGGTCGAGTCCGGATCGCTCAATGCAACCCAACTGTAAATTGAACTGGGCAGTAATGCTTTAATATTAGGCACATTGGCGCTATTTACTGATGAGCCCCGTGCCCCGTCAACAATCAGGTACAAAACCTTACGTTCGCCGGATGTTGCTTTGGCCGTGTCAGTATAATTTTTATCGGGCAGCGTGCGCACAAAATCCTTATTACATGATATTGTCGCGACAGCCAATGCACAAATAATTGAAAAAATGATCTGTTTGTATTTTTTCCTGTTCTGCATTTCTTTATAGATTATAAGTTCAATTAAAATTTATTCGATGGTAACGCGTATGATATTGCTAACCTGAATGTTATCAAAACGGTCAAAACCACCAATCAGCAATAATGCCCGCTTACCATCAGTCGATTTGGTTTCAATAATATCAGACAATGTACCTGAAAATGGTCCGGTAGTATTGTAATTCCCGGCAAGTTCACCTTTGGTATTTAGTACCATGAAACCATTGCGGGTAACGTTATTATACTTTTTAAAGCTGCCGCTAACTACTACCAGTCCATCATTAAGCTGGCGGGCAAAACCAGGATAGCCTCCCTCAAATGTTTTAGCTACGAAAGTTTGGTCAAGACTACCATCCAGGTTAACCAGCGCCATGCTGACGGCCGGTTTGCCATCGTATGTTCTGAAGATCCCTGTTATCAGGTATTTTTTGGTTACAGGATTGTACGTTAAAGATGAGATGCTATTATCGGTACCTGTCCCGGTTTTAAATGAATCATCAATGGTGCCATTGGGGCTCAAACGAACCAGCCGCCCCGCTGTTTTTTGGTCAAACGTGGTAAAACTTCCAAACAGCACCAGTTTTTCCAGCTGATCAGCGTCGGTATGCATGTACGAGTCAACAGGGCCATTTGCCGAAGGCAAGCCTTTGTTTGTCGCTATGTTAAAACGATAGGTTTTGTCAAGTGTTCCATCCAGGTTAAAACGGGCTATTTGCCGGATTTCTGTACTGTCAAGAATCACCGTATCGCGGGTAAAATCATGATTATGTTCAGTATAAACCCGTCTTACATAATATCTGAAACTCCCTGTTGCCAGTATTTTGTTCTGATGCTTGTATATTTTAGATATATAGTCGTTAGTACCGCCGTTAAACTTCGGAAAATATTTGGTTGTATCTGTTTGGGATGGGCGCCTGTAGGTTTTTACGCCAATGGTATCAATACTGCCATCAACATTTAATGTGGTAATATTACTGATGTTTTCTGTGCGCTGATTGTAGCCACTAAATCCTCCGGCTATCACATATTTTCCGCCGAGTTCTATTACTCTCGATAATAATCCGTTTGCTGCCTTACCTGTCCGGAACGTACGGTCAAATTCACCATCAGCCGATGTTCTTACAATGCGGTTAAGCGGGGTAATGATCCCTTTATTATCATAATTGGTAAACCAACCCAGCACCAGGTTCCGGCCATCGGCAAGAGGATACACCTGGTTTACATTGCCATTTGCTCCGGCAGTTGCCCGGAAAGAAGGATCGATATTAATTAATCCGGATACCTTAAATAGCGGCCCAAGTACTAACTGATCGTCAATTGCTATTGACGTAATACCTGTGCTGCCAAATGGCGGAACTTTTACCTTAATAGTTGATTCTGTTACCTCGGTAACCTGACCGGGTTCGCCATTAAACATGAACTTTATTTTGCCTTTATAAGGAATAAGTCCGGTGGCTTTGAATGTTACCTCGGTACCCACCGTCCCATTTGCCGGTGCAGGTATTGCGTCACGGCTAAGGATGACGCCCAACGGCGGCTTTCCTTCCCCGTAGGGGTCAGAATAAACTGTTTTATCCTTTTTGCAAGCTGCTATTATGAGCACCAGCAGGATAAACGTGATGATATAGTTAAATCTTCTCATATTCAATTTATTATCATTGAAAGAATATTGTTAATAATGTTTTACTCAGAATGGTGAAGGCCTGCAAAGTATATTTCCTCATAAAAGTCGTACCGGTTAAACCCAAAATAGGCTCCGTCATATTGCAGGGTATGTACTATCCCGTTCGTAGGTTTGATATCAGACGATGAAACCTTATTCCCGAAAACTACGTTTTGCGCATTATTGATGTCATAGATATAACTGATTACCAATGTACGCGAACCAATGTATTTGATGTTATTCGCGTCGTCATATATCACACCAATGTTCACCACATCGCCGCTGTATGAATAATAAAGCGCTCCGGGATACTGATTTTGCAGGTTAAAATCTATTTGCGGATAATCTTTAAGCCGGTTGATCCCCTTGAACATATACCGTTGCAGATATTTTTTCCATATAGCAGAGTCGATGTCCGACAGCTTTTTCACGGTATCACGACCGGCCTGGTACAAAAATTGATTTAAAGAGCCCCTGGTTTTGTAGTCACCTATCGTTCTTTTTATAACATCATCGTCTGGTGCAAAAAAGGTAAAATCACTTTTGCGGAATGTTTCTTCCATACCGGCCAGTTTTACGATCTGGGCAATGGTATCAAACGGTACTGCTTTATCCTGCAGGTATTGAAGCATATCGGCAGGGTAATCGGCCTTAGCTTTACCTCCGTCTTTATAATACTCATCGCGTTTACAGCCGGTAAGCAGCAGTAAAAACCCGGCAAAAACAATAATTATATTTTTCATATTTCTTATCATTACTTTTTAGGAATAGGTTAATTACCTCCGTTAACCCAGTACATGTTTAATGACATAAATGGGTTATTGGCCAACGCGTTACTACTAATTGGCCATGTCCAGGCACCGCGGTTAAATTTGTCCAGCGTCAATACGTTATATGACCACTCACTGTTCATAATCCTGCGGGTACGCACCAGGTCAAAGTAATGGTGCCCCTCGCCCATCAGTTCCCGGGATCTTTCCAGGAAAATAAAATCTTTAAGGTCCTGCCCCCCGCCTCCGGTATAGCGTGAAGCTTCAGCCCTGTCCCTCACTTTATTCAGCAGGGCAATAGCCTGGTCATCCTGACCAAGTTCGGCCAGTGCTTCTGCGCAGAGCAGTATTTCACCGGCATATCTGAATATCATAAAGGTGTTGTCTGGATTGGCGTCCTCTTCGCCGGTTGCAAATGAATTTTGAGCAAATTTGAGCATCATGAACTTTCCGTTATCGGCGTAGATGTCTGAATTAAACCAGGTTGTAGCGCGCTTGTCAGCCGTACCTGAATATAGTTTTTGCATATACTCGGCCCTGAAATAGGCGAAGCTTATACGGTGCGTATATTCCGGCCTTTTATATGGATAATGCAGAAACATATCGCCAATAGGGGCAACATTGGTGTTTTGATCGCCATAGTTTATACTGCGATAAAACTCAAACAAACTCTCGTCCGACCGGCCTTTGATAACCGTGGCCCATTCATTGATGGGTAACAGCCTGTAAGCATTGCTCTTAATCAATTCCTGCCCAAGGTCTGCAGTCTCCTGGTAGTACTTGGTTGCATTGGGTTTGTCGAAACCGGCATTCCACATGTTCATGTTCATGATAAGCGCGATAACGCTGCCCCTGCTTGCACGTACCCCTTTTAAAGCCGGGTCAGAATAAGTCCAAGGCAAACCGTCCTTATATTTTTTAAGGTCGGCGATGCTTTTGTTTAAAACAGATACCATGTTTTCGCGCGGTAAAGCTGTTGAATGGTAAGCATCGGTATAATAAGGAACGTCGCCATAAAGCCTTACCATAAAGAAGTATGCAAGCCCGCGTATAAAAGCCGCTTCGCCCTCAAACTGTTTTTTTTCGCTGTCTGATACGCCAGGCACACCTGCTTCCAGTTTCGAGATGAGGATGTTGGCACTTTGTATTACCTGGTAATAACCTGTCCAGTCGGTGATGCGATAAAAATTGTAAAAATTCCAGGGCGGATTTCCGTTGATAAGCCCAAGCAGGTCATTCCGGCCTAACACCTCTACATATGCTCGTGCGGGCCCGTTATCTGCCTGAGGTTCAGATAAAACCTCTCCCGAACGGTATTCGCCCGTAGCGCCAATAAAATGCGTTTCGTTGATCTTGCCAAAAAATGTTCTTGACATATCATAAATATTGGCCACAACGTCATCTTTCGATTGGTAAAAGTTATTCCCTGTTAGTTTATCAATGGGTTGTACGTTCAGAAACTTTTTACAGGCTGGTAAACACAAGCTTGCTGCCGCTGCTAAAATGTATATAACACTTTTTTTCATGATCTTGAGTTTTATTTACTTGTATTGAGTTCAATATTTAAACCTAAATTATATGTGCGCGGTACCGGGTACCCGCTTGATATATCCCGGCCCAGAGAAGTTACGTTTTCGGGGTTGGGGCCATTATATCCCGAAAATGTGATCAGGTTATTGGTTGAGAAATAAACCCTAACGTTATTGAACCCGAACCTTCGTACAAACTTTTTGTCAAACATGTAGGATAGAGTAACCGTGTTGATCTTTAGGTATGAGCCTTCTTCCTGCCACAAATTTTGATCGGAACGAAGTGGCTTTATCTGATTGAACCTCGAAAACGCATAGGGATTAGGATACTTGGATTGATCACCCGGTTTTCGCCATATATCCAGATCGTCCAATGGAACTGCTGCCAGCAGGGCATAAGGATCTTTCATGATCGACAACCTGTCTGATAACGCGTTATTTAATATCGTTCTCTTGGCGGTATAGGAGGCATAAATATTTAATCCAAAATTTTTGTAGTTGATATTTGTCGATATACCACCGGTAATTAAAGGTTGTGAGTTACCGGTTATCTCATAATCCCGGTCATCGAGGATGTAATCGCCGTTAACATCTTTAAACCTCGGGTCGCCGCCTTTAAAGGCAAGCCCACCGGTTTGATATTTTTTACCGGTTACAGGGTCTACCGGTACATCACCATCGGTTGAATAAACACCCTGGTTAATCAGCAGGTAGTTTGACAATGTATTTTTACCTACCCTGAAAACAATGTGCTGATAATTATTATAATCAAATTTGATGTATTGTCCGTTGTATTCGGCAGGTAACCTCAATAGGTAATCGCGGTTAATGGCGCCGTTAAATGATACCGTCCAGTTAAAATCCTTGGCGGTTAAAGGCCTTACCGTTACCATCAGCTCATACCCATAATCGGCAATGGATACGTCATTGCTGGATTTTTTCTGAAAACCTGTACTATTAGGTAAAAGCCTGTCAAACAACAAGTTATCAACCTTTTTGTAATAAGTGTCAAAAGTCAGGTCGACTTTACCCTGCAAAATCGTCATGTCAAACCCAAGGTTGTACTGCGTAGTTGTAGTAGGCTTTAATGCCGGGTTAGGCACAAATTCATAATTAATACCAATGGTTGGATTGTTGTTGAAATTACCATTAAGGTTATACAAACCATAAATACTTTGCAAACTGCCGGTTGGTACGATATTTTGGCCCCAGGTTAACCTTAAACCTCCTGAAGTGAGCCAATCCCAATTTTTAAACCAGTTTTCCTTGTAGTAATTCCACCTGAAACCGGCTGCAGGATTTTTGGAATACGGATTCTCTAAGCCGTTTGAGGATGTACCATCTAAGCGGTATGATAACTCCAGTACATACTTCTTTTTATAATCGTAGTTAAAGGAGCCTGCGAATGAAGCGATGGTGGCATTTTTAAAGTTTGACAATACACCTCCGCCTCTTGAGTTATATGGGTCGGACCCTACTGGCCCCTGCAATTGATCATTAGGTATACGGTTTTGCCTGATGATACCGCTTTGGCCGCCTTGTTTATATATTTCATTAAACGTATTAATGAATATGGTGTGGTCGGCGCTGAATGTTTTGGCATAAGTAAGTGCGTTACGGTTGTATAATGTGAAATTACGGCCCTCATAATCATATACCTGCGCAAACTGAGCATTTGCAGCTGCGGGCGTGAAGGTTGATTCGGCATCTGAGGTATAATCATAACTGATGCTTGAGGATAGCGCCAATCCCGGTATAAACTCATAACGACCATCAATATTGGTACGGATATTTCTTGTACTGTTACTGTTTTGGGTTTGTAAAGCTGACGTTACGCCATCTGGTGAAAGATAAAACGAAGGAGGCGGCAGCAGCGTAGATGCCTGACCGTTTGAGGCCACTCCTTGTTGCAGTAAGCCCACACCATTGCCCTTAGCCTGGCTTCCCAACGAGCCGAACAATGAACCAAAGAACCTGAATTTATCATTCGGCTTAAACTCCATATTCATATTCAGGTTATACCTGTCGAAACCGGTGTTTTTGATCACGCCTTTTTCCGAATAAAGCCCCATGTTCACTTTGTAGTTAAAGCGGTCGTTGCCACCGTCTAAGGCTACGTTATGGCTTTGGTTATGTGTTGTGCCATAAAAAATGGACTGCCAGTTTGTTGAGTTATTCCAATATGCGTTCAAACTATCAGCCAGGAAACCGGTTTGCCCCAATTTCCTTAACTCATCAATAATTGTTGCATTGGATAATATCTGCTGAATTTTTGCCCGGCGTTCGGAATTACCACCCAGTGTTGCGCGCAGCTGTGGGACGGCGTTAACGAAGAAGTTGCCCGTATACCTTACCCGGGGTACTTTAGAATTTCCTCGCTTGGTAGTTATGATGATTACGCCATAAGCCCCCCTTGATCCGTACATGGAAGTTGCCTGCGCATCCTTCATGATCTGTATGCTTTGGATATCCTCTACCGGGATCAATGATAACGGGCTTACCCCCGGCCCCTGCGTTTGAAAACCAAACTCAGCAGCCTTATCCGCATCTAAAGGTACCCCATCAATAATATACAGGGGGGATGTAGGTTGCAGGAACGATTCACTGCCACTGCCTGATACACTCAGGGCTGATAAACCACGCACCTGAACGGAGCCCCTGAAACCTGGAGCACCAGTATTGTTCTGAACGTTTAAACCAGCTACTTTTCCTTGCAGCAGGTTTTCGACGTTTGATGCCGGCACATCCTGGATGTCCTTTTGGGTTAAGGTAACCGCAGCGCCTGGTGATGATTCTTTATTCCTGTTTTGGTAGGCCACAATAATTACTTCATTAAGGCCTTTTTTGTCTTCAGTCAGCGTTACAGTTATGTTTTTTTGCCCGGGTTCAAGTTTTACTTTTTCCGTAACAAAACCTACAAACGTAAAAGTAAGTGTGCTGTTAGCCGGTACAGAAACGGTAAACTTTCCCTTATAATCAGTTTGTATCAGGCCTTTACTGCCCATATAGATATTTACACCGGGTAAAATTTTATTGGTAGCTTTTTCAACTACCGTACCGGTAACCGTTATATTTTGTGCTTGTGCATGAACATCTGCACAGAATAAGATCGTGCAAACAGCAAGCACTATATAAAATAGTATGTGTTTTCTCATGGTGATAAGTTTTAATTCGGTTATTCGTCTTCAAACTTTGGATTGTCCTTCAAAAAATGGAACACTATCTCCCAGTCGCCTTTTTTGTATATAGCGAAATCTATCCCGAAGCTTGCCACTACCCTACTGCCACCAAAACCAATTCGCGAATATTTAAATTCGGCATGGTCCCTGGTTCCTCCTGGGGCATATACAGTTGGTATTTCCACTAAAGGAATAGGATAGGCAACATCGTATTGTACATATGTTGCAGTTTTTTGCATGTTAAAGCCATGTACTATTTTATCCCAGGTAGTTTCGTTAAACAGGGCCGGATTCATCTCTACTGAGTCTTTGTTCAGAAACTTGAACCTTAACGAATTTCCCGTACCGCCGGTAAACGGACGGATATAAACCACCACATCCTTTTTTTCGTCATTACTCTGCAGCGGAATGTCGGTTACCTGGCCTATTACCCCGTTTAAAAATGGCCTGATGTAGTTTCGGCTGGCCGGATTATAAGGCGTTTTGGGATGAGGCGCAGGCAGGCCGGAGTAAATGTTAAAGTCGTCAGAAGGTTCATAAGGGCGCTCGCGGAAAGGGCGTACCTGCAGGTCGCGAATTATAGTACTGCCACCCGTGTTGGTTATCTTTATGTCAAAATAGCGCGTATCCTGCGGAAAATTGGTACTATCAGACGGCCTGGGCTTGATCAGCTCATTATTGGAAGAAGCCCACATAATAAACTCGCCCGATGAGCGCACTTCAAATAAGGGGTGATCTTCCAGCTTGCGTTTTGCCTCTATCTCGGCCAGGCTCTTTTCAAGCCCGTTATAGGGCGCTGTCCATACATAGGTTGGTCTTTTTTGAAAAAGATCTGTAACAGGCTTACCGTCGCCAAAACGCGCGTTGATGATCTCAAACTTTAACGGCTGGGTTGAGTTATCTCCATTAAACCCGCCCATCAAAGTGGTTCGGCCTAAAATCGGTTCAAAAACTTTATTGCTGTAGTTTACATTCGAACTCAGATAATCTTTTTCATCGGGAATGCTATACATCTTCTTGCAACTACTGAGCGCGACTGCAGCAAATAGCAGAGCTACAGATCCCATTTTTATGAATGTTTGCATCTCTTTTCGTTTTTTTAATGTATTGATATTTTGATCTTCCATGCCTTATTTTACTTTGTTGATGGTCCATTCGGCCAGTTGGAAAAGGCCCCCGTCACGCAGTTCGGAAATATCCACCCGGTAGAATTTATAAGCGGTGGTGTTAGGGCACCTGAAAACTTTGGTCTGGTATCGTTCTTCGAAGAAGAAGTTACTCCGGCGATCTAACTCCGTCCAGGTTTTGCCGTCATTTGAGCCTTCATAAGTCCAGGCCCTGGGGTCGCGTTCAGGTGCATCATTGGCAGATGTGAGCGTATACACCCCTGATACGGCAGGCTCATTTAGCTCAAACTGCATCCATAACCGTCCCTGAAGTTCGGCCAGGAACTTGGTGTGATCATCGCCGTCAATTACTTTTTTAGAGCCTTCGCCATTATCCGGACCGCCATTGTTATCTCTCAAAACGGTAAGCTTGCCACCTATCAGGGTCATTAGGTTTGGCGGTGGCGGAACAAAGGTTAATCGGGATACAAATTCATCAAAACCGAAAATGTGATCGGGACTTACCACATGAACAATACCATTTTTGGTGCTGATATTATTGGAGCCGGTAGTAGTGGTTGACCAGTTTCTGATAAACTTGCTGCGTTTGGTATTGCTAAACTCAATAAGATCAGGGCCGCCACCGGTAAGGCCGGAAGCTGATATTTTGGAAACCTTGCCATGCATAGGATATCCGAAACGTACGCTGAAAAGATCAAGCCCGTCCTGCAGCAGCAGGGAATCAGTTGTACGTTTACCCCTGATAATATAATATGACACCATGGTGTCCAACTGTACGCCATCAATTTTTGCCAAAAACAGCGGATCTTTGTCGCTTTGCCTTCTTAATGTATTCAGGTTATTAATTGCCAGCTGAAAACTTGGATTAGTAACCGCAAAAAGGGTAACATTGCTGTCCATGAGCGTTTGCTGAAGTCCCATCCGGTTGACTACCGCCAATAATGAATCATATACACCGGGCTTGCTTTTTAAATACTCATAAGTATTACCCGCAAATTTTGAGTTGGTGCCTGTAGCGTCATGGTAGCCGCCATCCTTTTTGCAGGCAGTTTGCAATAGGGCTGCAATCAACACCGGCGTTAAGGCACTCATATATTTTTTTAACTTTTTCATATATGGTCAGTTTATTTCCAGAATGGGTTTTGAGTTAACAGGTTATTTTGGGCGATGAGCTTACGCGAAACAGGCCAGTAAATCCCCTGCGAATTGATGAGTTTCATGAATGCAGGGTTGTTTTGCTTGATTTTATTATAGCGTACCAGGTCATACCAGCGATGTCCCTCTCCCATCAATTCGCGATGGCGCTCCTTAAATATCAAATCAATAATGTCTTGGTTGCTGTCTATCGTAAGATCTCCCATCCCACGGCGGGTCATGATATTAAAAACTTCATTTTCAGCCCCATTCACATCCCCTAAAACAGCCAATGCCTCGGCCCGGAGTAATACGACATCCTCTATCCTTGTAAAAATCAAAGCACTGGTGAAGTATCGGAAGTTAGGATCAGAAACGCCCCCCAGTATCACTTTTATTTTGCTAAAAATGGGGTACTTGCCATTGATATTGGTGAAGTATCTTTCGGTACGGGGCTGGCCAAGCGTATCTATACTAAAGCGCTCATCCTTGGGCATGTCAAATATTTTCAGGATAGTATCCTTAGGCATGTAGATATCCGGCACTTTTTTATTCACCACGGGTTCGGCCAGGGTTAACTCTTCCAGGTGGCCTGTTACTGATCCGTCAATATGCCCCCAGTCAGAGTTAAAACCAAACATCTGGCTGGTGTTTTTATTGAAAAAGAACCCGTTTGATTTGGTCAGATCTTCTGTGCTTTGAAAATTGATGCCGCTTTTACCATAATTATCTTCAACAAACTTGGTATAGGTAGCTACATCGGTATAATTACCTTGCCAGGCCGCCAAATGAGCCAGGACCGCATAGGCTGAGTTCTTTGTGGCTAAAGCACCTCCCCAGCGGGTAGCATCTTCATTATAATAATTGCCGGGCTGCTGCACATCGTTGTTACTGTATACAAACGGCAGGTCGGCTGCGGCCTTAAGCATTTCCTGCTGCGCCCATACCAATATTTTGCTGCCGCTTTCGCGGGGTTGATTTTCAAACTTGCCATCGTGGGATGAGGTAATGAATGGTACATCTCCCCAAATCCTTACCATATAGAAATAGGTAAAGGCCCTTAAAAAACGTACCTGGGCAACATCAACTATCAAATAGTTTTCTGTATAGCGCTTATCGGCAGCTTTTACATCGCCAATACGTTCAAGGAAGATATTCGCAGCATTAATTATGGCGTAAAATCTCGTCCAGTCGCTCAAGGCCTCAACAGTTGGATATGAGGCGTTGAGCTGATTACTTGCAATTGCTTTCAGGTCCTGCCGGTTCGGACTAATAAATTCGCCTGTACGTACATCGCCATAAAGCCAGTGACCATCGTTGTCAGATAAGGCTGCACGGGTAAGTGCATACACTCCTAATAAGCCGGCACGTGCATCTTCAAGCTTATTCCACATGTTTTTTTCGCCCACAACCCTTGTTGAATCAATATCCAGTGTTTTATTGCAGCTTGTTATTGCCGCAGTAAACAGGATCAGGACGATACATAATGTCTTTTTCATTTTTACAACATGATTTTTGTGATCGTTTTTCATATCATAATTCCATTTTTACACCCAGGGTATATGTTCGTGGTATAGGCAGGCCGTAACCGGTATCATAGCCATCATAATTCACCAATTCAGGGTCCTGACCGGTATAAGGGGTTATGGTGAACACATTATTTGCCGTGGCATATACATAAAACCTGGTTAGCTTGATTTTCTTTAAGCGCATTGCTTTGGTTAGGTCATACCCAATGGAAACGGTTCTTAATTTCAGGAATGAAGCATTTTCAAGAAAAAGGTCCTGATCAACGCGATATGGGATAACGGTACTCCATGGGTTATACAGTGGGTATTTGCCGTAGTCTCCGCGTTTTTCCCAAAATGTGATTTCTTTAACAGAGTTTACATCGCTGTTACCTTCCCGGTTAATAAAATCAAACCGGTTGGCCATTTCCTGGTGTATCAGGTCGCGCCCCAGGTTGAAATAGAGATTGACATTTAAATTCCAGTTGCCATATCTGAAATTATTATCATATCCACCTGAAATTTTTGGTAAAGCATGTCCCTTTAATACTTTATCGTTATTATCAATTACGTTGTCGCCATTGATATCACGCCATCTGGGATCGCCGGCATGCAGGGCGATGCCATTGTACTTAAGTGGCTGCCCATTTACAACTGGTATTTCGCTTTCCGATTTATAAATGCCATCATTTACCAGTAACCAATACTGATCAACCGGGCTGCCTACTTTTAAAAGCCTGTCATTAACAATGATTTGATTTAAGCCCCTTGGCAATGCTTTGAGCTTACTGGCATTATGATTTAAATTCAGGGAAGATGTCCATCCAAATTTTGTATTTCGGATGATATTGGCAGATACAGATACATCTATACCGGTATTATTTACAGCCATACCGCTCTCAATCGACTGCTTATACCCATACTCCGCAAAAGCGGGAATACCTATCAGCAAATTCTTTTCCTGTTTCAGGTACCAATCAACCGAAAGGTGCAAACGGTTATTAAGAAAACCGGCATCTGTGCCTATATTAAGCTGATTAGAATATGACCATGGTATGCCATAACCTATCCAACCGGTAGAGTAAGGCCTGGTAAGCACACCAAAAGCGTTATAGCCAGGCACGGTTAAGTTACCGGTATACCCTACCGATGCTGTATATTGAGGACCCTGTGCATAATTATCAAAAGCATTGAGGCGACCGATCCTACCCGCGCTTGCACGTAAAATAAGATCGTTTATAATAGTACTATTGCTCAGCACCTCTTTTTTGATATTCCAGGCCGCAGATAATACCGGCGAATAGAACCAACGGCTGGTAGGTTGAGCGTTTGATGATCCATCTGCGCGTACTGTTGCCGAGAGGAAGTATTTTTCTTTGAATGAATAATCGGTCTTGACATAAAACGAAACCAGGTTATGCTTGATCTTATCCAGAAAACGGAATGTTAACTCGCGTGGAAAGGCTGTTGGGTTGAGATAATTATCGTTGTCAGATCCGTCTGGGTTTTTTGGGTTCGAATCCAGCAGATCTATCTTAATATAGTCATTTACACCTTTGTAGGCATAGGCGTTGCTATATTTATAAATGTCCCATTGGGTTGATTGACCAAGCTCAAAATGGAAATCGTTTACTTTATTTACTGTCAGATCATAGGTTGCCCTGTTATCTGCCATTATCCTTTGGCTAAAGCCAAAATAATTGGAAGCATAGCTGTTGCCCTGCAAAAGCGTGCGCGCATAAAACACATCGCGGTAGCCTTCATTATAATCTAAATTGAAGGTGGTTACGAATTTAAATTTTCCGAGATCGATACCTATTTTGGCATAGCCGTCAACAATATTTGTTTTGTTATTATCGAAGCCTTTTTTGTACTGCGCCAGGTAGTCGGCATAAAATTCTTTGTTTGGTGGTAGCGGGGCGCTGAGATCTGGAAAATAGTTGATCTGGGCAAATCTGTCGCGTAGATATCTGTTTCGTTGCCGCTCAATCCGGTTGGCGTTTACCATAGCCGAAAAAAGAAGCCATTTGATAGGTTTCATATTAATGTTGAACATGGCGCTATATCGGTTTAGCACTGTTCCATCAGCAACACCATTATTCTTCAGATCCCCCAATGAGAAACGGAAGTTAGCACGATCTGTACCCCCGGAAATACCGAAGTTAATACCATAAACTGCAGCATTACGATAGTAAAGATCGCTCCAGTCTGATTTCCCGCTATAAACATTGTTTAATGAATCGCTTAGGTAGATGGGATAGTTCTCATCATCAGAGTATCTGCCATTGGTAGTATAAAGGTCGTAAAAACGCTGTCTGAAAGCATTTTCATACTTACCGTTTATAGTGGTTACATGCGGCCGCTGTGCCAAACCTATATACGAATCAAAAGTGATGCTTTTGGCAGCGATAGGAGTTTTAGAGGTTAATACAATAACTCCATTAACAGCGCGGGGCCCATAAACCGCCGTGGCCGACAGATCTTTTAACACTTCAACCGAGGCTATATTATTCATATCAATACCAGCAAATGGGTTGGTGGCTGTTCCCATCCTGTTATAGTTATATAGCTGTATATCATATGCAAACGGGTGTTCTGTTACAAGCGGAATACCATCCAGTACAACCAGTGGCTGCGATTGGTAAACATCCCTTGGAGAAAGAAGCGGCATGGGCGCCCCTCTCATAAACATATTTTGAACGGTACCGGGTTCGCCCGAAGGTTCCTGTATATACAGCCCTGCAAATTGCCCTTTTAACAATTGCTGCAGGGAAACAGCCGGGAATTTGGATAGATCATAAGGCTTTTTGGTAACACTATCTGCCAGCTTATTATAAAGGGTATGCTTTATAATAATATTTATGCTGTCTTTTAATAATGAATCTTTTGCCGTTGTATCCTTACGGATATAGGTTTTATAAAAAACAGAACGTTTTACTTTGCTTTTTTTACCCTCATTCCCCTTAGCTAAGCCTGTAAGTGCATTTGTGGTTATTGCTGCGAAAACCACAAAGCACAGCCATAAGTATCGCATAATGAATGGATCTTTTAGATTGTAAAATAATTTTTGATTTAACGGGCCATGTGCTTTTATGCCTGCAAACGAGTTATGCAGATGACATGCACCTTTAGATTAAGTAGAATGTAATTCTTTTTCCATAGCGCTGATTTACAAGCGAAAAGAACAGAAATCAAAAATAACCGGCAGGAATATTTTTGATAGCGGCGCATAGTTATACACCCCCGGGTTTGCCATCAAAAATGACCATACCCAAGCGTTCTTTTCACTTTTGGTGATTAGGTTAATTAATAAAATTTTTGATACCTAAAATCTCAACAAGAGATTTTTTCGAAGGATCAACCCTGTCAGATGATGGGCTTCTGAAAGATGTGGTACAGGTAAATCATGTTTTTCATGTCAGTGATATTGGTTAATTTAATGATTACATAAATCTCAAAACAAGCAGTTCAGGTAGCTTAAACGATTAAGTAATAAAGTATTTTTCACAATTGGTTTTAACAAATATAATTAAGAAAAACGTTTTACCAAGTAATATCAAAAAAATAATAAACTTTTATTATTTCAAATAGTAACAATCGATCCCTATTGAAAAAATGACAAAAAAAGTAACAAAAATTTTAAGTTTTTTTACAAACTATCAATAATGCAGCCGGTAAAATCCTGATAAAATGTTAAAAAATCATGCTCCAACCAATTAAAATCAGCCATAAAATGTAAGAATTACATTTTTAGTTAGGTACTGCAACCCACACTTCATATTCTGGCCCGCGGCAATCGGTCTTTTCCTTTCTTTATTTCCATGTTGCTTGTTCACTTTCTGCGAGTTAAGTCCATCAGGATATAAGCTGCACACCGCTTCCCGGCGTCGCCATCATTCACCTTTGGAAATATTAAAACGCGGGGAAATTAGGCCGGACAGACGGACATCCACCGGTAAACCAATCATGTATATATTGATAAGATTGAAAAATTTATAGCCGCCGGAATAGCATACCGAAAAATTAAATAAAAACCGGGCAAAAGATAAAATTATTGTAATGGGGTTATAGCATCTTATTTTGTTACTCTTGGGCCCGAAGGCAAAAAATACAACCAGCCAAAACCGATTAAGAAAAGAATTGATGAGGCGATAAAAGATGGGAAGGCTATATCTGTATTTTTTTCCAATGCGTTATTTAGCGCGGTGTACAATAGCCATACCTGGATACTCACATTTAATATCAGGATCATGATCAATGCCAGCATGAGTGTGTTGGTTTTATTAGGATGTGCCTGATTTTGGGCTTCGCGGAAATTACTCATAACTTAATTATAATGTTTGTAAAGGTTAATGACCTTATGATCTGGATTGACGATTCGGATCTGGTTTGTCGTTATCAGGTTTAAAATCTTTGACGTATACTTCTTCCCCTTTAATCACTACAGTTAAACGGGGTAACGGCCGGGGCGGTGGGCCGGCAAGCACTTCGCCGGTAAAAGCGTCGAACAAGCCATTATGACAAGGACATTCAATTTTTCCGCTGCCGGGTTTATAAAAAACCGCGCAGGATAAATGGGTACATTTTTGTTCATAAGCCCTAAACTCATCATTCTCCATGCGAATAAGAATATAAGGAATAGTACTGCCATTGATCACAAACGAGCGGGTCCCTCCTACCGGAAGTTCGTGCTTCTTACAAACAAAGTGTTCACCTACGATTTTATCCGGTGGAAAAAAATTAGCTTTTATGGCAACATACCCGCTTCCAACGGCCAACCCACCAGATACGAGGCATAAAAATTTTGCAAAATCACGTCGGCTTACCTGGGTAGATTCAAGCTGATAGACCGGAAAATCTTCTTTCCAGTGATTATCCTTTTTATCTGTGGCCATAAATAGTGTCAGTCTATAATTAATGAAGTACTTCCTTTGGGCATCATGATGTTTACTTTGGTGCTCACACTTTCTTTTCCGAAAATAAAATTGTTAACAGGCGTACTGTTCGGGCGCATCTTTGCAATTTCTTCCCTTGTACCATAATACAGTGCCTGTGTTGGGCAAACGGTGGCACACATCGGTTTTTTGCCCGCGCTGGTTCTGTCGTAACACATATTACATTTCATCATCAGGTCATAGGCCTCATCTTTTTTAGGGACGCCGAAAGGGCATGCCATTACGCAGTTTGAACAGCCTATACACCGTGCTGTATTGGCAGTGTGTACTACGCCAAACTCATCTTTCGTTATAGCATCTGCCGGACAAACGTTAGCGCAAACAGGATCGTCACAATGCATACAAACCTGTACGGTGGTTTGTACGGTAACGGCGCGATCAATATAATTGACATGGATCATAGATTCGTGGCCGTTTGTTTCACACTCTGAACAAGCCATTTCACAGGCTTTGCATCCAATACATCTTTGCATATCTACAAAGAATTCCTGTTCTGTTCTGTAATTGGTTACGGGCATATCTTATAATTTCGGGTTACAATTTATTAAATACTCGCATACGCGCCTGACGTCGTTGATGGCGGCGATATAACACCCAAAGGCTTCAGGTTACAGGCGCAAACTTTAAACTCCGGGATTTTTGATACCGGATCAAGTGTTGCCGGTGTAAACTGATTTGCCGACTTTTTGCCAGGCCAATGGTAAGGCAAAAAAACAGTGTCGGTGCGGATAGTCTCTACAATATTGGCAGGAAACTCATCTGTACCTCGACGGGTAGATACCTGCACCAGTTCATTTTGTTTAATTCCATATTTCCGGGCAAGTTCCGGGTGTATTTCTAATTTGGGTTCAGGATACAAATCAACCAGTTTACCTATCCTGCGGGTTTGTGTTCCGCTCAGGTATTGTGATACAACCCTGCCGGTTGTTAATATTACCGGGTATTCTTCATCTGTAATTTCACCAGGATCCCGGTAAGTCACCGGGTTAAAGTGGGCTTTGCCGTCGGGAGTCGCAAATTTTTTATCTTCCCATAAGCGCGGCGTACCCGGATGATCCAAAGTAGGGCAAGGCCAGAAAACGCCCATTGTGTCTTCAATTTTTTGGTAAGTAATACCATAATAATCCGCAGTGCCGCCTTTTGAAGCAACCCTTAACTCATTGAATAACTCTTCGCTGTTACGATAAGTGAATTTATCTTCGGCACCAAGTCTTTTTGCCAATTCCAATATAATGGATGTATCGCTGCGTGCATGTCCCGGCGGGTTCACGGCTTTGCGGATCCGAACTACACGGCCTTCGGCGGTAGTAACCGTTCCTTCCTCTTCTTCCTGTAACGATCCTGCCAGAATAATATCAGCATGACGGGCGGTTTCATTCATAAAAAAATCAATGCAAACATAAAACTCCAGTTTCTCCAGCGCTTCGCGCACATAATTATTATTAGGCAGAGAAACCAACGGATTAAAACAAATAGATAGCAGCCCTTTTACTTCGCCCCGGTGAATGGCCTCAATAAGTTCGTAGGCGGTGTAGCCTTTGCCGGGCATATCTTTTTCATCAATCCCCCAAACCCCGGCTATATACTTTCGGTGTTCAGGATTGGTAATATCACGATTTCCCGGCAGCTGATCACATTTGTGGCCATGCTCTCTCCCCCCCTGTCCGTTTCCCTGGCCTGTAATAGTACCATAGCCGCAATATGGCTTACCAATACGGCCGGTTGCCAGGACAATATTGATACAGCCAAGCACATTATCTACACCTTTTGAATGATGTTCAATACCTCTGGCGTGTAACAAAAAGCTTGTTTTTGCCTTGCCCCACCATTGTGCTGCCAGTTCAATTTTCGCTTTTTCAATACCGGTAATTTCTTCGGCCCATTCCAGCGTGTAGTCCTTAACAGCTGCCAATGCCTTATCAAAATCTGTGGTATGGTTGTCAATAAAATCATGATCGAGCATATCATGATCGGCCAGGTATTTAAGTATTGCGCCGTACAAAGCGGAGTCGGTTCCGGGCCTAACCGGTAAATGCAAATCGGCGGTCCTGGCCAGTGGAATTACCCTGGGGTCAACCACGATTAATTTTGCCCCATGGTCCCGCGCACGCCAAACCCAGTGTGTTAAAGTCGGAAAGGTTTCGCTGATGTTAGCGCCCGCTACAATAATCACTTCTGCCTTCTCCAGGTCGGCATACGTATTTGAGGTACGGTCGAGTCCGAAAGCTTTTTTATTGCCGGCTCCCGCGCTAACCATACATAAACGACCATTATAATCTAAATTGGCGGTTTTCAATGCTACCCGCGCAAACTTACCCATCAGGTAGCTTTTTTCATTGGTAAGCGAAACTCCCGACAGCACAGAAAAAGCGTTCTTCCCGTATTTTTCCTGTATCCGTTTTATTTCGGCCACGGTTTTATCCATCGCTTCATCCCAGGAAACCGGAGTAAAGCCTACGCCTTCATTGCGTTGCAAGGGCTGTAAAATCCTGTCTGGATGATTGTTCTGCATATATCGTTGTACGCCTTTTGGGCATAAACGTCCCTGGTTAAAAGGAAACTCCTCCCAGGGGTCAAAACCAACAACTTTATCATTTTTAACCAGTAGCTTTATACCACACTGCATTCCGCAGAAACAGCAATGCGTTTTTACCGCTTTATCCGGCTCATCACGGCCGGCAAAACCTTCGCGGGGAGGATAATTTAAATGCGGGCCAAACTGTTCTATTAGCTTTTCGGGCGAAACTGGTAAATGGGCCATAAATTTGTATTCTATGTTAAATTACTACTGCGTCAATTAACCGAAAAGGTTACCTCCATTTTGCTGCCTGGCCTTAAGATGAGCCATTGCCAACCTTGAGCGCTTCCCCTCGGGGCTCAGATCAAGGTGCGATGTTCCATCCTCAAGTGTAAAGTCAAAGCCTAATTCTTTGGTTACAATTTTCAAGTCGTTTATATGCAACTGAGTAGCAAATTCCTTGTGGGTATGAGGGCATATCGCCATACCCCTTTTTATGCCTTCCTTTTTGTAAATATGAGCGCCTATTTGGGCCGGCCGTTGTATAATATGAAAAAACTTACCAAAGGGAATCCAGATAAGAAACATAATAACTGTTATAGCATGGGTTACGGCCATATAATCATATGCAATGCCTTTCATATATTCATAACCATAGCTCAAGCCCAGGCCGGTAACAGCGATAGCTAAAAGCAGTATTAACGGCAGCAAATCACCCTCAAAAGTTTGCGTGGCAACTAAACCGGCATTAGTGAGGCGACGACGCATAAATATCAATACGCCGGCAATAACTAACCACGAGCACCAGTAAAGGGCCTTAAAAATCACAAAAGCCACAAATGAACCAAGTGCAAATTCAAACATTTTGAATCCGAAGAAATGGGCTTCATACATGTGCACACTTGAGGGGTTTATACTCGTGGCGGGGTTCATGGTAAAATTTATCCAGCCAAAGGTTAACGGAAAAGTAACGCAGAAAGCCATTGTGCAACCTGTTGCCATTAAAAAATGGCCTATCCACCGGCTCCGTCCGCGGGGATAAATAAACTTTTGGAAGCCAATATTTTGTATAAACTCTTTTGCAAATGAAATAACATGTAAAAATATCTTCCCTGTAAAAAAAAACTGAAAGGTGCGCTTAAAATACATCCAGGTAGGTGGCCGTTGCAACCATACGGTATATCGGTAAACTATTCCGAAAAAAGCGAACACAGTTCCGAATAAATAAATAATTAATGCGGGGTCGAAATTTTGAAGCTTACGTGAGCCATAAAAAACGAACGAGATTAACAATAAGGAAACTCCTGTAGCTATAAATAGGGCCTTTTTATTAAGAGACATATCCATCTGCTAATTGTATTACGAAGTATGATAATTGCCGGTTTCACTAAGCCGGATTAGATTTTCACCAAAAATATACAGCTATTTCTGATGCGGGTTTTCCAGGTTTCTGTTTGTTATTATAATATGCCGTGGCTATTATAAAACATTTAAAAATACAAAAAAAACAGTTTCTTGTATCGGTTTTAATTACATTAGACTATATTCTTCAATAATTACCTTTTATTAATGCCTCTTTATCTCCTGTTATCATAAACTTATTACGAAAATATGGAAGTTCAGCATACAGCACTACCACCTAAACCAGGCGAACCGATTACGGGCCACTCACTCCAAACTTTTTTTCCGGGTTACTTTGCTTTGGTAATGGCAACCGGGATAGTTTCGGTTGGTGCCTTTTTATATAATATGAAACAGGTTGCCAACATCTTGTTATGTGCTAACGTTATTTTTTATATTGTGCTTTGGGCTGTGCTCATATTCCGGGCAATTAAATACCCTACAGATGTATGGAAAGATATAAGCAGTTCCTCGCGTGGAGTTACTTTTTTAACCATTGTTGCCGCGAATAATGTTTTAGGGAACCAGTTTGGCTTAATGACCTCCTATAAAGATGTAGCCATTTTTTTATGGGAATTTGGCATCGTACTCTGGGTGATGATTACTTACACCTTTTTTATTGTGATCACCGCCAAAGAACCTAAACAAGGAGTGGAAGCGAGTTTAAGCGGTGCCTGGCTGCTCATTGTCGTAGCCACCGAATCTGTAGCTGTGCTGGGGGCTATTATTGCCGGTGAAATGGTTCATAAAGATGTTATTATTTTTATATCGTTTTGCGCTTTCCTCATTGGTGCAATGCACTATATGGTATTTATATCGTTAATTATATACCGCTGGCTTTTTATAAGCATGAAAGCGGAATTGCTAACCCCTCCATATTGGATAAATATGGGTGCCGTAGCCATCACCACGCTGGCGGGTTCTCGTTTATTGATGTATTCACATAATCATGAATGGATAAGCGGCATTAGCTATTTTTTACCCGGGCTCACGGTTTTTTTCTGGGCGTTTGCCACCTGGTGGATCCCGATCCTGTTTTTACTACCTATATGGCGGCATATCATACAAAAGGTTCCTGTGAAATATGATCCCCAATATTGGTCGCTCGTTTTTCCGGCCGGTATGTACGCCGTCGCTACCTTTAATTTTTCCAAGGCGCTTGATCTCCCGTTTATCCTGCCCATTTCCAATATCTTTATTTATTTTTCAATTACAGCATGGGTGATTGTTTTTGCAGGAATGTTAAGAGAGTTCATCCGTTTTTTGTATTCAGAAAAGAGCCTTTAAATATTTCAAAAACTTAAGTATAAAGGCATTGCTTTATTCTAAACTCAAAAGCAACGGAAAGGTAAACAATCAATAATAGTTAAAATCTGTTTTGGAAAAAGCGGCTAAGATTGTCCGGAGTTTTTTATTTAAAGGTCATTGTAATGTTTTGGCATAATTAACCGTATTGGTAATCAAATTGTATTTTTTTTATTAAACTTTAAAAAAGGTTTTGAAATTTCAAAAAAAAGCCGATAATTGCCATCGAAATATCAGAAAACCCGAGCTATTGATTAAAGATTCGCATCTGGATACGATGCACCGGTCAATATTAACAGAAAGATATTTTAATATTACCATTTGGTTAATTTATTAGTTTCCTAAACCTTTCTTTTTGATGAGCATCCGTATAACTATCCGATCCTTATATATTGTAATTTTACTATCCTTCACTGCTGCGTTAAAAGGCTATAGTCAAACCATACCAGTTGGAAGCTATGCTGAGGAGCTATTACGCAGGGATCAGGTAGCAGGAAATACAAACAGTACATCATCACTTGTTATCAGGCCATTAGCTTCAACTATTGCTGATCCTGCGCTTCAGCCATTAATTTCGAGCCATGAGTATATAAAATTCAATTTCATGGGCATGCCATCGGGTTTACGCATCCTTCCGTTTAACTGGTTAAATGAATACAACGTGAACCGTCCCTTTGGCTACAATAATTCCTCATTGTATCCCAATGCAGGCTATCAAAGCATGCTTAGTGGCGGCTTTTGGTTAAAAGCCGGAATTCTCAACGTACAGATAAGACCTGAGCTGGTTTACGCGCAAAATAAAAACTTTTCAACTTTTGCAGATGTACAGGCCCGAAACAATTCGCCGGCACTCATGGGTGCTTATTTTGGCCAAATCAATGGTATTGATGCACCCGAACGATTTGGTACATCTTCTCTAAAACATCTTTATCCCGGGCAATCAAAAATCACTTTGACGTATAAAAGCATTGAAGCCGGCGTATCTACAGAAAACTTGTGGTGGGGACCAGGAATAAGAAATTCAATCATGATGAGCAATTCGGCCCCTGGCTTTTTCCATTGGACCTTTAATTCAACCAAACCCGTTAAAACACTGGTTGGCTCATTTGAGTGGCAGATCATAGGAGGCAACCTAAAACAATCGGGCTTTGCACCAGACGATGTAAGCAAACTTATATACGGCAGCAATTTATATAGCCCCAAACCTAAAGTTACAAGGTATATTTCGGCCTACAGTGTGAACTGGCAGCCTAAATGGCTAAAGGGTTTATACCTTGGCCTTTCCGCTTATGACTATCTTGACAAAGACTCTCTTTATCATAATAAAAACATTATCCGTAAAGTAATTCCGGTTATTACCGGCTCTTCACTTAAGGCGAATGACATCAACAACGGACAAAACGGCGACCAACAGGATTTTGCTTACGCACTCAATATCAGGCAGCTGCTACCTTTATACAAAGCTGAAATTTACTTTGAATGGGCTCGTAACGACCGCACCGGAAGTATTTCTGACTTTTTACAGGAACCCGAGCATTCATCAGCATATACCTTTGGCGGACGCAAACTGTTTGAACTTAGCCGGGGAGGCTTTATCCAAATTAAATCGGAAATAACACAGTTGCAAAGAGCGCCAACCTATTTGCTGCGCGACGAACCTTCATGGTATATCCATTCGCAAAGCCCGAGAGACGGTTATACCAATTATGGCAGATACATAGGTGCCGGAATCGGGCCGGGTGGAAACAGTTTTATTTTTGATATAAGTTACCTCAAAAATTACAACTCATATGGCCTTATGCTGGAAAGACAGTTACATAACAACGATCTGTATTACCAGGCTTTTACTGAAGCCAGAATAAGCAATCTTCACTGGGTAGATCTTGCAGGTACATTTTATGCTAATCATAAATTTAAAAACTACCTGCTCTCGGCCGAAGCTACGCCTGTTTACACATTGAACTATGAATACAGAAATGGTTCGAGCTTTAATTTACATGCCAAGATTAACTTTACTTATTTTTTTAATTAATGAACAATTTTAGCCCATTTTTTTAGTTTATCGATCAACAAACCAGTTATACTACAAATTAAAAAAATCACTTTACCCCCTGAAATGGGAAATTGGTTTACTTTTGCAGAAAATATTATCATTTATTGGAGTGCTATTTTATACTCTGATGACTTTCACACATGAACAGACTTCGCTTTCTTATATTTTTAATTGCTGTACTCAGTTTCGGAGCAGTTACTAATATTACCGCCCAAACCAACTTACAAAACATTTCCTCAATTAATGTCGACGATATTTCAGATCAGCAACTGATTCAGCTGTTACAGCAAGCTCAAAAATCAGGATTAACCGACGCTGAGTTACTACAGCAAGCTCAAAGCCGGGGAATGTCAGCCGCACAGGTTCAAAAGTTAGAACTTCGTATAAAAAAATTAAGGACCAAAAGCAACGAATCATCCAATACCAGACCCGATTCGACACTTACACAGCAAGGAAGGCAACTTAATTATAAACCAGATACTACTGATACCCTTTACACCAATAAAGATTTATTTGAAAGCTTAAAGCCCAAAATTTTTGGCGCCGATATTTTTAAAAATAAAAACAGTTCATTTGAACCCAACCTTAAACTGGCTACCCCTTTAAATTATATTGTTGGGCCTAATGACCAGCTTAACATAAATGTTTACGGCAGCTCGTTGGTGAACTGGAAACTGGAAGTATCGCCCGAAGGAAACATAAACATTCCGGGGGTTGGCATTTTAAATGTTGGAAGTAAAACTATTGAACAAGCTACGGCCTTGATAAAAAGCAGGCTTGCAGCTAACAACTATGCGGTTGGCCGCGGTACAAGCGTACAGGTTACCCTCGGTAATATCCGGAGTATCCAGGTAATTATCATAGGGCAGGTAGCTAAACCGGGCACTTATACCCTGCCCTCTCTCGCTACCGTTTTTAATGCATTATATATGGCAGGCGGCCCCAACGATAATGGTAGTTTAAGGCAGATAGAGGTGATTAGGAATAACCGCATTATCAGGCACCTGGATGTTTATGATTTTTTGTTAAAAGGCGATCAGAAAAACAACATTACCCTACAGGATCAGGACATTGTACGCGTACCAACGTACCGGACCAGGGTGCAGCTTGTTGGTGAGATTAAAATACCCGCCTTGTTTGAAGTTTTGCCGGGAGAAAGCCTGGATAACATTATAACTTATGCCGGTGGTTTTACTGATAGCGCATATACTGCCAGGATCAAAGTATCGCAGGTAAGTGATCAGCAGCGCAAAATAACGGATGTGTTGGAAGCCGATTATAAAAACTACATTCCGTTAAGGGGCGATAAGTATACTATTGAATCTATTATATACCGGTTTGAAAACCGGGTAGTAATAAAAGGAGCGGTTTTCCGGCCTGGTGATTATGAACTGCAAAGCGGGTTAACACTACTGCAGCTAATTGACAAAGCTGCGGGATTAAAAGAAGACGCTTTTACCGAACGCGGTACAATTACCCGCCTAAAGCCGGATAACAGTACCGAAATAATGGGATTTAATGTTAAGGACGTTATCAATAAATCTGTAAATATCCCCTTGCAGCGTGAAGATATTGTTAACATCTCATCCATATTTGATTTAAGGGATAAATACACCGTTACTATTAATGGTAATGTAAGGAAACCAGGAAAGTTTGCTTTTTCAGAAAACATGAAAGTAGAAGACCTGATTTTAAAAGCCGGCGGTTTTGCCGAAGGCGCAAGTACAAACCGTATTGAAGTAGCCCGGAGGATAACCGATGCCGATCCTTCATCTAAAAACAGTTCAGTATCGCAGGTTTTTAGCGTTAATATTGACGGTAAACTAAAACCGGCAGACGCTAACTTTGTGCTTACCCCCTTTGATATTGTTTCGGTATATAGCCTGCCCGGATATGAAAAGCAAAAAACAGTAAAGGTTGAGGGCGAAGTTTTATACCCTGGCTCCTATACCATCAAAAGTAAAAACGAAAAAATATCCGACCTGATTGCCAGGGCTGGCGGGCTTACCGCCTCGGCCGATGCAGCGGGTGGTTCGCTAAAACGCGATAATTTTGCAATACTGGGTATCGATAAAAACAAAGCAGATACTGCATCAGTAAATGCTGAACGCTCGGCCCGGATCAACAGGTTAAAACAATCATACAAAGATTCGACGAAAACCACCACCGATACCGTACAACAAAGAAATAATTATGTTGGTATTGAGTTGGATAAAATTTTAAAGTCTCCCGGATCAAAAACAGATTTGCTTTTGGAAAATGGCGATGTTATCAGGGTGCCAAAGCAACAGCAGATTGTTCGTGTTAACGGCCAGGTACTTTACCCAAGCGCCGTGGTATTTGACAAATCAAAATCATTTAATGATTTTGTTTCAAATGCTGGTGGTTACGGTCCCGATGCGTTAAGACGTGGTGCCTATGTGGTTTATCCAAACGGAACTGTAAAAGGCACACGTAAATTCCTGTTTTTTAATAACCATCCTTCGGTGAAACCGGGTAGCGAAATATATGTTCCTAAGAAATCTGAGGGTAAAGGCAATACTGCTCAAACAATTTTAGGATTTACTACAGGGCTGGCTTCATTAGGTGCTATTATTTTGGGGATCTTAAGTTTGAATAAATAATTAATATCAATAGAAATTTTTCGGCTTAATTATGTTAATTAATGGAAACTAACCCACATAATAGTACAGTTTCAAGTCAATCAGCGAACGATATTTCACTTGCCGATCTTGTTAAAAAAATCAAAAGCTTTACGCAATATCTTCGCAGTAAATTATTACTGATAGTTTTGACCGGGTTACTGGGCTTAATCTTAGGCCTTGTATATAGCATATTAAAAAAGCCCCAGTACACGGCTGTTTATACCTTTGTGCTTGAGGAAGAAGAAAAGGGCGGTGGACTTGGCCAATATGCAGGTTTGGCATCATTGGCAGGTATTGATGTAAGCGGCGGTGCCAGCGGAATTTTTCATGGCAATAACATACTTGAGCTTTACAGGTCACGTAACATGATTAGTAAAACCTTGTTAAGCACAGTCATATTTAACGGCAAACCACAAAAGCTTATTGACAGATATATCGAATTTAATGAACTAAGGGAAAAATGGGATGATAACCCCACATTAAAAAACATCAGCTTTAATGGAAACCCAGATTCATTTAGCCGATTACAAGATAGTATTATCATTGATTTGACAAACACTATAAATAAAAATGTCCTTAAAGTTGACAAACCAGACAAAAAGCTTAGCATTATAGAAGTTGCCGTATTTTCAAAAGATGAGTTATTTGCAAAAGAATTTGCCAATAATATAGTTAATACAGTAAACAGTTTTTATGTGTTAACAAAAACTAAAAAGCAGCTTCAAAATGTAACTATACTTCAAAAGCAGGCAGATAGTGTCAAATCGATACTTAACAGCTCTATTGTAGGTGTTGCTTCCGCGGCAGATGCTTCACCAAATGCAAACCCGGCATTATCAATTTTAAGGGTTCCATCCCAGCGCAGGCAGGTTGATGTTCAAACAAGCACCGCCGTTTATGCCGAAATGGTAAAAAATCTTGAATTATCTAAAATTCAACTCAGAAAAGAAACGCCGCTTATTCAAGCCATCGATACACCGGTTTTACCTTTAATGGTAAACAAACTGGGTAAAATCAAAGCCTCAATACTGGGTTTTATGGCCGGTATCTTTTTGGCTTGCATGGGAGCTGCTTTTAAGAAAATTTCCACTAAAATGATAGATTAACCGATGGTTGATAATTTTAACACTCCACAAATAATAAAGCTTCCTCAGATATTAGATGAGAGAGGTAACCTTTCGTTTTTGGAGGAATACAACCATATCCCGTTTAAAATCGAACGGGTTTATTGGATATACGACGTGCCGGGTGGTGAAGAACGCGGCGGGCATGCCTATAAAGAAAACAGAGAATTTATTATCGCCTTATCCGGAAGCTTTGATGTGATATTAGATAATGGAAAAGAAATAAAAAGCTACTCATTAAACAGGTCATACTATGGTTTATATGTACCTGAAGGAATTTGGAGGCATATGGAAAATTTTTCGACTAATTCATTGGCTTTTATTGCAGCGTCCACGACTTATCAGGAAGATGACTATATAAGAGATTACGAGGTATTTAAGCAAAATAAATCATGAGAGCTTCGGTATACAATTGCAATGTAATTGAATTGAAAAAAATTCATAATAGAGCAGGAAATATTACATCTATTCATGGCTTATCAGAAATACCGTTTGATATTCAAAGGGTTTATTACTTATATGATGTTCCTGGCGGCGAAATACGCGGCGGGCATGCTCATTACGGATTACAACAACTAATTGTAGCAGCCAGCGGTAGCTTTGACGTGGTGATTGATGATGGCCATATGAAAAAAACAATTACGCTTAACAGGCCTAATTTTGGATTATATATTACGCCCGGCATCTGGCGCGACCTCGTCAATTTTTCGTCTGGAGCGGTGCTGTTGGTTTTAGCATCCAATAAATATGATGAAAACGATTATATAAGGGATTATCAGGAATATTTAAATCAAAGAAATGGCCTTTAATATTCACCACTTGGCTGATGTTCAGTCTAATAATATAGGAAACGACACTTCAATATGGCAATTTTGCGTAATACTGAAAAATGCCGTAATTGGTTCAAATGTTAATATTAATTGCAATTGTTTTTTAGAAAATGATGTAATAATAGGTAATCATGTTACGATTAAATCTGGCGTGCAAATATGGGATGGAGTAACAATAGAGGATCATGTATTTATTGGGCCCAATGCTACGTTTACTAATGACCTTATACCCCGTTCAAAAGTCTATCCTGAAGAATTTAAAAAAACTCTTGTAAAAAAAGGCGCTTCTATCGGTGCTAATGCTACAATTGTTGCGGGCATCGAGATAGGAGAATTTTCATTTATCGGAGCAGGCAGCGTTGTTACTAAATCCGTCCCTCCTTATACAGTTTGGTACGGTAATCCAGCTGTACATAAAGGCTATATTACCCCAAATGCAAAAATTTTAGATATGAATTTATTGGATAAAGAAAGCAATGTTCAATATGTTTTAGAAGGATATAAACCAGTTATAAAATGATTAAATTTTTAGATCTGCTGGCAATTAATCAACAGCATAAAGAGGAATTAAAGAAAGCGTTTGACCGTGTTTTGGATTCGGGCTGGTATATAATGGGCGATGAATTAAAAACATTCGAGACCGAGTTTGCAGCTTATTGCGGAACTAAACACGCAATAGGCGTTGCCAACGGCCTGGATGCATTAATTTTAATTATCAGGGCATATAAAGAGATGGGAGTACTTCAGGACGGTGATGAAATTATTGTACCTGCCAATACCTATATAGCCAGTATTTTGGCCATATCTGCTAATAACTTAGTTCCTGTTTTGGTTGAGCCCGATATCAATACCTATAATATTGATCCTGCATTAATTGAATTTCATATAACAGCAAAAACGAAAGCTATTTTACCTGTTCACTTATACGGCCAACTGTGCGATATGAACGCAATAAATGCTATTGCGCAAAAACATCAGTTAAAAGTAATTGAAGATAGCGCACAAGCTCATGGCGCAACAAGTAATGGTAAACGGGCCGGTAATTTTGGCGATGCCACTGGCTTTAGTTTCTATCCGGGTAAGAATTTGGGTGCCTTAGGCGACGCAGGTGCTATCACCACTAATGACGATACTTTAAATGGATCTATACGGGCTTTATTAAATTATGGCTCACATAAAAAATATGAAAACCTGTATAAAGGGGTAAACAGCCGTTTGGATGAATTACAGGCTGCTTTATTAAGCGTTAAATTAAAAACGCTTGACCAGGAAACAGCAACAAAAAGAGCAATTGCCAATCGTTACCTGAAAGAGATAAACAATGCTAAAATAATTTTACCAAAAGTAGCTGAACAAAGTGCCCATGTTTGGCATTTATTTGTGATAAGAACAGATGCGCGGGAGCATTTACAGCAATACCTTACCAATAACGGTATTCAAACGGTTATCCATTACCCTATACCACCCCACCAGCAAGAGGCTTACAAAGAATGGAATAATTTAAGTTATCCTATAAGTGAAACTATTCATCGTGAAGTTTTAAGTTTGCCTTTGAGTCCTGTACTAAAACCCGAAGAGGTAGATTACGTTATAAAAACCATAAATAAATATTAAAGAAGGTTAAAAATATCATTTAATCAGGGCACTTGAAACTTATAAAAACCTCTTTTTTCTCGGCTATAATTACTTTTATCCGCATTGCTTCAAGCTTTGTAGCGAGTAAAGTAGTGGCATTATTTACGGGCCCCGCTGGTATAGCGCTAATTGGGCAGTTTTCTAACTTTATAACTATTGCATTAACATTTGCTAATGGCGCAATTAATACAGGTGTAATAAAATATACGGCGGAATTTGAAGGCGATGAGCCGCAATTAAAAAACCTTTTTAGTACTTCACTTAAAATAAGCATTTTCAGTTCAGGTATCTTTGGTTTAATATTACTCTGTATTGCAACCTATATTTCTCAATGGCTATTTCATTCGCCTCTTTATATCAATCCTTTAAGAGTTTTAGGTGTAACCATTATTTTATATGCCCTTAATTCACTTTTAATTTCCATTTTAAATGGAAAGAAAGAAATAAAAAGGTACACTTTAGTTAATACCACAGGCAGTATTGTTGGTTTAGTTTTTACAGTTGTATTAGTTTACTTTTATAAAATATCAGGCGCACTTTACGCTTTGGTTTTGGCACAATCAATCGTGTTTTTTGTTACTTTAATAATGGTTATAAAAAGCAGCTGGTTTTCAAAATCATATTTTAACCAGGCATTTGATAAGGAAACAGCCCGAAAATTATTAAAATTCAGTTTAATGGCCATAGTTTCGGCCTTAACTGTACCCGTTTCTCAAATCATCCTGCGTAATATGGTAATTAGTAAATTGGGGATCAATGACGCCGGTTATTGGCAAGGTATGATGCGCATTTCTGACGGATACCTGTTATTGGTTACTACCTCTTTAAGCACTTACTACTTGCCTAAATTGTCATCACTGCAAAATGATGATGATCTGCGTAAAGAAATATATCAGGGATATAAGATCATTCTGCCTGTTGTTTTTGTGAGTTGTTTGCTCATTTATTTATTACGGTTTTTTATAATTCATATCCTATATACTAAGGAGTTTGAAACCATGAGCGAACTCTTTGCTTTTCAACTGATAGGCGATTTTTTTAAAATGGCAGCCTGGGTATTAGCCTACTTAATGTTAGCCAAGGCCATGACCAGGGCATTCATAATAACAGAAGTCGTATTCAGCATAAGTTATGTTTTGTTAGGATATGTTTGCATACATTTGTTTAACCTAAACGGTATCACTATAGCATTTGCAATTAATTATTTTATTTATTTAATAATTATGATTGCACTTTTCAGAAAATTATTGTTCAAATGAAGTATCCTTTAGTATCCATCATCGTTCCTTGCTATAATCACGAAAAATATGTGTCTGGGGCTTTAAATAGTATTGTGGATGACACTTATCCCAATAAAGAAATTGTTGTTATTAATGATGGCTCCACTGATAATTCAAATAGTGTGATAAACCAGTGGATAAGTGGACATGAAGCTATCGTATCGATAAAGTATATAAACCGCGAAAATAAGGGACTTTGTGCTACGCTTAATGAATTATTACGATTATCAAAAGGTAAATATATATTGCCTCTTGCAAGCGATGACGCATTATATGGCGATACAATAGCGGAAAGAGTACTCATTTTAGAAGAGAATGAAAAAAACGGGAAGCTGGTATTGATCAGCGATGCTTTGGTGATTGATGAAAATAATGTCATTACAAAACAGAGTTCAATGGCCATTAATAATGGCAACAAGCTAAAATTTCAAACTGATAATGGCATTTTGGAAGAGATGATATACCAGCCTTCAACAGTTGGGCCAATTTCATTAATTAATAAATTGATCTACGATAAAATTGGTTACTATCCTGAAGATTTGCCAGCAGAAGACTGGTTTTTTTACCAAAGGGCCGCCTCTATAAAGGCCATTTTATTTTTTGATAAAGTGGTGTCATTGTATAGGGTGCATTCTGGTAATACATCTGTCGGAAATATATCAGTCGATCAAAAGCTCCGGCTTATTCGCGCAATTAAAACGTCTATATATAGAAATATAAGTTGGTATCCTACATTATATTTTAAATTTCTTGGGATAAAAAAACTTACAAGGGTAATGTTAACTATTTTAAAGCTCAGGGTAAAAAAGAGCATTAGTGACGTTTAAACTTATTGGGCCGTTTCTATACAAATCTATAATAATGCAGTTATACTGCCGGGTACCGTTTTGGGCAAGTACACCATAGTGGGCTAATCCTGTGGTTAGTGGGGTATTCCCTGATTATTGTGTTATAGCAGGAGGCCGGCAAGAATTATAAAACTGTATAATGTAAGAACGGGTAAGTGGAGAAAAACAGAAACAAATAAGGTTTATAATTATAAAATAAGAATTGATAATTTAAGTATGGATTCTACTTCCATAATAGCAGATATATTGATATCTATTGAATGTATTGCTTTAACAATTTTATTGTTTTGGCTGTACAATTCTGCAAAAATAAATGCAATTGAATTTATATTATTTGGTGCTGCATGCTCTACGTTTTATATACCTTTTATAAGCATTACAGCTACGCCATTGTTTTTTATTTCCACCTATTTTTTTATCTCTGAAGGAGTAGCCATTTTCAGAAATAATTTAAGATTGAAACTTTCACTATTGATAATCCTGTTTTTGCCCGTATTATCTTCTATAACAATATCTGTTCTTTTATCATTAGGTTATGATGTTTTTGATGGAAACAACCCTTCAATAGGTCGTGTTTTATACGATGGTGTCTTTTTTTATGTTAAATATTTTTTACCAATAATTTTTTTAGGAACGAAAATTTACCGCGAAAGCAGAACACATGACATCAATTATTTTTTTTCAATTATTAGAAAAGTAGCTATTTACTCTTGTTACATTGGCTTGTTTCAACTCGTATTATCATCTATAATTAAGGACGAAACTATATTGAGAGTAATTGGAATGCGATCTAATTACCTGGCTTATGTAGCTGGCGGGCAAGATGCAGCAAATGCGCGCGTTTCGGCTTTTTTTATTGAGCCAAAGTTTTTAGCTGCCTTCCTAGTGGTATCTATACCGTTATTTTTAAAAGAAAAAAAAATCTCATCCTTAATCCTCGTTTTAATAGTTGGTTTATTAACCGCGTCTCAAACCTTTATGGTTGGTGTATTGCTTACTGGTATTATATTTTTCATCATCAAAAAAATCAAAAATATCAGGGCTAACGTCGCGTTGGGATTAATAATGATCGTTATCTTGTTTTATTCTATTTCGTTACTTAAAGTAGCGATTTTGGATTTTTATAACGCGCATAGTGGCAATTATGTGGTTAACCTGGTACTATCAAGAGCTGTTGACAGGTACAACGCGGATGCCGAAGATGGCGAAGCCAACATGAACTTTTTAGGAATACCCCTGCAAAAAGATTCTGATTTGCCAATAGCGCTTTTTTTCGCTACTAAACCATTACTCTATTTATCTGGATATGGATTGAAAAATGGGGGCTTTGTGCCAGCCAAGTATTATATATTCGATGAGGAGAGAGTGAAGGATGGCTCACTAACGTATAATTTGGATATACGCTGGTTTTATTTTACATGTGAATTTGGTTTGATTATTTTTTTAATATGGTTACACTATTTCACAAAAAAGTTTGACCCAGCCATAATCACGCCTTTTGAAAACAAGTATTACGCATTTTTGATCGTGTTTTTATTCTTTAGCGGCATTGAGCTATATATTATTCTTTTATACGCATTTTATATGGGCCTCAGTTATTACAATAAACCCGAAAGGATTGTAAGTCTTCATTAATTAAACACAATTAAAATTTATAGAATTTAGATATGATAAAAATAGGTTTAGTTACTGTTTTATATAAAAGTGATGATGTGCTTGAAGACTTTTTCAAGAGCTTATCCTTACAGTCATTTAAAAACTACCACTTATACCTTATCGATAACTCACCTTCGGCCGAAACAGATAATTTAATTGAAATTTTATCAACTAAATATCCATTAACGAGTTATACTCATGTTAAAAACACTTCAAATGATGGTGTAGCAAAAGGTAATAACCAGGGAATAAAGCTTGCTCTTAATGATAATTCTGATTTTGTGCTTTTGCTAAATAACGATATCGATTTTAATCAGACATTTTTGTTAGATGAAATGATAAACTACGCTATCAGTAATAACGAGAACCTTTTGATTCCTAAAATATATTACCATGGTACAAGAAAAATATGGCTTGCCGGTGGTAAAATTCATAAATACAAAGGTTACGCAAGCCATGTAGGTTATAATAAAGACGACAGCGAAGTGTATAATTCAATTAAATATTTTGATTACGCCCCTACTTGTTTTATGTTAATCAGCAGAAAAGTTTTTGAGGCAGTTGGCCTTATGGACGAGAACTATTTTGTTTATTATGATGATACCGATTACCTTGCGAGAGCAGTTGAAAAAGGTTTCAAAGTATGTTATTTGCCAAAGCTTGAGGTTTTTCATAAAGTTTCCTTCAGCACTGGCGGGGGCGAATCATTATTTTCTATTTACTACCTGAACAGAAACAGAGTTTACTTTGTAAGGAAGAATTATCCTTTTTTAGTACGGCAAATTGCACTTAGCCATACAATATTAACCAGGCTCATCAAGTATTTAATTTACAAAAAGGATGAGAAAAAAACATTACTAAAGGCTATTAAAGACGGTTTTTCAATTAAGATCACCCAATAGTTTAATCATATTGCTCAGTAATTAATCAAACGCATCGAATTTATTAGGCCGCATAATGGGTTTTCAGATTTTTTTAGATAACATAGTTTTCAATATTCAAAAGTTCGGGGGGGCTTCAACCTATTGGAATGAACTTCAAAAACGGTTTGTTAAACTGCAGGGTATTAATATCATTGTTCAAAGTGAACAGCAAAAATTGCATCAGCAAGTCCAAACAACGGGCACGGATGTTAAATTTATTATAGAAGATTTATTGCCACCATCAATCAGCCGATATTTACCTTTAACAAAGCGATTGCCAGCTAAATCCCTTTATCATGGAAGCTATTATCGCACTTGTTTGCAAAAAAATGTGGTAAATATCTTTACTATTCATGATTTTACTCATAAAAAGGGGTTAGCATCCAGGTTTCCCAGAAAGTTGGTTCATATTTGGTTAACTGCCCTTGGGATAAGGAATGCCGACGGAATTATCTGTATATCAGAAAATACAAAGAGGGATTTGATGTTGTATTTCCCTCAAATTCCTCAGCATAAAATAAAAGTTATATATCATGGCGTTAATGAAGATTTTTCTCCCATCCCTAAATTAACTGGTGAGGTATTTAAGGATAGCGTTAACCTTGATGACAGGTTTATACTTTTTGTAGGTAAAAGGGATGGGTATAAAAAATTTGATATAGTTGCCGAAACCCTTAAGCTGCAGGATGATCTTAAACTTGTAATTGTGGGCGGGGGAAAGCTAACTGAACAGGAACGTGAGTATTTAAACACAAATGTTAGCGGCCGGTTCATAAAATTAGATGGGTTAAACAACAACGAATTAAATATTTTATACAACCACGCTTTTGCATTAATATACCCATCCATATATGAAGGATTTGGATTTCCCGTAGTTGAGGCCATGCGCGCTGGATGCCCAGTAATTTCAAATAACCTTTCATCTATTCCTGAAGTTGGGGGAGATGCTGTTATGATGATTTCAGAAATTTCTTCTTCCGCAATTATTGAAAAGATCTGTTTGCTAAACCAAAGTGAAGTCCGCGAAGCCATGATCAGCAAAGGCTTTATTCAAAGCAAAAACTTTAGCTGGGAAAAATGTTTCAACGAAACGCATCAGTTTTACATTGATATCTATAATCAGAAATTTCAAAGGCGCAATGATCTATAAAATTAAATGGCTTTTAACAACACTTTTAGTTAGGCTGCAAGTAAAGAAAGTTGGATTGTTATCATATGTGGGTAACCCGCTATTCATATTTGGGGGAAAAAGAATAATTATTGGTAATAAAGTAAGGATATTTCCAGGTGGACGGTTTGAAACGCACAATGGCGGCAGCATCCTCATTAAAGACGATGTTTCCGTAGGACAGAATTTCCATTTGATAAGTTCAAATGAACAATTAGAAATTGGAACACATACAACCATATCGGGCAACGTATTCATTACCAACATGGATCATAATTACCAGGAAATTGGCGCTCATATTTTAAACCAGGAATACAAGGTTAAAACTACAAGCATTGGAGAAAACTGTTTTATTGGCTATGGCGCGGTGATTCAGGCGGGCACTGTATTAGGCAAACAATGTATTGTAGGGTCCAATTCTGTGGTAAGAGGGGTTTTTCCGGCGTACTGTGTGATTATTGGTGCTCCTGCACGTATTGTTAAAAGATATAACGAAATAAGCCGTCAATGGCAAAAAACAAATTCAAACGGCGATTTTATATAAGTACTACAAAAGAAATGAAAAAACAAATATTAATAACGGGAGGTGCCGGGTTTATCGGTTCAAATTTAGCATTAAGATTAATTGAAAAGGGGCATAGCGTCACTATCCTCGATAACTTATCAAAACAGATACACGGAGACAACCCACATGTTACTTCTCCATTGTTTCAATCAATACAAAACAAGGTAAATTTCATACAAGGTAGCGTAACCTCGCGGGCAGACCTTTTACGGGCAATTGAAGGGCAGGAAGTAATAGTACATCTTGCAGCCGAAACAGGCACAGGGCAATCAATGTACCAGATAGAGCAATATGTAAATATTAACATTGGTGGTACCGCAATATTACTTGACATATTGACCAACAGTACACATAATGTGCGTAAAGTTGTAATAGCATCGTCAAGATCAATTTATGGCGAAGGCAAATATAAAAGTGACGAATTGGGAGATGTTTACCCATCCCATCGTAGTGAAGCGGATATGACCGCCGGCGATTTTGAGGTCAAATTCCCTGGAGCCACATCCCCATTAAAATTAGTTGCAACCGACGAAGACTCAAAAATCCATCCCTCGTCGGTTTACGGCATAACCAAGCAAAATCAGGAGCAAATGGTGATGACAGTATGCCCAACCATCGGAATAGCACCAGTAGCGCTCCGGTATCAAAATGTATATGGCCCGGGGCAATCACTTTCCAATCCGTACACAGGTATCCTGTCAATTTTTTCTACACTGATAAAAAACGAAAAAGAGATCAATATTTTTGAAGACGGTAAAGAGTCACGTGATTTTGTGTTCATTGACGATGTTGTTGATGCAACTATATTAGGAATTGAACAGGAGGCTGCAGATAATAACGTATTTAACGTGGGCACAGGGGTTGCAACAGATGTGCTTACCGTTGTGAACGAGCTATTTACTAATTACCAAAAAGAAGTCCCATTCAAAATTTCAGGAAATTATCGTCTCGGGGATATCAGGCACAACTTTGCCGATATCAGTAAAATATCGTCAAAACTTGGTTTTAAACCTAAAGTTAGTTTTACGGCCGGAATCGCAAAATTTGCTCAATGGGTCAATTTACAAAGTATAAAAGAAGATAAGTATGCCGAATCAATAACCGAAATGAAAGAGAAGGGATTATTTAAGTAACAGTAATGAAAGAAAAGTCCGTTTTATTTATCTCCCCAGCTTTTTTTGGCTACGAAGTTTCTATTTGTAACGCTATAGAAAAAAATGGCTATAATGTTGATTTTTTTGATGAACGAACCTCAAATAATTCATTCCTAAAAGCAATTTTCAGGGTTAAGAAAAGTTTGCTTAGCTCTGCAATTAATAAATATTACAATAAAATTTTAAACAATATAAGGCAAAAGCAATACACCCATTTTCTACTGATAAAGGGTGAGGTAGTACCAATTTGGTTTATTAAAGCATTTAAACAACTAAACCCCGGGGCAAAACTTATTTACTATACGTACGATTCATTTAACAACAACAACCAAAATTCGCTTTTTATACTTGAACATTTTGACCGTTGCTACAGCTTTGATTTTGAGGATGTGAAATTAAACCCAATATTCAAATTAAAGCATCTTTTTTTTACCGACGAGTTTTTAAATCGCTCAACTAATCCCTATAAAAAATATACCATATCCTTTATAGGGACATTGCATTCGGCCCGGTATAAAATAGTAAAAAGTTTTTTTAGCAAAATTGATAACACCTTTGTGTTTTTTTATTCACCTGCTAAATGGTTCTTTTTCCTGGAAAAAATATTGAAAAAAGACCATAAAAACATAAGCACATCCGAGGTTAGTTTTAAAAAGATTTCAAGGGAAACTGTAGCCGACATCTTCAAATCGTCAAAAAGCGTTTTAGACATACAACGTACCGGCCAAACAGGTTTAACCATGCGTACCTTTGAAGTACTGGCATCCGGGGCTATTTTGATAACTACCAATCCTTACATAAAACAAGCCGTGTTTTATAATCCATCATACATAATTGTTTGCGACGATTTAAACCAGGATGAAAAACGCTCTTTTAAAACAGAACTTCAGAAATTACCTCCGCCTAATACTCCCCTTTTCAATGAATTGGATGAGTACTATATAAATAATTGGGTGAAGGAGTTTTTTACTTAACTCATGTGCGTCCCTTTTTTTAATCACAACCTGATTTTCGCTACAAGAAACTCTTTCATTTAAATATTTCATTATCTTAATATAATCATCAGGTTAATTTTATATTAGTTTTATAAAATTATACCTGGTGAATTTTATTTTAAATAATTAATTTCTCACTGTAGCGTTCTTGATGAATACCCCGTAATTAAGTTTAACAAACATTGGTTTTATTTAAAAACGATTCGTTTTAGTAAAATTGTTATATTTGCACAACTTAACCCTGATCGCAAATGCGCTACTCTAAACTACTTCAGCCATTCACGTTTTTTTGTGATTTAATCTTATTAAATATTGCGCTGCAATGTGCTCACCTGTTTATATTTACGTTCTATTCGTCAGAAATACAGTCAACTGATTTTTTACTATTAGTTAACTTAACCTGGATTACCATTGCTTCGGTAACTAAAAACTATATCATAAAGAGGCCCCTGATATTAAGTGACAATTTAAGCAAATTCATGTCCTCTATGGTGTACCACCTGGTAATGGTTCTGGGGATTGTTTATTTCTTTAAGCTTTATGAGATAAGCAGAATGGTGATGTTTTGCACATATCTTTTGTTTTTTATCTTCATAGTTGTTCAGCGCTCTCTAATCTTTTTCACACTCGATTATATTCGTAAAAAAGGTTATAATATTAAACATGTTATCATAATTGGTAATGCTGATATCGTTAACCGGGTAAAAAAATCATTTTCAAGGCATCCGGAGTACGGGTATAATTTTATTACCACCATACCCGAAGAAATGATTGAAAGCCTGCCCCATGAAATACTATTTGACAAAATCCTTGAAGCCAGACCAGATGAAGCATTTATATGCTACAAATTTATGGATCAGCTTTTATTGAATAAACTGGTTGACCTGGGCGACCAGCATTCCATTAAAATTAAACTGGTTTCGGACCTTGTACTTGATAACAGCTATGCCAGTATCGTCAATTATGAAAATCTTCCTGTAATACAGCTCTCCTCTTCTATTGAGCTCAGCCTGAAGATTATTCTCTTCAAGCGCTGTTTTGACATTCTGTTTTCCCTTTTGGTAATGATCCCGGGGCTCCCTGTGTTTATTGCGTTAGCTATAATAACTAAATTAACTTCAAAAGGTCCGGTTTTTTATCGCCAGGAAAGAATTGGCAGAAATCATAAACCTTTCAGAATGTATAAGTTCAGGAGCATGTACGTAAATTCAGAGCAAGCCGTGCCGATGCTGTCAAAAGATAAAGATCCCCGAATTACGAAATGGGGTGTATTTTTACGCAAATCCAGGCTGGATGAATTACCCCAGTTTTGGAATGTTTTAAAGGGCGACATGTCTATCGTTGGTCCCAGACCAGAGCGACAGTATTTTATTGAACAACTCATAGAAGAATCGCCCAATTACAAAAAATTATTAAAACTTAAACCCGGCCTCACTTCTATAGGGCAGGTAAATTATGGATATGCCGAAAATGTTCAGGAGATGCGTCACCGGGTTCGTTATGATCTTATATATTTAAAAAACGTCAACTTTAATAACGACTTAAGTATAATTTTCCAAACTATAAAAGTGATGGTGCAACTTAAGGGAAAGTAAACATTATTCTAAAACCCGGCACAACGATCTTCTCGAAGATATAATAAGTATTCAAAAGACAGAGCAGGATGGTAATGAAACCATCCTGCTTTATTTTTATAAACCAATTTACCGGCTACCCTACACATTAAATTATGAGAGCACCATTTCTTATTGGATGTTTTATATTTTCATGGCTCACTACCTCGGCACAAGTGGCTTTAAAAAACCTCTTGACCGAAAACCTGAAAAACCCAATTTGTATTGATGCACACAATCCGCGCTTTAGCTGGCAACTTGCAGAAAAAGATAACAGACCCGTCGGCCAACAAGCTTATGAAATACAAGTAGACTCAGCCTCGTTCAGCGAAAATAATGCAACTCCTTTATGGTCGAGCGGAAAAATAACATCAAATCAATCAGTGTATATACCTTATCGCGGCAAAACACTGCTATCATGCCATAAATATTTTTGGCGGGTAAGGATTTGGGATACCAACGGATTACGTTCAGTTTGGAGTGATCAGGCATTTTGGAAAATGGGCCTGCTATCGGCTTCTGACTGGCATGCCCAATGGATTAGGCCTGCCTTAATTGATACAGTTAACGCTCCCGCTCCTTTGTTGAGGACTAATTTTTCATTAAACAAAAAAATACGGGAGGCCACAGCTTATATAACTTCGCATGGCTTTTATGAAGCACAACTAAACGGGCATAAAGTAGGCGACAGCTTCCTTACACCAGGATGGACAAGTTATAATAAAAGGTTACAATATCAGGCCTATGACGTTACAACTCTGTTAGCCCAGGGAGAAAATGCCATGGGTATTACACTTGGCAGCGGTTGGTATCGCAGCCCGCTGGGCCCATATACACCCAGGGCTAATTCTTATGGCGATAAAACAGCGGTTTTAATGGAGATGAGGATCATCTTTACCGATGGCTCAGAGAAAATCATATCGTCAGATCAAAGCTGGAGATCATCTACAGGAGCTTTACAATTTGCCGAGATCTACAACGGTAGCATTATTGATACGAGGTTAGAAAAATCAGGATGGGCAAAGCCCGCTTTTGATGACCATGACTGGCATCCTGTAATCATAATGCCATACGCTAAAAACACCCTTATTGCTACATATAACGAACCAGTTAAGCAACATGAAACATTTAAGCCAATAAAGGTCATAACTACGCCACGCGGTGCAAAGGTGATTGATTTTGGTCAAAATCTGGTGGGCTGGGTAAAAGTTACACTGAAAGGCCATCCGGGAGACTCAATTAAAATTGCTCACGCAGAAGTACTGGATAAAGCAGGCGAATTTTATACAGAGAATTTACGGGCGGCAAAGGCCGAAAACACTTATATATTAAAAGATACCGTAAAACGTACCTTTGAGCCGCAATTTAGCTGGCAGGGTTTCAGGTACATTAAGGTTAGCGGTATAAAAGGCACATTAAATCCAGATGACTTTACCGCTGTAGCTGTATATTCGGATATGAAAGCTACCGGAAGCTTTTTATGCTCCAACCCCTTACTTAATCAATTGCAACACAATATCCAATGGGGACAGAAAGGTAACTTTCTTGATGTACCAACAGATTGCCCGCAACGCGACGAACGCTTGGGTTGGACAGGAGACGCGCAGGTATTTTCACGTACCGCAGCATTTAATATGGATGTTCACAATTTCTTTACCAAATGGCTCAGGGATGTAGCTGCCGATCAGTATCCAGGCGGTAGTATCCCTTTTGTGGTTCCGGATGTGTTTACAAATGGCACAAATGAGGTGGGCGGCAGTTCAGGATGGGGAGACGTGGCAACCATCATCCCATGGAATATGTATTTTGCATATGGAGACAAAAAGATTTTAGAAAACCAGTTTCAAAGCATGAAAGCCTGGGTTAATTATATCCAAAAGCAAACCAGGAACAATTTATGGGTAACGGGTAATCATTTTGGCGACTGGTTGTTTTATAGTGTGAATAACGACAGGGATGGTACATCTGCGATAACCAATAAATATCTTATCGCACAATGCTTCTATGCATATTCAACCCAAATACTGATCAACAGCGCCAAAGTTTTAAACAAAACAACCGACGAGCAATATTATTCAAAGTTATTGCTCAAAATAAAACGGGCCTTTGTAAACGAATATGTTACCGCTAATGGCCTGATCTCATCAGATACCCAAACAGCATACGTATTAGCTTTGGAATTTGATATGCTGCCGGTAAACTTGAGGCAGCAGGCTGCAGCGCGCCTTGTTAAAAACATCGGGCTATACCGGGATCACCTGACAACGGGTTTTTTAGGCACTCCTTATCTTTGTGATGCCCTGACCAGGTTCGGTTACGCCGACGTGGCGTACAAGTTATTATTGCAGGATACTTATCCTTCCTGGCTATACCCAATTAAACAGGGGGCTACTACTATTTGGGAAAGATGGGATGGTATCAGGACCGACGGCAGTTTTGAAGAGTCATCTATGAATTCTTATAATCATTACGCTTACGGGGCTATCGGCGATTGGATGTATCGCTATATTACAGGTATTACGCCTGCAGCACCAGCCTATAAAAAAATAACAATCAAACCGGTAATTGGCGGTGGGCTATCATGGGCCGAAGGAAAATACGACTGCCCGTACGGAACCATCTATAGTAAATGGCAAATCACGGATAAGAAATTAGATATGATGGTAACTGTTCCGCAAAATACAACAGCTGATATTTTTGTTCCCGATTTTTCAGGAAATAATTACAAAAAATTCACTGTGGGCCCCGGCAATTATCATTACAGCAGATGACAGCAATCTATCTCTGAAAACCGGGCACTCCCGCTACATAAATGATGAAACCCGGCAGGTTCAAGTATCTATAAAAATCATATATTCGGTTATAATCAAATGAAATTGAATTTATGGCTTTCGATATAGAAATCCTGGTCAGGTTTTTACTGGCCCTGTTGTGGGGCGGACTTGTAGGCGCCGAAAGAGAATACCATGGTAAAGCGGCCGGCTTCCGTACTACCATCATGATATCTTTTGGCGCCTGTTTTTTCACCCTTATGTCAACAGCTATTGGAGCGCCCGATAATGCAGACAGGATCGCTTCAAATGTGGTTACGGGGATTGGGTTCCTTGGTGCCGGCGTTATTTTCAGAGGCGAAAACCGGGTTAATGGCATCACTACCGCAGCTACCATCTGGGCCGTTGCGGCAGTAGGCATGGGTATTGGGGCCGGTTATTACTTAGCTGCCGGGTTCGCCAGTATAATGATCCTGTTTATACTTTCCGTACTTCCTTTCTTTCAAAAGAAAATAGATTATTATAACCAATCCAAAACATTTTATATTAAATCCCCGGTCTCGGCAAATGGTATCATGTTGTGCGAAGATATGATGACAGCTCACAAACTGAAATTCAGGATGATTAAGAGAGTGAAAGATGGCGACTATATGCTTTTAACATGGCAGCTTCACGGGCCTTCAGTTAAAATGGATCTGTTCATCAACTCAATTAGCGATATTCCAGTTATCGAACATTTTGAGTTTTCGTGATACCAATTGAAGCTGTAGAGCAGTTTGGAAATCGAAAAATAGCGGCTTTTTAGAATTAAAAAGGGCCACTCTTTTAAAGTGACCCCTTTCAGAACTTAGACAAAGTTCCTATATGGTGCACCTAACGGTACAGAATTCGAACCATTTTTTAAAGGATTTGGCTATCCTATGCGGGTTATCTGCCGTTTAAGAACTTTTAATAACACAAAGTGTCCTAAGAACAGTTGTTTCAATTTATTTAGCTTTTGACAATTCACTTGGCGTAAAACCAAATTGTTTTTTAAAGGCATATGAAAAGTGCGAGAGGTTTTCAAAACCCGTTTCCAAATAAATTTCAGAAGGTTTGCGATTCTTTTCAGCCAATTGGTATCGGGCGAGTTCAAGCCTTTTTTGCGTGAGCCATTTCTGAGGCGTTGTACCATACACTTTCTTAAAATCACGCTTAAAGGTTGTTAAACTTCGTCCTGTCAGATAACCGAATTTTTCTATGGGCATGTTAAACATATAGTTACGTTCCATAAACTCGACAAGGTTAATTTTATGCGGCTCTGAAAAATCGGATAAAATATGGTCCATGCTGTCATTTATAGATCGCAATATGGCTATCGCTTCCTGTATTTTCAACGCCGAAAGTTCGCGCGGTAATTTATATTCCAGATCAAAATAAGGAAGCATTGAAGCAAAAAAACTGTCCAGTAACGGCCCTTTAGATAAAGGAATTATGGCATCAGTTTTAAATACCGTAAAGACTTCATTTTTTTTATGCTCGTAAAATGCTTTCAGCACATCTTGGGTTAGCTTTACAATAATCGCTCTGTAGGGCAAATCGTCTTTTCCCGTTTTAATGAGCCGGGCTAACCGGTTCTTAGGAAATAAAAAAGTTTCCCCAGCCTCAAAAAAATAAGCTTTATTAGATTCAATAACTTTCAATTTGCCTGACAATACCCGGACTACAGAATGCTCCTCAGCAACCAGTTCACTATTTTGGTGAACCGCTTCACTGCAGGTAAATACAATCTCTGCATAATTATTTATTTGCCGTATTGCCATTATACAAAAATAAGCAAATAAAGCCCAACAGCTTGGGCCCTATTTGTTTTGTTTATTGAACATCAAATTTTGTATCAGTAAGTTCCTCGCTCAAAACCCAAAGCCTTTGTGCCGCATTCGGCTCCAGGGCAAATGGGGCCACACCGAATGTCCCGCCAGGGTTGCGCTTCCCTGCGTTACTATCGTAGGCATCGGGATTGTAACTGGCAACTTCGACATCTTGCAGATAAACACCGCCTATATTTTGCAATTGCGGACTTGTTGCGGCCCATACTGTTGTGGCGGCGCCTTGCTCTTTAGTCTTAGACATTTTCTGCATCGCTGCCTGGGCTTCTTCATTGGGTGTACCGTTAGCATTTACAGCACCCAAAGTAATAAAATCTTCAAAGGTTAGGTGCCTGCCCAAATTGGTATCCAATATTAGACCTGGATGCAGTGAATAAGCGCGGACACCGAACGGACGTGCCTTTTTATCGAATTCTACGGTAAATAACACGTTAGCTGTTTTAGACTGGCCGTAGGCCTCAAATTTGTTGTATTCTCTCGTATGATAATTAACATCATCAAAAAGTACAGGAGAATAATGGTGTGCCGAAGAGGAAACCGTCACGACCCTTGCTCCTTCTGTCTTCTTAAGGGCTTCCCAAAGTTTTGCTGTCAGTTGAAAATGTCCTAAGTGGTTAGTAGAAAACTGTGCCTCATAACCTCGGCTGTCACGTTGTAAAGGTGTCCACATGATGCCCGCATTATTGATTAACATATGCAATTGCCTATCTGATGCCAGGAATTTTTCAGCAAACGAAGTAATAGAGGCAGGTTCCGTTAGGTTCATCGGCTCCACTTCTACATTGGCAATTCCTTGAAGATTTAATTTTGCTTTTTCAATATCCCTGGCAGGTACAATTACTGTCGCACCTGCCTTAGACAACGTTTTGGTGATTTCCAGGCCAAGACCTCCGTCGCCGCCTGTGACAATAGCAATTTTTCCATTAATATCCACTCCCTTTATAACGTCAGATGTCGTGGATGCTGCGTTGAAGCCTGAACCTACCGGTTTTTGCAAAGCTCCATTAAAATTATTTTGTTCCATTTTAATTGAAATTTATGAATGCAAAATTAGAAGGTAGCCTATTCAGATGTTTTGTTTTTAAGGCCGAAAAACTTTGTTTATAAGGCCATAGAATATAATGCGATTTTTAGGTCAGCCAGGCAATGAATTAGCATATATAACAAAGATTTTTTGAACTTTCAGCAGTTGGATTGATGTCTGGACTCGAACTGCTAAATCACTAAAATACAAATACTTAAAAGAGGAAGTAGATTAATAGCCTATTTATCGAACCAAAAAAGCCTTCAAAATCAATGACTTTGAAGGCTTTTATCTTTTTGTGCGGAAGAAGGGACTCGAACCCCCACGCCGTGAAGCGCCAGATCCTAAGTCTGGTGCGGCTACCAATTACGCCACTTCCGCGTTTCTGATTTAACAGGCTGCAAAGATAGCGTTTAAAATTATACTTAAAAACATAATTTTCATTTTTTTGCTATCATGCTCATTTAGTAGGAATTAATTTTTCACAAGCCCATTTATCAGCCGTTTGAAGTATGCCGGTGCGTATAAAAGCCTGCTGCCATACCATGAAAACATTTCACCATCTACCAAAACTATCTTTGCATTTGGTAAAAGCGCCCTAAACTCCTCTATATGTTTTTTAGCGAATGGATATGGCTCTGATGATAGAAAAACAAGATCCGGATTAGCCGCGACTAAAGCATCTGTATCAATCTCCGGGTAACGCTCCCCCTCTGTTACATTGTTTAGTCCACATGTTTGCAGCATACTATCAATGAAAGTTCCCCTGCCGGAAAGCATATAGGGTTTACGCCAGATGAGATAGGCAACTCTCAGCCCTGTTACAGGAAGCTTAATACCCTTAAAACGACCATTAATTTCCGTGCAAAGCACGTTTGCCTGCCCGGGCTTACCTATCATATCACCAATGCAAACAATCATTTGCAAAGCCGATTCCAGATCAAAAATATCACTGATCCAAACCGGGCATATATTCATTAACTCTTCTACCTGAAAACGGTCGTTCTCCTCTTTATTGGCGATAATCAAATCCGGGTTCAGCAATCGGATTTTTTCGACATCAAGCTGTTTAGTCCCTCCTACTTTCGTTGTTGAATTAAACCTATCTGCCGGATGGATACAAAATTTAGTAATGCCTATCACCTCAACGTTTAAGCCAAGGTAAAAAAGCAATTCTGTTTGAGAAGGGACAATGGATATGATCCGCTTAGGGATTCCGGAAAGTTCAACCCTTCGGCTTAGCTGGTCCCGGAATACCGGCATATTAAAATGCGTTCTTTTCGCCTCTAAACACGTTCCATACGGTTAGGAAGATAATCTTCATATCCAGCAGGAACGACCAGTTTTCAAGATACCAAACGTCGGCCTCCACACGCTCAAGCATAGCCTGTGTGGTTTGAGTTTCGCCCCTCAGGCCCGACACCTGGGCCCAACCTGTAATACCAGGTTTAAGAAAATGCCTAACCATGAAAGTATCAATAAGCTGCGAATATTGCTGCGTGTGGCTTATCATGTGCGGCCTTGGGCCTACTACCGACATATTGCCTAATATTACGTTAAAGAACTGTGGCAATTCGTCGATACTTGTTTTACGGATAAATGCCCCGGATTTGGTTATACGTGAATCGCCGCGTGTAGCTTGCTTCTTATCCGAATCGTGATTTACCCGCATGCTACGGAATTTATAGCATTTAAATGGCTTATTGTCCCTGCCTGAACGCTCCTGCACAAAGAATATTGGCCCTTTTGACTCAAGCTTTATAATGATGGCCAAAATGGGAAATAACCAGCTAAAAATAAACAGGATCACAAATATTGAAAAACAGATATCAAACAAGCGTTTAATGGAGCGGTTCAGCATGTTCTCCAAAGGTTCGGGCCTTACGGATATAACCGGGATATGACCGAAGCTCTGTATAAAAGTTGGCTTTTTAGCGTAGTCGTAATATTCTGGCACAAATTTAAACCTGATCAGATTTTTATCCGCATCAAGCATCAACTGCTCTATTTTCTCAGCTTCAGAGTTTGGTAGGGTACAAAATATTTCATCCACTTTATTGTTAAGCACATAGCTTATACAATCATTAGTACCGCCTAAATAAAGGCTTTGATCAAGTACGCTGTCTGATGCATCATCAAAAAAGCCAACAAGCTTATACCCACGCTCTGGGTTTTGTTTAAAAAAGCTATGCAGGTCTGACCCGATGCGGCCCCCGCCTATAATGATAACAGTACGTATATCAATAAGCGTTGCGCGGTCGCTTTTGCGGATGCTCAGGAATATTAACTTCCATAAACCAAGCAGGAAGCCGAATAAGGCCAACGAATAAAAAAGATACTCGCGTGTTATAAAATACGCCTTAGTGCCTATTAATATAATGATAGTGAAGCAAATAAAGCTTACAAACAGCAGGTAAGTTTTAATTACGCCGCGATAGGTTTTAATTGAATCTTTATTCAGAACATGTTCATAAAGCCCGGTAATATTAGCTGACAGCAGCCAAATTAGATTAAAAACCAACACAATAGGCAGGTACTGCCTGTTGTTAATCCAAAAAATATATGACCGGTCTTCAATGAAGTAAGAAATTACCATGCTCATATTAAGTATAATATAATCAATGGTAAGGTTCACTGCTTTAATAAAAGTAGCGTATCTGTGAATCATGTATATGTGCTTATGTAGTATGCAACCCTGCTAAAATTACTATAATTATTTACTAATAACAATGTCATAATTAAATGGAGACACGGTTACAAATGTATTATTTCCACAGCCACAAAATTAAAAATTAAGAAATTTATTCAAAATGAATTCTCTGTTAACAGTGAGAAAAAAATGATTTTCTATGTGAAAAAATAATTGTAAAACCAACACTTACAACCGTCCGCTTACAACATCCTTGTTTAAAATACCTTTTATATCATAAATTACCGATGATGATTTATGTTTTAAGCTTGCATAGTCTAAATCATAAAACTCGCGATGTGCCACAGCCATAACAATTGCATCGTAAGCGCCGCTTAGTTGCCCGTAATTTTTTAATGTAGAAATACCATATTCTCTTTTTACTTCATCCGGGTCAGCCCATGGATCATATATTTCACAGGTTGCGTCAAAACCATCAAATCCCTTAATAATATCAATTACCCTGGTGTTACGAACGTCCGGACAATTTTCCTTGAAAGTAAAACCGAGCACCAGGATCTTTGAGTTTTTTACCGAAATATCATTCTTCACCATCAGTTTAATGACTTCAAGGGCAACGTACGTACCCATACCATCATTAAGCCTTCGCCCGGCCAGGATAATTTCGGGATGATAACCCATTTGCTGGGCTTTTGCTGCAAGGTAATACGGATCAACTCCTGTGCAGTGACCGCCTACAAGACCTGGTTTAAAATTCAGGAAATTCCACTTGGTACCTGCCGCTGCCAAAACCGCATGGGTATCAATATCCATGATGTTGAATATTTTGGCAAGTTCGTTTACAAAAGCGATATTGATATCCCGCTGTGAATTTTCGATCACCTTACAGGCTTCTGCAACTTTAATGGCGGGCGCTTTATGCGTTCCTGCTTTTACTATTGACCGGTATAAGTTGTCAATAAAATCAGCAGCCTCGGGCGTTGAGCCCGATGTTACTTTTAAAATATTGGTCAGCGTATGAACTTTATCCCCCGGATTTATACGCTCGGGTGAGTATCCTGCAAAAAAATCACTGTTATACTGCAAACCTGATTCTCTTTGTAAAACAGGCACACAAACATCCTCAGTTACACCGGGATAAACTGTTGATTCATAAATAACCACATCCCCCCTCTTCAATACACCTGCTATTGATTTACTTGCTTTGATAAGCAGGCTTAGATCAGGCCGGTTGTGCTGGTCGGTAGGTGTTGGTACGGAAACAATATAAACATTACAGGAAGCAATGTCTGTTATCTGCGATGTGAAAGTAAGCCCCTTGCTTTCATCCTTTAAATTTAAAACTGCCGATAGTTCGTCGCTACTGGTTTCAAGGGTACGGTCAAACGCGTTATTCAGCTCATCAACCCGGCTTTGTTTAATATCGAAACCTTTTACAGGACATTTTTTGGCGAATTCCACAGCAAGGGGCAATCCCACATAGCCAAGACCTATTATTGCAATATGAATATTTGCAGGAGCCTGAAATTTATTAGTGATCGAATTTGATTGATCAGACATTTAATTTAACACGGTAGAATATGATAGATACCGGTAAAGATAATCAAATATTACCGAAATCAGCTGCCTCCCGATCCAAAGAATGCGCGGCTTAGGCTAATCAAAAGTGTTTCAGGCCGTATATATCTGGTAAACACCTGTTATTGACCGGTTTTGTGCAGAACCTACCAGTAAGGTAGTGATCTTTTTTTCAAGCATTAACTGCTCGGCATAGCCTACAAATTCATGCTCATCAATAATAACCGGGTTAACGGTCATGATTTCGGCTATGGTTAAGGTTGAGGTATCGGGGTGTTTAAGCAAGGCCCGGCGAAGGTCGCCATCTGTAACCACCCCCTTAATCCGGGACGCGTCACCTACTATAACCATACCTAACCTACCTTCGGACATGCGCAGTAACAGGTCCATAAATGAAGCTTCCTCATTAATAAAAGGAAGCTTATCGGTCCGCATCAGGTCTATAACCTTTACCAGCAGTTTGCGCCCAAGGCTACCGCCCGGATGAAAACGTGCAAAATCATGCTGCTGAAAGTTTCGCGACTCCATTAACGCTATCGCCAGGGCATCGCCCATAACCAGCGCCGCGGTAGTTGATGATGTAGGCGCCAGCTCGAGCGGGCAAGCCTCCCTTTCAACTTTTATATTAAGGTGATAACTGCAGTTTTTGGCAACGGTTGATATAGGATTACCTGTTATACCGATCATCACATTCTTATTCCATTTTAAATAAGGAATAAGTTTCAGCACCTCGTCGGTTTCGCCCGAATAGGATATCAATAAAACAATATCATTAGGGCCTACCATACCTAAATCGCCGTGAAAAGCCTCTCCCGGATGTAAAAAAAAGCTCGGTGTACCTGTACTAGCCAATGTGGCAGCTATCTTTTTACCGATAAGCCCCGATTTACCAATACCAATAACAACCAGCTTTCCTGTTGATTTTAATATGGCATCAACAACCCTTGCAAACTCATCATCAATTGAGCCGGCTACCTGCTGCAGCGACTCTATTTCAATATCAAAAACCCTTTTTGCAATATCTTTCATGGATCCGGACATTCAGAACAAAAAACTTATCCTATTAATGGTGCTAAAACCTTATCCAGTTCGTGCAGTTTAACCATGTTAGGGCCATCGCTCAGGGCATTATCAGGATCGGGATGTGTTTCTAAAAAATAGCCATCGGCTCCAAAAGCCTTTGCTGCCAGGGCCATCATAGGCACAAAAGTACGGTCGCCGCCGGTTTTTCCTCCTGCTCCGCCAGGGCGCTGAACCGAATGGGTACAATCCATACAAACCGGGTGGCCAAAGGCTTTCATATCGTAAATATTCCTGAAATCGACAGCTAAATTATTATAGCCATACATATTGCCCCGCTCGGTTAATATTACCTGGTTATTGCCGGCTTCAATAACTTTTTGAGCCGGATAAAACATATCATGCCCCGAAAGGAACTGGGCTTTTTTTACATTGACAATTTTACCGGTTTGAGCAGCCGCAACCAACAAGTCTGTTTGCCGGCATAAAAACGCAGGGATTTGCAATATATCGGCAACCTCGGCTACAATAGCTGCTTGGAATGGCTCATGAATATCAGTAGTAACCGGTAAACCAAAACGCTGCTTAACGTTCATTAGCATTTCCATGCCTTTCCCTAATCCCGGGCCGCGGTATGAATGAATAGATGTGCGGTTGGCTTTATCAAATGACGATTTAAAGATTACCGGCACATTGTATTTCTGCCCGGCTTCGGCTACTTTTTCGGCAACAGTATATAATAACTCCTGGCTTTCCATTACACAGGGGCCAAGAATAAAGAACGGCTTTTGGCTTATTTGTTCAAACAGCATATTGTTAGGATCTATTTATCAGCCACAAAGATGATGATTTTTTTGAGAATCGTACAGAAGGGCCATTTCACTCCCGGGCAAACGCAGATAAATAGGGTTAACAGGGTTAACACTTTTTTAAAATATCACTTACAAGATACTCATAATCAAATATTTATTTTTTTTTGATGGGTTACACTACGCTAATATTTTTAAGTGCTTAGGCAAGTCCGAATATTTAAATGTTGGCCCTGTACTTCTCCCCTTTTTTATTTAAAAATAAAAATATTAAAATTTGCGTAAGTGATTGCTTACATATAAATTTGTAAGCAATCACTTACATATTATATTTGATTTAGATGAGACGAGATGTTTTCCAGGCCATTGCCGATCCAACCCGCAGGGATATCATTAACCTGATAGCCTTTAAACCCATGAACCTGAATGCCATAGCGGATAACTTCGATGTAAGTCGTCCCGCTATATCCCAGCATATAAAAATCCTGACCGAATGCGGTCTTATAACCATTAAAAAACAAGGGCGGGAACGGTATTGCGAACCCCGCCTAAAACAGCTTGAAGAGGTTGCTCAATGGGTTGAGCGTTACCGCAAGGGTTGGGATGAAAAATTTGACGCGCTCGACAATCTGCTCGAAGAATTAAAAAACAATGATAAACCTTTAAAATAATCAATTATGACGAAGCAATTCTGGATCAATCTGCCTGTAAAAAATGTAAATGTATCAAAGGAGTTTTTCAGCAAACTCGGCTTTCGGTTTAACTCGCAATTTGGTAACGGCCCAAATTCTGCAGCCATGCAGGTTGGCGAAAAGGATGTTACAGTAATGCTTTTTGACGAAAGCACCTTTAAAGGCTTTGTTGAAAACTGCGGTCTTGCGGATACGGCCAAGGGAGTTGAAGTTCTGCTGTCTATCGACGCGGAAAGCAAGGAAGAAGTTGATGAACTGGCTCAAAAGGCTATCGAAGCCGGTGGCAAAAGCAATCACAAGCCCCGGGAAATGGATGGCTGGATGTACGGCTGCCTGTTTACCGATCCTGATGGCCATAGCTGGAATGTGCTGCACATGGATATGAGCAAAATGCCAGGGAGATAAAAAATCATTTTGTCGCTAATGCCCCCTTATCTCGTCGTTTTTGGACACTATTAGCCCTTGCCAGGGCAGGTAACTTTGAGATATCAAAAGCAACAAATTTTTAATCAATAAAAAACAGAAACCATGGCAACATTTAAAGCAACCCAGAAAGTAACCCCTTTTTTATGGTTTAACGGCAACCTTGAAGAAGCATTGAAATTTTATACCTCGGTATTCAAAAACTCCGAAAGCGAAGTAAGCTCACTTACCGACCCCGGCAATGGCCGCAAAATGTTAGTTGGAACATTCAGGATAGAAGATCAGCAGTTTTTAGCTTTAGATGGCGGACCGATGTTCAATTTTTCGCCTGCTACATCATTTTACATCAACTGCAAAACCCAGGAGGAAATTGATTACCTGTGGGAAGCACTACCTGCAGGCGGCGGCAAAACCAATCAGTGCGGCTGGCTTGATGATAAATTCGGTGTTACCTGGCAAATTGTTCCTGAAGTTATGAGCGAGTTACTTTATAATAACGAAAATCCTGAAAAAGCCAAAAAAGTTATGGCTGCCATGATGAAGATGACCAAAATGGATATCAAGCTTTTGCAGGAAGCTAACGATAACGATTAATCAATCACCTAAATAAAAACACCATGATCACCACAAAAAATCAAACAGAAATTAAGGCTGAACCCGACAAGCAGGAGCTTTTTATAACCCGCGAATTTGAAGCACCGCGTGAGCTGGTTTTCAGAGCCTTTACTGATCCCGAACTGATTGTTAGATGGCTGGGCTCACGCGAACTTAAAATGCGCATAGATCAATTTGACTGCCGTAGCGGAGGAGCTTACCGCTACATTCATACCGACCCTGCCGGTAATGATTATGGCTTTCATGGTGTTATCCATGATGTAACCGCCCCTGAACGTATCATCCAAACATTTGAGTTTGAAGGATTGCCCGAAAGTGGTCATGTAACCTTAGAAACTACCCGATTTGAAGCCCTTCCTGATAATAGAACAAAAGTAACCGTTCAGTCGGTTTTTCAATCCGCGGCAGATCGGGATGGCATGCTGCAATCGGGTATGGAACGGGGCGTAAATGATTCGCACAGCCGTTTGGATGAACTGTTTGAAGCAGGGGAAATTATTTGAAAGCTAAAAGCAGAAAGCACAAAGCTTAAAGCTAATTTTTAACGCAATTCATAATATCCTGTTATTGCGTACCCTTTTTGATTGCTTCAAGTATCGTTCTCATTTTTTCCCGGACAGCAGTTGTGCTGATCTCATGCTTCATCGCCATCAGGCATTTGCGGCAAAGGCAATCCGGGTAGGTTAAGCGGATATAGTCGCGCTCCTGGTCGGTGAAGCTGATGCCCTGGCACTGGCACAACAGGATGCTGCCTACTTTGCATTCAAACGGCTCTTTACACCGGGGGCAGTATTTATTTTCATGCTTTGTCATATTAGGTATATAAAACTGCTGTGCACCTGTTACGGTACACAGTAGTTTTTTTTATTTAAGCAGTTACATTGCTGATAACATTTTCGCGGACAGCTTTCGCGGCTTCAACCATTTCTATTAAGGCTTTTTGAGTTTCATCCCAGCCCCGTGTTTTTAAACCACAATCGGGATTTACCCAAAGCTGGGCATCGGGTATTACCGCCTGGGCGCGTTTGAGTAAACGGATCATCTCCTCCCTGTTGGGCACGCGGGGCGAATGGATATCATATACACCGGGGCCAATTTCATTAGGATACTTAAAATCGGCAAAAACATCCAGCAGCTCCATTTGCGAGCGCGATGTTTCTATCGTGATCACATCGGCATCCATATCGGCTATGCTTTTAATGATGTCATTAAACTCCGAATAGCACATATGCGTGTGGATCTGTGTACTGTCCTGAACGCCGCTTGCCGAAATCCTGAAAGCTTTAACTGCCCAGTCGAGATAATTTGCTCTGTCGTCCCTGCGAAGCGGTAATCCTTCGCGAATGGCCGGTTCATCTATCTGGATGATCTTGATACCGGCGCTTTCCAGGTCACAAACTTCATCACGAATGGCCAATGCTATCTGCGTACAGGTTTCGGAACGGGGCTGATCATTGCGCACAAACGACCATTGCAAAATAGTTACCGGGCCGGTTAACATCCCCTTCATCCATTTTGAGGTTAACGATTGTGCATAAGCCGACCATTTTACCGTCATAGGCTGTGGTCTTGATACATCGCCATAAATAACCGGTGGCTTAACACAGCGGCTGCCATAGCTTTGCACCCAGCCATTTTGTGTAAAGGTAAAACCGGCCAGTTGTTCGCCAAAGTACTCAACCATATCATTACGTTCAAACTCGCCATGTACCAGCACATCTAACCCTATTTCTTCCTGCCATTTTATAGCCTTTTCAGTTTCGGCAGCTATCAGTTTGTTATACTCCCCCAGGGTTATCGCACCTTTTTTTAATTGGGCACGCCAGCTTCGTACTTCGGCTGTTTGCGGGAACGAACCAATAGTTGTGGTAGCAAAAAGCGGCAGGTTAAGCAGTTGCTGCTGTTGCTCTTTCCGTGCAGGAAAAGCACTTATCCGCTTTGCATCATTTTCGGTAATGGCGCTTACCCGTTGTTTAACTGCCGGGTTATGGATCAGTGCAGATGTTCGGCGGGCCTCGTTTGCCTGCCGGTTTTTTGCCAGTTGATGCAGGCTGCTATCGCTCACCACATCTTCCGATAATTTGCTAAGCAATACCACTTCGTTTATTTTCTGCCGCGCAAAAGCCAGCCACTGCTTAATTTCGGGAGTAAGCACTTCATCGTTGGTTTCATTTTGCAGATCGCATGGCGAATGGATCAATGAGCATGAAGGGGCTATCCAAACGCGGTCGGCACCTAATTTATCCTTCGCATTCTTTATAATGACCAGCGAGTTAACAAAATCATTTTTCCAGATATTGCGCCCGTCAACAACACCTAAAGAAAGGATAGTTTTTTGGGGCAGATGCTCCATTACTTCATTCAATTGCTGAGGCGCCCGCACTAAATCGACATGTAAAACATCAACAGGTAAAGTTGCCGCTAATTGAGTGTTATCGCCCAGGCGTTCAAAATAAGTTGCCAAAACTATCTTCAGGAAAGGAAATTCTTTCCTCAATTGCTTATAGGTATCTTTAAATACCTCCTGTTGTTTTTCGCTTAAATCAAGCGCTAAAAACGGCTCATCAAACTGGACCCATTCGGCACCCAAAGCTTTAAGCTTATTCAGGATATCAAAATAAACAGGCAGCAGATTTTTGATCAGGTCTATCCTATCGAAACCAGCCTCTTTCTCCTTGCCCAACAACAGGTACGATACAGGCCCGATCAATACCGGCTTACTAACGATGCCCAATTGTTTAGCCTCATAAAACTCATCGATAACTTTGGTGGAGAAAAGTTTAAACTGCTGGTCTTTATAAAACTCGGGTACTATGTAATGGTAATTGGTATCAAACCATTTGGTCATTTCCATAGCTACCACATCCAATCCATCTTTTTGATAGCCGCGGGCCATAGCAAAATACAGATCGAGCTCGGTATTGCCTTTTTGACTGATCACTTCATGATAGCGTTTAGGAATAGCACCAAACATCAGTGAATGATCAAGCACCTGGTCATAAAATGAAAAATCATTTGATGGGATCACGTCGATCCCGGCTTCTTTTTGCAGTAGCCAGTTTTCTTCCCTGATGTATTTACCCACGGTAAGCACATTTTTTAAGCCCGTTTTGCCTGCCCAATAGTTTTCGCAGACTTTTTTTAATTCGCGCCGGCTACCAATACGCGGGTAACCTAAATTTTGCGTTAGCATTTCTTTTAATTGATTAAATGAATAAATCGGTTAAAAGCCCTTTCAGCTAAGCTTCGTAATGTTTTATGATATGTAAAATATGGAGAGAATATATGGTCACAGCCCGTCATAACGGGCCATAGACCCAAACAGGCAAGTAATCATAACCCAGACCAAGCTTCATACCGCGAAAGCATTGTCAATTCAGTATTAGGCAGGTCTCCTGACTTGTAACATTTTTGCCGTCCTTCCCATCCCCATTCATCAGGACAGTGGACATTACTGGCAAAAACCTTTGTGTTACTTACAGTTGCGCGACAGTTCGTGATTTACACACGATTCCCTATTAATCTACAATTAAGTAAAACCTATACCGGTTGATGAAGTAAAGTAAAGAACTTATCGGGGCAAATATAAGGATCTGCCGGCTGAATATTCAGGTTATTTCTTGGTTAAATTGTAACCCGCACAATGGTCAACAAACAGATCAGCCTAATAAAGCGTTGAATTGTACCATTCTTATGTATCATTGTAAAACAGGTGAAGCCGATAATTAATTACCGGCTTCACCTATTATTTAAGGCGATATCATTCAGCTTATACAGCTACCTCAGCATTTAAAATAACAGCCGCTTCTTCTTGTTTTTGGTGCGAAGCCCTCGCTTTGATGAAAAGCACCAGGGTAATAACAGCTAGTATCGCGAACGATAGATAAGCGGTTCCTAATAACTGCTGATTTTTGATGGCCATAATATTTACAATGCCGTAGCTAAAAAATGAAGTGATAATATAAAGCGAGCCGCCGGTCACGCCGCTTGCGATACCCGCATTTTTTGAAAACCGGCCTAAACAGTAAGCAAATATATTATTGAATATAAAGCCAGATAATAGGTGGACCAATGCTGTAAATGCCATCAGCGTAAATAAATTTGTTTTAATACCTGCTGTAAACACCATTAAAGCGGCAAAGCCTAATTGCAGGGCAAGAGCTACCGATACTTTTTTGATAAGCGGTTTCCTGATGAGGGTTTTTGAAATAATACCGCCCGCCATCAATGATACCCCCGAAAGCAGCGAACAATAACCGGTTACCACAGGCGACAAATGAAATACATGCTCGATTATAAAAGGGCTGCTCATACCATACACCACCAGCATGGCATAGCTCAGGGAGATCAGGATGAGGCCCAGGGAAAAATCGCGGGTTTTAATGGTAGCCAGGTAAACCTGCAGAATACTTTTAGCCTTAAACGGGTGATAATTTTTCAATGATTCGCCACCGTATACCAACTCTAAAACAAGTAGCGAAAGAGTGGCTATCCCCAGGAAAAGGAAATTGGATTCCCAGCCGAAGGCAGCTTCAAGGTAACCTCCGATAAAAGGCGCTACAATAGGCGCGGTTGCCCAGATGATAGAAAAAAGGCTGGTATAATGTTTAAGCTGCTCGCCCGAATAAATATCGACAAAGTATGCCCTCTTCCCTACCACAATAAGCGCGACGGTGATGCCCTGCAAAATACGCATGGCATAAATAAGCTCAATATTATGGCAGATAGCTATGACAAAACTTGCAAATGCAAACACCAGCAAGGAGACAGTACCGATACGGTACCGGCCAAAGCTATCGAGCAAGCTGCCAACAAACAATTGACTGACGCCCGAACTGATCATAAACGCGATGAGCGAAAGCTGAACAGCCGAATTATTGACAGCTAATTCCCTGGCCATGGAGGGCAGGGAAGGTATATAAATATCAGTTGCAAAACCTGAAAGCGGGATCAGCGCGAACGCTAAAATTGTGCTGATGCCCCTGTGGTGTTCTTTTATAAGTTTCATAGCTTAATGTTGAAATTTAACAGATCGTAAAAACAGTATGCTGTGCGTTGTTATTTAAAACAAAAATAGACTAATTGGTTTATTAAATAAAACCATTTGGTCTGCTTTTACCCATATTTACATTACTGTGTCAATCACTGCTTAGCCGGCTTATAAATACAGGCATTCATAAGATCAGTGTAAAAAAAATCACCTTAAAGTTATACAACTACAAAACGAATATGAAAATAAAACACTAATTACCAGCCATTTACAAATAATAAAACACGCAATTAATTTCAACAGGCAATCAACCGATTTTATTTTTTTAAACCATTTAGTCTATATTTGCATAGTAAATAACTGAAGATGAACAAAGGCGAGCAAAAAAGGCAATTCATTATTGAGCAGGCAGCGATTTTATTTAATGAGAGGGGAATTGCCGGCACTTCTGTTGATGAGGTACTTGAAGTTGCCAATACCAGTAAGGGATGTTTTTATGGCCATTTTGAAAGCAAAGACGAACTGGCACAAGCCGCTGTTGATTACCTTTTAGGAAAACTAAACGACAGAAGGAACAACACAGTAAGCAAACATAAAACTGCCATTGCCAAGATCAATGCCGCTTTAGACAACAGCAAAAATCCATTGAAAAGCTATATTGAAGGCGGGTGCCCGATAGTTAATTTTTCGACAGAGACGGATGATACTAACCCGGCCATCAAAAAAAAGTTAAAAGACATGGTCGATACCGCAATAACAACCTATGCCAATATTATTCAGGAAGGAATTGATAATAGGGAACTCTCAAACGCCATAAATCCCGTTGAATTTGCAACCCGGATGATGCTTTCGATAGAAGGAGGCAACGCGATCTGCAGGGTATTAAACAGCACAAAACCAATGCAGATCATGATCAAAAGCCTGAAAACCGAATTGGCATCATATGCCCTGGAAAAAGCATAAACAGACTATTGCTTCGCGATAGCCTCATTGATCAATTGTTCGGCCTGCGCACTCCCTGGGCCGGGAGCGTCAAAACTGAGCATTTTGCCTTCTTTATCAATCAGTATATATTTTGGAATTGCATAGGCTATGTATGATTGTGCAACTGTACCGTCTTTGTCATAAAGCTGCAGCCAGTCCGGCTTTTCTTCTTTGAGTGCATTTCGCCATTCCTTTTCTCCGTCATGTACGGCAATACTAACGAAAGCAACCTGCGGATTAGTTTTAAACTTGTCGCTTAGTTTTTTATATGCGGGCATTTCCTGGCGACATGGCCCGCACCAGCTGGCCCAAAGGTCAATATAAATAACTTTTCCTTTAAAATCGGCCAGGTTAAAAACCTTGCCACGGTCGCTGGGCAAAGTAAAAGCCGGGGCCGGTTTCCCAATTTGCACGTGCATCAGCTGTAACTTTTTTTCGGTAAAATTACCGGCGATGTTATTTTTTAAAGCCGGGTTACTTATTGCGTCAATGAATACACGCATCTCCTTTTGGGCTATATTCAATTTTTCAAGAGAGTTAGCACTACCAATTCTCTTTTCAATGTACCGGTTTAGATAATAGTCCCTTACCTTGCCGGTAAAAAGCTGTTTGATTTTGTCAAGTGTGTACCCGGGCTGCTTCACCGATGCAGAATCGCGCAGCAGATCCAGCCGCTGTTCATAGGCATAATAAAGTGGCAAAACCCATAATTTATAGTCTTCTGATACTAAATATTCGTCATGCGATATCCCTTTTGAAAATGCTGAAGGGATGTTTTTTGATACCAGCTCCCGCATCTGCGCTGCATTGTATTTACTCAAATCAAGGTGCTGAAGCAGCATGTAAAAATTTAAGCTTTGATTATCTAAATCAATCATTTTCTTAAACGTATTGAAATATTGATCCTGCTTTGCCGGCTTGTTAAACACAACATTTAGTAACGAGTCTTCCAACGTTTTGCTTTTTTTAAGGAATTGGATTAACTCATCGGTCTTTAGTTCATACCATGCTGTTTTATCGTTCCGGGCTACCAGGATTGAATCTAATTTTACACGGTATTGATTGGTTTCGGCACCTATACCGGTTATCTTTTTAGTTTTCGACAGGTTGACATAATTAATCGCATCACCGGTTATATGGAGATCATAACCCGGTGCTACATAGATCCGGTTGATTTGAGTGTTGTTTTGCTGGATGCTGGTGCGTTGAGGCTTGGCTATTTTGTACGTTTTTAAATAAAACTCGCCCGAATCATTAAGCCTGATGGTATCCATAAGAAGTTTACCGTTGGCATCTTCAAAAAAGACCTTCAACATTTTTTCGGCCGAATTGCTGAGCTTTCCCTGTATAACAAGTGGCTGAACCGGGTTTTGAGCTACCCCCCTGCCGATAAAATAAAATGAAAGCAGGAACAGGATCATTTTTTTCATAGATGTAATTGGTAGGTTTAAACAAATATAAAGCTCAGCAGCTTATTTCAATACAACTTCGGGATTTAGTTTGCATGTTATCCCAAGCCAGAGGCAGACTGAACCAGCGATGGTTCAAAAATGAAAAACATAGTCCCATCAGCTTTGCCAATCATAAAAAAACAAAAAAATTTGATAAAATGCTAAATCGATTTAATTATATTAGTCGAACCAATTTATCTACTTAATGCAACCAGGGAAAACCAACCTGACCATCACCAATTAACCAATGAAATCTGCATGAAACACTTTCTGATTTTAATTTTATCTGTAAGTACCCTTCTCTCATCACAAAACAGTAATGCCCGGTCTGTTCATAAAACCGCAGAGGAAAAGACATGGAATGCACAATGGATCTCCGTGCCCAACATCACCGGAAATGAATACGGTATTTATTATTTCCGTAAAAACATTGAGCTGACCAACAAACCGGCCAGCTTTGTTATTCATGTATCGGCAGATAACAGGTATAAACTGTACGTAAACGGCACATTGGTATCATTAGGCCCGGCAAGGGGCGATACTTTTTACTGGAACTATGAAACCGTCGACCTTGCGCCCTATCTCGTGACCGGTAAAAATACGGTAGCTGCTTTAGTGTGGAACGAGGCTCAGTACCGCCCTGAAGCCCAGATCAGTGTCCGTACCGCTTTTATTATACAAGGCAATTCAGTAGCCGAAGAGATCCTTAACACCAATAACACCTGGAAAAGCATCCAGGACAAAGGCTATCAGCCCATCTGGGGCTATTTCGCTGCCAGCACCGGCGAAATGGTGGATCTGAATAAAAGCATGATGAACTGGTACTCGCCTAACTTTGATGATAGCAGCTGGCCAAAGGCAGCTAACCTCTTCGGCGGGCAATTAAAGGGCCGGTGGGATGGATTCGGATGGCAATTGGTACCATCCTCAATTCCGCACCAGGAATTAATTTATGAGCGGATCCCCGTTGTACGTAAAGCCTCCGGGATAGATGTTCCCCCGGTTTTTCCGGGCACTAAAACACCGCTTACTATTCCTGCAAATACTACAGTTACCATGCTGCTTGATCAAACACATCTTACCAATGCCTATCCTACCATTAATTTCAGCGGTGGGAAAGATGCCGGGATCTCTTTAAGTTATGCCGAATCGCTTTTTGATAATTTAAGCAAATATGGAATGCGCAAAGGCAACCGTAACGATGTGGAGGGCAAGGATTTTTCGGGCAGAAATGATAGTTTGATCTCCAATGGCAGCAAAGGGCAATCATATACTACGCTCAACTTCCGTACTTTTAGGTACATCCGCTTAATTGTGCATACACAAAACGAGCCTTTGGTTATTGATGACCTGTATGGCACCTTTACCGGTTATCCATTTAAGCAACGTGCCGTTTTCAATACCGATAATAAGGAAATAAAACAGATGCTCGATATTGGCTGGCGTACGGCCCGTCTTAATGCATTTGAAACCTATACAGATTGCCCTTATTATGAGCAACTGCAATACATCGGCGATACCCGTATCCAGGCCATGATATCCTATTACTATAGCGGCGATGACCGGCTGGCCCGCAATGCCATTAACCTGATGGACCATTCCCGTTTAACAGAGGGCGTTACCCAAAGCCGTTACCCTACTCATGATACCCAAATTATTTCAACTTTTTCATTATGGTACATAGGCATGCTGTATGATTACTGGATGTACCGCAATGACAGTAATTTTATTAAGGATAAGCTGGATGGCGAACGGGCAGTATTAAAGTTTTTCAGCCAATACCAACAAGCTGATGGCTCATTAAAAAACACCCCTTACTGGACTTTTGTGGATTGGGCCAGCGGCAAAAACTGGGATATAGGCTCGCCGCCAAAAGGCACCGACGGCAGTTCGGCCATTATTGATTTGCAATTACTTTGGGCTTATGAGTGGGCTGCCGCTATGGAAACAAAAATTGGCATGCCCGGTTATGCCACTTTATACCACAAAGAAGCTGCTAAGCTTAAGCAAACTATTCAACGCAAATATTGGGACCCGGCAAAAATGCTGTATGCCGATACATGGGACAAGAAACAATTTTCGCAGCATGCCAATTCATTAGCCATACTTACAGGCATGGTGAAAAACACAGATCTGCCTATGTTATCCAAACGATTATTAAGCGATACCTCATTGACCCAATGCACCATTTATTTTAAATATTACCTGCACCAGGCATTGGTAAAAGGTGGTTTAGGTAACGATTATATGAACTGGCTGGGTATCTGGCGCGAGAATATTAAAATGGGCTTAACCACCTGGGCCGAATATTCCGACCTTAAATATAGCCGTTCAGATTGCCATGCCTGGGGAAGCAGCCCCAATATTGAATTCTTCAGGACAGTTTTGGGTATTGACAGCTATTCGCCCGGATTCAGCAAGATCAAGATCGAACCTCATTTGGGAACAATGACCAATGTGAGCGGCGAGATCCCACACCCTAACGGTAAGGTTGCAGTAGCTTATGTTTTAGAAAATAACAGGTGGAAAATAAAGGTCAGTTTACCGCAGCGTACATCCGGCGTATTGGTTTGGAAAGCAAAATCATACCCGCTTAAAGGCGGTGAAAATGTGATGGTTATTTAAGAAACTCTAAGAAGCTATTTAAAAACGATAATTTCCAAATGTAGAGACGCATCACATGCGTCTCCCGCATGCAATTTACGCATGCTCGCCCCTATTGAATGTGGCTTGTCCTACGAGAGACGCATGTGATGCGTCTCTACAAAAAACATTTATTTTATTCGTTTTTAAACAGCCTCGAAGACTTACGAAGTTTTAGAAACATCGTAAGTCTGGTTTTTATTAAGATCTTTAATTGAGCAAATGCCTTTCGTCCTGCCTTAAAATCATTTGTTCCCTGGCGCTTAGCAGCACCATAATAAATAATCCAAGTAAAATACAAACAACCACACCAAAATTGGCTGTAAGTATACTTGAACTTACATTTCTTTGTCCGCTTTGCAGCAGGCGGTTGCTCTCGCCAACCTGTATCGCTATCAGTTGATCAAGCGATTTAAGGGCCTGATTAAAAACATACTCTGCATTATTCAGGCCAGCTTCCTGCTGCTGCAGATCACGCAATTGCACACGAAAGGTCTTCCATTTTGCTGATTCTTCGCGTGTTAATTGAGTTGCCTCATATTTCTTTGCTAACGCTTCTATAGCTGCATAATTACCATTAATTTTTACCTGGACATCTGCACCAGAAACAGCTGCCAGTTTATTTTCATAAAGCCTGTTGCTTATTTCATGCACAAACGTTGTCGGCAGCAGGCGGTCCTTCATAATGGATGTCAACGTTTTATCCAATTCTTTAACATTGTCCCGACCATTCCAGTTGGCTAATAAAAGCATAGCAGTAAGCACAGCTAAGGCCAATACCATTCTTGCTTTATTTTTTATAATAAAAGCCCGTTTCATAACAGTAAATTTTTATTAAAGGTAAGATACAAACTGAATATTTACGAAATATCCATCTTTACAAATGCTTCGCATTTACCCGTTAATATATGGCCTTCCAAATTCAATCACCCTTTTAATCCGGACGATGAACCCCTGATCTGGAGGTTGGTTTTAAGAATAATAGAGTGTGAGGCTGTACTAAGCCCTTTAGAGTTCAATTTTTTAAGTAGCACGGTGATCACATTATCCGCAATTTCTTCAACCGGCTGAGCGATAGCGGTTACCGGAGGCGAGTACAGCTTAAAAACGTCATAATCATCAAACGATATAACGGCCATATCCCCGGGTACTTTAATACCCAGCGTGTTAAATACTTTTAACCCGCAGGTACCTACATGGTTGGTGCCAAAAACTACCGCGTCGAGATCTTGGTGCTTTTTAAAAAAGGCCGTCATCGGCTTAATGATCATTTCTTCGTCCTGGTTAAAAACAATCTCTTTAACCACCGGAGCAAAACGGCTTTCCTTCAGCGCATCCTTATAGCCCTGCATCCGGGCCAGCATTTGTGTTTGTGACGAAGCGAAAGTAACGAAGCCTATATTTTTGTAACCCTGTTGTATTAAGTGCCTGGTAGCATTATAGGTGCTGAAAAGATTATCAACCTCGACATAATCAGTATTTACTTTGGGTAAATGCCTGTCGAACATTACCACCGGCAAGCCGTCCTTAAGCAGTTGCTCTACATCATCTTCAATACCTTCGGGCGGAGCAATAATATAGCCATCCACATGCCTGTCACGAAACATACTAATCAGTTCCCTGGTTTTTTGGGTGTCATTATCGGTACTGCAATAAATTATTTTGTAGCCATTTTTATAAGCTCTATCCTCAATAAGTCGGGCTATGCTGGCAAAAAAGGGGTTTGAAATATCTTCAACCATTAAACCAATGGTATTTGATTTACCGGTACGCAGGCTTTTAGCCAGGGAATTGGGTTTATAGCCCACTTCTTCCACGTATTTAGTAACACGCTCTACCAGATCCTCACCTATCCGTTTTTCCTTTGCACGCCCGTTCAGTATAAACGATACGGTGGTTTTAGAAACTTTTAATTCATTGGCGATATCAACAATCGATAGTTTTTTCAATGGCTTATAATTGGCTAAAATCAAATATAAAATATAATCGCTTAATAACCATGATTTATTAAGCGATTATTGGCCAAAATATAAAAATAAATCGATTAAGCTAATTTGATCATATTCCTTTTTTATTCAGTTTAGGATAACTGATCCCAAATAAAAATATCACCATATAACAAATGATAGGCAGGTAATAAGCTGTAGCAACATTGTGATTAGCAATGAGGCCCATAACCGGCGGAAACAATCCCCCGCCTACAACTCCCATTACTATAAATGATGACGCGTTTTGCGTTTGTGAACCTAAATTTTTCAACCCCAGGCTAAATATGGTTGGGAACATAATACTGAAGAAGAAGTTGATGAACAGCAATGCCACAAATGACACCACGCCAAAGCCCTGTGCTACAATAACACACATCAGGATATTGCCCAGGGCAAATACCGCCAGCAACTTGTTTGGCGCTATGTAACGCATCAGGAAGGTGCCAATAAAACGGCCGGCCATCATCATCACCATGCTTAATGAAAAATAGTAGCTCGCGCGTTCGTCGGTTAAATGCATGATCTCGTGACCGTAATTGATAAAAAACGCCCAGGTGCCGCCTTGTGCTGCCACATTAAACAGTTGGGCTATGGCTGCAAAAACAAAATGCTTTTTTTTGAACAGGCTTTCCGGAATATGTCCTTCACCCGCAACCGCATATGAATCTGTTGCTACAACATGCGGATCCTGCAATGACGGCACTTTTAAAAATGAAAATGCTACACCAACCAATGCAATCACCGCTCCTATTACAATATACAGGTGTTTGACAGATATCAGGTCGTTAGAATGCTCCTGCCCTCCTTTTAAAACGAAATAGCCGCCCAACAGCGGACCAATAACGCCGCCGACACCGTTAAAGGCCTGCGAAAAGTTAATGCGCTGGTCGCTGGTACGCTGATCGCCGAGAGAGGCAACAAATGGATGGGCAACGGTTTCGAGTGTAGCCAGGCCGCAAGCCAGGATAAACAAGGCAATCCGGAAGAAGTCAAACGATTTAGCATCAGCCGCCGGAACAAACAGGAATGCCCCTGCAGCATACAGCCCCAGGCCTAAAAGCACACCGTTTTTATAACCAAATTTTTTCATGAACATACCTGCCGGGATGCCCATCACCGCGTAAGCGCCAAACAATGATAACTGTACATAAGCCGAACGTGATTTTGAAACATGTAAAACATTTTGAAAATGCTTGTTTAATGTATCGCCGAGGGTCATGGCTATGCCCCAGAGCATAAATAATGAGGTAACAAAAATGAGTACTACAAGGAACTTGCGTTCGGTGAATTTGGGTTTGGTATCCATTGTGCAGGTTTGTTTGTTAATTGGACCGGTAAATTAGTTTAAAACTTCAACGTACCAAAGGCCTATTATTACTTTTCTGTTATTACCGGATCATTATAAGGCTGTACCAATAGTTTCAGCTGATCCTTGCCCAGCAAGGCTGCGTCAAATTCAATCCTGATATCTTTTGATTCGCCCTTCATCAGCGAAAAATAGTTATCATTCATTATTGCCGGCAGTATCTGTTCACCCGTGGCGGCTTTTGTTGCCTGTACGCGAATGGCAAATGCGGCCGCCTTTGATGAGGATGGGTTGCTGATCTTTGCATCCACATAATACCTGCCGTTAATTAGTTTTATGGTTGATGATACCTTCAGGTTAACCTTTGACAGTTGATTAAGGGCGGTAAAATCTGTGCGTTTATTACCCCGCCAGTAAAAATTATCTGATACCAGTTTTCCGTTTTTATCAATCAATCTTAGTTTGATGAAATGAACATCCGTAAGACCGTTGCTTTTCGGCGCGCCGCCATATACTTCAAAATCCCAAAGCGAGTAGCCCCAACCCGATCCACGCTGCAATCCATATATACGCACGTATCGGCCTTTTACTTCATCAAAAGTGATTTGCTGCACGCCAACATGCCCATCGCCGCTTTCATAAACATCTTTCCAACTTTTGGCATCGTCAGATACCTGGATCTTGAAAGCTTTACCATATGCCTCCTCCCAATTCAATTTAACACCGTTTATCTCTTGCTCCCTGCCAAGATCAACATAGATCCATTCGGCATCGCTGGAATTACTGGCCCACCTGCTTCCCTGATTACCATCCGTTACAGAACCGGCCTCACCCATGGTGGTTGATGATGCAAATGCAGGTTTGTTAAGTGCCAGGTTTTCGCGGTTATCGGCAAAAGCCATTGTAAAGCAGTTTAATGCCGTATTCGATGGCGCATCGATAGTTTTTGATTGACTATATTGTTTTACGATCTGTCCATCGCTGTTATATACATCGGCATAAGCAATGAGGTTGTTTTCGTCAGTACGGGTGGTGTTGATCACTTTAATAGCATTATTTACCGGGTTCCATTGAATATGTACCGGTTCGCAGGCTTTTTTAGCTCCCCAGTAGGCGCCGGTGAGGTCATAATAGTAATCATAGGTTTGCCACACCAATGAAGGATAGGCCGACTGGCTCATCCAGGTCATAATGCCCGATGCATCTTCCCATATATTATCTTCCCAGCCTTCGTACATGGCTTTATTGGTTTCGATGTTCAGCAGCTGGGCTTTGCGGCAATAATCCTCGATACCTGTAGGCGCACCGTAACGGTTTTTAATACCATCGTCGTACCTGTCGGGCCCGGCATTACCTGCGGACGGGCCAAAGAAATGCAGGTTCCACATCTCGTTCCGCGGCCACCATTTGTCCTTCGGCATAAACTTTTTAAAGCTGTCGAAATTGGTAAACACCGCCGTACCTATCTCACTACGCAATCCCCAACCCTGATTACCGCCAAAGCCATTAGGAAAACGGCTGAAATACCAGCGCGGATCAAAGTTAGTCCACGGACCGCTGCCTGTTAAATTCCCTGCATGCGAGTTAGGTTGATAATACCTGTCGTTACCATCGTAAGCGCTAATGTCCTCACGAAGCCAGTTATTTAGCGGAGGTAAAGGCTCGCCCTCATTATCACCGCACCAAATGGCAATGGAAGGGTGATTTCTGAACCGTTTTATTTTTTCGATGGCGTTAGCATTGAAAGTATTTACGTCATTAGGCAGGTTAGGGATAGAGTTAAGCCAGAAATCATCCCAGATCATGATGCCGTATTTATCGCAGGCATCATAAAATTCTTCATCCGTGGTTGAGCCTATCCAGTTGCGGATGATGTTAAAATTCATTTCCTTATGCAGACGCACTTTGGTATCATACTCGTCTCCCCGGCAACGCAGCATATACTCGGCCATCCCCCAATTGCCGCCCTTTAAAAATACTTTGGTGCCATTTACATATAAATGCAATACATGGCCTACGGTATCATAGCTGTATTTTTTTATGCCGAACCGGATCTGTTTGCTGTCAGATAGTTCATCGCCAAGCTTCAGGCTTAAGTTACAGGTGTACAGGTTGGCATCGCCATAGCCATTGGGCCACCACAGTTTTGGGCCGTTGATCACCAGCTGCGAAAAATGTTTTGGGTCGATTTTTACCTCTGCATTGCCGTTAGCACCCACAAATACTTTTTGGGTAAACCGGATATTTCCAGGATTAATAACACCGGTTAAGGTCCCTGTTTGAAAAGTATCTGTGCTGTTTTTCACCCCAACCGAAACCGATACTTCAGCCCGGGCGGTAGTAGGCACATCTGTACGAATCCAGGGATCATTAATGGTAAGGCTACCTGTGTTGCTCAGGTAAACATCATCAGTAATGCCGCTGTTGAGACCCGGTACATAAGGCATCCAATCCCAACTGGCGCTGGGTATATATGTTGGACTGGCATAATTTACCAATGGGTTCAGCGGACAATAAACCAAAACAGCCAGTGTGTTTGCCCCTGTTTTATTTACGAGTTTCGTTACGTCATACACTCCCCGCTGCATAAAACCATCCAGGCTGCCTATCTTCTTCCCGTTCAGGTAGATCTCAGCTTTGCGGTTAATGCCTTTGAAATTAAGCCAGATTTTTTGTTTGGTGAAACCTGCAGGTACGCTGAACTGCGTACGGTACCAGAAATTGCGGTCGTACTTCTTTTTATCAACCTTATAAATATTATCGCCAAAATTGGGATCCTTTTCCAAACCGGCCGCTACGTATGATGAAAATACAGTACCAGGTACAATAGCCTTTACCCAATCAGTAGCGGCGTAACCGCTTTTGTGGATGTCAAGACTATCGGCTCCCAGGTCGGTCTGGGCTTTTACTTTCCATGTAATTTGTTTATTGGTGTTGTTGAGGTAAAAGATTTCCTGTGCTGATGCCGGGTTGAACAGCAGTATCACCGAAGTAAGTAATAGAATTGACTTTTTTATTTTGTAAATATTGATCATAAAATCGTTTTAGCGGTTGCGTGTTTATAAACGTCATTATAAAGAACGAAGCAATCCCCGATTTGCAAACCGGCTCTGTATAGTTTGGGATTGCTTCGTTCCTACCCATGACAACTTAAAACGGGTGTCATGCTGAGCCTGTCGAAGCATGGTGGGTAGGCCTCTGCGCCCGAGTCTTCGACAGGCTCAGCCTGACAGGCCCTCTTTTGTCATTTCACCTTCAGAGGCCTCCGGATTTAAACATTCGCAATGACGTTTTCCATATTCTTCTTAATTTTGTTATTGAGCTTTTGAAAGCGAAAACGGTCTATCTTCAGAACCAATGCCACGGTTTATAGCCGGTTTATCACCCATTTCAAAGTGTAATACGCCCCCGTTCATAATATCAGCATGACTGATCCAGTTATGGGTATAAGGCTTACCATTAAGCGTCGCCGACTGGATATATACATTTTCCTTGCTGTTATTATTAGCTTCTATCACGAACTTTTTGCCATTTTCCAAAGCGATGGTCATCTTTTTAAATAGCGGACTGCCAATTACATACTGATCGGTACCTGGGCAAACACTGTAAAAGCCAGCGGCACTCAACACAAACCAAGATGACATCTGGCCTTCATCCTCATCGCCGGGATAACCGTTTTCGCCTGCGTTGTACATCTGATCCATTACATCGCGCAAATGCTGCTGCGCCTTCCATGGCTGGCCGGCATAGTTGTACATGTAAAGCAAGTGGTGAATAGGCTCGTTGCCCTGGGCGTATTGCCCCATTTTAAATTCGGCCATCTCTGTCATTTCGTGGATCACCTGTCCGTACCCTCCTACCTTGATGGTTCCAGGCTCAGTAAATACCGAATCAATCTTAGCAGTAAAATTCTTCTCTCCGCCCATCAGGTTGATCAAGCCCTGCGTATCCTGAAAAACAGACCAGGTCCAGTGCCAGGCATTACCTTCGGTATAGGGGCCACCCCAATCCATAGGGTCAAAAGGTTCAATCCAATTACCTTGGGCATCTTTCGCGCGCATGAAACGGGTTTTGGTATCAAACAGGTTTTTATAATTGTACATCTGCCGGGTAAAAACATCTTCATAAAATTTATTACCGGTGAGTTTAGCCAGTTGATATCCGCAAAAATCATCGTATGCAAACTCCAGCGTCCAGGCAGTTGAACCAAGGGTTTGCGGCGTAAAAGGCACATAACCATTGGCATAATATTCCTTCCAGCCCGGGCGGCCATTGGCACTGCCCCACGGACCTTTATTGGTAGCTTCATGATAGTAAGCCTCCAGGGCTTTTTTGGGGTCGAAGGTGCGGATCCCTTTTACCCAGGCATCGGTTAATAGGGATATGGCATGGTTACCGAGCATTCCTCCCGTTTCACCCGGGAACGACCAGGCCGGCAACCAGCCGCATTGCTGCTGCGCATCAAGCAAGGCATTTACAAGCCGGCCTTCCATCTTGGGGTGCAACACCGTATTAAGCGGGAATTGGGCACGGAAAGTGTCCCAAAAACCATTATCGGTATACATATAACCGTCATGTACCTTGCCATCGTAAGGGCTATAATAGTATGGCTTCCCATCTTTATTATATTCAAAAAACTGGTGTGAGAATAGATTGGCGTGATACATGCAAGAATAAAAAGTCGCCTTCTGATCTTCCGTAGCCCCCTCAATGGTCATACGGCCAAGCAACTGGTTCCATACTTTATCAGCAGCTTTCCGGGTATCATCAAATGATTTGTATTTACCCAGTTCAGTTGTCAAAGTAAGTTCGGCCTGCTCCGGGCAGATATAGGACGAAGCTACTTTCGCTTGTACAGTTTCTCCATCTTTAAATTTGATATAGGCCCCGATACCTTCGCCCTCTGCCGATCCATTCTTTTCCGAAAGGGTATTCTTTTTATTTTCCCAGGTGCCGTAATCGGTAAAGGGTTTATCAAAAATAATGACAAAGTAGTTCCGGAAATCTTTAGGGGCCCAGCGGCAATTGTTTACGTACCCTGTTATTTTCCGCTCGGCCGGGATGATTTTTACCCCGCTCATTTTAGTGTAGCCATCTAAAACAAGATAAGAGGCTTTACCTTTCGGGAACGAAAACCTCAGGTGCGCTCCCCGTTCGGTCGGCGACATTTCGGTTGTAATATTATTATCAAGTTTTACCTTATAGTAACCTGGTTGCGCTATCTCGTTATCGTGGCTAAATGATGCCGCCCGTTCATCTTCATTAACAACTAATTTCCCTGCAACAGGCATGAGCGAAAATACCGCATAATCATTTACCCACGAACTGCACTGGTGCGATTGCTGAAAACCGCGAATGGTGTGCTCAAAATACTGGTACTTCCAGCCATCGCCGTTTTTGCCGGTTTGCGCCGTCCAGGTGTTCATGCCGAAAGGCAGCGAAGTAGCCGGATAGGTGTTACCGTACGACAACTCATATTTGGTATTAGTGCCCTGCCGGGTATTCACATACTTAACAAGGTTAGCCTCCTGTGCAAACAGGTTTCTGGCATAAATAAGCGCAGCAGCGCATACAAGCGAACGTATTTTCATTGGGTTATATTAAACACTAATTCCATTCGTGCTCCTTCAATTCGAGCCTATTCGTGTTCGTTAAACTTTACCCTGATAAATCTTGGCCTGTACAGGTTTGGATATTTCTTCAGATCGTTTAAAAAATCAACGGAGTTAATATTGTAGCTGATCAGCAGTTCACCGGGCTTTGATAAGCTTGGATGCGCCTTGGCATTATAAACCACAAACGTTTTGGCGATAAGATCAGGCTTGCAATCCCATAATTTAATGATCGGGCCAAACGGACCTACCGGGCTTGCACCTATCCGCATCCCCACCGATGTGGTCATCCCCCCTACCTGGAATATCAGCGCGTAACGACCATCCGGCAGCGGGCTAAAACTTAACTCATTTGATACGCTGCTTGTTACATTGGCAACCTGTTCCATATCGGCAACCCAGGCTTTGCCATTATAGAAAGTCCACTTACTATAATTTTCAAAATCCCCTGGTAGTACACGGGCAACCATCAGGTGCTTGGCCATGCCACGTACCCCATAAACATAAATATAGCCATCGGGCTTTGGCGCACCGGCTTCTTTGGTATTTACGTAAATGCCGGCACCAAAAGAGCCGCTTTCCCCTTTCTGATCTACCAGGTAAAACGGCGTATCCATTTGTTTAAGATCTTTATACGGCGGCTTGCTGTTTGCCGGGATCTTGAGGAGAGTATTGCCAACTTCCCTGAAACCAAATGCTTCGTTGCTTACGTTATGCACCCTGTACCCAAAAATGTAGATATTGTTATTCAATGCCTGGTTTACAAAGCCATCGCCAAGCCAGTAGTAATCTGTAGCTCCTGTTTTAGGTGTATGCGGGATGAAAATAGACTCCGGCTTTCCTTTGGCATTTTTATCCCAATAAAATTTCATTTGTTTATCCAAAGGCTCGTTGCCTTTTAGTTCAGCTACCGCATTGTGGATCATGATGGCCCCCGGAGCCATAGTGTTATCACGCACCGCGCCTATCATGCTATCGCTGAAAATAAAAAGCACTTTATCGTTATGTTTTGCCTGGCCGGTCTCCTTCCCATTCAAAGGGATAGTATAAATACCATCGCCCCCGAACCAGCCCGAATCACGCTTTAAAATTGCCGACCATTCCGGCGCGGCCTCTACCTTAAATTTAATATCGGTAAGATTAACGGTATCAGCTTTTTGCGCAAAGGCCCTATTGGTTAAACCCAAGCTCAAACAAGCTAAACAAACAAGGGTAATTTTCTTCATTAAATAATATTTATACAGGTAAATGTTTATGATGATGGCTTTTGTGTTTAGCAAACAGCACAATAAAGCCTGTTAACCCTCCCATCAGCATTAAAAAGCCAATGAAGCCGGCCTGGGTAAATGGTAAACCTAAAAAATGATAAACCGGGTTTATCCGGATCTGCTCTATCAAAAAACGTTCGGTACCGTTGAGCACAAGGTAAAGGAAAAACATAAAACCGGGTGTAACTATCCGTTTACGAAAAACCCACATCAGCAAAAACATACCAGTGCAAAGAGCAGCCTCATAAAACGGCGTGGGGTATACCGGGTTAGCCAGTTGATTGCAATAGTTACCCAGGCAACCGGGCAGCAGTGTACCGGCATTGATAGCATTATGCGGATAATTGAACGCCCACATCCAATCGGGCAGCCAGCTTAAAAAACCGGGTTTTAGATGTGCGTTAACCTTACCCCAATCACCATCACCCGCCAGCTGGCAACCAATACGACCAATGCCATACGCCAGCATCATACCCGGCGAACCGATATCGGCAAGGTGCACCAGTTTCATGTTATGCCGGTGGCCGATATACAAATAAGTCAATGCGCCAAAGATCAGGCCGCCGTAATAAGCAAACCCATTGGCCGAAAATATAGTACCCAGCGGATCATGTCTCAACCTGCCAAAATGCTCAACGATATCAAAAAGCTTGGCGCCAATGAAACCGAAAAATCCAACACTAAAAACAATCAGCCCCATTAATTGATAAGGGTGTACAGTATATTCGGTTGTTTGCGGTTTAGGCAATGCAAATTTCTTTCGTTCGCGGTAAATCCAAAAGGCAAATGCACCGCCAATGAGTACGCCTGCTGTTAAATTTCCCTGCAATGAAAGAATATATGCCCGCGGGTTTGCAGCAAAAACCTGGTAATTAAAAACGGCTCCAAAAAGTTTAAAGCCAAATAAAAAACCGGGCAAAAAATTAATGATCATTTCAGTTGCTGAAGCTGGTTTTCCGATGATTACCTTCCGCTTAAATGCACTGATCTTTCCAATGGCTTCATATCTTTTAAATTCTGAAGTAAACACTATGTAGGCAAATAAAAAGGCGAGTGCAATAAAAAAGCCAAGCGTTTGGATAGGAAATCCAATCCGGATATGGAAGAGATGATATATCAGATCGCCGATGGTTGGAAACATATCCTAATTTAAAGTTTATCTGCCAAATCAAAAAAGGAAGCCGGCACCGCAACGCCGGCCCCTTATGGTTTATCTATTGGTTTTTAAAAACCTGCCTGGATGCCCAGGTTAATCACCCGCTGGTTAATGTACGCATCGCCCGCGGTATTGGTAGCAATTTCCGGGTCCTGCTGATATTTTTTGTAGTTATCAAAAGTGAGCAGGTTATATGCGCTCATATAAATGCGGGCGTTGTTAATCTTAAATGGTAACAGCTTGGTTGGCAATTGATAACCGATATCAACCGTTTTTAACCGCACGTAATGCGCGTTTAATAACCAGTAATCAGAAAAATAAGCCGTAGGGCTGTTTACCGAAGTTGGATTGGTAGTTAACCTTGGGAAGGCGGCATTGACCAGGTTTTCGGGTGTCCAGCGTTCCTGGTGTATGGGTTGAAACTGGCTTTGAAATGGTTCGATACCTGTACCAATCACCGCGAAACTGTAATTGAACGATCCCTGCAAAAGCACACTTACACTAAAACCTTTGTAAACTGCCTGCAATGAAAGACCGAGTATGGTATTTGGCAGGTTTGGATTGCCTATCGGCCTTTTGTCAAAAACGTTAATAATGCCGTCACCGTTCAAGTCCTGGTATTTCAGATCGCCGGGCTGCAGTGGGATACCGTTATCTGGCACGGGTACCGATTTGCTTCCCGAATTGATGGCGGCAATATCGGCAGCGGTATAGTATCCTAAAAAGTGATAACCATATTGCTGCCCGATTGAATGACCGGTTTGCGCCAGCCATGGATATGCCGGGGTAGCCTCATCTTCATATAGGATCTTATTTTTAGCATACGAGAACACGAAACCAACGTTGTACTGTAATTTGCCAAGCGTGCTATGATAGCTGATCTGCCCGTCAAGGCCCTGGTTACGGGTTTTACCGATGTTTACGGCAGGCAAACCAACACCCAAAATCTCCGGTATACTCCCCGGTGTAATCAGCTGATTGTAACGGATATCGTGGAAATAATCGGCCGTGATGGATATTTTATCATTAAACAAGTTGGCATCCAGGCCTATGTCGATCTTTTTGGCACGTTCCCAAACTACGTTCGGATTGCCCAATGAGCCTTCATATATAGTATTGTAGTTTTGAGCTGTTTCGCCAAAATTGTAACCACCGCCCTGATTGTAAACCTGGTTATATACATAACGGTTACCCGGCGCTGCATCCGAACCAACCAAACCATAACTGCCCCTTATTTTCAAAAGACTGAACATAGGGAGAGCCTTTTCAAAGAACGACTCTTTAGCGATGTTATAACCAAAGCTCACAGCCGGAAAAATCCCAAAGCGATGATTAGCGGCAAAGCGGTCGGTGCCGTTATAGGCTACGTTAAAGTCGAACAGAAATTTCTGTTTAAAGTCATATCCCACCTTGCCCGATATACCGCGGAACTTTTGCGGCACACCAACCTGCGCGCCATCAAGCAGCGGATAGGTGAAATACGTTTGCGAAGTTTGATTGAACAACAACAATCCCGAAAAATGGTGCGAACCACGGAATGTCCTGTCGTAGTTGGCATAAAGCTGCAGGTTGTAATTATTGGTATTGATATCGGTGCTGCCCGTTAAAGCATAAGTTTGATACACATAAGTAGCACCCGGCCTTAAGGAATATTGATTAGTAGCCGGATCATAATGATAGGCAGGGATACCGCCGTTAAAAATTTGCTTGGTAAATTGTTCAATACTTGAATAAGCAACCCTGCCTGTTACCGAAAGGCCATTGGTTAAAGCATCAAGCCTTTGCGTAGCACCAAAAAGTACATTAAAATCGGTACGGCGGGAGTGTTGATAGCCTCCTGTTGCCAGCCTGGCGTTAAGCGTTGGCAGGTGATCGGGATTAAATGATGAATAGGCGTATGAATAACTTCCGTTAGGATTAAGATATGGCGCCGTAAAAGGCGTTTCCTTGGTAAAATTATATACCTCGCTTACGGCGTTCTGGTTATAAGGCTGGTTCAGATCCGAAAAACGGGTGGTAATGTCCAGTCGCAGATCAAGCGTTTTATTGGCTTTCAGATCGAGGTTTGAGCGAAAGTTATAGCGTTTGAAATAGTAATTGGTATTCACCAAACTTTGCGGATCGGCAAAATCACGTACCAAACCATTTTGGTTTAAGGCACCTCCGGAGATAAAATATTTCACCCCGGTTGTACCACCCGAAATATCCAGGTTGGCATTGGTTTGATAGGTATATTTCTTGAAGATCTTGTTATACCAATCAACATTGGGGTGACCGTATGGATCGGATCCATTTTTAAACAAGTCAAGGTCCTGCTGGGTAAAGCTAAGCGGGATGCCGTCATTATGCTGGGCCTCATTAATCAATACCGCTGTATTATATGAATCTAAAAACTGCGGCGTTTTAGTAGGCTGCTGGATGCCACTTTCCACACGCAGGTTCACTTTAGGGGTGCCGGCCTTGCCGCGGCGGGTGGTTACCACCAATACGCCGTTAGCACCTTTGATACCGTAGATAGCTGTAGTTGACGCGTCTTTCAGAATCGAGATGCTTTCTATCTCATTAACATTGATCTGCTGCAGCTGGTCATAGCTGTACTCGATGTCATCTACAATAATCAGCGGCTGGTTACCCGATGGGTTTAACGAACTTACCCCGCGGATATAAAAATCTGAAGCATCCTTACCCGGCTGGCCCGAACCCTGCTGCGAAAAAAAGCCCGGCAATTTACCGGTTAAAGCATTTTGCACGTTGGCCGTTGGCACGGTACGGATCTCGCTGGCCGAAATGGAACTTACAGCACCGGTATTGGTGATCCTTTTTTTGGTTCCGTAAGCTACTACGGCTACTTCATCCAAACCGTTGGTATTGGTTTGCAGTATGATATCCATTCTGCCCGATTCCGACACGCGGAGCTCACGCGGGATATAACCGATAAAACGCACAATGATGGTATTTGACTGCCCTTTAAGAACAAGCCTGAACTTACCACCCTGATCTGTAATAGCACCGTTGTTAGGAACACCTTTTTCAATTACCGATACCCCTGGCAATACCCCGGTAATATCGCGTACAGTACCTGTTACAGTCCTGCTTTGCGCAAATGACACCGCCGGGAGCAGGATCATTAATATCTGGAAGAGAAGTATTATTTTTCTCATAAAGCTTAATTTTTTTGGTTTAACTGGCTGAAGTTTGAGATTACCATCCTGGATTTTGTTTCATATTCGGGTTCTTCAAAACCTCGTCATAAGGTATTGGGTACAGGTACATCTTAGGCGCTTCGAATTTGGTAGTGAGCGCGTTCACCACATTATAGGTAAGGCTGGAGCCTATCTTCACAATGCTGATCCCCTTTTGTGGCTGGTTCATAACCGTTTCAGCAATTTTCCAGCGGCGGATGTCCCAGTAGCGGTTCTCTTCAAAAGCCATTTCCAGGCGCCGCTCATTTTGGATGATGGCGCGCATCTCCGCTTTGCTCATACCGGCTTTAAGTCCGTAATTGCCGGTGCCCGCATCTATCCCTGCCCTTTTCCTGATGCTGATAACAGCATTATAAACCTCGGGAGTTGCTCCGGCCGATTCATTGAGTGATTCGGCATAGCCTAAAACCACATCAGCATAGCGCAGGATCTGCCAGTCTATGACATGAGCAGCGTAGGCATTGGTGTTTTCAAAATTGCCCATGAACTTGCGAATGTAATAGCCTGTTTTGGTTTGCTGTAATGAGCCGTTGGGTTTGCTGGCCCCTCCTTCATACAATTGCAGATCTGAGTTAAGCCATCTTGCACCGTTATAGAGCACGGTATAGGTTAAGCGCGGGTCGCGGTTCTGGTAAGGATTATCAGGGTTATAACCTGATGCCGGATCAGTAATAGCCAAACCGCTTTTCATGGGGAAGGCATCAACCAATTGCTGTGTCGGACTGGTTTGCCCCTTGCCTACTGCCCCGGTAAATCCAACCGGACCGTTAGTGGTTTCAATCGAGGATGAATTATCTGTTTGCCGGATAAATATATTTTCAGAGCTGTTTTGAGTCAGAAATACATCTTTAAAGCTGGGCAATAACGAATAAACATTCAGGTCCATTACCGCTTTTTCGGCAGCAGCAGCCTGTGCCCACCTGTCGGCGCTAAAATCGGTGTAACCTGTTAGCGGATTTGAGGCATCAATATTCTGTCCGTTAAATAATGGGCTTGCAGCATATAGCAGTACTTTGGCCTTTAAAGCCATGGCGGCGCCTTTGGTAGGGCGGTGATAATCGGCATTAGGGTTGCTCAGCGGCGCGGTCATCAGGGTATCCTTAATGGCATCGCATTCGCTTACAATGTAGTTGATACAATCGGCAAAGGAATTACGTGGCAAGGCCACATTATCCGTTATAGTAAACACCTTGTTGCCCAATAAGGGAACGCCACCGTAACGTTTAACCAGTTCAAAATAATACAGTGCCCTTAAAAAACGTGCCTCGCTTTTCCATACATATTTCATGGAGTAACCATGGTATTGTGCAAGTACCGGCACTACATCAATATTGTTCACAAACTCATTTGCCTTGCGGATGCCTGCGTAGTAATAAGCCCAAAGGTTTTCACCGGCGGGGATGGTATATGAATTATAAGATGCTGTTGAAAGTATGGTTACTACATTTGATGATACCGAAGCCGATGACATGGCATCATCACTGGCCGCGTCAAGGTAGTCGTTCCCTACCCTGTTGTGCCCGTTTTGGAGCGCTGCATAAATCCCATACAGGAACATTTGGGCATTGGTACCTAAGGAGTCCTTTTTGTCAAACACGTAATTGATAGTCACCTTATCAACCGGGAACTGCTCATATTTTTTACAGCCGGCCATTATGGTTAAGATGCCGGTGGCCGCTAAAATTATTTTGTTGAAACTCTTCATGATCGTAATATTTTTATGATGGCCAAAATCAAAGCTTAATGTTAACGCCGGCATTTATTACCCTTTGAATTGGGTAAGCAGTACCGTATACCTCCGGATCAAAATCTTTGTAGCCATACAGTGTATACAGGTTTTCGCCGTTCACAAATATTCTCAAGCCCGATAGCCTAAGCTTATGCGCCCACTCATAAGGCAGGTTGTAACCTACCTCGGCATTTTTAAGCCTTATATAGTTGCCCTTGCGCAGGTACAAGGTTGAGTTGGCGGTATTATTGGCGTTACCTATTGATAACCTTGGCGCAGTAGCCGTAGCAGCGGTTTCGGGTGTCCACCGGCCTAAAATGGTGTTGTACGCCTGCCCGCTGTAAGTAAGCCCGAGGAAACCCACACCTGCAAAGCCGTTCACCTGCGAGTTATTGAACATCAGCTCACGGTTCGCTACGCCCTGTAACAGGAAACTCAGACTAAAACCTTTGTAATTGAAACCCGCCGAAAAGCCATAATAAACCAGCGGCCGGTTACCGCCTATAGCCGAAACATCAAACTGGTTGATAATATGATCGCCGTTAAGGTCTTTGTATTTTACATCTCCTGCCTGTGCGGTGTAACCGGTAGTTGTTGCACTGGTGGCAGCATCCTGGGCATCCTTGAAATAACCGATAGTCGTGTAACCATAAATAGCGTTGGTTGAGCGACCGGTATGCCTGAGCCATGGGTAAGGATATGGCTCTTCGTCGCTAAAAATAATTTTTGACGATTGGATAGAGGCATTACCCGAAATAAAGTAATTGAAATTTTGGATGTGATTTTGATAAGTTAAAGTAAGCTCAGCGCCTTTGTAAAGATTAATACCCAAATTTTCGTAAGGATATGAAGTACCTAACAAAGCAATACTGTTTCCTCTAACCTGCAACAGATCATAATACCTGTCGTGGTAATAATCGGCAGTAATATTGAAATGATTATTAAACAGGGAAATATCGGCCCCTATATCCAGCTTGCGGGCTTTTTCCCAACGGATGTATGGGTTGGCCAATGTGTTTTCAAAATAACCCTGTACCGGGCTTTTGCTGGTACCCGTGCTGTATGAATAACCCTGCGAAGGGCCGTAGGTTTGCAAAAAGTTATAATAACCGTAATTATCTACGTTGTTGTTTCCGGTTTTACCATAGGTGGCGCGCCATTTCCATGAGTTTATCCAGCTGAAATTATCTTTAATAAAATCCTCTTTACCCATTTGCCAGCCAATACCGCCGGCGTAAAACAAGCCATATTGATTGCCCGGAGGATAACGGTTATAACCGCTACTGTTGACAGCCGCTTCAATAAAGTATTTACCGTCATAATTATAACCCGCTTTTAATGCACGGTTTGTTGTTACCTGCGAAAGGTCATAGTTTAATACAACCGAGCGTACATCATACAGTGCCATACCGGTTATATTGCTTTTGCCAAAAGTCCTGTCGTAATTAACTGATGCCTGGGCAAACGAGTAGCGGGCGCTTGAAACTGTACTGAACGAATTACTTTGCGCAACTGATGAGCCCACTGCCGAATAAGAACTGTCGGCGTTAAAGGAATAGGCATTATTTTGCAATGAGCGATTTAAAAAACTTTGCGATGAAAAAGCAAGATTGCCTTTTGCCTTTGCCGATAAGCCTGGTGTTATGCTGCTGAGGTCATAATTCAGATCGAGGTTGGCCAGTACATCATTGCTGCTGGTACGCTGATAGCCTGAAAACTCGGTTTGCGAAAGCAGGTTGTTGGTATATGTTGTTGTACCGCCAAATGTGTTATTTGGATTATAAAGCGGATACGCATTATTTGGCGTGCTGTAAAGTGCGCCCAATATGTTTCCATACCCTGCCCCTGGCTGTGTGCTTTGCTGGATACGGCCGAATAACTGCAGATCGACAGTGAATTTTTTGGTTACGTTAACTGCGAGATCGGAGTTAATGATATAGCGGTTAAGATCATTATTGGTGTTGTATGGTACAGCCGATGAGGTGCGGAACATCCCGGCCTGGTCAAGGTAGTTTAATGAAACACTGTACCGCGCTACCTGGGTACCGCCGTTAACATTAAGCTTGTAGCTGGTCATCGGCGAATTATCGCGCAATATGGTTTTAAACCAGTTAACGTCCGGATGCCGTAAAGGGTCGGTGTGGTTGCGGTAGGCGTTAAAATCGGCACTGCTGTAAAGGGCCGGCTTACCATCGTTTTGTAACGCTTCATTATATAAATACGCATATTGATAAGCAGGCAGCGGGTTTGGCAAGCCTAAAGGCTGCTGGGTGCCTGTTTGTGCAGTGAATGAAATATGCGGCGTACCCACCTGACCACGTCTGGTAGTAATAAGTAAAGTACCGCGCGAACTGTTGATGCCCAGCATCATATTTGAAAGCGCATCCTTTAATACCGAAACCGATTCGATACTTTCCGGATCAAGCGACGCTATCTCACGCTGAACACCATCGATAATCGTTATCGGCCCCTGCCCTCTTAATGAAAGGCCGAATTCCGTATTATCATTGGCCGAATAATTATTGTGCTGTACTACCGCCCCGATAAAATCATTTACAGTCTGCACACCGGTTTGAGGTGCGGCGAAACCGCTATACTGCTGGGTATATAAACCGGGGAGTTGTCCGGGTAAAGCATAGGTATACAAAGTTGCAGGGGTGCTGGTAAGTTGATTGGTATAGATAGTTGATATGGCACCCACATTTTTTGATGTGCTTATGGTATCATAAAGCACATTAATGGTTTTAGATGCCTGAATATAGGTATCTATGAGCCTCACCGTTAAGTTAGCAGTGTTTTTAACAGTAACCTGGCGGGCATTATAATTCGCAGCGGTAAATACCAGGGCATCTCCCTTTATGGCGTTGATAGCAAACATGCCGTCTTTACCGGTAGTCAGGGTACTATTTTTTCCTTTATTGATTACTTTAACACCCTGCAGTGGGTTACCATACTCATCAAGTACAATACCGCTTACCTGACCGGGCCGTACAGGCGCCACGGCAGTTGTATCCTGCTGCATGGCTGCATAGCTGGTTTTAACCAGTAGCAGCATCAACAGCGTGATACCTGTTAAACATTTATTTATGTAGCAATAAGCCATATTTTTCAGGTTTAAAATTGTTGGCAAAAGATTTAAATATCGTTTTAGCAGATCCTGTATAGTTAGGTGCATCTGCTTGTTTATTTCATCTACAGATCAACCGCATTTAAATGTATAGGTGAACGGGGCATCAGTATTACCATAGCCTACCTTTACCTTGCCTGTTTTATCGGTAAGGAAGTACTCCATTCTTGTGATGGTTTGCGTATCCCCTGCATTAAAGAATGATCTCGGCCAAAACGTAAGCTGGTACTTTTTACTGGTGGCAGTAGTTTGTTTCAATAATGTTTTAGAGGTTTGCTCACAAACGTTTATGGTTTTCCCATCGCTGGTGTAGGCCTTTGCGCACAGGTAAACTTCACTTGCGCCGCTTAACTGTGTATCGGTAACTGTACCATCAAAAGTCAGGGTTACAAAATCGTTATCCAATGATTTTGGCGGATCGATTGTGGTAAGCTGCGGGTTACAAAAGTCAACCAGGTCACCGCTGCCGCCGGTTACTTCAAAACAGGTATTACCAAGCAGCACACTGTAATAAGTACCATTGCCATCGCTGGTAAAACCGTTGCCGCTATCGGTTATGGTATAGCCCAGTTTAACCAACATGTTATTATTATCGGCGCCTACTTTTGTTTTGATATTCAGGTCGACAATAAACTCTACCCCACCGGTATGGCTGTAGGCTTTATCAGTTTGGTAAGCCACCCATTCCATATCATCAATAAGGTTACCACCGTTACCGAAAGTTTTTTTCATGTATGCCGACCAGGTAAGGCCGTCGCCCTTTTTGGGCAAAGTACCGTCGGGTATCAGGGACATGGTTCCATTACCTTGTTTGCTGGTGTAAGTTATGGTGGTATTCTGCGCTGCCTTCCAGCCTTTAGGTACCAAAAAACCAAAAATGAGGTAATCGGGGCCCCCATCTCCCACGGTAGGGATATCACAGTGTACCGTTATCGGCACAACTGAACCTACGGCAGCTGTGGCCGGCTGATCAACACTGGTAATTTGCTCACCACAGCAGGCTAAAGCAATACCCAGCACCACCAAAGCACACAGCTTCCATAAATTTTTACCTTTTATATGTAAATATGATTTCATAATTTATCGGTTGCTTTAGTTTATCAATTGGCTTTTTCAAGCACGTACACATAAGTATTATTGGTACAGCCCGGACTGAAGGTTATGCTAAGCTGCCTTTTGCCGTTTACTATAGGATAAGTAAAAGCTGTTGAAACCGGCTTATCGCCCGTGGCAGTAAAGGTGATCTTAAACGGATACTGCGGATCATCAAGTGCAAAAGCACCATCCTTGCTTACCAGGAAGGGCAGCTTATTTACCAGTGTGTATCCCTTATCGGTGAAATTGATCCGGAACTGGCTAAAATCAATAATGGAAGTTAAATCGGTGCCATTACGGGTAGCTTTGATCACCCGCCAGTTGCCGGCGATATCTTTGGGGGCCTCGCTTCCGGGAACTATCTTTTCGGTTTTACATGATGATACTGCCATCATAAAGACAGCTATCAACAGCAGGTAAAACCATTTTGCTTTGTAATTATATTTCATATCAATACTACTATACTGTCGGTGATTAATAGCCCGGGTTCTGGGTCAGTTCGGGCGATTTGGCTACCTCGCTTTGCGGGAAAGGCCACAGGTACATCGCTTTACGGAAATTGCGTTTGCGCACATCAAATTGTTTGTATGCTACTGCCGCACCATCCCGGTCAACCTCCATACCTTTAGTAACAATGTTGTCAGTTTGGTCGGCAATTTTCCAGCGGCGCACATCCCAAAAGCGGTGCTCTTCAAAGGCCAGCTCAATACGGCGTTCATTTTGAATGGCTGTACGCATATCAGCCTGGCTCAAACCCGCGGGCAACTGGTATGGGTTTAAGCCCGCCCGTTGACGGATAGCCTCAACTGCCGAATAAACTAATGCGGTTGGCCCTTCATATTCATTGGCAGCTTCGGCATAGTTCAGCAAGATTTCGGCATAGCGGATCAATGGCAGGCAACGATCTGTCCGGTGCATAAAATCGTTGGCCACGGCAGCCGGGTCGAGCATTTTATTGGTGTAGTATCCGGTGGTAGTGCCAACATGTACGGCATCAGGCCCTGTTGTATTTCCGTTGTATTTACCAACAAAAATATTTATGGGTGATGTACCCGACGAAAGCCTGATTTGCAGAGGTGTTTGGTCATGGATGATGCTATAATCCAAACGCGGATCGCGGTTAGCATATGGATTATTGGGATTATAGTTTGATGTAGGGTCTGTTATATTTTTACCGTTGCTCATCGGGAAAGCATCAACCAATCCCTGTAGGGGGAAAGCACCGTTTTTACCTGTACGCGTTGGCGGCTGCCATAAATTCTCTAAATCCACGTTGCCGGTCGGGCGCATCAACTGGAAAATATATTCGGTATTTACACGCTTGGTAAACAACTTTTGAAAGCCAAAACCCGGGGCAGTGGCATTGTCAACGTTGAGACTATATACACCTGTTGAGATAACGGCAGCCGCAGCTTGTTCGGCAAGTCTCCAGCGCTCTTTATCGTAAGCCGGGTACCCCACCAATTCAAGCGTTTTACCCTCACCGATAGATTGCCCGTTGAACAAAGGGCTTGCGGCGTAAAGCAGCACCCTCGATTTTAAAGCGAGGCAAGCCCCTTTTGATGCCCGGCCATAATTTACCCCCGATTGCACAGTCGGCAGGTCCTGCGCTGCCGCGTCACACTCGGCAAGGATATAATTCACACAATCGGCATAGGTATTGCGGGCAGCGGGGATCTTATCCGTATAGGTGTAAACACTGTCGCCAAGTAAATGCACACCGCCGTAATGCTTCAGTAATATCGCATAATACCAGGCCCGTAAAAACCGCGCCTCGGCTTTCATTTGTGTTTTGACGAAATTATTGATGGGTGCCTTAGGCAAATTTTTAAGCAATTGGTTTACCGAGCGGATATTGGTATAACAGGTTTTATACGCATCATCGGTAACCACGGCGGCATTGATGGTGCCCGTTTCAAATGCCAGGGCTGTTGATCCGGCAGATGCTGATACTTCCGCTTCGTCGGAGGCAGCGTCGATACCGCCGTTAGGTGTAGGCGAAAGTATTGGCCCGTAGGTAAACCTTCCTGCCGCCGCACTAAAACCAACATTGCTGTAAATGCCGGCTAAAAACGATACGGTATTGGCACTATCGGTAAACACTGTCTCGCCGGTTAGGTTTGATGTTTGTGTTTGCCCCAGGAAACCTTCCTTTTTACATGAAGTGAAAACAAGGAAGCCCCCGAAAACCGAATAAGCAAGAACCTTAAAGTAAAGTTTTTTCATACTATAGGGGTTAGTTAACATCATGCTTCGACAGAGAAAATATAAAATCGTTTTAGCAATTTCATGTTTTAACCCGCGGAGCAAACGTTTTAAAAGCTGTTTGTTAATTGGTTTATAATTCAGATGTTGAAATCTGATACTAATATAGTTTATAAAAACGATTTAGCAAATTTTTCGAGTTATTTTTTTATAATTTTTAAAATCACAATTTCGATACCGGAATTTTAACAATTACAACATTTGCAATCGGTTGAAAATGTTGTAATTGTTATTATAAAAAGCTATCTATTTTATTCCTTCAAAAAAACGACTGAAATACAGTGCCTGGTAGTTAATGGAATTGCCCCAAAATTCCCAGGTATGGCCCCCCGGCCTTACGGTATAATCATGAGGAACTTTGCGTTCAAGCAGCTTTTCATGCAGTTCCTGGTTGGCCTGGTAAAGGAAATCGTCATAACCAACGTCAAAAGTAATAGCAAGTGAATTGGGTTTCAACAGGTAGATGAGGTTTACCACGCTGTTTTGTTCCCACCTGTCGGGGTGTTCGCTGTATTTACCCAATACGCGTTCGATGCCGAAACTATCCGGAAAAGGCCTGATATCAACCGCGCCACTCATGCTCCCGGCAGCACCAAATTTATCTAAATGCTTAAACGCTATATACAACGCGCCATGTCCGCCCATACTCAAACCGGTTATGGCCCTCCCCTTCCGGTCGGTTATGGTTGAATAATGCTTATCAACCCAGTTCACCAGCTCGGTACCTACATAGGTTTCGTATTGTGAATCCTTAATAGTTGGGCTATCAAAATACCAGCCCGCAAAATCGCCGTCGGCACAAACTATAATAAAATGATAAGTATCAGCCAAACCGGCAACAGCAGGGACTTTTTTAATCCAATCGCTGTAATTGCCGCTAAAGCCATGCAGCAGGTATAATACCGGGTACTTTTTGGTGCTCGAATAATCGGCAGGCTTGATCACCACAGCCTTAATGTCTTTGTTCATTATGGCACTGTGGGTCAGCACCGTATCAACCGTTGCGGCGGCAGCTTTCAAACTGCAGACCGCAAAGCCAATAAATAATGGAATAAATAGTAACTTTTTAATATTCATCAGTTTATAGTGATTTTATTTTGAGGCGATGATGGTGATGCGATGGTTTTGCGGTTTATTGATGGCATAGATCTGGTTGGTAAGTACATCCATTTCTTTTTGCCAGGCATCGCGCAGGCTTTTGTAGCGGGCACGGGTATAGTTGTCTTTATTTCCGTTAACAAAAATGTCTTTTTTGGCATACTTGCTTATGGTATCCATAGCGGCGTTGGTATCATGGAACAACAAGCCTTTGCCTTTTAAAAAGTCAAACTGCATCCAGGTATACATGCGGATACGCCTTTCAATGTCCCAGCGCTCCTCGTTCAGTTCCCTGATCTGGATGGCCTGCTGATATTGCGGTGTTATAGTGATCTCGGCCAGGTTGATACCTGCGCCCAATTGCTCAGCCGACCAGCTACCCATTTTTTCTCCATCGATAAGGACATCATAATTGGCTGTTTTTAACCCTTTAACGGCAAGCAACTCCTGGTTCATTTCTTTGGTAAACGGCACAACCTTAAGCGCATCGGCTTGTTTTTTTCGGTTTCCCCAGCCACGCGGAATGGTATCAATGGGATAAGGCAATGAATTTGCGAGGTAATTGAACGATACAGAGTCTGCCGAAGAAACCACGTTAGTTACTTTACAATTCACCGCCTTAACAGCCTTTTTATTTTTAGCATCCACAGTCACGTCAGCCACTACCTTATTGCTAAAGCCCTGCGCCTTTAGAAAAAGATAAGCCATTACGAGATGCCCGTCATTGTCAGGATGCACCCTGTCATTAGGCGTTAAGCTGAAGGTGGAATCCTTTGCCTGCTCAAGCAGATTGATCTCTGTCATGGGGTGGTAGAAATCAACATAACCCCAGTTATTTCTCTTCGCCGCTGCTTGCTGAAAATCGATCACCTTTGAAAAAGCCGCACTTTTTTTAGGATAGATGTTTTTGACAGTAAACTTGCTGGTTTCGTCATAAGGCGAACCGAGAATAAAAATTTTTCGGATCTCGGGGTGTTGCTTTAGTTTGTTTTCCAGCAGTGCATAGTTATCGTATGAGCCCTGGATCCTTTTATCCATAACATCCTGTGCATCGGGGCGGTACCATTCAAAATACCCGGTGTCGTTCATGCCCCAGGTAAGGGTTAACACATTTGGTTTTTTGCTGAACACATCATCTTCAAAACGGTCGTTGATCTGCCCTACAACATCGCCGCCAATGCCGGCGTTATAGCAGGTTATCCGCATGTTAGGGAAACGGGTCATATAATACAGCCAGATGTAAGAGTGGTAATGCCCCCCATCCGTAATACTGTTGCCAACAAAAGCCACCCGGTCGCCCGCGCGAAATGGCGCTATGTTTTGGGCAGTTACTGCTCCCCGGGCTGCTATCAGTACTAATAATAAAATCAACTTTTTCATTAACTGTTAATTATAATGTGTTCAGCAAAAAATAAATTCAAACTATAAACCCACCAGGCTGTACGGAACCCTTACTGCTTTTACCTGGTAAAAGTTAGGATCCTGGTTATTATTTACGCAGGTGGTTGTGCTGCAGCTGCCGCCATCACCATTATAATTAAGGCAATAGGTAACAAGCAATTCGTTATGTCCGTTTATAAACTCAGCGTGGATGGCCGGGGTATAGTACTTTGCCAAATGGCCCTGGTAAACATCATTGATGGTGAAAACCATTTTAGGCGCAGTGAAAGGCCCCTTAGGACTATCGGCCGTTGAAATATAAATGTTATGGCTCGCCGGATCACAAAAATAGCCCAGGTCCATTTGCATCATTACATATTTATTGTTCACTTTTGATATGGTCACATTTTGCTGCGTGGTATTGCCCGCACCTACGTTTATAGCTGCCGCCGAAGCGGTTGTACGGGTTGACGACCATGAAGAGCCTGTCCAGAACGACCAGTTAGACGGGTTACTTACCGGGAAGCGGGCCAGGAATACATTGGACGTATTGAAGAAAACGCTTTTGCTTCCGTAAACATATACCGAGTCGTTAGTAGCGTTTTTAACCATCCCGTTTGAAAACCCGGTTTCTGTTTGGCCCGACATGCCCGCAGGTGTTAATCGTGCGGCTGTACCCCAGTTAAGTCCGGATGTATTTTGAGTTAAGTCATAAAGCACCTGGTTTTCGGGCGTAGCACCGTTGGCCGATTCAAATGTGTAAAGATAAACGTGGCTACCGGCCTCAATTCCCGCGCCGGGCCAGCGGTAGGTTGAGTTATGATCGCCCGGGCTTTCAATGATCTCCATGCTGTTTACCGGCGAATTATTGGTAGTGATATTTGGCGTAAGGGATTGATCCCAGCTGTGACTGGCCGGCTGCAGCAGGGCCGAATTATGATACTTAAAAAACTGGCAATATAACTGTCCGTTACTTTGAAGCTGTGACGATTCATAGGCATCCTCAGTTATCCAAAGCACTTTTCCGTTGTTGGCCCCATAGGTAAGCGGGATACTTTTTCCCTCATCAAAAGCCACGGTGCCATTGGTACGGTGAAAAAAATTCACGACATCATCGTCGCGGTAAGCCTCGGCTGTAAGCCCGTTAAGCAGCCAGGTTTGCGCCGTATTCCCGGCAACAAATACTTCCTGGGTAATAGGCGTACCATTAGTGGCAGATGATCCATGATTGGTGACCGCAAGCCCATTACCCACATTAATAATTTTATAAACGCCGGTACTTACTGCCTGAATATACCATTGCTGGGCATTGTTGGTGTTGGCTTTATCCTGCCATAAGCCTGTACCGGGATTCGTGGTGGCCAAGGGTACTTCCAGATATTTACCGCTGGCTACGTTCATGATCTTAAATTTGGTGGTGCTGGTTATAGCGCCGCTGCCCTGTTGTACAATTATCCATTTTTGGTTGGGAGCCGTGGCCGTACCACTGCCCGAGTATTGGTTTTGCTGCGCACCGGTGCCATCGTTAAGCATACCGCTGCTATTAATTTCAATAGCTTTACCGCTTAAAACGTTGGTGATAAAAAAGGTTCCGTATGAGCTTACCGGCGATCCGCTGGTTAGTTGTACGGAATCTGTGCGTACAAAAGGTTTGGGGTATTTAACGGCAGCTTGTTTACTGCACGAGGCCAGCAAGGCCATGGCCGTCATGGTACAGGTGAACAGGTTTGTTTTCATAATTTGGTTTGGTTTATAATTTGGTTTGATGTTTGGTCGGTGCTATAAAATCATTCAATTTATAAAATCGATTTAGCAATTCTATATAAAAAACCTGCTCATCTTTCCTTTACTCATATCCCTAAATTATTAGATCCCCCAGTTTTTATTGGGTGTTGCGCCCATACTTAACTCGAGCGTACCGCCGGCAGCAATATCCTTATAATCTATATAGCATTTATTGTAAGCTTTGCCGTTAAGCTTTGCCCCCTGTATATAAATATTTTTTGCCGAATTATTATTGGCGATGATGGTAAAGGTTTTACCCTTTGCGTATTTAGGATCAAGCTTTAACGATACTTTATTGAATACCGGACTGGTGATCTCCTGCCTGGTATCGCCGGGACAAACCGGATGCAAACCACTCGCTGCCAATACATACCAGGCCGACATCTGCCCGACATCTTCGTTGCCTACCAAACCCTCTACGGAATTTTTATAAGCCCGGCGGCAGATCTCACGGGTCCATTTCTGGGTAAGCCATGGAGCGCCCAACCTATTATATAAAAATGGAACATGGTGTACGGGCTCATTGGAATGATTGTAGTAATCATTCCACATCATGTTATCGGGCGTTTTTTCAAAAAGATTATTCAGATCGGCTATTACTTTTTCCCTGCCGCCCATCAGCTTTGCCATACCATCAACATCCTGCGGTACAAACCATCCCTGCTGATAAGGGTTGCTCTCAATACAGCCGTACCATTGTTTAATGCGCCCCTCCGCAGGCCATGGAAGCCAGTTGCCGGTACTATCCTTAGGCCGGAACCAACCTTTATCCGCATCAAAGATGTTTTTAAATGCCTCTCCCCTTTCGCCGTATTTTTTTACGTCTTGTGTTTTGTTAAGCGCTTTTGCAAGCTGTGCAATGCACCAATCGTTATAGGCGTATTCAAGCGTATAGCTTATGCTGCCACCACCCGGAGTAAAACCCTTATCGCCATTGCCAAATTTTTCAACAGTGCTCACCGCTAATTTATAGGCATCTGGTATATTATAATTACGGATGCCTTTGGCATAAGCATCGGCCAATACAGCTACAGCCGGATTGCCAAGCATACAACCGCTATATGCATTCAGCAGTTCCCAGCGCTCCAGGTAATCTTTCTTCTTTTCATTGGCAAGCGTAACCAGCGAATTAACCAGGTCATTAACCAGCGAAGGGTTAATAATGGTTTGTAAAGGCATCTGGCTCCTGAAAACATCCCACCCGCTAAATATGGTGCGTTTTTTAAATATTGTAGTATGATGCACCTTGCCATCGCCGCCCATATATTGCCCGGTAACATCGCTTACAATGCGGGGATCGATCATGGTGTGATACAGCGCCGTGTAAAACACCGTTTTTTGCTCATTAGTGCCCCCCTGGATACTGACTTTTGATAAGGCGTTATTCCAGAGGTTAACGGTATGCTGATGAACAGCATCGAAATTCCAGTCCTTTATTTCGGCTTGTAAATTGGCTTTGGCACCGGCTATGCTTACAAATGAGATACCCGATTTAAGCAACACCTGTTCACCGGCTTTGGTAGCAAACTCGCTATAAAAACCAAGGTGCTTTCCCTGCTTTTCCTTCAAGCCTTTAAGGATCTCAGCATTAGCTACGCGTTCCTGGTATTTATCGCCGGTAACGTCGTCCAGCTTACGGCCCCAGTCGCTTGGAATATCGGCACTCCAAACGCCAAAATTTTTAAGCGGCTTGCTGAATTGGGTATAAAAATATACTGTATAATCTGCATGACCGTCACCATTGCCCCAGCCGCCACCCTCAGGGGTGCATTTCATAAAGCCCTCAATAGTATGGTCATCAACTACTTTTACATATTGCAGCGTTGACGTTCCCCCTACCCTCCGGGCCAGATCAATCTGGATACGCGATTGTTTATTTTGTGGAAAGGTAAAGCGCAACATACCGCTATGAGGGGCGGCAGTGGCTTCGGCCTTGATATGATTATCAGTTAGCAGAACACTGTAATATCCGGCCGATGCTTTTTCAGTGCTTTTATCGTAAGCAGAACGATATCCAACCCCTTTAGTGCCTGGTTTACCGGCACTGGTTTTAATTGGCCCTGCTGTAGGCATTACCAAAAAATTCCCCAGATCGCCATACCAGCCAATGCCACTCATTTGGGTAAAGGCAAAGCCTTCAATACTTTTATGTTCATAGCTATAGCCCGAGCCATTGTCGCCTCCGGTTATGGTGTTTGGGCTTAACTGTACAAGCCCGTAAGGTGAGGCAGCGCCCGGAAAGGTTTTACCTAAGCCATGGTAAACCCCTGCCCCATCGGCACTGGTGCTGGCTCCTATAAAAGGATTAACATAGGAAGCCGCATTTTGCGCTTTCAGCACTGTTGCCGGAATAGACAACATACCCGTGGCAAATACGGTTATTAAACATTTTTTTAAGGCTGGCAGCGTAGTTATGTTCATAATAGTAGTACCGGATAGAAAGCTTCGTTTACCGTAAGTTTTTTTTGACAGATAAACCTTCAGAACTAAAATTGACCGGTATTTATTAATTGGTTATTGCACGACCAAATTATATAATAAAATCGATTTAGCAAATTTTTGTTAATTTTATTTTTTAGGCTTAGCTGTGTTTAAATTAGCGACTTATTAATTATTCAATAAAATTCATTGCCGTTGACTTCAGTCAACGGAATAATGCAGTAAATTTAAGGGGCTTTAGCCAAAATACCATCTGAATTTGGCTAAAGCCCTCTCCTCATTGGCTATTTTACCGTTGGCTGAAGCCAACGGCAATGAATAAATCACTCTTTAAACAGCTTCTTAGAAATACTTAATGGCTTCCCTTAATATTACAATGCTGTATTACAACCATTTGCTAAACCAATCCAACGTCATTTTAAAATGTTCAGGCGTAGATGTATGGAATAGCTTTGGCGTTACATCGCGCATAATCTTATCGGTTGCCCCTTTCGATTTATATGCTTGTATGGCCGAAGCGTAAGCTATGTTTGCTCCGGGAAGCGGGCAATTGGGATCATTTTCTGTGCCTACAATCAACATGGCACGGGGCGCTATCAATCGCAGCAGCGAAGGGCAATCAAACTCGCCGGTGATACCGGGTAATAGTTTATCCCATACAGCCTGTACATTACGCCTGTTTAAGACCGAATCGCCAAGGTCTTTAGCTGCCTGCAAATGCGCTCCCCGGATAGTACCTGCACGCCCCTGCCATTTATCATTATCTAACGACCATTTGAAACTTTGGACTGCAATATCCAGCACAATTACTTTTATCCGCTTATCTACTGATGCCGCAAGCCATGTTTCCATCCCTCCCATGGATATGCCGCCCATACCGATGCGGTTAGCATCTACATCAGGCCTGCTTGCCAGGTAATCGGTTACCCGCCAAAGGTCAAAAGCGGTATCAAACAAAAATGGATGGGCTTGATGTGCTTTGTCCTTATTTTCCCAGGCAGCGGTGGCAGCTGCTACGTATTCCTTTGAGCCATGTGCGCCTCCGGCAATGCGTTCGCCATGAAAGCGGGCATCAATGGCTACGCCCATGATCCCTCTTTTAACCAATTGGTACAATATCTTTTTGTTGTCCTCCTTTTTACCGCCTGTACCGTGCAAAAAAATTACAGCGGGATATAATTTCGTGCCGGCAACAGGTTTGTAAATCAGGATAGGTACCCGCTCATTCTTTTCGCTATAGATAAAACCGTGTTCTATAATAACTGAATCTGTACGAGTGATAGTAAAAGATGGACTTAACGGAACACGAGGCCTTTCCAGCAGTTTTTTAAAATCAGCGCCAACCTTATCAACAGGAGGATAATTTATTTGCTGCGCAAATGAAAGCAAAGAGCATAACGATAATGTAATGCCGACACAAAGCACTTTGATCTTAAACAACATAACATGATTGATTTACCTGTACAATGTATAAAATATACAGCTTAATGAGTGTAACAATACTAACATGTAATAAAAAGCACAAAAGCTGAATGTTTCCATCCAGCTTTTGTAAAACTATCATTAACGACAACTTTCCTGAGCACGTTAATTTTCTTCGGCGTATTTCTTAAAGTTGTTGAGTATCGCCTGCCAGCCGTTTTTCTGCATTTCAAGGGGATTTTGATCTTCAGGATCGAAAGCTACCTCAACTTCGGTTTGATCGCCATGCGCTTTGAAGGCAACAGAGGCCTGCCTGCCGTTTGGCATGGTATAGGTAAACTTTTCGCCATCAACAATTTCGTCATAAGTTGCTTCAAAGTCAAAACCGAAGCTTCCATCTTTCGCTTCCATTCTTGCCGAGTATTTTCCGCCTACCCGCATATCATTTGATGCAGAAGGACATTGCCATGAAGGATCTGCAAAGTTCCATTTTGTAATGTGTTCGGGATTGGTGTAATAATTCCAAACTTTTTTAGTATCTGCATCGACTGTGGCGGTAACGGTGATCTTGTCGCTCATTTTTTACTTTTTTAAGGTTAATAATAATTGATCCAATTTTTCGAGGGTTGCCATCATTCCCTGTTCCATACCCATCTGGATAACAGTTTCCAAATCTGAAAGCGATTTGTAAGTTACAATGGTTTCTACCAAAGCGTTTTCTCCTTTATCGGTAAAAGTTACAAGCCACTCCGCGCGGGGAAGATCCTTATTTATTTCACCTTCTGCATTACAGAAAGCATCTAATGATGTATAGTAATCAATAGGTTTGATTTTCAGATAATCTGTCCATCCCCAGTATTCTGTACCATTGGGCTCTACCATGGCATAGTGCCAGTGGCCACCTTCGCTAAAATCCATTGATTTGGTTTTGGTGGTTAAGGGCGCTGGCGCAAACCATTGGTCAAGCAATTCCTGCCGGGTGTAACAATCCCAAACCAGTTGCCTGTCGGCTAAAAACTCACGTCTGATGGTCAGCGTATTTTTTACTTTGTCGGCAATAAAATCAAAGTGCAAGTTGTTTTTCATTTTTGTTGTTTTTTTAAGGTAGCTAAAAGGTTATCGAGTTGCAGGAACCGAGTTTCCCAAATCTTACGGAATTGCTCCAGCCATTTGTCTATTTCTTTCATTTTGTCAATCTCCAGTTGATAGTAGATCTCACGCCCTTGGTGTTCCTGTTTCACCAGTTCGCATTCGGTCAAAACCTTCAGATGTTTTGAAATTGCCTGCCGCGTAGTGTCAAAATGCTCGGCGATGGCATTAGGTGTCATTGCCTGTAAGGCGATTAAGGCGATGATAGCCCGCCGTGTAGGGTCGGCAACAGCCTGAAAAATATCTCTTCTCATTGAAGTACTATTTACGAACCGGTTAATAAGACCGCCGGTTCATTTAAAACTTATTTCCTGATCATGGGCAGGTATTTTTCCCAATTGTCAATAATTACCCAAAGAACAATTGCGATCAATACTAATACGATAGGTAAACCTGATGGGGCCATACTAATATTAGCCAATAAAATACCGGTTAAAAGAGGTACAAGTACTAATGCGCCGAGCGCCCTGGTTCTTGGGATAATCAATAATACACCGCCAAGGATTTCCATGGCACCCACCAGCGGCATTAGCCAGCCTATTTGCATAAAGGCCTGCCCCGCTTTCACCATTTTTTCGGGCATTTCTTTAGGCATGGGCATGTAATGAAAAAATTTGTCACAACCGGCGTTGATAAACATTAGCCCGGTTAACAGGCATAAAACAAATAGGATTTTAGTTTTCATGGTTTGGTTTATTTAAATAAGAAACTGATTGGTTGCAAATATATGCGCAACTAATTGGTTTCACAAATTTATTTTGATTTTTTTAGTTATAAACACAAAACCCCGATATCTGCGATATCGGGGCTTCTAATTATCCTATTTTATAACTGTTATCCCAGTTGCAGATCTTTTTGCTGTACAGCGCCTGGTTGCCCAGGTGCACACTGATGGCGGTGCGGGCTCCCGTGAATACATTACTATCCGGTAGCTCATTATGCTGTATTTTTTGATAAAAATCGTTGAATGCATACCAGGTACCATCTTTCGTCGCCTCGGGCAGAATGGGTGTGCCTCCTTCTTTATTCCATACAATACGTGTTGCACCGGTTACGCCGTCTACAGTCCCTTTTTCTTTCAATAGTTTTTTCTCGGGGTAAAACATGCCCTGATCAGTTAGCAGGGATACAGTACCCAGGGTACCTTTAATCTTGAAAAGATAGCCGTCATGCGCATTGCCGCACATCGCGCCGAAATTACCGATCAGGCCCAGGTCTGGGTAACGTAACATCAATTGTACGTTATCATAGGTCTCCCTGCCATCTTTAAACACATCTATTCCACCGGTGGCAAAAAACTCCTGCGGATGGGTATCAAAAACCCAGTTAATAAAATCAATCTGGTGCGAAAGCAGTTCGGCCGCCAGTCCGCCCGAATATTCTTTGTACATGCGCCAGTTGATGGCCCGTTCCAGTGAAGGATCAGGCACCGGGCGGCGCCAGTTGCCATTGCGGTCCCAGCGGCAATCTACTTGCGTTACTTTGCCCAGGTAGCCTTTATTGATCATCTCTTTAACCCGGTAATATAAAGGCGAATAGCGGTACTGGTGACCAACCTGCAGCACCTGGTTGCCGCGCCCATGCATCAGGCTCACAAGCTCAAGCGCTTGGTCAATGGTATAGGTCATCGTTTTTTCCAGGTATAAATGTTTGCCCGAGCGGATAACATCAGCAGCCACAGCGTAGTGCAGGTACAGCGGAACAGCGATGATGATCGCCTCCACTTGCTTATCATCAATTAATTTACGGTAATCCGTATATATTTTTACCGAACCTGGCTTAACCAGCTTTTGTGCCGCTGTCAGCCTGAAATCGAGCACATCGCATAAGGCAGTAATATGGAACTGATCGGGCATTCCGTTAAGGATATTCATAATCCCGGTACCACGGTCTCCACAGCCGATCACCGCAATTTTAACAGGATCAGCTGCCGGCTGCAGTGCGCTCAAGCTTTGGTTTAGCAATAGTCCCCCTGTTAGCAGGCTTGTATTTTTCAAAAAAGTTCTTCTCTCCATTTATCCAGTTTTATTGTTGATATCCTTTAAAGTAAGTTGTAACCGTATCTGCTATACGGCCATCCGGCTTCCGGTATACAATATAAGCACCCAGATCCTTCCGGTTTTTCAGAAAGTTCAATGTGCGTTTTAATCCCATTGTCATAAACCCGTTATCATAACCATCCGCTGTTATTGCATCTTTTGCATAAACGGTAACGCTGATCATTTCGTTTTGAATTGGATAACCTGTTAACGGATCCATCAGGTGCGAAACCTGTTTGCCGCCTGCTTCATGATGTTTGCGGTAATTGCCGGATGTAGTAATGGCGCCATCCCCCGGCTCAATCACTTTCCGCATCGGGGCCGGATTCAGGTCATCGCCACTGATGCCTTCAATGCCCACCTTAAACGGTTCGTTTCCGGGTTTATGGCCTTTAATGCGTAATTCGCCACCCAATTCGATGAGATAGTTATGAATGGAATGCTGTTCCAATAACGAAGCCAGCAGATCGACAGAATAGCCCTGCGCGATGCCGTTGAGATCCAGTTGTACTTCCGGCTGGGTTTTGTGTAAAAAAGTACCTTTCAAACTGATTTTATCTGCTCCTACATGATGAAGGAGGTTTTGTACTTCTTTCCGATCGGGGTCATGTGCCGGTTTAATTACACCAAATCCCCAGGCATCAACCAAAGGTTTCACTGTGGGGTCAACCAGCCCCCCGGTTGCGTGGCTGATCTGCAGCGCACGGGTGATCAGCACACGAAAAATCTCATCTATACGGATACCTTTTGCAGAATGGTTGAACCGGCAGATAAGCGAATTAGGCTGATATAAGGACACCGACTGATCAAAACGCTTTAACAGGCTGTCCGTTTGCGCTGTATTCACCAGGCTTTCGGGCGCATAATACACGATACTATATGTGGTACCTTGTGCATACCCCTTCAGTTCGAAGCGGCGGAGCGGCTCCTGCTGTACGAAAGCACAGCATATCAAAATAAAGACGCAAGGATACGCCAGTAAGGTCGTTTTCATAGTCAGATAGCCAAATGTAAGCATTCAGCCGCTTTTTCATCTCATTGCGTGAAATAAGCATAGCGATCATCTGCGGTGCCGGGAGTATTTGTGAAAAAAATGGAGGTATTTGTTGGATCTGTGCGCTTCAAAGTATTTCCAGAGAGAGTCAAGCCGGATATTCAAATCCATTCTACAGTAAGCTCAACCTATGAATATACAATGGAGTTGTTCAATCTCTCTGGTTCCTGTCTTTAATTTCAAAATAACATTGATTGCAAACAACTTTAATGTCTGCGAAAGCCATTGCGTTATCAGTCCACTCGCCGTCTCTGAGCCTGATCTTTTCGCACTCATCACACCATGCCTGATAGTCATCATCAGGATCAAATGATGGATGGGAATCGAAAGCCTCATGGAAACCAATAGATTTATTACTAATTAAATGCTGACAGACAAATGCAACACGATCAGACACATGTGTTTCACAATCGATATACTTATTTTTGAGATCGTTGTATTCTGCTTGTGTTAGTTCATTAGTAAAAATAAAATACATAAACAGATGATCGTGCGGTATGCGATATGAACCAATCGCGTTTAACAATTTTGCCGAAATCGCGGTCATTTCCCAACCTGTATATTCATCCCCTTCAAACAGACCTTCAATAAGCTGTTCAAAATCGTTTTCTAATCCGAAAGCTTTCACTTTTTCCAAAGAACGGCTGACGTGTTTGGGGGTGGTAATGTTATCCCAAGCCCATTTCCAGGTGTTGTCTTTGGTTGAAAATGAACCAACATCAACGTATTTAAAATACAAATTTCTTTCATTGTCCGATTTGAAATGAAATGCACCAACGCCATGGTCGTAAAACCATTCATCATAACTATCAATATCATACAACTTCATAAATTCAGGTTGTAACGACATTAGATGTGTTACACATTGACTTTTAAATTCTTCAAAATCGTGTTCCTGTGACAGCATAGAACGAATTAATTTTAAGTAAACTTAAGATTTTCAACAATAAAAAAAACGTAAGCAAAACATACGTTCAACTTACTATTTTTCTTTTCGTACTCAATCCCGATCGCCTCACGAACCAATTTTTAGATGATCTGAAACAGTTGCCGTTCTATTTGATGATTGCGGTCGATCTAAAATTTCTAAGCCGTTTTCAATTAAACCTTCATCGGTACAACAAAAAGGTTAATAGTTGTTCTAATATCTTCGCACTGTATGGATAACCTGCGTATAAGGAAAACCCAATTTAGCATCAGAGGCTCATCTTTTTTACACCCCAGCCAATAGTAAGCTGTATTTCGTTCTACCTTATCATCAAATTAAAACGGCTGGCTATAAACAATCAATACCAGCTATTTGGAATGGTAACCTATTTTCTTTAATTAATCGATTAATAGCTTAGCATTTAAATACAACGCCATTATTTCATCTCTGTTCAATATCCGGCCGAATACTTTTATATTAGTTAAAAACGCCGGAGCTGAAAGATGGCCGCAGCTGCTTCCTATAGTTTTTAGCGGACAAATGAATTGCTTTTCTACAGATTCTGTTTCTTTACCATTGATATATAAAGTACAGGTATTATGTCCGCCGGTCAAAGTTATTTGCGTCCATTTATTTACAGGGACAGTGCCATTAAATACCTGCCGGTAAAAATCTTCACCCTCACCTGCGTACTCTTTATAGCCAACAGTCCGGGCAATACCTAAACCGTTCTTGCCTGATTTTTTATCTTTAAGGTTTAGGAAAATTGTTCCGTAGGGCGATTCGAACAGTACCGTCGTTGTATCGCGGGTATCTGTTTTTTTAACCCGGAAGCTCAATGTCCAGGGTTGTTCTAATTCGTCGGCTGGTAAGTTTAGCCGAACAAAATCATGCTGATCAAGCGCTAATACAGATTTTGATTCATAACCAGCCAAAGGTTTTATTAACTGTTTATTTACAGCATCGGGTAAAGTATTTTCTTTAAAATCGACGTCAATGATTGGATCACTGTTTTTGGAAGCATCCAGCAGCCTTGTATCATTTACTTTCGGTACGTTTTTCAGGCCGTCAACTCTCCTTATAAATTCATCAAAAGTGGGTGACATTTTATTGCCCCATAGTTTTTCGGCCATTACGGGTAACGCCACCGCAACCTCGTCTGCCGTTTCATGATAGGTAAAACCCATTGGCCCAAGATCATTCCATACATGCAGCTTCGCCCCTAACAAATCAGGTTCGCCCGGGTTTAGCTGCTGGTTTGGCCCGAAATCATTCGGTGCCCATTTTTCATACAAAAACTTATTATCTACGCCATAGTAATTTGTACCCGGAACAATATACAGCCACCCGTCAGTTGATTGTACTACCTGGTGACCCGCTTTAATCTCCTCCTTCGCATTATTACCCAACCACATATCAATCATTATATTGCTATCAATAGGGGTAAATCCCGGCATTTCGTTGTATCCGGACCATATCATTACTTTTTTCCCTTTAGCACCTATGTATCTGTTGAAATGATTGATATAGTTACAAAAGCCTGCTGCAAAAGCCTTGCGGTCTTCTGTCGTAGTAGCCTTTTTAAATCTGTACTCATCAGTTCCGATATGGAAATAGGGCGATGGAAATAAGGGCACAAATTCATCGAAGATCTTTTCCATTATGGCGGTCGTTTTGGGATTTAATACATCCAGTTGCCCGTCCTGTAACTTCTCATTTTTTAGCTCGGGGGCAATATCCAAAATACTCATGGCATGGGCGGGCGCATCAATTTCCGGGATGATATTTATGCCGCGATCTGCGGCGTATCGTATCAATTCCCTGATTTCCTGCTGTGTGTAAAACCCATCTGTTGATGTTAGCTGCGGATATGTTTTGCTTTGGATCCTGAAAGCCGCGTAGTGCTGCCCGTGAAAAGCCTGATCGTTTAAATGCAATTGTAATTGATTCATTTTATACCAGCTCATGCGGCATATGTAATCTTTCAGCTGCGATACCGGGAAAAATTTCCGCCCAACATCCAGCATAAATCCCCTAAAAGGATAGGCAGGGAAATCTGAAATAGTATAACAAGGAATACTTTGCTTATCGGTGCTCTGTTCAATTAACTGCAACAAAGTTCTGGTTGCATAAAAAACACCCGCCTCGTCCATTGCCTTTATAATAACCTTATCCGGTTTGATTTCCAGGTGATAAGATTCTTTTTGGAGTTGGGTTAAATGACGCCGCGGTTTGATTTTTATGATGATATCATTCTTCCCTCCTTTTGCCTTTAACCCGGCTTGTTGCTCCTTGCTTCGCAACGCAGCCAGGTCTTCAAGGAATATTGCAACAGTTTTTTGTGTTGATACAGATGGCTTAAATTTAAATACCGTAGCAGAATTGATAATGAAGCTGCCGCTACCTGCCTGCCACTGATGAACCGCCGGTATAATATTCGGCGCAATGTTATTCACCTGGGCGTGCAGGCCCGATTGTATTAAAACAAAGAACGTGATGTACGTGATTAATTTTTTTGTTGAGATCATTCAAATGAATTTCGATGTGGTTGTAAATAACAATTAAGAAAACTGGAGGGGTAATTTTGTTGCTTCTCCGGTGGTTTTAACCATATCCGTAGCCATTTATTCAATAGTAAACCATGTATAACTCTCGGGCGCTATATTGAAGGTTAGTGTGATCTCATATTTCCTGTTAACAGGATACCTTTTAGCTACCCCTCCCTTTTCCCTGAGCAGGGCCGAACTTGTTAAACCTGTGTAGTACAGGGGTACCTTAATGGTTCTTGTGATCGCAACTTTAAGCGGGTTGTAAAGCATGATCATTCCTTTTGTACCTAGTTTCGGGTTCACATGCAGCAAACCATCCCAGTCCCTGCCGTCGGCCCGGCGAAGATGGATAATATCGGAGTTAAGGATGCTGCGATACTTTTTATACCAGTCAATTACACTTACCACCATCTTGCGGGTAGCCTCGGTATCATACAATCTTGGGCCGCGGTAACAGGCCTGGACTCCCGCCCCGTAATATTGCACCATCAATTGTTCATAATCTTTCAAATGATCCGAAAGCGGTTCCAGCACGGCTTCGGGGCCACCGCCCTGATACCGGGTAAGCGGTACAAATCCCCAGCCCATGGAAGGGGTCTTTTCCCAGGTACCATCAAAAATATTCTGACGGTTCAGGATCATTTGCTGATCACGAGGCAAAGAAAAATTAACTTCCCGGTAGCCTAAGGCAATTTTATTGGTGCCATCCAGAAAATACCAGTCGGGAGCGTTTACATAAACACCGTGCTCATTGCACCAATGATATAAACCTTTTTGCAGTTCCATTTGCTGCCATTGGCTATCATCCAGGTTTTTATGGCCGGGATGTGTAGTTGACGCACAAACGTCGCCGGGATAAGGGCCGTCATTTTCAAAAATATCGAACCCGGTTTTACCAATAAAGTATTTTAATTTATCCAGATAGGCCAGGCCCCATTTGCTGCCCAAACAAGGGGCATTACCAAAGAACGCAGCCACATCCGGCTTTTTTGTTACCGGATCGATCACATCATCTTCATCACTGATCCGCCTCGAACTAAATAAAGAATAGCCCCCTATCAGGATGTGTTTACTATGCGCGTAATTTGACAGTGTTTTCCAGCGTTGGATGTTGACAGCCGAGCTGTCTTCCATATTGCAATGGCTTCCAAAGCTGAGGATCAGGGCTTCATATCCTGTCGCCGCGCATTGGTCTATAGCCTTTTTTACATCATCATCGTTACGGCTTACGAGGTGCATGAAGATGGGATTTTCTGTTGTCCATGGAGCTATAGTGCTGTACATTTTCCTGATAGCCAATCCCCTCCTTTCGCGGTCATAACTATCCATCAGTAACTCATAAGTACGAACCGAGTTAAAAACCTGCCCCTTTCCCAAAGCTATACCAGTAGCCTTTTCCGGATATACCTCCAATAAACACGGCGTTTGGTAATTATAATTTACCTGTGATGTATAATTGCTATCGGCTTTCCAATGGGTAGTTTGGTCGCTGATATCATATCGCATAGAGTTGTTGAAGGCATAATTAGTCTCCAAATAGAGCCCGTGCTGTTTTTCCATTTGCGCCGGCGAGCCAACTACGGCACTCTCCTCCTCTACCGTTGCAAGCACCTCATTTATAACCCTGTTTAACGTTATCGCTTTATTTCCTTTATTCTGAACCGAAAGCCATTTTACCATAAGAGGAATATTATTATACAGTTCATAATGTACAGTAACAAGCAGATCTTTTAAACCGTCAACATTTGATTTATAGGTAAATGACAGCATTTTACCGGAGCCAGGTGCGGTATTAAGCGCCCATCCCCGCGGTTTCCAACGGATGTAAGGAGGAATATCCGTTACCGAAAACGATTGAAACTGAAAATCATTTTCATTGCCTTTGAATCCGCTTACCCATTCGGGCAGCAGATAGGCATTCTCCTTTTGCCCGTAAAGGCCTCCGATATTATATTCCCTGCCATCAACAGTTAACTTCGCTTCGGGCTTTACAGCCCTCAGCAATTGCTGGCCGTTGCTCATATTGCTGTAATCAATGCAGGCCACATTTTGCTGAATCCGGAAGGTCCTTTTTACTAAACCATTGCTCAAAATAATGTTTTTACCATCAGCATAAACATCGGCTTTTTGCTGAACCGGGTTTACCAGCCAATCCTGAGAAAGGATCGGCCTGTTATTTTCCTTCCAGACAGGTAATTTATTATTCGCTTCTTGTGAACTGGCGATGTTGATGATGCCCCAAAAAGCAATCGTCGAAAAAAACAGCTTTCTTTTCATTTATTTCTTTTCAATTTGTTCCATATTTTAAAAGCAACACTATACGGGCAACCTGTTCAGTCAAAACGAATGCGGATAATAGCGGTTACTTACGCTTCCATCTTCAAATAAATCTAATATAGCATAGCCAGGCGGGGTTTCGCGGTAATAACATTTAGCCGCCGAATCACTATCGCCGTCTTCCCACCAAAATCCACTTAAGGCGCCGTTACAATAGTAGCGAACGCCATCATAACCGGCCTCATCAAGTAAATGGATATGGCCGCTTATACAAGTGATTGTTTTGTCGCGATGTTTATTAAATAAGTTGGTAATATATCTTGCATCTGTATGGTTGCCTCCTTCCATTATGGTGCTTACGCCCAAAATCGGGTAATGGCTCATACACAAAACGGGGGTGCCGCGCCGCAGTGACGCCAGGTCGTTCTCCAGCCACTTTCGCTGTTCGGCATCTAATGAACCTGCATTATCATTATTGCTGTCGAGAATGATAAAATGCCATCCATGCTTTTCAAAACTGTAAAAGCGGCCGGGCATTTCAAGCTGAGCGATAACATGCGGTTTGCCATACATGCTGTCGGATTTGTCAGGGCAAGCCCACCACATATCATGATTGCCCAAACAACTGTATACTTCATATCCCTTAAATCTTTCACGGGCGTTTTTCCATATCGCCCACTGTTCGTTGACCCGTTCACGGGTAATGTTATTGTAGTCGGCAGCGAATATGGAATCACCTCCGTTTAGAAAAAAATCGACCTTATGTTTCTTTATTTCTTCAATGCAGCGCCCGAAACGTTCCGGCGCATTGTATTCGGGGCGGATATGTACATCTGTAATATGTGCTATCCTTAATACCCGTTTCTTTTCATGCGGACCGGCCAAAGCATTCGGTTCGCGTTTTACTCCTAATGGCAATGATATGGCGAGCAGCCCTATCCCCTTTACCAGGTCCCGCCTTTTTTTTGAGTCGACAGTGTTTGTCATGTTTTTAGTTAAGTGTTTTAACGGCCAAAATTTTGTTGCCGGCTGTGATTTGCAGCTGTACTTTTTGTCCTGTTTTTACCATCACTTTAGGCCAATGTAAAAACGCTGTATACGGAAGCGGCTTCTGAGCCTGGGCACTGCTTTCTGCAAAAACGGCTACGTTGGCATCATACCCGGTGTTGTTGCTCACCAGCAGTGTGGTCGATTTCCTATCCTTCTTCAAAATAGCGGCAGCCACATGATCAAAAACCAGGAGTTTCCCCTTATCTGTCTGAAGATAAATTCCGGGCAGTTCAATGGCCATTAACATGCCGTTTGTTTCTGTCCACGAATTCCGGGTGTTTATAAAATTGCCAACACTGCCACGGCCTTCGGCATCACTGGGCTGAATCCGTTCCATGCTTGATCCGATAAGGTTGTTGGTAGTATAATGACCTGGCATATTTACTGCTTCGGCGTGCGCATGTTGAATATCCCTTATTAAATCTGCATATAATTTGTTACCCGTTGCACGGTATAATTTGAACAGGTAATCGCCCGAGGCTTCACAAATACCCGGAGCCGAATGTTTATTTTGAATACTGGCCCAAACTGCCCCGGCCATATGGCAGTTCAACTTTGCGATCTGACTGCAGGCTGGAAAAACAGGATCATAGGACAATACCCAGGTTGAACAAAGCGCCGCCTCTACCTCAGCCTTCTGTAACCAGCTTTTATCGCCCGTAACGTTGTATAAGGCCATCAATGATTCTAAAAAACCAAATGCTGATTCTGAATTAGCATCCATACTAATATCCCCGCAGTCGCCGCCAGTGAGGCCCTGTTTTACCACATCGCGCTGGTAATAATAATTTGCAGCCCCCCTGGCTACTACAAGCCACTCCGGATGATTAAAGTAATTTGCCGCAATAGCCAGTCCGCCGGGTGCAATTGCTCCTGCCGTAGAATTGAACACGGCTATCTCGCCAGTTTCGGGCACAATGTACTGCCCAAACTCGCCGTATCTTTTCCAGGTATTAGTAAAAGCTTCGGCCAGTTTCTTAGCGGCCGACTCCCATTCGGGCTTAATTATAACTCCAAAACCCTGCGCTTTCAGCAGCAACAGATGTTTCATCAGCCACAATAAAGCGTCACTGTTTTTGCGTACCATAGCCTGGCCTTCCGCGAAATCGGGGTGCATTTTTTCAAAAAGGAGGCGGCCATTTGCTTCTATTCCGCCGCAAAAAAAGCCGCTTTTCCCCTGAAGTTTATTCACTACGAAATCGATCTCCTCCGCCACACGCTCACGTTCTTTTGCATTATTAAGCGCCAGCATAGGATAGGTATTCATCATACCGCTCACCCAACCTAACTGAAAATCGTCATTATTTTCGGGCTTGTAATAACTGCCTGCAGGAACATGTATAAAATTGCCGCTGCATATTGCCGAACCTACTGCAAGTAACTTACTCATAGGTAATATATTGCGGGGGCTATTTGGCCCGGTTATATCCTTACGTACCTGCATAAACTTCGTAAGCAAATCGGGAATGCTGCGGGCATCAAATACATATAACCTCATCGCAATGGTTATATGGTCGCCGGGTTTCCAGTCGTGTGCTTTATCACCACTTTCATGAAAATCCCCAAACCCGGGCGCCAGTCTGCGCACTGCCGGTGCCGAAATGCTAAAGCTGCAACTATCTTGTTTTGCATTTTCTGCAATGGTAAGGCCACTATTGCCCAACTTAGTTTGCTGTGTGGTTAACAGAATAAAGCCTTTCTTTAGTGACGGTGAATAAAAGCACATTGCCGGCGTTGCTGCGTTGCCGGTTTGTAACTGCACCAGCGATGCTTTATCGGGTTCTGCGGATAACCTGGGGTTATTTGAAATGGTTAGCGGTACTTTGGGGTTATAGTACATATCCCTGGTGTAGGGGGGATTGTACCCGTTGCCAATAGCAGGATACCTGTTCCCGTTATACATACTTGCAGGCACCATAACATAATTCTTCCTGCTCCAGCGGCTGAAGTCAAAAGACACCTCCAGGGCCGTGGCAGTTGCATGGCCTTCTTTTAACATAATATCGGCGGTGATATCCAGTATCCCGGCGCTTGCACCCTGTTTTGCGGTTAAGTTAAGCGACCACTGGGCACTGTCTGTTGTCAGGCTGTTGTTCCCGAACACAAATTTATTTAATGCTTTGGTACCCTCATATTGGATAGCACTTACATGCATACTTCCATGCACAGCTTTTAAAAAATCTGGGGTTATAGGCTTTTTTACTCCCTGCGCATGGGCAATGCCTAATAAACATGTATAAATTACGAATGCGGAAAGGCTGCTTTTTTTATTAAAGTTCATGTTAAATCATCAAAGTTTTATGCCCGGACCTACGGATGAAACCAGCAGTTCCATATTTACTTTTTGATTGCTGTTATGCAACGCGCTAACCTGGATTGACGATGCCCCGTGCGGAAGGCTCAAATTGCCCTGAGCTGGAATTTCAGCGATCTTCTTTCTGTTCTTATCCGCTACATAGCAAGTATTATCCTTCAGGATTATAAATTCGCCATTGGTAATTTTTTTGTCGATTGAAAGTTCTGTACCGTCCTGAAAAGTGATCCTGATGCCATCAGCATACCCATCTTTTTCGGCAGATGAGATCCGTATCGCACAATCCAGCGGCTGCGCATCAAATTCATTATTTAACCGGCAGGTATTTTTTTCGATAGTGTATTGCTGGTCAGGAAAGCGGGTTTCACGTACAGGATATAAAACGAAAGACTTTTCGCCGTTTTGCGCCAGGTGAAATTTATAGTTTAAATCTTTTAAACGCTCTTTTACTGCTTTGGTGAAAATATTCAATGCCCTGGCATTTTCCCAGGCGCGGTATGCTTTGAAAATGTTATTCTTTTCCGGGCAATTTTCAACAGCGTGCTGGCTCAAACCAAGCATGTAGGTTGCGTTCCATCCTATTGATTTGGCTTCCAGGTTTTCAGCATCGTATAAACTCCAATCACTCTGCAAATCAACTATTCCGAATGTTGCAGGTAAATAACTGCTCTCAAAAACATATCGCATATCTTTCCCCTCTATTCCCCATTGGTTCAATACCGGATTAAACATATTATTGCCGCCGCCAACATTGCAAACGCTCATATAATGCCAGTTGCCTTCATAAACCGCGCTGCCCATCACGCGGAGATAATCACCTCCATTTTTTGCGTAGCTATCAAATAATTTCCTGAAAAATTGCTTAAAGGAATATTGCCCCTGTCCCTGGTATATGCAGCTCTCTAAACCATCAAAATCAATATAATCCATTCCCCCTTCTGTAAGCCACTTGCCATAATAATCCGCGTATACTTTTTGCAAATTCATATCGGGAACAAAACCACGATAGCAGTTAGGCTGTAGCTTTACTATTGTAGTACCCTTTCTATAGGAACCTCTTTTGGTTCCATAAAGCCCCCTTTTGATATGTAAAAAGGTGTAAGGCTTGCTCTCGCTAATGCCATTGTATTCTATAAGCTCCTTCCCTATTTTCAGTACATTGGTATGGTTACCTTCCCATCCACCAAACTCGTTGAAATAGGCCCTGTCGGCCACCGTTATAACCGTGTCCTGATCAGTAAGATCTTTGGTTATAATGGTGCGCTGCATAATGGCCAGGCTATCGCTTGGTACCGGGGCCACATCGCTGTTATTATCAGGCTGCAAAAACTCGCACAGGGTATGCAGTCCATACCTGATCCCATTTTTTTTCATCAATGCGCCATAGTCCGGAATGTTCATGGGAGCTGCGTTGTTGAAATTTATTTTTCTGTTGGTCCAGCGATTTTGTGGGTTGGGATAATATTCGCCCCATCCTTCGTCCTGTACGCCTTTGATGGCTAATTGATGAGCATAGGTGATCAGGCTGTCATGAGCGCCATGCCACGCGATGTCAGGGCGGTATGCTTTAGGGTCTTTGATCCATTGACCATCAATTTCGGGATGCGGCAGCCCTTCCTTTAAAACTATTTGTTCGATAGTGCGGAGCCCGACAGAATCGGGGCAGGCCAGCAAAGCAACCGAAGATCCGATAAAATCGGCATTTACCGGCGGCACCAACTGGTACCTGGCCGAATTTACTTTCCCATCCAAATTATCGGGTAACACCGGGAAGCGTATCATTTGTTCCTTTCTGCGGTCTCTTGAGTGCATGCAAACTGTAGAACCAAAAGCGGGTTCAAGTCTTGCTCCGTTTCCGTAATTCATCCGGTAATACTCTTCCGGATGTGAATAAAACGCCACATCATTTATCCCATCTCCGCCGATTGTGAAAGTTTGACCTTCCTTAAGGTTTGGAGGCAAGGGGTATTTCAGCGGATCAGGCGAATGAATAAAATAGTACATGAAAGACATGTCGCCTCCTGTTGGGGGGCCGCTGGTAGTATTGTCATTTAAACCAAGTATGCCAAATGCGAAATCATCATCTCTTACTACGCCCAGGATATCTCCAATTGTTTTAGAGATAGTTAATTTATAAGGGCCCCAAACGATATTATCAACCCCGTTTCGCGGCTTAAGCGATACCAGTTTCAATCGTACATACTCCCCTTTTTCATCAGTTTGTACCGTTGCCACCGAACCATTAGGATAGTGTAGCGTTATGCGCTTATTGAGCGTGTTAAATGCAGCAGATACCGGCAGTATATAGTTTTCGCCTTTGTACAGACTAAGCAATGCAGAAACTTTACCGGCAGGGCAATATTCTTTATGGGATGATTTATCCTTAATACTGGTAATAAACCCACGTTTGTTTATACTAAGCGTAACAAACTTTGTGTTTAAAGTAATGGTTTGTGCATTTGCCTGCGGGTGAATTACCAGCATCATACTGAACGCCAGGAGAACTAAAAAACCTGTGTTCAATTTATTTATCATGTTATAAAAACTCATATATAATCAACTAAAAAAGCATTTCCAATTTCTAAGCACCGCTTTCTGATCAATGATAAAAGAGGGCGCCCTGTACCACCATACAGGGACGCCTCTTCAACTAAACCTCAGGTAGTCTCATTACCGGAAGTACACTTAAAAAATAAAACACATTCGGCACCTATTGTATCACCGGATTAAATGTTCCGCCATCCCATCCTATATTTTGCTGCAGATTTTTGTTTTGTAAAATATACTGCGGATCAATAGGACCGAAATAATAGGCATCGGGTATATTGATTTGACTGGTGGCACCAGGATCTATCGGCTCATACCTGTAATTGGTAATAGCCTTAAGAAAAGCGTTACGATCAAACGATGCCGGTGAATTTACTATCAGGTTAGAAAGCTGTGCCGCAATCCCGCTATTACTTTGCGTAATATCAATACCATATTGAGAGGATGCAGCCGCGCTGTTAAAGTACGGCCCGTAAGCATGCAGCGTACCCATGTTATTCAGTACACTAAACATCCGCCTGCGCCTTAAATCCCAAAATCGCTTTCCTTCAAAAGCAAACTCTATTGCCCGTTCGGTCATAACAGCGTTCAACGTGGCCTGATAATCAGAACCAACCGAGGCAGCCAATCCATAATTTCCTGCTCCTGCTGTTACATGGGCCCTTTGGCGGATTTGAATAATATAAGCCCTCGATTCAGCCGGGTGCTGAACTTCATTAGCAGCCTCGGCAAGGTTAAGTAAAACCTCAGCATACCTGATGATAGGCCAATCAAAAGCCTGGCGGTTCCAAACGCTTGAACCCAATGTGGTATCAATCCCCTTACGGCAATAAAAACCCGTGATATTATAATTGGGTGTAGCTTTGTACGCATCATCGCCGGCTATCGTGTTAAAAATCCATTGCACACGTGGTGTAATATCCGCAAAGTCGTACCTGGCGCCATTATATACAATTGTTTGATAGAAGCGCGGATCCCTGTCCTTCCAAAACTCTGTAGGGTCATATCCCGAAGCCGGGTCGGAAATTGGGAGACCATTTTTCATGGGATAAGCCTGCACCATCTCCCAGGTTGGATCGCAGGAGCCTGCAGCGCCAGAGGTTTCAGTTAAAGGCCTTTGCCCTTGTTGAAAGCCATTTGTTTTTTCGGGATAATGGTAACGTAAGCTCAAAACCATTTCCTTAGCAGCCCCTGCCTTATCATACCACATGTTCTCATTTGGTTTTGCAGTATTATCGGTATATAAGCCATAACCATCAGCATCTAACTCAGTTTTAGCGGCCAGTAAGGCACTATAAGCATCATTCCAATAAGTGGCATTAGGTGTTTTGCAAAACAGAGGACTTGCTTTTAATAACAGGGCTTCGCCTTTTACCGCCATAGCAGCGCCTTTGGTAACCCGGCCAATATCATTTGAACCCCAGGTGGCCGGCAATAAATTAATTGCGCTATCCAACTGTTTGCCAATAAAATCAAAACATTCAAGTGACGAATTTCTTTTTACCAGTAAAGTATTTATATCGGCTGTTGGGTCCTGAACCGCGGTAATGATCGGCACTCCTCCTAATACCTTTACCATCCTGTAGTATAAATATGCGCGGAAGAAGTATGCCTGGCCTTTCAGGCTTTTATAATCAGCATCAGATAGAGCAGATTTACTTTTATCAATATTCGCAAAAAAGTTATTGATAGACCTTACCCTTCCCCAGTCCCAAACCCTGTCGGGATAACCGCTTTGGCTTGTATAGGTGCCTTTAAGAAAAGAGTTAAGCCCATTGCCGCCACTGCCGCCAGAATAAGCCTCGCCGGCCAGTTCTTCGTTCCTGTTCCAGGAAGGTAAAATATTATAGAAGTCGGTTACATATCCTTTTACAAAATCAGGACTGCCCCATTCCTGCTCCGGCGTAATTGGGCCTCCCGGATGATCAACATCAAATACCTTTTTACAGGATATTGTTAAAGCAATCATCCCCAATAAAACGAATAGTATATTGAATTTAAGTTTCATGATCTAATAATTTAATGTTTAAAGTGTTACATTAAGCCCGCAGGTAAACCCTCTTAATACCGGGTACATTCTGAAATCGCCGCCCAGTTCAGGGTCCCAATCGCTTACATGGTTCCATTGATACAGGTTTTCGCCGCTGAAATAAACTTTCACAGCTTTAACTTTTATTTTCGCCAACAAGCTTGCCGGCAAACTGTAGTCAACAATTAAGGACTTTAACCGCAGGAAAGCGCCATTTTTTAACCAGAATGTAGATGACACCTCGCTATTGCTTGTGCCTTGCCAGTCGGTCATAATAGGGCTTGGCATGGTAGCGGTAGAGGCTGTTTGCGGTGTCCATGCATTTTTCCAGATGGTTAAGTTATCATTACCAGGCAAAGGCCGCCTGTAGTAAACATCGGTAGGCATAATATCGTAGCGACCCAAACCGGCAAATACTGCGGTGAGGTTAAGCCCCTTCCAGCCAAATGTGAAGTTGAAGCCATAATTAACACGCGGTATGCCGTTTTTTGAAATGATTTGCTGGTCGTTCCCATCAATTTTCCCATCAGGCGAATCGGTACCCAGCGGGCCCCTGATGTCCTTGTACATCAACATTCCGGGCTGTGGCTTGCTGCCAAATATGGTGAAATTAGGGCCGTTGGCTTTTAAGATATTATCTACATCCTGCTGCGTTCTGATAATTCCGTCGGATACATACCCCCATATAACCCCGTTAATTGGTTGTCCGATCAGGTTCTGGTAACCACGAACCGATGCAGCCTGGTCAACCTTCAGATATTTGTTGGCAGAATATGACCAGTTGCCAGACACACGATAGAAAAAGTCATTGATGTGCCGTTCGTGGCTAAGAGATAGCTCAACACCCCGTGCCGATGCTATTCCATAATTAACTGCAGGCAAGCTTGCTCCAACAGTACTTGGGACCGATGCTACACGTGCGCCGAGAATATCGGTGGTTTTTTTGTACCATAAATCAACAGTTCCGGTAAGGATTCTTTTTGGCATGCCAAAGTCTAACCCCAGGTTATAATTATGATTTTTTTCCCATGTGATGTTGGGGTTGATAGTTGAACCCAACGTTGTTGAAGGCGGAAGCCCGGATCCTATATAAATACCTGAGTTTGCGTTAAAGTTGTAGGTTTGTTGCCACTGCCATGGAGCGGTATTATCTGTACCGGTTATACCGTAAGAAAAACGCAGCTTCAAAACATCAAGGACTTTAGTATAATTTGCAAAGAAGTTTTCATTGGCGATATTCCAGCCTGCTGAAACGGCCGGGAAATATCCCCAACGCTTATTTGACGGAAAAATATAAGAACCGTCGGCCCTCATGGTAAAGCCAAGCAAATATTTTGAGGCGTAATTGTAATCGACCCTGCCAAAATAGGAAGCGAAGCCTGTAGGCTGGTTCTGATCGCCCCTGATGTACCAGTCGGTACTATTGGTTGATCCACCATTAATTTGCTGATAGTTAGGGTTACTATAATTATCGTCCCAAATGGTTGAATAATGGCCCCGGTATGCCGATTGTTCATAGCCGGCAAACGCGCTGATATTATGACGGCCAAAAGATCGGTCATAATTCAACATCAAATCCAGTTGGTAATTAGATGACTGCGAATATGACTCCTGCAATTCTGTAGGTGCACCAATTCCGGAAATCTGGGCTTGGTCTAATATCTGATAGCCTCCTGATCGTGTTAAATCCAATTTATCGGTAACGATGTGGTTATGGTCGCCACCGGTTTGGAAATAATAAATGTAAGGTGCATTACGCCATGCTTTGGTGTAATTATTGGTGGTATTGTAAGCGAAAGTACCCTTTGCTGATAGTCCGGTTATGCCGGGGATCTCATATTTCAGTTGAAAAACCGGGGTGATATTGTTACCCGACGGCTTGGTGTAGCCACCATTTCCCTTTGCCAGGTTGGCGGTATTGGTATTATCAAAGTTGCCAACGGGAAGGCCATTAATAAAAGAGGGCCGGCCGGGATTTACCATTAACAACCTGTTGTACATGTTCGACAAATTGAAATCCCCATAATCATAGGCCCAGAATGGACGGCTGCCGTTATTCCATTCGCTTTGGATATTTAAATTATAGCTCCATCGCTCGGAGATTTGTCCATCTATTTTTGCTGTTAAATTATATTTACGGAAGGAATTTGAGGTTGCCCCTTCCTGTTGGAAATAACCTGCCGAGATGTAGTACCTGGCTGCTTGCGAACCACCGCTTACGGCTAAGTTATGTGAAGTATTCCAGGGATTACGCCAGGTATCTTTTAACCAATCGTATGAATGTGTTTTGAAATAATCCAATTCATCAGGTGTATAATAGCTGGGATCGTTTGCCGGCAAACCTTTTTGGGCAAATGCCTCATTGGCAAAAGTATAAGCGTCAAAAGCGTTCATTCTCCGTGGTGTAATTTCACGGTTATTCATTGTATATGATGCATTGTAGGATATAAAGGTCTTATTAGCTACGCCATGTTTTGTTGTAATCAAAACAACACCGTTACCGCCCCTGATACCATAAATCGCGGTTGACGCGGCATCTTTCAGGATACTGATGTTATCGATATCGGCCGGGTTAATGGTGGCAAATGTTGTTGCATCCCTTACAAAACCGTCTATCACGTATAGCGGGTCTGTTCCACCCTGCCAGGTGGAGGATTCCCTGATTTTAATATTAGCGCTTGCGCCGGGATAACTACCTTGCGTAGTAACGGTAACGCCCGGTGACAGGCCTTGCAACAAATTGGCTGGGGAAGATGTAGGGCGGTTTTCAAGTGCAGATGATTTAATTACGCCTATTGCACCTGTCAGGTTTTCTTTTTTCTGTGTACCATAGGCAACCACAACTATTTCGCTAAGCCCGCTTACATCGGCTTCCATCTTTACCAGCATAGGTGTACCGGGAGTAACCTGCAATTCTTTTTTCACATAGCCAACAAATGAAAAAACAAGTGTTGCGTTCCCATCCGGAACCTCTATGTTGAATTTACCATTGGCGTCGGATATTGTGATGGCTTGACTTCCCTTTACTGAAATAGTCACGCCGGCCAGCGGTATATTTTTGTTATCAAATACCTGCCCGCTTATCTTAACCGGGCTTACATTTAAGCTGGTAACCACATTATCAACAGCCTTTTCAATTTGCTGGAGAACAATGTTGTTATTAACCTTTTTATAAGTTAAGGACTGATTTTTAAGGCATTCCTTTAATGCCTCGTCTATTGAGGCATCTTTCAGATGAATGGTTACACTTTTATTTTGTACATCTTTTGAATCATAAAAAAACACATATCCTGTTTGTTTATTTATCTGGTTAAGTACTTTTTTCAGTGAGGAATTTGTTTCATCCAGGTTAATTTTTTGACTATACACTTTTGCACTACATTCAAGAAGGGCAACTAACATGATCAAGGTAGTCAATTTCATAACTAATAACATTTTGCGCGGCCACGGACAACGCATGGCCATTAAAAAAGCATTTAATTTCATACTTTTGTTGAGTTGGGTTAACAGATAGTTAGAGACACTAAACATATTCCCGTTTTGCGGGGAGGGTTAACTCAATATTTAACCGCATTCCGATTGCCCTCGGGATGCGTTTTTTTTTGAGTTAACCTTATGGGGATGGGCCTAAATTTTTGAAGGCCGGGTGTGTATTTATTTTTCCATATGGTTCCTTTTATTTTGAGGTGAATAATTGGTTAATTACAGGTGTTAATTCATTACAATAATTGTTTTCCCATCTATTTTGTAATGTATTTGCTTAAAGCTCAGAATATCCAGTATTTGTGACAGATTGACGTTCCTGGAAATTTCGCCCGAAAAACGCCGTGAGGGTAATTGTCCTTCATATTTGATCTCCACACCATACCAGCGCGAAAGCTGCCGCATTACTTCCTGAATATTATTGTCTTCAAAAAAGAAAAATCCATTTTTCCAGGCCACCACTTCATCCGCATCTACATTCATAACATCGATCAGGCCGTGGTCAAACCTTGCCTGCTGCCCAGGTTTAATGATATTACTCACTTTCCCGGCTGATACTTTTACACTGCCTTCGAGCAGGGTAGTTTTAACAGCTTGCTCATCATTGTAAGCATTGATGTTGAAATGGGTTCCTAATACTTCTACGGTTTGCCCGTTTGAAATAACTTTGAAGGGCTTTTTGGTATTGTGTGCAACTTCAAAATAGGCCTCGCCGGTAAGTTCTACCCTACGTTCGTTACCATTAAAAACTACCGGGTATTTTATTGATGACGATGCGTTTAACCATACTTTAGTACCATCGGCCAAAATAAATTGATACTGCCCGCCTTGCGGCGTAGCTGCGGTGTTGTATATAATGTTCTTTGACGGATGGAAGTCCACAACAACATCCTTATAACTAATTTGGCCATCGGCGGCTTTTTTTATAACGATGTTACCCTGACGTGCGAGTTTTCCAATCTTTGCACCATTTAATACAATGGTACTCCCATCCCCTAATGTTAATATGGCTTTGTTTCCGCCGGGGGCTACATCCTGTTTCTGAGGCTTAATTGCAGCTATTTGCCGGCGGGAATTATTATTAATGGTAAAAAAGTATCCCCCCACAGCCATAAAAAAAAGTATTGAAGCAGCTATTGCCCAACGCGATAATTGTATCCTTTTTGTTCTTCCCTGTATTTCATTCAGCAGATTATGAAGGCTCTCTTTCTGATCTTCTTCCAATTGCTCCTGCGACAAATAAGGATCGCTGTGCTTGTATTTTAAATACCAGCTTTCAACCAAAGCATTCTCTGCCGGAGTAGTCATGCCGCTGTTATACCGTTCTATTAAATCTTCGATGTCTTGTGGTTGCATAATCGTTAAAGGATATATCATCCTTATTACCCCATATACAACTACAACCGGGGGGAGGGAGTAGATGAAAATAAAAAAATTGAAAATAATTTACCAGATCATAGATTGGGGGAAGGTATCACCTGCTATTATTGTAAGAAAGCTTATTGAACACCTGGCTTATATTCAGCTATTTCAAGTCGCCGGATCAAGATCGTTAATGCTTTCGGATATAAGAATTTATCACAAATAAATTCAACGCAAACGTTTGTTTATCGCAACAAGGCTTATAAATATGTTTTTTGAGTTTTATAAGCGCGAAGTGTTGTTATTGAAAGCCTGCATTAATTACCCCGACGGTAAAATCTTTACCAATCAGTTAAAAATAGCGCTCTTAATCAGCTGATTAAAGCGACATAGCGCTTGCATTGAGGGCAAGAACCTTTTTGTTAAAGCTGATTCGCCCAAATTAACGCAAACGGTTGCGTAGAACTTTAGCGCTTAAAATCACTCCAGTCCTCTTAATTTGTAACAACAATTATACGATTAGATAAACAGGGACCCGGTTTCAGGCGATTCGTTTATCCCGGGCCTTAATGGTCATCAATCAATAAATATCGCTTTGCAAATTTATAATCAATGTAAACTTTAATGGCTTTGTACGGTAAATATAGTGACGACGATTTGATAACGCTGTTAAGGCAAGATGACATATCTGCTTTTACGGCGATTCATTCGCGCTATTACGGAGCGTTATATCAGCATGCGTATAAAAGATTGCCGGACAGGGATACTGTTAAAGATCTTTTACAGGAGCTTTTTATCCATTTATGGGACCAAAGAACATCAATTGATATTAAAGGCAGTTTACAGGCTTATTTATGTACCGCTGTACGGAACAAGGTTTTAAATGTTTTTAAGCACGAGAAAGTAAAAGCCAATTACATTACCTCATTAATTAATTTTGAGGAAACCTGCGAATCTACAACGGATGAAAATTTAAGAAATAAAGAGCTTATAGCCCTGATTAAGGCCGAAGTGAGCTCTTTACCTCCAAAAATGAAACTGATATTTGAATTAAGCAGGGATTCAAACCTGTCGCACAACGAAATTGCCGAAATATTGGAGATAAGCCCCTTAACTGTTAGAAAGCAGGTAAACAATTCTTTAAAAATACTGAGGGCAAAATTAGCGTCACATCTGCTAACGCTGTTTTTATAACCAGGTTTTAACACTTACGTGGTGTATTTTGATATGCGATAATACCATCCTAACCGATTACAAAAAATTTATGCTGTTTTAAAATGTTCCCGGTTTTGATTCGTCTTCATTATTAAAGAAGGTTAAAATCATTAAATAAACAATAACATGAAAAAGCATATCATATCAACAGCACATAGTCAGTTGTGGGAGGGCATAGACGACTAAAAGAGTAAATTAACAAAGGTTATTAGCGGCAGGTGCTGTATCTTAGCGCCATGACGGATTATAAACTGGAAGCAGCTAAAGCCGCTTTAACCTTGATTACCCCCAATCAAATTATTGGTTTGGGAGCCGGGAGCACCATAGCTCATTTGGTTAATATGTTAGCCCAGGATCGTAAGCTTGCGGCTTCCTTAATATTTACCTCATCATCATTCAAAACAACTCAACTGCTAAGCACATACGGTTTGCGCATTCAGTCGCCTGCGTTGCTTAATAAACTCGATATCTATTTTGATGGCTGCGACCAGTTTGACAGCGAGCTAAACGCCCTGAAAAGCGGCGGCGGCATCCATACTACCGAAAAGATCCTTGCCTCAATGGCGCAGGAATTTATTTTGCTGGGCGATGAGGGAAAATTCTCTGCCCAACTTAACGCTACATATCCCCTGGTTATAGAGATATTACCCCAGGCTTTACAAATTGTACTGGCAAAACTGGCAACCCTATTTCCCCAGGCTACACTTACCCAGCGTATGAGCACACAAAAAGATGGTGCGTTGATATCTGATAATGGCAATATGCTGATCGATGTACAATTTACTGAACTGCCCGAACCGGTTAAATTAAATACCCTGGTTAAAATGATACCAGGTGTTGTTGAACACTCTTTATTTTACCAAATGGCCGGCAGGGCAATTGTTGCTGGCGAAAATGGTATCCGGACTATAAGGCCTCAACGCTAACCCTCAGTTGGGATTATTTAAAACGGCGATACCCTTGAGCGTACACACGCCATAGTTAAAATGGTTTAAAAGCTGCAGCTGAACATCCCATAAATTAAATTCGGCATGCGGGTATATGGAGGCGTTAAAACCAAGTTCAATCTGGTTAACCCGCATAATGGCAATTATTCTGGTATCAATTTCGGGACGGACATACCCTTGATCGATGCCCTTTTTTAAAAGCTTCCCGATAATATTTACCATGAAGCCTGTTTTAAATTTCAGGTATAACATCCAGCCTTCATGATGGTACTTTTGCAGATCGAACAAGACAGCAGGGTTTACCCTCGAAAAGATCTCCCCTGTACATTTGGTGAGCTCAACCATCTCATCCATCATATTACCCGCGTCACTAATAATTGAGCAAAGCATTGCCTCATCATCGGCCAGCCGCTTTTTTACAAGGGCGGTAACAAGCTCGTTTTTGTCCCTGAAATGCTGGTAAATTGTTTTTTTGGAGATCCCCAAATGCCGGGCAATATCATCCATAGTAACGCTTTTTATTCCCGCTTCAAGAAAAAGCGCTTCGCTCCCGTTTAAAACCCGCTCCTTATCAATCATAGCTTAGGTAGTTATCAACGCGGTGATCCCTCTTATAGCGCCGATCAGGATCTCCTGGTTCATTTTTTCATCCCGTGTGAGCTGGATCATGTTAATGGCTATCAACCCGTGAATTACGGCCCAGTAGGTGTAATATCTTTTTTGAACCTCTTCGTCACTTACTTCGCGGGGCGCGTATAGCGTACGGATCACTTCAGAAACCATCTCCGGAAAAACCAATGCTTCCGCTATCCGGTTTTCTACCGGGCTGCAACCTGTACCAACGGCAAACATCAACTGGTAAAGCTCCTTATAGGCAATCGCAAAGTTCCAGTAAGCCAACCACATAGCCTCCATCTGTTCAATGGCGTCTGTATGTGCCTCTTTTGCCAACTTCACCATAGCTGCCAGTTTCAGGTGTCCCTTGCGGGCAAGCTCGGTGTACAAAGCTTCCTTGCTTTCAAAATATTCGTAAATAGCGGGAGCCGTGTACTCGATATGCTCAGCAAGTTTCCGCATACTTAACGCATCACATCCCTCACACTTGATCATATCCAACGCAGCGTCCAGTATTTTTCGGCGGGTATCATCCTTTTGCCGCAATATCCGTTCTTTACTTCCCATGTTTTAACCTCTCAATCACAAGCAAAATTTACTTTAATTTATTCATTAATAAATAATTAACCATAATTAAATTATCAATTTGGTTTAGATGATTGTATGATAACAGGTTTTACAAAAATCAATTAGTTGGCATAGATAATAAATGTTTAAACAACTTCAAAATATGTCAAAATCACCACTGGCTATAAAAAAGCCCGGCAGCTCAATTGCAAACCGGGCTTCTTGATTAACAGGGAGGTAATTCCATCTATTTCCAGCCACCCCCTAAAGCGCGGTAAAGGTTAACTATGGCTTGTAATTCCTGCAAATGATCGTTAACGCCGCTTAACTGGGCAGCAAGCAAGTTTTGTTCTGAAGTTAAAACATCGGTATAGTTAGTTGCCGAGCTGTAACGCAGCAACTCCTTGGTATAATCAACCGATTTTTCGAGCGCCTGCAACTGTTTAACCCTTGAACCTTGTTTTTCAATGGCGTTTTGATAGGAGAACAACGCGTTGGTTACCTCCTGCCCCGCCGTGAGTAATGATTTTTGATAAGCATAATAAGCTTCCTGTTGCTGGGCTTGTGCTGTTCTTAAACGCGCCCGGTTTTGACCTTTGTTAAAAATGGGCTGGGTAATGCCGCCAACAAAGTTGTAAAATATGGAATGATCAAAAAAGTTCTTCAACTGCAGGGTTGATAAACCGGCCTGCCCGGTAATGGTAAGCTGCGGATAAAAATAAGTACGTGCCAGGTTGGTATTTTCAAACGCGCTCCTGAAGGCAAACTCAGCTTCCTGCACATCCGGGCGGTTTTTTAAGAGCTGGGATGGGATGCCCGTTTTCAGGTCGGCTACGGGTTTCTGCTCGCTTAGCGTTGTACGTTTGATAGTGCCCGGGGCCCTTGCCAGCAAAATGCTTAATGCATTCTCGGCTTCGCGGATGCTTTGTTTAAGATCGGGGATGGTAACCTCGGCGGCATAACGGTTAGCTTCGCTTTGTACCACCGCCGCTCCGTTTACAACAGCCCCTTCCTTCAGGGCTTTTACGGTCTCTACATCTTTTACCCGTATGGTAAGGGTTTGCTGAGTGATAGCCAATTGCTCATCAAGCGCCAGCAGGTTATAATAAGCGTTTGCTATATCGGCTATGAGCTGGGTTTGAACCGCTCTTTTAGCAGCGTCACTTTGCAGCAATGATGCCAGCGCCGCTCTTTTCGAACTGCTTAATTTACCCCAGATATCGGCCTCCCAACTGGTACTCAAGGCTGCCTGGTAAGTAGTGGTTTTCAGGTTGAACGAGTTGGCAAACTCAGGCGGAAAATTTAAGCTTGCTGCTGATGTTTTTGCCCGCGTAACGGTTCCGCTTCCTTCCAGGCTTGGCAGATATGCCGCCTTGCTTTGGTTAAATGTTGCCTGCGCCTCGTTAATGCGCTGTACGGCAGTTTTTAAATCGAGGTTTTCACGTAGCCCCTCCTGGATCAGGTTTACCAGTACGGTATCAGAAAATAGCTGGCTTACCGGCATGCTGGCCATTGATGTGGTATCGCTGATGGTGGCATCGCGATACAACTTATCGGTATTTACTACCGGCTGCTGGTATTTTTTTGTAACACATGAGGCAAGTACCGCGGTTGCTGCCAGCGTAGCCAGTATTTGCCGTTTATATGAATGGATCATTTTTTTGCTTATTTATTGTTCTTAAAAATTTTGCGGTCAGGCTATCGTTTCGGTTTCAATTTCTATTTCTTTTCCGGCAGGTTTACCGCTTACGCGTTCCTGGAGCGACTGGAAGATGATGAACAGTACCGGGATCACAAACACACCGAATATGGTACCGATCAGCATCCCGCCTACAGCGCCTGTACCTATTGAGCGGTTACCTTCGGCACCTGCTCCTGATGCAATCATTAGTGGGACTAAGCCCAGTATAAATGCGAAAGATGTCATCAGAATAGGCCTTAAACGGGCAACCGAGCCATCAATAGCGGCCTGCACAATGCTTTCGCCGTTACGCCTGCGGGCTACCGCAAACTCAACTATCAGGATGGCATTTTTGGCTAACAGGCCGATGAGCATGATGAGGGTGATCTGCAAATAAATATTATTTTGGATGCCGAAAATCCTGGCGAAAATGAACGCGCCGGCCAAACCTATAGGCAGTGACAGTAATACAGCAAATGGCAGGATATAGCTCTCGTACTGCGCACTTAATAAGAAGTATACAAACACTAAACACAGCAGGAAAATAAAAATAGTTTGACTGCCGCTGGCAATCTCCTCGCGGGTAAGGCCCGAAAACTCGAATCCATAACCGGCAGGCAATGTCTTTGCGCCTACTTCCTGAATGGCTTTAATGGCATCGCCTGTGCTGAAGCCCGGTTTCGGAGCGCCGTTTACCGAAATAGAAGTAAACAGGTTAAAACGGTTAACTGATTCAGGGCCGTAAACCTTTTTCAGCGTAACAAACTCAGATATGGGCGCCATCGTATTATTGGCATTGCGCACATACATGTTGTTCAGGCTGCCGGTGGTACCCCTGTAAGCGGCATCTGCCTGGATCATTACACGGTATTGCTTGCCAAATTCGTTAAAGTTGGAGGCATAAACACCCCCAAAATATCCCTGTAAGGCGCTTAATACCGAGTTTACAGTAATACCGGCATCCTTACATTTAGCCACATTAACATCAACCAAAAACTGCGGGAAGTTGGTATTAAAAAACGTAGACGCATATTGAATTTCCGGACGCTGGTTTAATGCGCCCAGGAACTTGCCGTTTATTTCGGCAAATTTCACAATGTCGCCGCCGGTTTTGTCCTGCACCTGGAACTCGAAACCGCTGCTGTTACCAAAGCCTTGCAAAGTTGGCGGGGCAAAGAACAGGACGGTAGCACCTTTAATACCGGCTGTCATGCCAAATAGTTTACCGATAACGGTGTTCACATCAGATCCTTTGGCCGTGCGTTTGTCCCAGGGTTTCAGCTTAACCATGATTAAGCCATATGAGCCACCCGCGCCGCTCAGTATGCCTTGACCTGCAACCCTGATAGTCGACTCCACTTCGGGCAGGGACCTTACCATACCTGATACCTTGTCGATAACCTCGGTAGTACGCTCCAGTGACGCGGCAGGCGGCAATGAGATATCGCCAATAATAAAACCCTGATCTTCATTAGGCACAAAGCCCGATGGCGTTGTTTTTAGCAGGAACCAAAATATCAACCCAAAAACCGCAATGCCGGCAATCGAGAGCCATTTTTTGGCCGCAAGAAAGCTTACAGATTTTTTGTATTTGCGGGTAATTGTATCAAAACTGGTATTAAAGGCTGTATAAAATCTTTGTAACAGGCCTGTTTTATGATGCTCGCCTTCGGGATGCGGTTTCAATAACAGCGCGCACAATGCCGGGCTTAATGTTAAAGCGTTTACTGCAGATATAAAAATCGCGACAGCAAGCGTTAAACCAAACTGTTTATAAAACACCCCGGTTGAACCGGTAATGAACGTTACCGGGATAAACACGGCAGCCATTACCAAAGTGATGGATACTATAGCGCCGCTGATGTCATTCATGGCGCTGATTGTAGCCGCTTTTGCCGATTTAGCCCCATGATCAAGCTTGGCGTGTACGGCCTCAACCACCACAATGGCATCATCCACCACAATACCAATGGCCAGCACCATGGCAAATAGCGTAAGCAGGTTAATGGTAAAACCAAACAGTTGCAGAAAGAAAAAAGTACCCACAATAGCCACAGGCACCGCGATAGCCGGGATCAGCGTGGAACGGAAATCCTGAAGGAATACGAACACTACGATAAACACCAATACAAATGCTTCAATCAGGGTGTGCACAACTTTTTCTATCGAAGCATCTAAAAAGTCATTAACACTAAAAAGGGAAGTATAACTAATGCCCGCAGGGAACGTTTTCGACGCCGCCTCAATGGTCTGCTCGCAGTTTTTAATTAACTCATGCGCGTTTGAACCCGCGGTTTGATAAATGGCTATAGCTACCGCAGGTTTGCCATTCATGGTAGTAGCATTGGCGTAACTTTGCGCGCCAAGCTCAACCCGCGCTATATCTTTCAGGCGCAACAGCTGACCTTTGGTTGAGGAGCGGATAACGATGTTTTCAAACTCAGGCACACTGGTAAGCCTGCCTTTATATTTCAATACATACTGGAACGACTGGTTATCGTTCTCTCCTACTTTACCCGGCGCGGCCTCAATATTTTGCTCGGCCAGGGCATTGTTCACGTCATCGGGCACAAGGCCGTAGGTGGCCATTACATCGGGCTTTAACCAAATACGCATGGAATAATCCTGTATGCCAAATGAGGATGCATCACCTACACCGCTGATACGCTTGATCTGCGGCAGCACGTTAATGTTGGCGTAGTTCTGCAAAAATTTCTCGTCGTAGCTTTTATTATCGCTCGACAGGGAAAATACCATCACCATACTGCTTTGGCGTTTACTGGTGGTAACGCCTGCCTTGGTAACCTCGGCAGGGAGCAAACTGGTGGCTTTTGACACCCTATTCTGCACGTTTACCGCCGCCAGGTCGGGGTCGGTACCTTGTTTAAAATAAACAGTGATAACAGCGCTACCGTCATTACTTGCAGTAGAGGTCATGTAGGTCATATTCTCCACGCCGTTAATTTGCTCTTCGAGCGGTACGATAACACTTTTCATTACCACTTCGGCATTAGCGCCCTGGTATGATGCGGATACCTGCACGGTAGGCGGTGCTATATCGGGGTATTCTGATATGGGCAAGGTTGTAAGGCCCAGGATACCCAGTATGACTATAATTACCGATATTACGGTAGATAATACTGGTCTTTCAATGAATGTACGTAACATATTGTTTATGTTGATGCCGGGTAAAAAGGAATCCGGCCGGTGTTGTGAAAATTATTTTAGATCTTTATATACCACGGCGTTTTCCTGTACTTCCGGTTTGATAACCATACCGTCTTTTAAACTGCCTGCGCCATCGGTAACAATGGTATCACCTGCCTTAAGGCCCTCGGTAACTACATAATATTGGCCTGTGGTGAGGTCCATAACGCTCACTTCGGTATTTTTAACCGCTCCTTTACCGTCAACCACATACACAAAATGCTTTCCCTGCAGCTCATAAGCGGCCTTTTGAGGGATTAGCACGGCATCTTTTACAGTCTGGGGGATCTGTATAGTAGCACTTCCGCCGCTGCGGATCAGGCCAACAGGGTTAGGGAATGCTGCCCGGTAACTTGCCGATCCGGTTTCGGTATTAATTAAACCGCTGATGGTTTCCACTTTACCTTTTTCGGCATAGGTGCTGCCATCCGGCAATACCAGTGAAACAGGCGGCGTGTTAGCCAGCTTTTCATTCATGGTTTTTCCTTTTACCGTTCTCGAAAAATCAAGCAGCTGCTTTTCATTCAGCGCGAAGTAGGCATACACTTTACCAATATTGGATACTGTTGTTAATGGCTGCGCGGTTGAACCGGTGATGAGGCTACCTAATTTATAAGGAATGGCCCCTACCACGCCATCAACCGGGCTGGTTATTACCGTATAACCTAAATTGGTTTCGGCGTTTGCTAAACTGGCTTTTGCCTGAGCGAGGGTGGCCTTGCGGGCTTTTAATGTATACTCCGCCGATTCAAGCTCATAATGGCTGATGATATCTTTTTCAACCAACGGCCTGGTCTTGTTAACCTGCAGTTGGGCAGCGCTTACATCAGCTTCGGCACTGGCTATGGCCGCGGTCGCGGTGTTTACATCCTGGGCATATTGCGGCGCGCTGAGCTTAAAAAGCAGCTGGCCCTTTTTTACAACGCTGCCCTCGTCAATGTAGATCTTATCTACATAACCATCAACTTTAGGACGGATCTCTATATTCTGCTGCCCCTGGAGTGTGGCAGGGTATTCGTTGTTTAGCGTAGCGTCATGTAAACTGATTTTAAAAACCGGGTAGCTTTGCGGTGGCTGGGGGCCTCCCGCAGCCATGGCGCCGCCCTGGTTTTGGCTGCCGCCACATGACGACAATAAAATTAAGGCGACCCCAAAGCCGGTTAGCAGTTGAACTGTATTTTTCATAAATATAAACTTGTAGTTATTGGAGTGAATTGATATTGAAGACATTGTGATGTGTGTTAAATTATTTTGTTTGACGATTGCGTTAATCACCGGATAAATTTTTTACTGGAAAATCATTTTACAGATCATCTTCTTTCGCTCATTAATGAGGCAGGTATAACTTTCGTTGCTCAGGTTAAAGGCCTTTTTATATATGGGCCCCATGATAAGCGGGTATGACATCAGCGAAAACAGGTTCAGCACAAAATGCATGGGGTTCATCCGTTCAATATTACCTGCTTCCATTTCGGCGCCGATCTGCTCCATGAACTTATTGATATGATGCGGCCTGGCCTCGTTTGTGTACTTACAGATGTTTGAATTGATCTCGGTGATCAGGAAAGTTTCCTGGTAGGGATAATTGTTGGCCTCAGTTAAAAACAACTCTATAAAGCTTTCAACCTTGCTTTTAAACGGCATGTCGGATGCCATAACAGCGTCGAGACGGGTTGTTAAAGCAAGCATTGCTTCCTTAAACACCTGTTCAATTAAAACGTCCTTAGTGCGGAAATAGTAATTTAACAAGGTGCGGCTTACACCGGCCGCGTCGGCGATATCCTGGGTATTGGCATGGAGCCGGCCCTCGGCAAAAAAAATGTGTTTAGCGGTGTCCTTAATTAATTGTTCGGCACCTGTGTCCCTTATCGGCATAAACAAACCTGGCGTTTAACCGGGCACACTATTACGCCCGGCTGCATCAACAACTGATGACAGGGCAAAAGTGGCTTAATTATCGTTTTTGCAGAATGTTTAAAGGATGGCGCAATATGTCAAAAAGTCGTTTTCACTAAAAACATTGTAATGGAATGGTAATAATAATTACAGCGTTGCAACGATACTTATCATTTGCAATTAAAATTATAACGAATAGCGTAGTAACTACGCACCAATGAGATCGGACTGAGAAGAATTTCTCCAGGGAGGGCTATAGGCTTATAAAGGCGTTTGACGGTATTTACTGGGACTGGTACCGCATTGTTTTTTGAAAAACTTGCTAAAAAAGAACTGATCGGCAAAGTTGAGATAAGCAGCAATCTGGGCTATGGTTAACGAGGGGTCGTTAAGGGCGACTTTAGCTTCCAGGATCACAATCTCGTCAATGAACTCGCCCGCGGTTTTGCCAGTTATTTCCTTTACAGTTTGCGAAAGGTATTTAGGGGTGATATTCAGCATGGCAGCATAAGCCTGTACGCTTCTTTCTTCCTTAAAATGCTGCGGAAGGATTTTTAGAAACCGAAAAGTCAGTTCCTCCTTTCGTGTACCCTTTACTTCCGCTATTTTTTGTTGCTTTTGATATAGCGCGCCTATCTCATAAACAAAACCGGTAAAAATGCTTAGCACAACTTCATCCTGGAATGCCAGATCATTACGATTATCCATTTTACTTTCAAGGATTTTCATAATTGATATAAGATTATCGGCCGGCTCCTGATCAATAACCAGTAACGGATTTACCTGCGATGATAAAAAATCAAACGCTTCCACATTTTTTGTGTGGATACTGGTAGCAGATAGATAAGCCGAGGTAAATATGATCGAGGTAAGCCTGCAATCTGGCGAAACATTCAGAAACTGGCGAACGGTATTGGGCGCTACCATCAGGATGTTATTCTTTTTTAAGTTGTACTCCAAAAGGTTGGCATTAATTGATAGCTCACCTTCATGAACAAGCGTTAAAAAAAAATGGTCTGACCGGAAGGGATGCAAAATAGGCACCTCAATATCCCCCGGATTAAACGACATAATATGCAGGCCTTTATACTGATTGGTAACACCAAGCGGAGCAAGCAATTGCTCCATGGTATGCATCTGTACAGGTCGGATATCTTTCGGCATAGGGCAATAATAACTATTATTTGCACGAATTATTACGCCTCGTCCGGGCATTCGTGTATATCAGCTCATTGACGGGAACGAAATCCCCTTAATTTTTCTGAACAACTCAACCGCATACAGATCGGTCATGCCCGAAACAAAGTCAAGAACGGTCTGGATCTTTGAATAATCGTCGTTGGCTTTGGTTAAAAACTGTTTAGGGATCAGTTCGATCAGTTTCTCGTGGTATTTTGAATTATTTTTTAAATAAGCAGGGACAAACTCTTCCAATAAACCACCCATTACCTTATAACCAGCAACTTCCTTTTGCACTACCGAACTATAGTTGTAGATCTTTTTTACAGAAACCTTTTCGATTGCTTTCATGGCAGACCGGAGCGGTTCTTCAATCGCATCCATCAGCGCCGAATTAAAATCACCGTTCATGATCTCTTCCTGTTTGTCATAAAACAGATTTGAACATTGATTTACCAGGGTATTTATTGCTATTGCCCTCAAATAGCCAACTTTGGCATCTGTATCATCAAACTCTTCCAGTCGCTCTTCCATCCGGGGAATAGTACACAATGGCATTAGCAATGCTTTCACTTCCTCATAGGAGAGTATTTTAAGGCGATGGGCATCTTCCAGATCAACGACATTGTAGCAAATATCGTCAGCCGCCTCAACAAGGTATACTAATGGATGCCTTTTGTAAATAAGCTCATCGTCCTCTACCCTGATCAAACCCAAATCATTGGCTATCTTTTCAAAGTCCTGCTGCTCGGAAGCGAAAAATCCATATTTCTTTCGGTAGATGATACCCTTTTTATGCCCGGCTACAGATGAACACGGGTATTTTGCAATAGAAGCGATGGTTGAATAAGTTAATGCCAAACTCCCCCGGCCTTTACCGGCAAACGGATGTGTTAATAATCTCAAAGCATTAGCGTTACCCTCAAAATGAGTGAGATCTTCCCATTGCTGCGCGGTAACAGTGTCTTTATAATCCTTACCTGCTCCTTCTGCAAAATAATGTGAAATGGCTGATTCGCCCGAATGGCCAAAGGCGGGATTACCCAAATCATGGGCTAAGCAGGCGGCAGCCACCATATTGCCGATCTCACTGATCAGCGGATATTTCTTTTCAACCTCGGGATCTTCTTTAAGCATCCTGTTAAAATGCATCCGCCCTAACGAGCGGCCCACACTGGCTACCTCCAAACTATGGGTAAGCCGGTTATGTACAAAAATGCTTCCGGGTAAAGGGAATACCTGGGTTTTGTTTTGCAACCTCCTGAAGGGTGATGAAAAAATTATCCGGTCGTAATCCCGCTGAAACTCCGATCGTGCATCGATATGGTTTGCAATATATTTATCCTCGTAACCCCAGCGTTTTGCCGATAACAGTTGATCCCAGTTCATTATAGTTTGATGTATATAGAGCGGCAAAAGTAGCCATTATGCATGAAAGAAATAATAAGTTACACCACCTCAAAATGCTGCCTCAGCTTTTCTTCTTCCAAATCAAGCAGGTCTAATTGCTGCTTTACAATATCGTCGCTGATATTTTCTTTCTTATTCAGCGTAAGCAGTAAGGCACGCTGCTGATCCATCACGTCATTCAGGATCATGCGGTAATCATGATAAAAATTATCGGCGCGTTGTTCACTGCCATCTTTTTCCCAGTCTTTCAGCAGTTCCATATCGGCACTCAACCTTAGCCTAAATGCCTTGACCATATCGTTACCGTCTAATCTGTCGGCATATTTATCTTCAAGTATTTGTAAAGCTAACTTCGATAACTTTTTCCTGACCAACTGCTTTTGCTGCTCCGGCGAAACGGTATAGTCGCGATCGGGCATATTTACAAACTTCACCAATAAGGGCAACGTAAGGCCCTGAACCACCAGGGTAAACATGATCACCACGAATGTGATAAACAAAATAAGGTTGCGTTGAGGAAAGGCAGCACCGGACGGTAAAAGTTCGGGGATACTCAAGGCAGCGGCAAGTGAAACCACACCCCGCATCCCTGCCCAACCCAGCAATAACGGCCCCTTCCAGCCCGGGCTCGGATCGGCAGTGATAATGTAACGGCTAATGAATACGGTAAATACAGAGGCACCAAAAGTACTGGCTAAACGGGCCAGTATCAGTACACAGGTTATAATGAGGCTATAGTTTATCGCCGGTTTCAGGCCTTCGGGCCCAAGCGCCTTGATAATTACCGGAAACTCTAATCCTATCAGGATAAACACAAACCCGTTTAAAACAAAAGCTACCGTTTCCCAAACATTAACTCCCTGCAACCGGCTGCGGTAACTTAATATCACGTGCCGTTGTGACGACAGGAACAACCCGCCGCTTACTACAGCCAGCACTCCCGAAAAGTGGAACTCTTCGGCCGCCATATACATGGCATACGGTGTAATAAACGTAAGGATAATATCAATATTAGCCGTAGTTGGCAGCCAGCGGTGTATGGTATAAAAAACCAAACCTACAGCCAATCCAATAACGATACCCATTACAATTACCAGTACAAAACTTAGCGTGGCTTGTCCTAATGCAAATTTGCCGGTAACAACCGCGGCAAGCGCAAACCTGAATATCACCAAGCTCGATGCATCGTTCATCAAGCTTTCGCCCTCAACAATGGCGATAAAGCGTTTAGGTATTTTAATATTTTTAAGGATATTGCTTGCTGATACGGCGTCAGGTGGTGAAATTATTCCCCCGAGCAAAAAACCCAGGGGCAGGGTAAAACCCGCTATCAGGCTGTTTGACACAACCGCGATTAAACATGACGTTAAAATAACGATCAAAAATGCAAAACTGGAGATCACCCTGCGCCATTTCCAGAAATCCTTCCAGGAAGTGTTCCAGGCCGATTCATACAACAAAGGCGGCAGAAAAATAACAAAGATCAGATCGGGCTGTATTTCGATACCTTTCAGAAAAGGAACGAAACCAAGAGGTAAACCGACTAAAACCAATAATATGGGATAAGCTATTTTGATTTTTTGCCCAAGCATTACCACAAAAAGGATAACTGTTAACAGGCAGGCACATTGAATAATAACGTGATGCAGCATGTAGCTAAAATACAATTATTCGTTGAGTAAAGCTTGCAAACTATATTATTAGGCAGTATTAAGGAAGCATGAACAAATAACCGTTTTTGCTGTTATGAAAGCATTAAATAAAAACTACCGAAGTAAAAATTGAGTTATAAAAAGATAAAATCCTAAAAAACAGCAACAAAAAATAAAAATAAAGTCATTTTATATCAAAAAAAATACAAACCTATTTCGATAGCTTCAAATATTTTAGTATTTTCGCAATCATGGCGCCGACGATAAAAAAAATATTCTTCGCATTATTTTTTTTCCAGCTTGCAATAGCTGTAGCCCCTGCTAACGCCGAATCAATTTTAACCCATTACAAAAAATCCGGCCAGGCTGCCGATTTAATTTCCCGTACCCATCAAAGGATCATCGGTCAAATTCAGCAGCAGGAGGTTCAGGATGATTCACCTGATTCAGATACTAACGAAGCTCATCATAACCGTACCATCATACGCTTTTTACCCAGCCGGGTAAATTATTCATCAGCACTAATGCCTGGTCAGCAGGCCTCACTTGCAGATGTTATATCATTAGTCGAAAAACGACAAAACCAGAATAAATCCATCAAAGGCTTTTTGCCTGCGTATTACAATTTCCTTTTCAGGCTCAGCCCGTTCTGATCCTTTTTCCGTTTCAGATGCCCTTTGCGGCAAATCCATGTTTTTATAAATCAAATTTTAACATTGGCTAACAGTACGTGATTAGCACTGCTATGCCTATAATCTATCCGGAAAAAAATGAAAAGGATCATCATTTATATACCCCTGCTGGCCATGGCCGCCGGCATATTTGTCACGGGTTGCTCAACCAAAGCCAAAACCAATAACGAAGCTGCCGCTTCCGATACGCTTCAGCTGCCTGTACTTACGTTAAATACGCAGGATACCGTTCTTCAAAAATCATACGTTGCCGATATCCAGGCACAAAAAAACATCGAGATCCGTTCGCGTGTTCGCGGCTTCCTCGAAAAAATATACATCGATGAAGGAAAGCAGGTTAAAAAAGGCCAGCTTTTATTTAAGCTTAACGACCAGGAATTTAAAGTAAACCTGTCAAAAGCTAAAGCCGCGTTAAGTAATGCCGTGGCCGCAGCCAAAGCAACCGAACTTGAGGTAGCAAGGGTTAAACTACTGGTTGACAAGAAAGTAATATCTAAGTCTGAACTGGAAGTTGCCGAATCAAAGATGAGTGCCGATCGGGCAACCATTGAAGAAGCACGCTCTATGGTACAAAGCGCCGAAGACCAACTGGCTTATACCTACATCCATGCGCCGTTTGATGGCATCATCGACAGGATCCCGCTTAAGTCGGGTAGTTTGATTGATGAAGGCACATTGCTTACCAGCCTGTCTGATATCAGCTCCATGTACGCTTATTTTAGCTTCCCTGAAAATGAATACTTACAATATATCCGCAAAAAGGAATCAGCTCCCGGCCAAACAAGTGATAAGGTTAAGCTGGTATTAGCAGATGGCCTGGACTTCCCCTACCAGGGCGAAATAGAAACGGTAGAAGCTGAAATTGAGCAAAAAACGGGCTCAATCAATTTCAGGGCAAAATTCCCTAATCCAAACAGGTTATTGAGGCATGGTGCTACCGGTAAGCTTTTCATATCTACCAAAGCCAATAACGTAGTCATGGTGCCGCAGCAGTCGGTATTTGATATCCAGGATAAAAGTTACGTATACATAGTTGATAAGGATAATAAACTGCACATGCAGGCCTTTTCGCCGCAAACCCGTTTTTCTACCTATTATATTGTAAAAGACGGCCTGAAAGCGGGCGACAGGATCTTGTACCAGGGAGCGCAGAACGTACGTGACGGCATGATCATTAAACCAAGGAAAATGGCAAAAGATTCGTTGCTGGCAATGAAATAATTATTGCCAAGGTTTCCTTTTTCCGGCCGCGTAAAACGCGCGGCGCGGGTTTATTGTACACTTACCCTAACAAACTATGTTCGAAACTTTTATAAAGCGACCAGTGCTGTCGCTTGTTATCTCATTGATAATTACCATGCTGGGTGTGCTGGCGTTGATAACGCTGCCTGTTACCCAGTTTCCTGATATTGTACCGCCATCGGTAACAGTAACGGCCAACTACACCGGTGCCAATGCCGAGGTATGTGCCAAAGCCGTAGCAACTCCGTTGGAGCGTGCCATTAACGGTGTGCCGGGGATGACCTACATGTCGACCGTTTGCAGTAACGATGGCTTAACGGTGATCCAGATCTACTTTAACGTTGGGGTTGACCCCGACCAGGCCGCGGTGAACGTTCAAAACCGCGTAGCCACCATTATTGACGAAATGCCGGAAGAAGTGATCAAAGCCGGTGTTACTACAGAAAAAGAAGTAAACAGTATGCTGATGTACCTGAACATCATGAGCCAGGACACCAGCATGGACGAAAAATTTATTTATAACTTCACCGATATCAACGTTTTACAGGAACTTAAACGAATTGATGGTGTAGGCCGTGCCGAGATCATGGGCGCTAAAGAATACTCTATGCGCGTATGGCTTAAACCCGACAGAATGATGGCCTACAAGGTATCAACCGATGAGGTGATAGATGCCATCCGTGCCCAGAACGTAGAGGCCGCGCCGGGCAAAACCGGCCAAAGCTCGGATAAAACCCCGCAAATGCTGCAATATGTATTGCGCTACCCGGGCAAATTTTTTGAGCCTAAACAATATGAAAATATTGTGATCCGCGCCGAGGAAGACGGTTCGGTATTAAGATTGAAAGAAATTGCTGATGTTGAATTCGGTTCCCTAACCTACAGTATGGTTTCCAATACTGACGGCAAGCCTTCGGCATCAATCATGATAAAACAACGCCCCGGTTCTAATGCCCGCGAGGTGATCAATAACATTAAAACCCGCATGGCCGAGCTTAAGGAAAGCTCATTTCCGGCCGGGATGACCTTCAACGTAAACTATGATGTATCGCGCTTTTTGGATGCATCAATACATGAAGTATTACGTACGCTGGTTGAGGCTTTCATCCTGGTTTTCATTGTAGTATTCATTTTCCTGCAGGATTTCCGGTCGACACTGATCCCGGCTTTGGCGGTCCCGGTAGCCCTCATCGGTTCGCTGTTTTTTATGCAGATGCTGGGGTTCTCCATCAACCTGCTCACGCTCTTCGCATTGGTGTTAGCCATCGGTATTGTGGTGGATAACGCAATTGTAGTAGTGGAAGCCGTACACGTAAAAATGACCGAAAACCACATGAACGCCATGGATGCCACCGTAAGCGCCATGCGCGAGATCAGCGGTGCTATTGTGGCTATTACGCTGGTCATGTCGGCGGTGTTTGTGCCGGTTGCCTTTATGTCGGGGCCTGTTGGGGTATTTTACCGGCAGTTTTCGCTTACGCTGGCTATTTCCATTGTGATATCGGGCGTCAATGCTTTGACGCTCACTCCTGCCCTTTGTGCTATCATGCTGAAACATAGCCCTGCTTCAAAAAAGAAAAGTTTGATGCAGCGCTTTTTTGGCGGTTTCAATAAACGGTATGATGGGTTGCAGAACAGGTATTCAACCTTCATGACCTACCTGTCGCCGCGCAAGGGAATTACTTTGCTATTATTGGCAGGCTTCTTTATCCTTACCTGGGGAACCAGCGCTATTTTGCCAACGGGCTTTATCCCAACTGAAGACCAGGGTATGCTTTACGTGAACGTAACCACCCCGGCAGGTGCTACAGTTGAGCGTACCGAACAGGTATTGAAAGAGATTGAAGCCAAAACCAAATCGATGAAATCTATCGAATCGGTTTCAACCCTTTCGGGTTACAGTTTGGTGAACGAGATTGCCGGTGCGTCGTACGGCATGGCCATGATCAACCTTAAACCATGGGATGAGCGCAGTGAATCATTGGATGATATTATTGCCGAGCTGACCGCAAAAACCAAGAATATCGGCGATGCTTCTATCCAGTTCTTCCCCCCGCCTACCGTACCGGGCTTTGGTAACGCCAGCGGTTTCGAGATAAGGGTACTTGATAAAAGCGGCCAGGGCGATTTGCAGAAAGCTGCCGATGTAACTAAAAACTTTGTAAATGCGCTTAACGCCTCACCGGAAATTGCCGGAGCTTTCACCAGCTTTGACCCTAACTTTCCGCAGTATATGATCTCTGTCGACCAGCAAACAGCGGCTCAAAAGGGCATTACGATTGATAAAGCAATGTCGACCCTGCAAACATTAATGGGGAGTTTCTATGCTTCCAATTTCATCCGTTTCGGGCAGATGTATAAGGTGATGGTACAGGCCTCGCCCGAATACAGGTCGCGCCCCGAGGATGTTTTAAACCTGCAGGTTAAGAACGATAAAGGCGAAATGGTGCCGTTCTCCACATTCATTAAAATGGAGAAGGTTTTCGGCCCCGAACAGCTCACCCGCTATAATATGTATACGTCGGCCATGGTTACCGGCGATGCAGACAAAGGCTTCAGCAGCGGCGATGCCATTAAAGCCATTGAACGTATCGCTGCCGAAAAACTGCCGAAAGGTTACGCCTTTGAATGGTCGGGCATGACGCGAGAGCAGATCCTTTCGGGTAACCAGGCTATTTACATCTTTGTGATCTGTTTGATCTTTGTTTATCTGCTGCTGGCTGCCCAATACGAAAGCTTTTTGCTGCCGCTTCCGGTTATCCTTTCATTGCCTACCGGTATTTTCGGCGCGTTCTTCTTCCTGAAGATCACCGGGCTCGAAAACAACATTTATGCCCAGGTGGCGCTGGTAATGCTTATCGGCTTGTTAGGTAAAAATGCCATCCTTATTGTTGAGTTCGCTATCCAGCGGCAAAAAGAAGGATTGAGCGTGCTAAAAGCCGCTATTGAAGGTGCAGTATCCCGTTTACGGCCAATCCTCATGACCTCGTTGGCGTTCATAGCCGGTTTGATACCGTTATGCGTGGCCAGCGGTGCGGGCGCTATGGGTAACCGCTCTATCGGTACCGCTGCTGCCGGAGGTATGCTGATGGGAACTATTTTCGGATTGATCCTTATTCCGGGTTTGTATGTCATCTTCGCTGGTTTGGCCGAACGCAATAAAAAGCAAAAACCAGCCACAGAAGTAACTCATCATGAGCTGGATATCGTTAATAATTAATCAAGATCTGCAATGCTAAAAAAAGCAATTTTCTATATACTCCATACGGCACTTTTGATGGTAATCATGGCCGGCTGTAAAAGCTACAAACCGGTCACGGGCCAGGAAGTGGCTGCTAATCTGCCATCGTCATTCAATAACAGTACTGATACGGTAACAATTGCGGCCTTACCAATAGGCCAGTTTTTTGCCGATCAGAGGCTCGTTAACCTGATTGACACAGCCCTTAAAGCAAACCCCGATTTGTTAAGCGCCCTGCAAAGGGTTGAAGCCGCGCGGGCCAATCTACGGTTCAACGCCTCAAAGCTTTTACCTACCATAAACCTGGCCGCCAACGCAGGGGTTGAAAAATATGGTGATTATACCCAAAACGGCGTAGGTAATTACGACACCAATTTTTCAAATAACATCAATAGCGATCAGCATATCCCCAATCCTGTACCTAACTATTTCCTGGGTTTTCAAAGCTCATGGGAGGTTGACCTGTGGGGTAAGCTGAACAATCAGAAAAAAGCCGCCTTTGCCCGTTTCCTGGCCAGCCAGAGCGGCTATCGCCTGGTAACAACAGCCCTCACTGCCCAAATTGCCGGGCTTTATTATCAGTTACTGGCTTACGATACCGAATTAGGCATCATCAAAAAGAATATTAAGCTACAGGAACATGCCCTGGAGATCGTTAAAATCCAAAAACTGGGTGGCCGCGCTACGGAGTTGGCTGTTCAACAATTTGAGGCCCAGTTAGCCCGCACCAAAGGATTAGAATACACTACCCGGCAGCAAATTACCGAGACTGAAAACCAGCTTCGTTTTTTAACGGGAAGTTATTCGGGCACGGTAACACGGGATACTTCTATCATGAAAACGAAACTACCGGTGGTTGTTGGCACAGGAGTTCCATCGCAAATGTTACTGAACCGCCCGGATATCCGAAGTGCGGAGCTGGAGCTTACCGCCATGAACGCGGACATTAAAGCGGCAAGGGCAAACTTTTTCCCCACTTTAACTTTAACTCCGTATGTTGGCTATAATAGCTTCAGGGCAAACTTGTTATTCGATCCCGCTTCATTTACTTATGGTATTTTAGGAGGTATCACCGCCCCTATTTTTAACCGCAAGGCTATCAAAGCAGAATATGAGCGGACTATAGCCGAGCAGAAAATAGCGGTGTACAATTATCAAAAAAGTATCCTTTCAGGTTTCCAGGAAGTAAAGAATAATTTGAGCGGGATAGAGAATTTTAACCGTGCTTTTGAATTTAAACAACAGGAGCTGCAATCGCTAAACAATGCCCTGTCTGTAGCTAACGATTTATACCTTGTTGGCCGGGCCAATTACCTTGAAATTATCACCGCGCAACGCAGCGTACTTGATGCCGAACTTGAGCTGGCCGGTATTAAACGTGACATATTTTTAAGCTCGGTTAATTTATACCAGGCTGTTGGTGGTGGTTGGAGATAAATAGATAGTTAACATTAATAGAAAAAGGGTACTTATTTAGGTACCTTTTTTGTTTCTATGGGTCATCAAAAGCGTGGAATTGTGCGATTCCCCTCTTGAGAGGTGTAGGGCGTGTTTCAGCATTTTTTCTAAACACGTAGCAAAAACACCCTTGCCGTCGCTCTTTTCCTGCGCGCCGCCTCTCTACCCACAAAATTGTTGTCGTATAATCAGCAAGGCGTTTGTTTTGCCCCTCTGGGGCAAAGGATATTTCTATTTTTCATGCTACAAACCTTTTGCACCTCTGGTGCACCTGTTTTTAAGCGCGTCTAAAGTAATACCAGTCTATTAAATTGTAAAAGTCCCCCAGAGGGGGAAAAGGTTTGTAGAATAGCATCCTATCCTTATCCGAACCCCAGAGGGGTTCAACTAACCTGATTACTAAATTGGCAACAGCTATTTGACCATTATTTTGCGGGTTAGCTTAAACTTTCAGGGAGGGAATTGAAAAATGCACCCACCCGTCACAAATCCGTTACACAAATCAAATTACATCGCAACAATATTAACCAGTAGTATAAATTGCTTAATATAGTGGTTCCGGTGTTTACAAAAGAAAACATCGGTTGACTGACTAATACTTAAACAATTAACACAAATGATCAAACTTTTAAAGCACGCATTGATCACTCCATCAATTGCTGTACTGGCGCTTAACGCGGTTGCCCAAACCGCCGCGCAACCAAAGCTTATTGAAAAGGTTACCCGCAAGGGGACCGAGCTGGTGATCCCCTATGAAAAATATGTATTACCTAACGGATTAACGGTTATTTTAGCCGAAGACCACTCCGATCCGCTTGTTCACGTTGATATCACCTATCACGTAGGCTCGGCCCGTGAGGAGATCGGTAAATCGGGCTTCGCCCACTTTTTTGAGCATATGATGTTCCAGGGATCAGATCATGTAGCCAATGGCGATCATTTTAAGATCATCACCGAAGCAGGCGGTACCCTAAACGGTTCAACTAACCGCGACCGTACCAACTATTATGAAACCGTACCCGCCAATCAACTGGAAAAAATGCTTTGGCTGGAGTCGGACAGGATGGGCTTCCTGCTCGATGCTGTCACCCAGCAAAAATTTGAGGTGCAGCGTGCAACCGTAAAAAACGAACGCGGGCAAAACTACGATAACCGCCCATACGGTTTAGTTAGCCAGTATGCTTCAAAAACACTTTATCCATACGGCCACCCCTATTCGTGGCTTACCATTGGCTATATTGAGGAGCTGAATAAAGTAGGCGTAAATGATCTTAAAAACTTTTTCCTGAGATGGTACGGCCCTAATAATGCCACGCTAACCATTGGCGGCGATCTTAACCCAAAACAAACCCTTGCCTGGGTGAGCAAATATTTTGGAGGGATCCCAAGAGGTCCTGTGGTAAAGAATATGTATTTACCTGCACCCGTATTAAAGGCCGACAGGTATGTATCCTACACGGATAATTACGCCAAGTTCCCCTTGTTGTCTGTAAGTTATCCCGGCGTAAAGATCTATGATAAAGACATGTCGCCTCTTGATGCTTTATCGGCCATCATCGGGCAGGGCCGTAACTCTATCTTTTACAAAAACTTTGTAAAAACCCGTAAGGCGGCACAGGCCACCATGAGTTCATCCAATACCGAACTGGCCGGTGAGATCAGCATGCGGGTTATACCTTTCCCGGGGCAAACTTTGGCTGATGCCAAGAAACTGGTAGACGAGTCATTAGCCGAGTTTGAGAAAAAAGGTGTAAGTGACGATGACCTGGCCCGCTTTAAAGCCACCGCCGAAGCCGATTACATCAACAGCTTATCGAGCGTAAGCGGTAAAGTATCTGAACTGGCACAGGCGCAAACTTTCACCGGTAACCCTAACCAGATCGGCCGCGAACTGGCTGCTATCCGGGCGGTAACCAAAGAGGATGTAATGCGCGTTTATAACCAGTACATTAAAGGTAAACCGGCGGTAATATTAAGCGTATTGCCTAAAGGCGGTAATCTGCAACCTGTAGCACCCGATAATTTTACTGTTGATACCACAGGCTACAAAGCCCCCGATTATGGTTATAATGGTTTAACCTATCACAAGCCTAAAGATAGTTTTGATCGTGCTGCAAAACCGGGCGTTGGCCCTAACCCGGCCATTAAAGTTCCGGCTATCTGGTCGGCCAATACATCAAATGGTATCAATATCATCGGCACGCAAAATAACGAGATCCCATCGGTATCCATGTCGATCTCTATTAAAGGCGGCGGCTTGTTTGCCATCAATGATCCATCAAAAGCAGGTTTGGCAGGTATTGTCGGCCGTATGATGAATGAAGAAACCCAGAAATACACTGCCGAAGATTTCAACTCCGAACTGGATAAACTGGGCAGCAGTATTACTTTTTATGCCAGTTTAGATCAGATTGATGCTGAGGTATCGTCGCTCACCAAAAACCTGGGCAAGACAATGTCCCTGCTCGAAGAAAGGTTATATCACCCTAAATTCACCCAGGACGCGCTCGACAGGATCAAGAAGCAAACTTTGGAAGGCTTTAAACAAGCTAAAACCCAACCTGCAGGCGTAGCCAGCACAGTTTACAGCAAAATCCTTTATGGTACCGATAACGTACGCACTTACGCTGCAGGCGGTAATGAAGAAACTGTTGCGGGTATAACGTTGCAGGATGTTCAGGACTATTACGATAAAAACTTTTCACCATCGTTAACCAAAATTGTTGTGGTAGGCGATGTTAGCGAGACATCTGCAAAAAGCGCGCTCGCTTTCCTCAATACCTGGAAGGATAAAAAGGTGACCATCCCGGCTCCTGCTGAGGGTAAAACATTTGATAAAACCACTTTATACCTGGTTGATATCCCGGGCGCGGCACAATCTGAGATCCGTATCGGGTATCTGGATAAACTAAACTATGATGCAACAGGCGATTATTATAAGCTGAATATAGCCAACTACATTTTAGGGGGCGCATTCAACAGTCACATCAATCTTAACCTGCGTGAGAAAAAAGGCTGGACATATGGTGCCCGTTCATCTTTCAGTTCGGGTAAATATGGCGGCGACTTCACCGCTTCGGCCGGCGTATTGGCTACGGCTACCGATAGCTCGGTGGTTGAGTTTATGAAGGAGATCACCAACTACCAAAAAAACGGGATTACACCCGAAGAATTGAAGTTCACCCAAACTTCTATCGGCCAGAGTGATGCCCGCCGTTATGAAACCAACGCCCAAAAAGCGGCGTTTTTATCGCGCATCCAGGAGTACGGCCTTAAACCTACTTTTGTTGACGAACAAAGCAAGATACTATCGACCATTACTCCCGCCGAGATCAATGGCCTTGCTTCAAAATACCTCAATCCCGACAACATGATCATTTTGGTTGTTGGCGATAAGGCAAGGATCTATCCGGGCCTGCAAAAACTGGGCTACCCGATTGTTGAACTTGATGCCGATGGCAAGCCAAAACAATAAATTAACATAACAACTGGCGGATAAAACCCTTATACCTTAACCGGTATAAGGGTTTTTATTTTAAAAATCAATCATTTATAATAAAGCTACAACCCTACGGGTGTTGTTTATACCATTGCTTTGCAACTGAAAAGTTACTATTCAAAACCTATTTACTAACATTGATTTAACCTAAATTGAATACATAAAGTTCAATTTTGAAAGGTTGATATGGTGCTTATGGCAACTGCCAAAGCCGGTGGTGTTAATATTTAAGTTTTAACTATTTGAGTGCAAGCAGTGCACCGGCCTTGTAATGGCACAATAATATCCCAACAGGAGCATGTGAATGCGTATTCCTGTTTCTTTTAGTTCTCCTAAATCTTTCCGGTTTTAAAATTTACGCAGCGTAAACGCATTTGCTATGCATTATCTATCTATCATAAAAAACAACATTATGAAAATTAACAACCTACTTATTGGCCTGGGTTTAGCTTTAACCCTTGCCGGATGTTCCAAAGACCTTAAAAACTCGCCTATCCCGCCCAAAACCGGCGATACTACAGCAAGCCCTCCTGCCCCGGTTCCTTATTCCATTACCGAAGGTTTTGAACAGGGCAGTAAAACCGCCTACGCAGCAGCCGATGTAACCCTAAGCACCGGAAGCTGGAATTTTAGCGATGCCCTGATAGGCAATCTCGCTGCCGACCTTAAAGATGGCAGTAAATCTGTAAGGCTGCGTACCGGGGATATCGCGATGAATTTTGATATCAAAGGCCTTACTACTTTATACATTAAACACGGTAAATATGGCAGCGATGCCACATCGACCTGGCAGTTGCTAATGTCGACCGACGGCGGGGCGAATTACACGCAGGTAGGCACTGATATTACTGAAACCAATACCACCCTGGTAACCGACTCATTTAAAGTGAGCGTTACGGGTAAAGTTAGGTTTGAGATCAAAAAAGCAGGCACAACCCGCATTAACATCGATGATATTACCTTTAAAGGTACCGGCGATCCGGGCATAACCGTTGGCATACCTGATACGGGCGGCAGCGATACTACCGGCACATCAAATTCAGCAACACCAAGGGACGTTACTGCCGGCGCAGACGCCCCGCCTGCAAGCGGCGATAATAGCAACCTGCTTTTTGGCAACCCTTCAAACGCCCTTTCAACACTGGCATCTAAGGATAACTACCTGATAGATCAGAAGTATTATGTAGAATCATACAACGCCACCAAAGGCGAACCCAACTGGGTAAGCTGGCACCTTGACGCGACCAATACCACCAACGCGACTGGTCGTTTGGATAATTTTGCAGGCTGGAGCGGGATTCCTGCCGGCTGGTACCAGGTAGAAAGCAACAGCTATTCGGGCAGCGGGTTCGACAGGGGACATAACTGTCCCTCGGCCGATCGTACCAGTTCAGCCAACGCTAATTCCTCAACCTTCCTGATGACCAATATGATACCACAGGCACCGCAAAATAACCAGCAAACCTGGGCCAATCTTGAAAATTACCTGCGCGAACAAGTGGCGGCCGGTAACGAGGTTTACATAATTATGGGCAGCTATGGTACAGGGGGAACAGGCTCAAACGGGGCTGCCAGTACCATCAATAATGGCCACGTAAATGTACCGAGTAACGTTTGGAAAGTCGCCCTGATCATCCCCAAAGGTGATGGCGACGTTGCGAGGGTTACCGCTTCAACAAGGGTTATCGCGGTAAATACCCCTAATGTTAACACCATCAACTCCGACTGGACCAAGTACATAACAACTATCAAAGATATTGAAACAGCAACCGGTTATACCCTGCTCTCAAGCCTGCCAACTGCGGTTAGGACAGCGCTTGAAGTTAAGGTAGATACCGGAGCCTCGGGAACATAAGAAATTGGTAATTGAAAAAGGAAAGCCGGGAGTATATAATATTCCCGGCCTCTTTGTTGGCTTTTTCGCGGGTGTTCAATTTTTGAAAAACGGGTGTTCAACTTTCAGAAGCCAAATATTACAACACATTGAGTATCAGCACTAAGATGTTCAAATTTCGCTATTGAACATTTCTTGATATTTATAACACATTGATTATCAATTGATAAAATTCAGGCAAAAACAAGAAGTGTTCACACTTTTAAAAATTGAACACCTGGTGTTTGTCTTGCTAAATATTTAAATCCTGTGAACTCCAAAGGTGAAATGACAAAAGAGGCCTGTCAGTCTGAGCTTGTCGAAGACTCGCGCGCAGAGTCCCGCCCACCATGCTTCGACAAGCTACCCATGAGATAATTAAATTAAGGATGCTCCCGTCAGCAGGTAAGCTTCGGGTGAAAGCGGGCAGAACAATGGTGGTCTTGAGCGCAGGAAGGGGCATAGCAAGTTTTTGCAGAAGCATTGGGAAAGCGCGAGCGTAGCGGGGCAAAATAATTGCAGCCCGTGGTTCTGCCCGTTTTGCAGGGCAAAGGCCCGCGCGACGGGCTGTGGAGTGGGTGAGCGCAAAGAAGCCTCCCTGCTGACTTGATTTTTTGGGTACTTTTGTATCAAGACAAAAGTACCTGGCCCCGCGCGGCCAAGAGCGCGACAATGCAAGTTCAATACCACTAAGCACCTTGTCTGCCGATAAAGGGATTGCTTCGTAACTCAGCAATGACGTGGAAGAGATGTCATTGCCTTCAGACTCCAGCGGATTTAAATCACTCAGGATGACCCTTACTTTATTTTGTCATGGGTATACTGATAGTATAGTGACCGGATCAATCCACTCCTTTTACATTCATTTTAAAGGTGTAAACTGCCTTTGATGCGGTTATAAATAATACATCTTTGTTTTTTCCGCCAAAACAGATGTTGGCAGTCCACGGTTCATCGATATCTATGTGGCCAATCTTTTCGCCTTTAGAGTTAACTATGGTAACTCCTTTACCGCACATATAAATATTGCCATGTTGGTCTATTGTCATACCATCGCAGCCCATAGCGATAAACAGGGTGCGGTTGGTTAATGTACCATCTTTATTGATATCGTAACGATAGGTTTTGTTATCGCCGATATCGGCTACATACAAAGTCTTACCATCCGGAGTTCCGATGATGCCGTTAGGACGCACAAACTTATCATCAACCATAACAGCCGGTGCCTTGCCTTTGGCCAGGAAGTATAATTTTTGTCCGTCAAGATCAGGTTGCTTGCGGGTCCAGTAATCACGTTGATAGTATGGATCGGTTATATAGATGCCCCCGTCCGGGCTTACCCAAACATCATTAGGGCCGTTAAATTTATGTCCCTGGTAATCTTTCAGCAAAACGGTTACTTTGCCTTTCGGGCTGATAGACCAAAGCTGATCATCAGCATCGGCACAGCTAATGAGATTCCCTTTTTTATCAAAATACATCCCGTTTGAGCGGCCCGCACTATCCAGGAAAACAGAAAGCTTGCCATCGGTATCATACTTCCAGATCTTGTTGTTGGGCTGATCTGTAAAAAACACATTGCCTTTTTTATCGACAGCCGGGCCTTCGGTAAACGAAAATTGCTTGGCAACTAATTGAGGTTTGGTATTGGGGTCGTAAAGGCTTGCATCCGTTTGGGCAAATGCCTTAACCGACAGGGCCGATATCAATAGAATAAGAGCAGGTAGTTTTTTCATCGCTTTTGGAGTGTTATAATGGTTTTGCTAAAGTAACACGTTTTTAAGACCGATTATTTTAAAGGGGTAAAATATTTGATACAAGTAGCGGTTTTGTAGGATTGAAGAGTTGACTTAACTTTCATTTACCACTATTCAAAATCTCTTTAAAAAGAACTCATTAAAAACGCTATTTTTGCACCTTTATTAAAATACCGTACATCACATGAGTATTGCATTATCCGAACAGGAGATCATTCGCCGCAAATCTTTACAGGAGCTACGTGCACTGGGAATTAACCCTTACCCTGCCGAAGCTTTTAATGTTAACGCCTGGGCACAGGATATAGCTGATAATTTTAAGGATAAACCCGAGGCCTACCAGGATGTTGTAATTGCAGGCAGGATCATGACTCGCCGCATTATGGGCAGCGCTTCGTTTGCCGAACTGCAGGATTCAACCGGCCGTGTGCAGATCTACCTAAAACGCGATGATATTTGCCCTGACGAGGATAAAACTTTATATAATACCGTATTCAAAAAACTACTGGACATTGGCGACTACGTTGGCGTAAAAGGCTATGTGTTCCTTACTCAAACAGGCGAGATCTCTGTTCACGTACGTGAGCTGGTTGTGCTTTCAAAATCTCTGAAACCGCTACCAGTTGTTAAACGTGAAGAAGACGGAACTATCCACGATGGTTTTACCGACCCTGAACTGCGTTACCGCCAGCGTTACGTGGATTTAACCGTTAACCCGGATTACAAACAGATTTTCATCAACCGCTCAAAAGTGATCAGCGCTATGCGCAGTTACTTTAACACCCAGGGATGGATGGAAGTGGAAACTCCAATCCTGCAGCCTGTTCATGGCGGTGCGGCGGCCCGTCCGTTTGCAACGCACCATAACACGCTGGATATGCCCTTGTTTTTACGTATTGCCAACGAGCTTTACTTAAAAAGACTTATCGTTGCCGGTTTTGACGGTGTTTATGAGTTTGGCAAAATGTTCCGTAATGAGGGCATGGACCGCACCCACAACCCGGAGTTTACCGCCATGGAAATTTATGTAGCCTATAAAGACTATATATGGATGATGGCCATGGTTGAGGAATGCCTGGAAACTGTTGCCAAAGCAGTTCACGGAATCCCGGTTGTACAGGTTGGCAGCAATGAAATTAACTTTGCAGGCCCATACGAAAAGCTATCGATGTATGATTCGATCCTTAAATATACTGGTATTGATGTATCGGCAATGGACGAAGCAGGCTTGCGCGAAGTTTGTAACGAACTAAAAATAGAAATAAACCCAAGCATGGGCAAAGGCAAACTGATCGACGAGATTTTCAGCGCTAAAGTTGAGCATCACCTGATCCAGCCTACTTATATTACCGACTATCCTATCGAAATGACGCCGCTTGCCAAAAAGCACCGTACTAAAGAAGGTTTGGTTGAGCGTTTTGAGTTATTCGTGAATGGCAAAGAGATAGCAAATGCTTACTCGGAGCTGAATGACCCTATCGACCAGCGTGAGCGTTTGGAAGAGCAGCTGATCCTGGCCGGTCGTGGTGATGACGAAGCTATGGCCATGGATGACGATTTTCTACGCGCGCTTGAATACGGTATGCCGCCAACATCTGGTTTAGGTATCGGTATCGACAGGCTGGTGATGCTGATGACGAATCAGAGCACCATCCAGGAAGTATTGTTCTTCCCGCAAATGCGTCCTGAGAAAAAAGCCAAGGTCGCCACTGCGGAGGACTTTATAAACATAGGTGTATCTGCTGAATGGGTTCCTGTATTGAATAAAATGGGCTTTAATACGGTTGAAGAATTAAAAACAGCTAACCCCAACAAGGTATTTAACGATCTTGGCGGGATGCGTAAAAAACTAAAACTGGATATAACCATGCCAACCAAAGAAGAGGTAATGGCTTGGTTTAAGTAAAACCTTGATTTATGGGATTTTAGGATTACCCTGATATTTAATAATGGCCTGCTTCGTGCAGGCCATTTTAGTTTATGATCTATCAAGAAATCTTTTAATCAAGAAAATCAGGGTTCTCGATAAGAAAATCAACGCAATCAGCGTAATCCCTCCATTCAGCGGTTATAATTTCTTAACAAAAGCTTAAAAAAAATAATACTTTCATTTAAAAAGAGTTAGCTATTATTGTAATAAACATATATTACAAATATCATGACCAACTCAATATTAGAGATCACCGAAAACGAATACCTGATCAAACTTAACAGGAGCAATTTTAACCTGTCGTTCATCAGGAGTTTATTGAAACTTGTTGAAGTGGCCAATCCGTCTGAAGAATCTGAATATTCATCATACACAGACAGCTACGTTCAGCCTTATCAAAACCATTCAGCAACGCCTGATTATTTCAGCGCCATTGAAGAAAAATAAAAGGGACGCGGTTTTCGCGTCCCTTTTATTTTTACCCCTTTTTCTATCTGTTCTTTTTCTTAGAACTGACGATATCCACCTCTTACTACTTGCTTATCCATTTGGGCTAATTGGCCTTTCATCATTTTAATTTGTTCGGTAAGCAATTTGTTCTTATCATCTTTTGAAGCTTCCGACAAATACATTTGTGCTTCGCGCTTGTTACGTTTTGCCATTGAGATACCGGCCAGGCTCAACTTCGCCAAAGCTATATTGTGCGACATTTTCATACCCAGCGACAGAGCTTTCTTAAAATATTTCTCTGATTTCATTGGCGCCTTGCGTGATTCGATCAAACCGATCAGCAAGTTGTAGTAACCATGCTGGTTTTTGTGCAGCTGTTTTTCGTAATCGGTAATTTTCAACAACCATACTTCCGACTTTTCAGAATTTTCCTTACGTAAAAAATACTGGGCGATGATCATATTCTCGTTAAAGAAGAAGCTAAGCAGTATAATACCGCCCATTAACAGAACAAAAATACCCCATCCCCAAAAACCGAATGCACAAAGGGCAACTGCCGCACCCATCACTACACAAGCAATAACTAACCGAACAATATTTGACATAATTTGTGATACTAATATTAGCGCAAATATCTGTTTATTTGTACGCTAAACCAACTTCTATATAAATATTTATGGCGATTGCATTACCACCATCATGGCTTGAGGTTTTACAGCAGGAATTTGACAAACCTTACATGATAAAACTCAAACAATTTTTAAAAGAAGAGCAGCAATCAGGGCAAGTTGTTTATCCTAAAAACGGCGAAATCTTCAACGCTTTCAATACTACGCCTTTTGATGATGTTAAAGTAGTTATATTAGGGCAGGACCCGTATCATGGCGCTCACCAGGCCCATGGTCTTTCCTTTTCAGTACAAAAGGGCATTGCTATTCCCCGATCATTGATAAACATTTACAAAGAGTTGCAAAACGATATTCCCGGATTTAAAATCCCCGCACATGGCAACCTCGAAGAATGGGCTAAACAAGGTGTATTGTTACTGAACGCTACATTAACCGTTAGGGCAGGCAATGCAGGTTCGCATCAAAAAAGAGGATGGGAAGAATTTACCGATGAGGTAATCAAAACCATTTCCGATAAAAAAGAAGGCATCGTGTTTATACTGTGGGGAGCCTTTGCCCAATCAAAAGCGGTTTTGATTGATGAGAAAAAACATTTCATTATTCGCTCTCCCCACCCCTCGCCTTTCTCAGCCGATCGCGGTTTTTTTGGCAGCAAACCATTTTCAAAAACTAACGAGATCCTGAAAAAAGAAGGTAAAAAAGAGATTGACTGGCAAATACATTAGGGGAAAGAATCAAGACGGCAAGAGTCAAGAAATCAAGATTTAAAAAAGTCTGAAACTAAAAAGAGTCAAGAAATGAAAGATATTTAATCCTTCTTCTTGACTCTTGATTCTTATAGTCTTGACTCTTATCTAATACTCCAGCGGCACTATAGGCTCTTTTTTACTGGTAGACATGATCATCATGGTTTGGAATGTTTTAACCACAGTAATGCGGCTGATCTTTTCCATGATGAGTTGCTCGTATGATTTGATGTCGCGTACGTATACCTTTAACAGAAAATCACACTGCCCGGTGACGTGATGACACTCAGTTACTTCTTTAATATTCTTGATCTCATCCAAAAAAGTTTGAATGGTATTTTTTTGATGAAAATCAAGGGAGATCTGGATAAAGGTTTTGATTCCTAATCCTAACTTCTCTTCATCTACCAGTGCATGATAACTTTTTATGTATTCGGCGTTCTCAAGTTTACGCACGCGTTCAAGAGTAGGTGCTGGCGAAAGCCCTATCTCGTTAGACAACTGGAGGTTGGTTATCCTTCCGTTTTCCTGTAAAATCTTGAGTATTTGTAGGTCTATTTTATCTAATTCGGCGGCCATAGTTGTATGCAAATATAGTATTTTCCTTGCTTCGCAAAATTTAATTTTTCGTTAAAGTACTTCAACGAAAACATATTTCCTAACGTTTATTTTTTTAGATTAGTCTAAATTTTTTATTAGATTTGTTTAAATGAACACTTTAGCCGAGGAAAACTACTTGAAATCCATCTATCATCTCTCTGTAAATGATGGAAATGCAAGTACAAATCAAATCGCATCCTCGCTAAATACCAAAGCGTCTTCGGTTACCGACATGCTAAAAAAACTTGCTGAGAAAGCGCTCATCAATTACACCCCTTACCAGGGAGTAAGCCTTACCCCTTCCGGCGAGAAAATAGCGATAAGCATTATCCGCAAACACCGGCTGTGGGAGTACTTTCTTGTAGAGAAACTCAATTTTAAATGGGACCAGGTTCATGACCTTGCCGAAGAGATGGAACATATCTCGTCTGAAGAGTTAATTGACCGCCTTGACAAGTTTATGGGTTATCCAAAACATGACCCACACGGCGACCCTATACCTGACTGTAACGGCCGTTTTAACACGCACGAGTTAAAACCGGTTTCGGCAGTAACAGTTAATCAAAGCGGTATAATTTCAGGCGTCCGCGACCATAGTTCATCCTTTTTACAATACCTCGATAAAAAACAGCTTACCATCGGCTGCAAAATAATGATCACTGATATTATTGAATATGACCATTCGGTAGTGGTACAAACCGGCAATAAAGAAGTGCATATCAGCCGCGAAGTAGCCAACAACTTGCTTATAGCCCTATGAACAATACACACAACGAATCTTTAGGCAATGTACACGGATCAGTAACCACCGAAAACAAAAACGGCTGGCGTAAGCTAATGGCTTTCCTGGGCCCGGCTTACCTGGTGAGCGTAGGCTATATGGATCCGGGAAACTGGGCAACGGATATTGCTGGCGGCAGCGCTTTTGGATACAAGCTGATCTGGGTGTTGTTTGTATCAAACATGATTGCCCTCCTGCTGCAATCACTGGCAGCCCGGTTGGGGATAGTGCGCGGGCTTGATCTTGCACAGGCTTCTAAAAATGCCTATCCTCGTTTTGTAAACTTTTGCCTGTATATACTGGCACAAATAGCCATTATAGCCTGTGACCTGGCCGAAATTATCGGCATGGCCATTGGTTTAAAACTACTGTTTCATCTTCCATTAATCTGGGGGGTATCGCTTACCATTACCGATACCGTGCTAATGCTCTACCTCATGAATAAGGGTATGCGCAAACTCGAAGGTTTTATTATTTCGATGATCTTTATAGTCGGGCTCTCTTTTTTGGTCGAAATGTTTATCGTTAGACCCGATGTAATAGAGGTAGCAAAAGGTTTCATTCCCGGCAACCTGTTTAAAGGTGATAAAATAAGCCAGCAAATGCTTTATATAGCTATAGGCATTATTGGCGCTACGGTAATGCCACACAACCTGTATCTGCATTCATCGCTGGTGCAAACCCGTCAAATAACACGTACCGAAGAAGGATTCAGGGCGGCGATTAAGTTTAATCTTTTTGATACGGTTATAGCCCTTAATCTTGCTTTTTTTGTAAATGCGGCTATTTTGATATTAGCAGCAAGCGCCTTTTTCAGAAACGGCTATTTTGAAGTAGCGGAGATTCAGGATGCATTCAAGCTGCTGGAGCATATTTTCGGTGCAATTGCGCCTACTTTATTTGCCATAGCGCTCATTGCCTCGGGGCAAAGCTCAACCATTACCGGTACGCTTGCCGGGCAAATCATTATGGAAGGGCACATTAACCTGCGGATAGAGCCCTGGTTACGCCGCCTGCTTACCCGTGTATTGGCTATTGTACCGGCAGTGTTCACCATACTTTTTTATGGCGAGGAAGGTTTAGGAAAACTCCTTATCTTAAGCCAGGTTGTATTAAGCCTTCAGTTGGGTTTTGCGGTAATCCCCCTCATCCATTTCACCTCCGACAGGAAAAGAATGGGCAAGTTTACTATCAATTTCCAAACAAGGGCATTGGCCTGGGCAAGCGCCGTGTTAATCGTTGCCTTAAACGCCAAACTGGTATACGAACAAATTGGTGATTGGGTAAATAGCACATCGTCACCAGTTTGGATCTATGCTATTGTGGTTCCGATTGTTATCGGCATAGCGATATTACTGATCTATGTGTTTATACGGCCATTATTATTTAAACATCACGACAGACCTGCTATTGTACCGCATGGTATAGCCAATGCCATTACCGAACTCGATGCGATAACTTACAGTCACATTGCCATAACTATAGATTTTTCAAAGAATGATACTGATTGCCTGCGCCATGCTATTATGCAGGGAGGTAAAAAGGCCGATTATACATTGATACACGTTGTTGAAACTGCCGGTGCGCGTTACTATGGCGGCCAGGTGCTGGATAATGAAACCCAAATTGATTTTAACAACCTTGACAAATACGTTTGCGCTTTAAAAAACCTTGGCTACAATGCCCAGGGACAAATTGGTTACGGCAACCCGGCCAGTGCTATTGCCGAAATTGTGAAAGACGAGAAAATTGATTTCATTGTCATGGGCTCGCACGGACACAAAGCTTTGAAAGATCTCATATTTGGCACCACTGTAAATTCTGTAAGGCACAAGGTTAACGTGCCTGTACTGGTGGTAAAGCCACAGTCAAACTAATTTTGTAAGTTTACGGCTGAATAATTATGAGCCAGGATAACATCTATATAAAAAATAAAAAAGCCTACTTTGAGTATCACATACTTGATAAATATGTAGCAGGCATACAGTTGCTCGGTACCGAAATCAAGTCGATAAGGCAGGGTAAGGCTAACATTAATGACGCTTTTTGTACATTCATTAATAACCAGTTATATGTACGCAACCTGCATATCTCTGAATATTCATTCGGCTCGTTCTATAACCATGAGGCCAAGCGCGACCGCATCCTGCTGTTAAATAAAAAAGAGCTAAAAAAACTCCAGACCCGTGGCGAAGAACGGGGGTTGACCATAGTCCCCCTGGCGTTATTTATCAGCGAACGGGGATTTGCCAAACTTGAAATTGGCCTTGCACAAGGCAAAAAGACATATGATAAACGCGAAACCATGAAGGAGCGCGATACTAAAATTGAATTGGACAGGGTGATGAAAAGGTAAATTAATTTCGGAATTGGGATTTTAGATTTCGGATTTACTTTTAAATTCTTCCCTTCTCAAGTCCGAAATCAAAAATTCGAAATCCCAAATCCCTACCAGGCTTTATCCCCTACCAATGGTACAAACCTAAAGGTGTCCAGCACAATCTTTTCATAATCGTTATCTCCCACTTTTAGTATTGTAACCATTTTTTGGGTTTCCTCATCACCAACCGGGATAACCAGGATACCGCCTATTTTTAATTGCTTTAACAGCACGTCGGGTACGGTAGGTGCTCCGGCGGTAACAATGATCTTATCATAAGGTGCGTGTTCGGCTATCCCAACAGAGCCATCTCCCAGGAAAAAACGGGCATTGTAGCCCATTTCATTGGGCAGCACATATTTGGTGCGGTGATAGAGCTTTTCCTGACGTTCAATAGTGTAAACATTCGCTCCAAGTTCAAGCAGGATACAGGTTTGATACCCCGAGCCTGTGCCTATTTCAAGAACTTTATCCCCTTTACGGATATGCAGTAATTCGGTTTGATAGGCCACAGTATAGGGTTGCGATATCGTTTGCCCTTCGCCTATCGGGAACGCAATATCCCTGTAAGCCTGGTTCCAGAAAGTTTCATCAAAAAAACAATGACGTTTTACCTTACCAATAGCCTCTAAAACGTGTTCGTCGCCAATTCCCTTCTTTCTCAAAACATCCACCAGCCTTTTACGGGCCCCCTGTTCGCGGTAATTATCAGTATACTTGTAAGCCATTTTCAAAGGCAAAGTTAATACGAATTTTCACAGCATTTGGGGCTTATATATGATTTAAGCGGGTTTTAATGCCTGGAGCTGTTTATGTGCTTCATTCATAAAAATTTAAAATTTATTTTTTAAACAGCATGATCCTAAAACAAGGAAGACCGGGTTAATTAACCCGGTCTTCCTTGTTTTATATAGTAAAGAGTTATACCTCTCTGCTATTATCCCACTTTTCCAAATAGTCAGCCACACGCCGCACAAACGAGCCACCTAAGGCACCATCTACAACACGGTGATCATAAGATAATGAAAGGAACATCATGTGGCGTATGGCAATCATATCGCCTTCTTTTGTTTCAATTACAGCCGGCTTTTTCTTAATAGCCCCAACAGCCAAAATAGCTACCTGCGGCTGATTAATTATCGGGGTACCCATTACGTTGCCAAATGAGCCAACATTGGTGATAGTAAATGTACCCTCCTTTACGTCATCGGGCAGTAACTTGCCGTTACGCGCACGGTTTGCCAAATCATTAACGGCCTTAGTTAGACCAACAAGGTTTAGCTCATCAGCTTTCTTTATTACCGGCACAATAAGGTTGCCGTTTGGTAAAGCCGTAGCCATACTGATATTGATCGCGGCTTTTTTAATGATTTGCGTGCCGTTAACCGAAACATTGATCATCGGGAAATCCTTAATGGCTTTCGCCACCGCTTCAATAAATATAGGTGTAAAGGTTATTTTTTCGCCTTCGCGCTTTTCAAAGCTATTTTTTACTTTTTCGCGCCATAATACCAGGTTGGTTACATCAGCCTCAACAAACGAGGTAACATGAGGCGATGTTTGCTTGCTCATTACCATGTGGTCGGCAATCAAACGGCGCATCCTGTCCATTTCTATGATCTCATCGGCACCAGATACCGAAGCGGCAGCAGGCTGTTGTTCAACAGGTGCAGCTTTTGGCGCCTCTGTCTTTGCAGGCCCGGCAGCAGGGGCCACAGGTTGAGGTGCTGGTTCGGAAGTCCGCACAGGCGCTTTTTCTGCTTCTTTAACCGGACGCACTTCTTCCGCAGGCTGAACATTAACCGGCTCAAACGACGGTTTAGCGTGTTGAGCAACAGTTGAGGTTTTTGCCTGCAAATAATTTAGCAGGTCATCTTTGGTTAGGCGGCCTTCAGAACCGGTTCCGGGAATACTATCAAGTTCATTAATACTGATACCTTCCTGCGCGGCGATATTTCTCACCAATGGCGAATAAAATCGCGCCTCAGATTTAAATGAAGGGACAGCAGGCGAACTTTTTTTCTCAAGCTGATCAATACCAGGGATATTGGATAAATTTTCGGGCTCAGGAGCTTTTACAGTTTCGGTAAACGGAACGGTTTCGTGATAAGTTGAGTTTGCTATTTTCGGTTCTTCGGGAGGTTGTGGCGCAACCTCTTCAGACTGGGCAACTATCGGTGCAGTTTCAGGCTCATCAGTTTCAATTATAGCTATAACCGCGCCTACCTGTACAACATCATTTTCTTTATACAGTTGTTCAACTAACTTACCTGCTACAGGCGAAGGTACATCAGAATCGACTTTATCGGTAGCGATTTCCATTACCGCGTCATCGGCATTTACCTTATCACCCGGATTTTTAACCCATTTGATAACGGTTGCCTCAGCAACGCTCTCCCCCATTTTTGGCAATAACAGCTGGTATCTGGCCATACAGTAGAATATAGTTTAACCCCAAAATTATGTATTTAAATCTTTACTTTTTAATTTCAGTAAGCAAAGTATTCAACATTGACAGCGTCATCACAGCACTTCGCTCAATATTTTGCCTGCGTTTACTGCCAAATGTATATTTCTTTATGATTGATTTCTCCTTTGCGGCAACTGCAATCCACACAGTACCAACGGGTTTATCCTCTGTGCCGCCGCCCGGACCAGCTACACCGGTAATAGCGACAGCCAAATCCGACTTGAAATTTAACAGTGCGCCTTCTACCATTTCCGTTACCGTTTCTTCACTAACGGCTCCATGTTGCCACAAAGTTTCGTTCTTTACTCCTAAAATACTCTCCTTTAACTCATATGAGTAGGATACAGCGCCTCCTAAAAACACCTGTGATGAACCAGGATGCTGGGTAAACAAATGGGACAGATAGCCTCCGGTACAGCTCTCGGCTACTGATAAAGTGAGGCCGTTTGCTTCCATCCTGTCAAGTATGGCCTTTTCAAGCGGGATGTCCTGATCAATAACAAACGGTGAACCTATGCGTTCAATTAAACGGGAGGCAAATGCATCCACCTCTTTTTGCAAAGCAGTTTCATCATTGCCAAAAGCGCTTAAGCGTAAACGCACCTGGCCTAACTTGGGCAGATAGGCCAGTTTAATATGTGATGGCAAATCATCTTCGATATCCGCAATGCGTTCGGCCAAAAATGATTCACCTTCGCCAACGGTAAGCAGTGTTTTATGTATAATTGACGGAAGGTTGAAGGTAGCCTTAATTTTAGGCAATACCTGCTCTTCCATCATATACATCATTTCAAAGGGAACACCCGGCATAGACATATAGATGACACCGTTGTGGTTAAACCACATACCCGGGGCAGTGCCATTTTCATTCAATACAACCTCGCAATTAGCCGGAACAAGCGCCTGCTGTTTGTTGATCTCCAATAACGGGCGGTTATATTTGGCAAAAATGCGTTCTACATTAGCAAATGCATCCTCGTTTTCAACAAGTTCAACCCTAAAGTATTCAGCTAATGTTTTTTTAGTGATATCATCTTTGGTAGGGCCAAGTCCACCGGTAATAAAAATGATACTGGCCCGGCTTGCTGCTTCGGCTAATGCCTTCAGGATATGTTCTTTATCGTCGCTTATTGATGAGATCTGCTTTACCCTTATCCCTATCTTGTTAAGTTCGGTAGCCATCCAGGCCGAATTGGTATCAACAATTTGTCCGATAAGTATCTCGTCGCCGATGGTAATTATTTCTGCCAGCATTATTATATTAATAAAAAGATGATTGTGGATTGTAATCGCTTTTCTTGCTTAGTTTCAAATCCTGCAAAATGGAAGCTTTAACCTTTAAAGTTACGTTATACATTTTGTATACACCGAAAGGAATCCATTGAAAGGCCAAATCCCAGCAATGCAAATCGCGGTATATTGAAAACGAGGTAGCACTTGCAAATTTCGCCGCCTTGATATCATACGTAGTAGAATATTGGATCTTCCACTTTTGCGTAAGGTTCACATCGCCCGAGATCTGGAGTGTATTACTGGTTGTTTTGTTGTTTAAGTAGTTTTGATAGCTAAAACTGTAATTGAGCGAGATATTCCACGGCACGTTAAAGTCAACGTATGCATTCGGATCGCTATTTACCAGGGCCAGTCTCTGAGCTTGGGTGGGATTCATGGTTGCGATAGTATTCAGGGCGGCATTTCCCGGAGTTGCTTTAGTTGAATTCAAACTCCCACCCATAGAGATGTTTAAACCTGATAAAGTTGGGAATTTGCCGTCCTGCCAGGCATACCTGTTTATATAACGGCTTGTTCTTACAATCTGATTATTAGAGATTGAATCGCTTACCTTGGTTACGTATGGGCTAAACACTCCCGAAAAACTGATACTTAATTTTTGATTGAAAATAGCGGTATGCCCCGAAAATGAAATATCAGAAAGTTTCATTGAGTCGGCTGCAAAATTATAAAAGGTGGAGAACGACAAACCTTGTAAAATCATGATTTTTCGGTCGGTGCCGGATGTGTCCGTGCTTTTAGCTTTTACCTTAGCTTCTATCGTGTTATCTACCGAAAAGTTTAAACCCGCCTGCTTACCTGCTGAGGGGCCGCCGTAAACTCCGTTCTGGAAAATAGAATATTTTTGATAGGTATACGGATAAGGAACAGTGGCTGTACTAACAGCTGTTTTGTAATAGCCAAAGCTTGGGTCGCTGAAGTCGGGACGATAGCTAAAACTTATTGACGGAGTTGCCACGTGCCTAATTGCTTTCAGGTTACCATGTTTAAAGTTTATGGTACCGTACAATTTAGTTGATATACCTGTACTGATGCTATACTCCCCGGCACGCTTAAACCCAGGTATAGTATCAATAATTAACTGATTTGAACCGGCAATGCTTCCCCTTTCAAATCTTTCATTAATGCTTTGAAAATACCAGCGTTCGGTATAGTTAACACTGTTATTAAACTGAAAGTACTTTAATACGTTTAAGCCCAAACTAACCGGGATGGTATGCTGAAAACCATTTTGTAACCGTTTTGATAAAGTTTCGCCTTTAAATAATTGGGACTCGGGTATATCGTTAAGCTTGTTGGTACCTACTAAATTATAGCTCACGGTAATTTTCTGATACCATTTTTGTTCGCCAACCCTGTTTTTAGAGTCGAATGGGTTTATCGACGACATACCGAAGGCAATAGTGGGCAACTCGATATTCACCGTTTTACGGGCTATATCCTGGCTATGCGAAATGCCTACACTTAAGTTAAACGGTGTACCTGCCCAGGTTTTACCATAAGCGATACTTGAGCGTAAACTACTTTGAGCAATGGAGTTAACATTATAGTTACTTGCCGATGGCGTGTTCCTAAAAAAACCGGAAGTACCTGCATCAACCGAAGCACTGAAAGTTGAACCGGGATTAGCATTGGCATCCTGCACGTGCGACCAATAAATATGCGCGTCTTTAGTGGCCGGGTCGCCCTCAAGGCCATAGTTATGCGAGCCGAAGCTTAGCGTAACGTTGCCTGTATATTTATAACGTTTAAGATATCGCGCCGTGCTGCTTAGTTCATACGAGCCTTTTGAGTAGATAGACCCGGTTGTAGTCAAATCTACATAATCACTTATGCCAATATAGTATCCAAGCCCTTTTAAATAGAAACCCAGGGTGTTGTCCTCACCAAAAGTTGGCAAAATAACACCTGATGTCCTGGTGTCCGGCTTAGGGAAAAAACCAAAAGGAATGGCAAGCGGTAAGGGGACCCCTTCAATCTCCAGGTAGGCGGGCCCGGATATAATGCGTTTCTTTTCGCCGATGCCACGTGTAATCACTATACCAAAGTGTGTATCTGGGTAAGGCAAATCGCAGGTACTGAAAATAACGTTACGGTATGCAACCTCATCGTCATTGAGTTTTTTTGCCTGCCCGCCCGAAATAAAGTTGCCTTCCTGCTCGGATGCAGGATTATATATCTTTACTTTTTTTGTTTGATAATTAAAAATCAGCGAATCGGATGCTACGGGCTTATCCGTTTTTTGCTTCATAATAGGCCTGCGGACATATTGGTGTGTACGCGGGTCAATGCTTCCCCGTGCAAATATGAGGTGGTTTTTATCATCAACCCTGATATAGTCTGCGTCAAGCTCAAAATCTTCATAGGTTACACGGGCCTTGCCGTAAAAATAGGTAACCTGGTGCTCCCGGTCTGAGTGGGTCGAGTCCTCGGCAGTTGCCTTTACTTCTGATTGCAGACCGCCTTTATTCTTTTTAGTGGTATCATTTGCAGGTAAAGAATTTACCGGCTTACCGTTTCTCAACGGCGTTATTGAGCCGGATTGTTTACCTTTAAGAAGTTTCTTATCACGAAGCGAATCAAGTTTGATAATAGTATCAGTTAAAGGCCTCCTGCCATGGCTGTTATTTAAAACAGTGCCGGCATTAGCAGCAAGTCCGTTTACTATTAATATAATTGCAAGCAGAAAAAAAAAGGTTATGAATTTCAAAATTGATTATGAATAGTATTTTTGCAGATATAGTTAACAGCGTTCAAAAATAATGAAAAATAAGGCATTGAAAAGATTGATTTATAGTTTGTGGGTGTTGCTGGTTCTCCTTTCATTTTTTCCCTTTAAATCATACAGTTCTATTTTAACCAATAGTCGTCCTCGTCAAACAGACACTGTTGTCAACAGTACCGGTTTTAAGATTAAAACCATTATTATCGACCCCGGGCATGGTGGTAAACCATCAGCCTCTACAGGTCATTATTCACACGGTGCATCGGGCTCTTATTCGTCAGAAAGGAATGTAACGCTGGCTATCGGCTTTAAATTGCAAGCCGCTATAGAAAAAGAATTAAGCGGTGTTAAAGCTGTAATGACCCGTACTACCGAAGATGATGTTTCGTTTGAACGCAGGGCTGAAATAGCCAATGAAAACAAAGGGCAGCTCTTCATTTCCCTGCATTGCAATTCGCTATCCGACAGAACAATTCGCGAAAAAGTTGGCACCAAACGTCATAAAGCGGTATACCGTACCGTTAGGGTTCCGGACAGGTCGGGCAAAGGCGTACTGATTTTAGTTTATGGTTTACACCGTACCCGCGAAGAGGAAAACGCCATTCAAAAAAACCAGGTTGGCGAAGAGACCGAACTCGACGGCGGCGCACTGGACCCGAACGACCCCATGACCATTATTTTAACAAACGAGTACAAAAGAAAGTTCAGGCAGCAGAGTATCAAGCTGGCTACTTTAATTAACGGCGAATTTGTTGATACCGATGGAAGGCGTAGCGAAGGGATCAGGGAGCAGGGCATTTACGTACTTTGCCACAGCGCAATGCCATCAGTATTGGTTGAAACCGGCTATATCAATAACCCCGACGATGAAAAGTACCTTAATTCAGAAGAAGGACAAAATGAGATTGTAGCTTCAATTATCCGTGCATTAACAACCTATAAAAAAGAGATGGAACAGATTTCGCAATAATTATAAAAGCCAAACTGTTACCTTCCTTGTAAATAAAACGTACATCATAAAACATATAAGCCTGGTTGCAGGTTTATAGCCTTAAACACGATTAACGCATAAACTCTACTTAATGAAAATCTCTAACGAAACCAAAATTGGTGCACTTACGGCAATAGCAATTACCATACTCATATTAGGTTACAGTTATTTACGCGGTAATGATGTTTTTTCAGGATCAAATAAATACTATGCTATTTATAACAGCGTTGAAGGTTTAACCGTTTCAAAACCAGTATTGGTAAACGGTTACCAGATAGGCCGCATCTCTAAAATGAAGCTTCAGCCAGACGGGCGTACCGTGGTTGAATTTAAAATTGAGCCAGATGTGGTTGTGCCTAAAAACACCCTCGCCAAGCTTGAAAGTACCGATCTGCTGGGCAGTAAAGCCATTGTTTTTGAGTTAGGTAACAGCAATGTGCCCGCCGAAGACCAGGATACACTTAAAGCCGATATCCAGGGCAGCCTTGCGGAAAGCCTGCAGCCCATACAAAAAAAGGCAGAGATGCTGATGTCTAAACTCGATTCGTCACTGAGCGCTGTTAACAAGATCCTGAATCCTAACTTTCAGAAAAACATCGACCGCAGCTTCATGAGCATTGCCAACTCATTGCAAACACTCGAAGGTACTACCAAAAAAATAGACCACCTGGTAGGTTCACAAACCGGCCATATCGATGCCATACTTACCAATGCCGAGGAGGTATCAGGCAGCTTAAAGACAAGCACAGCCCACCTAAACGGGATGACAGCGAACTTTGAAAAAGTAAGTAACGACGTTGCTGCCGCTAACCTAAAACAAACACTTGATAATGCAAACAAGGCTATGGCCGATTTGCAGGCAACTATTGCCAAAATCAACGCAGGCCAAGGTTCTTTGGGCCTTTTGCTTAATGATGATAAAATGTACAAAAACCTTACAGATGCATCAAACAACCTCAATAACCTGTTTATTGATTTGAAGGCACATCCAAAACGTTATGTAAGCTTCTCGGTTTTTGGCGGTAAAAAGGATTAAGGAAAGGCCGAAAGCGGAACGCATAAAGCCTAAAGCTATATGTGGAGTTAATCAATAAACTTTAGATAATTTAGAAGCTTTCAGCCTTCGGCTTTAAGCTTTCAGCTCGCTACTCTATAAAAAAGGTTTTCCCCTCAATTGCAAGTTCAGTTGAGGGGAAATTTATTTTAGCCTCATCCAATAACTCGTTCAGTGTTTTATAGCGGGCGGAAAAATGGCCTATGAGCAGTTTTTTAGCCTTGGTTTTCAGGGCTATCTCTCCGGCTTGTAATGCTGTGGTGTGATGGGTTATAACTGCCCTGTCAAGCATATCATTTAAAAAAGTAGCCTCGTGATAAAGCAATGTGGCGTTGGCGATTTGGCCAAAATAGTTTTCATTATACATCGTATCGGAGCAGTAGGCATAGGTTTTAGGCTCTGCCGAATCAATGGTTAGCTCCTCATTTTTGTAAACTTTGCCTTTTTCATCAGTATAATCCCCCCCTTTTTTCAATACCGAATAATAGGCAACCGGGATGTCGAGACTTTCTATTTTCTCCTTAATAAGTTTACGAAGTCTTTTCTTTTCCTTAAACAAAAAGCCGGTACAGGCAATGCGGTGATCAAGCGGTATCGTTTCAACTACAACATCACTATTATTGATCACCACTTCACTTTGTTGGGCATTGGTAAATGTATATTCAACAGGGAATTGCAGTTCGGTATCTGAATATCTTAATTGCAGATCAATTATTTCTTTCAACTGCACAGGGCATACCAGTTTAAGCGCCTTTTTACGACCGTTAAGGTGCATGGATGATAATAAACCAACCAGGCCTAAATAATGATCGCCGTGAAGATGACTTATAAAAATATGATCAATGCGACTGGCTTTGATATCAAAACGGAGCATTTGTTGCTGAGTGCCTTCGCCGCAGTCTATTAAATACAGGCGCTCATTGATATTGAGCACCTGTGAAGTAGGATTTCTGTTAAAGATGGGGGTTGCGGAGCTGCTGCCAAGTATTGTTACCTCAAATTTCATAATAGGTAAACAATCAAATGGTTTATCTTGCTTCCTTTTTTAATTCCTTTTCAATCTCTTCCATAAAAATAAGATCGACGCCCTCTTCGGCGGTTGGGACAATGGTTAATACATTATCCAATTGTGATATGGTTATTAAACGCGCAACTGCGTCATTTAAACCCGCCAAAATAAATGAACCCGTAGCATTTTTACACAAGCGGTGACCAACCAACAAACTGCTTAAGCCTGATGAATCGGCATATTTCACCTGCGACAAGTCGAGAATGATGTTGCGCTGCCCCTCTGTATTGATCAAAATCAGTTCTGATTTTAACTGAGGCGTTACTATTGAATTTAATTTTGATTCATTAAGTTTCAATAATATATATTTCTCATGTTTATCTACAGTAAATTTCATTCTTATTAAATTTAATAAGCTAAGATAAATATTTTATGGATATTTTAAAATTACATAACGCTCAACGCGTTATTAATTGCTGTTTCAACGCGGGCTAATACGTTCCCTTCGGCAGGCTTAACAAATGGCTCGCCGATAATCTTTTCGTAAAGCTCTATATAACGCTCAGATATCGAATTAACAATCTCTTCGGTCATAACCGGCACAACTTGCCCTTCTTTACCCTGGAAGCCATTTTCGATAAGCCATTTGCGTACAAACTCTTTAGAAAGCTGTTTCTGCGGCTCACCTTTTTGCTGACGTTCCTCGTACCCTTCTTTATAAAAATATCTTGAAGAATCAGGCGTGTGGATCTCGTCGATCAGGTAAATCTGACCATCAACTTTACCAAACTCATATTTGGTATCTACCAATATTAAGCCTTGTTTCGCTGCAATCTCAGTACCACGTTTAAATAGCGCCTGGGTATAGGCCTCAAGCTTTACATAATCTTCTTCCGATACAATGCCTCTTGACAGGATCTCCTCGCGTGAAATATCTTCGTCATGCCCTACTGATGCTTTAGTGGTAGGCGTAATGATAGGTTGAGGCAGTATGTCATTCTCTTTTAAGCCTTCAGGCAAAGCCACTCCACATACATGATGCCTGCCTGCAGCGTACTCGCGGGCAGCATGACCGGCCAGGTAACCACGGATCACCATCTCTACCTTAAACGGCTCGCAAATACGACCAATGGTAACACTTGGGTCCGGAACAGAAATAACCCAGTTCGGAACAATATCGGCTGTAGCCTTTAAAAAACGGGCTGCTATTTGGTTAAGCACCTGTCCTTTAAACGGAATAGCTTCAGGTAATACAACATCAAAGGCCGAAATCCGGTCGGTAACAACCATGGCCAGGTATTTATTATCTATCGTATAAACATCGCGTACTTTCCCTTTGTAAAAAGCCGTTTGCCCCGGAAAGCTGAAATGTGTTTCTTTTATTGAGTTCATTGTTTTTAGTTCATGGTTGATAGTCCATAGTTCATAGCCGATTTGCATTATTACCATGAACCATCAACTATGAGCTATGAACTAAACTTAATTACTGTATATCCCCGTAAGCTTCTAATATCTTACGTACTAATTTATGCCTTACTACGTCTTCGCCGCTCAAGTATACTATCTCGATACCTTTGATATCGGTCAGGATCCTTAAAGCAGTGTGCAGGCCGGATTGTTGTTTTTTTGGCAAATCAATCTGTGTTACGTCGCCGGTTACAATAAATTTAGCTGATGGCCCCATACGTGTCAGGAACATCTTAAGCTGCATATCGGTGGCATTCTGGGCTTCGTCCAAAATAACAAAACAGTTGTCAAGGGTACGGCCGCGCATAAAGGCCAGCGGTGCAATCTCAATGGTGCGGTTCTCCAGGTAAACCTTCAGTTTTTCGGCCGGGATCATATCATCAAGCGCATCATATAAAGGCCTCAGGTATGGGTCGATCTTTTCTTTAAGGTCGCCCGGTAAAAAACCAAGGTTCTCCCCTGCTTCAACCGCCGGGCGGGTTAGTATAATGCGTTTAATCTCTTTGTTTTTAAGTGCCCTTACGGCCAATGCCACCGCAGTATACGTTTTACCGGTACCCGCAGGCCCGATTGCAAAAAGGATATCGCTTTTGTTAATACTATCAACCATGCGGCGCTGATTGGTGGTACGCGCCTTAACCATTACGCCGTTAGGCCCAAACACAATCACTTCGCCACTCGCAAATTTATCGGCAGTAACAGGTTCAGATGTAGCTGCATTATTAACCTTCGAACCAAGGATCCGCTCGAGATCAGTTATGTTGAGATTTTCAAATTTCTCAACGTGATTTATCAGATGGGAAAATTTTTCCTGGAAAATATTCAGTTCGTTATCATCGCCCAAAACCTTCACTTCACTGCCGCGAGCAACTATTTTAAGCTTGGGGTATTGTTTCTTAATGATCTCAAAATGATCATTATTAGGCCCCCACAGTACTGCAGGGTTTACGTTTTCAATTGATAGCTTAAGTTCGTTCAATACTAATTTGATTTTTTAGTTACGGATTTTTATGAATTAAAAATTGAATATTTGTAGCTTCAAATGCTACTACAAGATTAGCAATAAATATTTATAAAATTAATGGCAATTATAACATTAACTACTGATTTAGGCGATAAAGATATTTACCAGGCTGCGTTAAAAGGCAGTATCTACAAATTGTTGCCTACAGTAAATATTGTTGATATTACCAACAGTGTTGCGGCCTTTAATGTACAGCAGGCCGCTTTTATACTTAAAAACAGCTTTCATTATTTCCCGGAAGATACCGTACACCTTATCGGTATTGATACCGTTTATAATGACCATACCAAATACCTCGCTGTCCGCTACAAAAAGCACTACTTTGTGGGGGCTGATAACGGTATTTTTTCGCTGATGTTTGACCAGGAGCCCGAAGAGATAGTTGAGATCAACATTATGCAGGATCTTAAATTCCTTCACTTCCCACTGGCCGATATCTTTGTTAAAACGGCCTGCCATTTAGCCAAAGGCGGCAAACTGGATGAAATAGGCCTGCCGGTGAGCGATATTGAAAACAAAATGAATTTGCAGCCTGTTATTGAAAAAAACATGATCAAAGGTGTTGTAATTTATATCGATTCATTTCAGAATGTGATAACCAATATAACTAAGGAGTTTTTTAACAGTGTGCAGCAAGGCAGGCGTTTTGTGCTCAATTTTAAGCGCAACGAAACCATAAACCATTTAAGCTGGCATTATAATGAAGTACCCGTTGGCGAAAAACTTTGTTTATTTGGTATCAGCGACCATTTGGAAATTGCCATAAATAAAGGCAATGCAAGTGGCCTTCTAGGCCTGAACCTGAATGATAAGGTGATTATTGAATTTCAATAAGGCAATTTATATAAATGAAAAAAAAAGTACTGCTTTTTTTATTTTGCTTGATAACAACCGGTTGGGCATCGGCCCAAAGCCCTGTTAACTCCGATTCGGTAGCTTACCAGCTTCAGCGTAAAAAAATAAATAATATGCTGGCTGCCCGTAAACAAAAATTCGGGCAATATGAACAAAGCCTGGGTCAGCATACCGGCATTTTCGGCTTTCAAACCAAAGGTGATGTCCGACGTTCGGCCGGCATCCTGATGGATATCGCCAAAACAGACGATGCTATTTTTAAAGAGCTCAAGATCCTGCTTGAATATCGTGATTTTCAGCAACGGCAGATCCAAAGTCACAGCAAGGAGGCAGAAACTACAGCTGCCGGTTATATACAGGTAATTAACAGGTTAAGGCAACAAAATGCGCGTCTTAAACAACAGTTAAACAATTCAGAAGAACACTTCAAAACCCGGCAAAACATATTTGTATTAGTGATACTTTTCATGATTGCGTCAATTTTATTTCTGCTTGTTAAAAAGAACCGTGTTAAAGCGTAAATTCGCGGCTTATAACATTCAAACGCATACATGGCAAGAGGACGACTGAACAGTGGCAGCAAGGCCGAAGCAGAATTACCTAAAGCAAAAATAAACCGGAGCAGCCTGCGCAACGTAGCTAAACTGCTCACTTACTTAAAACCTTACCGGGTTAAATTCATAGCCGGATTAGTTTTCCTGTTTTTGTCAAGCCTGGTAGGCCTGGCATTCCCCGCCATTCTGGGCGCATTGATTGATGCAGCACAAGGCATTTATAAATACAAGTACCTGCCGCATGGCTTAAATGCCATTGCCATCATGGGTTTTATTATATTATTTGCACAGGCTTTTGTGTCGTTTTTCAGGGTGGTTTGGTTTGTGCAGGTGGCCGAAAAATCTTTAGCCGACATCAGGCGTGATACCTATTTTAAGCTCATTACCCTACCCATGAACTTTTTTGCCAACCGCAGGGTTGGTGAATTGAACAGCCGTATCTCTGCCGATCTTTCCCAAATCCAGGATACATTGACCACCACTTTTGCCGAAATGATCCGCCAGTTGGTGATCATGATAGGCAGCACTACCTTACTGGCAATAGTGTCTATCAAACTTACACTTGCGCTATTAGCTATATTGCCATTCCTGGTTGCATTCGCTGTATTCTTCGGAAGGTATATCCGTAAGCTATCTCGCGAGGCTCAGGACAAATTAGCCGAATCAAATACCATAGTTGAAGAAACGCTGCAAGGTATTGCTAATGTAAAGGCATTTGTTAACGAGGCCTACGAAGCTAATCGGTACGACAAGATTTTACGCAAAGTGGTGAACATCGCCGTTCGCGGTGCAAAGTTCAGGGGAACCTTTGCTTCGTTTATCGTATTTTGCTTGTTTGGCACATTTGTAGGCGTAATTTGGTATGGCTCGGTGCTGGTAGCTAAACATGAAATATATGTAGGCGACCTAACTACTTTTATCATGTACTCGATATTTGTAGGCGCCGCCATGGGTAGCTTTCCTGATCTGTATGCCAATCTGCAAAAAGCGGTTGGCGCAAGTGAGCGTGTACTTGAGATCCTTCACGAACAGGGTGAAGATATTTCCATTATTGAAAGTAAAAACGGCATTAAACAGCCTATTAAAGGTGATCTTGCTTTTGATAATGTATTGTTCGCATATCCCTCTCGCCCTGAAATCACCGTATTAAAAGGTATTTCTTTTAATGCTGATGCAGGGCAGCGTGTTGCTATTGTTGGGCCAAGCGGTTCGGGAAAATCAACCATGGCTTCATTAATCCTGCAGTTTTATCACCCACAAAACGGCAACATCTTATTTGATGGCAAGCCAGCAGATAACTATTCTCTTACCGATATCCGTAACCAGGTGGCCATTGTTCCGCAGGATGTATTGTTGTTTGGGGGCACCATTATGGAAAACATTGCCTATGGTTGTTTAAATGCCTCAAAAGAAGATATCATCCAGGCTGCCAAACGCGCTAACGCCCATCAATTTATATCTTCCTTCCCAGAAGGCTATGAAACCGTTGTTGGTGAGCGTGGTGTTAAACTTTCAGGCGGACAAAGGCAACGGATTGCCATTGCGAGGGCATTGCTAAAAAACCCTTCGATATTGATACTTGACGAAGCCACATCATCGTTAGACTCTGAGTCGGAACGCCTTGTACAGGAGGCGCTTGAGGAATTAATGAAAGATCGTACGTCGATCATCATAGCTCACCGTCTGTCAACTATTCGCGAAGCAGATAAGATCATCGTACTTGAAAAAGGCCATATAGTAGAAAGCGGTAGCCACGTCGAACTCATTGGCAATGAACAAGGTCTTTATAAATACTTAAGCCAGCTTCAGTTTGAAAGCAACCAGGCTTAGTAACACTCCTTAAAACTTATTGGTTTCTAACTAAACTTATAAAGCATTAATACGTTTACACTCGCAATAAAGCGGGTGTAAACCGTTATATTCACAAACTGAAGATTACTTACAACGTAATATAATTATCGATACCCGCTTTAGCACAGGTATCACTTATAAAAATGAAACTAACTATACACGGGGCGGCCCGGCAGGTAACCGGGAGCATGCATTTGCTCGAGGTTGGACAATATAAAATTTTAGTGGATTGCGGACTTGATTATGAAAAGGACCGCAGTATCATATCTAACGAAAACTTTCCTTTTCGGCCCGAAGACATTGACTTGGTAGTACTTACCCACGCTCATATCGACCATTCGGGCAACCTGCCTACCCTGATCCGCTTAGGTTTTGAGGGGCAGATCTTATGCACCCCTCCCACGGCAGACCTGACTGAATTATTGCTGCTCGATTCTGTAAACATATTCATGCGCAAAGCGGCAAGCAAGGGCGGTCATCATAAACGCGGCAGAGGCAAATTTAACACCCACGCACAGCCCCTATACATGCAAAAGCATGTTATGGACACAGTAGAGCGCTTCGTTACCATAGGATTCAACAAACCGTTTAAGATCACCGGCGATATCGAGCTAACTTTCGTACCTGTTGGTCACCTGTTAGGCGCGGCAGCAGCGGTGTTTAAAGTAAATGATAAAGGTGAGGAAAAATCAATAGCTTTTACCGGTGATATAGGCAGGAAAAATTATCCGGTTTTAAATGATCCGCAACCGTTGCCTCCTGTTGATTTCCTGGTATCCGAAGCTACTTACGGCGGGCGCTATCATAGCAAGGACAAAACCGTTGAGCAAACCCTGATAGAGGTTATTGAAAAAGCGTGTATTAAAGAGCAGGGCCGTTTAATTATTCCGGCGTTCAGCATCGGCCGCACACAATCCTTAGTTTACTCTTTAAACAAGATCTTCAGCACTGGTTTACTGCCGCCGGTTAAAGTTTTTGTTGATAGTCCGATGGCTACCCAGGCTACCGAAGTATTCAGGAAATTCCATAGCCATGTAAACCAGGAGGCCCAGGAGTTTTACCAAAAACGTGGCGATGAATTTGAGTTTGATAACCTCACCTATGTAGAGACATTGAAGGATAGCAGACAGATTTCCAATTACTGGGAACCCTGTATCATCATCTCATCCGCAGGAATGCTTGAGGGCGGCCGCATCCAGGACCATCTTTTTTACAACATCCAAAACTATTACGCCACCATTCTTTTCATAGGTTACTGCGCCAAAGGCACGTTAGGCCATCGTTTATTGAGGGGAGATTCTATAGTACACATCAAAGATCGTGAATTAGCTGTTTATGCAACTATTAAACAAACCGATGTCCTCAGCGCCCACGGTGACCATGACGACCTTATGAATACGGTAAAAGCCATTGATAAGGAAAAATTAAAACACGTATTCCTGGTACATGGCGAAGGTGAAAGCATGCAACTATTAGCCGATGATCTTGAGAAAGAGGGTTATGGCGTTACCTTGCCGGAGAAAGGTGTTTCGTATATTATATAACACGAATACTTCCGAATTAAATCGAACTGCACGAATTCGCTTACTATACAACAAGAGGCACTGATCTTACCGATCAGTGCCTCTTGAAAAGCATTCGTGTAATTCGCCCTGATTAGAGCAAATTAGTGTTAAACGTTTTTGAAATGCTCAATGATCAGGCTTGCAAGCTCTACGCCAATCCTTTCCTGAGCTTCGTTGGTAGCAGCACCAATGTGCGGGGTCAGGGAAATTTTTGGATGGGTTAAGATCTCAGCACGAGGGGTTGGCTCATTGTCGAACACGTCAAGTGCTGCAAATGAAACCTGGCCGCTGTTTAGAGCGTCAACCAAAGCAAGTTCATCAATTAAACCACCGCGTGAGATGTTTACCAGGCCAACACCTTTTTTAGTTTTAGCCAATTCCTCAGCACCAAAAAGGGCTTTGTCGATAAATGGAGTATGTAGGGTAATGAAATCTGCAGTAGTGATGATTTCATCAAGAGTAGCTTTTTTAACAGATGCTTTAACAGTGATACCACCGCCTAAAACAAGATCCAGCTCGGGGTTAAAATCAAAAAGGTCATAAGCTAAAACATCCATGCCAACACCGATAGCTATTTTAGCTACTTCTCTGCCGATACGGCCAAAACCTACAATACCTAAAGTTTTGCCGCGAAGCTCAACGCCTTTAGCGTAAGCTTTTTTTAGGTCGTTAAATTTGGTACCGCCATCAACCGGCATTTTACGGTTGCTATCAGGCAAAAAGCGAACAGCTCCAAATAAGCTGGCGAATACCAATTCAGCAACTGATAATGAAGAAGATGCTGGCGTGTTGTAAACACCAATGCCTTTTTCTTTGGCATAATCAACATCAATATTATCAACACCTACACCACCGCGACCAATCAGTTTAAGATTAGGCGTAGCGTCAATTAATGCCTTACGTACTTTAGTTGCACTGCGCACGGTGATAGCATCATAGTTTTTCAATTTTTCAGGAAGCTCTTCCTGTGGGATATTGTTGGTATCTACAAAAAAGCCGGCATCTTCCAGCATTTTTTTTCCTATCGGGTCGATACCGTCATTAGCTAATATTTTGATCATCTTATTTGGTCATTGAGTCATCAGGTCATTGAGTCATTGCCATAAAAATGACATAATGACTCAGTGACCTAATGAAATAAATTATTTATTCTTTTCAGCAAATTCCTGCATTACGTCAATCAGCACATAGATGCTGCTTATTGGCAATGCGTTGTAAATAGAGGCGCGGAAACCACCTACGCTCCTATGGCCTTTAATACCTACTATACCGCGTTCTTCAGCAAGTTTCAGGAATGGTTTTTCCAACTCAGGGTTTTCCATTACGAAGCAAACGTTCATTTTTGAACGGTCTTCAACAGCAGCCACAGCTTTAAACAACGGGTTGCGGTCAATTTCTTCGTAAAGTACACGAGCTTTGGTAATGTTTTCCTGCTCAATTGCCGGTACACCGCCTTTTGCTTTTAACCATTTAAGGGTAAGCATTGATACGTAGATAGCAAATACCGGCGGGGTATTGTACATTGAACCGCCTTCAATTTGAGTTTGATAGTTAAACATTGCAGGGATCTTACGACCGGTTTTACCCAGCAAATCGTCCTTAACAATAACCAAAGTAACACCTGCAGGGCCCATATTTTTTTGAGCACCGGCATAGATCAAACCAAAATCGGCAACATTAACCACGCGGCTGAAAATATCTGACGACATATCGCAAACCACCGGAATTGGCGATTTAAAGAACTCCTGTAACTGCGTACCGTAAATGGTATTGTTAGAAGTAATGTGAATATAAGCAGCATCGGCCGGAATTTCGAAATCCTTAGGGATGTAAGTAAAGTTGGCCTCTTTTGATGAAGCTACAATTTGTACTTCGCCAAAATATTTGGCTTCTTTTAAAGCTTTGTTAGCCCAAACACCGGTTTCAACATAAACAGCTTTGCCGCCTTCTGGTAACAGGTTGTAAGGAGCTAAAGCAAACTGAGTGCTGGCGCCACCTTGCAGAAACAATACCGAATAACCTTCAGGAACGTTGAACAATTCTTTTACCAGGCTTACAGCTTCGTCTAAAACGGCCTCAAACTCTTTTGATCGGTGCGAAATTTCAAGCAAAGAGAGTCCAGTACCATTAAAATCAATAACTGCTTCTGAAGCTTGCTTTAAAACTTCGTGTGGTAGAATGCCAGGTCCGGCACCAAAATTATGTTTCATAATATTAACGAATTGTAGGTTCTAAATACACTATTAGGAAGTTTGTATTTTGCTGGGCCGAAGTTAATTAATTTGACAAAATATATAGACATTATTTACATTTTTTGAAAAAATATACAATTAATCAACAAACGGGCCTTTGATTGCAAATAATTAAACTAACCCTACAGGGCTGGTTTAATTATTATCATTATAATAACTTTTAGGGATGTTTGAGTTTTGAAATTGCGGCCGCCTGGTTGGCCGACGAGAACACTGAAGTGCCCGCAACAAACACATTTGCTCCGGCTTCTATCAGTTTTGCGATATTGTTAGCATCTACCCCACCGTCAATCTCAATTAACAGACCGGGATTTATTTCGGCACTTAGTGTACTGAGTTCTTTGATCTTTTTGTAGGTATTTTCAATAAAATGCTGTCCGCCGAAGCCGGGGTTAACCGACATGATCAAAACCATATCCAGATCAGCAACAATATCCTCCAATAAAAAAACAGGTGTTGCCGGATTAATAGCCACGGCGGCTTTGCAACCTAATTGCTTAATAGCCTGAATAGTGCGGTGCAAATGAGGACATGTTTCCTGGTGAACAGTAATACTATCGGCTCCGGCATCTTTAAACGCTTTCAGGTAACGATCGGGGTCAACTATCATCAGGTGAACATCGAGTGGTTTAGTTGCGTGTTTTTTTACCGCGCTAACAACCGGGAAGCCAAAAGAGATATTTGGAACAAACATGCCATCCATAATATCAACGTGGATCCAGTCGGCTTCGCTGTTATTGATCATTTCAATATCGCGTTGCAGGTTGGCAAAATCGGCCGCTAAGATAGATGGTGCTATGAGGTGATTCATATGCAAATATATAAAAGCAGGTAATCTATGGGACTGATAGTGTAATTATTTTTATGGGAGAATTGTAAAAAAGTGCCTGTCCCAAAATCGCCGTTCTCCATAAAAAAATGAAATCATGCAGACACCGTTTTTTAACTGTTCCATTTTTTGAGTGTAAAAACACGAAACGCCTTAAAAATGAAACAAACTGAAAATCAATGATTTAATATATCGCCCGAAACGACACTAATAACTGATAATCAATGAATAAAACTCTTAAGAATAAAAAATATGCGTTTCCAAAAGCACTTTATTTACCCTTGTTTTTTGGTGATTTTTGGGTTGTTTTTTTGATTTTTTCGCTCAAATCTAAAATTGACAGGAAGGTACTGACAGAACAGAGCCACCAAAAAATGCGGTTAATTTAGTTAAAGCCGAAAACTTTAACCATGCTTACCACGGTTATGCTGCGCTAAACCCGCGGCTATTATGCAGCTATTTTAAAATCTAAACCCAATAGATATATAAGGCAACGATCCTTCTTTTGAAAAGCCCATTACGGCTTCAATCAGCACCAATTGCGCTGGAATAATATACAAACCGCCGCCATATCCATCGTGCCACCTGTCAGATAATTCGCCGGGGACCCATACCCTGCCTACATCATTAAAGCCGATCAAACCAAATGAGCCGGGAAGCAGGTACGATGTGAAATCCATAACCTTTAAACGTAACTCGAGGTTATTATAAGCGATTGTTTTACCGGTAAACCTATTGGTATGAAATCCCCTAAAATTTTGCGAGCCGCCAAGTTTCATCTGCTGAAAATATGCTGCATTACCTACCGTAGTACCTAATCCCGTGCGGTTAGCTATTACCAATACCGAATCCCTGTCGGGATTTAGATAGAAACTAAACTCAGATAATACCTGTCCGTAAGTATTGTGACTACCTGAACCACCGCCGCTAAAGCCGCTTACAGTAGTCGTCCATAAAACACCTTGCGTAGGTATAATTAGTCTATTCCGGGTATCAATGGTTGCATTGGCCGTTAAACCTCCGTAAACTTTAGTACCAAAAACTGCCTCGTTAGGGAACGCGGTGTTATAGTCATTCAAAAACCTTTCAGTATTGTTTGATGCCTTGCTGTTATAAAACTGCCCTGCAACGCCGGCGCTTACATGCCACGTTCCAAAGTCACGGTGCAGGGAAACGTCACCGGTAACATAATCGTAGCGGTTACGATAGTACGAGATCTTCCTGTCGTCCTTATTTTCAAAAACCGTGTTATTCCCAATTCCGAAAAAATTGCTCAGGTTGCTTGGCCCGCGCGAAAGCAGGTTGATCTTCAGGTCGTTTTCACCGATGGCTTTTTTCCAGTCGGCGGTATAGGTAAACAAAAATGATTTACGCCCCAGTGAATAATTGGTCAAAAATTCTTCGCGGAAAGCATATGGTTCCTTACGAAACCCGTGCCGCTCGTATGAGAAACCTCCAATCAGCAAAATGCCAATATCATTACTGTAATTAGCCAGGATAATAGGCTCAAACCTGTCGAACTTAAAGGCAGTTTTATCATAACTATTTACCGCCGTGTCTGTTGATGTACGGTTTTTAGCCAGCGATGAAGGAGGAAGTACATTTTTTTGATCCGAACGGTCATAAATATAGGTTTTGCCTTTATTATTTAAACTGCTGTCAACTGCAAAGGTGTCCATCCCCTCCCCACCTATCATCCGCACAGTTATGGGTGATGGCGTTGAGCCCGTCACCTTAAATAAATCATCGCCATCAAAACCATACATCCTGATCTCTTTGGTAACATCGGGTTTAAAGGTACGCTGGTAGGTAACCTTATCAACGCTGCCGTCTTTCTTTATCTTATTTATAGTAAGCGTGATGTCACCATTAGTTTCATGAGCCACAGTAAATTTGTCCGTTTTATCACTCGCTGGTACATCGACATATATGGAGATGAATTTATAATATTCGAGTGCCTGTTTTTGCAGGATGTTACGCCTCGCTATCATTTTGCTGATGATCTCAGGTCCCGAAAGTTTGTAGATGGTATCGGGCATTAAATGCACCGCTTTTTTGATCAGGGCATCGGTCAGTTTGCTTTGCACATAGGCTATCTGCTCTTTCCAGTCATCTTCGCTCAACTGGTTCAGGAAATAGCGGTCGAAATAGCGGGCATTGAAATTCCATCCATTGATATCCCTGATCTCGTCGCTGTAACCCTGAAATTTTGATTTAAGCCATTGGTGCGCTACTATCCAGGGCAACACACCCGAAGTTTTATAGTACACCTGGTCACGATCGCGTGGAACAGGTTCATAAACGGTTTCATGTTTTCCGTCGATCTTTTCCCAGCGCCATTGGTCTTCATGCCTGTCCCAATCGCCTAAAAGCATATCCAACAGGCGGGCGCGCAGCACAATCTTCTGGTCAACCCGGTTATCGTTGTCATCCTGTAGTTTACGCTGTACTTTTTCGGTGTTATCAGTTTTTTCGGCGTCGAGCGGTTCACGTTCTTCAAATAAAAAAACCTGGTTAGCAAAATCCTTTTGATACTCGCCAAAAGCAGGATCATCAGGAATATAAACAATTTTAGGGTTTGAATGCGGAACGCCTAATGCTTCGGCCAGCGGGGGTACCGTAAGCGCCGAAAAGGGATGAGCGGCCGATACCTGGTCTTGCAGAATATCTTTAGCCACCGTAGGCCTTAAATCAACAGGCAGACCTTTTTCGGGATATTTTTGAATAGTACGCAATACCCATTGCTGCCCCGTAGGATCCTGCAATCGCAATGATTTGGTTTGCTTGCCCCCGCCCCTTTGCAATATTTTAAGACCGCCTTTTTCTGTGGTAAGATGGAATACAGGCAGTGTGACAGGTGCAGCCCAAAGTTTACGGTAATTATCGCCTAAAAAAAATTGGTGGGTACCGCTTACATTATTATAAGATGGTTCGATGGCCAGTTTAATACTATCGGCATGGGTTTGAGCATATGAAATATTGCCGGCTAAGCACAAGCCTGCCGTTAAAAAAAAGGATAAAGCTTTGAACAGGTTTTTACCGCTCATGAGGTTTTGTAAGTAATGCGTCAGTAGAATAATGCATATTACAAAATAGTTTTAATTATACACAGGGAAATCACGCTAAAAATGTATGCTGGGGAGAAGCGCACAAATAAAAAATTTCCACACTAATTTTCCGAATTAATCGAATTGCACGAATTTCAAATTTGCGTTATTGAAAAATTCGTGTAATTCGATTAATTGTGGCAAACATAAAAAAGCAATTCGTGTGAAAATTTCTGATCTTAATTATTTAAAACGTGATGATTATCTCGACTGATTAATCAGGACATGCATTACCTGGTCTTTGAGCTGCCTGCTGATCGGCACCTCAAATGTGCCTATATGCAGCATATTTCCTTCTATCGATGTAATTTTATTATTGGCTACAATGTATGACTTATGGGTTTGCATGAATTTACGCGGAGGTAGCTTTTCGGCAAAGGCCCGCAGGGTACTGTGGGTTATGATCTTACGCGCCGGGGTATAAACCTCTACATAGTTTTCCATGCCTTTAATGAACAACACTTCGTCAAAAATTATCTTCTCGAGCTTACCATTGCTTTTAACAAACAGATAATCTACACTATCTGTATTGTTCCTTAAATCAAAGTAATCCTTAGCTTTAAAGGCTGCCTTCATAAAACGCTCAAAAGGTATAGGTTTAAGGAGATAGTCGAGCACATCCAGGTCGAAACCATCAGTAGCGTATTCTTTAAACGCGGTAGTAAAGATCACTTTTGGCGGGTTAGGCAGCGAACGAATAAATTCAACGCCGGTTAAATGTGGCATCTGGATATCCAGGAACAGCAGGTCTACAGGTTGCTGCGCTAACAACGCTCCTAATTCCATAGCGTCTTCACATTGTGCTTTCAGGTCAAAAAAACCGGCTTTTTTAACATAGCCTTCCAGGCCCTTACGGGCAAAGGGTTCATCGTCGGTAATAATGCAGCTAATTAACGCCATCTTTTATATATTCAATTCAAGTACTGCTGTGTAGTGATTTTCTTCGCGGCCCGCGATTAGTTTATGTTTATCCGGATAAAGCAATTGCAATCTGCGGCTTAAGTTTTCCAAACCAATACCGCTGTAATTATCGGGCGCTTTCATATTCGGCGGCACATCGTTATAAACTTTAAAAACAAATCTATCGTCAATAATGCGCCCTTCAATGGCTATTTTATATTCACCGCCTATATACTTAAAAGCGTTTTCAACCAGTGGCAGCAAAAGCAGCGGATAGATGAGCTGATCCGTTAAACTTCCTTCAAAATTAACACTCAGCCGCATTTTGCTGCTCGCCCTGATCTGCTGCAGGCGGATATAATTTTCAAGATACTCCAGCTCCTGCTTAACGGGCACTTGCTGGTGTTGGTCATAAAGCTGATAACGCAACAGGCTCGATAATAACTCGGTACTTTTTTTAGCACCCGGAACATCATCATCCATCTGGAAATAAATAGTATTCAGGGCATTAAATAAAAAATGCGGATGGTATTGGGCTTTTAGAAACTTCAGCTCAGTTTCCAACTGATCGTTGGTGAGCTTTTCCAGTTGCATCTTATTATTTACATAAGCCTTCAGCCAGGTACTGCTGCGGGCGATGCCATAATAAACAATAGCGTACAAAGTGGGGATCATATTAATATCGGCCACGTCTGCCCAGGGCATCAGCTCATCTATGCCCTGGCTTACGTGCAGGGCCATGACCATCGGAACAAATACAACGTTCACTAATATCAAATTTGCTCCCACCAATATGGCCAACTCGCGCACTACGGCCCGGTAGGATAACTGTACAGTCTGGTGCCTGTCATAGTAAGTAAAAAGCCGTTCAAAAATATAGATTGCCAAATAGCCCACCAATATTGAACAGGCCATTTCAATGCCATTAACATAAAAATCCCTTTCCCAAAAATGCTGACCAATGTCAGTATCATGTAACAGCCTTATGGTAAAATATACCAATAAGCCATACAATGCCGGAAAAATGTACTTCCTGAAAAATTTCATATCAGCAAATTACAAATTTAAGGCAGAAAGGACAGGTTCGGGTTTTGTCTCTACTATCTCCGGGATCGGCACAGTTTTGAGTTTTTCCTTTGGTTTCATACCAAATAAAAACCGGGTTAAAGCGTAAGGGCGTACTAACAAATGATAGGTAAGCACCGTTACAAAAAAGGTAATGCCTACAGTATAAATATATTTTGATAGGATGCTTTCATTTTGCGTTTGCACAATATAATAGGCAATTAATACAATAACGGTTTGGTGCAATATGTAAAACGGGTATACCGCCTGGTTTAAATAATTAAGCGCGTTATGAGGCTTATTTAAATAATGTTTGCCATAGCCAACCAGCGCCAACACCCATCCCCAGGCAATGATTGGGCGCAATGCGGTAAAAGCATAGGAGAATGCGATATTTTGAAAAGGCCAGTGAGGATGCAAAGGTTCGATGCCGTTCCAGCGCATTACCTCCCACATCATCAGGCTTAAAAAACCGATGGTTAAGGCAAAACGGCGATTGCGCTCAAGGCTGTCCATCAGTTTAGGCTGCAGGATGCAGATAAAACCTGCCAGGAGGAACAATAGCCAGTAAACAAAGTAACTGCCATCATGGATCAGGTCATTGGTTTCGGGGAGGTCCCAGCTGGTGAAGGTAAACCACAGGATTCCGGGCAGCATCAATAAATAAACCCATTTTCCCCGGGCCAAAATAGCAAGCTTTTGTTTAAAACCATTGCTTTTGGGCGAGATCATCCAGGCAAATAAAGGCGCGAAGATGAGGTCATAAAGAAACAGATAGGCAATAAACCAAAGATGGTGCCAGCTGAAATTGCCTTTGGGATATGGCTGAAAGTTAAATGTACTGGGATAAAAATCCAGGAATGAGCCTTTGTAACCATTGGCCAATCGTTCCATGTAGATCTGCGGCGGCACTATGATGAACATCCCCACCAACAGCGGAATAAAAAGACGGCGGAAACGCAAACCGATGAAATTGAGTGTAGAACGCCGCTGCATCATGTAGTAACTCACGGTACCTGAAATAAAAAAGAGCAGCGGCATGCGAAAAAGGTGCAAAAAATGATTCGATTCCATCATCAGGTTGCTGGTTTCGTGGTTTTTGATGTGCCAGCCATCCTCGGCAACAAAAGGCATTGCCGAATGAAAAAATAACACCCCCAATATGGATAAGATCCTCAGCCAATCGAGGTAGGTTTGACGTTGTGTGGTTTCCATGATTTCTTTTTTTATCAAAAGAAGTCACAACTCATCGCCCCATAAAATTACTTTGACCAATGGTAAAAAACCTTTGACCATTGGTAGAAAACAAGAACATTCCCCACGGCGGCCAGAGGCCGTTTGATAGTTGCCACCCGGCTGGAGCCGAGCGGCGTTCGGAAGATTTTTAATTCCCTCCCTTGGGAGGGGTGTGGCTGGAATGTGTAGTGGCAGGGAGGGGTTTATCCGCCATTTCAAAGGAATAGGCAAAACGATGAAACCCCTCCCTACACCCTCCCAGGGGAGGGAATCGCACAATCCTGCGCCTTTTTTAAACAATTAACTCGTCACAAAACAATCAACGGTCAGCCGCGCATAAACGGATTAAAATTCCTTGTACCAATTTCCATTCCGGCAGCCCGGCAGATGGTTTTATCGCCGAACTTGAAATTGATCTGATCCATGGCCTGGTAAAGTTTGATGCGTTCTTCATTATCCTCAAACAGGTTGATCTGGTAACTCCCTGTGCAAAGATCACTCAGCCGTACCCCTATCAACCTGATGGGCCGGTGCTGGTCCCAGGCCATTTTAAGCAGGTTCTTTACACCGGGGATCAGAATATGTTCTGCCGCGGTAAGTGCTATCTTTTGCTGTTGGGTATGGGTTTCAAAATTACCGTATCGCAACTTAATAGCCAGGCATGATGAAAGCTTGTTTTCCCGACGTAATTTGGACGATAGCTCTTCCGTCATGGATACTAAAATAGTTTCAAGTGTGCGGTGATCAGACACATTAGTATGGAAAGTATGCTCGGTGCTGATGGATTTTCTGTCGGAATGCGGAACGATTTCGCTATGATCGATACCATTGGCTTTTTCCCAAAGCGAATGCCCGTATTTACCAAAAACAGTTTCGAGGAAGCGGATATTGGTGCGCTGCAGATCACCAATTTTTTCTACGCCGTATTGATATAACTTATTGCGGGTACTTTCGCCCAGGCCGGGTATTTTACCGATGTTAAGTGGTGCCAGGAACTTCAGCTCATCTCCATGCTTTACAAACATTTGTCCGTTGGGCTTGGCCTGATTGGTGGCCATTTTAGCTATGGTTTTGCCTGATGCCATACCGAAGGATATAGGCAGGCCCGTTTCTTTGATTACCTTCTGCCTAAGCCTAGTGGCTTCATGGTAGCAATCAAAAAAGCGGTCCATCCCGGTATAATCTATATAAAACTCATCAACCGATGTTTTTTGATACAGGGGCACTGTATCGTGAATGATCTGCGTAACCTCGCGTGAGGCTTCGCCATAGCGCCCATGCGAACCGCGGATAAGAATGGCATGCGGACAAAGCTTAAGCGCTTGCTTGGTAGGCATTGCCGAATGCACACCAAAAGCCCTTGCCTCATAACTGCAGGAAGCCACAACTCCCCTTTCGGCCGAGCCTCCTATGATCACAGGCTTACCGATCAGTTCAGGATGAAACTTCCGCTCTACCGAAACGAAAAACGAATCAAGATCAATGTGTACAATATGACGTTTAGCTTCCACATAACAAAAATGCTAATATTTTTTGTATTTTGCTAATTTTATTAGCATATTTAACATGTAGAAATTGTGAAGCAAATGAGTATATATGAAGACTACCTGCTGTTATTATCGCCTCCCGACACGGTGAAGCATGAGATTGCGCGTTACAAAAAGGCATCGGCGAGGCTTATTGGCAGTTACAAAAGCATGGATTCGCCTGCTCATATCTCTATACAACACCTGGAGAGACAAAAGCCCTTTATGGCCGATAAAAGCCTGGAATTGATGGAACAGGCCCTGAATACCATGCCACCGGTATTGCTGCATATGGATGGTTTTTATCATTTTACCCACTTGCACAGCCGCATGACCATTTATGCCAACATCCGGGCAACACCCGCTACCGACGAATGGTTTAACACCTTAAAAAAGAAGCTGCGCATTAAAAAGAATCTTATCCCACATATAACGGTTGTGCGTGATATTGCCGAAAAAGATTTCGACACACTTTGGCCGCATTTTAAACATAAAAAACTGGTGGAGCCTTTTTGGATCAAAGAACTTACCATATTGAAACGCGATACACTTGACGCCTTTGCCAAATGGGATAAGTTTAAGGTTTTTGAATTTAAAAACATGACCGGCCCGGGTTACACCCGCGATGAACTGGAACTGCTTAAAGCCGGCGACCCTGATCAAATCAATTTATTCATTTAAAATTTAACAATCATGGACTATGCATTTTATCATTTTATCCTCCCGATACCTGATCATGTAGATGTTATGATCCGGAAATTAAAAAGCGAAGCAAAACGTGTTATCGGTAATTATCCCAGCATGCATGCCCGGTCGCATATCACCATAAACAATTATCCGCGCAAACCGCTTGATGTGGACGTTCAGGGCTTCTCGTTTTTGAGCCGTAAACTTAGTTTGCTGCCTCCCGTTGTTTTTGAAACAGATGGATTTGATTGCTTTAATGAGAGTAATGACTATAACAAAACCATTTTTGCCAGGCTTAAGCTCACCGAACAAAATAAATATTGGATTAAACTATTGAAGGGTATTGTTGGCGATAGCAGTACCATACCTCATATTACCATAGCAAGGGCCATAACGCCCGAACAATTTAACCTGCTTTGGCCCTATTTTCAAAAAAGGGAAATGAAGGTAAAATTTGTTGTGAACCGGCTTACTATTTTGAAAAATCTGCTGCTGGATCTTGATCAACATGCCAAAACTTATCGCGAATTTGAATTTCGGGGAGATGAAAACGTGTTAACGAAGTACGATAACCTGGCTATAGCAGGGCAAATTAAAAATTATCCATCTATAAATCAACAGATAAGCCTTTTTTAACATTTTCTTAACCATAAACGCTACCTTTTTCTATATTTGCGCCGGGGTAAGTCTTTTACGGCCAGCTCCTCTTGAACTCCCCCAGGGTGGGAACACAGCAAGGGTAGAGAGTTGAGCGGTGCGATAAAAGTAGCTTACCCTTTTTTATTTTCTTATTTTTGCCGTACCGGCAAACGTGCCCCGAACCTGCACCGGTTCACAATTTCTTTAATTTCTTAACTGTATATAAATGCTCGATATATTCATTATTGGTGGTGGCCCGATAGGTTTAGCTTGCGGACTTGCCGCTCAAAAAGCTGGTTTAAGTTTTGTAATTGTTGAAAAAGGCACACTTGTAAATTCATTATACAACTACCCTGCTACCATGACTTTCTTTTCTACATCCGAGAAGCTGGAAATTGGCGGGGTTCCCTTTGTTACCGTACATAACAAACCAACCCGCAATGATGCTTTGGAGTATTATCGCCGGGTAGCACTTTCAAATAACCTGCCTATTCACCTTTTTGAAGAGGTTACCGAAGTAAAGCCGGAAGATGGCTTTTATACCATCATCACAAAAAAGGCAACATACCAGGCTAAAAAAGTGATCCTTTCAACCGGCTTTTATGATATCGCGGTAAACCTTGATATCCCCGGTGAAAACCTGCCCAAAGTAAAACACTACTACCAGGACCCCCATTATTATACCCTGCAAAAAGTAGTTGTAGTAGGCTCGAGCAATTCGGCAATCGACGTGGCGCTTGAAACTTATCGCAAAGGCGCCGAAGTAACTTTGGTGATCCGCGGCAGCGAGGTAAGCAACCGGGTTAAATATTGGGTAAGACCGGATATTATTAACCGCATCAAAGAAGGCAGCATAAAAGCCTATTTCAATTCAAACCTCGAAGCCATCCGCGAAAATGAAGTCGATATCAAAACACCGGAAGGATTAATCACTATCCCTAATGATTTTGTAATGGCGATGACAGGCTATAAACCCAATTTTGAGTTCCTGAAAAAGCTCGGTATTATTCTTTCTGAAGATAAATTCATCCCCCAATATAACCCCGAAACCATGGAAACAAATATGCCCGGTTTATACCTTGCCGGGGTGGTTTGCGGCGGCCTTGATACCCACCTTTGGTTCATTGAAAACTCCCGCGTTCATGCTGATATGATCATCAATGATATTGTGGCTGGGAGGTGAATGGTTGACTGAGTTGATTAGGTGAATAGTTACTGCTGTAAATCTGCAAGTTATCGCAATAAACCAACTACTCACTCAATAAACTTAATCAACCACTCACCCAACATCAAATAATCACATTTTTTTCTTGTATAAATAAAATTTTATAGCCTAATTTGCAGCAAATTAAAAACACAGTAATTCAACAAAAAAATGAATACACCAAGCTTAAATAAGCCCGCCACAAGAGCAAGTTTTGCTCCGGTTGCTGCTGCCTTGGGTTCAACTGTTTTTTTAAATTGCCCTCTCCGACGAAGGACCTACATGCCACGGGTTTGAATTAATTTTTCTCCTGTCCACACAAAAAGAGTTTTTTAAACGTCTTTTTAAAAAAACCATCTAATTATTTAAGGCTTTAAAGGCCGATTAATTTCACGGTAATTATCTATTTAAATGACAATACAAGATTTTGATATTCAGGTTGCTACTGCACAGCATGTAGATTATGCCACTATGATTTGCGATGAGATGGCCGAATCGGCCAAGGCGCGCGGAACTGGTATAGCTACACGCTCGCCCGAATATGTTGCTAATAAAATGCTGGAAGGCAAAGCTGTTATAGCCCTGCATAAAGACGGTACCTGGGCCGGTTTCTGCTACATCGAAACCTGGAGCCACGGCGACTTTGTTGCCAACTCCGGCCTAATCGTTAACCCACAGTTCCGCAAGGCGGGATTGGCAAAGGCCATCAAACATCGCATTTTCCAGTTATCGCGTACCAAATACCCCGATGCAAAAATATTTGGCCTTACAACAGGCTTAGCGGTAATGAAGATCAACTCGGAGCTTGGCTACGAGCCGGTTACCTACTCAGAACTAACCCAGGACGAGAACTTTTGGGCGGGCTGCAAAAGCTGCGTCAACTTTGACATTCTGACAAGCAAAGGCCGTAAGAATTGCATGTGCACAGCCATGCTGTTCGATCCTGCCGAAAAACAGAAAGAGTACGAAGAAAAGATGCAGCGTATCACGCATAAAGCGACCTTGCTTGAGCGTATTGAGAATGCCATAAAGAAACGTATAAAACACGATGTTTAGGATTTAGGTAAAAGGCGAAAGGTTAAAGGTTAAAGGTAGCTGCAACATAATGAGAGATTACAAAAAGCTTGATGTTTGGAAAAAGGCGCATTTGCTTACAAAGCAAGTGTATGCTAATATACTGCCCATAATGCCCCGTGAAGAACAATTTGCCCTAACCAACCAGCTACGTAGATCCACCTATTCTATCCCTTTAAATATAGTTGAAGGGTGTGGTAAAAACACTGGTAAAGATTTCACTCATTATCTGGATAATGCGTTGGGGTCTGCACACGAAGTAGAATATACCGTTTATCTGATTTATGATCTGGGATTTATTCCAACTGAAATTTACGATAAAACAAACACCTCGATTAACGAAGTGAAAGCGATGTTAATTGGGTTTATAAAATTTTTGAGAAGCGATAATTAATATAAAACGTACAAGGCGAAACCTTTTAGCTTTAACCTTTCGCCTTTAACCTTAAAAAATGAAAAAAGTAGTATTAGCTTATAGCGGAGGTTTGGATACCTCATTTTGCTGTATTTATTTAACACAGGATCTTGGTTATGAGGTTCACTCGGTTATTGTAAATACCGGCGGTTTTAGCGAGGAAGAGTTAAAAGGCGTTGAGGAACGCGCTTATAAAATGGGCGTTACTTCGCATCATGTGGTTGATGAAACCGAAAACTTTTACAACACCTGCGTACGCTTTTTAATTTATGGTAACGTATTAAAAAACAATACCTATCCGCTATCTGTAAGTGCCGAGCGCGTAAGCCAGGCAACTGCTATTGCTAACTACGCTAAAGAAATTGGTGCCGAATTTGTTGCCCACGGCAGCACCGGGGCCGGTAACGACCAGGTGCGTTTTGATATGATCTTCAATATCCTTGTACCGGAAGTAAAGATCATTACCCCTATCCGCGACCTGAAACTGAGCCGCGAAGAAGAGATCGAATACCTGAAAAAACATGGTGTTGACATGAACTTCGAAAAAGCCAAATACTCCATCAACAAAGGGATCTGGGGTACATCAGTAGGTGGTAAAGAAACTTTGACCTCAAACCTTGGCCTGCCAGAAGAAGCATGGCCTACCCAGGTAACTGCATCTGAAGTAAAAGATCTTGTGCTTACTTTTGAAAAAGGCGAGTTAGTAGCCATCGGTGATGAAAAATATGATCACCCAACCAAGGCTATCCAGGCTTTACAGGCTATTGCTCAGCCTTATGGCATTGGCAGGGATATTCACGTTGGTGATACTATTATCGGTATTAAAGGTCGCGTTGGTTTTGAGGCCGCCGCTCCTATGGTGATCATCAAAGCTCACCATACTTTAGAGAAACATGTGCTAACCAAATGGCAGCTTTCATGGAAAGATCAGTTATCATCTTTCTATGGCAACTGGCTGCATGAAGGTCAGTTCCATGACCCGATCATGCGCAATATCGAAGCTTTTTTAACCGATACTCAGAAAAACGTTACAGGTAAAGTATTTGTTCAGTTACACCCATATCGCTTCCAGGTAGTAGGCATTGAATCACCATACGATCTGATGTCGAACAAGTTTGGCAGCTATGGAGAAATGAACAACGCCTGGAGCGGCGAAGACGTTAAAGGGTTCTCCAAAATATTTGGTAACCAGGTAATGATCTATCATAAAGTAAATGCCGCCCCCCAGCCCCCTGAAGGGGGAGCAAATGCTCAATAAAGAAAGAATGGCTAATCCAATCAATGAATCCAACGTTCCGGTTCCCCCTTTAGGGGGCGGAGGGGGCGTATTTTCAAAAGGTGACTGCATAAAGCATTATAACTGGGGCGATGATTGCCACGGATGGACTTTCATTGACACCGAAGCTTTATCCGTTAAGCAGGAGCTGATGCCGCCAGATACTGCCGAGCAATTGCATTACCACGAAAAAGCCACACAGGTATTTTTTATTTTAAAAGGGCGGGCTACATTTTCGATAGACGGCGAGGTTACGGTATTGAAGCCCGAACAGGGTATCGAGATCCATCCGGGTCAAAAGCACTTCATCAGCAATAACGACCGGAGCGACCTCGAGTTTATTTTATATTCATATCCATCTACAAATAATGATCGGATAAATTTAGCCCCCTAACCCCCTAAAGGGGGAATAATTGTTAAAATTATGACTGAATTTAAAGATAATAATGACGCTACTCTTGCTCCCCCTTCAGGGGGCCGGGGGGCGATACGTGCAGGTATAATTGGCGGAGCAGGGTACACCGGTGGCGAAATGCTCCGGATCCTGATCAACCATCCTACGGTGGAGATAGCTTTTGTCCACAGCAACAGCAACGCGGGTAACTATGTTTACCAGGTACATACCGACCTGTTTGGTGATACCGATCTGAAATTTGCGGCCGAATTATCTACAGATATTGATGTACTTTTCCTTTGCGTTGGCCACGGTGATGCCAAAAAGTTCCTGGAAGCAAACGCTATTCCTGATTCGGTTAAGATCATTGATTTAAGCCAGGATTTCAGGCTTAATCAAAACTCAACTTTAAACGGCAAAAGCTTTGTTTATGGCTTACCAGAATTAAATCGTGAAGCCATAAAAACAGCCTCTAATATTGCTAACCCCGGATGCTTTGCTACCTGTTTGCAATTGGGCCTGCTTCCCTTGGCTTCAAAAGGTTTGCTAAACAACGAAGTACACGTTACTGCTACAACAGGCTCTACCGGTGCGGGACAAAGTTTATCGCCGACCTCACACTTTACCTGGCGTAATGATAACCTTTCTGTTTACAAAGCATTTAGTCACCAGCATTTAAATGAGATCGGTCAGTCATTAAGGCAGTTGCAAACCGGGTTTGATAAGGCTATCAACTTTATTCCTTACCGTGGCGATTTTACCCGTGGCATTATTGCTTCAATTTATACTGAGAGCGATTTGAGCGAGGAAGAAGCATTAGCACTTTACCAAAGCTACTACGATGGGCATCCTTTTACGCATGTAACCAATCGCAACATTGATTTAAAGCAAATTGTAAACACTAATAAATGCTTTATCCAGGTAAAAAAACACGACAACAAAATATTCATTATCAGCATAATGGATAACTTACTTAAGGGCGCTTCCGGCCAGGCAGTACAGAACATGAACTTATTGTTCGGGCTGGACGAACGCGCAGGCTTACGACTTAAGGGAATAGCGTTTTAGCCCCCCTGCCCCCTAAAGGGGGAGTAATTGTTTAATATTAATTTTAATTGCCTTTGAGGCTTCAATAATATGAATCTGTTCGACGTATATCCTATAAATCCGATCAACATAGTAAGAGGACAAGGAAGTTTAGTGTACGATAATCACGATACTGAATACCTTGATATGTATGGTGGTCATGCCGTTATTTCTATCGGTCATACCCATCCGCATTATGTTAAAAGATTAGAAGATCAATTACACAAGCTTGGCTTTTACTCTAACTCTATCGAGATTCCTATTCAAAAAGAGTTAGCGCAAAAATTAGGTAAGGTTTCGGGTAAAGAAGATTACCAATTATTCCTGTGTAACTCCGGTGCTGAAGCTAACGAGAATGCTTTAAAACTGGCTTCTTTTTATAATGGTAAAAAGAAAGTTATTGCTTTCAGCAAATCATTTCATGGCCGTACTTCTTTAGCGGTTGCTGTAACCGATAACCCGAAGATTGTTGCGCCTATCAACGAAACTGATAACGTGATCTTTTTGCCTTGGGCAGATGAAGCCGCACTGGAAGAAGCTTTCAAAAACAATGAAATCTCTTCGGTAATTATCGAAGGCATCCAGGGTGTGGGTGGTATCCAGGTTGCACCTGAGGGCTTCCTGCAAAAAACCCGCTCGCTGTGCGACCAGTATAATGCCGTTTTCATTGCCGATTCCGTGCAATGCGGTTACGGTCGTACCGGAAAATTCTTCTCACATGATTTTGCCGGTGTGGATGCCGACATCTACAGCATGGCTAAAGGCATGGGTAATGGTTTCCCTGTTGGTGGTATTATCATATCGCCTAAAATACAGCCGGCTTATGGCATGTTGGGTACTACATTTGGTGGTAACCACTTAGCTTGTGCGGCAGGTTTAGCTGTACTTGAAACCATTGAGCAGGACAACCTATTACAAAATGCGGCTGAAATTGGCGGCTACTTAATAAAGGAGCTTAACAAGCTGGAACAGGTTAAGGAGGTTCGTGGTCGTGGTTTAATGATCGGCATTGAATTGCCTGAGGAATTGGCCCATGCGCGTAAAGAATTGCTGAACAAGCACCATATATTTACCGGGGAAGCTAAACCAAACGTGATCAGGCTGTTACCCGCCTTGAATTTAACTAAGGCCCATGCTGATAGGTTCCTGGAAGCCTTTGTTAATGTATTGAATCAATAAGACGCCCCCTCTAAATCTCCCCTTTAGGGGAGATTTAAAAAAATAGATAACAGAAAACACACTAATTAATTGTAAAGTTCATGAAACTATTTTCTTCTGTTAATGATGTTGCCGATGTTAACGCACTTGTAAAAGAGGCATTGGCGCTTAAGCAGGATCCTTTTGCTCATCAGCAGCTTGGCAAAAATAAAACGCTGGCCCTGGTGTTTTTAAACCCAAGCCTGCGTACGCGTATGAGTACACAGAAAGCTGCCCTTAACCTGGGCATGAATGTAATGGTGCTCAATATCGATAAAGAAGGCTGGGCACTTGAACTGCGCGACGGCGTGATCATGGACGGCACTACTGTTGAGCATATCCGTGAAGCTGCAGGCGTTATGGGACAATACGCTGATATTATCGGTGTGCGTTCGTTCCCCGGCTTAAGGAACCGCGAGGAAGATTATAGTGAGATGATTTTTAACAAGTTTGTTGAGTTTTGCAAAGTGCCGGTTGTTAGTCTGGAATCAGCAACCCGCCACCCGCTGCAAAGTTTGGCCGACTTGATCACTATTGAAGAACTGAAAACAACAGCGCGTCCTAAAGTGGTTTTAACCTGGGCGCCGCATATCAAACCTTTGCCGCAGGCTGTTCCTAACTCATTCTCGGAGTGGATGTGCAAGGCGGATGTCGACTTCGCTATCGTGCAGCCTAAAGGATATGAGCTTTGTACCGATTTTACCCAGGGTGCAAACATCAGCTATAATCAGGATGAAGCTTTGGCCGATGCAGATTTTATCTACGTAAAAAACTGGTCGGCTTACGAGCCTTACGGTAACATATTAGGCAAGCATGAAGAATGGATGCTTACTAACAAAAAGCTGGAGCAAACCAATAATGCCAAAGTAATGCATTGTTTACCGGTACGCCGTAACTTGGAGCTCTCTGACGAAATATTAGACGGGCCAAACTCAATTGTGGTACATGAAGCCGGCAACCGTGTTTGGGCCGCGCAAGCTGTGCTCAAACAGATGCTGGAAAGTTTGTAGCTATAACTGGCCATGAATAAAATATACGATATCTTACTTGGTAACACCAAAATCGGAACAACTGCATTTGAAAATGCGGATCCTCCAATGGGTGTTGTACTTGGTAAGATATCGTTTGCAGATGAAAGGTTTGACTATTCCTTTTTTAAAGATTACTGTATAAAGAATAATGTAGGCTTCCAGGAGGACATTGATCTTAAACTTATCGCCACCGTTAATATTCCTGATTTACATGTCTTTGATTTAGCGGGTCTGGAGATTAAAGGATTGGCTGCAACGATTTCAGGCATGGACGATGACGAGTATTTAATCTCAGTAGAAGGAATCCCCTATCCATTTTATGAAGATGAGTTTGACCATCATTATAAATCATATTTTCAAAGGCCTGGCAATCATTAACTAAATTTTCTCAAGATGTATACGCCAAAACATTTTCAGTTAACGAATGAGCAGGAAGCAATCAGCTTTATGCAGCGCTATAGCTTTGCAACGATTATAACAGCTACTGATAATGTTCCATTCGCTACTCATCTGCCCTTCCTGGTAAGTAAACGTGATGATAAAATCGTTTTATCGTCTCATTTCGCCAAGGCAAATCCACAGGCTACGGAGATCATCGGGAAAGATGTGTTAGTGATATTTACCGAACCACATGCCTATATCTCACCCAAACATTACGAAAAGGAAACCAACGTACCTACCTGGAATTATATCGCTGTACATGCCTACGGCAGACCAACAATTTTATCAGAGGGAGAGCAAACTGCCGGTTTATTAGTGCAGATGATCAGTAACTACGAGGCTGACTATCTAACTCAATGGAATAACCTCCCTGATGAATATAAGCAACGAATGATGAAAGGGATTGTAGCTTTTGAGATCATCGTTGATGATTTGCAGGGCAAACAAAAGCTTAGTCAAAACCGGAGCGAAACGGAGCGGGAAAATATCATAAACGAATTAAGTAATAGTGGCGATACGGTTGAAGCTGAGATTGGCAAATATATGTCGCGCCTTAAATAAGTTAACTACCGCGGGTTTAGCGCAGCGTAACCCGTGGGGCATATCGGTTAAGTTTCCAACTTAACCGATGAAGTTGAAAACTTCAAATATCGTTTACCACGGGTTACGCTGCGCTAAACCCGCGGCAGATTACAGAATGTCTGAATCTCATTCTTCTATCTTTTTGGATGCGCTGTTGATCATTGCATTTAACGTTAATCCCTGTACAATTACCGAAAATATCACAATAAAATAACTTCCCGACAGGATCAGATGCCTATAAGGGGTATTAGGAAGTGATAAAGCCAACGCGATAGAAATACCGCCACGCAATCCCGCCCAGGTCATAATATTGATATTACTGTAGTTTACCTTGAGGGTACGTCGTAAAAAGGTAAGCGGCAGCATGATACTCAACCAGCGGGCTACTAAAACCGTAACGATAGAGACGCTTCCTGTTACCCAGTAATTATTTACAAAAGGCAGGTTAACCAATTGCAGGCCTATCATCACAAATAAAATAGTGTTCAGGATCTCATCAACCAGTTTCCAGAATTTCTCTAACGCCTCGTGCGACTTTTCTTTATTGTCCTGATTAATGGATTGACCGCCGGCAAATAACCCGGCAATAACAACCGATAGCGGAAGCGAGAACCCAAGCAATACGGCCAAAACTGATAGCGCCATTACCAAAGCGAGCGAGATCAATACGATAGTCTGAAAATCCTTAACCGAGCGCATCAACCGGTGAGCGACATAACCTAAAATGACGCCGGCCACTATCCCACCAATAATTTCTTTAACAATAAGCACTACAACCTTAGCCAGTTCAATTTTCTCTTCCCCCACCCGCGCCACCTCCAGGATGATCACAAACAGGATCAGCCCAATTCCGTCATTAAAGAGGGATTCGCCCGAAATAATGGTTTCAAGATTGGCAGGTAACTTTGAATTACGGATAATGGCTGCAACCGCCACCGGATCTGTAGGCGAAATCAAAGCCCCGAATAACAGGCAATAGATCAGCGGCATATGGATATGAAAAAATGGGGCTACATAAAACAACAGGCATCCAAACACCGCCGTCGAAATGATAACCCCCAATGTGCTCAGCACAAATACAGGTCGCATTTCTCTCTTCAACTTCCGGCCATCCAGGTTAAATGAGCTTGAAAAAAGCAGGAAACCAAGCAGCACATTCAATACCGCTTTTGAAAAGTTGATATTTTTGGCAAGTGTACCCAGGTAATCCGCTATCGACGAATCAATCTTATCTACAATAAGTATGGTGATAGAAGTAATGGTTGCCAGTAGCACAATGCCAATAGTGCCCGGCAGCTTAATAAAGCGGGCGTTAAGGTACGAAAATATCGCGCTGACAATAACCAGCAAAGCTATTACAACAAACAGATCCATAAATACTTACAGGTAAGGATTTAAAAGGATTATTGTTTGTTTTTATCTCGATTCGGGGTCCGTCATTCGGGTTTCGGTATCAAAATAGCGTACGATGAGTCGGTTGTCGCTGTTTTTGGTGAAATAGTTGATGGCCCAGCTAAAAAATATGATGCCCTTATTGGTAAAGCCTGCAAGCGACATGATGTGTACAAATCCCCATACCAGCCAGGCAAAAAATCCCTGGAAATGAATTTTCCCCAAGTCGGCCACGGCTTTATTTCGGCCTATGGTTGCAAGCGAACCTTTATCCCTGTATTTAAAGGGCACCAACGGCTTACGGTCGAACATTCGGTAAACGTTCTCACCCAGATTTTGTCCCTGCTGGATAGCTACCGGTGCAACACCTGGATGCCCGTTTGGATACTCCTCGGTGATCATAGCGGCAACATCACCTATGGCGTAAATATTTTCGTAGCCTTTTACCTTATTAAATTCATCAACCAGGATTCGGTTACCCCGCGCTATATTATCGGCAGAAATACCTTCAGGAAATTCCCCCTTTACTCCTGCCGCCCAAAGTACATTACGGGTTAACAGTGATGTGCCGTTATCTATCTTTAGTTCATAGCCATTATAGCTTTCCACGTGTGCGCTGTTATAAATGGTTACGTCCATATCCTGCAAAAACTTTTTGGCCTTGGCCCTCGCCCCCGGCGAAAACGCGGCCAGCAGCTCCGCTTTACCTTCAACAAGGTAAACACTCATGCTATGTTTACGTAAGCCATGGTAATCCTTCATTAATATCAACTCGCGCATTTCGGCAAGGGCACCGGATAGTTCCACACCGGTTGGGCCCCCTCCTACAACCACAAAGGTCATTAGCGCCGCTTTTTCTTCCGGGTCTTTAGATACGAGCGACATTTCGAGGTTTTGGAGGATCAGGCTCCTTAAATTTAAGGCCTCCGGGATATTCTTCATCGGCATAGCAAAATGCTCTATCTCTTTATTACCAAAAAAGTTGGTATTGGAGCCGGTAGCTATAGCAAGGTAATCGTAATAAATGGTACCGATATCAGTATCAAGCGTATTAGTTTCGGGATTGATCTTCTGCACCTCTGCAAGCGCGAAGCGAAAATTCTTTTGCCTGGTGAAGATCCTGCGCAATGGAAAGCCAATTGAATCGGCAGCTATGGAGCCCCCCGCCACCTGGTACAACAAAGGCTGAAACGTGTGATAGTTATGCTTATCAATCATCAATACATCAACGGGCGCATCTTTTAGTTTTTTGGCTAAATGGATCCCGCCAAATCCTCCTCCTATAATTGCCACCCGCGGCCTGGTATTCTTTTTTTGCTCCATAGATAGTTATAAGCAAGGATAATGCCTTAAAGTTTTCCAATATTACTAATTCTTTCATAATCAAATTGTAAACTTAAACTGCAAGTCCCATTATTCATTTTTAAATCAATTTTTGAAAAAACACGCTATATTTTCGTAATTTTAACAGTTTTCCGCTTAAAAAAGTGGAAATTTGGCACTAAAAGAGTTATATTAACAGCTGGAATGAATAAAATTGATACAGATCATATCAAAACGGGTAAATTACCATCAAATAAGAGCCTTTATATAATCAAAATAGGTGGAAACGTTATTGATAACTCTGAAAACCTATATCATTTTTTAAAGGACTTTGAAGCGCTCGACGGCCTGAAGATCCTGGTACACGGAGGTGGAAAAGTGGCCACACAAATGGCCGAAGATTTAGGTATTGAATCAAAAATGGTTGATGGCAGGCGCATCACTGATATTGAAACGCTGAGAGTGGTCACCATGGTTTACGGAGGCCTCATCAATAAAAATATTGTAGCCCAGTTGCAGCGTTTTGGCAACAACGCCATAGGCCTCACCGGTGCCGATGGCAACTTTATTAAAGCGGTTAAACGGCCGGTAAAAACTATTGACTATGGTTTTGTGGGCGATATTGTTGAAGACTCTATCAACCCCGAAAATATAAGCCGGTTGATGGAAGCAGGCTTTACCCCCGTTTTCTGTGCTATAACGCATGATGGCGAAGGGCAGCTGCTAAATACCAATGCAGATACCATTGCTTCGGCACTGGCGGTATCGTTATCGGGATTATATGAAACCACCCTCATATATTGCTTTGAAAAAAAGGGCGTGCTAAAGGATATTAATGACGAAGAATCGCTGATTAGGGAAATTAACCCGCAGCACTACGAGGAACTAAAAGTGGAAAGGATAATACACAGTGGTATGCTACCTAAACTTGACAACGCTTTTACCGCAATTGCTTGTGGTGTAAAGGCAGTAATTATTGGCAAATCAGATGATTTGGGCCAATTGAAAGATAACAAACCATTTGGAACACGTTTAACAAAAAGCGCATGAACGCACAACAGCACATTTCAATATTAGGCTCCGGTAACATAGGGCTGTCATTAGCCAAAGGTTTAGTTAAAAAGGGTATTTGCAAACCCCAGCAAATATCATTAACCCGTCGTAACGTAGCTGCGCTGGCCCAATATGCCGAGCAGGGGTACCATGTGTCAGACAATAACCTGCGTGCCGTGCGCAAAGCCGATATTATTGTGCTGGCCGTACTGCCGCAACAACTCAATAAACTGTTAGATGAGATCAAACCTTCGTTAAAGCCGGATAAGCAATTATTGATCTCAGTTATCTCGGGCGTTAGCTGTGCCGATATCCGCCAGCACCTTGACCTCAATGTACAGGTGATCAGGGCAATGCCGAACACCGCGATTGCGATAGGCCACTCCATGACCTGTATCGCTACAGATAACGGCACCAATAAAAATATCAACATGACCAAATCATTGTTTGATACGGTTGGTGTAACTATCCAGATCAATGAAGAATTGATGACCTCAGCCACAGCTCTTTGTGCCTGTGGTATCGCTTTCTTTTTAAGGTCGATCCGCGCTGCTTCACAAGGCGGAACGGAGATTGGCTTTCACGCGCATGACGCTTTAAAGATGGCAGCCCAAACCGCTAAAGGTGCGGCCGACCTGCTATTACAACTGGCATCGCACCCTGAACAGGAAATAGATAAGGTAACTTCGCCAAGCGGCTGTACCATTGCCGGCTTAAATGAAATGGAGCACCACGGTTTCAGCTCGGCCATGATCAAGGGCATTCGTTTATCTGCCGAAAAAGCAGGTGATTTGTATAAAAAGGATAGTTAATTAAGCGAAAAGCTTAAGGCCGAAGGCTCAAAGCTTTTAATCATTATATTTCAATCGTTTTGATAGCGTATATCAAAATGAGTTATTTTTAAAAAAGCAGTTCAGATACAAGCTATTTACATTCAACCAATTAATAAATAGCTACAACAATTGGTATGGTTATGGTATTTGACTGTCGATCTTTCAATATAAAATGTTAACAGTAGAAAAAATTGGCGGTACATCCATGACCGCTTTGGGTGATGTGATCAAAAACATTATCCTGTTTGAACGCAGCGGGGAACAACTTTACAACCGCATATTTGTAGTATCGGCATTTTCAGGGGTAACCAACCTCCTGCTCGAAAACAAAAAGACAGGCGCGCCGGGCGTATATCACAAGCTTGCCAATTATAAGGACTTCCATACGCCGTTAAAACAATTAATTACGCGTTTAAAGCAGATCAATAAAACTTATGAAGGCCTTGGTTTGAACATAGCCGAAGCCGATAGGTACATTGAAACAAGGATCAACGATGCACAAACCTATCTGGAGAACCTGGCTAATATTCTGGCATCAGGGTATGTAGGTAAAGAAGGTATTTTACAGGCCGCGAGAGAGATCCTGGCCTCAATAGGTGAAAGCCACTCGGCTTTTAACTTTACCAATATCCTGCAAAATATAGGTATCAATGCTACTTTGGTGGACCTGAGCGGTTTTCATGACCACCGTGCATTAACCATTGATCAACGCATTAAGAAAGACCTTGCCCATATTGATTTTTCGAAAACCATTACCGTTGTCACCGGCTACGCCAAGGGCACGGAAGGTATTATGCGCGAGTTCGACCGCGGCTATTCGGAAGTTACCTTCAGTAAAATTGCTGTGGCAGTACAACCACAGGAAGCCATCATCCACAAAGAATACCACCTTTGCACTGCCGACCCTCAATTGGTTGGCGTTGAAAATTGTTTCCCGGTGGGTAATACCAACTATGATGTTGCCGATCAGCTGGCCGATGTGGGCATGGAAGCTATCCACCCAAAAGCGTCAAAACCGTTGGAAATAAATGATATCGACCTGCGGATCAAAAACACCTTTCAACCGGAACACCCGGGTACACTGATCACCCGCGAATATATTTGCGATAAAAAGCGTGTTGAGGTTATCACCGGCACCGATAAGGTGATCATGATCGATATTTATGACCCATCAATGGTTGGTAATGTAGGTACCGATTTTCATATCATGCAGTTGTTTTACAAGTTTGGCGTTAGCTATAGCTTCAAGGCCACCAGCGCTAACAGCATTTCTATAGTGATATGGGAGAAGGACTACAATAAAAAACTGATTGGCGAACTGGAAGACAATTACGAAAAAGTTGCTGTTGAAAAAATGGCGATGGTTTGCCTGATAGGTTCCAACATGGATCAGCCTGGCTTACTGGCCAAATCCGCAACAGCACTGGCCCAAAAAGGGATCAATATCAAAAGCTGTGGCTTTGCACTAAGAATGGTCAATATCCAGTTTTTGATAGCCCGCGAAGATTTCGATGAGGCGATCCGCGCTTTGAACAAGGCGATGTGCTAAGGGAGGCAAAAGGCGAAAGGTAAAAGGATAAAGGTTTTTTGTTTTCTGCTTAACCTAATGCCTTTCACCTTTCACCTCAATTGTAACTTTACAGTAACTAATTTCTTTTAACCATAAGTTTTCAGCATATTTAGGTTTGACATCTTTCCTGTATGCGTAAACTTTTACTGTCAGCCTGCCTGTTATTAGCTATTGGGGTTCATGTATCTGCTCAAAAAAAAGCTAAAAAACCTTTAGATCATACTGTGTTTGATGGATGGCAAAGTATAACAGGCCAACGCATCAGCAATGATGGTAAATGGATAGGTTACGTCATAAAGCCGCAACAGGGCGATGCCGAACTGATTATAAAAGACGCCAGGAACGCTACTTTGGTAAAAATTCCGAGAGCTGACACAATTAAGATAAGCAGCGATTCAAAATTTGCTGTATGCCTTATCCGTCCGTTTTATAAGGATACCAGGCAGGCCAAAATAAAGAAGAAAAAACAATCGGATTTCCCTAAAGATACTTTAGGTATAATTACTTTAGGATCATCATCCGTAAGGAAAGTCCCGGCCATCCGTTCATTTAAAATAGCCGAAGATGCAGCTGTTATAGCCTACCTGGCAACGGCCGATACGCTTAAAAAACCAGCACCAGGCGATACCTCAAAAAAAGCTGTGGCTGCAACTGTTGCCCCGCCTACGCTTGAAGGTGCAGACCTAACTGTTAAAAAATTAAAAACCGGCATCGCACGAACTTTTAAATATGTGACCGAATACCAGGTCAGCAAAAACGGCAAATGGGTAACGTTTGCTGTTACAGCCCCGATAAAACAAAAAGAGACTGTATCCGGTCTGTATCTATTTGATTTGGAAAAAAACTCGGTCAAACGGCTAAGCACCGGCAGGGGTAATTACCATAACATCAGTATTGATGATGCCGGGCGCCAGGTAGCTTTTACTGCCGAGAAAAATCCGGAAAAGGCATTGGTAAAACCATTTAAGCTTTATTACTACAACACTGCAAAAGATAGCGCGGAAGTTATTGCCGCTGTCGGATCTGCAGGCATACCCAATAACTGGGCGGTAAGCGGCGATGGCAAAGTAAGCTTTAGCAAAAGCGGCAATAGCCTTTTCTTTGGCACTGCACCTATCCCCAAACCTGCCGATACCACCCTTGCTGATTTTGAGGTAGCCAAGCTGGATATCTGGAACTACAAAGATGATTACCTGCAGCCCCAGCAGCTCAAAAACCTGCAAACCGAGTTGAAGCGTAGCTATCTTGCAGTGATAAAACCTGAAGAAACGAATGCCAAAATTATTCAATTAGGTAGCAAGGCCATTCCCGAAATATTAACTGCCGAAAATAAAGATGCCCGCTATGTTTTAGGGCTTACAGATACCGGCGCCCGTGTATCGGCCCAGTGGGAAGGCAGTACCAGGCAACAAGCCATTTTAATTGATACCCGGAGCGGCAATCACAGGTTTATTAATGCCTCTTTGGGCCGTTATTATATCTCTCCGCAGGGCAATTATGTACTATGGTTTGATGCTAAAGATCAGGCATGGTACCGCTATACTATTGCTACAGGGCAAAAAATAAACCTGAGCAAAGCAACCGGCACTAAAATGGGCGACGAACTGAACGATGTGCCCGGCTATCCTTCAGCTTACGGCGTGGCAGGCTGGGCGGCTGGCGACAAGGCCGTATTTATTTACGACAGGTATGATATCTGGCGTTTTGACCCGGCAACGGGCGACGCGTTTAACTTCACCAAAGGCATCGGGCGCAAAAACAAACTGATCATGAGGTATGATCAAACCGATCCGGAGCAAAAATTCATCCCCCTGAAAGAGCCGATGTGGCTGTTAACTCAAAACGAAGAAACCAGGCAATGGGGATATTTCAGGAAGTTTCCCGAGACTAACAATCTGCCCGAAAAAGTGACCATGGCCCCAATGAGTTATGATAACCTGCTGAAAGCTAAAAATGCCGATGCTTACATCTACACCAAGGCAAGCTATAAACAGTCGCCTGATTTGTACTTTTCATCTGATCTGAAAAAAGAGCTTAAGCTAAGCAATATCAACCCGCAGCAAAGTGAATATAACTGGGGCACTGCCGAACTTGTGAGGTGGATGACACCTAAAGGCTATCAGTCGCAAGGGATCCTGTATAAGCCTGAAGACTTTGACCCGGCCAAAAAGTACCCGATGATAGTTTATTTTTATGAGAGACTTTCTGACGGGCTTTTTAACTATATAGCACCTGCTCCTACCCCTTCCCGCCTGCCTATCTCATTTTTTGTGAGCAACGGTTATCTTGTGTTCGCACCTGACATCAGCTATCAAACCGGCCATCCGGGGGCATCTGCGGTCGAGTTTGTAAATTCAGGTGTTGAGGCTTTAAAGAAAAACACATGGGTTGATGCTGCACATATTGGCTTACAGGGCCAGAGCTGGGGTGGTTACCAGGTGGCTTACCTCATTACCCAAACCAATATGTATGCCGCAGCCTGGGCAGGCGCCCCGGTAGCTAACATGACTTCGGCCTATGGAGGGATCCGTTGGGAATCGGGCCTGAACAGGCAATTTCAGTACGAAAAATCACAAAGCCGCATTGGCGCCACGCTTTGGGAAAAGCCCGAGCTGTATATCGAAAACTCGCCCTTGTTCCAGTTGCCCAAAGTAAAAACACCGGTAACGATCATGAGCAATGACGCCGACGGCGCTGTGCCATGGTACCAGGGGATTGAAATGTTTACAGCTTTACGCCGTTTAGGTAAACCTGTTTGGTTACTGCAATACAATGGCGAGGCTCATAACCTGGTACTGCGCCAAAACCGCAAAGATATTACTATACGTGAGCAGCAATTCTTCGATCACTTTTTAAAAGGCGCGCCAATGCCGGTTTGGATGGATAAGGGAGTACCTGCGGTTGATAAAGGGAAAGACTGGGGCCTGGAGCTGGAAAAATAAAAGTTTATATAGAAATTAATTTCACATAAAGTAACAGCATGAATAATCTATAGCTCCTTCAAAAAGCCCAGCAGCGCAATGGTCACACCGGCCAATACCGCCATCATTTTACGCATATTGAAACGGTGATCAGCACTCGATTCAAAAAGGATGGTAGTGGAGATATGCAGGAAGATGCCGATAACAACGCCCATGATCCTGTTAAAATAATGCTGCAGGTTACCGATGTTTCCGCTGCTTAACGCATCGCTGAAAAAATAACCTGCCGGTGCCATTACCGCGAATACCGCCACAAAAAGTATGGTTTTGTTTTTGCCTTGTTTGTTTGTGAGCAACACTGTAGCCAGTGCGAAGGCCGCCGGGATATGGTGCAAGGCAATCCCGTAAACTAATTGGTCCTGGTTGCCCTGGGCAAGCGGCATTCCCTCCAAAAAAGCATGCAGGCAAAGGCTTGCCATGATACCAATCGGGAAAACTGCCAGATCATGCGGGTGTTTGTGCATGTGGCCATGCTCAATCCCGTCAGAAAATTGTTCAAGCACAATCTGGAACAGGAAGCCGACCAAGATGAATACGCCAACATAGTTATCATTACCATGATAGGCATCAGGAATCAGGTGCAAAACGGTAATACCAAACAGGTAAGCTCCACTAAACGACAGTACCAGCTTCAGTGTTTTGTGGTTATCGCCCTTAAATAAAAATACAGAAGTACCGCCAAAAAAGGCAGCAAAAAAAAGCAGCAGAATTTTCCAATATCCCATTAAAAGGCAGGTTGTAATTTTTTAAACAATAATGAAAACAGCCATCCAACAAAGGTCCCATATAAAGCGCCGCACAATACATCTACCGGGAAATGCACCCCCACGTATACCTGTGCAAAGCAAATGCTGCCTGCCCAAGGTATCGCCCAAAGCCATACCCACCTCCATTTTCTGAAAAACACAAAGCTAAGGAATATCGCCATGGCAAAATGATCGGTGGCGTGGGTTGATGGAAAACTGTACCCGCTACCACAAGGCACACGGCTGATGTCGGTTGCAGATACAACCGGATCACGGCAAGGGCGAAGCCGCTGAATATTGTGCTTGATAATAACCCCGCTGGTGAAATCAGCAATGCCCGCCGATGCCGCCAGCAGCATTATAATAATAGCGCCTGTTTTTTTATATCGCCATAAACAAAAAATAATGATGAAAATATACAGCGGGATCCAGAATTTGGGGTTACGCAACAAGGGCATGATCCAGTCGAAAAAAGAATTGGACAGGTCATGATTAATGAAATAAAATAAATGCCGGTCGAGGTTTAAAAGATAGTCGGGCATTGTTTTTTACTATAGGTGTTTGTTTGCTGTAATTTCCAAAGTTATCAAATAGCTTAAAAAATCCTTTAAATTTTAATACTTAGCAGCAGCATTATCCCGTTAAGCATAAAATAATGCGCAGGGATGACAATTGAAACCACTCTGCATCGTACTAAAAAACAATAAATTAGCCGTAACCTTATATGCAAGCGTTTGCGTAAATCCTTAAAACAATATCATTTGTAGCTTATATTTTTTACTTTTACCACACCAAAAACTTCGCATTTTGACATTAATAAAATCTATTTCAGGAATACGCGGCACCATAGGCGGTGCTGTTGGCGATGGTTTAACACCGCTTGATATTGTAAAATTCACTTCGGCCTACGGATCATGGGCTGTAAAAAAATCAGGGATTAAAAAGATTGTAGTAGGCCGTGATGCCCGTTTATCGGGTACTATGGTAAACAATCTTGTTATTGGCACACTGCAGGGTTTGGGGATTGATGTTATTGATCTTGGTTTATCAACTACGCCGACTGTTGAGGTTGCCGTTACCGGCGAGCAGGCAGCGGGTGGTATCATCCTTACCGCAAGCCATAACCCAAAACAATGGAACGCCCTTAAATTGCTCAATGCAAACGGGGAGTTCATCAGTGATGCCGATGGCAAAGAAGTGCTAACAATTGCCGAATACAGCGACTTTAATTATGCTGATGTAAACGATCTGGGTAAAGTTACTCATGATGATACCTGGCTTCAAAAACACATCGACCTTGTACTGGCCTTGCCGCTGGTTGATGTTGAGGCTATAAAGAAAGCCAACTTTAAAGTGGTAATAGATTGTGTTAACTCAACAGGCGGTATTTTTGTACCGGCCTTGCTGAAAGCTTTAGGCGTTGAAACCGTTCACGAACTGTATTGTGAGCCGGATGGCAATTTCCCGCATAATCCTGAGCCGCTTCCCGAAAACCTGATAGCTTTATCAAAAGAGGTTGTGGGTAAACGTGCCGATTTGGGTATTGCTGTTGATCCGGATGTGGACCGCCTTTGCTTTGTTTGCGAAGATGGTAACATGTTTGGCGAAGAATATACGCTGGTTGCCGTAGCCGACTATGTTTTGAAAAACAATGTGGGCAACACGGTATCTAACCTGTCATCAACCCGTGCGCTGCGCGACGTAACTGAAAAAGTAGGCGGCGAATACCATGCGGCTGCGGTTGGGGAGGTTAACGTGGTTAACAAAATGAAAGAAGTTAACGCTGTTATTGGCGGCGAAGGTAATGGCGGGGTTATCTACCCTGAGTTACATTACGGTCGTGACGCTTTAGTTGGTATCGCGTTGTTTTTAACTCATCTGGCTAAATATGGTAAGTCGGTTTCAAGTTTGCGTGCGTCATATCCGGGTTATTTTATTTCAAAAAACAAGATCACGTTAACGCCCGAAATGGACATAGACGCCCTTTTGGCGAAAGTTGAAGAAAAATACATCAAGCAGCCCCACTCAACAATTGATGGCCTGAAAATAGAATTTGATAAAGAATGGGTACATTTGCGGAGGTCAAACACCGAGCCCATTATCAGGATCTACTCTGAAGGCAATTCTGAAACCGTGGCAAACGGTTTGGCCAATAAGATCATCATCGATATTAAGGAGATCTTACAACTGAAAGGTTAATTTTACCGGTATTAAAAATAGCAGGCAACCGGCGGTAAATACCGTTGGTTGCCTGCTTATATATAATTACCGGGCATGTGTTTTGATTTACTGATCCATTAATTTATAAATTTTAAAAAAATGCGCGTTTATTTTGATAATGCCGCCACTACACCGCTTGATCCTGATGTAATGAAGGAGATGTATAAGGTGATGGAAAGCCAGTTTGGTAATCCGTCGTCAATACATGCCCACGGCAGGGAAGCCCGTACTTTAATTGAGCGTTCGCGGAAAACGATTGCCGGTTTACTGCACACCTCGCCCGCCGAAATCTTTTTTACATCAAGCGGTACGGAGGCCGATAATACGGCTATCAGGTGCGGGATCATTGATCACAAAATCACCCATGCTATCACCAGCCCTACCGAGCATCACGCAGTGCTCCACACGCTGGAAGCAATGGAAAAATCGGGCATTATTAAATTGAGCCTGGTAAACATAAACAGCAAGGGCGTTATTGATTATGATCATCTGGAAACATTATTGAAAGAAAATGAACGCAGTTTTGTTTCATTAATGCATGCCAATAACGAAATAGGCACCCTATCAGACATGGAACGTATTGGTGACCTGTGCGAAACATACAATGCCATTTATCATTGTGATACTGTGCAAACCATGGGCCATTACCAGCATGACCTGAGCAAGCTTAAAGCTCACTTTGTGGTATGTGCCGGTCATAAATTGCATGGCCCTAAGGGAGTGGGTTTCCTGCATATCAATCATAAAATCAAAATAAAACCATTTATTTACGGTGGCGCCCAGGAACGCAACATGCGCGGCGGTACCGAAAATATTTATGGTATAGCTGGTTTGGCCAAAGCGCTTGAACTTGCTTACGACGAAATGGAACAGCACCAAAACCACATTCAGGGCTTAAAATCATACATGATGGAGCAACTGGTTGCTAACGTACCCGGTGTAAGCTTTAACGGCGAAACCGACCCCGAAAAAAGTTTATATACAGTATTGAACGTGGCTTTCCCCGAGATGGAAATGAGCGATATGCTGCTGTTTAATCTTGATATTGCCGGTATTTCTGCTTCGGGCGGCAGTGCCTGCAGTTCGGGCAGCGATATTGGTTCTCACGTGTTAACTGCTATCGGGGCCAGCTCTTCAAGGCCATCGGTTAGGTTCTCGTTCTCAAAGTATAATACAAAAGAAGAAGTTGATTTTGTAGTAGCTAAAGTTCGCGAGCTTTGTGCTGTGAATGTGTAAACTTTGAAAGTACTGATATTATAAACGCCTTAAGGACTCTGTTCTTAGGGCGTTTATATTAAAAGACGTCATTGCGAGGTACGAAGCAATCCCCAACTGTACAGGGTCGCTTCGAAAATCAGTTAGTTATTCTTTTGTTAAATCTTCATACAGATCTTTCCATTCAGGATTCAATTGATTTATAAGATCAACTTTCATCTGTCTATTTCCACCTTTTAGGGCCTTTTCAGCAGCAATAGCCTCTTCGATATGGGAATAGAAAATATAATACACCAATTTATTACAGTTGTATTTAGCAGTAAAGCTTTGGGGATAAGTTTTGTTCTTGTGATCCCAGATCCTGCCGATGATATCTGATGTAACCCCCGTATATAATACTGAATGCGTTTTATTTGTGACGATGTAAGTACATCCGCCGCGTTGCATAACCATTTTATAAATATATTCTTTAATCTTTTGCTAACGCGAAAAAAGTATAATTTCTCTGCCAATTAGGGATTGCTTCGTGCCTCGCAATGACGTGGTGGAGAATGGCTTTGATAGTTTTTTTGTAAATTGGGATTACTTCGTGCCTTATAATGTCGTGATTACAAGGTGTTGATTATCAAATATATTTTTTACACATCATTGCGAGTAACAGATGTCTTTTGAAGAATCTCTAATCTACAACTCCTTCCTTAACCTTGCCACCGGGATGTTCATTTGTTCGCGGTATTTGGCTACGGTACGGCGGGCTATGTTGTAGCCGGCATCTTTAAGAATCTCGGTCAATTTTTCATCAGCAAGCGGATGACGCTTATCTTCTTTGCCGATATGCTCTTCCAAAATCTTTTTAACCTCTTTATTGGATACTTCCTCGCCGCTCTCGGTTTGGATGGCTTCAGAGAAGAAAGATTTCAGCAGGAAGGTACCAAACTCGGTTTGTACATACTTGGAGTTGGCTACACGGGATACCGTTGAAATATCCATGCCAATCCTGTCGGCAATGTCTTTCAGGATCATCGGCTTCAGATTTTTATCATCACCGGTAAGGAAAAACTCATACTGGTACTGCATAATGGCATTCATGGTTTTGAGCAGCGTTTGCTGGCGCTGTTTAATGGCATCAATAAACCATTTGGCCGAATCAAGCTTTTGCTTTACAAATTGCACTGCTTCCTTCAGTTTTTTATCCTTTTGGGAAGCCTTGTCATAATGCTGAAACATTTCCTGGTATGAGCGGCTTACTCTAAGTTCGGGGGCGTTTTTTGAATTGAGGGTAAGGATGAGCACACCATCATTGTTAGTGATATGAAAATCAGGGATCACCTGCATTTGCTTGGTGTTGATTTCGTTTGAATCGCCGGGTTTGGGATTGAGTTTCAAGATCTCATTGACCACCGCACGCAACTCAACGGAGTTCATATTCAATGATTTTTCAAGCTTATCGTAATGTTTGCGGGTAAACTCATCCAAATAATGTTCAACAACCTGTATCGCTTTTTTGATGATAGGGTCGTTTGCATCTTTTTTGCGAAGCTGGATCAGCAGGCATTCCTGTAAGCTGCGCGCGCCCACACCGGGAGGGTCAAAGCCCTGGATCACCCTGAGCATCTCTTCTACTTCGTCATCCTCAGCCAATACATTTTGTGAAAATGCAAGGTCGTCGGTTAGCGACATGATGGGGCGGCGCAGATAGCCGTCGTCATCAAGGCTGCCTATGATCTGCTTGCCGATCATGAAATCTTTATCACTCAAAGGAAGCAGGTCTAACTGGGCTTGCAGGCTTTCAAAAAATGAGCTTTGCACAGCAATGGGGATCTCTTTACGCTCATCCTCATCGTCACCATTTTGATCATAGCGCGATCCGTAATCATTTACGTTGTCTTCCTGCAGATAGTCGTCAATATTAAATTCATCCATCTCGCCCTTTTCCTCGTCATTGTTATAATTATCTTCGTCGGGGTCGCGGTCAGGATATTGTTCTTCGGGTTCGTTTAGGTTGGTAAGGCTCAGATCTTCAAGTGCGGGGTTTTCTTCCAGTTCTTCTTTTATCCGGGTATCAAGCGAAACAGTAGGCACCTGCAGCAATTTTATAAATTGTATTTGCTGGGGCGAAAGTTTTTGTAAAAGTTTTTGTTGAAGGTTCTGTTTAAGCATAATTAAGATGTAGCCAAAAATACATCAAATTAATATTAACTAAAAATTACTTGAGGTATCTGCTTTAAAGTTGTTAAATGTTTTAGGCATGCCAATTGTTTTAGCGCTATCAAAAAAACTATATGAATTGATAGTTTATGTAATATTATTAACTTTAAGTAACCAAACTTTAATTTATGGCAATAGTAAAAGAGTTCAAAGAATTTGCAATGCGGGGCAACGTGGTTGACCTTGCTGTAGGTGTTATCATTGGCGCTGCTTTTGGTAAAATTGTTACCTCGCTGGTTGCAGATATTATTATGCCGCCTATTGGCATGGCAACCGGGGGTATTGATTTTAAAGATTTAAAGTATGTACTTAAGCCAGCTGTTGATAAAACACCCGAAACCGCAATTAATTACGGTTTATTTATCAATAATGTAATTGATTTTTTGATCGTTGCTTTTTGTATCTTTTTAATTGTTAAGGGTATCAACTCATTGAAGAAAAAAGAAGAAGCAGCCCCTGCAGCACCACCTGAACCAACTAAAGAAGAAGTTTTACTTACAGAAATCCGCGATTTACTGGCTAAGAAAGCTTAAGTAATTTAGTTCGTAGTTGATGGTTCATAGTTCATGGATCATGGTTCATAGTCGCTGGACCATGGATCATAGTTCATGGTTTTTGTGCTATATGGCTATGTATGAACCATCAACTATTTCTTAACTATCAATCATGGTTACCAAATTTTATGGTTCGCGGTTTTTCTTAATAGCTATGAACCATCGACACTAAAAACTTTTCGGCAGCTTAGGATCAGTTAAAATGATATAGTCGGCCATGCCGACTAATTTGCTCCAGTCGGGCTTGTCAAAACTATCATCCATATAGGTTGCTATGTTAAGCACACGTAATTTGGGTGCGTATTTTTTAAGCTGAGCTACCGCGCCCAGTTTTTCTTCACTGTGAAAGCCGCCGTTAAGCTGCAATACTTTAAAACCGGAATGGTTTTTCAGGAATTTCGCTATCGACCAGCCCATCGTAGCATCCCAAAGGTTTTGCGATTGGTAAATCTGCATGCCCGGCATTGAGGCATGACCTCCCATTATTTTAGCAAATTTATCATAATAAGCTCCGGTAGCGGTATCAATTGGCAGTGGTGCAAGATAGCTTTTAGCCTGGGCATCAAGCTGCTTTAAAGCGTCAAGTCCACCGCGTGTAACCATGTTAGTATAGCGGGTTGGGGCGTTGGCTGCTATTACCGGCAGATGATTGGATTTGGCAAGTTCAATAAGCGGTTTGTAATCCTTATAATTTGGCCAGGTACGCGCATCTGTTACCAGATTTCTTTCGCGAATAAGCCCCGCGAGATATTCATTCAGCACCAGCTGACAGTCAGTTTGAAACATCTCCATGGAAAGCGCTGTTTTCTGCGGATATTTTTCCGAAAGCTTTTTGAACAAGCTAAATTCCAGGTAGTGCGCTGTTGAATCATTATGCTCTTCGCCAAAGAAAATCACGTCGGCATTGGCCATATCATTAACAATATCGTCGGGCGTGATAGTCTTTTGCGCGGATGTGCTGTAAATTTTATAATGTGTTGCAGGTAGCTCCTGCGCTATGGTAACGGCCGATAGAAATATGAATATTACGGAAAGGATTAATTTCATTTGTTAGGATAAGCTGTTGAATTTACACTTTGTTAAGTTAATGATTCGGACCTGTTTATTCAGCTTTTTTTAATAAATGCACACTTCGCGAGTGCACATTGTTGCAAAATCTGAATCTGTAACAAATAATTAATGTTAAATTTAACTTTTTATTTAATTTGATTTGGAATGATAGCTTGCCGCTGTTATTTAGTTCAGATAATGAACAGGATTTCGAATTTAATTATTGCGCGTACAATTAGTTTTCCGAAAAAAGAGCCGCTGATTTACAGCCGCCGGGCGGCGGTACACATGTTATTATAAATAAGAAAAATAGTGTTTGAATTATTAAATAAAATAACTACATTTGCGCTCTTGTTTTAAAAAGACGAATAGAATAAAATATAGCCATGAAAAGAACGTTTCAGCCTTCTCAAAGAAAAAGAAGAAATAAACACGGTTTCCGTGAACGCATGTCAACTGCTAACGGTAGGAGAGTATTAGCAGCCAGAAGAGCTAAAGGCAGAAAAAGGTTAACTGTTTCTGACGAAGGCAGGCACAAAGCATAATTGAGGTTGCCCTACCCTATTTATAAGGGTTTGGAACCGCTTATCTGCTTTATCCTTCGGTTCAAAAATGGCAACTATGTATACTTTTAAAAAAGAAGAACGGTTATGTAACAAGAGGCTTATTGACAAGCTTTTTCATAACGGTTCTTCTTTTTTATGTTATCCCTTCCGGGTATCCTGGCTTGTCAATCCCGAGCCACAGCCCTATCCTGCGCAAATTCTTTTTTCCGTTCCTAAAAAGCGTTATAAGCACGCTGTCGACCGTAATTTGGTAAAACGACTGATGCGCGAAGCGTACAGGCTCCACAAACAGCAGCATCTTTATGATATTTTGCAGCAAGCGGATAAAAAGATCATTGTTTCGGTAGGCTATGTAGGCAAAGAAATTGAACCATACCTTTTCATCGAAAAAAAAATGCTGAGGATGCTTGCCCAGCTTTCCGGTGAGTTAACTGCTGCAATACCCGTCACAGCTAATTAACATGAATGGGCTTATGGATACAATCGCCAGGTTTTTAAAAGCATTAGTTGGGAGAGTTTTCATCATCCTGATCAAATTTTACCAATATTTTATATCGCCGCTTTCGGCTGCATCATGCCGGTATACACCCACCTGCTCGCAGTACGGTGTTGAAGCTATCAGGAAGTATGGTGCTTTTAAAGGTGGTTGGTTAACCATAAAGCGCATTGCCAGCTGTAATCCCTGGGGTGGCCATGGGCATGATCCGGTACCATAAATTTATAATATGAGCCTCATACTTCAAATAGAAACAGCAACAACATCCTGCTCGGTAGCACTTGCCCGCGATGGCAAGGTTTTGGGCTTTAAGCAAATAAATATCCGTAATATCCATGCTGAAGTTATTACTTTATATATCGATGATTTGCTGAATAACTCGGGATTAACTTATAACGAGCTTGATGCTATTGCTGTAAGCAGCGGTCCGGGGTCATACACCGGTTTACGGATAGGTGTATCTACCGCCAAAGGATTGTGCTTCGCCCTTGATAAGCCTTTGATAGCAATTGAAACGCTTGAGGCTATGGCTTATGGCGTTATTAACAGCCTGGGGGATGCTGCTGATGGTAATATGCTGTTATGCCCGATGATAGATGCCCGCCGGATGGAGGTTTACACAGCATTATTTGATGCTGCCGGCAACAGAGTGCGTGAAACAGCTGCTGATATTATAGAAGAAAACAGCTTTGCCAACTATTTGAAAGATCATCAAATCCTGTTTTTTGGTGATGGTGCCGAAAAATGCAAAGGTGTTTTAAGTGCAAGCCCGAATGCCTTGTTTTTGGATGATTTTGTAAACTCGGCAACATATCTTACCCAAAAAGCATCTCAAAAATTTGCTGATGGCGCATTTGAAGATGTAGCTTATTACGAGCCTTACTACCTTAAGGATTTTATAGCCGGGAAAAAAGCGCTTTAATTATTGGTTTTAAAAATACGGCCAAACAAGCGGCCCAAAAACCCTTTTTCGCCCATGGGGATATAGCTGGAATTCATGGGATGTTCAATTACCCGTCCAAATTTCAATGAAAAGCCCAGGAAAATATCCGCCCCGCTATAGTTGCCTACCCTATTTATTTGATTGGTATTATTCAAAGCGGCCAGAGTAAGGCGGCCTGTATTTAGTAAGCGTTCGGAACCTATAAAAAATTCGACATTAGGGGATTTTACCATAATTTGTGCGCCGAGATTAAATAATTTATAATCGTCATAAGTGGCCGTTAAGGTAGCTATCAGGTTGTTTTTCTGTACCGAGTTAACCATTGCTCCGGTGAAACCGGAAAAGAACATTTCTTTTTGGGCTACAACTGTTGGGAAATATCTGTATGTTTTTTCATCATCAAGCCAATAGCTTTTGGATACGCTCAATTCGGCTTTGGCATTGGTTTTTGTGTTAAATGAAGTAACCATTCCGTTGCCCCTGACCAATTCATATACAGCGTTATATATATTCTCATCACGATGCTGGGATGTAATATCTGTTATATTTGTTGTGTTATTAAAATCAGTAATGGTTGAGCGCTTGTTCCAGTGAATAAAGCCAAGATCTTTTATATTACCTTGTATCAGGATCCCATCCTCTGTTCGGTAAGTTGCACCCATTGATATCGCCGCACCTGGGTTGCGAAACGTTGGTAAAAAGTCACGCCCATCCAGTCTGCCGGGCACATAGCTCCTGTAATACCGTCCCCTCATATAAACGTCGGCATTGTCATTGTCAGGATTTGCCGGGTCCCGGTTAATCTGCAGGCTCGACTCCTCCACATCTATTTTGTTATATTGAACACCAGACAGGTAGCTCAGCTTAAAGCCTAAGGAGAGTTGTTTATTAACCTGCTCCCGGTAGATATAACTTAACTGGTCATACATCTGCATCCTATAATGGTTGTTGAATATATTATCATAATTATCACGCGCAAAATTTGACGGTCCATCAAGAAAAGCTATAGACTCATCGGTGACCAGGCCTTTACCTTCTACTTTGGTTTGGGCCGAAAAGCCCATTTCAACATTGCCGTTTAAACTGGTGAAAAGTTTAACCATTACCGCATATGCATTGGCGTTTACATTGAAATGATTTAAAGCATTTTGACCGATGCGCAGTGATGAGGTATTATAATAAGAAGGGCTTGCAAATGCGCGGCTTTTTAGCGGCCGTTGTATATCGCCGGTTATATAGAAATTAGCATTAAAATTCGGGATTAAAAAATTGAAAGCTATTTCCCGGCTCGAATCGGGGATAAAGGCTCTTTGTGAAGGGTTTTCAAATGAATCATAAAGGGTGCCGGTGTTATATTGCGAAAACTGTTGAGCCGATACACATAAAGAAGAAAAGATTAAAAAAAGAATAATAAAGATCTTGTTCATATTATAGCTCACATACCTTTACTCTGAGACTATCTGAAAGATAACACAAAGTGATACAGGTAAATTTATTACAAATTTCTGATTGTATTGTTTTACGAAATTGATTGGGTATTGTTTGTAACACACAATAAATTTATTTTTTCACAGTACTTGTATCCGGCATATTCAGGCGCATACAAAAATTGGTATAAAAGTTTTTGTCGGATGCGGTGAGCTGGAAGGCAGCACCATAATAATTTTTCCAACCGGGGTCGCTGTTTTCAAAAGCATCGTAAAAGGGCCTTTTTAAATCGCGCTTTAATACAGGCTGCATGTTTTTAAAGTTAATAAAAAAGGCCACATTGCTCCTTTCGGCCAGCAAATTATCAAACTGGGTATACTGATCGGTTTTGCCTATGAATTTGCGGTTGAAGTAGGTGTCGTTATAACTTTCTAACTCGGATACCGACGTGGCAAGTATGAGATAATTATCAATGATCATAAAGTAAGGTTTCCGAAAAATGCTGAATGCATCACCCAATAAAAAGAAAGGCAGTTTTTCATAATTAAACTGGCCAACTTTATCAGTAACCATATTACTGATGTTCATCATCACCGGAAAAAGCTTTGAACCATCTTTAACAGAAATGATGGCAAATTTTTCAAAGTACCGCGTGGTAACTATCGCGAACTCGTTACCGAGCAGCTTTTCAAACTCAGGTTTTACAAACAGCCCTGCTTCTGATTTTACCTTGTTCAAAAGTTCATTCTTTTCCCTGCCCACTCCCGCTTTATCATGCCATTGTGAAAGGTCGGCCTCAAACTTTTTAGGATCTGAAACGGCGAAGCTTGTGCTGTAGGCAGTTGTAGCCGGGAAAATATCTTTTAAATGATTCTCGACAGGTTGCTGGGCCGAAAAAATGTTTAAATAACTGGTTGCATTATTTCGTTTAGTGGTGAACCCGTTAAACATCAAAGCATCGCTTTTATAATTTAAGTTTAATGCCGCATAGGCCGGCAGCATTCTAAAGCCCTTAAAAAGATCGGTAGTTTTATTAAGGAACAGCTGATCAAAAAACGGGTTAAGCTGGTTGTAATTAATATAAAGATTGGCAAGTGAATTGGCGTTTTGCTGCTCAGGCAACGGTACAAAGCCATTATGGCCTTTATCCTGCTGGTAGATGGCGCTATGATCAACCAAATCTTTTGAAAAACTGCCCGAAAATATATTGTCGCCGGTTTTAATGAGGTAAAAATGTTTGTTGAGCGGCTTGACGTATATATTATAACCCTGGCTTGCCGCTATTTGCATAGGTGCTATTTGTAAAGCGCTTTTGGCATTGCCTGTTAAATGATTAAACATGGTTGCCGAAAAAGCTTTTGATGCCGAAGTGGTTACGAGCAAGTCTATATTATCATTATTTGCAGGATGAAGGGAAACGAAAATATTTTGCCCTGTAAAAAATTGATCAAGCTGTGAAGAGGCAATAAGCAACTTGCGTAAGGTGTCAAGTTCATGTAATTTGCCGGGGCCAACAAAAGTGCTCAAGAGCTGGTTGCCGGCAAAAATATCATAAAATCCCTTTTCATTACCAAACTCAAATACCGCCACCGCATTATCAGGAATAGCGCGCATAACCTGCCCGGTACGCACTCCCGGCGGACTTAAATTTTTAAAATATAACACCGTTACCAGCACGGTAGCTATAATCAAAAATATAGTGGTTACTATCAGTCGTTTCATAGCAGGGGGCGTGCAGCAAATATAGAATTTTACCCCACGGCGTTAAAGTAATACTTTCAATTGGTTAACTTAGCTTTTTATATCGCATGAACAAACAAATAATTATTACCGCTTCGTTTTTAGGTATGCTGGCCGTTATCACCGGCGCTTTTGGAGCCCACGGTTTAAAAGCGTTGCTTGCCCCCGCCCAGCTTGAGGTTTGGCATACTGCTGTACAATACAACTTCTATCATGTATTTGCTTTGCTTTTTTTAGCAGTTTTTGCGCGGGAAAAGAGCGGGGGCTTAATATCAGCAGCTTACTATCTGTTCACTTTCGGCATTATATTTTTTTCAGGCTCGCTGTACCTGTTATCATGTCGCGATCTGCTTGGCTGGAACTGGCTTATAGCCATGGGGCCAATTACACCCATTGGTGGTTTGTTGTTCATTTTGGGCTGGCTGATGCTGGCATTAGCTGCTATCCGCAACAAATAATAAACAATGTTAGAGTTTGCAGAAATTGAACATACCGACCGTGAAACACTCTTTGCCGAAGTGATTTTGCCATTGGCTATTTCAAAAAACTACACCTACCGGGTTCCTTATGAGCAAAATGATGCTATTGCTATTGGCAAAAGAGTGGTGGTGCAGTTCGGCAAAAGCAAGCTTTATACAGCCATCGTTAAAGAGATAGGGAAACTGGCGCCCGAAAAGTACGAAGCAAAATATATCATCGAGATCCTGGATGACCGCCCGGTTGTAACTCCTAAGCAGCTCGAATTTTGGCAGTGGCTGGCAGATTACTATATGTGCAACATAGGCGAAGTTATGAACGCCGCGCTGCCATCGGCATTGAAGCTGGCCAGCGAAACCCGCATCATGCTTAACCGGGAATATGAGATAGATAAAGCCACGCTTCACGATAAAGAGTTTTTAATTGTTGAAGCCCTCGAAATTCAACCGGAGCTTACCATAAGCGATATTACCAAGCTTTTGGGACAGAAAACTGTAATGCCGATATTGAAGCTGATGTTTGAAAAAAACATCATCAACATATCCGAAGAAGTAAACGAACGTTATAAGCCCCGCAAACGCACTTTTATTACACTTAACCCGGTTTATAATAACCAGGATAATCTGCGGGAGCTATTCCCGATATTGGAAAAGCGCGCGCCTAAACAGGCCGATGCCCTATTAGCTTACATCAAGCTTTCCCGTCATCAAAAAAACATCACCAAAAACGAACTTATTGAAGAGAGCGGTGCAGGTGAATCAAGCATTAAATCGCTCATTGAAAAAGAGATCTTCTTTTCGGAAGACAGGAACGTTAGCCGCCTGCATTTTGAGGAAGAAGGAGAAGAAGGCAACAACTTTGAATTGAGCGAACAGCAAACGGAGGTACTTCAAAGTATCCGCGGGCAGTTTAAAGAAAAAGATGTAACGCTGTTGCATGGCGTAACCTCATCAGGCAAAACACAATTATATGTAAGGCTGATAGAAGAGATTGTACGCAGCGGCAGACAGGTACTTTACCTTTTGCCTGAAATAGCCCTAACAACACATATTATTGAAAGGTTGCGGATGTATTTTGGTGCTGATATCGGCGTTTATCATTCGCGTTTTAATGACAATGAGCGGGTTGAGGTTTGGCAGAAAGTTTTAAGCGGAGAGTATAAGATTGTGCTCGGCGCGCGGTCATCCGTGTTTTTACCTTTTGCCGATCTGGGATTGATCATCGTTGATGAAGAACACGAAACATCATATAAGCAATTTGATCCGACGCCGCGCTACAACGCACGCGACACCTCGATTTTTTTGGCTAACATGCACCAGGGTAAAGTGCTTTTGGGTTCGGCCACGCCATCCTTTGAAAGCTACTATAACGCCCGCACTCACAAATACGGTTTTGCAGAGCTCACCGAACGCTTTGGCGGCGTTGAGCTGCCCGATGTGCAGGTGGTGAGCATCGCTCACGAAACCAAACAAAAAACTATCCAGTCGCACTTTACCAGCGTACTGATGGAAGGCATCAAGCAGGCGCTTGAAAATAAAGAGCAGGTGATTTTATTCCAAAACCGCCGCGGATATGCCCCCATCCTGATGTGCAAAGTATGTGCTTATACTCCAAAATGTATCAACTGCGATGTAAGCCTTACTTATCATAAAAGCAGCGGCAAACTGCATTGCCACTACTGCGGTTACAAGGAAGATACGCCATCCATATGCCCCGCCTGCGGATCTACCCATTTAGAATATAAAGGCTTCGGTACCGAAAAAATCGAAGACGAACTGAGCGTTTTATTGCCCGAAGCCCGGATTGCCCGGATGGACCTTGATACTACGCGATCACGGAATTCCCTGCAAACTATCCTCAACGATCTGGAAGAGAAAAGGATAGATATATTGGTTGGCACCCAGATGGTGGCCAAAGGGCTTGATTTTTCAGATGTGACACTTATTGGTATTATTAATGCTGATAGCCTGCTGAAATTCCCTGACTATAGGGCAAATGAGCGTGGTTATCAACTACTTGCACAGGTAAGCGGCAGGGCCGGCCGCCGGGGTAAGCAAGGCAAAGTAGTAGTGCAAACCTATGATATTTATCACCGGGTGTTGAAGCAGGTGATTGATAACAACTACGCCGATCTTTATTTTACCGAGATGGAAGAGCGGAAAAGCTTTAAATACCCCCCCTTCTACCGGATCATTAACCTCGATATCAAGCATAAAAATCCCGATGTGCTCCATAACCAGGCAGAGTACCTTGGCGCACGGCTCCGGGAGCATTTTGGCGAGCGCGTGATTGGCCCGGAGCAGCCGCTCATTAGCAGGATCCGCAATTATTACATTAAAAGCATTATGCTCAAATTTGAGAAGGATGGGATCTCTATCATAAAAGCAAAAACTGTTTTAAGGGATGTGATCACTCAGTATTATACAACCAAACTTAGCACGGGCAGTATTGTACAGCCCGACGTTGATCCGTATTGATACAATCTTGAGTCGTGCCGGGCGGGAATTTTCTGATTAACAAATTCTGTATCTTAGTTAAATGCATATTGAACGCTTTACGCCCGGCGAATTACTAAAGCCTTTTATACGGCAATACGTTTTTATCGAGACTGCAAATGATCTGGTTAATCGTATTTTGCCCGATACATCACTGGTAATGGCGTTCAGGTACGGTGGCAAGATCAGCGATATTACCGAGGCACATAGCGGTAAACTTCCCTCTTCTTTGATCACCGGCTTAAAAAAATCGCCCAGGCTAATTAATTACGCATCAGGCACAGGCAATATGTTGGTTTTATTTAAAGCAGCCGGCGCGACAGCGTTTTTCAAAAATCCGCTTCATGAATTGTTTGAAACAACTCTGCCGCTTGATAACTTTATTGACCGGTGTAAATTAGCGTTAATTGAAGAACAACTGGCAGAAGCTGCCAATAATCAGCAACGGGTAATCATCACCGAACAATTTCTGCTTAAACATATTGAAAGCCACAAACAGGACCAGTTGATCATATCTGCCCTGCAAAAGATCCACTTATCAAAAGGCATGATCAAAATTAAGGACCTTGCCGATACTCATTATATAAGCCAGGATGCATTTGAAAAACGCTTCAGGCGAGTGGTTGGTACTTCGCCAAAGCAGTTTTCCAATATTATTAAGATCAGGTCGATAGTTGATAGTAAACCTAAAAACGGTTCGCTCAGCCAGGTAGCTTTAGAAGCCGGGTACTTTGATCAGCCGCATTTCAATAAGGAATTTAAACTGTTTACAGGGTTACCCCCTACCGATTTCTTTAAAAATACCGCAAGCCTGGTAAATCAATGATTTTTTACAAGTATTGAGCTTCCATTATCCCGATTTTTGAAGAAAAACAAGGATAATCATGAAACAGATATTTATAGATCAATTTATTGTTCCCGCAACAGCTCAACATGAATTTAAAGAACGCATGAAAGTCAACAGGGATTTTATTAAAAAACTTGAGGGCTTTATTGAAGACAGGGCTTTTGAACGTTATGATGAGCAAGGCAACCTCATTTGCATTACAACTGCCATTTGGCAAAACGAACATGTTTTGCAAAAGGCTAAAGAAGCAGTGCGGCAGCTATATCAGCAACAGGGCTTTGATATGAAGGCGATGTTGCAAAGGCTAAAGGTAAGCATGGAAAGGAACACTTACCGGGAGATTGCCGATTAGAAACCAGCAACATATAATCAACACATAAAACGTTTTATATTGAATTAAAAGAACAGGCAAATATTACCCGGCCTAATTTTGCCGGGTAAGCCCGTTTTGTAATTTAATTTCTGATAGATTTGTGTTACGATTATAGTGTTTTATGACAATAACCAACTCCGATTTTAAAATAGATGTAACCTCCGAAATTGGCACACTCCGCACTTTGCTTATTCATAGTCCGGATAGCGGTTTGGGCAAAGTTGTGCCTTCAAAGGCGCAGGACTGGCTTTTTGAAGATATAATTCACCTGGATACGGTACGCAGGAATGAATATGATTACTACGTAAAGCTGTTGCTCTATTTTCTTGACCCGGATAAAATAAAAGGCAAGCTGCATCAAATTGATGATGAAAGTACGCACCGTTCGTTTTTTAAACCCGATAATGCAGGCTTCCATTCATCAGATAAGGTTATCGAGATCCAAACCCTGTTGGCCGATATTTTACAGCAGCCGGATATCCGTAAAAAACTTGTAGCTTCTGTATGCGCGGTTGAAAGCTGCAATTACCGTTTACAACAGCAGCTTACCGATACCGACCCGATTGAGCTGGCCAAGATCTTTATTTCGGGCTCGTTAACAACTGAAGAAATGATCTTTGCCCCTATCCCCAACCTTATTTTTTCGAGGGATCTGGGTATAGCAGTGAATAATCATATGCTGCTCAACAAGCCGGCAAAGAAAGCCCGTTTCCGCGAAACTTTGCTGATGCGTTACATATTTTTCAATCATCCGCTGTTTGAGGCTTATCGCGATAATATTTTGGAGATTCCTGAAACCGCGCAGCATTTTTTACGCCCGGGCGAAGACGCGGAAGGCCGCACAACTTTAGAAGGCGGCGATGTGATGATGGTTAGTCCTGATCATTTAGTGATTGGCTGCAGCGAGCGGACATCTGTCAGCGGGGCTAATGAAGCTATCAGGCTGTTGTTTGAGCACGATGTAGTGAAGAAGGTAACCATCGTAAAAATCCCAAACAAGCGTGATTATATGCATATAGATACTGTATTCACACAGGTAAAACGCGATACCTGGGTGTTGCTCCGCTCGCTTGCGGTGGCCGAAGCCCCCATTGAAGAACGGGAGCCGATATCATGGTTTGCCGATAAAAAACAAAAAGAACGGGCGGAAATTGTACAGTTTGAAAAAGATGAAAAACCAAGGCTATTTGGTTGTATTGAGGACCTGCTTTCCGACATCAGCGAGAACGATCTCAAAAGCGGTGTAAAAACAAAATTTATTTACTCGGGCAACAACACCTTTCCCTTTGATGCCCGTGAACAATGGACAGACTCCTGCAACCTGCTTGCCCTAAAAGAAGGCGTTGTTGTTGGATATGATCGGAATGATAAAACTGTAGAGGCTTTTAAAGAAGGCGGTTTTAATGTGATCCGGGTAGCCGAACTGCTTCAAAAATTTGAGAATAATGAACTTGACCCGCAAAGTTTGACTGATACGCTGATATTAATGCCTTCAGCCGAACTTTCCCGTGCCCGCGGTGGTTTCCATTGCATGAGCATGCCGGTATTCAGGGACACTGTAATTTAATTTATCATTGAGTCATCTGTTCATTAAGTCATTGCTTTGCATGATTTAAAAAAAATGACTCAATGACTCAATGAAATAATGACAAAAATCATGAGTCAATCAACATCACATATATTAATGATCCGCCCGGTTAATTTCGGATTTAACGAAGAAACCGCTGCAAGCAATGCTTTCCAAAACCCTGATGCCGAAAAAAATGGCGTACAGGAAAGAGCCTTGAGTGAGTTTAATAGTATGGTTAACATTTTGCGCCATAATGGCGTAGATGTTAGCGTTGTAGATGACACCCCACAGCCCTATACACCCGATTCAATATTTCCTAACAACTGGGTATCTTTTCACAACGATGGCGGAATTTTCCTTTACCCCATGCAGGCCGAAAACCGCCGGCTTGAGCGCAGGGAAGATATCATAACTGACCTGGAGGATAAATTTAAAGTAGCCCATGTAATTGACCTGAGCCGTTTTGAGCACGAGCACCGCTTTCTGGAAGGCACCGGCAGCATGGTACTTGACAGGGAGAATAAAATAGCATACGCCTGTTTGTCTCCCCGAACAGATAAAGATGTGCTTAATTATTTCTGTGAGCAATCGGGTTATCAGCCCATTAGTTTTGAAGCTGTAGATGAAAAAGGCAAGGCTATTTATCATACCAATGTATTGATGTGCATCGGCAGCCGGTTCGCGGTGATCTGCCTAAACAGTATTCCTAACCCGCATGAAAGAATAACGGTTATCGAATCGTTAAAATCATCGCACAAAGAAATTATTGAAATCACTTTTGAGCAGATGAGCCAGTTTGCAGGCAATATGCTGGAGGTGCAGAACAAAGCCGGTGATACTTTGATCGTGATGTCGCAAAATGCTTTTAGCGCTTTAACTGAGGCGCAGCGTTCCGCTTTACAACAGTATGGCAAATTGGTTCATGCTGATATCAATACCATTGAAACAAACGGCGGCGGCAGCGCAAGGTGTATGATGGCAGAGGTGCATTTACCGACTATTTAACTTAGCAGCTATCGAGCGAAGGCACTGCAGAGATAAAGAATTATCATTATGACGATATGCATAAGCAGGTACTTATCCTTAAACATACGTTATTAATTAGGATTTTTTACTAACGAATAAGCCCCTTCGTCAGGGGCCTATTCGTTAAGTATCCAATTAAACAGCTATTTAAGTTTATTCTGTAATGAAATAGAGGTAAGCCTGTTTTTGCTTCATTTTTGAGCGTACGCGTTTAAAACTATCTTCAATGTCTTTACGCTCGTCTTTTTCGGTCACTTCCATAAAGGCTTCCTGGTAATAGCCTAAGGATTTATTCCAGTCCTTTTGCTTTTCATAAAATAAACCAAGCAGCTCAAAGGTGCGGGCCTTGTTCACTCCCGGTGTGGTTAAAGCCTGGGCCGAAATGGTTGAAACCAGCTTATCCATTCCCAGGAATACTACCAGGTCAAGATAATGGGTGTAATTATCCGGAAAAGATGGCTCCAGCTCCATACAGGTTTTAAAATGATAACCTGCGGTTTGGTAATCCTGGATCTTGTAATAGTAGATCATCCCTAACTGGTAATGCGCCCTTGCAAAAAATGGCTCATCTGTAATGATCTGGTTTAATATGTTTAAGCCCTTAGGTGTCTCTCCGAACGATAGTTCATCAACAGCCTGGAGGTACTTTTCTTCTATTGAATAATAATTGTCCATATAAATTTCAAATTCAGTTAGGCTTACGTTTATGTAAGGCTTAATGTTATACTAATGTGGTAAATGCAGGATCGGTTTGGATGCTTCGAAAGCACTACACCGGAGTAGAGAAGAGAATTATCGACACAAAACCCTTCTGCTGTGACACCATGGGCCACATTATTGTTGAGCAGATTGATTTATTAAACAGCATCGGTTTGTACTTTATGAATACAAACTTACAATTATTGAACGAGAAAAGCAAGAGAGGAAGTGTTCATGCACAGCCCAATACCCTGTGCATGAGGTTTATTGCCTTTATATGACTTGAAAAAGCAATGTAAAAAAAATAGCAGCCTAAAATTAAGCTGCTATTGCATTTTGTTTAACCGCCTCAATCAGGAAGTTGTTTTTTAATTCTTTTTCAGAGATCATTACGCTGAAATCATCAAACTTAACGCCATGTTCAAGCGGGTAAAGTACATAGCCGCGTTTAAGGGCATCATATGCGCCAAGTTCAAATATTTCGTCGTGCTTTTTGCCTTTTATTTTCGCACCGCTTACTAACTGGTAAGCGTCGGATATGGTTTCAAAATTATTGTTTTTCATAGTACAGGTAGCTATGCAATTACTTTGCCAATTTTTATGCAAACCAGTCGAACAGGTCGTTTTGTTTTAAAGAAGCTTTGGCCGTACCCGATAAGTCGTTAATAATCAACCCCTCACCCATTTGTATTATTCGTGTGCCATAATTAAAAGCATCCTTCAAATTATGCGTAATGAATACCGCCGTTAAATTAAAATCGCGGATTAGTGTATCAGCTGTCCGCATCACCACATCGGCCGAGCGTGGGTCGAGGGCCGCGGTAGGTTCGTCCAGCAATAAAACTTTACAACTATCCATTACACTCATCAGCAGGGTAAGCGCCTGCCGCTGCCCGCCCGATAAAGTACCCATTGGCTGGTCTATCTTATCCTGCAAACCCATGCCAAGGCCGGCTACTTTTTCCTGCACCTGTTTTTTAAAAGCGTCATTTACCCCAACGGATAAACCTTTTCTTTTTGTGCGGATAGATGCCAGCCGGAAATTATCTAATATGCTCAAATCGGGCGCAGTGCCACTCAATGGGTTTTGAAATACCCTTGCAATCCACCGGCTGCGTTTGTAATCAGGCATGTTGGTTACATCGTTACCGTCGATACTTATAGTGCCATTATCGGGCGATACGCTGCCGGCAATTAAATTAAGCATCGTGGTCTTGCCTGAGCCATTAGAACCAACTATCACCAAAAACTCACCGCTTTGTATCTCCAGCGTAATGCCATTAACCGCGTTTACCTGGTTGGCTTTACCTTTATTAAATGTTTTATGTACGTCGGTTATCGTTATCATGATGATCTTAATAAGGATAAACGCGGCAGGCTTACAATTACCAGCACAAAACCGGCGGTAACTATTTTAAGTAATTTAGGGTCGACACCAACTGAGAGTGTAAACGCCAAAACCAGCTGAAATATCACTGCCCCTGCTAATACCAATACCAAACTTAACCATACCGAGGTAAGCTTAAACCAATTAATTAATGTTTCGGCAATGATCACCGATCCTAACCCTACTATCACAATCCCAATACCCATGCTGATATCTGCAAAACCCTGGAACTGGGCCACCAGGTAGCCGCTCAAAGCCGTGAGCGCATTGGCCAGTGCCAGCCCGGTAATTTTCATCCTGTCGGTATTTACGCCTAATGAACGGATCATGGATTCACTGTTACCTGTAGCCCGCATGGCTATGCCAAAATCGGTTTTGAGCAGGTAGCCGATCAGAAAAGTGATCACGATAACAAAAATGGCAAGGATCCAGAATGTATTTTGATTAGGGTCGTTCACAACACTTACTATAGTAAATAACGAAGGCAAATTGATAAGCGGTAAATTTGAGCGGCCTAAAATAGTAAGGTTAACCGAGTAAAGCGCCGTCATAACCAGGATGCCGGCCAGCAGTGCATTGATCTTTAATTTGGTATGAATAATGCCGGTAAGCGCCCCCGCTGCTGCGCCTGCCAAAAGCACAGCAGGTAAAATAACATAGGCAGGCTGATGATTGGTCAGCAATACTGCCGTAACCACGCCACCCAGTGTATAACTGCCATCGGTTGTGATATCCGGAATATTGAAGATTTTCATGGATATATAGATCCCCAGCGCTATGGCCGAAAAGCACAGGCCCTGCAGTAAAGCGGTAAGGTAAAAATCCATTTATTTTACAGGCTCAAAATTTGGCGGAATGGTAATATTATATTTTTTAGCAGCAGCCGGGTTATATACCCTCTTTCTGATCTTTACCATTTCGGGTTGCAGGCCATCGGTTTTATGAGTTTTAAGAAATTGGGCTGCCTGCTCGCCGGCTTGGTACCCCCATTGATAAATATCAGCCCCAAAAGCAGCGACGGCTCCACGCTGTACCAAACCTGCTTCGCTTGTAAAAATCGGGATGTTTTTTTGATTACAATTTTTAAGGATAGTTTCAAAAGATGCAAAAACGGTATTGTCCGGATTGGCAAAAAAGGCGTCGATGTTTTTACTTAGCAGCGACTGCGTAACCAACTGCGCATCGGCAGATGTATTTAACGGAAGCGCAACAATATCAACGTTTAGCCCTGCAGCCAATGATTTAATACGATTTAAGGCATCGGCCGATTGCGGCTCCGACTGATTATAGATCATCCCGATAACCAGCTTTGCGCCTTTAGGCTTAAGCAGTTTGGGAATAATGCTAAACGAAGTATCAATATAATTTAACTCTTCTACTGCGCCGAAAAGGTTGGCGGGCGCTTTCCCGTTGGCATCAGTTACCTTCATGCGTTCGGCAGTTGGGGATACCATGGCAAAAACCGGGATATATTTTGTTTTTTGAAGCGCTGTTACCGTTGATAGCGTTGTACACGTTGCCAACAGGTTAACACTATCAGTAACAAAGTGGTTAACTATCTGTGTAAGCGTTGGGATATCGCCCTGGGCATTGCTGTACTCAATCTGCACGGTCTTTTTTTCTTCGCTGAAACCATTTTTGTTCAAAGCATCGGTAAAACCTTTGCGGGCCTGGGATATGGTGGCATCTTCAAAAGCGTCAACAAAACCAACTACAGGCACCTGCATTGATTTGGTTTTGGGTTTACAGGATACAAAAAAAACAAGTAATATAGTTACCGGCAGATATTTGATAAACTTCATTTTACTAAATTAACTTTTTAGCCGTAAAGCTGAAAGTACAATGGCAAAAGCCGAAAATTGTTTTACAATAAGATTATCATTATACGAAAGCTTAAAGCAGAACACACAAAGCCAAGCCGGCAAGCCGATTGTGAAAGTCGGTTAATTATATATAATAATTTACTGCATTACCTTTCCGGGTAATGAGCTAACAACTATTCAACCCTAATATGATTAAAACACAATAATTTTAAAGCAGCTCCTTAAGCCCGGCAAAATTACTGATAGTTGCTACCATGCCATCAGGCACAACGCCAAAACCATAATTTGCAAAAATAAAAGGTACACCGGCTTGTTTGGCGGCATTGTAATCGCCCATGGTATCACCTACATAAACCGGAGCTTTCAATTGGTGGTCGTTAACCACATCTTTGATATTATCGGCCTTAGGGTTTCCTTTTGTGCCAAAACACTGATGCCCAAGAAAATGGCCATGCAATTGGTTCAGATCCAAAAACAGTTCGATATAACCGTTTTGGCAATTGCTTACAATATAAAGCTTATAGTTTGCGGCAAGATATTTAAGCGTTTCTTCTAACCCGGGGTACAGCTCCCCTCCTTTGGTATGTAATATTTCCAGCTCACTTACAGCACAAAGCGATTGTACTTCTTTACGTTGCTCAATATTTAGTTCCGGGAATAATTTATCAAAAATGGCATCGTAGGTCATTCCGGTGATGGAACGCACACGTTCCTGCGTCATTTCCTCTTTAATATAATCAACCTTGCTTATAGCTGCCTGCCAAGCAAGAGCTACGTTTGCAGTGCTATCCCAAAGGGTACCATCAAGATCAAAAATTATGCTGTCGTATTTATTTTTAAGCGAATCATTCATATCGCCGGCAAAAGTAAAGGTTTTTTATTCCTGCCGGCTATCAGATTGATGTTAATTTAGGAAGTAAAGAAATATGGGGTTATTGAGCTGTAAGTACCCTTATCATATTATTAAAAGTATCAGCCACATACACCTTCCCTATTCCTACAGACAGACCATAAGGAACTGAAAAACTTGCCTTAGAACCCTCTCCATCGGCCAATCCCGAAAAACCTGTACCCGCAACCGTGGTAACCTGTCCAAAAGTATCAACAGCCCTGATAAAATGGTCCGAATCCCCTACATAAATGTTACCCTGATTGTCGGCGGTTATACTTACAGGTGCGTTAAAAGTAGCAGTATTACCAGCACCATCTGCCGAGCCTTTGATTCCGTTACCGGCCAATGTCGAAACAACGCCATCAGAAGTAATCTTCCTAATCATGTTATTGCCCAAATCTGTTACATAGAGGTTACCCGACAAACCAATTACAATACCTGTAACCTGTGAAAAACTTGCTGCAGTTCCTGTTCCATTTGCTGAGCCACTTACACCCGAACCTGCAAACGTAGTCACAACACCGGCCGGAGTTATTTTACGGATCTTATAAACATCGGCAACAAATAAATTTCCACTTCCATCTACCGCTATTCCGGTTGGCGCACTGAAGCCTGCAGCTGTGCCTGCACCATCAACCCCGTTCGCCCCTCCCCCCGCCAATGTAGTAACAGCACCTGCCGAAGTTATTTTCCTGATCACTTTACCTGTACTTTCGGCTACATATAAGTTACCGTTCCCATCCAGTGTTATATCCTGAGGATTGTTAAAACTGGCAGCGGTACCAATACCGTCAGTGTCTCCCTGCGCACCACTCCCGGCAAAAGTAGTAACTACACCAGCCGGGGTTATTTTACGGATCAGGTTATTGCCAGCATCAGCTACATAGATATTGCCTGCTGCATCTGTGATCATACCGCTGGGCCTGTTAAAAGACGCTGTCGTTCCGGTGCCATCAGCTTTGCCCGGATTTATATTGCCTGCAAATGTGCTTACTACAACCTTTAGCGCCTGGGGAGCGTTATCATTATTTTTTTTTGAGCATGCGGAAACAGCAAGTAAAACTATTAGGCATGATATGGTCACTTTAAAAAAGGCTAATTGAGTTTTTTTCATAATGTAGTTTTAGATCGATGACCTCTTAATTGGTTTTATTGTAGATAAATGTAGTGAGCCAAATGAATTAAAATCAGGAAAAGCTAACCTGATTAAACACTAATATCACAACTGAAAATTTATTCATCTTTTAAACAAGTTTACGAATATAAACTACTGTTTGTAACAGCGTAAAAAGTTTAATTTTTTTTATCGATCTTATAACGTTATATCAAATTTTCTTTCTACATTTAACTATTCATCTGTATCTATTAAAAAATGCGTAAAACTACGTACGCAAAACGGTGAAATCCCTGATTATTTTTTATAAAGCGTTGGTTATTTTTGGAGCATAATATGTTTCTGAACATCCGGAGGCATCTTTTAAAAACTTATACCTTGCTTATGAAATTATTCTACCATTTTCTTGTTTTGGTTGCGGCGTCTCTCATTTTGGTAGCTTGTGCCAATATGTTTTCCTCAACACCCGAAAAAAAAATCGATAAACCTGCGCAACGCAGCGGCATCTACTTAGGCAAAGATTCATTGTATAATTCAGAAATAAACACCCGGCTCACATTCTCGGATTCTTATTACTATGATGTTTTAAACCGGTATACAATCGGCAACCACCAGGCCTGGCACCAAATCAATAACAATTTATTTATTGCGGCAAATTACCTGGGCCTTAATCCAATCGAAAAATAATTTAGTTTAATAGTTAGTTAATTAGTTAGGAACAGTTGTAAACAGTCGCCGCAGAACGCTCCGACTGTTTTTTTATGATCAGAATTTGGGAAATGAGCCCAGGCCAAAAAATATGGCGAATAAAGGGATAGCCAGCAAAAAGTATGCTTTTGCCAATTGCCTGTCATCGGCATTCCCAACTACAAATACATTATATAGATCGGCCTTCAGTGATTTAAGTTTCGCTTTCATGATAATAGATTTTAAGTAATTATAAACAGCTTAATTTCAAACACTTATTTAATTTACATAAATTAAGCTTGTTATTATTATGACTGTAGCCGCAGGTTTTGGTTTAAATGAAAATGCCCTTAATTTTTCAATCAAGGGCATCTGTATGTATTTCAATCAATTAAATTATTCCGGCTTATCCTCGCTCATCTCCGGATGATAATGCAAGCCCGGTGTAAGCCAGTGCAAAAGCATCACTCTTGAATACCTGAAATTAAACGGCGCTAAAATTACCGCTACCCCTAAAATAATAGTTACATACAACCAGGGGTTACTGCTACCTGTTAAAACGCTGATAGCAACTGCCAGTGTAACCATCTCGGCAACGTTAAGCGCATAACTGGCAAACATTGCTACATAAAAATAACCGGGTTCACGCTCATACACCAGGCCGCAGTGTGAACAGGTTTTATACATCTCCTGTCCTTTAAATTCATACATACCGGTGATAAATAAGTCTCCCCTCCTGCAACGCGGACATTTGGCGTTTACAAAGGCAGACCAGGCGGATAATTTATATTTAGGGGTTTCCATAACGTTATGATTTATTGTTTAAGGTTTTTTTTCTGAACTCTTCGGGGGTAATGCCCTCAATTTTTTTAAAGAACTTGGTAAAATAGGAGTTATCGCTAAAATTAAGGTTAAAAGCTATTTCACTTATATTAAGTCGCGGATTAGTTAATAGCCTTTTTGCTTCAAGCAAAGTACGGTTACGGATCACCTCTCCTGCCGACAGGCCAAGCACATCTTTACATACCGCATTTAAATGATTGGGGGTGATATAAAGCAGTTCTGCATAATCTTTAGGAAGCTTTACATCGATATAATGCTGTTCAATCAGCTTCTGAAAGTTACGGATCAGTGTTTGATTATAGCCCTGTTTGCCAAAGCTATCGCCTTTGCCCTGGCAACGATTTATCAGAATGAAAAGCTGAAGCATAAGCACCCTTACCATATCGCTGCCCAAAACTGCAGGCTTTTCAACTTCAGATACAATCCTTTCAAAAAGGGCAATGATTTCGGGTAACTGGTTGGCAGGTAAGTCAACTACTTCATCCTTTGGATTGCCGTTCAAAAAGTTAAAATTGTCAAAGTAGCCTGAGCGTAATAAAAACGACTGGATAAACGAGCTTGAGAAATTGATGATATAACCGTCAGTAAAACCTTCAAAAGCCCATGAATGCACCTGCCCGGGAATCATAAAGTAAATCTGCCCCGGCCTTACCTCAAAGCTTTCAAAGTCAATGGTATGTGATCCTCCGCCATCAGTAAACAATACCAGGTGGTAAAACGAGTGGCGGTGCGGGAAGAAAAGGTTTTTATGAGCATCCAAATAAGACGCAAACCTGCTGATCAGGATGTCATCCTGTTTAATATCATCGGCAAGTGTGCAAATATCAATTGTTGGAATACTTTGTAACATGACACAAAACTACACACAATAGCTTTGCCCTTAATGGTACTATTTTTATTTTGTATGGTACTAATCAACGATTGACATTTTTTTGATAAATCACGTCCATTTTTGGATGATATCTTCCAGCCGTTCAAAAGTAAAAGGTTTACTTACAAAATCTTTCATACCGGCCTGGGTGCATTCACGCTCATTTTCGCTAAGCACGTTGGCTGTCATGGCAATAATAGGCGGAGCGCCTTTACCATGCTTTGTTAATATATGGCGGGTAGCCTGTAAACCATCCATTTCGGGCATTTGAATGTCCATAAATATCAGATCGTAGTTACACTGCTCAACCATATTTACCGCGGCCAGTCCATTTTCGGCAATGTCAATATTATAACCAACCTTTTTAAAAATCTTACTGGCTATTAACTGGTTCATTTTATTATCCTCGGCCAATAAAATGCGTAAAGGCCGGTACTGAAAAGCTTCCTTTTCATCCGGTTGCATCTCCGGTTCAATAATACCATAGGTAACATGTAAAGGCAAGGTAAAGCTAAACAATGAGCCCTGGGCTTCCTTACTTTCTACCCAGATTCTGCCGTGCATCATCTCCACAAGTTTTTTGCAAATGGATAAGCCCAGCCCCGTACCGCCATATTTGCGCAAAGCGGTAGTATTTACCTGTGAAAATGGTTTAAATAACTGTGCTAATGCCTCTTCACTTATGCCAATCCCGTCATCTTTGATGCTAAAGGTTATGTCCTGGACGTTGTTCCTGATCTCAGATGCTGTGACGCGTAAACTTACCGAGCCTTCGTCGGTAAACTTAATGGCATTTCCGATCAAATTAACCAGGATTTGCTGAAGCCTGCCCTCATCTGCTATTACATAGTTTGCTACATTAGCATCAACATCATAAGTTAAGCTTAGGGGTTTGTGAAGAGATGTAATGGCCGGTTCGGTAATCTCAATAACTGTTTTTATACAGTTACGCAAATGCGTTGAAACCGGGTGAAGGACCAGTTTATCTGCTTCGATTTTTGAAATATCAAGAATATCACTGATGATGTTAATCAATAAATTACTGCTCGATTGTAAAGTTTGAAGCAGTTCCTGTTGCTCGGGCTGTAAATTGGTGCGGGATAGCAATTGAGCGGTACCGATGATACCATTAAGTGGTGTGCGAATTTCGTGGCTCATATTGGCCAGAAAATTCGATTTGGCAAACGTGGCCGCCTCAGCCTGGTCACGTGAGGCCGAAAGTTCAATTTGAGAAGCTTGTAACTCTTCACTCTTATGAATCAGGTCGCGCTTATCGGTTTCGTGGCTTTTTTTAATAAAACCTACCAGTAGCCCAACAGTCAATATGTTTACTACAGCCGAAGTGATGAGGTCAGATTCTTTTGATGCCGTGCTATCATAAGGCTGTACTAAACCAGGAAAATGTTTTTCAATAAAGTAGCATCCTAAAAATATAGCTATCAGCGCGCCAATAAAAATATAATGATATCGTTTTTTTACAAGCAGGGTTATAAGTACAATAAAAAAGACTCCCGAAAGCGTTGTTGATCCGGAGATACCGCCATTGTAAAACCAGCCCGGAATAATTGCAAACAGCCCTAAGCAAATGTAAATGACGGTTGCATCCTCTTTATACTTAACAAACCTGCTCCTGTAAAAAGCCCAGCCCGACATCAGGATTACAAAAAGCTCGACAAGCTCAAGCTTATAACTTAAGCCTAAAAACAAATTGCAGATTAGCGAAAAAACGCTGCTGGCACAAATGAATAATGAGAGCGCATTAAACAGCTTATTCTCCAGCGACAAATCAGGCATCCCGTAGCCAATAATCCGCTTCAGTTTTTCCATTTAAAATAAAAAATTAATTAGAGAGAACTCTTTATACTCAAAAACAGGGAGTTCGGTTTAGTAAATAAACTATTTTTCAGGAAATATTTAAAACTTTAGTGTTTAAAAAAGTAAAAAACAGGATATTATTGTTTAATAATTAAAATTAAAAATCAATGTAATTATTAAGTAATCCAAAGTCAGTGATTGAAATGTTAATCAGGCAACTAAAAACAAACAGCGCAACTTTCATTTAAAAAGCGCGCTGTTATATATAGTGAAATATAAATTAATATTTAATAAACACTGGCGATATTCAGCATTTCAATAGCTTCATTATCTAATTTCAAAGCGGCTGATTCAAAAAGATCAGTAAGTTGCTCCAAACTGGTGGCACTAACAATGGGTGCTGTAATACCAGGCCTTGCAATTAACCAGGCCAGTGCAATTGCCGACTGACTGGTTTGATACTGCCCGGCAAGGTCGTCCAGGACTTTTAATATTCTGTAGCCTCTTGGGTTAAGATATTTTTTGACCATACCGGCGCGGCTGCTTCCCTTCAGGTCGGCTTCCGAACGGTATTTGCCGCTTAAAAAACCGCTGGCCAACGAAAAATAACTGATCACCCCAAGGTTTTGCTCTTTAATGAAAGGCTCGTAAGTAGTTTCATATTTTTCCCTGTCGAACAGGTTATATTCGGGCTGAAGCGTTTGATAAGCTACCAAGCCTTTTTCAATACTCGTTTTGAGCGACTCATGCAACCGTTCGACAGACATATTGGAAGTTCCTATAGCCCTCACCTTACCGTCCTGCATCAGTTGATCATAAGCACGCAGGGTTTCTTCAACCGGGGTTGAGGGGTCATCGTAATGGGTTTGATATAAATCAATATAATCAGTTTGCAAGCGCTTTAATGAAGCCTCGGCCGATTTAATAATGTAATCCTTTTTAAGCCCTTTACTGCCCGAATCCATTTCGGCGCCTACTTTAGTGGCTATAACTACTTTATCGCGTTTGCCGCTTTGCTTAAGCCAGTTACCAATTTCGGTTTCCGATTCGCCGCCTTTATTGCCCTCGACCCAGCGCGAATAAACATCAGCGGTATCGATAGTGTTAAAACCGGCATCCACAAATGCATCCAATAAAAGGCCCGTATCTTTGCCTTTAACAGTCCACCCAAACACATTTCCGCCAAAAACCAATGGCGCTGTTGATATGCCGGATGCTCCTAATTCACGATTTTTCATAATAATTTATTTAGGGTATTACAGGGATAAAGCGGCGTTAAGCGTATTTGTTTGTCAGCATAATGAAATAAAGGCTCAATCTGTAATGATGTTACAAAACGCACAAAACTTAACAAATTAGAGATTGAGAAGACATATCCTCAGCCAAAACTAAGTACATTTGCGCTTTGTTAACTTAATATAATGGCTAAAGTTTCTATCAACCTGGCAACAGGCTCATTGCAAAAAGAAGAGATCATTGTAGGTATTGATCTGGGTACCACCAACTCGCTGGTAGCATTCATTAATCCTGATAAAAACCCGCAGGTAATTAATGATGCCGGTAAAGGTGTACTGGTTCCATCTGTAGTTCATTTTGGCGATGCCGGCGATGTGCTGGTTGGTAATGAGGCAAAAGAGTTCCTGATAACCGATCCACAAAACACCATATTTTCGGTTAAACGCTTGCTGGGCCGCAGTTACCACGATATTGAAAACTACAAAGACTTTTTTAGCTATAAAGTAATTGACGATGATACTGAAAGCCTGGTTAAGATCAAAGTAGGCGATAAATTTTACACCCCTATCGAGCTATCGGCCCAGATATTGAAAGAACTTAAGGCACGCGCCGAACATGCCCTTAAAACCCCGGTTAACCGTGCTGTGATCACTGTTCCGGCATATTTTAATGATTCGCAGCGCCAGGCCACCCGTGATGCTGGTAAACTTGCGGGGCTTGATGTATTGCGGATAGTTAACGAACCTACCGCGGCAAGTTTGGCTTATGGGATAGGCCTCAACCCCGAAGAAACTAAAACTATAGCGGTTTATGACCTTGGAGGCGGTACGTTTGATGTATCCATACTGCAAATTCAAAACGGCATTTTTGAGGTATTATCTACCAATGGCGATACCTTTTTAGGTGGTGATGATTTTGACCGCATTATAGTTGATTACTGGATTGAGAAAAACCAGCTTAATAAAGCCGAAGTCCTTGCAAATAATGAGCTGGCCCAGCAACTACGCTTAAAGGCCGAAGAAGCCAAAAAAGCCTTTGCCCACCAAAGCCTGGTTAATGATAAAATAGGCGAGATCTGGTGTACGCTTGACCGCACTACTTTTGAAGAACTGATATTACCAAAAGTACAGCAAACCATCACCAGTTGCCGAAACGCACTTAAGGATGCTAAACTAACTATCGATCAGATTGATGAAGTGGTTATGGTTGGCGGCTCAACCCGTACGGCATTGGTTAAACGTATGGTTGCTGAGTTTTTTGGTCGCCCGGTGCATGATGATGTGAACCCTGATGAAGTAGTTGCTTTAGGCGCCGCCATACAGGCCGATATTTTAGCAGGCAACCGTAAAGATATTTTACTATTAGATGTTACCCCCTTATCCTTAGGTATTGAAACTATGGGCGGCCTGATGGATGTGATCATCCCCCGAAATTCTAAAGTGCCAACCAAAGGCGGCAGGCAATATACGACATCAATAGACGGACAGGTAAACATGAAAATTGCCGTTTACCAGGGTGAGCGCGATCTGATCAAAGAAAACCGTAAACTCGCCGAGTTTGATTTAAAAGGCATCCCTTCCATGCCTGCAGGTTTCCCTAAAGTTGATATTAACTTTTTATTGAATGCCGACGGCATCCTAACCATACAGGCCATCGAACTACGTTCGGGCGTAAAGCAGGAGGTTGAAGTAAAACCAACCTATGGCATTACCGACGAACAGGTGGAACAAATGCTGATGGACAGCATTACCCACGCCAAAGATGATGTAAATCAGCGGATGCTTATTGAGGCGCGCACTGAAGGCGAACAAATGGTTTATACCGTTGAACGCTTCCTGCAAAAAAATGCTGATTATGTTTCGGTTACAGAAATTGCCGATACCACCAAACTTGTTCAGAAACTGAAAGAGGCCCTCACCAGCGGCGATAAAGACCTGATACTAAAAACAATTGATGAGCTTAACGAGTTCACTCGTCCGTTTGCCGAACGCTTGATGGATCAGGCAATAAGTACAGCTATGAAGGGCAAAAGTATAGAATAGGCACAGATATTGCTCATTAAGTCAAAAATCTTAAAATTTGAAAAGGACAATTTCTGCTTTAGCCCTGTTTATTTTTATTGCCGTTGCTAATACGGCCTGTTCTACAACCCGCAAACATTTCCGCGATACGTCGGCAAGGTCATCCATGCTGGATACTTTAAAGTACGATTCGCTGATGAAAAAACTGGCCAACGGCGATAAAAGTGGTCGCTGGCCGGTAAAAACCAAAGAATATCCGCTTCCCGGAGCTATTTTACCATTTAACCGCATTGTAGCGTTTTATGGTAACCTCTATTCAAAAAACATGGGCGTGCTGGGCCAATACCCACGCAAAACCATGCTCAATAAATTAAAGGAAGAGGTAAAGAACTGGGAAAAGGCAGATACAGCTACTAACGTGGTACCGGCCTTACATTATATCTGCGTAACGGCCCAGGCCGATGCCGGTCGCAACGGCCTGCATAATCTGCGGATGCCTTTTAGCCAGATTGATACCGTGATTAGCTGGGCAAAAAGCATCAACGCACTTGTGTTTTTAGATATCCAGGTTGGCTTCAGCACAGTACAAACCGAATTGCCTTTATTAGAGAAATACATGAAGATGCCAAACGTTCATTTAGGCATCGACCCGGAATTTTCTATGAAGGAAGGCAGTGTGCCCGGCAAACGCATAGGTACCTTTGATGCCGATGATATTAACTACGTAACCGGCTACCTGGCCAAACTGGCAAAAAAGAATGACCTCCCACCTAAAATATTTGTTGTACACCGCTTTACCAAACGCATGGTAACCAACTATAAGGATATTAAATTACGTCCCGAAGTACAGGTAGTGATGGATATGGATGGCTGGGGCGGCCCGGAACTTAAAAAAGGCACTTACAAATATTTTATTTCAGAAGAGCCTGTACAGTTCACCGGCTTTAAACTTTTTTATAAAAACGACTTAAAGAACGAACCACACAGGATGCTTACGCCTAAGGAAGTGTTAAGTCTGAAGCCTGCCCCTATTTATATTCAGTACCAGTAGTGATGAACTATAAGACTTACGAAGCTTTAAAAGCTTCGTAAGTTGTAAGTTATTCAGTATTGGTAAAAGTTAACATTTTGGTTAAACTGGTTTCATATATTTAACCCATCTAAGCTTTATATATGAAACTTTTATTAAAGTATGTTTCTCTTTTTTCCTTTGTTATTTTAGGAAACTGTGCCTCTGCTTAAAACGGATTGCCCGCTGTTAACAATACATCTAACAAGCAAAACATGGACTTACAAATGGATCAACAGACGCCTCTCGCTATGTGGGACTTTTGGAGTGATCACAACAAGAGTACCAACAACCCAGCGTATACTTTCCTGGTAACGATGCGCAACGGATCTAAAAAAGAAGTTAAGTCCAGAATTTACGTAGATGCCTATGCACACAAAAGTTATCTGCTGTTTGTTGACCAGTCACTATCTAAAGCGGATACAAACAGGGAACAAGTGATATATCCGGAACAAACTATTGAAATAGCCCGAAACCTTACACCTCCATCAGCTGAAAAAAATGCCAATACTTTGGCCCCCAATTATTATGCAGGTATTGCTAAAGATAGCTGCTGGATGTTCAAGTTTATAAGCGGTCATATCAGTGCATACTCGCTTTTAAGCGAGCCTGAAGGAAAAATGTTCAATCCCAAATCCATCGTTGCCATTCAGCTTAACAATGGGCCAATTGTGCAATACAGCGAAGAAAATCTTAGGGCAATGGTTGGCGACGATCTTGATGCCATTGAAAGCATCCAATGGAAAAATTATCTTCAGGCCATAAAAAGGTATAACCGGAATAGTGGAAAAATCAACAAAAAATAATAGTGCTTTAGTATTAACACAACTATAAAAAGAAAGTCCCCGGTTTCCCGGGGATTTTCTTTTTAACTTATTTTCCTAATGCTTCCTGCTCTTTCAGGGCGGCTATATTATTGCTATTGCTAAAGTTTTCAGTCTGATTAGCAAAATCCTCAAGGATAGCTGCAATAGTATCCAGGTTTTCGGATACGCGCTGGTGCATATCGGGCAGATCTTTTTCAAGGCGTTTATCACCAAGTTCGATATTATCAACTTCTATTTTAGTTAACTTAGCAATAATAGCCTGCTGGCTGTTTTTCAAGTCTTCCAGTTCATGGACAATTTTTTCCATCAGTCCAAATTTCTTTAACTTATCCATAATGTGTGGTTTTAAGTATCACTTTACATTTTAACCACACCAATAAAAAATTGTTTCAGATTTGGATTTAACACCCATAACTATTAACTTAGTTCAACTAAATAATTAGTTATGAAAAATCTATTTATAACCCTATTCCTTATCCTACCAGTATCGCAATTATGCGCTCAGCAAGCCGCTAATGATTCGCTCCTGCTTGATTATTATCAAAACCAGCGTTTTGCCGACGCGGCAGATTACCTCAAAAAAATATATCCCGAGCCCGTTACCGACATAAAAGTATTGGCTAAACTGGCCTACACCTCCAAAATGGCCTCCCGTCTGCCCGATGCTGAAAACTATTATCAACGTATTTACGCTACGGATACCACCAGCCTAACTAACTTGTATAACATGAGCGAGATCATTAAAAGGCGCGGTAATAATAAAAAAGCGATCGTGTTTGTAAAGAAGATCCTGTTGAAAGATACCACCAACTTTGATGTGTATAAGCAACTGGCAGACCTGTCGCAAAATTTAGGCGATATAGAGGGGAGCATTGTATATCTGCAAAAAGCCAATAAGATCAATCCGCTTAATCCTGATGTGGCATATGACCTGTCGTCCTTCTTCATCAACCTTAAACTATATGGCAATGCTGAAAATATTATCGACAAAGCACTTGTTGCCGATACTGCCAATTTGCTGCTCCTGAAAGGCAAGGCCCAGGCCTCGTACGCATTAAAAAGATATCCGGTAACTATTGCTATTACTAAAAAACTGATGGATGCAGGTGAGCAGGCCGGCAGCATTGTATCCATGCTGGCCACTTCTTATTACATGACCGGCAGCTATCCGGATTGTATTAAAACTTTTAAAACATTGGAGGACGGCAATACCGGCACCGAAGCTTCATACTATTATACAGCCATGAGCTACAAAGCCCTGCACAATAACTCAAAAGCGATAACTTACTTGGATAAGGCCATTGAAGAGGCCATATCTACGGGTGTGAGCTCCTATTACAGTGAAAAAGGTGATTCGTACGACAGGCTGCACCAGCTTAAAAATGCAGTTCAAGCTTACCAGAAAAGCTTGCTTTATAAACCGGACCCTATTACCTATTATGCCCTTGCAACCCTGTATGATACCGAACTTAAAAATAAAGCAACAGCTATTAAGTACTATAAAAAGTACCTGGCAGGCAAGCCAAAAGAGTCACAAAAAACTTATATCGCTTACTCCAAACAGCGCATTAAATCATTAGGGATTTAGCGTTGCATCAAACGGGCAACGTATTTGCCTATGATATCGAACTCAAGGTTAACCTGGCTGCCAACTTGCACATTATGCAGGTTGGTATGCTCAAATGTATATGGAATAATTGCTACAGAAAAGCTGTTGGCGTGCGAATTAACCACGGTTAGGCTGATACCGTTTACACAGATAGATCCTTTTTCTACGGTTACATTACCACTTGCTGCATCATATTCAAAAGTGTATTCCCAGCTGCCGTCAAGTTCTTTAAACGCGGTGCAAACAGCCACCTGGTCAACATGGCCCTGAACAATGTGGCCATCGAGCCGGGCATTCATTTGCATGCAGCGTTCCAGGTTTACCGGGTCGCCAACTTTGAGCTGGGAAAGATTGGTTTTATTTAAGGTTTCCTCAATCGCGGTTACCACGTGCAAGCCATCGGCTAAAGCCACCACAGTAAGGCATACACCATTGTGCGCTACCGATTGATCGATCTTGAGCTCGTGCGATATAGCCGATTCTACTGTAATATTAAGGTTGCCTTTTTCCTGCTGCAGATCGGTGATCTTCCCTAAAGTTTCTATAATTCCTGTAAACATATGCTTCCCGGCCCGTTGAAAGGGGCTATTTTGATTGGCTCAAAGCTAAAATATTTTGCACTATGGTTTGTCAGCAGTAAATGAAATTATTTGAAACTTGAGAACAGGTCTTTACGCTTATTGCGAAGATCTTTGCCACCCTCCAATACCGATTTCAGATTGGCCAGATAAAATGTCCAGCCAAGTTGGCATTGCACATAAAGGTTTTTTTCGGGGTCTGCTTCCTCGGGGATGTTTTCCTGCACCAGTTCAACAATAACAACGCCCAGTTTAGCAGTGATAGATACACTCACTATACTACCGCCTGTAAAAGTAAATTTTATGAAATCGGCACCGTTGGCTTCCAGCACCTGCCCGTTTTCGGAAATGGTATCATCAAACCCATGCCAATGCCAGGTATAAGTATCCTCTTTTTTTATAAACTCCTGCGGTTCGCGCTGGCGGCCTGCTATGGCAAAAAAATCAGCCTTACGCAAAAACCAGGTTTCCAGGCCTTCGGGAGTAGCCCAGGCTTCATACATACTGCGTACGTCCGTATCAACATCAGCAGTTACTTTAAATTTGCTCCATCTGTTGTCTGCCATAATAATTGTATATCGGTTTGGGGCGTTTGTATCAAAAATAACAATTATAATTAAGCCTTTCATTAACTTGCCTTTAAATCTTAAACATGCCAAAGCAAAGCGCAGGGATCTTATTATACCGTAAAGCAGCTCATGGTTTGCAGGTATTTCTTGTACATCCGGGCGGGCCGTTCTTTAAAAACAAAGATGAAGGCTCGTGGTCGGTACCCAAAGGTGAATATCTTCCCGATGAAGATCCCCTCATGGCGGCAAAGCGTGAATTTCAGGAAGAAACCGGGCATGAAATAACCGGGGATTTTATTGCGTTGAACGCTATCAAACAAAAAGGGGGTAAAACGGTACTGGCCTGGGCTGTTGAAGGCAGTATTGATCCGGGAAATATCAAAAGCAATACATTTGAAATAGAATGGCCGCCTCGCTCAGGAAAAAAACAAACTTTTGATGAAATTGATCGTGCCGAATGGTTTGATATGGCGACAGCAAAAATAAAGATCAACCCTGCTCAGGCAGCTTTGATAGATGAACTGGCCGCGATCAACAATTATTAAATCTGCTTCCTGTTCTTGATCCAGTTGCTTGAGTTAGCTACCTCCACCGGGGCTGCAATTGAAACCCTTTTTTTGCTCAAGAGCTGTTCCATTACTATTGCTGCTACTATAGCTTCATCCTCGCGACTTTCGCGCAGCACCTCGGGCGAAAAATATTTTTTTACAAAATGGGTATCAAAATTACCAGAGGTAAAAGCTTCGTGCTGCATTACAAAACGGCCGAAACCGAGGGTGGTAGTAATACCGGTGATCTGATATTCATCTATAGCCCTTATCATCCGCTCAATTGCTTCAGCGCGGGTATCCGCAAAGGTTATCAGCTTGGCTATCATCGGGTCGTAATAAATGGGAATCTCCATGCCTTGCTCAAACCCATCGTCTACCCGTACACCGGGCCCTTTGGGCGTTATATAAGTTTGCAGCGTACCAATATCTGGCAGGAAATTATTAGCCGGATCTTCGGCATAAACACGCAGTTCGACGGCATGACCATGAATTTTCAGATCTTCCTGTTTAAAACTGATAGCCCCGCCCCTTGCAATTTTAATTTGCTCCTTTACAAGGTCAATACCGGTTATCAGTTCCGTAACAGGGTGCTCAACCTGTAAACGGGTATTCATTTCCAGGAAATAAAAATTCAAACCTTCATCCATGATAAACTCAACCGTACCCGCTCCTGTATAATTTACAGACCGGGCTACATCAACCGCACAACGCCCCATCTTTTCCCTGATTTCAGGCGTTAATATTGCCGATGGAGCTTCTTCAACTACTTTTTGATGGCGGCGCTGTACCGAGCAGTCACGCTCAAACAGGTGCACGATATTACCATGCGTATCGCCAAGTACCTGGATCTCGATGTGTTTGGGGGATGATACATAGCGCTCAATGAAAACAGAGCCGTCGCCAAAAGCTGATGTAGCTTCAGATACCGCTAACTGCATCTGCTCTTCAAAGTCTGCCGGGCTTTCAACAATGCGCATCCCTTTACCCCCGCCCCCCGCAGCCGCTTTGATCAATATTGGAAAACCTACCTCAATAGCCCGTTTCTTAGCTTCGTTAACATCAGTAATGGCTTCCTCCGTTCCGGGGACCATCGGGATATTATACCTGAGTGCCGCAGCTTTGGCCGATAACTTGTTACCCATTACTTCCATGGCCTCGGGAGAAGGGCCAATAAGAATAAGTCCCGAATCCTTAACCAGCCTGGCAAAACCGGCATTTTCGCTCAAAAAACCATATCCCGGGTGGATACCTTCGGCCCCGGTTTGCTTACATGCAGCTATGATCTTTTCTCCAATAAGATAGGATTGACTGGATGGAGCTTCCCCGATATTTACAGCCTCATCGGCATAGCGCACGTGCAGGGCGTCCCGATCAGCATGTGAGTAAACCGCAACGGTTTTAATACCCATTTCGCGCGCCGAGCGCATAATTCGTAAAGCTATTTCACCACGGTTGGCAACCAGTATTTTCTGCATAAAACAAATGTAATTGATTTACACAAAAAGATACTACATACCCAATGCTTATAAAACGATTGAAATATTATTTGGGTGCCCACCTGTAGGTTTTACGGGAGCACTTATAACAGATATATTTTTTAAAGGGTAAACCCAACAATAAAAATTTGGCAAGGCTGCTCCGTTTGATACGGCTCAACCGGCTTTTGCAATTCCGGCAAAATAAATCGCTGGAATTTGTTGAGACATTAGCTTGCTCCTGTGGCTTAATCCGAAACTCAGCAGTCATTTATTAATTATGATAATATTAAAGGTTACAATAATCAGTCCCCGGTTTCATAAATCAACATTGCAAATTTGATCATAAATCAACCAGCAATTCCTAAATAAAACCAACGAATCTTTATCGTGTATAAAGATCGTTACCAAGCATGAATTTTTCATGAATACAGTTTGAAGCTATCTGTCAAAAAGGATAAATATTCAATAGTTAAATACAAAATCCTTAACCTAATTTTTACTTGCAGGTAAACACAGCTGATAATAACCCCTATAAAACAAAAATGCCCCTGGGATCACCAAAGGCATTTAATTATACTAATACGCTTGTTAATTATGGCTTAGTTGGCGCAGGGTTGCCCGGGGCAGGACCAGCAGGCGGCGGACCAGGCTGACCACCCGGACCTTTTCCGTCAGGTACCATAACCTCAGGATGAGCTGTACCACGGTGACAGGTATTGCAGTTAACACCACTTTGCATAATCATGCCTAAAGAATCCTTTTTGGCATGAAAATACTTCTGATTAATTTTGTTCATCATTTTATACATATCGCGCGCCATTGCTTTTTCAGGCTTGGCATCGCTTGCCCAATCCATCTTTTTAGTTTCTTCATTACGGGCATGGCAAAAGTTGCAATGTACACCTAATGAATGTTCCCAATCTTCCATAACCTTGTGCAGGTTCTCGCCCGAAATGTTTTTTGGCAAAACCTTAAGATTTTTAAAACCTTCGTCCTGTGGTTTAATGTTGGTCATGGCGCCAAACACTACTATGGATAGCAGACCGAGTGTAACTAATAATTTTTTGTTAACAGGCATAATTGTCATGTTTAAGTCATCTAAATTAAATCATTGGTTTTAATGTTGCAACATTTTTAAGCAAATGATTGAATTATTCACGGTAACTTCATTATTACAGAAGCATGTTTCCCGATAGTTAACCTGGCCGGACTACGCATTGCTGCCGACATTGTTAAGAAACTAAGTATTTTAGGAATAACTCAAGGTTCCTCCACGAGTTTAAGTTTGCTCACAAAATTGCTTGTCGTTTAAACAGCAAGTCGTCGTGTTTCGCCCCTCTGGGGGCAAAGGGCATTCTATAACTTTACGAGCTACAAGCCTTTTGCACCTTTGGTGCATCTGTCCTTGGGCAATTAATACATGTTTAATAAATTGTAAAATCCCCCAGAGGGGGAACAGGTTTGTAGAAATTGATTAAAGCAGAGAAAGGGAACACTAAATTACTTTTGCATTACCATTACACCATTCATGAGCAGGGTGCTACCGCCATCGGCAACAATGTTATATACTCTTTGTACACCGCCCGCGTGTTCTGTTTTTTGCAGTACGGTGAAAGTTTCATATTTGCCGGTTAGCTCGTTCAGGCAAAGTACTTCCTGGCCGGTAGCTACCTCTCCTATTTTTATATTGCCCTGTTTGGTTAACATAGGGTGATTAGGTGTTGCCTGTAACACTTTACTATTCAGTTTTACCTGCCTGCCTTCGGCCGTGTTTTTTGTTTGGGCCGATACCAGTACCAGTTGCGTTAAAGCGTAGTTTTTGGCCTCATGTATGGTAAGCTCTTTTACTTTTACAGCTGCACTTTTTTTAGTCAACGGATCAACCGTTATTACCTCATCGCCACTTTTCACAGCTTTCAACATTTTTTTATCGCCATTGGCCATGGTAACCAGTTCTTCGCCAGGAAAACAGATATCATTGCCATAGGTAGCTGCCTCTTCCTTCAGATCCTTACCCGCGTTAAGTGCCTTATATTGTTGAAAGCTAACTTCCTTTGACAGCACGTACGACAGCTTCAGGATAAAGTTCTGCTCCACTTTGTTGATATTATCAATATCCTGAAAATACTGCTCCCAAACTTTAGCATCGGCAGTAAAATCGGGCACGAGGGCTTTGTAAAGCTTGCCTTTTTCGTTGGTATAAAACACCATCAGACCTATTTCCTGCATACCTTCTTTGGCAACCAGTTTATACAGGTCGATACGTTTTTTCAAGCCGTCGGCCCCGGTTATAAAATAAGGCTTACGGTTTTCATAACGGTCAAGTACGTAGGTATTTTCAAATTTAACGTAGGTGTCATTATCCAAATTAGCAATCGCGAATGATTGCGCCTTTTTATACTCATCCATAGTAAGCGGACGAGGGTTTACAGTTTGCGCCTGGGCAAAATACAATGAAGAGCTTAGTAATAGTGTTAATGTTAGTTTGTGCATTTTAGAAAAGATTCAAGATATCAGGATTCAAGAGCCAAGAAGTTTGCTGTAATTTTCAGAGCCGGGAGCAAGAAACTTTTCTTCTTGTCTCCTGACTCTTGATTTCATGCTTCTTAAAACTCAGGACAATTGTTTAAACGCATCGGCAAAGGCTTCCATTTCGTCCATGCGGCCAATGCTTACGCGGCACCAGTCTTTGCCGTTAAATTGCCAGTTACGAATGCCTACGCCGCGCTTTATCATTTCGCCGACAAATTTTTTGCCGTCCATTTTAAGCGGGAACATCACAAAGTTTGCCGACGAGGGGATGTATTCATATCCTTCTTTTTTAAGCACCGAGTACAGGTACTCCTTAGAAGCATTTGTTTTTTCCAGGGTTTCTTTCAGAAATGCTTCTTCGCGATAACCCGCTATGGCGGCGGCGAGTGTAGTTGCGCTAATACTCCAGGCCTGGGTAGTATATTTTTCTAATGTTTTGATGGTATCCGGCTGCGATATAATATACCCGAGCCTTAAGCCGGCAAAGCCATAAAGTTTTGAAAAGGTACGTGCAACTATCACATTATTACCCGATTTGACAGAACTTATCATACTTGCAGCTTTCGGATCAGGCAGGTAATCTATATAAGCCTCATCAACAAAAACGGTTGTTTTTTTTGATACCCGCTCGCAAAAGGCCTTTAACTTTTCGGTATCAACCACGGTAGCGGTTGGGTTGTTGGGATTGCATATATAAACCAAACCGGTATTGTCATCAACCTTTGCTTCCATGGCGTCCAGGTCGAGTTTATAATCGACGGTCAGCGGCACTTTTACCCACTTTCCCTCAAGCGCCTGAGCCCTGCCTGGCAGGTCATCATATGAAGGGTCGCCGGTGATTACGCTTTTACCACCTTTAGTAAAATGCATGGCAGCCGCAAGTAAAAGCGGGGTTGAGCCTGCATCCATCAGTATATTATTTGAGTTTACGCCTTCGTACGCAGCAATTTTCCCATAAATCTGGGACAGCTGCATAAAAGGGTACTGATAACTTTTATCAATAGCATCCTGAATGGCTTTTTTAACAGTAGCCGATGGGCCAAACGGATTCTCGTTAGCAAGGAGCCTTGCTTTTAATTCAAAGCCTGCATTGGTAATAGCTTCCTGGTCGGTTAGGCCGCGGGTTAAGGGTTTAAATACACGGGCCGGCATGGCTGCCAGCTTACCAATTGTTCCTGAAAAAAGGGCCAGTCCCCCGGCCATAAATGCACTGGATTTGATCCAGTTTCTGCGGTTAATTGTACTTGACATGGTGGTGGTATTTAATGTTTTTTAACGTCGTTTTATTTTTGAGCCGGGTATTGGGTACGCTGGCCTGTAACCCTTGCATGTACAGCGGCAACCGTGCTCCTGGCCGATTCAAAGGCACCGGCCATCCAGGCATTCAGGTATGTCAAATGCTCACCTGCAAAATATACCTGCTTATCGGGCTTTAACAGTACCGGGTATTGTGTTTTGCGGGTTTCTGTGGTATAAACCGCCCATCCGCCTAAATTATATTTTGTTTTATGCCAGCTTACCGAAAACGAGCTTTCAAACTCCTTGTCATATTGCGGGTGAATCAGCCTGCCTTTTTCCAGCGCGAACTTCTCCCTTTCGGCGTAGCCTAAAGCGCCGATCTTTTGCGCTTTTTCGTTAAAGTTGTAATATCCAATCAAGATACCCTTTTTTCCTAAATAATCATAGGATGGATAAAAAATCTGCGTTAAATCATTGTTAGTGTGCGTTATACCCCCGTATATATGTTCATCCTCCTCCCAAAACCTGCGTTTAAACTGCAGGCCAATCTTCCCGGTTTGGTTATAGCTGATATAATCAATAGCACGGCTAACATCACCGCTGAAATTATTGCTGATATTGCTTAGTACCGGCAGCGGAATAGTGCAAATACACAGGTCGCCGTTTAAGGTATGCTCTCCTGTAGCGTCTTTATAAGTTATCTTAACACCATCAGGTACATTATTAATGGCAGTAACCTCCGCACCCGTTTTTATTGACGGCGCCACTTTCTTTTCCAATGCTTTAGCTATCTGATCCATACCCCCCACGGCCTGAAACATGGTCATCTGCAGTTCGTAGGTATATTCGGCCACATTATAAAAATCGGGATCCATCAAACCGGAATGCAGCAGATCGGCCAATTTATGCGGATCAGCAACTTTACCGGGCTTGTCGCCGGCTCCCGGCGTTTCGGCATAACCCCGGCGTGCCGAAGCTTTGTACAGTTTATCAACATCCAATCCACCTTCGGCTTGCAGGTATTCGATGATCTTTTCGCCGTCCTCTTTGGTAAAGCTGCTATCGAGACTACCGTGGTCAATGCTTTTAGCCAGCATTTCGGTCATGTATCCACGGATATCATTATGCACCTCCCTAACCTTTATCTTTTTGTTGGATAAAGGGCCTTTGCCTTCGGCAAAGTAATAAGCGCCTTCATTTACATTGTTATAAACCTGAATAGGCACCCCCAGCTCTTTACAGTAATGCAGCGTAAGCTCATGGTTGTGTGGTATGCGCGATGGGCCGGCATTGAAATATTGGCCGGCATCAAAACGGGCTGTAGCCGCAGGCTTATCAATTTCGGTATTGGTACTGCCGTTACGAATACTAAAGCAGCGACCGCCGGTGCGTTGCCGCGCCTCCAAAATGGTACATTGATAGCCGAGCTTACCAAGCTCATAGGCACAGGTCATGCCGGCTAACCCGGCCCCTAAAATAATAATGTGTTTGCCTTTGCCGCTGCCCTCAAGATTGAAAGCATGTGCTGGCGATGGTTTCAATAAGCCAAGGGCAAGCATAGCGGGATAAGCACCGCCAGCCAACATGGCACCTTTACTTAAAAAGTCCCTGCGGGTAATAGTTTTCAATAAGCGCGTATTTATGTTTTACAATCAACTCTGGTTTAAATATAGTTTTTTGTTTGCTTTTATGTTAAGCGTAAAACAACTTTTGTTACAGCTTTTATAAAATTAACAACGTTGTTTTGATGACCGGGGAATTTATGTTAAGATATGGTTGATGTTTTTGTCTGAACTCGAATTTTAGTCTGAATCAGAATTTTCAGAATTAATGAATTAACAAAATAACAGGCAAATTCAATAAATTATAACAATTGGTCTAACTCGGGTTCAGACAATTTCAAAGTAACATCCTGCCAATCCATTAATCCTAAAAATCATGGTTCAGATTAAGGGCATTGCCTGCGGCCGGGCTTTCCGCTCATACGCCTGCAGGCCTTACGCTCATTGGCTGGTATCCGCTCCTCTCCCTAACGCATTTGTCTGAATCAGAATTTTCAGAATTATAAAATTTTCAGAATTGGTAATTTTCATGGAAGTAGCATTCAGTTAATTCTTAAATCTGTTAATTCTGATTAAGACAAGATTCTGTAAATTCTAAAATCCTGTTAATTCTGATTCGGACAACCTCCTAATCACTGATCTCCAATCACTAACCTCTCCTCCCAAACGTTAAATTCTGTTAAAAAGTTAAAATAAATTTGCATTACTACGAATAGTTCGTAGATTTACGAAACAATCGTAAAAACAATGGAAAAACTATCGCAACAAGAGGAAGAAGCAATGCAAGCAGTGTGGCAATCGGGCCCGGGATTTATCAAGGATTTTTTAGATCAGCTGGCCGAACCTAAGCCACCCTACACCACCCTTGCCTCAACCATAAAAAACCTGGAACGCAAAGGATTTTTGAAAAGCGAAAAATTAGGCAACTCGTTCCGTTACCTGCCCCTGATACAAGAAGAGGAATATAAAAAGCGCTTTATGAGCGGTTTTGTAAGCGACTATTTTCAAAACTCCTATAAAGACCTGGTGACGTTTTTTGCCAACGAAAAAAAGATCAGCGCTACCGACCTGAAAGAGATCATTAAACTCATTGAAAAACAATAAACCTTACAACCATGCCGGCAACATTTGTTTTTTTACTGAAAGTGAACATAGCCCTGCTATTGTTTTGCGCGGGCTATTACCTGGTGCTAAGGCCCCTTACCTTTTATACACTTAACCGGATCTATTTGCTTGCGGCAATCCTGTTTGCCAGTATTTATCCACAGATCAATTTTTCGGCTTTTGTGCAGCGGCACGAAGAACTGGCCAAACCTATGGAGCAAATAGCCCTTAACTGGCAGTCGCCGGCTCAACTGGTGAACCAGCCGGTTCAAACATTTGATTACTGGTACTGGCTGGGCATTATATTCTGGACAGGCGCAGGATTGTTGTTCATCCGCCTGGCTTTGCAGCTTTTATCACTGTTACGATTGTATAAAAACTCCAAACCTCAATACATAGGCGGCCATTTGGTAAGGGTAATGGATAAAGACGCGGCGCCATTTTCATTTTGGCGAAGCATTTATGTAAACCCCGCCAAACATGAACCCGCCGATCTGAAATCAATCCTGCTGCATGAGCAGGTACACGTAAACCAGTGGCATACTGCCGATATTTTGTTAGCTGAATTGAGCAGTATCTTTTACTGGTTTAACCCGGGCATCTGGCTTATTAAGCGGGCGGTAAGGGAAAACATCGAGTTTATTACTGATCGAAAGATCCTCAAAAACGGTATCGACAGTAAAGCATACCAATACAGTTTGGTTAATGTAAGCTTTAACAACAACCAACCCGGCATTGTAAACCATTTCAATATTTCAACTATAAAAAAACGGATAATCATGATGAACGCGAAAAGATCGTCGAAACTTAACCTCACCCGCTACGCTTTTGTAGTGCCGGCCGTTATGGCCCTGTTGCTGGTATTCAGCATTTCAAAAGCTGACTTTGCCAAACCGGTGAGGATCACCCTTGCCGCCGCGGTACAACCACTGGCCAGGATCATTAACATCAATGCAGACGAAATTCCATCTGCAAAACCGGTAAAAGCAGGTAAACCAATCCACAAAACACCTGCTGCAAAACCAACGGTTACACCCGCGGCCGTGCCTCAACCCTCACTTACACCGTTAATAGCTATCGCGCCAATGGCCGTCAAACCGGATACTAATAAAGAGCTAAAGATATCTTTTGCATTCATTAAAAAAGATTCTTTGGTATTTGTGATAAATGGCGTGGTATCTACCAGTAAAACCCTCGATCCGACAAAAATCGAGAACATGTATATACTTACCGGCGATAACGCCCGGAAGTTTGTAAAAATTGATGATGACAAACCTGTTAAAGTTGCTTACATAATTACTAAAGACGCTCCTAATAAGGACGAGCTCGAAAAAGATGTACCCAACATTACTTTTAAAAAGGTTAACACCAACCTAAGCGGCTATACTGTGCTAAATGACAATGACAATATTAACGTAGTAACTGTTGGTCCGGTTAGTAAAAGTGGTGGTAAAACTTACAGCAATGTAAAAACTTACATTTCAAAAAACACTACCAGCTCATCAAGCGGAACTGGCAGTAGCAGCATAACCATAAACGGCGTAAAAGCTAAACCAACGGCCCTTTCATACAGCATAAAATCCGATGATGACGCGATAGTGGCAAATGGAGGCGATGTGGTTGTTACCGGCTACGGCAAAAAAGCAAACGTTAAGGCGTTAAACGTAAACGGAATGAGCATTATGACTAATGGCGATAAAGACCCATTAATTGTAATAGACGGTAAAACAAGTTCCACAGAAGCCTTTAAAAAACTTAATCCCGACAAAATAGAAAGCATTTCGATATTGAAAGGCGATGACAGTACGAAAAAATACGGCGATAAAGCCAAAGACGGTGTAGTAGTGATTACCACCCGTAAAAAGTAAAGTAATTGGTTGATTAAGTTGGATTAGGTGAGTAGTTTTATTTCGATAAGATAAGATCAGTTAATATTTAATAGAAATAACCACTCTCTTAAGCAACGTTAAACATAATCAACCTTCAACTGGCCTCGGCCAGTTTTTCCGTTTCCAGCAGGTTGAGTAAGGCTTTCTCAGCAATATTAAGTTCGGCGGCTTTTACCTCTTCGCGTTCATCAAGCTGGCTGATATACTTAAAAATGGTGCCTTCTTCATAACTTTTAATAACCGATGGGTGCACGTAGTACTTTTTGCACACAGTACGCGTGTTCCCAAGGTTTATAGCAACTTCATCCAAAACGCTCACAATCTTCTTTTTGCATTCGGTTATACTATTAAACTCCCCGGCTTCTTTAAAGGCGTATAGCGCACTCACACTGCCGGCCCAGGTACGGAAATCCTTGGCTGTAAAATCCTCGCCGGTTATTTCGTGCAGGTAATTATTGATATCGCCTGAACCAACACTGCAACGGGTTCCATCCTCATTATAGTATTGAAAAAGCTCTTTTCCCGGAATATCCCGGCATTGCTTTACTAAACGGGCCAGCTTACGGCTCTGGAGCGATACTTTGTGAAACACCCCTTTTTTACCTTTAAACTCAAATCGTAAATTAGAACCTTCAACCTTTACATGCCTGTTTTGCAAGGTTGTTAAGCCAAATGAACCATATAACTTTTTGTACGACTCATTCCCTACCCTGATACTTGTCAATTCCATTAACCTTACAACCAGCGCCACCACCTTTTCATGATCGAGGGTGCGCCTTGCCAGATCTTTATCTACCTGCTCACGAATTGCCGGTAAGTACGCGGCGAAAGACTGCATGCGATGATATTTGGATTGATTGCGGATCTGGTTCCAATAGGTGTGGTAACGGTATTGTTTGCGCCCAGCGGCATCTGTACCGGTAAATTGCAGGTGACCGTTTTCATAAGGCGAGATCCAAACGTTGGTATAAGCCGGGGGGATCACCAGCTTATTGAACCTTGTTATCAGCTCTTTGTCTTTTACCAGATTACCATCCGCATCATAATAGCTCCAGCCCTTTCCCGATTTTTTGCGGGTATATCCCGGCGATGAGTCAGAAACATAACGCAAGCCAACTGCCCTTGCAGTGATCTTAGGATCGCGGCCAATTTTTTCGAGCTTTTTAAGGAGACGGTTCATGTTGAGATAACATGTCAAGGCAAGATTAAGTTTTAATTAGGGATTTATCTTATGGAGATATTTCTGCAAGCTCAAGCGTGCTAACACCGGCCACAAGCTGAATTATTGCAAATCTTTCGCGTAACCCCAACATCTTATTAAACAACTGACAATCAATAACTTATTTTAATGATTTTCAAATTATGTTAACCCTGTTAACCCCCTCCTGCTGCCTGTGTTATCATGCTATCGCATAATTTGATAAATCCTGTTTCATTGGAAAAGGTAAGCAGCCTGCTGGTGCGGTGATAATACCATAAGTGTTCGGAAGAAATAACAGAGCGTGGGATTGTGCGACTCCCTCCTTTGGGAGGGTGCAGGGAGGGGTTTCATTGACGTACTTATTCGTTTGAAATAGCGGATAAACCCCTCCCTGCCACCGCACATTTCCAACACACCCCTCCCAAGGGGGGAATTTGAAATCTTCCGAACACTCATAGTCATAACACCGACCATGCGCAAAAATTAAAAAGGGATGCCCGGCGGGCATCCCTTTTTAATTCAATAAACTCATGTCATTGCTGTAAGGTACGAAGCGATTGCATGCTGTACATGGCGGCTCTGCTTCCGTGCGATTGCCGCGCTACGCTCGCAATGACGTAGCAAGATTATCTACTTCAACACCGAAACCGCTTTGTTAGCTTCCCCAACGCCCCAAACAGTACCGGGCTTATCGCCCATGGTAATCACCAGTTCACCGCCTTGCATCACATCAGTGTGCTTGATATAAGTTTTGGTGTAATTAGCTCCATTAAGCGTCATGGCCTGGATATACTTATTTTTAGGGCCATTATTTTTAACTACTACATGAAATTTCTTGTTTCCCTGCAATTGCAGTGTAGCCTCGTTAACCACCGGGCTGCCAAATACGTACAGGCCGTTGGCCGGGTTAACCGGATAAAAACCAACAGCCGATAACACGTACCAGGCCGACATTTGCCCTACGTCTTCGTTACCAATAATACCATCCGGTTTATCTGTATAAAAATCGTCAAGGATGAACCTCACTTTTTCGGCTGTCTTCCATGGCTTGCCTGAGTAAGCATAATAGTAGCTCATCGGGTGGCTTGGCTCGTTACCGTGTGCATACTGACCTATCAAACCAGATACATCCGGCGATTTAAATTTACCCATATCGCCCTGTGCAATAAATAATGAATCGAGCTTGGTATTGAATTTATTAACGCCACCCAGCATATCAATCAAACCTTCCACATCCTGCGGAACAAGGAAGGTATATTGCCAGCCGTTACCTTCGGTAAAGTCGCCGGTTTCATGGATAGAAATAAACGGACTATAAGGAATACGCCATGCATCCTGCGACAAACGGCCGCGCATGAAGCCTGCTTTGGCGTCATAGTAGTTTTTGTAATAAGCACCACGTTTGCTGAAGTAAGCATAATCTTCAGTTTTACCCAGCTTTTTTGCTACCTGCGCCAGGCTCCAATCGTCAATGGCATATTCAAGACCCATTGAAACTGATTCCCGGCTGCTATCTGCCGGGATATAGCCATATTTTTTCACATATTTGATACCACGGTCATCGCCCATAGCGGTGGTTTTCATGGCCTCGTAAGCTAAATTGGCATCAAAGCCTTTATAACCTTTTAAGAGAGCATCGGCTACAACAGGTACTGCGCTGTAGCCCACCATACAATTGGTTTCATTAGCCATCAAATGCCAAACCGGCAAACTGCCCTGTTGCTGGTAGATAGCCAGCATAGAGTTGATCATATCATTCACATGCTCCGGGTGGATAATGGTTGACAACGGGTTGTTGGAGCGATACGTATCCCATAATGAAAAGGTGGTTACATTATTGAAACCTTCGTTTTTGTGCACCTTTTTATCGGTTCCCCAGTATTCGCCATTTACATCGTTAAAAATAGACGGCGCTATCATAGTGTGATAAAAAGCTGTATAAAACTTCTTCATCTGAGACAATGAATCAGCTTTGATCACAATTTTCTGGAATTGCTTATTCCAGGCTGCATCGGCATCTGTAATAACTTTATTGAAATCCCAGCCCGGGATCTCCGCCTTAATATTAAGCATGGCATTTTCTGCGCTTACCGGCGAGATTCCCACTTTAGCGTAAACCACTTCACCTTTGGTGGTAGTAAAACTGATTACGCCTTTTACCTTTTCCCCTTTTTGCTCAGTACCTTTAACGTTGGCCGTACTGTCATAAACCGCGAAAGTTTTAATGGGCTTTGAAAACACGGCAGTAAAGTAAATACGCTGATCATCTGCCCAGCCTTTGGAAAAGCGGTAGCCGCAAATGGTATTCTTGTCAACCTGTTTAATATAGGTTTCCATTGGCCTGTCCCAGCCGATGCCTTCCTGCAAATCGATGAGGATGTGCGCATCTTTTGACGCCGGGAAAGTGTACTTATGCATACCAACACGGGTACTGGCAGTAAGCTCAACGCCGATATCATATTTTTTAAGCTTTACTTTATAATATCCGGGTTTTACAACCTCATCCTTGTGACTGAACAACGACACATAACCACTTTTTAAATCTTTGTTACTGCCCTTGTATACGTTGATTGGCCCGGTTGTTGGCATAAAAGAAATATCGCCTAAATCACCTATGCCGGTACCGCTCAGGTGGGTATGCTGGAAGCCGATGATGGTAGAATCAGAAATGTGATAACCGGAGCACCAGTCCCAGCCTTCAGAAATGTTGGTTGGGCCTAACTGCACGGCACCAAAGGGAACGTTTGCGCCCACAAAAACGTGACCGTGGAAACCAGTACCGATGTACGGATCGACATATTGCGTTAAACCGCCTGCTTTTTTCATAGGCTGCGATTGATGCCTTTGTGCCTGGGAGCTTAAATTAATCAGGGCCAGTAAACTGGCCAAAACGAGTTGTTTTTTCATTCTTTACTTAAATGATAGTATTGAGGTTTATATTGCTGCCAATTAAACCCCAATACTTAATAGATTATTAATAAACGCTTAATTCCGCAACAGTGATACCATTGCCTACAATTACATGCGTGGCTTCAAATTTAAAATAACGTGCGCTAACCTCTTGCTTCAATGCAACAGGTTGCTCAATTGGGTTCGATTTGATATTTGAGAATTCGCCTGATGCTACCTTTTCCCAGGTTTTGCCGTCATTGCTGACATAAAACACATAGCTATCAACAACGCCCTCGGCCTGTTTATCCTGCCTTGGCAAATAGCCAAATGCTTTTATCTTTTGTTCTTTACCCAAATCAACGCTGATCTGCTGGGGGAATTGCGCATCTTCTTTTTTCAGAGTGCTGTAAAGACTACCGGTATTTTCATCAAAGGCATTTTCGGCCTTGTTCCATTGGTCATTAGCCGCAGTAGCATCCACTAATTTCCAATCGGTTTTAGCAAAGCCGAATGATGCATAAGCGCTTTCACTTTGTTGATTTTTACCTTCAAAGCTCCGGGCTTTTACTACTCCGCCCTCATTAAGCACAAACGGCTTAGTATAAACCGGAGAGCTCGATGTTGGCTCATGCCCGTCAAGCGTATAGCGTATCGCGCTTACCGGCGCTTCGGTGGTAATACTAATCTCTCCTTTTTTATTGCGTGATACTTTTGGTGCTGTTAAATGCACCGGCTCTTTATATATTCCGAAATCGCTCAAGGCAATAGCCACCGGCGAAGCAGTAACCCTCAGCCGTAATTTACTTGCAGTGATATTTTGCGTTAAACGGATCAGCCTGTTACCTCCAATACTGGTAGCCGAGCCAATCTGCTCCCATTTGCCATTTAAATAAGCATCTACGGCAACGGCTTCAATACGCTGTCCAAGCTTGATATTTTCGCGCAGGCGGATCACATTAAATGTTTTAGGTGAATGCAGATCGATAGTTAATTCAGGAGTAGTCACTTTATCGTCAGTTGCCCAATAGCTGTAACGGTTGTCATCTAACAAAAACTGCGGACCGAATTTGGCTTTGTTGCCACCACGCACATTACTGGCTGTTAGTGTTGCGCCTTTTGCCAGGTTTATCGCGAAGGTTTGTTTAACCAGGTTACCAAACTCGGTTAATGATTTAACATCGATCTCGTTAATAATACCACGCGGATCAGGAGATAAACCCAAATCAAGCGCCGCACCACGGCCTACACTTTTATAATAAAGATCAAGCAAGGTATAAGGCGATTTCACACCTTCATCCTGTGTTTTATGGTAAAACCATCCGGGGCGTAATGAAACATCGCACTCGGCAGGCATCCAGTATTTACCGTTACGGGTGCCTTCGGTGCCTTCGTAATCTTTCACATAACCATTAGCCGGGGTTTTGCCTTCATCAGGAGCATGTGGTGTATAAGTTGCCCAGCAGGTTTCGCCCGCATGACCTTCCTCATTACCTACCCAACGCACATCCGGGCCAACATCGCCAAATAAAACAGCATTCGGTTGTAGTTTGCGGGTTATAGCCCAGGTAGTATCCCAGCCATAATAAGTTGAACGGTCAATTTTTCGCACTTCTCGTTTGCCGCCATAGTAGCCATCGCCACCATTAGCACCGTCATGCCATGAAATAAACAGCGGGCCATAATTGGTATACAATTCCTTCAGTTGTTCACGGTAGATCTTAACATATTCGGCGGTGCCGTAGTTGGGGTTGTTCCTGTCCCATGGCGAGCAGTATACACCCAGTTTCATGCCGAGTTTATCGCAAGCTTCGCGATATTCTTTCAGCATATCGCCCTTGCCATTTTTATATGGGCTTTTGGTGATATTATGCTCCGTAGTTTTAGTTGGCCAAATACAAAAACCATCGTGGTGTTTGGCAACCACAACTACACCCTTAAAACCGCCGGCTTTTGCGGCTGCCACAATCTGCAGTGCACTAAACTGCGATGGGTTAAAAATCTTTGGGTCTTCATCGCCAAAGCCCCACTCCTTGTTGGTATAAGTATCAACGCCGTAATGGATAATGCAATACATCCCGGTTTCCTGCCAGTTAAGCTGCCCTTGTGTAGGCAATACGCCATAAGGTTTAGGAGCAGTTTGGCCGAAACCGTTTAAACCGGCCGTAAGTAATAATAAGGCAATGCCTGTAAACTTCTTCATAATTGGTATCAGATAATTAGTTTTTGAACCATGATGACGGCACATCCTGTGGGGCCGAGCCATTAACACTATATTTCAGCAACAGCTTAAAGCCGCCACCGCCTTCAATAAAATCAAGCTTAAACGGATGCGCACCCATTTTTAGGGCAACCTGTCCGCTGCGTTCCTGCGCCGAGTGATTACCATCGTTATCTACAACGGTTTTATCACCAATGTACAGTACCCCGCCATCATCGCAGGTTAAATAAAAGCTGTAAATACCGTCAGTTGGCACATCTATATAGCCTTTGTAAGTGATTCCAAATGACGGAGCTTTAACCGTCGCAGGTACTTCTATTTTATCAGTACTAAACGTGCTGTCAACCTTTGCATTTTGCATTAACGCAGTCTTTTTAAAGAAAGCCTTATAATAAGTAGCTGTAAGCCCGGGTTTAGGTGGAGCAATTTTTACCGGACCAAGCATTTGCTGTTGTGTGTAGTTCAAATTATAAACATCACCACGTGTCCCGATTGGTGTAAACGCGGCAACCCTTACCAATTCCGACTTTGAAATAGTTAATGGAAATGGCAATACAGGTGATTTAGCATCTGGCAAAGTACCATCGGTAGTATAGCGGATAGTAAGGCTTGGCAATGGAGACGCAATGCTTAGCTTGCCTTCATCGGTGAAAACATACTGGTTAAGCAAATTTGGCAGATCGGGCAAACGATAATTGATCTTCATCGCGTCCATTCTTTTATATTGTTGAGTTAAACGCTGCAGATATGAATCGTATTCACTTTCCTTATGTGTCCACAGCATTTCGGACAATGCGGTTAGTCGCGGCATGTACATATAATCGGCACGTTTTTCTGAAGGAATCATTTCTGACCAGAGATTAGCCTGTGCGCCGATAATTGATTTTGCTTCTTCTGCATTCAGCACTTTTGGTACCGGATTAAAATGATATACTTTACTGACGGAATACTGATCTGGCTGATTGTCGAAATAAAGTGGTTCGCCGGGCGTCATGATCACGGTATTGCCATTCTTCACAGCTTTTACCGGTGCATCAGGTACCCAGGTGCGCCAGTACATAATAATGGCTGTCGGGCTAATGCCACCTTCAATTACCTCGTCCCAACCAATCAACTTGCGACCTTTAGCGTTAAAGAATTTCTCCATGCGGTTAATGAAATAACTATGCAATCCGGCCAGGTCTTTGATACCCTCTTTGGCCATTAAAGCTTTACAGGCATCTGATTTACCCCAGTTGGTACGATCCACCTCGTCACCGCCGATATGGATATATTTTGACGGGAAGATCTGCATGATCTCGCTGAATACATTCTCAGCAAACTCAAAAGTACTTTCGTTACACGGGCAGATAGGTTTGGTGAACAATTCGCCCCATTTATTTTCGCCATCGCAGGTTAAAAACGGATATGAGTTAATGGCAGCCATCATGTGACCCGGCATGTCAATTTCCGGAACGATATCAATATGCCTTGCAGCAGCATAAGCAACAACGCCTTTCATTTCCTCCTGCGTATAAAAACCACCGTACATGGTTTTGCCATTTTTTTGAACGATGTGCTCTTTATCGATCACAAAATCGGGATTGTCCTTAGCCTTTTTCATGCAGGCCGAATCCTGGTTATTGAACGTACGCCATGCGCCAGCTTCGGTAAGCAGCGGGTATTTTTTTATTTCGATACGCCAGCCTTGATCATCCGTTAAATGCAGGTGCAGCTTATTCATTTTGTACAAAGCCATCCGGTCGATAAACTTTTTCAGGTAACTTACCGAGAAGAAGTGCCTCGATACATCCAGATGCATACCACGCCATTCGTAAACAGGTGCATCCTCTATAGCCACAACCGGCAATGACAATTGCCTTTGCACAACACCAGCTTCTATACCAACGGGCAATAACTGACGAATGGTTTCTATCGCATGAAATACGCCGGCCGGATCTTTCGCGCGGATAACCACCTGCTCTTTAGTAACACTCATGCGATAAGCTTCGGGAGTAGTTATGCTTGCATCATAAACAAGATTTATGGCGTGGGCCTTCTTTATCTTGCTCACTTCAACAGGCGTGCCTAAACCTTTGCGCAACAAATCCTTCAAGGCATAAGCTTCGGTATTAAAAGCGCCGGCATTTACAATAGCCGTTTTAGAGGTGATAGTAAATGAGCCCTCTCCCGCAGTTAATTGGGCAGGATAAGGTATCAACGGAAATTTCGACGCCGTTTCCTGGGCATTAACACCACTTGTACAGGCAAGCAATAATGCTGCAGCCGACAAATATTTTGAAATAGTCTTCATTGTCTTCTTTTTGTTATTTGTCGATAGATATAGTACGTTCTGTTATGTTCCAGCCTCCAATAGTTACTGCAAGGTTTTTATCTGCACCTGGATTATGGTCGATAACAACTTTTTTAGTTTGTCCCGGCAATACCGTTACATAATTATCACTGTAAAAGGCCGGGAGGACGCGTTGTTTCGTATCAGCATTAACTAAAGACAGGCGGTTGAAAAATGCAAGCGCGCCATTACCTTCGTTGGTCAGCGTTACCTCAACCTTGCCGTTCTTTAAATATTTAGCTGTTGCACCTAAATTACCTTTAGGCATTTTTTGTAAGCCCGAGAAATCTCCGTTAGCATCAGGTAACCAGTAAATATTCTCGCTAATTACTTCTTTATCTGATTTAAGCAATTGCAGGCAAAGGAAAACACCTTTGTCTTTTGCTTCTTTCTCAATCTCTCTTTTCAGTGATAAATAGCGTTTGGTAGTAGTCGGTGTTACGTCGGCAAAAACCTTTGTTAACACTTTCTCCTTGCCATCCATATCATAGGTTTTGGCTACCAGCAGCATGTTGCTATGCGTTTTAAATGTATTGTTGGCTACCATTACCATACCATCCGTTTGGTTATACATGATGTGTAAAGGCTCGCTGCCGTTATGCAAACCGTAAAGACAACCGTTAGGATCAAGATAATAATCATACATCTGGCCGCGCATGGCTGTCCATGGGTTTTGGGTTTTCCAGATGATGGTGCCGGTATACCAATCCCACATATGAGAGCTGAAGCCCTCCATCAAAGCACGGTATTGATCATAATTTACCAATTGTGCTTTGGTTGCGAAGTCCTCAACATTTTTGGCTTTTCCATACTTATCAATAAAGCCGTCGTAGCCGATATATTTATGATACTCCCAAACCGGGTCTGTTTTAGTTTTGCCGGTAGATGCATCAAACTCGGGCACAACCATATTTTCTGCCGGGATAAAGCGTTTTAATGATTCATAGTCGCTAACGCCAACCGACCCTACTTCCGAATTGAACGGATAAGTTTGGTGATCCCAGAAAGTTGTAAGGCTTTGGATGCCGTAAGGCCCATCGCCGTTGCCGCCCTGTACATTGCGCGACATTTCTTCCGAGTTTGAATATGGGATAAACCAGCGGGTATTATCCAGCTTAGGCATAATGGTATCGCGCAGGGCTGCAAAAATATCTTCGGGCGGAGTGATCTCGTTGCCACCGCACCAGATAGCCAGCGACGGGAAGTTACGTACCAGTTTAACCTGGTCGGCAACTGATTTTAAATATAGGTCATGATCATCAGGATATTTACGCCGGGTCCATTGATCATCAGCCTTCATTGGATCTATCCAGCGACCATTACAATCGCCCGATCCCCACATATCCTGAAAAACCAGCATACCGTATTTATCGCAAGCCTCATAAAACTCCGGGCGTTCAATCAGCGCACCACCCCAAACACGGATCAGGTTCAGGTTCATATCACGGTGAAAACGAACTTCGGCATCATAACGGGCATCGCTGAAACGTAACATCTGATCAGATATGATCCAGTTCCCGCCTTTAATAAACACCTTTTGGCCGTTTATGTTAACCTGGCGGCTTTCGGTTTTATTGTTCCATTCGGTAGTGATCTGGCGTACACCAACTTCAATATTTTTTTGGTCGGATACCTTGCCACCTGCTACAAACTGCAAATTAAGCTTATACAAATTTTGCGGACCGTAGCCATTAGGCCACCAAAGCTTAGGGTTTTTAAGGCTGTAATCCGCCAGTTTAACTTCCTGTTTTGAATTGGCTTTCAGGGTAACCGACTGTGATACCAGCTTGCCATCTAAATTATATTGCAAAGTACCGCTTACTACAGCACCCGTAGCGTTTTCAACCTCTGCCGAAACCTGTATAATAGCAGGTTGCTGCGCACGTTCGGGCTGACGAACGCCCGGAACAAGGGTAACTACATGGGGATCTTTAATAACTACCGCGCCGGTATGCTCAATAGTTACCTTATCCCAAATGCCTGTGTTACGGTCACGAATAGGCTGGATCCAATCCCAGCCTGCGGTATATTGAATACCTACACCACGCGCAATAGTACCGTCACCACCCTGGCCGCCATTGGGGTTACCAACAATATCAGGAGGGTACACCACAACAGCTAAGCGGTTATTACCATTTTTGCTCAGCCATTTGGTAACATTATAGCTTTGGCGTAAAAACATGCCTTTATGCAGTTTGCTATTAAGTTTATGCCCGTTAAGGAAAACATCGCAGCTATAGTTTACCCCACGAAAGTTAAGATAGGTTTGATTGCTTCCGGTTGGCGCGGCCTCTTTAAAATCTTTGGCGAACCAGTAGCTGTAGTAGTCACGACCTACTTTATAGATATCAGGGATCTTTTCATTGTTCATCCCATAAAATGGATCAGGTACCTGTTTATTTGCTACCTGGGTTGTAAGTACCGTTCCCGGCACTACTGCTGGGTTCCATGCAGCCAGATCATAATTGGATTGCGATATGGTAGTGCCGTTATCTTTAACACTATTGATTGAGGTACATTTCCAGCCGCTATTAAGCTCGTAGCTGGTTTGCGCCCCTGCGTTTTGATAAACGCCAGAAGCAAGGACGGATAACACTAATGAAAATTTAAACAATGCAGATCTGCCTGCCGAACGGGTTGTTGTCATTTATTTGGGTTGGATGGATGATCAAAATTAAAAACTGCGAAATCATTTTAGCTGTAAAAACTTGGCTATATAATATGGGATTTTGTCGGTATAATTGTCATTTAGACGAGTATACAAGGCGTATGTGGTAGTAATCAGGAGAAATCTTATACGCCCTGTAAAATTTGCCCGTCGCTTGTACAAGATTTCTCCTCACCTTTTTTAGCCCTACCCTATTCGTCGAAATGACATTGTGGTTATGTGGCTGTTATGAAATATTAATAAACTATTTTAAAACCGGCCGCTTCATTAAGCCCGCTTGTTTGCTGTAATTTTGCAGGGATACTGATATCAATACCATCAGTCACCTGTTTCCATTTAAGGCTTTGAGTGCTTCCAAGCAGGGTAACTTTCTTTACCTTTTTAATGTCTTTTAATTTTATAGATACTGTAGCAGGTAAAACCACCTTTTCCTGATCACTCAAAGCGAAGGCATAAATAGTGTTGCTGTTTTTAGCTTTCGTATAGTATATATTACCTGTTGAATATGGTGCAACCGACTGGCTGGCATAAATACCTTCACCGTTGATTTTCATCCAATTGCTAATACCTTGCAGGCGTTCATAGGCAACCGGATCCCAATCACCATCAGGGCCGGGGCCAATATTCATGAGCAGGTTACCACCGCGCGATACGATCTTCACCAACAACTGAACTATTTGCTGTACCGATTTATAATGATCGCCGGGAACATAGCTCCATGAATTACCCATGGTTATGCAGCTCTCCCAGGGATGATCAAGCGGTACTTCGGGTACTTCCTGTTCGGGAGTAGTGTAGTTTTCATATTTGCCTGCAACGGTACGATCAACCACAATCAAGCCTGGTTGCTTTTGCCTGCCCATAGCGGCTATTCTTGGCATGTCAATATCCTGGTCAAACTTAATTCCTCGCTGCCATTCTATGGTAGTATCAACACTGCTTTTCGGGCGTACCCATCCCCCATCAAGCCATAAAATATCAACCTTGCCATAATCGCTCATGAGCTCACTGATCTGGTTATAGGTAAAATCTTTAAACTTCTGCCAGCGATCAGGGTATTTTTTAGGGTCGTAATTTACATTACGATCTTTTGGCGGGAAGTATGGCCACCAATAATTTTCAGTATGCCAGTCGGGCTTTGAAAAGTAGGCGCCAATCATAAAGTTATCTTTACGGAAAGCGTTGAAGATCTCTTTAGTTACATTGCTTCTGGGATTGGTGGAAAAAGGCGTTTTACTGCTCGTAATTTTATAATCGGTTTCTTTGGTATCAAACATGCAAAAACCATCATGATGCTTGGTCGTGAAGATCACATATTTCATACCGGCATCTTTGGCCGCCTTTACCCATTTTTCGGGATTGAATTTGGTTGGATTAAAAGTTGTTTGGAGATTTTCGTATGCCGCCTTATAACCATTATAGGTAGCGCCGTACGGACCGCGGCGTTGTGTCCAGCCTTCATCCTCGGGGCAAATGCTCCAGCTTTCAACTACCCCCCACTGGCTGTAGGTACCCCAGTGCATAAACAAACCAAACTTAAGATCCTGCCAATTTGCAATTTTTTGCTCAACTGCAGGGTCGCCTGCAGGAATATATTGCTTTGACATATTGTGCTGTTGTCCAAACACTTCAAAGCAGCCGAAAACCAAAAGAAATACTGTAAATAATCGTTTCATCAAGCTATTATTTTATTAATTACTGACAATTTTATATGGTGTATTGCTTACACACTTTTTAAAATTTTTTAAAAAACATTGCAACTTACATCAATTAATTTCATTTTTCGATTTTAATATGTTATTATTGTTACACCATTATTAAGTTTAAATTTAGTTGATTAATTAAAAAATCTTCGGTTTGAGAGACAGAAAAGTTGATACGCTAAAATTATGGAAACTCATTTGCAACAATGATGACGAGAACGCTTTTGAGTTGTTTTTCCATGTCCTTAACAACTCGCTCATTAAATTTTGTGTACTCTACGTACATCAACGGGAGATTGCCGAAGAAATAGTTTCGGACGTGTTTGTAAAATGCTGGCTTAACCGTAAAAACCTTACCGAAATTCAAAACCCTGAAACCTATTTATTTGTAGCGGTAAAAAACCAATCGCTAAACCACATCAAAAAATACTCAACTATTCACGTTGTACAAATTGAAGAAACCAATACGGTAGAATTTGTAAACACCTATAACCCTCAAAAGGAAATTGAAAACAAAGAGCTTATTTTTAGGATGGACCAGGCCATAGCCGGTTTACCCCAACAATGCCGAATTGTTTTCAGACTGATAAAAGAGGATGGTATGAAGTATAAGGAAGTGGCCGAAATTCTTAATATTTCGCCCCGCACGGTACAAACGCAACTTTTCAGAGCGATCAAGAAGCTTAGTGTCGTTTTGACACAATACAATAAACACCACGAAGCTGTGTTAAAACCAATGCAATCAACATTTTAGGGAGCACAATTGTAATTTTCAATTATTTTTTTTAACCTTGTAAGTAATTAACCTAAATAAGTTGTCCTATCATAAATAAGGATGCAATTATACGATGGGCAATGATAAATTTATAGAGTTGGTGGGCAAAAAATTGTCGAATGAAATCAGCTCTGATGAAAATAATGAATTTCAGCGTTGCTTAGCTAATGATGCTTCCCTTCGTGAACAATACGAAGCCCTTTCTGCTTACTGGAAACATAGCGATGCCCAATATGCCGACAATGCCCTCGCCTTTCAAAAAATAAAGTCAAAAATTAAAGCACAGGAAGTTATTGAACCTGCAGCGGCCATTAACCCCGTTAAAAAGGGCACGATGCATTATCTTTGGCGTGCTGCGGCCGCTGTTGTTTTAATAGCAGGTTGCGCGTACCTTTTTTATTCAAAAACAGTTACTTTGGGCCACGGAATTGCAAGCACAACATCCGCCGCCTGGCAAAATAAAAATACGTCTGCCCGCGATAAATCAACCATTGTATTAACCGACGGTACACGTATCACTCTTAATTCGCAAAGTTCGTTAAGATATCCAACAAACTTCACAGGCAAAACCCGCGAAGTTTATTTAAGCGGCGAAGCCTTTTTTGATGTACATAAAGATCATGAACACCCGTTCATTATCCATACCGAAAAAATGAACATTAAGGTGCTGGGTACCGCTTTTAACGTTAAATCATACCCCGATGATCCGTCAAGTGAAACAACCCTGATCAGGGGCGCCATTGAAGTTACCCTTGACGACCGGCCATCGGACAGGATCATTTTAAAACCAAGCGAAAAACTGATTGTTAAAAAGGGCTCGTTTACTACTGTACGTAAAAACCAGGCCAAGCTTTCACCAGCTATCGACAGCAGTGCCGGTACGCAATATGTCTTAACCAGCTTTACCCGCCTTCACCAGGACGACAGTGCCATTTTAGAAACATCCTGGACACAGAATAAACTCATTTTCAGAGACGAAAGCTTTGCCGACCTCGCCATGCGCATGGAACGCTGGTATGGTGTTGAGATCAAATTTAAAAATGATGAAATGAAAAAGTACCGTTTCAGCGGCACTTATGAAAAAGAATCCATTACCCAGGCTCTTGACGCATTACGCATTACCGAAGATTTTCATTACAAAATTAAAAACGCTGCCATTTATATCTACTAACTAATAATTCTACAGTTAGTTATCAGTACATTTGTTCCCATCAGTTGGCTTGGCTGTGCTTTACAATATTCGTAATTGTTACCTACCAATTCGGTCATTTTACACTATTACCTGTGCTAATTATAAAATTTATGTAAATTTAGGCATCCCCAATGGATGTTGGCGACAGGTTTAGGTTATCAGTATAAATGAAAATACGGTTTAGGTTAATATTATTCTTCAATTTACTGGCTATATTAACTGTATATTCACAAACCCGCGTCACTATCAATTTAAAATCGGCCGATTTTAAAAAGGTGATCTCAGCCATCGAACGTCAAAGCATTTATCATTTTGTTTACAGCGAAAGAAAAATCCCCACTTTAAACAAAGTTGACGTAGACGTTGATAATGAAGATGTTAAAAGCATTTTAGATAAAATTTTGGCCAATTCGGGCTTCGCTTATACCGAGCTTGCCAATCACCTAATAGTAATTGCCCCAATTGATGAAATAGTTAATGTAGTTAAGGTAACGGGCATTGTTGTTGATGAAAATGGCGCACCGCTTGCCGGCGCTACAGTTAGGGTAAGAGGGTCAACCATGGGCTCGCTCACTGACGCGAAGGGCGCGTTTTCGCTTGAAGTACCCTCTGGGTCAACGTTGATAGTGAGTTTTGTAGGTTACATTATAAAAGAGGTAAAACTTAATAACGTTGCAACATTAACTATTCCGCTTACAGTAAGTAATGTGCTAAACGAGGTAGTTGTAACGGCGCTTGGCATTAACAAGGAACAAAAAAGGGTGGGTTATTCAGTAACAACTATTAGTGGTGAAGTACTTGATAAAGCCAAGGAATCAAATGTAGCATACTCATTAGAGGGGCGCGTAGCAGGTTTAAGTATCAATGGCATAAACGGCGGACCAGGATCTTCTGCGCGTATTTTACTAAGAGGCGTTACAAGTTTTGGTGCAAGCGCGCCACTCTTTATTATTAATGGTGTGCCCATGGATAATACTCAAAGGGGCTCAGCCAATGAATGGGGCGGGGCCGACTTTGGCGATGGCATCAGCAATATAAATCCCGACGATGTTGAAAATATGACCGTATTAAAAGGCCAGGCGGCATCGGCACTTTATGGAGCACGCGCGGCCAATGGCGTAATTTTAATAACTACCAAAACAGGAAAAAAAAACACTCCATTTGGTGTTGAGTTTAATACCAATTATCAAACTGATAAAGCAATTAATACCTTTGATTATCAAACGCAATACGGCCAGGGTTTGTATGGGATAAGGCCGACTACCGTAACCAATGCAATATCCTCAGGCAACTATGGCTGGGGCGAAAAACTGGACGGTAAACCCACAATTCAATTTGATGGCGAATATTACCCCTACTCGGCTGTAACAGATAATATCAGTAAATTTTACCGTCGGGGTTATACTTTTACCAACACTGCTGCATTTAGCGGCGGTAACGACAATGGTAATTTCCGGTTGTCATTATCAAACCTTAGCAACGGCTCAATAGTACGTAACAGTGATCTCAACCGCAAAACGTTCAACTTATCGGCAAGTCAAAATGTTACCAAAAAACTGAATATTAATGTTGCAGCTAATTTTATCAACGAAACTTCTAATTTAAAACCCAACTTGAGCGATGGGCCTTTTAATGTAAATAACATTCAATATCTGGCAGCCAACGAAGATCAGGCTATCCTTGCGCCTGGTTATGCTTCAGATGGCAGTGAAATAAGATGGAATAGCGACACCTTTACTACAAACCCTTATTTTACCGTTAACCGGTTTATTAATGATGTAAACCGTAACCGATTAATAGCTGCATTATCGGGTAAATACAATTTCAATAATTGGCTGTATGCACAGTTGAGGTTGGGCAACGACATCCTTTACGATAAACGAAAAACGGTTACCCCAACCGGAACCGCTTATTACGCCGGCGGAACGGGGGGACTTGATGAACAGTCAAACACCCAACGATCTGAACTAAACAGTGACCTGTTAATAGGTGCCAAACATGACATCATTCCTAAGGTGTTGAGTTTTGACATATCTGCCGGGACTAACCTACGCAAAAACACATACGAGTACACGAAGCTTTTTGGAGGCCCATTCATTGTACCATATTTTTATAGCTATAATAATTTGAGCATCAAGAGCAGCAACTACAACTATAAAAGTACCGAAACGCATTCGAGCTATTACGCTGTTGATTTTTCATTCAGAGACTATTTAACCATAACTACTACCGGCCGCTACGATGCCTACTCCACGTTGCCGAGCGATAACCGGAGTATCTTTACGCCTTCGGTATCGGCAAGTCTTTTATTTTCCGATCTTGTTCATATTCCCAGCCTTGATTTCGGAAAATTGAGGTTATCGTATGCGCAAACGAGCGGCGAGCCAACTGATGCATATGTAACAACCCAATATTACACAACAAATTATTCGATAAACGGTATTGCCATCGGCAGTTTCAGCGACAGCCTGCCCAATTTATTTCTTAAGCCTTACACGCTTACCGAAATGGAAGCCGGTACCGAGCTTAAATTTCTAAACGGCAGGCTTGGAATTGATGTAGCCTATTTTCACCGTAAAACAAAAAATGAGATCATTAAAGGCGACCTTGATCTGGCAACCGGTTTTGCACGGCGGTTTATTCCTACGGGCTCAACCCAAAACAACGGCATTGAAATTGAGCTAAGCGGCACTCCAGTTAAAACAACAAGTTTTAACTGGTCGCCATCGTTTAATTTTACCTATGTACAAAACAAGATCCTTCAAACAGACGGCACTCCCGAGTCGGCTAACATAAGCTTCGGTACTTACCGCCCGCTAAATGCTGCTACGGCACTGGTTAAAGGCTTGCCAGGGCCCCAGATTATGGCCAACGATTACCTTAGAAATGATAAAGGACAGATCATTTTTGACGGAAATGGTTTACCCATGGCCGGCCCGCGTGTACCTATGGGCAGCGCGGTGCCTAATATATACGGTGGATTAAACAACAATTTTGCATTTGGCAAACTAAGCCTCTCATTTTTGATCGATTACCGTTTTGGTAATAAGATATTATCGGCTACAAATTATAATAGCATTTACAGGGGCTTTAACCAGCTTACCCTTTCAGGCAGGGAAAACGGCGTTATTGGCAATGGCGTAAACAGCAATGGTGAAAAGAACACGATTGCTGTACCTGCCCAAAACTATTACCAGGCGCTAGCCCAAAATGTATCTGCATTAAATGTGCTTGACGGCAGGTTTATTAAATTACGGCAGGTTACTTTTGGCTATACTTTTTCAAAGGGCTTTCTTAATAAAACACCATTTGAAGGCATAACCTTTTCACTGGTAGGCAGAAACTTGTGGACAATTATGAAGCGCTCGGCCAATATCGATCCGGAATCTGGATTTTCGCCGGATATAAAATATGCCGGAATTGAGGGAGCAAGCCTTCCGCCAACCCATACTTACGGAATAAATATTAACTTTAAACTCAAAAAATAAATCATCTAAAAATGGCTTCCACCATAAAACACAAACTCCTATGTTGTTCGGTAATGCTTGCGGCATTACTAAAATTTTCTACCGCAAATGCGCAGGTTCCTTTTTATAAAGATGCCTCGCAATCGATTGATTCACGCGTAAAAGATCTTTTATCGAAATTAACCATCGACGAAAAAATCTCCTTATTAGGTTACCGCAGCCAGGCCGTGCCCCGTTTAGGCATCCCTGCCTATAACTGGTGGAATGAGGCTTTGCATGGCGTAGCCCGCGCCGGAGAAGCAACCATATTTCCGCAGGCTATCGGGATGTCGGCTACATTTAATGAAGATCTGTTGAAACAGGTCTCAACGGCCATATCAACTGAAGCCCGCGCAAAATATAACCTGGCCATTGCACAAGACAGGCACCTGCAATATATGGGACTGACCTTTTGGACGCCCAACATCAATATTTTCCGCGACCCGCGCTGGGGACGTGGCCAGGAAACCTATGGCGAAGACCCTTTTCTGACCGGTCGTATGGGTTCAGCCTTTGTTAAAGGTTTGCAGGGCGATGATCCTAAATACCTGAAAACATCTGCCACGGCCAAACACTTTGCCGTACATAGCGGCCCGGAAGCTACCCGCGATAAATTTGATGCTAAAGTTGATGAGAAAGATCTTCGCGAAACCTACCTGTATGCTTTTCACGAACTGGTTAAAAACCACGTTGAATCGGTAATGAGCGCCTACAACCGCGTTAACGGTGTACCAAACTCTATCAATAAAATGCTGCTTACCGATATATTGCGGAAAGAATGGGGCTTTAACGGGCATGTAGTAACTGATTGTGGTGCCCTGGATGATGTGTACCTTACTCACAAAACACTACCAACTGCGGTTGAAGTAGCCGCTGCCGCGATCAAGGCTGGCGTTGACCTGGATTGCTCGTCCATTTTGCAAAACGATGGTATTAAAGCTATTAAACAAGGCCTGCTTACCGAAAAAGATGTTGACCAGGCCCTGAGCGCTATCTTACGCACCGAATTTAAACTGGGTTTTTATGACGACCCGGCCGCTAATCCTTATCATGGTTACGGCGCCGACAGTGTTCACAATGAACAACATTTGGCTTTGGCCCGTAAAGTGGCCCAGCAAAGCATGGTATTGTTAAAGAATAACAACAATGTTTTGCCATTCAAAAAAAGCAGCTACTCCAGCATTATGGTAGTTGGGCCAAACGCGGCCTCGCTCGATGCCATGATAGCAAATTACCACGGTACCAGCAGCAAAGTGATCAATTTTGTTGAGGGTATTACCGGCGCGGTTGATAAAGCTACCCGCGTTGAATATGACCTTGGATGTGATTATAAAGATACCACTCATTTTGGCGGCACCTGGGCTGCGGGTAATGCTGATGCTACTATTGCTGTCATAGGCCTCTCCCCCGTTTTGGAAGGCGAAGCAGGCGATGCTTTCCTGTCTGAAAGTGGCGGCGATAAAAAAAACCTGAGCCTGCCTGCCAGCGAAATTGCCTTTATGAAAGAACTGCGCAAAAGCGTAAAAAACAAGCCCCTTGTAGCAGTAATAACCGCAGGCAGCGATGTTGACATATCCGCTATTGAGCCTTATACCGATGCCATTATATTTGCCTGGTACCCCGGCGAACAGGGGGGTAATGCATTAGCTGATATTATTTTTGGCGATGTTTCGCCTTCGGGCCACCTGCCGCTTACTTTTTATAAAGACATGAGCAATTTACCCGACTACAGCGATTACAATATGAAAAACCGCACTTACCGTTATTATACCGGTCTGGTGCAATATCCTTTTGGTTTTGGTTTAAGCTATACTTCGTTCAGCTACACCCTGGGCAGTAAATTAAAAACCACCTACAAAAAAGCCGATACCCTTGCAGTAACAGTAAACGTTAAAAACACCGGTAAATTTAATGGCGATGAGGTAGTGCAGGCATATATTAAATATCCTAATATCGACAGGATGCCGGTTAAAGAATTGAAAAGCTTTAAACGCATCAGCCTGGAGCAGGATAAGGAGGGTACCGTTACTTTGAAAATCCCTGTTCAGGATTTACAGAAATGGGACCTTGCCACACACAAATGGAAGCTTTATCCCGGCAGCTACAAATTAGTACTGGGCAGCAACTCGGCCGATGAAAAGCTGGTAGCTGATTTCAAGATAGCTAATTGAAAAAACTCATAAAGACTTAAGAGTGTCATTGCGAGGAACGAAACAATCCCAAGCTATACAGGGCGAACCTGCTTATCGGGGATTGCTTCGTTCCTCGCAATGACGTTTTTTTTATAACTAACTCACAATAAAGCCTTTAAATCCTTCGTAATTCTACTTTTATCTGTAGCGGTCTTAGCCAGTTTCAGGGCAGTTTGCAAATGCGATACTGCCTTTTTACGATCTACCCCTGTATACAAGTAACCAAGCAGCACATGGTACAAATGATTAGTATCCAATTTTAACTTTTCGGCCTCAATAATGGCATTCTCCTTCCCTTTTACCTTTGCCAGGGCATAAGCCCGGTTCAACGCAGCCGCGGGCGAATAAGCAGCGATAAGTAACCTATTGTAGAGCATTAATATATTTTCCCACTTTTCGGTAGTATCAGTTTTAACGGTATGCCAATAAGCTATAGCAGCTTCAATATGATATTTACCGGCGTCGTTTCCTTTTTTTGAGGCAAGGTTTAGGTAGTATCGTCCTTTTACTATCAAATCATCATTCCAAAGCATTCTGTCCTGGTCATCATAGCGGATCATTTCGCCATGTTCATCTACCCGGGCATCAAACCTTGAAGCATGAAAACACATCAATGACAACAAGGCATTCACCTCGGGCAGGTTGGTTTGCTTGTTTTCTATAAGGAGATAGTTAAGCCGCATGGCTTCTAAACACAAATCTTTTCGCAATGTAGTGCTCTGGCAGCTGGAGTAATAGCCCTCATTAAACAGCAGGTATAAAGTTTTCAGTACGATGCCCAGCCGATTAATAATATCAGCCGGTTCAGGGAAAACGATCTTCACTTTTTGTTCCCGAAGCTTTTCCTTAGCCCTGAACAGGCGTTTATTAATGGTTTCTTTATTCGATAAAAAAGCCTCGGCAATTTCATCAATTCCGAAACCGCAAAGGATACGTAATGCAAAGCCAATCTGCGCCTCGGCCGGCAATACCGGGTGACAAATAGCAAACATCATTTGCAGCTGGCTGTCGCTAATATTTTGGTCAGAAAGATCGATCTCTGCCTCGTAATTATCCTCTGCAACAATCCCTTCGGCTATTTTTTGCTTAAACCTGGAGCCACGCCTTACATAATCGGTTGCTTTATTGCGGGCCACGGTATATAACCATGCTTTAGGATTATCCGGCAACCCCTTGATTCCCCATGTTTCGGCAGCAGTGAGGAAAGTATCACTGGCAATATCTTCGGCGGCTTCTATATGTTCAAAGCCGAAATAATGGCATAATACCGCGATTATCTTTTGATACTCGGAGCGGAACAGATGTGGTAGAAGCTGATCTTGCTGCATAAACCAGCAGCCTCCCGTATATGGGAGGCTGCAAATCAATTACACTTCCATTGGGATGATAGGACGAACTTCAACACTGCCCCCTACCGACAGGATCGGGCAGCCCTTTGATAACTCCGTGGCTTCTTCCAGCGATGACGCTTTGATAATACTGTAACCCCCTATGGCTTCCTTAACCTCAACATAAGGGCCGTCTGTTACTACATTGTCAGGTTTTACTACGCTGCCAGCGGTATCCAACCTATTGCCTACAGCAACCAGTTTGTTTTGCGCGGCAATCCCGCCAATCCATTCGCGCCAGTAATTCATCATGGTTTGCATCTGTTCGGGCGACCGCGTTGCTGCAGTGGCTTCTGCGTCTCTTCTGAAGATCAATAAGAACTCGTTCATGTTTTTTGAATTTAATGGTTAAAAACCAAAAGACGATCAGGGTTGGCTGAATTGGACAACCACTCATTTTTTTTTCAAATTAACCAGAAAAAGTTAATCTGCAATGTATAACCTTACATAATACTTATAAATTGAGGTTGATGTGCTTTTGTTATTTCACGTACTTTGATAGTACAACAATACTACCACATTATGAAATACAGAAAATTAGGAAATACCGGAGTTGAACTTTCGGCCATTGGACTGGGATGTATGGGCATGAACCATGCTTACGGCAAGCCGGATGACGATGAATCAATAGCCACCCTTGAAAAATCAATAGAAATAGATATTAACTTTTGGGATACGGCCGATGTTTATGCCAATGGCCGCAATGAAGAATTAGTATCAAAGGTATTGGTACCCAATCGTGATAAGATCTTCATCGCCACCAAATTTGGTTTCAGGGCCGGTGCCGATGGCAAGCTGACTGAATTTGACGGCTCGCCGGCTTATCTTAAAACCGCGGTTGAGCAGAGCTTAAAACGCTTAAAAACGGATGTGATTGACTTGTACTACGCCCACCGGATCGACCCAAATGTGCCTGTTGAGGACATGGTTGGCGCCATGGCCGACCTGGTAAAAGAAGGTAAAGTAAAATACCTGGGGCTGTCTGAAGCTTCGGCAAACTCTGTCCGTCGTGCACACGCGGTGCATCCAATTAGTGCCTTGCAAAGTGAATATTCTTTATTAACGCGCGATGTAGAGGCTGAGGTATTGCCCGTGTGCAAAGAGCTTGGGATTTCATTCGTGCCATTCAGCCCACTGGTACGTGGTTTGGTAACAAACGCGTTGGATGTAACCAAACTGGCTGATAACGATTTCAGGAAAAGCCTGCCCCGTTATCAGGATGCCAACGCCGAAAATAACATGGGGCTGGCTCATGAGTTTGCAAAGCTTGCCACTCAAAAAAATTGCACACCTGCCCAGTTGGCGCTTGCCTGGGTGCTGGCACAAGGCGATAACATTATCCCTATTCCAGGAACAAAGAGGAGAAAATACCTTTTGGACAATGCAGGTTCGGTTGATGTGGAATTAACAGCCAATGATTTACAGGATATTGAAACCGTTTTAGCTAAATACCCGGATACCGGCGACAGGTATAATGAGGCTAATTACAAATTTGTTGATAAGAATTAATTGTAATTTTATTTCACTAAGGCGCTAAGACGCCGGATTCCGTTGCCGTCTTGGCGCCTCTGCGTGAAAAAATATAAACCCTTATGGCATATAACGAACAAATGGCCGATCGTATTCGCGAAGAATTAATGGACCTTCCGATGGTGGAAGAAAAGAAAATGTTCCAGGGAGTTTGTTTTATGGTAGATGATAAGTTATGTGTTTGCGTACGCGACAATAGCATTTTGTGCCGCATTGGCGAACAACAAGCCGCTATTGAACTTGAGAAAGGAAACTGTAACCAAATGGTAAGCGGCGAAAGAGTAATGAAAGGCTATGTTTATGTTGAAGACTTCAACCTGCAAACCAACGACCAGCTGAATTACTGGATTAATTTGTGCCTTGAATTTAATCCGCTGGCAGAAGCATCTAAAAAGAGGAAATCCAAAAAGAAATAACCCTCATTTATTCACCGTTGGTTTATCGACCATAGTAGTCAGTCTGAGTGATTAAATCCGATGGCCTCTGAAGGTGTAATGACAAACTTTGAACTGTCAGTCTAAGCCCATCGAAGACTCGCGCGCAGAGGCCCCGCCCACCATGTTTCGAGAGCCTCAACATGACATCCTTTTTAACTTGTCATGGGCAGGTAGGAAGCAACAACGCTTTCTTTACTTTTAAATAGTCGCTGCAAAACGACAACGTTTTACTTCTTCACCATTTTATAATGTTTGATCCCGGCTTCTTCAAACTCCGGCCCTGATGCTTCAAAACCCAGTTTTTCATAAAAAGGTACCGCGTGGGTTTGCGAATTAAGATAAACATAATCCGCATCGGCTGGCAAATCAGTTAACACCGCTTTCACCAGCTCTCCTCCTATCCCAAATCCTCTGAACGTTTTCAATACGGCAAACCGCTCAAGCTTATAACCATTTTCGGTTTTACGCCAGCGGCAGGCACCGGCCGGTTCTCCATCAACGGTAGCTAAAAAATGATGAGATACATCTTCATGTTCATATTCCAGCTCGGGAGGGCAATTTTGTTCAACTACAAATACTTCCCGCCTTATGGCATGCACGATATCAAGATCAGCTTGCTCCGTTACTTTTTTTACTATGATTTTTGCGGGCATTGATGTAATGCGGTTTTGTTTTGAAATGATTGAGTTTTGTGGTGTGGTTTTCTCTTGCCGCATCAATAGAGTGCGTACAGGTGATATCATCTTCCTCTTCGGCAAGTCCGGCCAGTTCCACATAAAATTTATGCAATTGATCGAGCTCCTTTTCGGTAATATCTTCAATATCAACCATCCGGTTACTTGCCCCCTGGTGCGAGGCAAGCAGCTCATTCAGTTTCAAATGTATAGCCTTCGAATCTTTATTTTGTGATTTCTGGATCAAAAAAACCATCAGAAAAGTAACCACAGTGGTACCGGTATTGATAACCAACTGCCAGGTATCTGAATAATGGAATAATGGTCCGGTTATTCCCCAAACAATGATGATGCCAAAAGCCGTGATAAATGCGCCCGAACTGCCCGTGGCTATAGTGGCCCAATTGGCAAAGCGTTCAAATAAATTCTTTTTCTTTTTATTAATTTCAACCATATAGCAGACTTTATCTTTTTTTAATGGAATCGCCAGCTGCCTGTAAACAACAAAGCGCCTGTACAACAAATGTACAGGCGCTTTGTTAATTTCTGATGAATATTATAATTTGCTGTAAACGTCGATACAGTTAAGGTCTTCAAAGGCAACAGAAAGCCTTTTTACAAAGTTTTCCTCACCTTTGCGTAACCAAACGCGCGGGTCATAATATTTCTTGTTTGGAGAATCCTCACCATCCGGGCTACCGATCTGGCTTTGCAGGTATCCTTCTTTTGATTTATAGTAATCTTTAATGCCTTCCCAGTAAGCCCATTGCATATCGGTATCAATATTCATTTTGATAGCACCATATGAAATAGCTTCGCGGATTTCTTCCTGGCTTGAACCAGAACCACCATGGAATACAAAGTTGATCGGTTTTTCGGCAGTTAAACCAAATTTTTGTTTAACATACTCCTGTGAGTTATGCAGGATAACCGGTTGTAACTTAACATTACCTGGTTTGTACACACCATGAACGTTACCAAAAGCAGCAGCTACAGTAAAACGGGGGCTTACTTTTAAAAGGTGCTCATATGAATAAGAAACCTCTTCTGGCTGGGTATATAAACGAGAGCTGTCAACATCCGAATTGTCAACGCCATCTTCTTCACCGCCGGTTACACCCAACTCAATTTCAAGGGTCATGCCCATTTTAGCCATACGCTCAAGATATTTGGCCGAAATTTCGATATTCTCTTCAATAGGCTCTTCTGAAAGGTCGAGCATGTGCGATGAAAATAGAGGCTTGCCTGTTTCGGCAAAAAATTTCTCGCCATGATCCAGGAGGCCATCAATCCACGGTAACAATTTCTTGGCAGCATGGTCTGTATGCAGGATAACCGCAACGCCGTAATGCTCAGCCAACAGGTGAACATGCTTTGCAGCAGATACACCACCTAAAATACAGGCCTGAAGTTTTGAATTATCCAATGATTTGCCGGCGTAAAACTGTGCACCGCCATTTGACAGCTGAATAATAACCGGAGAGTTAACAGCTTTAGCTGTTTCCATAACTGCATTGATAGTATTAGTACCAATAACGTTTACTGCCGGTAAAGCAAACTGGTGCTTTTTTGCTGCTTCAAATAGTTCCTGCACCTGATCGCCGTGCAGAACACCTCTATAATTTTTTAAATCCATTAGCGTTTATTTGGGGCTCGAAGTTATAAAATTTATTGAATTCGGATAAGCAATCTTAAAAGTATATTAAAACGGTAGTAAAAATAGGGTTAATTTAAAAATATGATATAATTAATTAACAATCCGATCCTTTTATTACAAAAATAGCATCAAATAAGTAATTAAACTTTCAAGCAAACAATTTGCCCCCTATAACTTTTTATATACCGGCACCACATGTTTAATATTTTTTGTTTCTTTGTACCCAATTGAAAGAGTTAGACACAGATATGGCATGGTTTAAACGAGAGTTGAAAGGGATAATTACGACTACTGAGGAAAAGAAGGAAGCCCCCGATGGCATCTGGAATAAATGCCCTAATTGTAAAAAACCTTTACACTATTCTGAGCAGGTAGAAAATCAATATGTGTGCCATTACTGTGGCTTCCACCTGCGCATAGGTTCAAAAGAATATTTTTCGGTCCTATTTGATAATAACGAGTTTACAGAACTTTTTCCTGATCTTACCTCGGGTGATCCGCTTCATTTTGAAGACACCAAAAAATACACTGACCGGCTTAAGGAAACTCAGCACAAAACAGGTTTAAAAGATGCAATAAGGGCAGGCGCCGGTAAAATTGACGGTCAGGACCTGGTTATTGCCTGTATGGACTTTAACTTTATTGGGGGATCAATGGGATCGGTAGTTGGTGAAAAGATAGCCCGCTCTATTGATTACTGTATCCAACATAAAGTCCCGTTCCTGATGATCTCAAAATCAGGTGGTGCGCGCATGATGGAAGCCGCGTTTTCGTTGATGCAGATGGCTAAAACATCAGCCAAACTTGCCTTACTTGCACAGGCAAAAATCCCTTATATCTCATTACTTACCGATCCTACTACAGGCGGTGTAACAGCATCATACGCTATGTTAGGCGATATCAATATTGCCGAACCTGGCGCGCTGATAGGTTTTGCAGGGCCAAGGGTAATTAAAGAAACTATTAAAAAAGATCTACCGAAGGGTTTCCAGACTGCCGAATTTGTGCAGGAACATGGCTTCCTTGATTTCATTGTTGACAGAAGAGAAATGAAAGAAAAATTAGCCTCGTTTATCAAAATGATGGCCGATTAACGATATAAGCAATCTTTATTATATGGTAAGGGATAAGCTTAAATGTTTATCCCTTATTTTTTTGCTATAGCTTTTGGAAAATCGTCATTGCGAGGAGGAACGACGAAGCAATCGCGAACTCTGCAGGGGCACTTACATAGCGTCTGTAAAGTTGGGGATTGCTTCGTATCTTGCAATGACGGGTGAATAAGCCTTACCTCCACGACTTATCTGACCAAAACCCCTCATCCTGCCATTTTGACAATATAATAACAATTGGAACACACATTGATGTTGCATTGGCGACAATCATTAAATCAATCCTATTAAAATATAGTTATGCAAGAAAAAGGCAGCATTTCGATCCACACCGAGAACATTTTCCCGATCATTAAGAAGTTCTTATACTCTGATAATGAGATATTTCTGCGCGAGCTGGTATCAAACGCGGTAGATGCTACCCAAAAAATTAAACGTTTAGCTTCATTAGGCCAGTACACCGGCGAACTTGGCGACCTCCGTGTTGAGGTTGCTTTTGATGCAGACAAAAAGACCATCACCATTAGCGATAATGGTATCGGTATGACCGCCGAAGAGATTAAAAAGTACATCAACCAGATCGCTTTCTCAGGCGCCACCGAATTCATGGAGAAATTCAAGGAAGCAAAAGATGCCAACGAGATCATCGGTCGCTTTGGTTTAGGTTTTTATTCAGCATTCATGGTGGCTGATAAGGTGGAGATCCAAACCTTATCATACCAGGAAGGCGCAGAGCCTGCTTTCTGGGTATGCGACGGTAGCACCGAATTTGAAATTGGCGAAGGTATTTTAGAAGAGCGTGGTACCGAGATCACTTTGTATATCAATGATGAATCGGCCGAGTTTTTAAGCCAGTACAAATTGCAGGAGATCCTGGATAAATATTGCAAATTTTTACCTGTGCCTATTAAATTCGGCACTAAGACCGAATCTGTTGAAGATGGTGTTGACGAAGAAGGTAAACCAAAATATACTTCAGTGGAGGTTGATAATATCATCAACACTACCAACCCTATCTGGACAAAAGCGCCATCTGAATTAAAAGATGAAGATTATCTTGACTTTTACAAACAGCTTTATCCTTTCAGCGAAGATCCATTGTTCTGGATCCACCTGAATGTTGATTATCCTTTCAACTTAACAGGTGTACTATATTTCCCTAAGCTGAAAAATGATTTTGAGTTCCAAAAAAACAAGATCAAATTATTTAGCCGCCAGGTATTTATTACTGATGAAGTAAAAGATATTGTCCCTGAATTTTTAATGCTGTTGCATGGTGTTATCGATTCACCGGATATTCCGCTTAACGTATCACGCAGCTTTTTGCAAGCGGACAGCAATGTTAAAAAGATCAACAGTTATATTACCAAAAAGGTAGCTGATAAATTGTCAGACCTGTTCAAAGCAGACCGTAAAGCTTACGAAGAAAAATGGACCGACATTGGCCTGTTTGTAAAGTATGGTATGGTGAGCGAAGACAAGTTTTATGACAAAGCCAAAGACTTTGTTTTGGTTACCAACACCGAAAAACAAAACTTTACGCTGCCCGAGTATAAAGACAAAGTTGAAGCTAACCAAACAGATAAAGACGGTCAATTGGTTTACATCTACACCAATGACCCTGCGAAACAGGATTCGTTTATCCAGTCTGCCAATAAAAAAGGCTATGATGTATTGGTGATGAACTCTCCTATTGACAATCACTTCATCAGCCAGTTGGAGCAAAAATTAGAGAAAACATCATTAAAACGTGTTGATGCTGATGTTGCTGATAAACTGATTAAAAAGGATGACGCGCTTGAAACGGTACTTACCGAAGAACAAAGCACCCAGGTAAAAAGCATTTTTGATAAAGCCATTAACAGGCCAGCTTACAACGTTCAAATAGAAAGCCTTAACCCAGACGAGTTACCGGTTACCGTAACTATGGACGAGTTTATGCGCCGCATGAAAGATATGGCAGCTATGGGCGGTGGCATGAGTTTTTACGGAAACATGCCTGATAACTACAAAGTAATTGTAAATGGCAACCACAAACTGGTAAGCCGTATTTTGCAGGAAGAAGACGAAACTGTACAGGCACAACTTTCAAAACAAGCTTTTGATTTGGCATTGTTATCACAAGGCTTATTAACCGGTGCCGATTTAACCGAGTTTGTTAAACGCAGTGTTAGCTTGATATAATACATTGCTTTAATAAAGCAGCAAATCCTTTACTTTAAAGGCCATCTGAAAAACAGGTGGCCTTTTACATTGAAAGGATCTCTGCTAAGTTTTCTTTAAGAAGAATAATTTCAAAAGGATCATGTGTTATTTTGCAGATTTGGCCATTACTTTCAATCCCTATAAAATCACCGTCTTCAAGATCTTCTATATGATAAAACACCCGGCCTTTCAGGTTTAGTTTATAAACATTCTCCGGCTTAATCAACTTCAGGTCATCTTTACTTATTATCCTTTTCAGGCTTTCATAATCCTCATTGTCATCCGCATAAAACTCCTTGACATAAGCATCTGTATCAGCACTAATAACATCAATAATCTGTTTTTTTAAACCGTGTATAGAATATCCTGTGATAACTCCGTTATGTACGTATATTACATACATAAATGTTTTACTCCCGCCAATATCCCGCACTTTTATATTGGTAATTTTATAGCCATGCTCGCGCTTGCGTTCAAAAGCACTAATCCCGTCGGCATAAGAAAATGCCACATAATCAGGATAAGAGGCACTATAACCAACAAGAGATGAGGCAAATATATCTGCTTCTATCTGGCGTTTCAGATATTCAAACTCCGTTGGCAGTTTTTCAAGCGTTTTATACATCAGCACCAATTCCCAATCCTGTACAGGGCGCTTTGACTTTTTTCTATTAAATAGTCGAAACATATTTGTCCAATAGTTTTTTAGTGCCTAAATCTACTGAATTACCAGTGGGCTTTTTTGTTTAAAAGATTGCTTAAATTTGAATGTACTTAAACCTAAATAACTCTTTACAGTCTAACCACTTAAACATTTATATCATGAAAATCTTAAACAAAATAGCCCTCTTGGCTGCTTTCATATTTATTGGCGTTAACGTAAGCTTTGCTCAAACCAAGGCTGAAAAAAAGGCAGCCAAACAGGCTGAAATCAAAAAGATGGTAGAGGACCAAAACTTTGTATTTAAGGCAAATTATGCTTTACCGATGCGGGGCGGTACCAGGCCGCTTACCTCTGATTATGACATGACGATAAGCAAAGATACCATTGTATCATTTTTACCTTATTTTGGCCGGGCCTATGTAGCGCCTCCTCCGGGAACAACAGATGGCGGCATCAAAGTTAATACTACAAAATTCACATATTCGTCAGTAAAAAAGGGAAGCGGATGGAATATCACGATCAAACCCAAAGAAAAAAACATAGCCGACTGGCGCGATGTACAAACGTTTAATCTAAGTATTTCGCAGGATGGCTACGGCTCTCTGCAAGTGATCAGCAGCAACCGCGACCCAATATCATTCAATGGTTATGTGGAAGCGAGGAGGAAGTGAGTCTTAAGTACGAAGTTCTAAGTATTAAGTCCGAAATTTGCTATATGGAGCTTTCGGACTTTTCTATTATATCGAGCTTTATAACTTATGACTTCCGACTTAGTACTTAAGACTCTATCAATCCCGCATTATCCTTCAGCTCCACTCCCGACAGTTTCCGTTTAAACGCTTCATTAATTAAATAGAAAATTTTCTTTGCTGCTTTTTTATAGGTTAAACCTTTGGGGCGGATATTAGAAACGCAGTTTCGTGATTCGTCTGTCAAACCGGGTTTGGGATTATAGGTAAGATATGCACCAAGACTATCCGCGGCACTTAGACCAGGGCGTTCACCAATCAAGATCAAAGAAAGTTTAGCCTTCAGGCCATACCCAATATCATCGCCAATAGCCACCCTGCCTTGTTCAACCAGACTTATCGGCGCAAGCTTTAAACCATCGGCAACTAACAAAGGAATTAGCGCATCGAGCAAACCAATTGTATTTTCATTTACCGCTGTTGCAGAGAGACCATCAACTATCATAATGGCCACATCACTTTCAATGCTGTAGCCGTTTAACTCATTCAATGAGGCTTTATTAAGTTTACGCCCAAGATCGGGCCGTTGCAGGTATTGCCGCCGGTCTGTTACCTGGCTATGCAGGTGCAGGATAGGCTGTTCAAAGTGTTTAAGGGAATTAGTTAGTTTGCCTGAATTTAATTCAGAGTATACAGCATCACGTGCATGCGCATGTGCCAGCTTAAAGTCAAGCGACTGTTTTAAGGGGATACTCGTTCCCACCCGGCCAATAGCTATCCGCGCGGAAGTAAATTCCTGCAAAGCTTTTAGTGGCTCAATTTCCTGTGGGATATTTCGTTTCATTTAATGGTTTACTTATGTCCTTGATATAGCGGCAACCTGTCACTCTGCCTTCGCTCGGCTCCAGCTGAATGACCATTATTCATAGGCCTCCGGCCTGTGTGCCATAAGAGCTTACGTCGGCCAGAGGCCGTGAGATAGCTGACACTCGGCTGGAGCCGAGCGACGGCAGAGGATGACACCGTATTTTTTATTTTTCGTCAGTTCAAAAAACCTTTTACCTTTCGCCTTTACCCTTTCGCCTTCAATCAAAAACCTCTCAACAACCCGTGTTCCGTAACAGGCAGCATATAACCTTTATCATCAACAATCCCCTGCTTTATCAACCAACCCTCAAACTCGGGAGCGGGTTTCAACCCCAATACTTTACGCAGGTAAAGAGCATCATGAAACGAAGTTGACTGGTAATTAAGCATAATATCATCCGAGCCCGGAATACCCATCACGAAGTTACAACCCGCTACACCAAGCAACGTAAGCAGGTTATCCATATCGTCCTGATCGGCTTCCGCATGATTGGTATAGCAAACGTCAACACCCATGGGCAGGCCTAAAAGCTTTCCGCAAAAATGATCTTCGAGCGCGGCACGGATGATCTGCTTGCCATCATATAAATATTCGGGGCCAATAAAACCCACTACCGTATTCACCAGCAAAGGATTAAACTTACGGGCGACGGCATAGGCCCTCACCTCGCAGGTTTGCTGATCAACACCGAAATTGGCATTGGCTGATAAGGCGCTACCCTGTCCGGTTTCAAAGTACATTACATTATTACCAACAGTACCCCGCTTTAACGATAGTGTGGCCTGGTAAGCTTCCTCAATCAAGCTTAAATTAACCCCGAAACTGGCGTTGGCCTTCTCTGTACCGGCTATGGATTGAAAACACAGATCTACAGGAGCACCTTCGTTAACCAATTGTAATGTGGTAGTTATGTGGCTTAGCACGCAGGTTTGTGTAGGGATATCGAAACGGTGCCGTAACTCATCCATCAACGTCAATAAACTGCTCACCGCCGCCGGACTGTCAGTCGCCGGGTTAATGCCTATAACAGCATCGCCGCTACCAAATAATAAGCCGTCGATGATGCTGGCCGCTACTCCCCGCGGATCATCAGTTGGGTGATTGGGCTGTAAACGGGTACTGAAATGTCCCTTTAAGCCTATGGTATTACGAAAGCGGGTAACCACCTGGCATTTATTGGCCATAGCAATCAGGTCCTGGTTGCGCATCAGTTTGGATACTGCAGCAACCATTTCGGGTGTCAAGCCGGGAGCTATAGTTGTTAAAATAGCACAGTCGGTTTCGTCACTTAATAACCAATCACGTAATTCGCCAACGGTTAAATGGCCAATGTGACTAAAGGCAGCCTTATCATGATCGTCAATAATCAGGCGGGTAATTTCATCGTCCTCATAAGGGATTACCGCTTCATTTAAAAAGTTTTTAAGCGGCACATCGGCCAGGGTAATTTGTGCAGCCACACGTTCCTCATACCCCACGGCACAAAGCCCGGCCAGTTCATCGCCCGAGCGGTAAGGTGACGCCTTGCCCAGCAATGTTTTCAGGTTGGGAAACTTATAAACCCGGTGATGTATGTTGTGGCGGTACATTTCTTTATATCATTATTTCACTGGTCATTGGGTCATTTTTTTCAATCATTATGTCATTGGTTCATTATTCAAAAAGCGAACAAGCAAATGATTTAATGACTCAATGATTAATGACCTTCTCATCCATTGGTGCGCTCATCAGGTCTTCTGTTAATGCCACTTTATGCTTGCCCATCACTATAAAAATCAGCAATACAATTACTAATCCTCCTGCAAAAATGAGGCTCATATCAGGGTTAAAATATATCGTTGCAAATAAGCATACTACACAAATTACCAAAGCTATTGCCGGGAAAACCGGGAACATTGGAGCCAAAAATGGTCGGCTTAAACGGGGCTCCTTTTTGCGTAGTATAAAAAGGCTTAGCATGCTCATAATATACATAACCACAGCACCAAGCACCGACAGCATGATGATCTGATCCGTCTTAAACTTATAAATGAAGATGGAGCTTACTATACCACTTACAACAAGCGCCCAATGTGGTGTTTTAAATCTGTGATTAATGTCCGACAGCATCCGGGGCAAATAACCGCTGCGTGCCATGGCAAACACCTGCCGCGAAGAGGCGAGAATAATACCATGCAGCGACGCGATCAGTCCAAATAAACCTATACTCGCAAATATTTTGGTTAAACCGTTTCCTTTGCCCAATACTATCCCGATAGCCTCGGGCAAGGGGTAGTCTAAATGGCTTAGTTTGCGCCAGTCGGTAAGCCCGCCGGTTATGACCATTACACCCAGCGCTAACACTACCAGCGTTATAATGGCTGATATATAACCTCGGGGAATATTCCTTTTCGGGTTCTCCACTTCTTCGGCCACCATCGCAACACCTTCAATGGCCAGGTAAAACCAAACTGCAAAAGGCAGGGCTGCAAACACACCAGCCCAGCCAAAGGGCATAGGATTGGTGAGGTAGTTTACCATTTTAAAATGCGGTGAAACAATGCCCAGATAAAGCAGCAGCTCAATTACGGCAAGTATGGTAATGAACACCGAAAACGTCGCCGATTCCTTTACCCCAAGCATATTTAAAAGGATAAAAAGAACATTAAAGCCCATAGCGGCCTCTGCTATTGGGATAGCCGGGTATAAAAAATGCAGGTAGCTTCCTAAAGAAACTGCTACAGCAGGCGTAGCCACCAGGAAATCAACAAGGGTAGCGTAACCGGCAATTAACCCGCCAAACGGTCCCATAGCCCGATACGCATAAGCAAAAGCGCCTCCCGCATGAGGTATGGAGGCGGTGAGTTCGGTATAGCTAAAAATAAATGTAATATACATCAAGGTGATAACCAGGGTGGCTATGAGCAAACCTATAGTGCCGGATACAGCCCATCCCAAATTCCACCCGAAATATTCGCCCGAAATAACCAGACCTACGGCTATGGCCCATAAATGGATAGGTTTCAAAACCCTTTTTAAATGTTCTGTAGATGTTTCTGCCATGCGCCGCCGTTATAAATAATATTTTATCGCCTTAAATTACTCAACAGGCAAGTTAAATCAAAATTACGGTACATTATGGAATTGTTAAGCCATACTTTTCCGAAAAATACAACAAGTTCCGGCGTCTTCTTTTACAAAAAAAGCTCATAAACTAAAATAAGAGGCAAACAACAATCGTTAGCAAACAAAACAGCCGATAAAACTTAATTTATCGGCTGCAATTCTATTATAAAACAATTAATAGTTAACGATTCGGATATCACTCCCCTATTTACACCATCAGCTTATCCTTCAAATATCCCATACTGGCTGTAATACTTGCAAAGGCATCTTTAGGCATATCATGCTCTACAAAAAAGTGTTGCATACCTGCTGATTTAGCCGCTACAAAAATTGGTTTAAAATCAATAGTGCCACCTCCTACAGGTTGTATATTCTGCCTGCCTGCATCCAAATCTTTCACATGCCAAAGCGGGAAACGACCGGGATGTTCCTTAAACATTTCTACCGGATTTTTACCCGCTTTAACAGCCCAGGCCAAATCAAGCTCCATTTTTACATTACCCGCATCTGTTTCGCTTAATAGCATGTCATAAGGCACTTTACCATCAACTGCGTGAAACTCCATATCATGGTTATGATAAGCAAACTGGATCCCCGCTTTTTTCGCGGCCTCTCCTGTTTTGTTTAATACCTCAATAGTCGATTTTATTTCATCAAGCGTAGCCGTAGGCGAATTGGCGCAAACCAGGTATTGAACGCCGCCGTCAGCAACCTCGTCAATCACCTGCTGCATATTATCGCGCAGGTTCAATACAGGAGGCAATACCATCGGCTTACCATCTGCACCTGCAGGCATTTTTGCTCCCGGTGGCAGTTTAAACGGAGCGCCAAGAACATGGTGCGAGGTCCAGCTCATGCCCAGGTTATTCACCATGGCTTTAAATTCTTTAGGCTTCATACCATAATAGCCGCCTTTTTTACTAAAGGCCGATTCCAATTCCTTGTATCCTATAGCTGCAATTTTGCTCAATGTGCCCTTTACATCTTCGTCAATAACGCCGAAAAAAGTAAACAACTGCAGTCCTACAGGATGATGCTCCATGTTACTCAAAAAACTTGCTGCTTTACCCGATAAGGCCATGCCGCCAAGCACCAATGCACCGGTGCCTTTAATAAAATTTCTTCTGCTGTAAATCATGCTTGATAATGGTTAATAATTAACTGGTACAGTAAAGCTAATTAATTAATAATAAGCCAGGAAATTTTATTGTGTCTTTTTTACACAATAATTCATATCAAGCTAAAAGTATCATACTGAAGGTTAATTGACAGATGGAAGTTTTAATATTTATCTGCAGCAGTCCCACCATGGCACAGTGTTGATTTATAGCACCGTGCCAGGTTATTATATACATACACCCTATTCCAGATACAAACAATTGGCAATCAGTCCTGTCCAGCCGGTTTGATGTGCGGCACCTAAACCAAGACCTGTATCGCCATCAAAAAACTCATAAAACAAAATGTGATCTTTAAAATGCGGATCGGTTTGCAGTTTGGGATTTTTACCATACACCGGCCGCTCAGCATTTTCGTTTTTCATAAACAGTTTGGAAACCCGGGCATATAGTTCGTTCGCTACCTCTTTCAGGTTCATAAAATTTCCCGAACCGGTTGGGCATTCTATTTTAAACTCGTCGCCATAAAACATATGGAACCGGTGCAAACTATCAATAATCAGGTAATTGATGGGCATCCAGATAGGGCCGCGCCAGTTGCTGTTACCACCAAATAAACCGCTGTCACTTTCGCCCGGCACATAGGATATGCCAAATTCAACTCCATTTACCGAAACATGGTAAGGGTGTTTAAGGTGATACTTTGAAAGTGACCGGATCCCGTAGTCGCTTAAAAATTCATTTTCATCTAACATGTATTTGAGCAATGACTTCATCCTGTAACCACGCAGCAAACTTATCAGGTGTTTGCCGTTGCTTCCCTTCTCGTTCCAGCGTGAAACCAGCGATGCAAGATCGGGGCGATTTTCGGCAAACCATTTCATGCGGTCTTTAAACACCGGGCTTTCCGTAATATCTTTTTCATCCAATACCTCGGTAGCAAACAGTGGAATCAACCCTACTATACTCCTAACCCGCATTTTAATAGAACCATCATCAGGGAAACGGATCTGATCATAAAAAAAGCCATCGTCATCATCCCAAAGGCCTTCATTGTTTTCGCCCAGGTTTGACATGGCCCCAACAATATAAATGAAATGCTCAAAAAACTTAGAAGCGATATCAGCGTAGGCTTTGTCGGTTTCGGTAAGCTCGGTGGCAATACGAAGCAGGTTAAGCGAATACATGGCCATCCAACTGGTGCCATCGGCCTGTTCCAAATGCTGCCCGGATGGTAAATGCATATTACGGTCAAAAACACCGATGTTATCCATCCCCAGGAAACCACCCTCAAAAATATTATTGCCCGATTGGTCCTTGCGGTTAACCCACCAGGTAAAATTGAGCATCAGTTTGTGAAAAACCCGCTCCAGGAAATAAGTATCCCCTTTTCCATTGTTATTTTCCTTATCGGTTTTATATACGTTCCATACAGCCATGGCATGTACCGGAGGGTTTACATCGCCAAAATCCCATTCATAGGCAGGCAACTGGCCGTTAGGGTGCATATACCAATCGCGGGTAAGCAAAATCAACTGATTTTTGGCAAAGGCCATATCAACGGTTGCCAGCGGCAGGCAGTGAAAAGCAAGGTCCCAGGCGGCAAACCAGGGATATTCCCACTTATCTGGCATTGAAACAATATCGCGGGTATTAAGATGCGTCCACTTACTGTTTCGGGCTTTTTGCCTTTGTGCAGGCGGGCGGGGCATCCCTTTATCACCGCTAAGCCAATGGCGGGTATCTGAATAGTAAAACTGCTTGTTCCATAACATGCCGGCAAAAGCCTGCCGCTGAATAAGGCGGCGATCGGGGTTCATGGTAGCGCCATGAATATCGTTATAAAACTGGTCGGCCTCTGTTTGGCGAACAGCAAAAACCTCGTCAAAATCCTCAAAACTATAATTTGCATCTTCAGACAGTCGCAAGCGTATGGTTACGCTTCGCCTGGCCGGGATATTCAAATCGTAATTTATAGCTGCCTTGGTGCCCATGTTTTTAGGATTTACCGTATCGGCAGCATGAATAATGTAATCGTTTATACCATCCTTATAATACTTTCGGCCATCGTCATAATTATAAAGCCTGCGCGAGTTAGTTTCATTATCACAGAACAGGAGTTGAGCTTGCCCTTCGATGTGCAGCCACGTTTGCCCAAGGTCTTTATGAAAAATGCTGATCACTTTATCCGAAGAAGCACAAAGATCTGGTTTGCGCGAATCATATCCCCAAGCCCAGGTATTGCGGAACCATAAAGTAGGCATTACATTAAGCGGGGCATCCTCTTCACTCCGGTTATGAATAGTTATTTTAATGAGGATATCTTCCTGCGCGCTTTTGGCATATTCGGTAAAAACATCAAAATATTCGTTACGATCAAAGATCCCCGTGTCCATCAGTTCAAATTCCGGATCCTGGCGGCCGCGGCGTTTGTTCTCATCAACCAGCCATTTGTACGGAAACTCGTTTTGCGGATATTTATACAACGTTTTCATGTACGAGTGGGTAGGTGTACTATCCAGATAGTAGTACATCTCTTTCACATCCTCGCCATGATTACCTTCGGGGTTGCTTAAACCAAAATATCGTTCTTTAATTATAGGGTCTTTCTTATTCCACAATGCTATTGCAAAACACAGATATTGCTGCCTATCGCAAATGCCGGCTATACCTTCCTCGCCCCAGCGATAAGCTTTGCTGCGGGCCATATCATGGGTTATGTAGTTCCAGGCATCACCATTTGCACTGTAATCCTCCCTCACGGTACCCCACTGCCTATCACTTACGTAAGGCCCCCACTTTTTCCAACCTGTATCCTTTAACCTTGATTGTTCTGCGTTCATAGTTTAGATGACAATTTACACTATCCCTAATTTAAGGTAAGTGTTTCGCAAAGTAGATTTAATTAAGGAAAGTTACAGATATAAAAGGCAGGTTTTACTGTTTAATGAAGAAATGGAAGGATTTGGGGGTATCTCTTTCGACTAAAACTTATCGACGACTTAACCTTCTGTCTTATAAATCTACCATTCGCCCCAAGAATGAAACATTGTCATCCGGTGCTTATTGGCATCTACCAATACATACCCTTTTGCTATCATAGCCTCTCCCTCAGTTACATAAGTCCAACCAGAATTAAATTCATACAGGGTACAGTAATCGTTAACGCAACCCGAAAAACTTAAATCAGCTTCGGTATTACCACCATAAACTGCTAAATCTGCTTTATCTGGTGTTTTATTGCCTTCGTTTCTGATGGAGATTTTTTTATTTCTAATGGTGTCGATAACCATGGTCTGTAGTAACCTCCAACCGTTGCCTTCTGCAAATCTGATTACATCCTGGCTATTATAATTACGTAACCGATTTTTCCAGGCAATCGTGCGTGTTCCGCCCCATGGTCCCTGATCGCTGGCAGATTTTATGATATGATCGCTGTCAAACCCTTTCCAAAACCCTGCCGGGCTCAATTTATTACAGCTAACCAATATCACAGCAAAAGCCATTATTGAAATCCGCTTCATCGATATCAAAGTAGATTAACATGCTGTACAGCCCACTGCAAACTAAAAACTGCCAACTGATTTACGCCCATGCATTCCTTAAAAACCTGAGCCAGTTGCCGTGCATCATATTTTGAATATCCTCATCAGTATAACCGCGTCTCTTTAACAGATCGGGCACTTTTTGCAGATCGGCAATGGTTTCAAGGTCATAAGGGCATTGCTCACGTCCGAAAGCGCCATCCAAATCAGTACCCATACCTACGTGCAGGGCATTACCGGCAATCTGGCAAATATGATCGATATGATCAACCATAACTTCCATATTACAGTTCATTCCTTTTGGGGTAGATACACCCCTTACCCATCCGGGCACCATCATCCAGGCATCAAGGGCGGCGCCGATCACTGCGCCGCGGTCGATAAGGGCTTTGATCATCTCATCGCTGTACTGGCGGTTATGATTTACCAGTGCCCGGCAATTGTTATGACTTGCCCAAACGTGCCCGTTAAAATGATCAAGTGCTTCCCAAAAACTGTCATCGCAGAGATGGGTAGCATCTAAAATGATATTCAGCCGCTCCATTTCTTTAAGCAACTCATGACCTTTAGGCCCCATATAGCCGGTAGCATCAGTACCCTGAGCATACCTGCCGGGGCCATAATGCGCCGGACCAACAGCCCGCAAGCCATAATTATAAGCCCGTTCCAAATGCTGAACCGTCACTATCGAATCGGCACCTTCCAAACTTAAAATATACCCCACCGGCTTTTTTTCTGCCGGGGTACCATCATTCCAAAGTTCCAGGTGTTTTTCAAGCGACGGCAGATCATTCACCTGCACCATTTCGCCTGCATCTTCCATAGCCCTGTACCAGGCTACTTGTCCCTGGGTTTGTGCCCAGGCCTGCTCGGGCGAATGCCAGCCGGGCAACGGATTATCCGGCGCTACATAACGCCCTATCTGGGTAGCTACTACCAGGCCAATATTCCCTTTACGCAATTCGGGCAAGGTAACAACAGCGTTGGCACGATCTGGCTTATCGGTTAAGCCTTCTTCGCGTTGGTTTACTTCAGCAAGCGGGCGCGTAAGGTCGCGGTTCCACTCCAGGGCGTTCATGCTTAAATCTAAATGGGCATCTATAACAAACATGGTATCAGGGGTATTTAGATGGTAATTTTGCGGTCGCGGGCCTTGTTAAGCCACTCACCGGTAACATTTTCGTTTTCGATAGTATAAACGCGCTCATACAACGCAACCGTAGGGCAAACATGGTGCGGAATGCCGTAAAGCACATCGCCTATTTGATATTGATGATTATCGCCTGCCTCAACCACCAAATGTTCTTCGCTTTGGCTCACCGGGTAAAGCTCCTGCGCATTTAAAAAATAAATACGTTTGCTTAATTCGTTTTCAGCCGATATCGACTTATGCCCCACATCCAGACAAAGCTTTGTTGGGCCGGGCAGGGAAATCACCCGGGTAACAATCAATGCTGCAGGTAAAAAGTCCTGCTCAGGCATTCCCACCTGGTAACCTTTATCCCAGTAAACAAACGTACCCGGGCTGCATTCAACATAATTACGTTTGGCATGGATAGGAAAAGTTGGTGAGCCTCCTGCTACGATAACCGGTTCGGGGTAACCTTTACTTTTTATAGTTTGCTGCAATTTAAGCACAGGATCAAACGCAAAATTACAGCGTTCGGCCCGTTTCTGCAGGTCTACATCATGGATGTGGCCATCATAGGCATGCAAACCCACGGGGTTAATGCCCGGCAGTACGCCGCAGTCCATATAAAGCTGAAGGGCTTCAAAACCAGGCGTTATACCGGTGCGGTTCATGCCTACGTTCAAATCCAGGTATACGTCGATATTGGCATTAAATCTTACCGCTTCGTCAGAAATCTCCTTTGCCGATGTGGAGTTATCAACCAAACACGAAAAACGCGTGTGCGGATAAGCATGGATCAGCCTGATGAAACGGTGCAGTTTAGGCCCCAGGGGTTGGTAAGCCAGCAAAACATCGGGGGCCTTGTTTATGGCCAGCAGTTCGGCCTCAGCAATGGTGGCGCATTTGAACTTACGGATGCCGGCTTCCAGCAGCAAACCAGTAACCTCAGCATTTTTATAGGTTTTAACATGTGGGCGCAAACGGGCAACATCACCGATCATGTCGGTGAGCCTAATAATGTTTGTTTTAACCCTGTCGGGATAAACAACCATTGCCGGGGTATCCAGCTTATCAACATCCTGTATATTATACCAGTTGGGCGTCATGGGTTTAATATTTTTTCATGTAAAGACGCATAATTGCGTCTTCGAACATCCAGAGCCGCCCTTATGGTGCCTCTGCAAGCGGGAGACGCAATTATGCGTCTCTCCAGAATGGAAATTGTAGATTTTATTCTAATTCAAACAGCGCTTCAATTTCAACGGGGATATTATCAGGTAATGAGCCCATACCCACCGCGCTGCGTACGCCTATGCCGTTCTCCTCGCCCCAAATTTTGGCAAAAAGTTCGCTTGCGCCATTTATGATGAATGGGTGCTTTTCAAATTCGGGTGTACAGTTAACCATACCCAGCACTTTTATAACACGTTTAATTTTATTAAAACTGCCGATGTTGGCTTTAATGGTAGCGAGCATAGTTAAACCAACCTGTTGTGCAGCAAGCTTGCCATCTTCCTGGCTTACTGTTTCACCAATGCGGCCAATAATCAGCGAAGCATCATCCTGTACCGGACCATGGCCCGACAGGTATAAATATTTACCATCAACTAAACATGGTTTATAAACGCCAAGCGGCTTTGGTGCAGGCGGCAGATTTAAACCCAGCGCTGCAAAGTTTTCTTCGGGAGTGTTCATGAACGTAAAACTATTGTTTTTAAGTAAAAAAGTATCCATAAAAAATAATTTTACACGAATGCTGTCTGCCGAAGAGAATTTAATTCGGAAAAATTAGTTTTAAATAAAAAAGCCGGGGATCTCACTCCCGGCTTCACCAAATCAACTAAGTAGTATATATAATCTCAAAATTTAAACGACACACCAAAATTGATAGCATAATCGGCAAATGCCGCGTCGCCGATAACGTATTTACCGGTGGCTATCGAGTTTTCTTTATCAGTAACACTTTGTGTGCGGTCGCGTTTCAGGGCGATGGGCACGCTGGCAAAGATATTTACCCTTTTAAATGCATAGCTCAGGGCAGGCTCTGCAGAAATGATATAACCCGGACGGCGGAAAGCATCGCTTTTACCTATCAGGTCATGAACAGGGATCCCTTCAATACGGCCACCTGCAGATATGGTAAACACATGCGCTATGGTATAATTAACACCTAAACGAGCCAGATACTGATCGGGCACACTTGAAATAGCTTCGTTGGCCAGTGATGAGCTCAAAGTTTCACGATAAGTGCGGGTGCCGTTGGTATTGCGCGGATTACTCATATAGTACAAGTTAGTATACCCGCTAAAGCCGCTGCCAAAACCCAGGTAACCGTTTGCTTCGGCAATGATGCCCAGGCCACCATCGCCTAACTGGATGGATTGATCAACAGGGCGCTCGGAAGGGATGACATTGTAAAAATGTGATTTATAATTAAAATCGCCGGTAGGCAACTTGATACCTAAACCAACCTGGATATTTCCCCTGGTTTTACGGCTATCAAACAACCACCTGTTAACAACGATGCGGGCATCGCCAATACCCTGCGAGTATGAATTATGGCGCTCTTTACCGCCGTGCTCATATAATGAAGAGCGGGTATTAACAAGATAAGGTACACCAACAGATACTGACCAATACTGGTTAAAATTACGGGTAAGATTTAGATCAAAAGTATGCTGATGGTTGATCACCTCGTTACCTATCACCAGGCGCTGCTTCTGCTCGTCGCTGCCCTTAAAGTGGCGAAACGATTTAAAATAGCGCCATGAAGCGGTGAGCTCCCAACCTTTGTATGAAGTGTCCTGCGTAGTATGTTCCATGTTACTGAACGGGCCATCTCCTTTAATGGCAACGCAGCCTTGCGCGTGTACACCGGTATAGGTAAGCAGCAGGCACGTCGCCGTGCAAAAAAGAAATTGTAAAGTATATTTCATAATATGTTGTTTAAATGTAATTGCACCTTAAGCAGTGGTTAAATAAAGTCGGGGTCTCAATCCCGACTTTAAAATCAACAAAACCAATTTTCTATTTAATTCTAAAAGTTACCCCCACGTTAATGGCATAATCTGCAAATGCAGCATCACCCTGGGCATAAGTTCCTGTTAAGCGGGTTGTAATTTTATCCGGTACGCTTTGCGTACGGTCGCGTTTTAAGGCTACAGGTACAAAAGCATAAATTGAAAATGATTTAACACGATAGGTAACGCCAGGCTCGGCAGAGATGATATATCCAGGCCTGCGGAAGCCATTACTGCCCCCTACCAGGTCATGCACCGGCAGGCATTCGTAACGTATACCGGCTGAAAAATCAAACTTGCTGACGCCGTAGCTTGCACCGCCGCGGATCATTACCTGGTCGGGCACGCTCATAACATCGCTGCCGTTAGCAACCGCTTTGGCACTTGGTGTACCGCCACGGGCCGATGATACACCATTTTGCTCCCTTGGACTAATCAGGTAGTAAAAGCCGCCATACAGACCAAAGCTGTGTGTAAAATTGTAATAGGTATTGATCTCGGTGGTGATACCGGTTCCGCCGTCACCCAACTGAATGGATTGATCAACCGGTCCAAGCGTTTTGCCATCGTTGGCAGCTGTATGATAAAAATAATCCTGATAGTTGTAGTTTCCGGTTGGCAGTTTTAAACCCAAACCAACCTGGATATTTCCGCGGCGGGCCTTTGCTGGGTTTAGCAACCAGGCGTAAGCGGTTAAACGTACATCGCCCAAACCAAAGGAATGTGTTTCCAAACGCTCCTTACCTCCATGCTCATATAATGATGAGCGGCTGTTATCAACTATAGGTAAATCAACAGCAAACGACCAACGGTTATTAAATATGCGGGTTAAAGTAAGATCCTGTGTATATGAATGATTAATTACATTAGTTCCTTGTTGAATTCGTTGTTTTTGCTCTTTGGTACCAACGAAGTGTTTATATGAGCGAAAGTAACGGTTATTGCTGTTTAACAACCAGCTGTCATTGTTGGAAACACTATCAGGATGTTCATCCATAGTGCATAAGCCGCCTGTGCTCCTGATGGCAACGCAGCCTTGCGCATTTGCCTTTGCAAAAGTTGCAAATATGATGACCGTTGTAACGCCAATAAATTTCAGTACCAGTTTTTTCATAGTATTATTAAAAGTATTTGTGTGCATTTGCAATTGTTTAGTTAATATATTTACAAAGCAGGGCGATTTTTCAACCTGTTCAATAAACTTTTTTATGTTTTGATGATTTAGCTTACTCTTAAATGTGATGTATGTTTAAAAGGCCAGAGAATATAACCAGCCGGTGCTTTTTTAACCGCAAACCATAAGGCCAGCAATACACCGTAGCTGCCGCCGCGTTCTATCCACTCAAACATTTCGTATTTTGGATAAAAGAGCTCGCTGGATATTTTCCATATAATAAAAACGAGGAGTATATTTTTAAAAGGACGAATAAGCACTGTTAACGCAGCCAGCACTTCAAACAAGCCAACAAACTGAGCCGTTTTAGCCGGTTCAGCAAAACCAAGCGTATGGTATTGACTTAATAAACCTTGCTTTTGGATAAGGTTGAGCCAGCCATGGCCTATTAGCAGCAAAAATGCAAATACCCTTAACCAGGTAATAACTTTAGCCAGGGTTTCGGCATTGATACTAACATTATCATCCATATGGGCAAACCATTGTTTTTTACCTAATGGGAACCCTCCCTGTACCAACAGTAAAGCAAACGGTGCACCATAGTTGCCGGCACGTTCAATGAACTCGGCAAAAGGTTCGCCCGACAGTGGGCGCATAGATGCAGTAGCCAGTCCCCAAACCACCAGCCATGCAGCTATGGCACGGGTTGGATAAACCAGCATAGAAATGCCCATTAATATATCCACGGTACCTACATAAGGCATCAGTGTATAGGCCATTTCTTTACCGATACCGAAAACACCAAAGTAGTTACACCAGATTTGTTTGGTAATAATACCAAAGCAACCGTGCCCTATAAAGCACATAACTACAGCCAGGCGAAGCGTGTGATATATTTTCTGATCGTTTGTTAAGCTGCGCATTGTTTATTCGTCCTCAATTCAACATCCTGTTATTTTGCGTCTGCCCTATCAGCCTTCCCTCTGTTAACTGCGTACTGGCCAACTTTATTTCCGGTTACCAAACCAACTTCGCAGTCGCTACGATAATGAATAGCCCCATACAACCTCGACATAGCCGCCGCATGCGCCATATCGGTAAATTTACTCCCCCTATCAGGCAGCAAATAGGTTAGCACAGTAGCAGCCGCACCGCTAAAGTTAGAGTGGCCTGATGTATAAGCCGGGAAGTTTGGCACCCCGGTTAAGGTTTTGATATTTGGATTGGCTTGCGACGGACGCTGGTTAAAGTAAAAATATTTGGTATCCCAGCATACAATAGCAGCATCCATTTCGGCCATGTTTAACAAGGCAAAGTTACGAGCCCAGCGTACTTCGCTGTAATTTTGTTTTACAAATTCATCAGCTGCAATAGCATTCCAGTGACCTGTAGGCGTATAAGTACCGGCACCATCGGCCCAGAAAGCAACCTGCTCTTCATGATCGCGGCTATGGTCTTTACTGAATGACAATACTTCTTCTGTTTCTTTTTTAAATTCGGCCGAATTTGTTGCGTACGGAGCCGGGGGCCTGATTGCAGCTACAGTAGTTGAATCGAACAAGAAAGGCGTAACTTTTGAAAACAACGGCAGCATTGGTGGCCTTTTGGGGGTTTCCAGGCTCACCCAAAATTGCTCGCCTTTTGCAGCGGTGATGGTTTCAAAGTTTTTCCAGATAGCAGGAGAACCGCCGGCCTTGCCTGCACCGTCATTACGGGCGCGGGTAGCAAATATGGCGGCTACCTGCCTGCCTAACGATTCGCCGGCAGCAAATTCGCCACGGGTATTAGCTCCTGATGCCATCCTGTATAATCTTTCTTCATCAACCTTTTGTTGTATATAGGCTACATCCGCAGGGAATAATAATTTCATGATCTCAGATGTCGCACCAGATACTACCGCGTCCTCGCTTGGGTACGAGGGCAGTTCGGATGCCGGGATCAGTGCTTTAACACCCGAGTCATTTTTATATGGTGCTGTACGTTTATAAACGTTTTTGAAATGCCATGCAGCTATCAGCGCATCATATTGTGCAGCACTTACATAAGCGTAGGCACGTGCAGCATAAGGCGGGTTTGAAAACGGAAATTCAGGGTAATTAAAAGGATTGGTAGAACTTGGAGCCGGATAAGTACCATCAGGGTTTTGGTATGGCGGTATATTATGTTTGGCTACCAGTTCGCGCAAAATCTCATTCCATCTTAATACAGAGCCCGCGCTCCAATATTGGATCTTTGACTGCTGATCACTGGTTAGATTTTTCTGTAATCCTTTGATCTCGTTCAGATCGGCTACATAGGCCGGTGATGTAACAGCATCAGGCGCGCCTACGTTCAACACACTAAAATCTTTAACAAGCACGGGGTTCCAGGTATCGGCAGTAAGGTCAAGATTTGAGGGTTTAAGTGCGGGATACAGCGAAGTACGGTCTAAAATATCCTTTCGGCATGAGCTAAAGGTTACCGCCGCCAAAGCTGTGATTGTAAATATATTAAGTATAGTTTTTTTCATTTCATTGATCATTGATTGTCCAACCTGTTATTACTTCTCCTTTTTGGTGCTAAACACATAGTACACACCTGCAAATCCCGACCGGGTTTGGCCTACATTACGTCCGTTTAAAACATAGTTACCGCCTGCAGTAAACTCAAGTCCGCTGATAGACTGGAAACTGTATTTCAATATTAAACCAACAGATGTGCTATTCATGCGGTTACTTGGAAAAGGCATATCGTTTTTACGGATATCAAAGCCGCTTGTGCTTGTAATCTTTGTAAAAGTGGCCTCGGCATTAAATTTGAGGCTGCGGTAGCCGCTGCTAAACATAAAGTTGGTAGCGTTTGGTAACTGCACCTCATTGGTGTAATGCATTTCGGTAGTGTAGTATGAATTTCTATCGATAGTAATATTATCGCGGCGAATGTACTGACCTGAGCCTGCCACAAAGAACCTGCCTGTTTGATAGTTAAGCAACGCACGGAGCGCTACACTTTTACTATGTAAACCTACAGACAGGGGTAAATAATCGGCTTCGTAATTGGCTAAAGGCAAAGAACCTGTAGCTATAGCATGAACGCTAAACAAACCGCGGCCTATCTCCTCTTTTATCGCCATCCATTTAAATGAAACCATAAGGTCCTGAAATGACTTTTCGCCTCTTAAAGTACCGGCCGAAGCCTTAGTAGTTACATAAGGAACCATGAATAGCAGGTTGATCCGGTTTGAAAGACCATAATTACCACCCAGGCTGTAAACATTTGTGCTTACGGTGCCTAAGTTTTGATTATCCCTTTTAAATGTACCTTCCCAGTAATGGTCCCAACTCCCATGGGTATATACTGCGGCAGCACAAAAATAATTTTTAGGGATCATCAACGCATCAGCATCGGTTTGGGCTTTGGCACATTGCGCAACAGCCAATAAAAAAGAAACTACAATACAACATCTGTAAAAATACAGCGACATAAATTTCATTACGTTTAAATAAAGGGTATAAAAAAATGGTAAAACAAAAGCCGGATCAACATTATCAACTGAAATCGCTTAACCACCGATTTGTTGATAATACATCAGCATTAAGAAGCATGATCAAAGCCGTAAACGAAACTGTTGTACTTAAAATAGCAGCACAGTTAATGTGCAGGTTCAAACAACAAAATGATAAAAAAACTTTGTGTCCTTAAGAGCAGGCACAAAAATCAATTTAACTCATAATTTACAGGCAATAATCAGCAGGCAGAGTTTGGCGGCTTGCCGGGTGACTCGATGAAGGGTGAATTTACATGGTAGGCTATAGGGCGTGGTTTTACCTTTAATGTCCTTCCGTAAGATAAGAATTGGTAATGCATAATCTGGAAGCTGTATTCGCCTCCAGCGTTTATCTTTTTTTGCGATGAATCATGCCCCTTTTTACTTAAGGGCACATCGCTTATTTCTTTAGCAATAATGAGGTTTGCATTAACCAAACGGGTTTTAACACTATTGGCTATACAAATAAATGACATGGTATCCTGTGTAACTTTATAACGCAGGTAGTTGTAGTAAACACCTTTTAATTGTAACTGGCCCTGATCGCGCACGTACCCGTTCCAACTGTGGATTTTTGGAAGATGTACAGGAATCTTGATCTCTACAAGTTTGGTAGCGTCAACCTTATTTTCATAGATCTGCTTAACAATTTGCACTTCGGACCGGTGAATAAAATACTCAAATACTAAACTGTATCCGCCCAAATTGAACAGATGTACGTTTAATAAAAGTATCGCTATAAGCTTCTTCACCAAGAGAAATTTTTGTTAGGGTATATAATTGCCAGTAAATATATGTAACAATATTGTTAAAACAAATAAAAAGTAAAATTGTATCAATCACAATTAAACGCCAGCCTAATTAGGATTTTGCCAATCTACATTAGATATATTTGCGGGTATTAACCCGTAAACTATGGATCTGATAACCCAACCCTGGCCCTGGTATGTAGCCGGCCCGCTGATAGGCCTTATTGTACCTGCCCTGCTTATTATCGGAAATAAAACTTTTGGTATCTCATCATCACTGAGACATATCTGCGCGGCATGCATTCCGGCTAATATTTCCTTTTTTAAGTACGATTGGAAAAAGGAAAGCTGGAACCTGTTTTTTGTTGCCGGCATCGTTTTAGGAGGCTTCATATCCGCGGAATTTTTATCAGCCAATCACCCGGTCGATATTAATCCGCAAACCCACGCTGTGTTGCGGCAACAGGGCGTTAAGGATTTTAACGGGTTACTGCCAAAAGATGTTTTTAGCTTCGATCAGCTCCTTACCTTAAGAGGTTTTATTTTTATGGTGATAGGCGGCTTTTTGGTAGGCTTTGGCACCCGGTATGCAGGCGGCTGCACATCAGGCCACGCCATTATGGGCATCTCCAACCTGCAGGGGCCATCCCTTGTGGCAACATGCTGTTTTATGGCAGGCGGCTTTATCATGACCTGGTTTATTTTACCCTACCTATTACATTTATAATATGCGCAATATCAAATACCTATTTGCAGGCCTCCTTTTTGGCATAGTGCTGGTGAAATCAGAAGTGATATCGTGGTTCAGGATCCAGGAAATGTTCAGGCTTCAATCGTTTCATATGTATGGTATCATTGGCAGCGCTATTATTGTAGGGATGATCTCTGTTATGATCATTAAACGCTATAAGATCAAAACCCTTACCGGCGATGCCATCGTTATTCCCGACAAAAAATTTAGCTGGGGCAACGTATATGGCGGGTTGATATTTGGTTTAGGCTGGGCAATTACAGGTGCCTGCCCCGGTCCGTTGTTTGCGCAGATCGGAAGCGGCTTTTTGGTCACTTCGGTTACGCTTTTAAGCGCTATTTTGGGGACATGGGTTTATGGCTTGCTCAGAGAAAAATTACAACATTAAATTAATTTCATGCAAAGGCGCAAAGCAGCAAAGAATTTACAAGCCCTTAATATCACTTCATGAGCCAACAAAAAAAGATCCCGGTTTCAAATATTTTCAGCATCCTCATTATGGCATTGGCGTTGTTGGTAATTTTTAATCCAAATGCAAAAGGCCATCTGATCAGGGGATTGATGTCGCTGGGCTTTTTCCAGCCCGATCCCGGGGGATACGTTAAGCATCCCGAAAATGTTACCAATGTACCGGATATCCAGTTTAAAGATGCAACCGGTAATACCATATCGTTAAGCACCTTAAAATCTAAAGTGGTATTTATAAACTATTGGGCTACCTGGTGCCCTCCCTGCATCGCCGAAATGCCCAAAGTAAATGAACTCTACAAAAAATTCAGGAACGATCCAAAAGTAGCCTTTCTTTTGGTTGATGTAGATAACGACCTGCCCAAAGCCAAAGCTTTTATGCTTAAAAACAACTACGACCTACCTTTATATATACAAATGAGCAATGTACCCGGCACTTTACTGGATGGCACTATCCCTACTACCCTCGTATTTGATAAAGAGGGCATGCTTATTTATAAGCACTCCGGCGCGGCAGATTATAGCAGCGAAGAATTTGAAAAATTTATGAGGAACCTTGATTAGCTTGATTAAAGGATTCCCTGATAATACTTTTCTTAAAGGCTAACCACCGGTTTTATTCAATTATGCTTATAATTCAAGGTAATCCTTTAATCAAGCTAATCATGGTCAATATTTTTTATTGTTCTTTTAACACTTATTCTCATTTTTTTTCTTTTCTTTACTGCACAATTAGTTAAATCCTAAGTTTCAATGAAAAAGAACCCGTTTTTACACCTCGGCGTTATCGCTTTGTCCTTATTGAGCTCGGCATCCTTCGGGCAAACAGGTACACTTAATATCAGTACCGATTCAAAAACAACCATTAGCAAACACATTTATGGTCAATTTGCCGAACACCTTGGCCGTGGTATTTATGGAGGTTTTTGGGTTGATAAAACCCTCCCTGTAAAAAAACAGGACCGCATCAGGCTTGATATTGTTGATGCCCTCAAAAAGATAAAGATCCCTAACCTGCGCTGGCCCGGCGGATGCTTTGCCGACGAGTATCACTGGCGCGATGGTATTGGTCCGGCTACCGCGCGCCCACGCATGGTAAATACTAATTGGGGCGGTGTTACCGAAGATAATAGCTTTGGTACCCATGAGTTTTTGGAACTTTGTGATTTACTGGGTTGTGAACCTTATATTGCCGGTAACGTTGGCAGCGGCACGGTTGACGAAATGTCGAAATGGATAGAATATCTTAACTCAAACAGCAGCAGTACAGTAGTACAGGAACGCAAAAAGAATGGGCATCCAGCTCCTTATAAAGTAACATTTTGGGGCGTAGGTAACGAAAGCTGGGGTTGCGGCGGTAATATGACACCTGAATATTACTCCGACCTTTTTAAACGATATGCTTCATTCGCTAAAGATTACCCCGGCGCTAAATTAAATAAAATAGCCAGTGGACCGAATGCAGATGATTACCGCTGGACGGAGGTTTGCATGAAAAACATCTCGAGCGGTATGATGGCAGGTTTATCGTTGCATTATTATACCATACCAACAGGTAATTGGGGCAAAAAAGGTTCGGCAACTAACTTTGACGAAAAAGAATACTTCAGCACTATGGTAAATTGCCTTAAAATGGAGGAACTGGTTACCAAACATTCGGCCATTATGGATAAATATGACCCGGATAAAAAAGTGGCCCTCGTTGTTGACGAATGGGGCATCTGGACCGATCCGGAACCCGGCAACTGGGGTGTTCTGTATCAACAAAATAGCTTGCGCGATGCTTTAATAGCAGGCACAACGCTTAATATATTCAATAACCATAGCGACCGCGTTAGAATGGCTGCACTTGCACAAGCCATCAACGTACTGCAGGCGTTGATATTAACTGATAAAGAAAAAATGGTGCTTACGCCTACCTATCATGTATTTGATATGTATAAAGTACACCAGGATGCCAAATATCTGCCCATTAAGTTGAGCGTACCTGATTACGAAGTTGACGGCAAAAAAATTGAAGCTGTAAATGCATCTGCTTCGCAGGATGCGGCCGGCAAGGTACACATCTCATTAGTTAACCTTGATCCGCACAATACCATTACTATTACAACCAACCTAAGCGATATAAAATGGCAAACCGTTAGCGGCCAGGTATTAACTTCGGCTAAATTAACAGATATTAATACATTTAAAGATGCCAACAAAATTCACCTTAACGCTTTTACCGGCGCTAAAAAAGATGGTGACAAATTGGTAGTAAATCTGCCTGCAAAATCAATCGTAACGCTCGAATTGAAATAAAATCCTTTCCCCTAAATACAAAAGAGGCTGCATCATATACAAATGATGCGGTCTTTTTTTGCATATAAAGCAATTGAACAAACACGGATAACCAACTTATTAGTTTTAAGCTTTACGTATTCTGCTTTTAACTTTATAATGGCTCACGGTTTTTTCTTAAAGTTTGACGGCAGAGGCTTTTCAGACTAAATGTCAAAACCTTTGAAAGCTTTTGACGCAGCCCATCATGATCATATAATTAAATCAAAAAAAAATCCACCTGCTATTGCTAACAGGTGGATGGGGATATAAATTAAAACAATAAACTCTTAAGCCAAATTGCGCCCGGCATTTACAATACCGTAAACCGTACGGATCACCAGCTTGTTATAAACATCATTAAGCTCAGTATCCTTTTCATAATTGATACATTGCAGGGCGTAGTGCTGAATGATCACCAACGGTAACACTATTTTTTCGCGAATAGCGATAGAACGGCGCTCAACCGGGTATTCTTCCATCAGTACAGTGCTGCCGGTTAGTTCAAGAAGCATTTCGCGGGTAAGAATAAACTCATCGCGAAGCATTTTCCAGAAGGTGCCAAATTTTTCATCCTGTTCCAGGTACGCTGTAACCCTGAAGTCCGACTTCGACATCGACATCATACAGTTATCCAGCATAGTTTTAAAGAAGCCTGAGGTTTGATAAAGCTCTTTAATCTCGTCCCAACCGCCAGTTTCTTTAACCTGTTTAAGTGCTGTACCCACACCATAAAAACCGGGGATACTTTGCTTTAACTGGCTCCATGAAGTTACAAAACTGATAGCCCTAAGGTCTTCCAGTTTCAATTGAGCCCCTGCATTACGTTTAGTTGGGCGGCTGCTGATATTAATCCTCGACAATAATTTCAGCGGACTGAATTTTTCAAGGTATTCAACAAACAGCGGATGTGCGCGCAGATCGATAAACAGCTTGTAGCTCACGTCGGCCATTTGCTGAATGAGTTCCTTGTGACGGCTATCCAGCAGATCGTTACGGTTGGGGTGCAATGCTGAAATAATACCTGCATTGATCAGCTGCTCCATATTAAATTGGGCCGTTTCAACCGAACCATATTGCGAACTAACGGTTTGCCCTTGTATAGTTAACTGGATATGCTCGTTAGCAATCTCTTTACCCATCGATGCATAGAAACGGTGTGTTTTACCACCACCGCGGGCAGGCGGCCCTCCCCTGCCATCAAAAAACGCCAGCTGGATGCCGTATTTGCGGGCCATCGCGGTAAGCTCAACTTTAGCTTTATATATTGACCAGTTAGCCATCAGGTAACCGCCATCTTTAGTACTGTCGGAGAAACCAAGCATGATTGTTTGCTGGCTCCCCCTGTTTTTTAAATGTTCTGCATAAAACGGATGTGTATACAACTGTTCCATGATGCCTGCAGCATGTTCCAGATCGTTCACGGTTTCAAACAGCGGCATAAAATCAATGCTTAAGCTGTCTTTTTTCCACCCGCTCCATAAAAACAGGTTAATCAACTGCAAAATATCCGAAGCGCGCTGACAGTTACTGATAATGAAGCGCTGGCACGCCCTTTCACCATTACCCTGTTGAATTTGCTTAACCAACCTGATGGTATCCAGTGTATCGTGGATCATAGCATCTTTTTCCTCTTTAGGGCAAACAAAATCGGCCTCTTTAAAAGTGATGCTCTTTATCTTATCTTCTTCGCTTAGTTCCGAATAACCTTCCGCTACGCCTGTGTCAATATTTTGGGTTCCATATTCAAACACCTTACGTAAAATACGGCTGTCCTGCCTGATATCAAGTGTTGCAAAATAACATCCAAAAAGGCGTACCTTCTGGATCATATCCTCAACAATATTCACAAACAAACCATCGTGATCCCGAAGGATAACTTCTTTTATAGAAAGCAGCAACTCCAGCAGTTCGCCTTGAAGATCAACCGGGGTTAACTGTTCATTAGCGTTTTTGTAAAACAGCGTTTCCAGTTTAGTCATGGCCCCCTCAACACCGCGGAAAGTAATTCGGCGTTTTAGTACCCTGAAATCGCGGTAGTAACACCTGAACAGGCGCTGCCTTAAAAAGCTGGCAACTTCTTTAGTGGTTTGGGTTGTTACGTTAGGGTTACCATCACGGTCGCCACCCGGCCAAAAACCAAGTTCCAGTATCTGACGGCTTGCGGCGTCGATATCAAACTCCTCTTCCAGTTTTGACTGGATCCCAGATACGGCATGATAAAATATATTTTCCAGGAACCAGGAAAGGCTGATAGCTTCATCAACCGGCGTTGGCGATGTTTTATTAAAGAATGGCGTTTTACCTAATTGCTGCAGCAATACATCAATATTATTGATATCATTGGTTTTTACAGCTTCAATTAAATCTGTCATGATGCCCAGCACCGTACCGGGATAAAACTGCGTAGGGTGAGCGGTAAGCACCAGGCGCAACGAAAAATCTTTTAATTTTTCACTGATATCCTGCCGGCTTTCATCACTGATGGCTGCATGCTGCAACAAGCTTTGCAGGGTACCACTGTCATCAAACTTACCTATTTTATTAAATGAGGAATCTTCAATGGCGTCAAATAAAACCACCTGCCGTTCAATGTACTGAATAAACCTAAACATGCGGTTAATCTGCTCGCGATGATCGATATCCGGTACATACTTTTCAAAAAACGACTCGATAATATCTGTCGGCGAATCATGGGTGATAGCGCCTTTCTCACAATGTGAACTGAAAAACGGTAATAAGATCCCTGTATCCTTTACCTGGTAAAACGGAAGTGTTTGAAACAAACTGTTATATAACTCAAATCGGGTAACAACCTCGTTATTGAAGGCTGCTTCTCTTTGGCTGAGTTTTAACGTTGGCGACATAGTAAAAAATTAAATTGAGGTAAAATTGATTGGTTTAGCTTTTGGCCTTTTCCGGGGGGTGAATTTACTGATCTTTAATTTAATTTCATCAAAAAGTAAATATTTATTAACACAAATCTTCAATTAATGCCATTTTTATCAAAAACAGATACATAAATTAAAATTATGTAAATTTGAAACGTCATTTTAGGCCAATAAATTATATTTAATAAAAACAGGCCGAACAAACAAAATTGCTTATAATAGTTCTGTTATTTACAAAGCTACTGCTACCATGTCTATAAACATCAGGGAGATAAAAAGTTTCTTTTACAGTCAATATTTTTCTGATGGGATCCGCATTTGTATAGGCATTTTATTGCCCTCACTGCTCCTAATGCAGTTTGATAAGTTTGATCTGGGCCTCACACTTTCACTGGGCGCATTGTGTATCTGCGTTATAGATACTCCCGGGCCGGTATCGCACAAGCGTAATGCTATGGCGGCCGGCAACCTATGTTTATTTTTGGTTGCCGCTATTACCGGGTTTGCTCGGCTCAATGTATTTACCCTTGGCTTCGAGATCACCTTCTTCGCTTTTTTGTTTTCCATGTTTACGGTTTATGGCAACAGGGCAGCATCCGTAGGTACTTCATCATTATTGATCATGATCTTTATGATGGATAAGGCATTGACAGCTCCCGAGGTATTGGGTTATAGTGCGACTATCTTAGCAGGCGGTGTTTGGTATATGATCTTCAGTTTGTTGTTTTTCGGTATCCGCCCTTACCGCGCGGCGCAGCAGGCCCTTGGCGAAAATGTGACCGATATAGCACGTTTTTTACGCATCAAAGCCGATTTTTATTTATCGGATACAGATATCGACGAAAACTACCGCAAGCTGGTTTCCAAACAAATTCAGGTGAGCCAGCACCAGGATGCTGTGCGCGAACTGCTTTTTAAAAGCCGCATCATGGCCCGCGAATCAACGGCACCAAGCAGGATCCTGGTACTCACCTTTGTGGACCTTGTTGATATTTACGAACAGATCATGGCCACGCACTATGATTACAACCACATTCGCGAAAAATTTAAAGACACCGGCGTACTAACCGAAATAGCCCGTATTATCCATAATATGGCCGATGAGCTTGACGATATAGCCTATATTATATTATCCAACACACGCCGCCGCCATCTTACCGATTTTACAATTGAGTTGGAGAAGCTAAAAGTAAAGATCGACTCCATCGGAAAAAACAACCAGGAAACCAGCAATCTGGTGCTTAAAAAGGTGCTGGTAAACCTGCGTTCACTTAGCGAGGGGATCAACAATATTTACAAGTACTACAGCTCAAAAGCCGCCGAATCATTAAATGAGCCCAAAGGTGATGTGGAGTATTCGGCTTTTGTTACCCACCAGGATTTTGCACCGCATATTTTTTTCGACAACTTTACGCTGGCATCCGGCGCATTCAAACATGCCCTGCGTGTAGCATTGGTATGTTTGGTAGGCTTTATCACGGCTAAATTGGTTTCATTAGGCCATCACAGCTATTGGGTACTGCTTACCATCATTGTAATATTGAAGCCCGGGTTTAGTCTTTCAAAACAGCGTAACTACCAGCGTTTAATAGGCACCATTGGCGGTGGTGTTATAGGTATAGCCATACTTACCTTCATCCCTAATCTTACTGCGCAGTTTATTTTCCTGGTGATTTTTATGATGGGTGCCTACAGCTTTCAACGCCTTAATTATGTAGTGAGCGTAATTTTCATGACCCCGTATGTGCTTATCCTATTCAAGTTTTTAGGTGTGGGACTGTTAAATGTGGCGCAGGAAAGGATCATCGATACTATTATTGGCTCAACCATTGCCCTGGTAGCCAGCTACCTCATTTTCCCAACCTGGGAGTTTGAACAGATCCAGGAAACCCTTCGCGACGTCATTGTAGCCAACATCAATTACCTGATTACCATTGCCGAAAGCATTTCGGGCAAAATGATCAGCATTACAACTTATAAGCTGGCGCGTAAAGAGGTTTATGTAAAATCGGCCAACCTTTCGGCCGCTTTTGAGCGCATGACATCAGAACCTAAAAGCAAACAGCGCAAAATTAAGGATGTACATAAATTTGTGGTGCTTAACCATATCCTTTCCTCATACATCGCTACCATTGCATCAGCACAAAGCAAAAAGGAAATCCCGGTTGCACACCCTGAAGCCATGAAGCTCATCAAAAAAAGTATAACCGTTTTGAACGATACCGGTCAAAAACTGCATGCTCAAAATATTGAATTTAATATAGGTAAAATCCCCCCTGTTAACCCGGAAGCTCTAAAGCCGGTAGCCCAGGCCGAAGATGCTTTGTTGAAAGAGCAATTGGGCTTTATCAATAAGATCAGCTACGATATTGCAAAGATTACGGATAGTATATTGCTTGAACCATGATTTAGAGGATTTAGGATTGCCCTGACGCCAGGTAATGTAGGGTAAAGACCTATAATCTCCTCTCTATAGTATCAGAATAATCTTCTAATCCTAAAAATCATGGCACAGCAATATGTTTAAACCTTTAAATTAAAATATTTCCAAATACAAAAAATACCGGGTTATGGGGATACGTTCATAATGATTTTTCCCTACTTTAGCCATTGATGATACCTGTTGTTTCAAAATTACCCCAAACCGGAACTACCATATTCACCATTATGTCGGCCCTGGCCAACGAACTGGGTGCAATAAATCTGTCGCAGGGTTTTCCTGATTATGACTGTTCGCCCGACCTGATTGAGCTTGTAAATAAAGCCATGAAAGAAGGGCATAATCAATACGCGCCCATGGCTGGTGTCATGGCTTTAAGAGAGCGTATTGCCGAAAAAACCGAAAAGCTTTACGGCGCGGTTTATAACCCCGAAACAGAGATTACCATCACTGCCGGTGGTACACAGGCCATTTTTACAGCTATAAGTGCTGTAATTCACCCCAACGATGAGGTGATCATATTCGAGCCGGCTTTTGACTGCTATGCCCCTGCCATAAAACTGATGGGCGGCGTTGTAAAATCGCTTGCCCTTGAGCCGCCTAATTACCGCATTGCATGGGACATGGTTAAGCGGCTTATTAACCAAAAAACAAAAATGATCATTCTTAACTCGCCTCATAACCCAACGGCAACCATTTTACATAAGGAAGATATCGATGAGCTGAGTGCGCTGGTGAAAAACCAGGATATCCTGATCCTTAGCGATGAGGTATATGAACACCTGATATATGATGGCGAAACCCACCACAGCATGGCCCGCTACCCTGATCTGCAGCAACGCAGCTTCATCGTAGCATCGTTCGGCAAACCTTTTCATGCTACCGGCTGGAAGGTGGGCTATTGCATGGCTCCTGCCTATTTGATGAACGAGTTCAGGAAAATCCATCAGTTTTTGGTGTTTGCGGTAAACACCCCGATTCAGTATGCCATTGCCGAGCATTTAAAAAATGAAGAAACCTATCTTGGCCTGGCCGAATTTTTCAGGGACAAACGCGACTATTTTAGAAAAGGCCTTGAACAAACCCGTTTTAAGCTTTTGCCGTGTTCAGGATCATATTTTCAGTCAGTGAGTTACCGCGCTATTACCGACGAAAAAGATGCCGACTTTTCTATCCGTGTGGCGAAGGAATTTGGGGTAGCATCAATACCTGTTTCGGCATTTTACAGTAAGGGTATAGATCACCATGTGTTAAGGTTTTGTTTCGCCAAAAGGCAAGAAACTTTAGATAAAGCCGTTGATAGGTTAATTCGAGTTTAATTTTTGGTTAAACGTCCATAGTTTATGGACCATAGCCAAATTATTTAAGTTTGATTTTGGCTCATGGTCGATAGTTCAAGAATCGTAGCCAATTGTATAAGTTTTATCAATATGGATCAACCAATCGTCATTCATTTTTGACATGAACCATGATCCATCAACTATGAACCAAATATTATGGAAAATCTAAAAATTACTGTTTTTCAAGGCTATCTTTTTTGGGAAAATACTGATAAAAATCTTCAGAATATTACGCTCAGGCTATCGGGAGGGATCCGCGAAAAAACAGATCTCATCATACTGCCCGAGATGTTCAGTACGGGTTTTACTATGAACGCTGCTGAATTGGCTGAGCCTATGAATGGCAAAACCATGCAATGGATGGAAAAAACAGCCAAACAATATGATTGTGTGATAACCGGGACTATTATTATTAAAGAAGGTGGCAAGTACTACAACCGGTTAATCTGGATGCGTCCTGACGGCAGTTATGAACATTACGACAAACGCCACCTCTTTGCACTTGGCCAGGAACATAATACCTACACTGCCGGCACCAAAAAGCTTTTCGTTGAACTTAACGGCTGGAAAATTTGCCCGGTGATCTGTTACGACCTTCGTTTCCCGGTGTGGCTGCGTAATATAGAAGCTAATCCTTACGATCTGCTCATTGTGGTTGCTAACTGGCCCGAGCGCCGTGCTGCGCACTGGCGTACACTGATACCTGCCCGTGCGGTTGAAAACCAGTCGTACGTAATAGCGGTTAACCGCGTAGGGCATGATGGTAACGAGGTTTATCACAGCGGCGATTCCACCTGTATCGACCCTAACGGTAAGGTAGTTTACTATAAACGTGATGAAGAAGACCTTTACACTTTCAGTATCATAGGTGATGAGGTTGAAAAAGTGCGCCGCGCACTACCTTTTTTGAAAGATGCGGATAATTTTGAAATAAATATCTGAAAGAACCCTGATTCATAGGATTTGAAGATTTCTTAATTTTGTCTGAACCGGAATTTGAAGAATATATTGAATTGCCAGAATATAGAATTCAATAAATTCTTCAATTCGTTTAATTCGAGTTCAGACAGTTCCCGTTCCTACCATTAGTTTTCTTTCACTTCATACAAAATTCATAACCGTTTCGAATTTTTGTACTGTAGAATTGAAGAAGGAAACATGCGTACTATAAAATCCCTGCTATTTATATCACCGTTATTTTTTAGTTTATTAACACAAAAGGCCGAAGCGCAAACAGATACGTTAAAGATCACTTTCCCTGATGCTGAAAAACAGTTCATTGAAAACAACCTAAGCCTGCTTGCCCAAAAGTATAATGTTGATGCCTCAAAGGCGCTCATTCAACAAGCTAAATTATGGGACAACCCTGTGTTAAGCACCGACCAGAATATCCATGACGGTAGCACCAATAAATTTTTTAACCACTCAAACGGAGGCGGACAAATATTTGTCCAGTTAAACCAAGTGTTTGCCACTGCCGGCAAACGCGGCAAACAGGTAAAAGTAGCCGAAGACGATGCTAAAGTTCAGGAAGCCGCCTTTAATGACTTGATGCGTAACCTGCGTTATAATCTGCAGCTTGATTTTAGCCAGTTGGGCTCCTTGAATGCACAGCAATTAGTTTATCAAAACGAAATTAAATCAGCCACTGAACTGGTTAATGCAATTCAAAAATCATTTGATGTAGGTAATACCTCCATGAAGGACCTCATCCGTCTGAAAGCTCTATTGTTCGGTTTGCAAAATGACATGGTTGAAAATAACCGCCAGATCAATGATCTGCAAACAGAGCTTAAAACATTACTCCAAACCAAGGAAACCACATTTGTTCAGCCTGTCATAAATGATAAGCCGGTTGAAACCGTTGATCTTGATGTGCAATCGCTTATTAGCCAGGCCATGACCAACAGGCCCGACTACCTGTCAAACCAATACCAGTTAAGTTCGGCTACCCATAACCTCGCTTATCAGAAAGCACTTGCGGTGCCTGATGTTACCTTAGGTGTATCCTACGATCAACACAGCAGCTACGCCGCGCACTACTATGGTTTACAAATTGGTTTCCCGATACCGTTGTTTAACCGCAACCAGGGCAATATCAAGTCGGCACAATACAATATCAAAAGCCAGGAGAGCACCCTGAAACAAAATGAATTCCAGCTTAAAAATGATGTAGTTGCTGCTGTTAATCAATATAAGCTAAACGTGCAGTTGTTCTCAACCCAGCAAATCGCCTTTAATGAGCAGTACGATAAACTGTTTGGCGCAATGCTCAAGAGCTTCCAGCAGCGCCAGATAAGCCTTGTGGAGTTTGTAGATTTTTTTGACACCTATAAGGACACCAAATTAAAAATATTGCAACAGCAATTCAACCTGCAAAAAGCAATTGCCGACCTCAATTTTGCCGTTGGCACAACCGTAATAAAATCCTGACTAAACTTTTAAGACTTACTATGATGAAAAGAGAAACGCTGTTTTCCGGCATCTCAGCTTTGCTACTACTTGCCGCTTGCAAAGGCAAGACACCTCCCGCTGTTGAAAACAAACAGGTAACTGTGAGTGATTCGATGGCTAAAATTATCACAATCGATACTGCCAAAATCGCTACCATAAAAAATGAGCTTACACTTTCGGGCGAGGTATCATATGATGACAACACTGTTGTTAAAGTATTCCCTTTTTCAAGCGGGCAGGTGTTAGATGTAAAAGTTTCGCTGGGCGATAAAGTGAGCAAAGGCCAAACCCTCGCCATTGTACGCAGCGCCGATGTTGCAGGTAATTATACCGACCTGAGCTCGTCAAAATCCGACCTTGCTATTTACAAACGCCAGCTTGAACAGGCCGAATACCTCTACAAAAACGGCATCTCAAGCGAGCGCGATTATACCGAGGCTAAAGAAAATTTCAACAAAGCCGAAGCCGCCTACAACAAAGTAAAAGAGCAGATTGCAATCAACGGCGGCGGGAATACCAGCCCCGGCGGTACATTGGTGATCAAAGCGCCTGAAAGTGGTTTCGTGGTCGAAAAAAATATTACGGCAGGCGGCTATATCCGTCCGGATAATAATAACAGCATGTTCACTATATCCAACATGAAAGATGTTTGGATTTGGGCAAACGTGTTTGAATCAGACATTAGCCGTGTTAAAGTTGGTTATACCGCGAAGGTTACCACTATCGCTTATCCGGATAAGGTATTTACCGGCAAGGTTGATGCAGTGAGCTCTGTACTCGATCCGGACAACAAGGTATTGAAAATCAAAATAGTACTACCTAACGATGGCATGCTGCTTAAGCCGGAGATGTTCACCAGTGTGGTAATAGCCAACAGCGAAAAAGCGCAGTCGGTTGCTATACCAGCTAAAGCCGTTGTTTATGACAATAGCAAAAACTTTGTAGTGGTTTATAACAATAAAGACGATTTGAAGGTGCGCCAGGTAGCGGTTATCAAAACCGTTGAAGACACCACCTATATATCATCAGGTTTGCAAGCCGGTGATAAGATCATCTCAAAAAACCAGCTGCTTTTTTATGATGCCATTGCCGGCAACAACTAACAGGTGGATAAACCAAAAATTGCCGGGTTTTAAAACCAGGCATTTACGTTTTTAAAATACAAAGACAACAATGAACAAGTTCATCAAAAATATTATATACTTCTCGCTCAGGCACCGTTACTTTGTGTTTTTTATGACACTGGTATTGGTAGCTTTGGGTGTGTGGAGCTATACCAACACCCCTATCGAGACTTTTCCCGACGTTACCAATACGCAGATCATTATTATAGCCCAATGGCCGGGTCGCAGTGCCGAAGAAATGGAAAAAATGGTTACCATACCAATGGAAACCGTTTTAAACTCGGTGCAAAAAAAGGCTAACCTCCGTACCACATCATCTTTCGGTTTATCATACATCCGTATTATTTTTGATGATGATGTTGATGATGCGTTTGCCCGCCAACAGGTATTAAGCCGCTTGGGCAACGCTGATTTGCCCGATGGTGTTAAACCCGAGGTTGAACCGCCATACGGCCCAACAGGTGAAATTTTCCGCTACACCCTAAAAAGCCACACCAAATCTTTGCATGACCTTACCGCCATACAGGATTGGGTGCTTGACCGCCAGTTTAAATCAATCCCCGGCGTAGCTGACGTGAACAGTTTTGGTGGCGAAGAAAAAACTTATGAAGTGAGTGTAAACCCTTCGCTGTTACAAAAATACGGTCTTACTTCGCTTGATGTTTACACGGCCCTTAATCGCAGTAACATTAACGTAGGTGGTGATATCATCGAAAAAAACGACCAGGCTTATGTAGTGCGTGGTATTGGCTTAATCAATAATATCGAAGAAATTCAGAATATTATTATCAAAAACGTTAATAACGTTCCTATCCTGGCCCGTGATATTGCCGAGATTAAAGAGGGTGGTTTACCGCGTTTAGGCCAGGTGGGCCGGGATAAAAACAACGACGTTATTGAAGGTATTGTGGTAATGCGTAAAGGTGAAAACCCTGCCGAGGTATTAAAGCTCATTAACCAGAAAGTTGTCGACCTCAACAAAAGCGTGTTACCTGCCGATGTAAAGATCTCCACCTTTTATGATCGTACCAACCTGATGGATTTTTGTACCGAAACGGTGATCCATAATTTATGCGAGGGTATTATCCTGGTAACCGTTATCGTATTCCTGTTTATGGCCGATTGGCGCACAACGCTCATTGTTGCTATCATTATACCGCTGGCATTATTGTTTGCTTTCGTCTGTTTACGATTAAAGGGAATGAGCGCCAACCTGCTCTCTATGGGTGCAGTCGATTTTGGTATTATTATAGATGGCGCGGTGGTGATGGTTGAGGGGATCTTCGTGGCGCTTGATCACCGGGCTAAGGAAGTAGGGATGCAAAAATTCAACGGGTTGGCTAAACTTGGCCTATTCAAAAATGTCGGCGCCGAGATGGGTAAAGCGATCTTCTTCTCCAAGCTTATCATCCTTACCTGTTTGGTACCAATTTTCGCTTTCCAAAAGGTTGAAGGTAAAATGTTCTCTCCGCTGGCTTACACTTTGGGTTTTGCTTTGCTTGGCGCGTTGATCTTTACCCTTACCCTGGTACCAGCTTTGTCAAGTATCTTACTTAACAAAAATGTAAGGGAGAAGCATAACCCGGTAGTGATATTCTTTGAAAACGGTATCCGCCGTATGTTCAGCTACACTTACCGTAACCAAAAACTGAGTCTCATTGTAGCAATAGCCTTTATGTCGGTTACCTTCTTTTCGGCTAAATTTTTAGGTTCGGAATTCCTTCCGCAGCTTAACGAGGGCGCCCTGTGGGTAACCGCGCAGCTGCCAATGAGTACCTCGCTGGAAAGTTCGGTTAAGGTAACTGATAAAATGAGGCAGATCCTTTCAACCTTCCCCGAGGTGAAACAAACCCTGTCGCAGGTTGGTCGTACCAACGACGGTACCGACCCGAAAGGTTTCTTTAACGTGCAGATCCAGGTTGACCTTCTGCCTAAAAAGGAATGGAAACGAAGCATCAGCCAGGAAGAGCTGATAGCCGAAATGGACAAGAAATTAAGCCAGTTTCCGGGTATTGTATTCAACTATTCGCAGCCTATTATCGATAACGTAGCTGAGGCTGTTGCCGGTGTACCTGCATCTATGGCGGTAAAAATATTCGGGCCCGATTTCCAGGTGCTTGATCAGAAGGCCGACTCGGTAATGGCCGTGCTCAAGAAGATCCATGGTGTTGAAGACCTTGGTATTTTACGCAACCTTGGTCAGCCGGAGTTTCGTATTGAGCTTGACCAGCGCAAGATGGCGCTTTACGGTGTGTCTACTGCCGATGCCAACTCGGTTATTGAGATGGCGATAGGCGGTAAAGCCGCCTCGCAGCTTTATGAAGGCGAACGTAAATTTGATATCCGGATTCGTTATCAAAAACAATTCAGGGATACTCAAAGCAAAATTGAGAACCTGATGGTACCGACACTTAACGGTTCAAAAATTGCAATCAAAGAGATTTCCAAAATCACCACATTAACCGGCCCTGCATTTATTTACCGCGATAACAACATGCGTTACATCGCTGTGAAATTCTCGGTGCGTGGCCGCGACTTAGGTAGCACTATAGCCGAAGCGCAGGAAAAAGTAGGCGCCGCTGTAAAACTTGACCAGGGATATTCATTTACCTGGAACGGTGAGTTTGAAAACCAGATCAGGGCATCAAATACATTAGCGCACGTAGTGCCTGTATGTTTACTGGTGATATTCCTGATCCTGTTCATCACCTTCGGTAACGCTAAAGATGCAGTGTTGGTTATCCTGAACGTGCCGTTTGCGTTGATAGGCGGTATTTTAGCATTACATATTACTAATACAAACTTTAGTATATCAGCTGGTATTGGTTTCATTGCCTTGTTTGGCGTATGTATTCAGAATGGTGTGATCCTGATCTCAGTGTTTAAGAAAAACATTGAAGAAAAAATGCACCTTGATGAGGCCATTATGCAAGGCGTGATATCACGTGTGCGCCCGGTAGTGATGACCGCGCTGATGGCTGCCATTGGTTTAATGCCAGCGGCTATCTCAACCGGTATTGGTTCGGAAACTCAGAAACCGCTGGCTATAGTAGTTATAGGTGGGCTTGTGACATCTACCATACTAACCTTATTGATATTACCTATTATTTACGCAATCGTGTACCGTTTAATACACCTTCGTGAAAACCGTAAGCTGCTGAAAAAAGTAGGTATGATAAAAGGATAAAACTGAATACTAATTATTTGGAATTAAATCGAATTTCACGAATTAGTTATTCTAAAACAAATAGCGATGTGGATATGCCCGTCGCTATTTGTTTTTAGTGACCATTTTTTATACTAATAATAAAATAGGAAACTTTCCTGTTAGTAAATATTCGTGGTAATTAGTGTAATTTGTGCACACTCAAATCATATAATTGGTTTTAAATAATATGTCATTGATCAAACCTGTATTCCGCTCTGCTTTGCCGGTCGCCCTGTTGCTTGTTCTGCCTTTTTTATCATTGGCACAAAAGAAAAAAGAGAAGGAAAAAGACTACGCCCAACTGGTTGATCCATTTATAGGTACTGGCGGACATGGGCATACTTATCCCGGTGCGGTGAGGCCTTTCGGCATGGTACAGCTTAGTCCGGATACCCGGTTGGAGGGTTGGGATGGCTGTTCCGGTTATCATTATACCGATAGCCTGGTATATGGTTTCTCGCACACGCACCTGAGCGGTACCGGTGTGCCTGATTACTGTGATGTATTGTTTATGCCAACCACCGGCGATCCTAAATTTAAAAACACCGAATACCGCTCGCACTTCAGCAAAAAGAATGAGAGTGCCACACCAGGTTATTATAAAACACTGCTCGATAAATATAATATTGGCGTTGAGCTAACTGCAACTACCCGTGTAGGTATGCATCGCTACACTTACCCTTCAACCGATAAGGCAAATATCATTATCGATTTGCAGCACCGCGATGAGGTTTTGGATTCATGGATAGAAGTGGTAAATGATCATGAATTACGTGGTTTCCGTATGTCGAAATCTTGGGCCGATAAACAGCAGGTATATTTTTACGCTAAGTTTTCAAAGCCTTTTAAAACTTACGGTATTGCTTTAAATAACCAGATACAAAATGGCCAAAGCAAAGCACAGGGCAAGAATGTAAAGCTGTTTTTGCAGTTTGATAATCCCGGCGAAGTGATCAGCAAGGTGGGTATCTCGTCGGTAAGCACCGAAGGTGCTTTAAAAAACCTGGATGCAGAAATACCTGATTTCGACTTTAAAAAAATTCAGAAAGATGCCAAAATAGCCTGGAACCATGAATTGAATAAGATTCAGGTAGAGGGCGGCGCACCGGCCCCGGCAACCCAAACCCAACCCGTAGGCGGAACCAGCCCCTACAGTTATGCTCCTCCTGCTAAAAAAGTAGTGCAGCCAGACTATGCTAAAATCAAACAAACCGTATTTTATACCGCCTTATACCACAGCATGGTTGCTCCCAATATTTACAGTGATGTGGATGGGCAATACCGTGGTATGGATCAACAGGTACATACAGCTCAGGGATTTGATTATTACACCGTGTTTTCCTTATGGGACACCTACCGGGCTGAGAACCCGCTGCTTACGCTGATAGACCGCAAGCGCACGCTCGATTTTATCAAGAGTTTTATGGCGATGTATGATCAGGGCGGCTTATTACCGATATGGCCGCTTGCGAGTACCGAAACTTATTGCATGATCGGCAATCATTCTATCCCGGTTATAGTGGATGCTTACGCGAAGGGCATTCGTGATTTTGATGCCGAGAAAGCTTTCACCGCCATGAAAGCCGCCGTAAACCGTAACCAGTTTGGGCTGGATAATTATCGCCAAAACGGAGCTGTTCAATCAGACGAAGAAGATGCGTCTGTGTCTAAAACATTGGAGTATGCTTATGACGATTGGTGTATAGCCCAAATGGCAAAAATGCTCAATAAAACCGACGATTACACCCAATACATTCAGCGGGCACAATACTGGAAAAACGTCTTCAACAATCAGAATACTTTTATGCAAGCCCGTACCAACGGCGGCTGGCTGGAGCCTTTCGACCCTGCAGAGATCAACGGCAATTATACCGAGGGCAACTCCTGGCAGTATTCGTTCCTGGTACCCCACGATGTAGGAACCCTGATTGATAAAATGGGCGGCAAACAGGCATTTGAAAATAAGCTCAATGAATTGTTTAGCACACAATCAAAACTTAGCGGCAGTGACATTCCCGATGTAAGCGGATTGATAGGCCAATACGCCCATGGCAACGAACCAAGTCATCACATGGCGTACTTATATAATTTTACCGACTCGCCGGATAAAACCCAGTTTTATGTGAGCCGTATTTTGCGGGAAGAATACAGCAACAAACCTGATGGTTTAGCCGGTAATGAGGATTGCGGGCAAATGTCGGCCTGGTATGTGATGAGTTCTTTAGGAATTTACAACATTGCACCCGGTCAGCAGGATTTTCAGATCGGGATCCCGCAGTTTGATAAGGCAGTGATCAATTTGGAGAACGGCAAAAAATTCAGCATTATTAACCCCGGCGCCGGCATTACCCGCAGCAATATCTATCTGCAGGGCATGAACCTTGATAAAAAGGTGTACAGTAAGCTTTTTATCAACTACGATGATATTATCAAAGGCGGGGATTTTGAGGTGTTTACCGGCAGGCTGGCTAATAAGATCTTTACCCAGGATTTGGAAAAACCTGTTTCAAAAATTACGGATAACCTGATTATTTCTAACCCATATATCATTGCACCTGCTAAATCATTCAAACAGCCTTTCAGCCTTGAAATCAAAGATCAGGATGCTGATGCGAAGATCTATTACACGCTCAATGGCTCTGCTCCTACAGCATCGTCAACACCTTATACACAGCCAATTACTATTAGCGATAACATCACGGTAAAAGCTATCGCGATAAAGGAGGGTAAAAGCAGCTTTATTGATGAGGCAAGTTTCATCAAACTCCGCAACGATATTAAGCTAACTATACAGAACAAATACCTGCCAAACTATGCGGCTAAAGGCGATGAATCATTAATTGATGGACAGCACGGCACTACCAACTGGCGTTTAGGCAATTGGCAGGGCTACCAGGGAAAAGATTTTATAGCCATTGTTGATATGAGCGCCGTTAAGCCCATCAAACAAATCAGTATCAGTACCTTGCAGGATAGCCGAGCATGGATTGTGTTCCCTAAATATGTACAGTTCTGGACATCAAATGATGGCAAAACTTACAAACTGGCGACCACCATTAACACCAAAGTTGATATTAAAGATACCAACGTGCAAACGCAGGAATTTACCGCGCCGTTAAACACCAGTGTCCGTTATATTAAACTGATAGCCAAGCAATACGGCCCGCTACCCGACTGGCATGAGAACAAAGGCAATCAATCCTACATTTTTGCCGATGAAATAACAATAGAGTAATGATTTGATGTGCGGATAAATAAAGTCTGCTATGAGATATCATTTAAAAACGAATAAAACTATTTCATTTTTAAACGGTTAGCTTTATACAAAAAACTTTACCACACATGGAAAATTACAAACCTACCTCTGACGACGGTAAGACCGCCGGCATCATCAGTTATTTTACGCTTATCGGATGGCTTATCGCTTATTTTGCATTATACACCAACAATAAAACACCGCTTGCATCCTACCAGATGAGGCAAACCTTATTGTTTCACCTCGTTTCAATTCTTATTTCATGGATTGCAGGTTTTATTATAGGCCTGGCCTTTGTAACATCAGGGATATTTATTGGTGCGTCTATCCTTTGGATTATACGCCTGGGCTTGCTGGTTATTTGGATCATCGGTTTAATTGGCGCAATTAATGGCGAAAGAAAACCGATGCCCCTTATAGGCGAGCCCGCACAAAATATGTTTTCAGGCATTTAAGATTTTCACAGCGCAGTTTAAGACTTACGAAGTTTTGAAAATTTCGTAAGTCTTAATATTTCCGTTATTGCTTTTCTAACAAGTGTTTAGCCTCCTGTAGCTTTTCCATTTCGTCTTTAGGCAAAACAGGGAATTCCAGCTTCAACTTTTTCAAGGTATCTCTGATTATAGTTGATATCGCGATGCGCGTAAACCATTTCTTATCAGCCGGGATAACATACCAGGGGCAATCATCTGTAGCGGTTTCGTTAATGGCTTTTTCATAAGCTTTCATATACTCATCCCAATGCTCCCGTTCCGCAATATCGCTGGCCTGGAACTTCCAATTTTTTTTGGGGTTATCTATTCGCTTTAAAAACCGCTTTTTTTGCTCTTGCTTTGAAACATTAAGGAAAAATTTGATCACAACAGTACCGCTGTTACAGATATGCTTTTCAAAATTGCGGATGCTCTCATACCGTTGTTCCCAAAACTGTTTATCAATATCTTCAACTTGTTTTATGGCCGGGTTATTTTCTTTTAAAACAAGTTCGGGATGGACTTTAACGACAAGTACATTTTCATAGTGCGACCTGTTATGGATACCAATCCGCCCTCTTTCGGGCAGGGCTTTGTAATGCCGCCACAAAAAGTCGTGATCATAGTCTTCTGAACTGGGTTGTTTAAAGCTATAAACCTGGCAGCCCTGCGGGTTTATGCCCGACATAGTGTGCGCTATAGCGCTATCTTTTCCGGCAGCATCCATCGCTTGAAAAATAATAAGCAATGAATAACTGTTTGAGGCATAAAGTTGTGCCTCCAATTTAGAAGTTTCAGCTATCAGTTCATCCAAAACAGACCCGGCATCTTCTTTTTCGTAACCATCGCTAAATGCAGGATCATGATCATTCAGCGAAAATTTGCTATTACTTGGTACTTTAAATTGTTCTGTCAAACTTTTCATATAAATAGATATCCATACAAAGTACAAAAACAACATTAAAGTTTTAGCAACTTAATTTCAAATATACGTTGCAACCTTCAACAGGCGATTTTTTTTATCCAAACAGCTTTTGATTTATTTATTGTGTACTTTGCACAATATAAATATGTATTATGCCAGTGTTAACCTAAAATTTACCTGTCTATTTTACGTTGTTTATATTTGTTAAACTGCACTATGATATAGTGTCATAATTTTACATCTTTACCCAATGTTCAGACGTATACGCAACCGGTTTCTGAGATATTTTGTCATATTCATTTACTTCGTAATTATTTTCTTTTGTTCTATTGAGCTTAATTTCCTTTGGCTTTTCGGATACTCACCTGACATGCAGGATATTAAAAGTCCCGTACTTTCTGTCGGCTCGGAAGTTTACACTGCCGATGGAAAGCTAATAGGCCAATATTATAAAGAAAACCGCTCACCAATTGAATTTAAAGAGATCTCCCCCAACCTCATAAACGCCCTTGTGGCAACTGAAGATGTGCGGTTTTACAGTCATGGCGGAGTAGATTTTTACTCCTTTTTTACCAGTGTGCTCTCAACAGCCAAAGGCGACCGCCGAGGCGGCAGTACCATAACCCAGCAGTTAGCCAAAAACCTTTTTGAAACGCGTAAAAAGAAATCGCAGGGCGTTATTAAGCATATCCCGGTGCTGCGCACTATTGTTTATAAATGCAAGGAATGGCTTACCGCTTTTAAAATTGAGCACGTTTACAGCAAGCAGCAAATATTGACGCTGTACTTCAATACCGTGCCCTTTGGCAACAATTCATACGGTATTAAAACAGCATCGTTAAAATATTTTAATAAGCAGCCCGGCACCTTAAACCCTGCCGAATCAGCCTTACTTATCGGCATGCTGAAAGCCACATCGAGCTACAACCCCATTAAAAATCCGCAGCGCGCTACCGAAAGGCGCAATACTGTATTGGGACAAATGGAAAAATATAAGTTCCTCACTGCCGACCAGTATAAAAGTAACGTCGCATTGCCACTCGGGCTCGACCTGAGTTATGTTGAAGACGACTCCCACGGCGATTCATACCTGCGCCGCGCCGTTGAGAAATGGCTGGATAAATGGTGTAAGGAAAATGATTACAACCTTTATGAAGATGGCCTGAAGATCTATACTACCATCGATTCAAAAATGCAGCAATATGCCGAAGAAGCTGTTACCGAAAAAATGAAGATGCTGCAAAAACGCTTCTATAACCTTTGGGGGAACAAAAATCCGTGGCGCGATTCAAAAGGCGTTGAGATCAAAGATTTCATCCTCAAAAACGAACAAAGGCTCCCTATTTACAAGCTACTTGAAAAAAAATACGGCGGTGATACGATTAAGATCCAGGATTACTTTAAAACGAAAAAACGGATGACCGTGTTTACCTGGCATGGAGAACAGGACACTACTTTTTCTACTATAGATTCTATAAAATATTACGCTAAGATCCTGAACACCGGCATGATGACACTGGAGCCATCAACCGGTAAAATAAAAGTTTGGATTGGTGGTATCGATCATCGTTTCTTTAATTACGATCACGTAAACCAAAGCCGCAGACAGGCAGGCTCCACCTTTAAGCCATTTGCCTATTTAACAGCGCTTGATAATGGCTTTACCCCTTGCGATAAGTTTACCGACAAGCCGGTATCCATCAAGTACAAAGACAATGGCGAGGACAAAGTTTGGGAGCCTAACAATGCCGACTTCCATTTCTCCTATCGTGAAATGTCACTGCGCTGGGCTATGGGTAAATCTGTCAATTCCATTACGGCACAACTAACCGAAAAAGTGGGCTGGGATAAAATTGTGGAATACGCTCACCGCTGCGGCATCGAAAGCCCTTTGAAGTCCGTTCCATCGGTATCATTGGGTTCAAATGATGTTTCTGTTTATGAAATGGTTAGGGCTTATAGCACCTTTCTTAACAAGGGTGAAAAATTGGATCCGTTACTGGTCACTAAAATCACTGATCAGCAAGGCAATGTGATACAGGAGTTTAAGCTTAAAACAGAGAAAGTACTAAGCGAGGAAACTGCCTGGCTGATGCTTTACATGTTCCGCGGGGGGATGGAAGAACCCGGCGGAACCTCACAAGCGCTGTGGGAATACAACGGCCTTTGGAAAAAAGACAACCAGATAGGCGGCAAAACCGGCACATCATCCGATTATGTGGATGGCTGGTATATGGGTATCACCAAAGATCTGGTGACAGGCATTTGGGTTGGTGCTGATGACCGCTCAGTGCACTTTACCACATCCGAAACTGGCGAAGGCTCACATACGGCGTTGCCTATCTTCGGCAGGTTTATGGAAAAAGTATATGCCGATCAGTCGTTAGGTTATACTTACGGCCCATTCCCTAAACCATGGAGCAAGATCACCAAAACTTATAATTGCCCATCGCCGCATATTGAAGAAGATACAACTTCAACTGATAGTTTAAGCAACCCTATTGATACAACGGGCGTAACACCTGTACAGGAAAACAATCCGGAAAACCCGGAAAGCACACCGCCTAATAATCAACGGTAAACGGGTACAGGCGTTTTTTTCCATACTGTGAAGAGAAAATGAATAAGGTTGTTTTTTGGACTAAGAACAACCTTATTTTATTAAATTAGCCATATCTATTTAGTTAAATAATATATGAATAAAGTTTACTCACTTTTCAATAGAGTTAAAAAACACACCATTATATTCATTTGTTTTGTCGGCTCGCTGTTGATAAGCATCAATGCCAGGGCGCAATATTTTGGCCAAAACAAGGTAAGGTACAAAAACCTCAAGTTTAACGTTTATAAAACCCCTCACTTCGAGATTTACTATTACCTAAAAAACGATAGTATGGTAAAACGCTTTGCCCAGGAAAGTGAGCTTTGGTATACCTTGCACCAACAAGTTTTCAGAGATACCTTTAAACACGCCAACCCGATAATCCTATACGCCAACCATCCCGATTTTCAGCAAACAACCGCTATTGATGGTGAAATTAGCGTTGGCACCGGCGGTGTTACCGAAGGCCTTAAAAACCGTGTGGTAATGCCGGTGATGGAGACCAACCAAACCACAAGGCATGTAATAGGCCACGAGCTGGTGCATGCGTTTCAGTATCGCCTGCTGATGGGACATGATTCGTCCGAATATGAAAATATAAATAACATTCCGCTTTGGATGATAGAGGGTATGGCCGAATATCTTTCATTAGGAAAAAAGGATACTTACACAGCCATGTGGATGCGTGATGCTTATCTCAATCATGATATTCCATCTGTTCGTGACCTTACCGAAAGCAGCAAATATTTCCCATATCGTTATGGCGAAGCTTTTTGGTCGTTCATAGGCTCTACTTATGGCGATACCGTTATTGTGCCATTCTTTAAAAACGCAGCCAAATTTGGCATGGAATATGGTATCAGGCGCACTTTTGGTTATGACGACCGTACGCTCTCCCGACTTTGGAAAAACTCTATAGAGGCTACCTATAAACCCTTTTTAAAGGATACCACTCAAACACCTAAAGGCATCAAACTGGTTGACAGTAAAAACGGTGGCGACCTTGTGGTTGCCCCGTCCGTTAGTCCCGATGGTAAATATGTCGCCTTTTTATCAGCCAAAAGTTTATTCAGCATTGATCTTTATTTGGCCGATGCTAAAACAGGGCGCATATTACGAAAACTCACGAGTAAGGTATCCAATACCCATATTGATGAGTTTAACTTCATCGAATCGGCGGGTGCATGGTCGCCGGATGGAACTAAATTTGCATTTAGCGTATTTAGCAAGGGCCGTAACAGGCTCGATGTAGTTGACCTGAAAAGCGGCAATGTAATTGACGATATTTCGATGGAGCAGGTAGGTCAGTTCAGTAACGTTTCATGGTCGCCCAATGGCAAGGATATTGTTTTCCAGGGATTGGTTGAAGGGCAGAGCGATTTGTATTCTTATAACTTCGATACCAAAAAGATTACGCAGCTTACTAACGATAAGTTTTCTGATTACCAACCAAGCTATTCGCCGGATGGTAAAAAGATCATTTTTTCAAGCGATAGGACCACTTATGACCAAAGCCTTGAACAGGACATCCCTTTCAACCTTGCCGAACTTGATCTGGCAACGGGAAAGATAACCGACATAAAAATTTTTAACGGCGCTAACAATCTGAACCCGCAATACTCGGCTGATGGCAAGCAGATCTACTTCCTGTCAAACCGTGATGGCTTCCGTAACCTTTACCGCTATACTATCGCGTCGGGTCAGATAGAACAAATGACAAACCTGTTCACGGGCATCTCTGGCATTACAGAATATTCACCGGCATTAAGTATTTCCAATCACGATGACGTGGTTTACTCTTACTATCGTGCGCAAAAATATTCCATTTATAACGCCAAAGCTTCCGACTTTACTCCTGTTGTTGTGCAGCCGGGTGAAGTTAACTTTGCAGCAGGCACGTTGCCGCCAAACCGTTCTGTGGGCGTCGACCTGATCAACTCTAACCTGAACAACTTTTTGGCCTATCGTAAAATCCCGACTGATTCTGTTAAAGCAATCCCATTCCGTTCAAAATTCAAACTTGATTACCTTGCCGGTAGTGGTATAGGTGTTGGTGTAAGTAACTTCTATGGCACGAGTCTTTCAAGCGGGATCCAGGGTGTATTTAGTGATATTTTAGGCCGCAACCAGATCTTTGCCGCGGCATCGGTAAACGGGCAGATCTATGATTCAGGTGCTGCTGTAACCTACGTAAATCAAACCGGCCGCTGGAACCTTGGTGTGGGCGTTTCCCACATCCCTTACCAGTTCGGCTTCAATACAACCACTTACCCGGTAAGGAATGTGGGCGGTAAAAATCAAACCGTTTATTCTGATAACATTGACATTATCCGCAATTTTGAGGATGCGGGCAGGGTGTTTACCTCATACCCTATTTCCAGGACAACACGCTTTGAAGTGAGCGGAGCAGCCTCACACAACTATTACCGTGTTGACCGTTACAGCGATTATTACCTGCTTGATACCGCTATGGTAAATGGCAAACCCCAGGTAGGTATTGGTAACTACATCACATCCGACAGGAAAAAAATCCCTAACGAAGAAGAGTCTGCAACCCTTAATCAAAACTACGGTTCCACTTATTTCTATAACTTAAAATCATATTCCATTTTAACGCTTTCAACCGCGCTAATTGGTGACAACTCATTTTTTGGCGTTACAGCACCGTTGAATGGTTTCAGGTACAGGCTGGAAGCCGGTTATAATTTTGGCACCTATAAGTTCTTTGCGCCAACAATTGATGTAAGAAAATATGTACGTACAGCACCGGTTACCTTTGCTGCCAGGTTTTTTGCAACCGGTCGTTTTGGCGACGATAAAGGGCTTTATCCATTATTTGTGGGCTATCCTTTTTATATCAGGGGTTACGAAGGCCAAACATTTTATAACAACGGCAAGGCTTCGACTAATGGCTTTACTATCGATCAATTATCAGGCAGTCGTTTAGCTGTGTTTAACTTTGAGGTGCGCTTGCCATTTACCGGTCCCGAAAAATTGGCTGCTATTAAATCCAAATTCCTGTTTACCGATCTTAACTTGTTTTTTGATGCGGGATTGGCCTGGAATGCCGGCGATCATATCTATTTTCAGAAAGATCCTCCGGTGATTGGTCAGCAGGATTTTATAAACTCTGATGGTACTACTACAACACAAAACATTTACGGCCGGGTACCTGCATTGAGTGCAGGTATTTCCCTGCGAATAAACGTTTTTGGTGCCTTTATATTAGAGCCTTACCTGGCTGTTCCATTTAACCGCAGCGATGTTAAAAAACCGTTGTTTGGTTTAGGTTTTACACCAGGTTGGTAATAATAATTATTGCTACGATATAAGAAAAGCGGCTTCCCGGCCGCTTTTTCTATTTTATCTCTGCGTCAATATCAAACTTTGGCAATAAACTGTGGGCCGTGTCCATCCACTTCTTAATTAATGCAACCCGGTCTTTCATAAACTTAGGCCCCCAAAACAAATTCGACCAATCATCAAAGTTTTCATACTGAAAGCCAAAATAAAACACCCAAAATCCAAAACCTAAATATGGTATGGCGGCTATTTCTTCATTTGATAAGGGCCGTACTTTACGGTAACTATTAACAAAAGTCCGGAAAGCATCACGCGCTTCTTGCTCAGTGATCTTTCCGTAGGTAAACTCTAAAAAATAGTGAATAAAAAATGATGTAACATCATAAGCCATCAAACCTTTACCTACGAAATCAAAATCAAAGAAAGTTATGTCACCCGCATCATCGAAATGAAAGTTTTTCGGAAGAAAATCAAAATGGCAATAGCCATAGCTAAAACCTTCATCAAATTGATTATACCTCTCCATTACTTCAGCGGCAGTTTGCTTTAAATAGGCATGGTCATCTTCAAGGCCTGCAAATGCAGGCTCAAGTATTTTAAGTGGATTAACGATAACAGTTTCTATTGAGTACGTATGACGGTGATAGCTAAGTTCAATTGCAGATGTAATATTATGTATCACAGCCATCTCCCTTCCAACGGTTTCAATCTGCCGATCATTCATAGTATAAACAACGTTACCTTGTGCCCATGCAAACAAAACACCATACCGGGTTCCTTCAGCAGCATTGAATACCTGTAACATTTCACCGCTTTTATCAGAGATAGGTCGGGACACTTTTGCACCTCTTTGAAATAGGATAGTTAATAACTCTACCTCGCCTTTGATCTCTTCCAGCTTTCGGTGCGCATCCCTGTAAATTTTAAAAATGTACTTTTCGGCTGCATTTTCTATAATATAAGTGTCGCTCACATTGCGGATCAATAACCGGCACGTTGTATGACTTAAACCATAACTTTCCTGAAGTTTTATATTCAGTGCTTTTGATGATAAGGTTGAGTATTGCGTAGGGAAGATTTCCATAGGTTAACAAAGGTAGCTTATAATCTACAACCCGGCTATCCATTTTAAAACCTATTTATATTTTGTATGTTTAACCTATAACCTACACACTATGAAAAAGTTACTGCTTTTAATATCCATTGTATTTTGCCCGGCATTATTGCTGGCCCAAACCGACAGCAAAAGCAGTAATACAACAACAATGCTTCCTGCCAATGATATTGTAAAAAACATATCTGTAGCGCCCAATACGCATACATTTTATATTTTCATTCAAAAAACAAACCTCGCACTCACTTACACAAGCCGCGGGCCTATCACCGTATTTGTACCGATTGATGGCGGGTTTAGCGACATGCCTACCGGTAAGTTCGACTCCCTTGCCAAACCTGCGCATATTTGGGAACTTACAGATTTAGTAGCTTATCATGCCATTGCAGGACAGCTAAAGGCAAGAGACATTCAGAAAAAGATCAATAAAGGAAAAGGCATAGCCACATTTACCACACTTTCGGGTGGTAAATTATTCGCTAAAATAGATAGCAACAGTAATATTGTTTTGATTGACGGCAATGGCGGTAAAAGTACAATCAGTCAGGTTGATATTAAACAAAACAACGGTATAGTACATCTGGTAAACAAAGTACTGGTACCCAAAAAGAAGCTCATATAAACAGACTGCCAAATGACAATCCTCATACAATAAAATTACGTATTTGAGTTAAAGCTCATAATAGTTTCCGGCAACGAAAAGGAAGCATCTATAACATCAAAACATAATGGGTTATGAAAACACTCATCTTAACAGTGATAGCTTTAAGCATCCTGATAGCATTAGGATGCCAAAATACCAACGGGCAGGGTGCCAAACGTAAACTGAGCAAACCTGCCGATGAATGGAAAAAGACGCTTACATCCAATCAATACCATATTATGGTTGAAAGTGGCACCGAGCCACCCTATCAGAACGAATATTGGAATAACCACGAAAAAGGTGTTTACGTAAGCGCCGCAACCGGCGACACATTATTCACCTCTGATGACAAATATGATAGCGGTACGGGCTGGCCAAGTTTTGTTAAACCTGTCGACCCGAAAAAAGTAGCAATAATTACGGATAACAGCTACGGCATGAGCCGCGACGACGTTATTGAAAAAAGTACAGGCTTACACCTTGGCCACGTATTTGATGACGGGCCTGCCGACCGCGGCGGCAAAAGGTACTGCATGAACTCAAGGGCTTTAAAATTTATTAAAAAGCCATAACCCTGCGGTTCACATTTAAAGACGGGCGTAGCTGCGGCCTTACACGTAAGCCCTGCTCATATTTTAACCCAATGGTCAAATCTATCCAGTCGGCATTAACAGATCTGATCATTTTTTCTTTTTGCGGACGGGTATAAGTGCTCACCACTTTAAAACGTTCCATAGCCTGTTCTTCGGTATTGATCTCCTCAAAGTAAACCAAACGGTTAAGCTGCTGCGCATTGTCGAAAAACAAAGTTGGCATTTCGCTGTAAAACTGGATGGTTTTCATCAGGTCTGAACATAAGCCTACATGCAGATTTTTACGGTTCCTGTCGGTAATGATATAAACAAAACGTTTCATTTTATGATAAAAAATTTGGTGAACAGATAATTATTACTAACTTTATGAGCATAAAATTACTAATAAATTTAGCAAATCCAAATTTTATGTCAATAATTTCACAAAATATTAAGTTTCTCCGCAAAAAGAAGGGTTTAACGCAACAGCAATTTGCGGATGAATTAGGTATAAAACGTTCATTAGTAGGCGCATACGAAGAAGACCGGGCCGATCCCAAATACGACTTACTAAAAACATTAGCAACCTATTTTGATGTTACTATTGATGACTTTATCAACGAAACCATCAACGAAAAATGGCAGCCAAAACCAAAAGGCAACCCCGCCAACCTGCGGATCCTGAGTATTTCTGTTGATAAGGAAGAAAATGAAAATATAGAAATGGTGCCCGTAAAAGCCAGCGCCGGATACCTTAATGGTTATGCCGATCCTGAATACGTGGCACAGCTTCCGAAGTTTTACCTGCCTATGTTTAAACAGGGCACTTACCGCGCTTTTGAGATCAAAGGCGACTCCATGCTCCCACTTGTATCAGGCACTATTATAATAGGTGAATATGTAGAAAACTGGGGCGATGTAAAAAGCGGCGAAACCTATGTGGTAATATCTAAAAATGATGGTGTTGTTTATAAGCGCATTGGCAATAAATTTAAAGAAAATAAAAAATTAAAGCTTATTTCCGATAACCCGGCTTACGAACCTTATGAAATATCAGGCGAAGATGTGCTGGAACTGTGGAAAGCTAAAGGTTATATTTCTACACAATTGCCATCACCTTCACCTGAGCCTACCATGGAAAGTTTAACTGCTATGATGGCGCAGATGCAGCGTTCGATATCCAACTTACAGCAAGGCAACAATTAAGTTACATCGGCTTTTTTAAACTATTACGATATATCTTTATCATACTGATAAAACGTAAATTAAATTAAAAAGCTATGAAAAAATTATTGTTAATGTGCTGCTTCCTTTTAGGAATTTCTGCAGCCAGCTACGCGCAGGGCGGCATGAGAAGAAGCCCCGAAGAAAGAGCAAAAGAATTGCAAACCCAGCTTAAATTAACAGATGATCAAACAACTAAGATCACTGCAATTTACAAAGAGCAGGCAACCAAAATGGACAGCGTACGCACTGCTGCCAACGGCGACAGGGATGCAATGCGCTCGGCAATGCGCCCCATGATGGAAGCAACCAATACCAAGATCAAAGCTATTTTAACAGCAGAGCAGGCTGCTGCTTATGATAAGGCAATGAAGGAAAGAATGGATCGCATGCGCCAGGGCGGCGGCGGCCGGTAAATATTATCAAATAGAAAAAAGCGGCCAATGGTCGCTTTTTTTATTTTTGCACAAAACGAAGCACATTGAATACAGCCGAAGACTTTTTAAAACGCAGATTAGATGAAAGACAACAGGCAGGCACATACCGGCAACTGAAACCCGAAAGCAGCCTGATTGATTTTTGCTCTAATGATTACCTCGGCTTTGCCCGATCGGCAGTTCTGAAACAAAGCATCGCTCGCGAGGTAAACAACCATCCGCTTAGCTTAAATGGAGCCGCCGGTTCAAGGCTGCTATCGGGCAACATACAATATGCCGAAGATCTGGAGGATCAAATAGCTGCTTATCACCAAAGTGAAGCCAGCCTGCTTTTTAATTCGGGTTATGATGCTAACCTGGGTTTGCTTTCGTCCCTGGCCCAGCGCGGTGATACGCTAATTTTGGACGAGCTGGTACATGCCTCGATCATCGACGGCGCAAGGTTAAGCTATGCCAATCGCTATAGTTTCAGGCACAATGACCTGGAAAGTTTAGAAGCTAAATTAAAATTAGCTAAGGGCAATTGCTATGTGGTTATTGAAAGCGTTTACTCCATGGATGGAGATACCCCTCCGGTTTTGGAAATTTTCAACCTTACTGAGAAATATAACGCCGCCCTGATTATTGATGAAGCACATGCTGTAGGTCTCTATTCTAAAGGCTTGGTTTGTGAACTGGGTTTACAACAAAGGATCTTTGCCCGTGTGATTACGTTTGGTAAAGCTTTGGGTAGTCATGGTGCAATAGTACTTGGAAGCAGCAACCTACGGAATTACCTCATCAATTTTTCACGTTCTTTTATTTATACTACTGCTGCATCTTTCCATCAGCTTGCGGCGATCAAAATGGCATATCAGCTATTGGAAAACTCAGACGAGGCCATCATTAACCTAAAAAGGAACATCCGGTTATTTAAAGAGAAAGTAAACACGGGCGAAACCTATACGCTCCTAAACAGCGATAGCTCCATCCAATGTATCGTGCTCAAAAGTAACGAAACAGCCCGGGAAGCAGCCAGGCAGCTGCAAACCAATAATCTTGATGTGAGGCCTATCCTAAGCCCTACGGTTGCACAAGGTACCGAGCGCATCAGGATCTGCCTGCATAGTTTTAATACCGAAAATGAGTTAACTTTGCTTGCTGCAACGCTTAACAAATTTATACTATTACATGCCTGATAAGCAACCGATATTTATTTCCGGTATTGATACCGGCATAGGTAAAACCCTGGTTTCGGCTATTTTAACCGAAAAATTAAACGCAGATTACTGGAAGCCCATACAGTCGGGCGATCTTGATAAAAGCGATACGCTGAAAGTTAAAACTCTTATCTCAAATCCGGTTACCCAATTTTTCCCGGAGGCCTATGCTTTAACTCAGCCATTCTCCCCTCATAAATCTGCTGCCCTTGATAAAGTGACTATCGACCTGGAAAACATCGTTCTGCCTAAAACTGATAACCAGCTAATTATTGAGGGCGCCGGTGGCCTTATGGTACCGTTGAATGATAACTTTCTTATTATCGACCTTATTAAACAGCTTAATGCAAAGGTAATACTGGTAAGTAAACACTATTTAGGCAGTATTAATCATACCCTGCTTTCCTTACATGCGTTAAAAAAATATGGCATCCCTGTTATGGGAGTGATTTTTAACGGTGATAAGGATATCTATTCAAAAAGTTATATTCTTGAATATTCAGAAGCTGCCGATCTCGGACAGATCCCTGAATTTAAAACTATCAACAAAAAAACTGTTAAAGAGGCCGGTAAGTTTATTACCTTGTAATACCGGCAGATTATATAAACCGATGTTTTGCCGGTTTCGTAAACAAATACTATGAAAAACATTACTGTAATTGGCTCCGGCACTATGGGCAACGGCATTGCCCACACCTTCGCGCAATATGGCTTTGAAGTATCATTGGTGGATATCAGCGACGATGCCCTGAGCAAAGCTTTACAAGCCATCAGCAACAATCTCGACAGGCAAGTAAAAAAAGGCACCATCACCGAAGGGGCGAAAACAGAAACGCTGAGCCGTATCCGTGTTTTTACAGATTTGGCCGAAGGCGCTCAAAATGCCGGCCTGGTAATTGAAGCTGCTACCGAAAACCAGGAAATAAAACTAAAACTGTTTAAACAGCTCAGCGAAATTTGCAATGAAAACGTAATACTGGCATCCAACACCTCATCTATTTCTATCACCAGAATTGCTTCGGTAACCAAACATCCGGGCAATGTGATAGGTATGCACTTCATGAACCCGGTGCCGGTAATGAAGCTTGTTGAAGTAATACGGGGGTATGCCACTACTGATGCCGTTACCGAAACCATTATGGAACTTTCGCGCACTTTGGGCAAAGATCCGGTTGAGGTAAATGACTATCCAGGCTTTGTAGCCAACCGCATTTTAATGCCCATGATAAACGAGGCTATTTATACCTTATATGAAGGCGTTGCTGGCGTACAGGAAATTGATATGGTGATGAAACTGGGTATGGCCCACCCGATGGGGCCGCTGCAATTAGCCGATTTCATTGGGCTGGATGTTTGCCTTGCTATTTTGAAGGTATTGCATGATGGCTTCGGAAACCCTAAATATGCCCCATGCCCGCTGCTGGTAAATATGGTTACGGCTGACCACTTAGGAGCCAAGACAGGCAGTGGATTTTATAAATACTCCGCGGGCAGCAAAGATTTGGTTGTGGCCGATAAATTCATAGCCTAAACGCCGTTAAACTTTCGATGTTGGATGTTGTCAAAAGTTATTATACTGAACAACTAAAAACATCTGAAATGAAAACCATTGCTAAATTAGGAATAGTACTCGCCCTAACAGGCTCATTATTTGCATCATGCTCAAGCCAGGCTTACGTAACCGAACGCCCGGTTGAACCGGTGTATGTTCGTCCGGTAGCTCCCTACCCTAATGCTGTTTGGGTACCCGGCGAATGGGTTTGGCGCGGTAACCATTACGTTTACCGCCAGGGCTTTTATGCAAGGCCAAGATATAACCGGGTATATGTTCAGGGACATTGGCAACCAACCAATCGGGGATATGTTTGGGTAAGGGGGTATTGGAGGTAGCCCCCCGGCCCCCTAAAGAGGGAGTTATAAAACAGAAAGCCTTTAGCAATTTTTTCTGCTAAAGGCTTTTCTTTTAACCGTGCTCGTTCCCCTTTCAGGGGGTTAGGGGGCAATTACATCCTCTCAGGCACTTCAATCCCCAAAAGTTTCATCCCTTTGCTGATCACCTTGGCTGATGATGCCGATAAGGCCAAACGGAATTGTTTTGAATCCTCATCTTCAGCCTGTAAGATCGACTTTTCATGATAGAACTTGTTATATGTTTTAGCAAGCTCATATACATAGTTGGCTATTACTGCCGGGCTATAACCGTTTGCAGCTTCTTTAACTGTTTCAGGGTATTTATCAAGTAATACAATTAAATCGCGTTCAACGCCTGCCAGTTCAGTTACAGTCGGTTTAATTCCAACCTGATAATCAGCCCTACTTAATACCGACTTAATCCGGGCGTGGGTATATTGAATAAATGGTCCTGTGTGCCCCTGAAAATCTACCGATTCATTAGGATCAAACAACAAACGTTTTTTAGGATCAACTTTTAACAGAAAGTATTTAAGCGCGCCCATACCAATAGTATGATATAACGCAACTTTATCTTCCTTGCTAAACGCGTCAACCTTGCCCATGGCTTCGGTTTGCTCTTTAGCGGTTGTTTCCATCTCGGCCATCAGGTCATCGGCATCCACTACCGTCCCCTCGCGCGATTTCATTTTACCTGAAGGCAGGTCAACCATACCATATGACAGATGGAACAATCCATCCGCACCCGTTTTACCTAATTTTTGTAAGATCAGGAACAGCACCTTAAAATGATAATCCTGCTCGTTGCCCACCACATAAATGGACTTATCCATATGATAATCGTTGTACTTCAATTGTGCGGTACCCATGTCCTGGGTAATATAAACTGAAGTACCGTCACCACGAAGTACCAACTTTTCGTCAAGCCCCTCTGAGGTAAGGTCTATCCAAACCGAGTTATCCGCTTTTTTAAAGAATACGCCTTTTGTAAGCCCTTCTTCAATAATATCTTTACCTAACAGGTAAGTGTTGGATTCGTAATAGTATTTATCAAAATAAACACCCAGTTGCTTGTAAGTTTCAGCAAAACCGGCGTACACCCAGCCATTCATGGTGCGCCAAAGATTCATTACCTCTTCATCACCGGCTTCCCATTTTTGCAGCATCTGCTGGGTTTCGATCATGATAGGAGTGGCATTTTTGGCTATCTCTTTAATCTTGTCTTCTTCGCCGGCAATTTTATCGTCCAGTTCGCCAATAAGCTTTTGATTTGCTTCGTCGGTTTGAGTAACTTTTTCTTTTACCTTAGCTATGGTAGCTAACGATTCTTCAATCTTTGCTTTTTGGTTTTCTTTAAAGGCCGAAAGATCATGCTTTTCATAAACATCACTCAAAACAGGTTTAAGCTGCTCCCTCAGTTCTTTATCAAATAGCACATAATATTTACCTACCAGGTGATCGCCCTTCATGCCCGAAGATTCAGGCGTTTCGCCATTACCGAATTTTTGCCAGGCCAGCATGGATTTACAGATATGGATCCCGCGGTCGTTAACCAGATTGGTTTTGATCACCTCGTAACCATCAGCAGCCAGTATCTCAGCAACTGAATACCCCAACAGGTTGTTACGGATATGACCAAGGTGCAGCGGTTTGTTGGTATTGGGCGATGAATACTCTACCATTACCTTTTGTCCGTTAGGCTTTGCTACCGCAAAATCATCGGAAGTAATGTTGTTATATAAACGACCGATCCAGTATTCGTCGGTTATAGAAAGATTAAGGAAACCTTTAATCACGTTAAAGGAGGCAACTTCCTTTAATTCGTTTTTAAGGAACTCCCCTATTTCGGCACCGGTTTGTTCCGGGCCTTTGCGCGAAAATTTGGTGAACGGGAAGGTTACTATGGTTACTTGTCCTTCAAACTCCTTACGTGTTTCCTGTATGCTAACGGCAGCCGGTTCAATGTCAGTCTGGTATAATTGTTTAACTGCTTTTACGGCCGCTTCTATGATAAAATCCATTCGGCAAAATTAAATAAAATGGGCAGATTGCGAATACTAAAATGGCGATGTTTACATGTAGATTAGGAGCCACCTACAGAATCAACAGCAATTTATAATGGGCGCTACAAACAGGACACAGCTGTGGAGTACTGAGATTCAAATATTGTTATGAGCCACATGCTTAAAAACATGCCTATAATCATTTCTTACCCGATTATAACAATTAAAAAAAGCCCCGGGTCAACACTACTTTTTAGACATTCATTATAAGAATAATTATTTAATTCAAGAGATAAACAACTTCAAAACCCCGGTCTGATTATTTTGCTCTGCCAATTTCCTGGCTGATATCCCCTGTTTATTCTCTATATTAAAGTCGGCGCCATATTTCAGCAACAACCTGATCTGATCCAGTTTATACTTTCGTTTCACCGCATAAAAAAGTGCAGTATTCCCGTCTTTATCGGTAAAATTTACATCGGCGCCATTGCTTAAAAACCATTCGGCCACTTCAAAGCGTTTCCAGTTGAATGCGGCCATAAACGGGCTGTCATCTCCAGCACCCGGGTCTGTTTGTGCACCATAGCTTTTAAACAGACCGGCGGCTTTCACATCATTATACCAGGTTATGGCATACATGCAATGCTCCGGATTGGCGCCATTAGCCAGCAAATATTCATATAACAGCTTATTTCTTCCCCGGGTATAAGCATACCAAAGCGGGGTGGCCGGAAAAAAGCCGCATTCCTCTTTTATCCGGTGGATTGAATTGATATCCATGCCTTTTGCCAGCAACAGCTTAAGCATGGTCAAACTTTCTTCGGCTTTTGCAGGGCGTTTGGCGATTTCAATGCCACACAGGTAATGAAGTGCGTTTTTACCGCTGTCTTCAGCCCAGGTAAGCCAGCCGTGGTCTTCTTCGATCATCACTTTAACAGCTCCAACGTTAAGTTCTTTTATGTGCTGAATAAATTTGATCATAGCTTTCTCCTTTTATTTATCCAGCAAAGTCAACCAGGTTTTCACAACATTTCGCAAAGCTTCTTCTTTTGCCTTAACTTCTTCCATATTGTGAAAAAAAGCCAACCGGCGGCCGTCGGCATAATCGCCGGAAAGCAAACCGGATGTATCATTGATCTTTGCCCCTGAGGGGAATACCAGTCTGATACAATCTTTTTGGTACACGTTCGAAACGATAATATATCTTTTATACTCTTTAGGATCAAAGGGTTTCATTTCACCGATATATAAAAAGCTCGGTGCATTCCATTTGATATGCTCGCCAATTTCATCGTCAATAGCCAGGATAATTTTTCTCAGCGCTCCTAACACTTCCTTCAATGGGTGATCAAGCTTTTGCATATAACTGTCTACCCCTGCCGAGTCGGCAAGGACAACTGGTTTGGTACTTTTGGCTTTCATGATTAACAGGTAATAAACTGGTTAAGAGGGCCTATCTAAATTTAAAAAAAGAAAACATAATACCAAAGGAACGTTGAATAGTACCATTAAATAACCCTGCATCGTCTTAACTTTGATATATCAAATCAGATTATTACCATCATGGAACAAAAGCTGCCATTACCGCCATTTAACTTTGAAACAGCCACCCAAAAAGTGCAATTAGCCGAAGACGCCTGGAACAGCCAGGACCCGGCAAGGGTTTCTTTAGCTTACACCATTGACACCGAATGGCGCAACCGCTCGGAATTTGTAAACGGGCGCCAACAGGTAGTGGAATTTTTAACCCGCAAATGGGAAAAAGAATTCGATTATAAATTAAAAAAAGAACTGTGGGCCTTTACAGATAACCGTATTGCAGTACGTTTTGAGTACGAATATCATAATGCCGAAGGCCAATGGTTTCGTGCTTATGGCAACGAGAACTGGGAGTTTGACGAAAACGGCTTAATGCAAAAGCGCTATGCCAGCATCAATGATCTGCCCATCAAAGAAGAAGACAGGCGGCTGTAAAAAGAAATAGCCCATTACGAAAGCCGATGACTCTTATAATGGGCTAAACATCAATATTAAATAATTGAGCAAAAAGGTTTAGGGCTTCCTTAAATTCAGTTAATATCGTTTCGAGCTGTAATTTCAATATCCCGACGCCTCTTCGCAGCACTTGAATATTTATTTTATCAGGTGTGTAAATTAAAAGTTGGGTATATTTCTTTCAACAACCCAAATCTCGCTTAACAATTAAGAATTAAAAAGGGTGAAACCACCCTTTTTTGCTTTAAACTGCATGGTAAAATGAAATATAAGTTCATTATTTTTTTTACTTTGGCAATATGATTAACATCAGTTAACATATACACCTAATATTAATGCACACTTCAACATTTACCGGGCCTGTACAAATTGCCATAGTTGATAATCATACCTTATTTAGACAGGGAATGATCAGCTTACTGGGCGATTTTAAAGAGATCAATATCCTTTTTGACGCCGAAAATGGAGAGGATATGATCAGCAAGCTAAAAAAATCCTCCTTACCTGATATTATATTGATGGATATAACCATGCCGGTAATGGATGGTTACGCAGCTACGGCCTGGTTACGTGAAAATCACCCTACAGTAAAAGTGCTGGCGTTAAGCATGTCTGACGAAGATAAACCGATTATAAACATGCTTAAGAACGGGGCTGTTGGCTATATGCTTAAGGAATCGAAGATAAGAGACGTGGTTTATGCGATGCAAACTATCCAAAAGCACGGCTATTATCTAAATGAACTGGTAAGCGGCAAATTGCTTTATACCATGCAAAATAAAAATACACCCGCCGATAAATCCAAAGAGCTTAGCTCCAATGAACTTATATTTCTGAAACTAAGCTGCTCTGAGCTCACCTACAGGCAAATTGCCGACGAAATGAACCTGAGCCCGCATACTATTGATAATTATCGCGAATCGTTATTTCAAAAGTTTGGGCTTAAATCAAGAACGGGCATGGTACTTTTTGCCATCAAAAATCAGATCATAACCGTTTAAAAGATTTTATTAATACAATCCATTTGTTAAAAAATCAGCTTAAGTACAAAAGGGATCACTATTATACCCAAACTTATTAAAACATAATTACGATAGAGCTTACTATCCTTAGCGGGATATAAGTTCATCAACTTATTATAACGATTGTTGTAAAATATAAGCAGGTAATTCAATAGCACAAAGGGGATAAAAAACACAAGTAAACCGGCAATGAAAGCATTTATGGCTTTATCCCGGGTTAGGTCGAGCGTAAAAAGGATAGGAATATCAGTAAAAAAACGAAGGAAAAACAATAATGTTAGCAGGTTAACCCCCTGAATCAAAGATATGGGGATAATTGTAAATGCCTTCCAATACTTGCCATCTTCGCCTTTCTTCGCCCTTTCCTGCGTAATGGCGTCAACCCAGATCTTATAATAAATGCTCAACATTTGTTTCAGATTTAGCATGCAACTATTTTAACTAACCTTAACGCCGCAGATAAGTTTGTTTTACTATTTTATAACTCACAATTGCTATATTCCGTTAGTAATGGCAAATCGTGACGAGATTTCGTCATTTCAAAGTCAAACAGATTACAAATAACTCATTATCAATAATATAACAAAAAGACATAAGTATTGATAAAACCTGTTTATTCTTAAGCAAATCACTTTTCAAAATACTATTAACCTTAAAAATCACTGTTATGCCAAATCATTTATCAACATTAGGAGTTATTCATACAGCCATAAGTCTTGTGGGAGTTGCCATCGGTTTTATTGCATTGTTTCAGGACGGGAAAATCGCCCCTAAAACAAAAAACGGCAGGCTTTACGGTGTTTTTACCGTGCTGGCCTGTTTATCCTCATTTTTGGTTATGAAAACCGGTCACCTGAGCAGTGCCCACAACCTTTCGTTTCTTATTTTAATATTATTGCCTGTTGTTTACTATGCCCCCTCCCTGCGCATTTTTGGCAGCAAGGCCGATTATGTACAAACTATAGGCATGACAGCCACCTTATTTTTCTCATTAGTACCTGCTGTAGTTGAAACGCTCACCAGACTTCCGGTTGAACAACCACTGGCTGAAGGACCTGGCTCTCCTGTAGTAAAAATGGGACTTTTGATCATGCTGGTGTTATTTATTCTGATTATGATATACCAGGCGATTAAACTAAAGGGCCAACGCAAAGGGTTTACTCCAGCTATGTGAATTGATATTTCGCCGGCACTTATGCCGATAATTTAAGCAAGGGGGAATCATGTATTCGTTAGGCTCAACGTGTGGCCGGCGGAATTAATAAAGTATAAACAAAAAAGCACCCCGACCGGGGTGCTTAAAAAACAAAACTAAATCAAATAACTTTATCCTGAAGTACCATCGAAAAAATACTTTTCATAGCAGCCCCGATATTGTCTTTATAGTTTATGGTCAATTTATAATTGTCGACAACAAACGCCGAATTGGTATAAAATTGAGCGTTAGAAGGGTCGGTACTGATAACATTACTACCTTCACTTACGATTTTTTTTTCGATAACAATGTTTAATCCATCTCCTTTAGTATGAAATTTCCCGGTGTACTGAACCGTTGTTGAATTACCATTTTTATAAGTTACATCAGCCAAAATAAAAGTACTATCCGACGAGAATACTAAATAACGCGCTTGTTCCCCCTCTTTAACCGGAATATACCACTGGCCAAAAAGGGATGTATTTTTTTTGACGGGTTGCTGCGCCTTGTCTTTTTTACAGGCGCCAAGAGAAAACAAAACCGATAGCAACAGGCAAACAGTTAAATTCTTAAATATCAATACAGGCTTAATCATAAAGTGAAGGTTTTACCTATCCGTACGATAGAAACTTTTAATTCGCTACACTAATAACAAAAAAAGACCGCTATGAAGAAGCAGTCTTTCGATATAGTAAGTTAACCAGGTTTTAATCAGCTTTGCTAACCCTGCCTGATCCCGCGTAACGGGTTGTACCAATTGTTGCAGTACCCGAATATACAACACTTCCTGAACCAGAAATACGCGCAGAAACTGTTTTACTGGCAATCAAATTAATATTTCCTGAACCTGCAATTGAAGCTTCAACAGTTTCAGTCCTCAACGATTTACCGTTGATCTCTCCCGAACCCGAAATACGGCAGTCGGCCATACCTGTACTGCCATTAACATCAATTGAGCCCGATCCGCTGATTTTCAGGTCCAAAGTACCTGATTTAACGGCAGTTTTAATATTCCCCGAACCGCTTAACGCAATTTTGGCATTTTCGGCGGTCATTGTACCATCAACAGTCGCATTTCCTGAACCGCTGTTAGCAAGGTATCCAAGGCTTTTTGCGGTGATGTAAATGTTGGCGCGTTGCATATTGCGGTGGTTTTTCCAGTGATCTTTAAATTCAACTTTTAATATGCCGTTTTCTACTTCAGTTTTAATATCATCAACTACATTGGCATCAACATCAAGTTTCAGGCTTTCGGTTCCATCAATTTTAATAAATACGTTAAACGGGCCACCACAGGCAATACCGTTATAACCCGATACGTTGCGGGTTACAGTTTGCGCGGAAGCATTAAAGGCTATCGAAACCGTTAGTAACGAAGCCATAAGTGAGAAGATTAGTTTTTTCATGATCGCGTGTTTAAGAATATGACGCTTTTTCAAAAAAAAACGTTGCAATTTTTTTGTTTTTTTTACCTCAACCAACTTCGGCAAAGATTCATTACAACCTGAAGTTAAGCGATATGTAAGGATACCAGCCTTCGCTTGAATGACCGGCCAGCAACTGTAATACTGTTAAACTTGCCGGTGCAAAATACAACCCGCCGCCGGTACCGGTATGCCATTTATCCGAATGCTCATCTTCTATCCAAACACGACCCGTATCATAAAAGCCTACCAAACCCAACTGGCCAGGTAAAATATAACTGGCTATATCAGCAAGTTTAACCCTTGCCTGTAAATTATTGAACACCATATGCTTGCCTGCAAACCGGTTTTGCAGATACCCCAATAGGTTGCCTTGTCCGCCCAAAAACATTGATTGATAAAAGGCCGGCTTTCCAAAACTTACACCGCCACCAACACGATCAGATAATACAATAGCACCGCCAGGGGTTAGTTTTTGATAGAAAGTAAACTCTGGCTTAATCTGTACAAAAGATTTGGAATAACTGTTAAGTCCTTCATAACCTTGTACCGTTACAGTAAAGTAGTATCCTTTAGTAGGCAGGATATTATTATCGCGCTGATTTGTAGCATAATTAACCAACGCACCAAGGTGCGCCTTATCTTTTCCAACTGTTAAACTATCATAAGAGTTGATAAGCGATGTTTGGTTAATGAACCTCCCGGTATTTTGTGAAAGATCAAGATGATAAAACTGAAATGAAGGACCAACACTGATATCACTGTTTTTGCCGGTATGCCAGCGTAAAGCCGGATCAAACTGATAAATATCATACCGTGTACGGTAGTAAGTACGATAACCAGGAAATTTATTTAACGGGCTTTCATTACCCAGGCCAAAAAAGTTCACCGTATTATCAGGCGACTGGATGTTGGCCTGCATAGTAAAATCAGCTTTGCCAACGGCATCTATCCATTCCCCCCGGTATTTGATCCTGAAAGCATCCGTAGCAAACGAATGGGTGATCATTACCTGCTGTAATGTTGAATAAGGCAATTTCCTGAAACCATCATGACCGGTATATTGAAAACCCAGGCCAAGTAAAAAGCCATCATCCTTATTTAATGCTGCAGTGGCGAGCGGCATCCACACATTGTATAAATTGGTGGGTAAAAACTGAGTATTTGAGGTATCATTTGAAAGATGCTTATTTAATTGGCCGACGTTGCCGGTAAAATTGGTGCTATCCCGCCGACCATAAAATTTTATTGTTTGTGCCGACTGCTTAACCTCAACAGTTTTACTACCCACACTATCAATCAATCTTAACTTAATGGGCGAATTGGCATTATTAATAACTATGCGGTCATCTCCGGCAGAAACATACAATCTTATTTCTTTAGTGATTTCGGGTTTGTACACCATATCCATAAACTGATCTTTGGTTTCGCCATCTTTATTCAGTTTATTAATTGTTATACGCATAGCCTTGTCGGGCGCATCGGCAACGGTGATCAGTTCACTTTTATCCGTAGCGCGGATATCCACTATTCTATTAGTAAATTTATAATACTCACTCATTGCTGCCGGTATATTATCCCGGCGTTGTTTTAATATGGCAAGCAACTCTTTATGCCTCAATCTATAGCTTTCTGCAGGCAGGCGTTTTAAACTTTCTTCAAGCACAGCATCAGTTTCGGCTTTAACAAATTCATTGGCAATCTGCATCCATCGTTCGTAGCCTATTTGTGCATCCGGATACTGCTTCATGAACCTTGTTTTAAAAAGAGAATATTTCACATGTGGAATCCCCCCTGTAAAATCTTCAAGTAAGGGATCTATCCATGGCAGAGCTGCAATACTCGGAAACACACCTTGTGTAACGTGAAATACCTGATCACGGTCACGTGGTACAGCAACATAGGTTTTACCTTTACCATTTTTAGTATCAGCCCAGCGCCATTGATCTTCGTGCCTGTCCCAATCACCCATTAAAAGATCAAGCATTCGGGCGCGTAAAAAGCCTTCCCCATCCAACCTGTTATCATAGCTTTTAAGCAGTTGCCCTTCCATTTTAAGGGTATTATCTGATGAACCAACAGGCTCCCTTTCTTCTATCAAACATACGGTACCAACAAATAACTTACTATATTGTCCAAGTGCGGGGTCGTCGGCTACAACACCTATAACCGGGTTGGCGTGCGGTACATGCGCAGCTTCGGCAAGCGGTGGCACAATCAAAGCGGAATATGGGTGCTGGCCGCTAAATTCATCACCAACCCAATCAACAGCAAAGGTACCCTGCAAATTTTCGGGCAAGAGTTTATCCGGTGTTTTTTCAACACTACGCAATACCCACTCGCGGCCGGTTTTATCTTCCAAACGTAACGACTTTGATTCCATACCACCACCTTGTTTAATAGGTGATAGTCCGCCATTTATTTGCGATAGTTTTATAACCGGAAGCTTCACTTTCATAGCCCAGTCCTTACGATAGTTTTCACCGAACAGCCAACGGTGAACCCCGCTTACATCGTCATATGAAGCATGAACACTTACAATGGTGCTGTCCGGAAATTTTTGCCAGGCCGATGGCGCTATGGCCTGCGCGTTTGCATACACCGCCGAACCTGTAAGGAATAAAAAAGTAAGTATCTTTTTTGTCATGAGGTAATGTGTTTAAGATGTAGGGCCTAAAATACTATAAATAAACTGCTTACAAGAGGCATACCAAACACGCAAGCATCTAAAATACAGATACTTAACAAAAATCAGCACAAAAACAAGTGGCGATATATCGTTATTTTAAAAGGCGATTCTGAATAACACAACAATATGGCTGTTATCTTAATAGTCTTTTAAACTCTTACACAGGTATAAAAATAATCAATCTGTAATCATTTTACACATCAGGCATGCGGTTATGTTATTACCGTTCTGATATTGACCGAAAAAGATTTTGAAAGCAAACAGCCTCTAAACACTAAATTTTATTAGTTTTATGATTGTATGACCCGCAACGATAAATCGCCACACATCCTTAACGCAGCATCAAATTTACTGGGCTTGTGCTTTGTGGTACTTACCTCATTGAAATTCCTGAAAATGTCCGACCGGACCTATATTGACGAGACAGTAACCATAGCACTTGTTTTCTTTATGCTAAGCTGTATACTTTCTTTTCTGTCTATCCGGGGAAATATAAAACCCGGTGGACGTTCGGAAGCCGTGGCCGATTACCTTTTCCTGGCTGGGATGATCGTATTATTTGTTACCGCCATCTTAATCATATTTAAGGTAATGGTTTAGCCACGCCTATTATAATAGGCTAAACTTTTATATGATCACCAATTACAAAGTCCTGCAATATTTAATGCACCTAAAAAAGGGCTGAGCCTCTGGCAACGCTTTTATTATTATTACATTCCCATTAAAAAAGCCAGTTAAATTAGGAATTATAATATCTATTTACTGTTTGTAAGAAAAATTTTGCAATAGTGTAAATTGATTGTAACTTGTATTTCAATTAACCTTACTGCATTTTACGTTTTTTAGTTTTATCTCCTGCACTATAACACTCTGTTTAAAGCAATTAACAGAGCGGCGCGTTTGTTAATAAATAATTTACTGAAAATTACGGCTTAACGATTTGATAACTTTGGGTTTTCATTATTTAAAAACTACCCTCCTACATTTATCAAATCATAAGTTTTAGCCGGATATGGCAACTTCTTATTTAAATTCTGAATCAGGAATTTGTAAAGAATTGGCTGTGCGATATTTTGATATTTGATATGACAACTACTCAACCTAACAATATTACTGTGCCATCCGGCCAATTTCTTTTCACGACGGCTAACTACAGAATCTATACAAAATCGGTCTATACCTTAATGCCTTTCACAAACAAAATTCCGGGAATAAAAAGCTAATTGAAATAAAAGGATGAAGAAAATATTATTCATTACCGGTTCAATTAACCAAACCACTCAAATGCACCAGATAGCTAATGAGCTGCCTGAGTTTGACTGCTGGTTTAGCCAGTTGTTTACTGATAATACTACCTTAAATACCATTATTAATAAAACTACCCTGCTTAGCGGCACAGTGCTTTCTACCAAATTCAGGCTTATTTCTGAAGAGTACCTTCAAAAACATGCTTTACAAATTGATTTCAGGGCACAAAAAAACAAATATGACCTTGTTGTATTCTGTACCGATTTGATTGTGCCTCCGCGCATGCGCAACATTAAAACCATTTGGGTGCAGGAGGGTATGATTGATCGTTACACTCCCTGGAGCAGTGTTGTTAAAGCCCTAAAGCTTCCTCCTACACTTTGCGGCAACACCTCGTTAAACGGTTCGTCAAACATATGTGATGTCTATTGTGCCGCATCAGAAGGTTACAAACAGTACTTTACAGGTAAAGGTACCAGCGAACGCAAAATTGTGGTAACAGGCATGCCAAACTATGATAACCTGGTTCAGCACGTTAATAATGATTTTCCGCACCACAACTATGTAATGGTAGCCACTACTGATATGCGCGAAACATTCCGCATTGAAAACAGGATTGCCTTTATTAAAAAAGCGGTAAAAATTGCCAATGGCCGCCCATTGCTCTTTAAGCTTCACCCTAACGAAAATTTTGCCAGGGCCGAAAAAGAAATCTACGCCAATACACCGGCCGGTACATTGGTATACAGTAAAGGCAATACCAACCATATGATAGCTAATTGCTGTGAGCTTATTACACAATACTCAACTGTAGTTTATACAGGTATTGCTTTAGGCAAAAAAGTTCATTCACTTTTTGATGTCGATGAGCTTAAAAGACTTGCACCGATACAAAACGATGGCGTATCAGCAAGAAATATCGCTGCCATTTGCCGCGGTTTTTTAAACCACGATGGCGATAAGAAAAGCTTTGACCCGCACGCGGCTATGGATAAATACCAGGTTAATAAGCCGGAGACGCAATTAACCGAAGAACTAATAGCTAACTGGTAATCATTTACCGTGAAACAGAAAATATTAATTGTAGTACAGGCCCGCATGGCTTCGAGCCGTTTACCGGGTAAGGTAATGCTGCCTATATTGGGGAAAAGCCTGCTGGCAAGGATGATTGAGCGGCTTAAAATGATCAGTCACGAGGCAGAAGTGATCATCGCCACATCCGAAACGCCGGCTGATGATATCATCATCAATGAAGCTATCAACATAGGTATCCCTTATTATCGCGGCAGTCTGAATAACCTGCTCGACAGGCATTACCAGGCAGCGAAATTGCATAATGCAGATGTTGTATTAAAGATCCCCTCTGATTGCCCGCTCATTGATCCGTGTATTGTGGACCATGTATTGGATTACTTTTTTGCCAACCGCAACGACTTTGATTTTGTAAGCAACCTCCACCCGGCAACATATCCCGATGGCAACGATGTGGAGATCATGACCATGGATTGCCTCACCAAAGCTTGGGAACAAGCAAGCCGGGAGCTGGAACTGGAGCATACCACTCCTTATATATGGGAAAATCCTCAATTATTCAGGCTTGGTAACGTAACCTGGCCTGCCGGTTTGGATTATTCCATGTCGCACCGGTTTACGATTGACTATGCAGAAGACTATTATTTCATAGAACGGGTATTCCGCGAATTATATGCAGATAACAATAATTTCTCATGCGATGATATCCTTAACCTGCTAACTCAAAAACCCGGAATCTATAATATCAATGCACAATATGCCGGGGTAAACTGGTACAGGCACCATGTAGATGAGCTAAAAACCATTACATCTGCCCAAACCAAACAGGCACCCTCAAAAAACTTACAGGAATTATAACAAGCGAATGATAACAGTGGAGAACAACAATTACCAGGAATTAACCGGCACCGCACTGAAGGTACGGGAGCACATCATCCGCATGTCTACCGATGGCGGGTGTTTTACAGGTGCATCGCTTTCAGCGGTGGATCTGATCGTTTATTTATACAGTCGCTTTTTGAACATCAATAAGGATAATCTTGATGATCCAAACCGCGATTACCTTTTTCTGTCAAAAGGCCATGATGTGCCTGCCTTGTACGGCACCTTTGCCGAACTGGGTTTATTAGAGAAAGAACGTTTAAAAAACCACCTGCTACTTAATGATCATATTTACTGGCACCCAAACACCAAAATTCCGGGCATTGAGTTTCACTCAGGCTCATTAGGCCATTTGCCTTCGGTAGCAATTGGTGTGGCTATGGACTTGAAGATCAGCGGCAGCACGAACAAAGTGATTTGTATTTTGGGTGATGGCGAATTGAACGAAGGTACTTGCTGGGAAGCTATACTGGTGGCCAATGCTTATAAACTGGATAACCTGCTATTCGTGGTTGACCGCAACCATTTCCAGGCTAATATGCGTACGGAAGACCTGATTCCACTGGAGCCGCTTGCCGACAAATTTGAAGCTTTTGGCGCGGCAGTTAAAAGAATAAACGGGCACAGCTTTGCCGAGCTTGACCAAGCTTTCGGCGCCTTCCCTTTCCAGGCCGGAAAACTGAATGTCATTATTGCCGATACCGTGCGTGGTAAAGGCCTGCCAAGCATACAGGAACGTGCCGACAGGTGGTTCTGCAATTTCAACGCAGACGAAATCCAGCAACTTTTACTGGAGCTGCATGGCGAACATCAAACAACATTAACATCAGAAACTTTAGTGGTGCGATAAGATGAGTTACGAAGAACTTTTAACCCAAACAGCGCTTGCCAACGAGCAGGTGATTGTAATGACTGCCGAGAACCGCGCGCTGGTACGTAACCTGCCCGGTATATTAGGCAAACGTTTTATTGATACCGGTATTACCGAGCAAACCATGATTGGTGCGGCGGCGGGCCTTGCCCTGCGTGGCCGTACCCCGGTAGCACACGCGCTTGCTGCTTTTTTAACCATGCGTGCGTTTGAGTTTGTACGCACCGACGTTGGCATCGCCAATTTGCCGGTTAAGTTGAGCTCATTCATCCCCGGTTTTTTATCAGATGGTAACGGGCCAACCCACCAGGCTGTTGAAGATATCTCGATTATGCGTGGCATCCCTAATGTAACCGTATTTGCCCCGGCTGATGAAGATGACCTGGTAAAAATGCTGCCTCAGATCTGGGAAAGCAAAAGCCCGGCATATACCCGCATTAACACACGCAAAACCACTTACGTACACGAACCTTTTACCCCAGGCAAAGCCGAAGTGATAGCTGAGGGCAGCGATGTAACCATTTTAACCTACGGCTTATTATTTGAGCAGGCGCTCATCGCTGTTGAAATGCTGAAAAGCGAAGGCCTTTCTGTGGGTTTGATCAACATGCGTAGCCTTAAACCTGTTGATGAGCAGGCTATATTGAAAGCATCGGCACAAAGCAAACTGGTGGTTACACTTGAAGATCACTTTTTAACCGGTGGCCTGTACACCATTGTAGCAGAGGTTTTATTAAAACATCGTACCACAGCTAATGTACTACCTATGGCACTGAACGAAAAATGGTTCAGGCCGGCACTGCTTCCATCAGTATTAGAGCACGAAGGATTTACAGGCAAGCAGATTGCCGAAAAAATACTGGGCTACCAAACTACCCACAACCAACCACAAATTTTAACACCTGAATTTTCAGAATAAAAATATTGACCATGGCTAATAAAATAGACCTTAACAACGATTATCCAAACATTACCGAGTCAGATAAATTATACGAACGCGCTTTAAAGGTTCAGAAACCGGTTACCCAAACCCTTGCCAAAGGCCCGGGGCAATTTACCAAAGGCGTAGCGCCAAAATACCTTGTAAAAGGTAAAGGATCGCACGTATGGGACGTTGACGGTAACGAATACATCGATTTAAACTCGGCCATCGGCCCAATCTCTTTGGGTTATGCCTACCCCGCCGTTGATGAAGCTATCCGTCGGCAATTAAATGATGGCATCACCTTTTCACTGATGCATCCTTTAGAGGTTGAGCTTTCGGAACTGGTACAACAAGTTGTGCCTAATGCCGAAGCGGTAAAGATCTCTAAAACAGGAGCTGATGTTTGTTCGGCAGCTATCCGCGTGGCACGTGCATTTACCGGCAGGGATAAAGTATTTTGCTGTGGTTACCATGGCTGGCATGACTGGTATATTGGTATTACCAGCCGTAACTCGGGTGTGCCTGAAGCTATCCAGGATTTAACTTACACTTTTGAATATAATGACATTGAATCAGTAAAAGCGGCTTTGGATGAAACAGTTGCAGCCCTTATACTGGAGCCTTTCATTTTTGAGGCACCGAAACCGGGATATCTGCAGGAGCTTGCAGAAGTTTGCAAAGCTAATGGCACCCTGCTCATTTTTGACGAAATGTGGACAGGCTTCCGTGTAGCAGTTGGTGGCGCGCAGGAGTATTTCAATGTGAAAGCTGATTTGGCTGTGTTTTCAAAAGCATGTGCCAACGGTATGCCAATAGCATTGTTAACAGGCCGTGCCGATGTGATGGAGTTGTTCAACTCTGAAGTATTCAGCTATACAACCTTTGGCGGCGAGGCTTTATCATTAGCGGCTTGCATCGCTACTATCAATGAGCTTCGCGATAAAAAGGTACCACAATACCTTGACGAGCATGGTGCACTTTTAAAAGATGGCTACAACAGCCTTGCCATTGAGTTAGGCGTTGATAAATACACCCGTTGTGTAGGTTTTAACTGCCGCAGCATGGTAACCTTTACTCCTGATGCCGGTAACGGACTGGAAGTGAAAACTTTCATGCAGCAGGAAATGATAAAACGCGGTGTGCTTTGGGCAGGCTTCCATAATATGTGTTACAGCCATAGCACCGAAGATATCGACTACATCCTTGCTGCTTACCGTGATGTATTGCCATTGCTAAAAGCAGCCATCGAAAGCGGTAATATCAAAGATCAACTGAAAGGCGAAGTGTTAGAGGCCGTTTTCCGTAAGGTGAGCAATTACAACATCAAACCTAAAAGTATAGCCTAAGTCATGGATCTGTTTTCATTAAAAGGGAAAACTGCAGTTGTAACGGGTGCTTTAGGGCTCATCGGTCGTAAACATTGCGAAGCCCTTGCAGCAGCAGGTGCAAACGTAATAGTGGCCGATATAAATGCTGAAGCAACCAGGGCATTTGCCGCAGAACTGGGCGATAATCATTTAGGGCTGGGCGTTGACGTAACCAGCAAAGAATCATTAATTGATGCGCTCAATGCAGCACTTGATAAATATGATTCGGTTGATGTGTTGGTAAACAACGCCGCCATTAACGATAAGTTCGAGAACCCGGCCATGGCCAAGGAGTTATCTGCGTTTGAAAACTATCCGTTGGAGGCTTTTCAGCAATCGCTTAATGTAAATGTTACCGGCGTATTCTTATGTTCACAGGTATTTGGTACACACATGGCCTTGCAACGCAGCGGTAGTATCATCAACATAGCATCAACATATGGCATGGTTGGGCCCGATCAAAGCATTTACCGCGATTCGCACGGTCAGCAAACTTTTTACAAGTCGGCAGCCTACCCGGTTACCAAGGGTGCTATTATTAATTTCACCCGCTTTTTGGCCGCCTATTGGGGTCATACGGGTGTGAGGGTAAATACCCTTTCTCCGGGCGGCGTTGAAGCCGGGCAAACCGAAGATTTCATTGGCAACTATTCAGCAAAAACTTTATTAGGGCGCATGGCCCAAGCGTCAGACTATCAGGGCGCGCTTATATTCCTGGCCAGCGAGGCATCGGCTTATATGACCGGCGCTAACCTGGTTGTGGACGGGGGGTGGACAGCTATTTAATTTAAACCAACTATTATGAACGAGATTTTAAAACAAAAAGCGGCCGGCATTAAATTATTGCTTACCGACAACGATGGGGTTTTAACAGATGCCGGAGTATACTACAATCACGACGGCGAGCTTTTAAAAAAATTCAGCATGCGCGATGGTATGGGGGTTGAACGCCTTCGCAAATTTGCTGATGTAAATACTGGTATTATTACCGGCGAAAACTCGCCGTCATTAATTAAAAGAGCAGAAAAATTACACATCACCGAACTGCATTTAGGTACAAAAGATAAAGTAGCTGCTTTTAAAGAAATTTGCGGCCGCTTAGAGCTGCAACCTACCGAAGTTGCTTTTATCGGCGATGATTACAACGACCTGGAAGTGATGAAACTGGCCGGCCTTACCGCGTCTCCTGCCGATGCTTTACCGCACGTTAAAGCACAGGTAGACTTCGTAAGTTCATTAAATGGTGGCGACGGGTGCTTCCGGGAGTTTGCCGAACTGATTATCGAAGCCAAAAACGAAAAATACTTATCGGGTAAAAGAAATGGCACCATCACTTTACAAAACGGCCGGATAATTGGCAAAGGCCAGCCAAGCTATATCATTGCCGAAATTGGCATCAACCACAATGGTTCACTTGATATTTGTAAGAAATTAATTGATGAGGCTGTAGCAGCCAAAGCCGATGCGGTTAAATTTCAAAAACGCACACCTGAAATTTGCGTGCCGCGCGATCAGTGGGAAATTATGCGTGACACCCCATGGGGCCGCATTACCTATATCGACTACAAACGTAAAACCGAATTTGGCATAGCCGAATATGCAACCATCGACCAATATTGCAAAAAAGTAGGTATCGACTGGTTTGTATCTGCCTGGGACTCACCATCTGTCGATTTTATGGAACAGTTTGATACCATCCTATACAAACTGGCGTCGGCGTCATTAACCGACTTTGCCCTGATCCAGCGTATCCTTGAAACCGGCAAACCGTTAATGCTTTCAACCGGTATGTCGACCATGAAAGAGATCGAAACAACTATGGATTATATCAATGCCTTTGATGAAAACTATCCACTGTTTATTGCTCATTCAACTTCGGCTTATCCATGCCCTCCGCATGAGCTTAACCTTAAAATGATCCAGACGCTGGAGAATAAATATCCGGGCATCCCTATCGGCTATTCGGGCCACGAAACAGGTTTGGCAACTACCGTAGGTGCAGTAGCTATGGGCGCAACCTTTGTTGAGCGCCACTTTACGCTCGACCGTGCCATGTGGGGATCTGACCACGCTGCTTCTGTTGAGCCTCAGGGTTTACAACGTTTAGTGCGCGACATCAGGGATGTTGAAACGGCAGCGGGTGACGGTGAAAAACGTGTTTACGAATCAGAACTTGCACCAATGAAACGTTTAAGGGTAAACATCAGCGACGAATATAAAGAGAAACCAAGCGTTAAATTATAATGTCTCCGGAAAAACTAACTACCATAATAACATCCATTATCCTTTTTTGCTGGATAGGGTTCATCATTGCCTGGGAACGGATTTCACCTTACAGAAAAGGCTTGAAATTTTTCAGGGAAGGTTTTTGGATTGATTTAGTGTGGTATACACTGATACAAAGTTATTTTTTAAAAATCCTCATTTTCGATTATATCATTAAGCCTTTAGAGGCGCATTTTGATCTGTCGCATATGCATTTAATAAGTAACTGGCCTGTAGCATTACAAGTTTTGTTTTTCCTGCTTACGCATGACCTTTATATTTATTTGTTTCACCGCTTTCAGCACTCCAATAAATTTTTCTGGCGTATTCATGAGGCGCACCACTCGGGCAAGGAGGTTGACTTTTTAGCCGGTTCGCGTTCGCATATCATGGAGATCATCATTAATCAAACCATTGAGTTTGCACCTATCATTTTGTTAGGTGCCAACCCAATAGTTATACCGATAAAAGCTATGTTAGATGCCATGTTTGGCATGTTTATACACGGCAATATTAAGGTAAACATGGGCAAGCTTAAGTACATCATTAACTCGCCCCAATTGCATTTATGGCACCATGCCAATTACCAGGAAGTTTTTCACGCCAACTTCGCAACGAAGTTTTCATTTTGGGATTACCTTTTCGGTACCGTTTATGACCCGGGCCACACGCCTGGCAACAAGCCCGAAAACTGGGGCCTCTATTATGATTACCCCAAAGATTACTTTTTGCAGCATGCATTCAGCGTAAAACGCTTCGACGAAAAAACGCTGCTCAAATACCGCTGGTTTAACTGGTATTATCACCTGCGGCCACGGTTTATGAATTGGATGAAAACTTTACTTCCTGTTAAAATAAACAATGCACCTAAATTGGAGATTGAGCAGCAACCCGTTACCTTAGTATCCGAACAAGAAAACGTACTACAACAAAACTAAAAACATATTGGCCTGGCTATATATTTTAATCGCAGCCGCATTTGAAGCGGCCTGGACATTCTCGCTAAAATTCATGAAATTCAGCGATTTGAAGGCACTTCGTCTTAATTCTGTTTTAAGCCTGCAACATGGCCTGCCAGTATGGTTACCTTTTGTAGGTTACATTGTTTTCGGCATAGGCAACATCTACTTTTTTTCGCTGGCAATAAAACTGGTGCCAACAGCCGTAGCATATGCTGTATGGACAGCGGTAACCCTCATCCTGATCAAATTAGTAGAGGTTTCGTTTTTAAATCAGCGCCTCTCCTACGTGGAAATATTTTTCATGCTACTGATCATGACAGGTGTTTTAGGTTTGAAATTTTATGGACCGGAAATAAAGTAAGCCTGGCGAGTTATTTACCCAACGCCTCCTTTTTTAGTTTTGCCTTCAAAGTATCAAACCGTACCCAATAAAGGCAACAATCCTTTTCACTGGTGCCTTTGGTATAAATCAGGTATTTACCATCAGGAGTAACATATTCACCCCAGCGGTGGGCATCACCATCATTAATCAGCGGACCAAGGTTTAACGGTGCTGTCCAGCTATGATCGGGCTTACGAAAAGTGATCCCGAGCTCACATTCGTAATCTGGCTTTTCCTTATAGCTGATGATCATGTATGACTCATCGGACGCTACATAGAAATCGCCGTCGAATGCCGGTGTATTGATAACCGGTCCTAAGCTTTTAATAACTGTATCTGTTTTGGAGATGGTAAGCGTGCAGAAATCGTAAGTACTATAGTCCCTTACGTTGCCCTTATCACCGTTACTACCTACATAAAAAGTTCCGCTGTTGGTCGGCATAAAATTGTAAAGGCCATAACCCTTTTTCAGAAATACATATGGATCTGTCCAACCATCTTTGTTGCGATGTGATATCCAAACATATGAATGTTTACCATCGCCTTTGCCTGCAAAGTACATGCTCCTGCCATCAACAGAAAAAGTTGGTGTGCTATAATCATAGTTAAGTACAAAAGGGCCTTGCCATCTGTTATCATCATATTTAAAATAACGGATCTTATTACCTTTTGCATTAAACCAGTGTATGGAATTGCCGTAATAGAACTCCTTGCCATTTGCAGAAAAGGCCGACCGCCCCATGGCTATGCCACTATCGGGCACCAACATGTGTTGCGCAAAAACACGCGGTGTATCGTTAGGGCGCTGCTGTCCAAGATAAGCGTCCTTGCTATTGAAAAAATTGCTTTGAGCGCTTACACAGCTATAAAAGCAGCACAACACAAGCAGGAAAATTAAAATTCTCATGGTAAAATGGTTATGTTTATTTTATTGGATTTACTATCTGCAAAACAAAGTTAGCGGTGGTTAATTACAAACACCGGTTCAAACCCATTCAAGTTTGTTTCAATTAAAATCAAGTTGTTTTGCCCGTACCATATTCCTCCAGATTGCTCTCTTAAATTAGTGTAAATCAAAATAAAAGCACTTATGAAAAAGGCCATTTTATTAATCATCACCGCCGCCCTGCTTGGTACCGGTGCCGTGGTAAAAGCAACCGGCAGTTTAGAAGTACCAGTCGCTGTAAAGCAAAGCCTCGCCAAAAAATATCCAAATGCCACAAAAGTTACCTGGGAAAAAGAAAAAGGAAATTATGAAGCCAATTGGGGAGGCAAATCGGGCGAGGATACTTCGGTAACTTTTACCCCCAAAGGCGAATTTGTAGAAGAGGGGGATGCCATACCGGTTAACCAACTACCTCCTGCTGTTTTTGAATATGTTAAAACTAATTATAAAGGCACAAAAATTAAAGAAGCCGGGCGTGTAACCAATGCGGCGGGCAAAAAGATGTTTGAGGCAGAAATAAAAGGGAAAGATCTGTTATTTGACCAAAAAGGAAAGTTCATTAAAATTGATTGAATATAGCCGTCACAATCCTGTTAATCTTAAAATAATACTATCTTTTGTAACAATTCAAATTTAATTTGTACGTTTAAAACAATTGAAAAGCATATTCCGGGCACACGCCCGAAATATGAATAAAACTGAACACTTTTTGTACCCTTAATCTACCACAATTTGCTATCCTCTTTTGAGATTTATTCCCGAACGTCAAACTCAACAAGACTGCTATTCTCTAATCTTTTAACTCCATTGCTTATCCTTATGTTGTTTCCGTTGTGCAGCACAGCACAACAACCAGACAGCGTTAAAAAACCATCAGCTCAGGTAATAACGAGCATTAAAGGACAAGTGGTAGATGACGCCTCGGGGCAGCCGCTTCCGGGTATTAATGTTAAAGTTGTTGGCGGCAGGTACGGAACCATTGCAGAACCGGACGGGAAATTTGAGTTAAACGCCCCGGGAGCTTTTACGCATGTTACCTTCTCTTATATTGGCTATCAGACCGTTACAAAAGTGATTAAACCTGGACAGGTAAACGTTCTGCACATCAGGTTACATGATAGTCAAACCCAGCTTAAAGAGGTTAAGGTTGTTTCCGGAAAGAAACAACGATACCGTAATAAAGGCAACCCTGCGGTTGAGCTTATCCAGCAGGTGATCGACCATAAAAAGCAAAACCGCATGGAAAGCGCCGATTACCTGCAATATGACCAATATGAGCGCATCAATCTGTCATTTATCGACGTTCCTTCTAAACTGATGAACAGCCGTTATTTTAAGATGTACCAGTTTATGCTTGATACTGTAAAAGATAACGGGCAAACCCAGGTGTTGCTTCCCGCGTATCTTAGCGAAAAGCAATATCAAAATTACTATCGCAAAGATCCGGCTAAATCCATCAGTGTGCTCAAAGCGCAAAAGGAAGCCAACATCCTTAAATTTATTGATACGGCAGGCCTTGATGTTTATATGAACCGCCTTTACGGTAATGTAATCGATATTTATGATAACAATGTTTTTATCATCACCAACCAGTTTCTGAGCCCCATTGCCGATCACTCTCCTAATTATTACAAATTTTTTATTACCGATACCATACAAACTGCTAAGGAAAAACTGATTGAATTAAGCTTTACACCACGTACCAAAGGCGACTTGCTTTTTGAAGGTAAGCTGCTTGTAAGTATGACAGGCAATTATGCTGTACGGGGCTGTGAGCTTAATGTAAACAAGCAGATCAACATTAACTTCATGCGAACGCTCAAGATCACGCTTGATTTTGAGCAAAACCCTAACGGCCGGTATTTTTTAAGCAAAAGCGATGTTAAAGCCGATTTCGGCATTTTAAAAAACAAAGGCCTTGGGTTAATGGGCGAACGAACGGTAATTTTCTCTAACTATATAGCAGACAAACCGCTTCCCGCCGCATTTTATGAGGGCAAAGAATTGCAGATAGCTCCCGATGCAGACAAGCCCGACACCTCATACTGGGCTCGTAACCGGCCGGATACACTAACCGATCATCAGTCGAAGATGTACCCGCGCATCTCCCGGTTAGAAAAAATGCCGCAATTTAAACGGGCAACCTGGTTTGCAGCTACGTTTACCGGAGGTTATGCCAAGGCGGGCCCGGTGCTGATAGGCCCCATTGGCACATTTTATTCCCGGGACAGCCAGGAAGGCTCCCGCTTTCAGATTGGCGGACGTACCACCACCGATTTAAGCAAATCAATTTATTTTGAAGGATTTGGCGCCTATGGTACTCGCGATAAGGCTTATAAATACAATATCGCAACTTTTTACTCATTCAATAAAACACCTTTTTACCGCTACCCTAATGACTACCTTAAGGCAAGCTATTTAAATGATATTAATGTACCGGGGAGGGACCTTTCTACTATCAATCAGCAAGCCGCGCTTGCATCGTTTTCAACAGGAAAAACAATATACTGGCTTTATAGTAAGATTGCCAAAATTGAATATGTAAAGGACTTTGAAAACCATTTTTCGTTCGATCTCGCGTTTAGAAACTGGAACCAGCGCCCCGCCGCGGCATTAGTGTTTCAATATAATGACGATGCCAACACTATGGTTCATGACATTACTACCAGCGAGTTGAACCTCGCTTTCAGGTATGCACCGCATGAGCAAATTTTACAGGGAACGGTATACCGCCGCACCATCTACAGCAAATACCCGATCATAAATTTGCAGATCAATCATGGCTTTAAAGGCCTGTTCAATGGTGAATATGATTTCACCAGTGTTAAAGCAAGCATTTTCAAACGGTTTTACCTGTCTCAGCTTGGTTATACTGATATTACTGTACTTGGAAATTATTTAGTGGGTAAAGTGCCATTTCCACTCCTCAATCTGGCCCCGGCTAACCAGTCACTCGCCTATGATGAGGATGCCTATAACCAGCAAACCTACCTTGAGTTTGTAAGCGATCATTATGCGGGTATTAACTTAACCCATAGCTTCAGCGGCTTTTTGCTGAATAAATTCCCATTGATAAAACACCTGAAATGGAGGGAATTTCTATCAGCCAAAATACTATTCGGCGGCTTGCGTAACGAAAATAATCCACTTTATTCACCTAACTTGTTCCGGTTCCCGGTAGGTGGTAACGGGGCAAATGGCACTTATGCTTTAGGCACTAAACCTTATATAGAAGCCGGAGTAGGTATAGGTAATATCTTTAAGTTTTTGCGGATAGACGGGATCAAAAGGTTTAATTACCTTGACCATCCGGGGGCTGCGGAATATGGCGTTAAATTTAGTTTCGCCCCGGATTTTTAAGCAATTTGGCATTACAGGTAATCATAGCCATTGACTAAAGTCAACGGCTATGAAACTTTCATTTTCAAACAACTTAAAAATTACAATCTTTTCCTGGATCGATATTTTCCTTATCGCGGGTAAGAACAGCTTCGCCGTTTTCAAAGGAGACAACCCAAATGCTATCGTAATCATCATCCGGCCATTTCAGGTTATCCTGTTTTATGCCTAAGGAACGTACTATTGGTGCAATGCCGCTATGCTCCCATACCACTAATATTACACCGGTACGGCTTTTTAAATCGGCAGCCAAACCTAAAGAATCCTTCTCGGTACGTGAGCTGTTTACCGTTAAATTGTATTTGGCAGCAAGCGGCACAATGGTCTGAAACATTCTCGAGTGTTTGGTAGCCTCTCCCAGCCCCAGGCCGGGCACAAATATTTTGTCAGGCACTCCAAATCTGGCGGTTAGTATAGCCGGTAACTTTAACGATCTGTTTATTCCCTGGCAATTCAGATTATCGCCCTTCAATGGCTTTTCGGCATGACGGATAAAGGCAATCTTTAAATCAGTTGATTGCGCCTTAACTGATAGTATAGCTAACAGGGATATGATAAATAAAAACAGGATACGAATGATCTTTTTCATTTTTGTAATTGAGTCTTTAAAAGGACGAGGCTGTATCATTAGTCGAATTGACTACCTTGGAGTTATGTTACCTGTGAATTGAAATTCAGCCGATAATATTTATACAAAACGGGGTTAACATGTTTTTTGAAGAAAAAACTATCAACTAACTGATTATTAGACACATAATTAAATATTTATACAAAAAAAAGGGGGTTAACACTTTTTTGGATAAAAACAAATTCAATTAACTGATTATCAGCTATATAATTAAATGTCAACCCTGAATTGTGTTAACCCTGTCACCTCCCCTTTTATTAGTAACTTCAACCCGGAATTATATATCGCTTAAGCATCTGAATAAGTCAAAAAATGAGGCCGATCATGATATATGATACAGCCTCATCCTTATATAAATAGTTAATAATTTAATGCTGATTTCCTGAGCCATTTAACTGGTATGCACCAAGATCGGCACCAGGTAATGTTGCGTCAGATAAGCCATAAACCTTATCAAGCGGTACCGTAATTAACGGTTTAATGGTAGTGTTACCCTTACCGATAAGCGGCGAGCCGGCCAGCAAACGAAAGTTAAAGTTACCTATGGCGTTATATTGGTACAACGGATGACCTACAGTTGGCAGCGGAAAGTTCAGGAACATCGGGTTATTTTTTTGTACAACATCGTTGCCATCATAAATAGAACCTAAAGTATAATTTGAAGGCAGGTATTTTGCCGATGTTGTGACTGATGGGATATCCGTGCTTTGCGGCTGCGTGATGTAGCCTGTTGGGTAAAACTGGTTGGCTACGCTTAATGAATCGGCCCATTGATAGTTATTACCGTACGAAAGGTGGGCAACATCGGCAACCGGGCTGCCAACTACGCGATAACCGACCTTGCAATTAATTGCCACATTATTGTAATACATACCCGCTGCACCTTCTTCAAAATTGATACAACCACCGCGACCGCTTTGCACCTGGCGGTAGCCACCACTAACAAATGTATTGTTATACATTACAATATTGGTTTGCGGTGCACCCGTAGCCTGACCTTTGTTTGAAGCCTTTTGGCCATTGGTGGCGGTACCGATAAACATATTGTAGGCCATTGTACCAACAGTACCACCTTTGGCATTTAAACAGTCACCGCCGCTGACACCATTTTTTTCAAAAGTATTTCTGAAGATAGCTATTTTACCTGCTGAGATCCTAATAGGGTCATCCACCCCACCGTATAACCAGGAATCTTCCATTATGAAGCTGCCTTTATAGTTGGCAAATAAGATACTGTATTGGTTGCCTGTACCCGAACCGGCAATAGTTGATGTTGCTTTTCCCTCGGTTAAGCCGGCATACTCCACATGTGTCCATCTTAGCACTAATAAATTACAAGTTGGTCCGCCAATAATGCCTTTCCATTTACCAGCGTATGCAGGATCGGCAGCTGCTGTAAGGCCACCGGGAGCATCGTTTTTTACAATACCAGGGACGGTGATCCAGTTTGGCTGATTTTTTGACCCGTTACTCACCAGGGTACCAAGCGCTATAAGGCTGCTCCCGGCCCCCATGTTTAATCTTACACCAGGCTGCAATAATAAAGTATCAGTTGGGTTGATCACCAAATCACAACCGTCTTCAACGGTGTATGTTTTGCCGGTAAGCATGGTACCTTTTACCGGGATTACTGTTGAACCGCTTGAGCTGCACGAAAGCGGAGCTTTATCACTTACCGGGTTTGCAGCCGGTGGTGTATAGCTGTAAATGTCCATGTGCTCACCTTTCCATTTCTGACAACCGGAAAACGCGGCTGCCATCAGGATACAAATAACTGGGATTATATATTTTTTCATCGTTGTTTTTATTATAATTTATACCTGAAACCACCAAGGAATAGTGTTTTGTAATAGTCGCTTTGTACAAGCGTTTGACCTGCAATGTCCTGTTTGCCTAAAAACTCCTGCTGCTTTGCATCAAGACTACCATGCGGGTATTTCAAATAGATTTTGCTGGCCGCGTTGGTGATATTATTAACCTTGCCATAGAAAGAAAATCTTTTGGCTATAGTTTTTTCGAAAGAAAAATCTAACTGGTTGTAGGCATGCTGGTAAAAATCGAGGTTATAATATGGTGATACCTGCGCCAAACGCTCGCCGGTGTAAACAAAAGCCAGTTGCATATCCAAACCTAACTTCGCGCTTTTGTACAATACAGATGCGTTACCCACATGGTCTGCCTGACCTTGCAGCGGACGCGTTTGATTCACATTGGTTTGCTGTAAACCCAATGTTGGGTCATTTGAGTAAAGCAATTTGTTGGTGGTTATCCTTGAGTGGGTATAAGTATAGTTGATTGAAAAGCCTATCACACCAAAGAATTTAGTAGCCAAAGCTTCAAAACCACAGTTGGTAGCATTACCAGGGTCATTTTGAGGTTTAATAACCTGATCGCTCGGACCGCCATTGCGCACAACAAAGTACTCAATTGGATTATAGATTTTTTTGTAGAAAGAACCTAACAATAACTGATCGGCACCGCCAGGGAAAAACTCATAACGTACGTCGTAATTATCGGCAGTGATATGCTTTAAATATGGGTTACCTACCTGGTCATAATATTCACCGGTAACTTTATATGGCACCTGCTCACCAAAGCCCGGACGGCTTATTGCCGCAAAGTATGAAGCAAGGATATTTTGATTATCTGTTAACTGGTATTTTAAGTGGATGCTTGGTAATACATCGGTGTATTTAATGTTACCGCTTCTTTGTGTAACCGTTTCGGGCGATTGGGTGTTGTAGGTCAAATCGGTATTTTCGATTCGCACGCCGCCTAATATCTGCAGTTTCGGGAACAGATCAAACTTAATCTGTAAATATTCGGCATTATCATTTTCCCTTACGTGGTAGTTGTTTTGCAGATCGGGGTTATTGGCACCGATACCATCAGCAGCCGAATTGAATGCAAAAGGGATAGCGTCGAAATTATTATTGAACAAGGTTGATTTACCACCGGTTAATGAATAAGTGATATAATCAGCATCCCTCACTTTATGGCGATATAAACCACCTGCAGAAAACTCAACATCTTTACCGGCAATTTTAGGGGTATAGATCAGATTAGCGTATCCCGAAATGTCTTTATCGCGGTTATTTTCCCAATGATGGTCTAACTGGGTATTGTTGTCAACCTCGGCAGTGACGGCTCCCGAGTTATTGAGGGTTTTATTGGCATCATAAAAAAACTCGGTTCTATCCGGCTGGTGCCTCGTAGCTTCAGAATATACCCCATCCCAGTTTAAGCGCCACTCGTTACCAAGCCAGTGATCACCATGCAAGGTTGAGTTATAGATATTTTGCTTGGTTAGCATACTCCTGTTTGAGATGGTGATCTGCTTGCTTAAGCCAGTTGAGTTTAAGCCCAAACCAAGGGTATCAGAAGTAAAACGCGATTCAAATTCGCTTTGATGAATGTATAGGTTGTATAACGAGATCTTGTTTTTGTCGTTAATCGCGTAATCTATTTTGTTGTGGATACCTACGCGTTCTGTTTGGGTTGAATAAGTACGGTCATAAGCATCAGAAAACTGCGGCGAGTTTGGTAGTGGGATAGCTGAAGGCTGCGCATTTGGCGTAAGCTGCTTTGAGTTAGAGCCACGGTATATGTTCTGATAACTTGCAGATACAATAACGCCTAATTTTTTATTCAAAAACCTATCACCAATAGTGAGGCCGGCGGTTGAGCTAAAAGGAGTTGAAATATTTTTATCGCTTGTAAGCGCCTTATTGCTAAAATCGGCATAGGTAGCGGCATAGCTGTTACCATTGATTGCTGCCGGAGATTTGCTGTTAGGAGATGCGCTGAAACCAACAAATGGCCTGCTTGACGAAAACAGGGTAGAAAAGCCACCTGATACGTTAGCGCTGAAAGTAAACTGGCTTGGAGCACTTTTCATCACCAGGTTCATCACGCCGCCAATGGCATCGCCTTCCATACTTGGGGTAAGCGCTTTGATCACTTCAAGCCTTTCCAGCATTTCTGAAGGGAATATATCCATAGGCACAAACCGGTATTGAGCATCCGGGCTTGGTATTTTAATACCGTTTACCAATGTTGAGTTGTAACGCTGGTCCATACCCCTAATGATAGCGTAACGACCTTCGCCACTTGCCGAACGCTGAATGGTTACACCGCTAACACGCTGTAAAGCGTTAGCCACAGTAACGTCGGGCAATAACTTTATTGCATTTGCCGAAAGTACGTTGATAACCATCGGTGCATTTTTTTCAATGCTACGCACAGCGCCATCAGATTCTTTATTTGTCTGGGCTTTAACCTGTATTTCTGTCATCTGCATATCGGCGTCCTGCAAGGCCACGTTTACCGTAATGACTTCATTGACCGATGTAATATTGCCCTCCCTAACTTTAGAAGGGCCGTAACCAACATAATTTACCTGTATTTTGTATGGCCCATTCTTTAAATTTTTAAAGCTATAAGCGCCATTAAGGTTAACCGCAACAAATTTGCTAACCCCATCCTGGGTTAAGTGAACTGTTGCTCCGGTAAGGGGTTCGCCGGTTTTAGTATCGGTTACCTTTCCCCTTATGGTTTGGGCATTAGCCGAAACGGAAAATAGCAGGCATATTGAAAATAAAAACAATAGCCTGTTAAGAAAGTAGGTGTATTTCATGAACAACGGGTTTAATTTTCCGCAAAGAAACCCGCTGAAAACTGGAGAAAAATTGAATAAAAGAGCCTAAAACTATTAGATAACCCAAACTTAATAAATGCTTAACATAAAAGGCTGAATTGCATTAATTACCTCCAAATTAAGATGGCAGCTTCTATAACAAGGCTGTCCTTTCAGCTTATTCGGCTTTTATTTTAGGTAGGATCAACTCATAACCTGTTGATGCTACTATCCTCGAAAACAAGGTAGCTGATTATCCCCGATTAACACGATAGCTTAAAAATACACCATGCGAGGCTATGCTAACAGACTGTTTATCAATTAAAAATAACATTTCCATAAAATTGGTTAACCAAGCAAAAACGCAAACGTTTGCGTAAATAATTAACAGCATTGTGGGTGCAATATGTAAATACCATGTTATAATTGGTAATCGGTAAGTATTCTGTTAACCAATTTCTTTTAAGCTACCGGGTTAAACACATTAAACATCGAAAAATATGACGGCATTTAAAACTCTTGGACAATTTATTATTGAGCGGCAAAAAGATTTTCCTTATGCCAAAGGCGAGCTTTCTCGGCTACTTCGTGATATTGGGATCGCCGCCAAAATTGTAAACAGGGAAATTAATAAAGCCGGCCTGGTAGATATTTTAGGTGATGCCGGCTCCTCCAATATTCAGGGAGAGTCACAAAAAAAGCTGGACATTTATGCCAATGAGCAGTTTATAGCAGCATTAAGAAGCGGCGGGGAATGCTGTATAGTTGTTTCGGAAGAAAATGATGAATACCTGGTTATAGATTCGGATATTTCAAAAGAAGCAAACTACGTTGTTGCACTTGATCCTTTAGACGGATCATCCAACATAGATGTTAATGTAGGTGTAGGCACCATATTTTCTATTTACAGACGAAAATCAGACACAGGGAAACATTCCACAAACGAAGATGTATTACAGCTTGGTACCGAGCAGGTGGCTGCAGGATATGTCATTTATGGATCTTCAACGATGCTTGTATATACTACAGGCAAGGGTGTTAATGGCTTTACCCTTGATCCTTCAATCGGTGAGTTTTGCCTTTCGCACCCTAACATGACTGTTCCGGCAGCAGGAACAATTTACTCAATAAACGAAGGCAATTACATTCATTTTCCGGATGGGGTAAAAAAATATATTAAATATTGCCAGGTAGAAGATCCGGATACCAACCGACCATATACTTCCAGGTACACAGGATCGATGGTTGCGGATATACACCGGACCTTAATAAAAGGCGGAATTTTTATTTATCCCCCTACTACAGGCGCAAAAAAGGGAAAACTGCGGCTGATTTACGAGTGTAACCCTATGGCTTATATTATTGAGCAAGCCGGCGGCAAAGCATCAGACGGATACAAAAGAATTATGGAAATTGAAGTAAAGGAACTACACCAGCGATCCTCCATATTTATTGGCTCAATGGATATGGTACTCAAAGCCGAAGAATTTATGTCATCATTTTCTCCAAAATTATTTGTGAAATCGTTTGAAGGAGAAGTTAAAATTCAATAAGAATATTGAAAAGCGCGATAGTGACCACGTTAAGCGCCAACTTTTTGTAAAGCTGCTTTCACAATTTAATGCTTTAATTGCAAGTTAAAAATACTGGGCAAAACTTGGTTTTAAAGTGACATAAGACAATAATCGACGAAAATTGTTTTTTCTTCTGAACTAAAATTGTCATCCAAATGTCATGAAGTGTAAAATACTTCACAACTATACGTGTCACAAATACACATAACTTTACACGTCTAAACAGCAGAATCAGCATTTTTGAACTATTTAAGCTTTTAGTCTATATCTTTAGGAAAAAATCAACGGTAATTTTTAATATAAGACCACGTTTCGAGGGCTTAATTAAAAATTATAACATGCAAAAAACAAAATCTTTAAAAAAAATGACTTTTGGCAGTTTGGCACTGAGCGCAATTATCCTCATCGGAAGTTGCTCCAAAAATGCAGACCAACCAGTAACCGTTCCAATTAATGATTTAAACGCCAGCAAAAGCCTGGCAACAACAGCCCCCACCGTCTACACGATGGCCACATCTTCAATCCGGTTAGATGAAGGTTACGCTTACAAATTCAGCCCCGTTCAGGTAAGCGGCGATTCAAACACGCAGCCAACAGCGTCAACACTCCAACTTTATGAAAATGGTGTTGCGTTAGGTCCGGCTCATTCTGTTCACAGTGACATCAGAAACCTTGGTAAAGGGCGTTACAGTCACTGGGATACCGGATTGTATTTCTCAACTTCCGACAATAGCAGCCCTCTGACAAACGGAAGAAAGTACACTTACACCCTTACCGGTACAACAACTACTACCACCACAACCGCTCCGGCTACAAGTACTTCAACAACAACCGCATCGGGCTCCGTTTTGAGTACAGTATTAACCGGTTACGCTGCTGTTAACGGTACAACAACCGGTGGTAAAGGCGGTACCACGGTAACTGTAAACACATTAGCCGCGTTCAAATCTGCGGTGGCAGGCAATTCGCCCAAGATTGTGTATGTTTCCGGAACAATTAGCGGATCAGGCGTAACTCCTGTGTATGTTGGTTCAAATACCACCATCATCGGTAAAACCGGCGCCGTTTTATCAAGCCTTAACCTTTACCTGTTCACTGTAAGCAACATCATTATCCAAAACGTTACGTTTAGAAACTACGTAACCGAATGCGGTGTTTACGTTAAATTCCAGTCGAACCACGTTTGGATTGACCATTGCGATTTTGCAACAGACCGCAGCCATGGCTGGGATTACTGGGGTAAAGACATCGGTGTTGCCGAAGGCTCTGACTACGTAACCATTTCATGGAACAAATTCCATGACACCTACCTGTCATTGCTTATTGGCTCGGTAACAAGCGATGCTGTTACAGCCAACACCGGCAAACTACACGTTACATTGCACCACAATTACTGGTACAATGTGTCTGAAAGGGAGCCAACTTTGGTATTCGGTACTATCCACATGTACAATAACTACCACTTAAACAACGATGGTTATTCCATCGGTGCAAGATACGGTGGTACAGTAAGGACAGATAATGAATATTTCTCAGGCTGCAGGAAGCCACTTACTACTAACTTAGATGGCGACCCTGTAGGTTACTTCAGCGGTATATCAACCAACATTTATTCTAATTGCGGTGCTAACGACATCACCTCATCTTTATCAAGTTGGGTGCCGTCATATGCTTACAGCACGTTGCTTGATGCTGCTGCAAACGTTCCGGCAGTGGTAACAGCAGGTGCCGGCGTTAAAACAGTTAATTAATTAAATTATTCATCCCCATGCTAAGTGAAAGGCCGCTTTATGAATTATCATAAAAGCGGCCTTTCACTTTTTATTGATCCCAGCTCCGATACAATAATCAATTTTCACGCAGGGGCTCCTGGTTTTTACTGAAGTATTGAACGTTAGCCGCAGGGCTTAATCTTTTTTTCATAAAAGCCACAATGGTATCGGTATACAGGTCGGCTCCTCTGCCGTTTAAATGCGCCCTGTCCGAATAGTATTCCGGGTTTTTAAAATATACATCGTTGGTAAAATCGTGAAAAACAACCTTGTTACTGTTACAAGTACTTTTCAATTTTAAATAGGAATTCTGTTGGGTATCATCGTTATACCTTGGCGATACAAAAACAAACAATTGAATTTTTTGCCGCTTACATTCATTTATAAACAAATCCAGCGCATTTACATTATCGGCCGATATGCTGTCTGAATATGGCTTAAGCGATGTATGGGTTGAAACCCGGCTGACGTCCATTTTATTATCTAAAGGATTAAAGCCCATGACAGTGTTTCCTGATGATAAAAAGTAATGCTGAAATATAGAAACCACCTGGCCATTGTAGCGGTATGTTTGAAGATGGCTTTTTATTAGCTCCAGCCGGTCTTTCTTTTCAATCATATTGCCGATAACATCCGATTGTTTTAAATAAGGCAGTAAAATGGAAAGCCTGTTCTTTTCATCTTCCTTTTCACTTAACACATCGCTCGTTACATCTAATACAACAACCTTAGGAACGTGGTGCTGTAATGCCAGTTCAAAAATTGCTGTACTATATAAAAGCCCTTCGCCATCCCGGCCGCCATTAAAACAACTTAGGTGTAAACCATCCTTTATAATCGATGAGTTATAATGATGAGAAGCTCTTGAGCTTCCCAAAACCAATACGTCTTCATTTAAATTATACACAACGTGATTAGCAACGGCGTATTCGCCGGAAACCTGGTGTGTAAAAAAATAATAAAGGAACATACCGGCTGCCTGATCAACAGCCACAAAAGCCACAATCATCAATAACAACCTGATAAAAAATTTATTGCTGTTTTCTTTCAACTGCTTCATAATCTAAAACTGAAAGTAAATGAATTGTCCGCCGTCAAAAACGCCAAACAACAGGATTATAAAAACCAACCCTAAATAGGAAGCCATGCGGATCCCCCAATTTTCATTGTGAAGAAACCGTAATGAATGATGGCCGTATTCCTGCTTTATTTCGTAAAAAAACAAGGCGGCTATAGCCATCAAGTCATACAGAAAATAAGAAGGTTCGCCTATGAAAAAGCCGGGTTTATAAATAAAAACACCTTTTAACAAACCCCAGGCCTGCTCTAATGATACAGCCCTGAAAAAGATCCAGCTTATAGTGACCAGGAATATTGTAAAAGATATATTTAAGAAATTGGCAAATACTCCACTGCCTAACCCTAATTTACTTGCTGTTGCCGTCCTCCACTTCTGCGTTGCCATTCCGCAAATGAGGTAAAACCCGTGTAAAGCGCCCCAAACAATAAATGTCCAATTAGCGCCATGCCACAAACCGCTGATCATAAACACTGCAAATAAATTTAAATACAACCGGCCTTTGCTAACCCGGTTGCCTCCTAAGGGTATATACACATAATCTTTAAACCACGTAGAAAGTGAGATATGCCACCTGCTCCAAAACTCGCTTATGCTTTTTGCAAAATAAGGCCGTTTAAAATTTTCCATCAGCTTAAAGCCTATCACCCTGGCACTGCCTATCGCAATATCCGAGTAGCCCGAAAAGTCGCAATAAATCTGGACTGCAAAAAACAATGAAGCAAGCACAATTGTGGCCGAGCCGTGTTCAGGATAATTGTTAAAAACAGTTTTTACATATATAGATAACCTATCGGCAACAACCACCTTTTTAAAAAAACCGATCAGCATTCGTTTTAACCCTTCAGAAACATCCAGGGCATTAAAATGATGTTCGGTTTTAAATTGCGGTAACAGATTTTGAGGACGTTCAATAGGGCCGGCAACTAATTGCGGATAAAACATCACGTATAAAGCATAAATACCGAAATGCCGTTCGGCCTTTTGATGGCCCCGGTAAACTTCAATAGTATAGCTCATGGCCTGAAAAGTGTGAAATGACAACCCTATCGGAAGCAGGATCTGTAAAAACGGAATCGGGTTAGTGTACCCCATCCAGTATAGCAATCCCGATAAATTGGCATTAAAAAAATTAAAATACTTAAATACAGCCAGTACGCCAATATTTGCCGTAAGGCTTAATATTAACAAAAGCTTCTTCTTCTTAGGGTCACTAACTTTTTCCAGGTAAATGCCCGCGGTATAGTCGATAATTATTGTAAAAAACAGGATGAGGATATAAATAGCTTTAAAGAACATATAAAAATAGCAGCTTGCTATAAGCAGCAGCAGCCACCTAAATTTATGAGGCACCAGAAAATATAAAGCCGTTACCACAGGAAAAAACAGCAGAAAAGTAAATGAGTTGAATATCATCGCCAGGTTCTTTTTGGTTAATTAAACCTAACTGAAAATAAAATGATATAAAATAGGAGCACTGCGATCGTAAATCATTCTGTAAAATCACGCAACAAACTTCACAGCCAAAATCTGATCAGCACATTGCAAGTTCAGGAATACATGCACTGTAACCCCAAAGTGAATTGATTCTCCAACCATTTGATAAAAAATCTTTAACCGGCTTATCATATAACACAACAACTAAAATGTAAAGCGATTTATATCCTTTTACAGTTTAAACGTGTAAAATGGCGTCAGATTTACAATTTACGGGCAATTGAACTTAGCTCATACTTTATTGATAGTCAATTAAATAATTTTACTCACCAAGTAACAAATAAACTTAATTTATCATTTAAAGACCTAAAACTATGTGCGGAATTGTTGGTTACATCGGATCAAGAGATGCGTGGCCCGTTGTGTTGAACGGCCTCAAACGATTAGAATATCGTGGTTATGATAGCGCCGGTATTGCTATCATAAATAATGTAGGCTTCAATGTGTATAAAAAAACCGGAAAAGTGGCGTGTCTTGAGGCTCACACAGCAGATAAAGACAAAAGCGGGCATGTTGCAATAGGACATACCCGGTGGGCCACACATGGCGCCCCATCTGATGCAAATTCGCATCCGCATAGCTCAAACGATAACCGCCTGCACATTATCCATAACGGGATCATCGAAAATTACCTGATCCTTAAAGAAGAACTACTTGCCCGTGGGCATACCTTTAAAAGTGAAACAGATACAGAAATCCTGATCCACTTAATTGAGGAAATTCAAAATATCGAACAAACTGATTTACTGGAAGCTGTCCGATTGGCTTTAAATACAGTGATAGGTGCTTACGCTATAGTTATCCTGGACCGGGAAAACCCCGATCAGCTGATTGCCGCCCGAAAAGGCAGTCCATTGGTTATTGGTGTTGGCCATGGCGAGTATTTTATTGCATCAGACGCCACTCCTATTATCGAGTACACCAAAAACGTAGTGTATTTAAAAGATAACGAAATAGTACAGGTTAAACCCAGTGGGCTTTTAATAAAGAAGCTTGACAATGTTGTTCAAACCCCATTGATCCAGGAGTTAGAATTAAAACTTGAATCGTTAGAAAAAGGCGGCTTTGAGCACTTTATGATGAAGGAAATCTTTGAGCAGCCGCGTTCTATAAGGGATTGCATGCGTGGTCGCATCTTTCCGCTTGAAGGCAAGGTTGAGTTAGGTGGCATTAAACAATATACCGATAAGCTTAAAAATGCCGAGCGGATAATTATTATTGCCTGCGGCACCTCATGGCATGCCGGCTTAACAGGCGAATATCTTATTGAAGAATACGGACGCATTAAGGTAGAAGTTGAATATGCTTCCGAATTCAGGTATCGTAACCCAATAATTACTGATAAAGATATCGTAATGGCGGTATCCCAATCGGGAGAAACTGCCGATACATTAGCCGCCATTGAAATAGCTAAAGAACGGGGTGCAACTATCCTGGGGATCTGCAATGTTGTTGGCGCTTCAATTCCGCGCGTAACTGATGCAGGGGTTTACACCCATGCCGGCCCGGAAATAGGCGTTGCCTCGACAAAAGCCTTTACAGCGCAGGTTACTGTTTTAACTTTAATTGCTTTATATATTGCGCAGCACAAAGGTACTTTAACACCAGGCAGGCTCACCAATTTATTAACGGAGCTTGATACCATACCCGATAAAATACAAACGCTGCTGCAGGATAATGAATTGATTGAAGACATTGCCTGCAAAATAAAGAATGCCCCTAACTGCCTGTTCTTAGGGCGTGGTTTCGGTTTCCCGGTTGCTTTGGAAGGGGCTTTAAAACTGAAGGAGATCTCCTATATCCATGCCGAAGGTTATCCCGCCGCCGAAATGAAGCACGGGCCAATTGCGTTAATTGACGAGCAGATGCCGGTGATCTTCATCGCCACAAAAAACTCATCGTATGAAAAAGTGATCAGCAATATACAGGAGGTTAAAGCCCGGAAAGGAATAGTAATAGCTATTGTTACCCGTGGTGATGTTAAAGTGAAAAACATGGCCGATTACTGCATTGAAATACCCGATGCCGACGAAGCCTTTTTACCACTGCTGGCCACTATCCCGCTACAACTTCTCTCCTATCATATAGCCGTAAAACGGGGCTGTAATGTTGATCAGCCCCGTAATCTGGCTAAATCGGTTACAGTAGAATAATTTGGAATAATTAACCAACAAACTCCATAAAAAAAGCAGGCTCAGGCCTGCTTTTTTTATGTGCTGTTATTTCTGGGTGTAACCACTATTATATGAACGTGTAGCCCCAAATTCCCAACTCAGACACTTTTTTCTCATCCCTTTACACATGCCTGCATTACTGCTTTACATGTTCTGTAAAGACTAAGATACAGGTTTACAAAAAAACGGCAATCGACTAAAACCGTATACTATCGATGCCCAAATAGATAAATTTGACTAACCAAATAAACCAGTTCAAAATAGTTCCCTAAACTCTCTTAAACTATTGATGATGAAAAAAATTAATATATACTGTTTCATTACAACATTGCTATTGATAACCGGATGTGCCGGAAGTCGGGATCTTGTTTACTTCAGCAACATGGCAAATACAGGTGCAGCAAATAACAATACAAGCGGAACAGTAGTCATTCATCAGAAAGACATTTTAAATGTAACTGTTACCAGCTTAAATCCCGAATCGAATATGTTGTTCAACGGTAACAAAAATGTAGGCTTAAACAATCAATCAACCCGCGGCGGATATAAAGTAAACGAAAATGGATTTGTGAATTTACCGCTTATAGGTGACTATAAAATTGAAGGGCAAACCATTGAGGAAGCACAGACTGAAATAGCTAAAAAGCTATCGGCTTTTGTTAAAAGCCCGGTAGTTGACATCCAACTCCTAAATTTTAAAATAAGCGTGATAGGCGAGGTTAACAAACCATCAACATTTATAATAACTGATGAAAATGTAAACTTACTTGAAGCATTAGGTATGGCAGGGGATATGACAGTTTATGGACGCAGGGAAAATGTATTGGTGATCCGCACAGAAAACGGACGCAGAACAATGAACCGCCTTAACCTTAATAAAGTTGAATCAATGGATTCGCCTTACTTCAACCTTAAACAAAATGATATTGTTTATGTGGAGCCCGACAAATCAAAGGCGGTTGAGTATAGCCAAAGCACACGCTTAGCACCAATAGTAGTAGCCTCAATTTCGGCATTGGCCGTATTGGCGGCAGTACTGTTAAGAAGATAAAATACAGTTTTAAAGATACCTAAGAATAGCTGACATGGATAATAATTTTATTTTAAAAGAACCTTTGCCGGGCAATAAGTTCAGGAACAACATTAAGCCTTATTTAAATGGCTGGTATTTATTCCTGATAAGCATGGTTATCTGTTTTGGCGCAGCCTGGACATACCTTAACTATGTTACCCCGCTGTATAAAATAACAAGTACACTGCAAATCCCTGACGATAAAAAAGGCGATGGTATTTTAAAAGCTACTGCTTTCAGTGACCTGAACATGTTTCAGGAAACTAAAACCGTGGATAATGAAATGGAGGTATTACGATCAAAAGATTTGATTTATAGCGTATTCAAAAAACTTAACCTGGAAACTTCCTATTTTGATGAAAGCGGCTTTAAAGTAAAAGAACTGTATGGTAATGAGCGGCCTTTCACCGTTACTGTAAAGAGAATAGGGAAAACCGGCTATTTGAAAAAACTATATATCCAGCCATATTCACAAAGTAAGTTTTTGTTAAAAGAGGAAACCAAAACATGGATTTACAGCTATAACCAACTGATTAATCATAAGGATTATTCCTTTAAAGTAGAAAAAGGGCCGGCCCTTGCAGATAATGACACGCCGATACTGATCCAGTTTAAAAACCTTACCGGGCTGGCAGCAGCTTACAGCGCCGGATCATTACAGGTTAACCCTGTAGTTAAAGAATCAAACACCTTAACCTTAAGCCTGGTTGATGCTGTGCCCGAAAGAGGGATTGATATTTTGAACAACATCATATCTACCTATAACGCCGAAAACGTTGTTAAGAAAAACGTTACAGCCGTAAACACCATATTATTCATTGATAAACGATTACATGATTTAGAACGGGACCTGTCATACACCGAAGGTGACATTGAAACTTTCAAGCAAAGGAATGGAGCTGCAGAGATCAATGCAAGCACACAGGTAAATCTGACAAAATCTGCAGAATATAATCAACTGCTTGAAGAATCAAATACTCAGTTGGGTATTGTGAATTCCATTGAAGCATATTTAAAAAACTCGGCTAACCAATACGATGCTGTACCCAGTACCATGGGATTGAAGGATCCGGCGTTAAATACACTGGTTAGCCGTTTCAACGACCTGCAGTTGGAAAGGAACCGCATGCTGGGCAGCGCAAACCCTGCCAACCCTCTTATTGAAAACCTGAGCAACCAGATAGCCAGCCTTCGTGTAAATATCATGGAAAACCTCAGTAATATTAAAAAAGGCTTCTCAATCAGCCACAAATTGCTCAGCCAAAATTCTGCCCAGTATGACTCCCGCATCCGCTCGGTTCCGTCGCTTGAACGGGGGCTTTTACAGCGGAGCCGTGAACAGGGGGTAAAAACTAATTTATACCAATACTTGTTGCAAAAAAGAGAAGAAACGGCGTTGTCGTTATCAGCTACAATTCCTTCATCGCAATTGATTGATAAACCTGCCGCTAATCCGATAGCTGAATTTCCTAAGCAACAGCTCACCTATTTATTCGCTATTATAGCCGGGTTATTTATGCCGGGAATTTACATCTTCCTGAAAGATAAATTTAGCCTGAAAATCAGGAATCAATCAAGCCTGCTGAATATAAAAGGCGTAAAGATCCTGGGCGAATTATGCCATAATAATGAAGGTCAGAGCCCTGTAGTTATATCTAACGGCAGTAATACCAACATTTCAGAACTGTTCAGGTATATCAGGAGCAATATTGGCTTCCTGAACCAGGGAACACAGCACAAAACCATGCTTGTTACATCGTCTATGAAAGGTGAAGGCAAAACCTTTTTTAGCATCAACCTGGGCTTAACGCTTGCCATGCTCAATAAACGGGTATTAATTATGGAATTTGACCTGCGCAAGCCCGATTTGCTTAAAAACATCAACATGGAGCAAACCAAGGGCATTACAGATTTTTTAATGGGTGATACCAATTCACCGGCCGAATGCATCCAGGCTTATAATGAATCAGACAACCTTTTTGTAATGGGGAGCGGCAGTAAAGCAATTAACCCTGCCGAGCTATTGTCAGATAAACGGCTTGACCTGCTTTTTAACTGGTGCAAAACAGAGTTTGACTATATCGTGCTTGACACATCGCCTGTTGGTGCCGTTGCCGATGCTTTTAGCCTGGCTAAATACGCCGAGTTGAGTATTTATATTGTACGGTATAATTATACCAATACCGAGCAATTAAGTATCCTCAGAGATATTTATGATAATGATAAATTAAATAACCTTATGGTAGTGTTTAACGATGCGAAAAAAGAAAACCGGGAGGCGTACGCCTACGGTGGCTATGGATACGCATCGGCATATGGCAGTTGATAGCTATCATTTTTACAATGGCATAAGGTTAATGCTAATACGTGTTATAAACTTTTAGTTAGACTGTTTTACTGCTGTTCCATGTGACTGGATTGGCGGAGTCTTAAGCAACGTAAGTTGCAGTTGTTATGAACCAATAACCGGGTAACCGGAGAACGATATAAGCCGTTAGCTTGCTTTTTTACGGTCTGGCCAGTGTGACTGGATTGGCGAAGCCGCAGAGAGACTAAGACACCTGTTATATTTTATAGTAAACGGGAAAAACCGGCGAATATTATAAACCATTAGTTCGATTATTTTTTATTAACCGCCTAACCATGTGACTGGATTGGCGGAGCCACAGCCAGCACAGGCTGCGTCCGTAATAAATCAGATAACCAGGTTAGTAATTTTCAATTACTATTTTTTAAAACCATCATCACTTGCGCCATGTGAGTGAGTTGGCGAAGCTATAATAAGCCCTTATTAATTCCCCGATCCAACTTTATTCATTTTATGGAAACCCAATTAAGAACACCGCAATTTCGCATGACAAATTATCATGAAAAAAAATGGCTTGTTATTTACACCAAGCCCCGATGGGAAAAAAAGGTGGACAAGCTTTTAAAGCAAAATGGCATTGAATGCTATTGCCCGGTCAGAGATGTAGTAAGCCAATGGTCTGACAGGAAAAAGGAGATCAGTGTTCCTCTGTTTAGCTCCTACGTATTTGTTCATGTCGATGCTTATGAGCAGTCAAGGGCGCTTTACGTAATGGGGGCGTTAGGCTTTGTTTACTATATGGGTAAACCTGCTGTAGTGAGGGACAACGTAATAGACGAGATCAGGACAAATCTTGTACGCTACAAAGACATGGAAATTGTGAGCCTTAACAACCTCAGTGTTGGTGATACAGTTAAAATAAAAGATGGCGCTCTTGTAAATCAAATGGGTAAGGTGTTGCAGATACAGGGTAAAAATGTATTAATGATTTTTGAAACCATCAATTGCGCTTTGGTAACACGTGTTTCAATCCAAAACTTATCAGTTCATAACATCAGCAGAAATCATGAAAATTGAGAATTACCAACCTAAATTAGGCATTATCGGTCTTGGTTATGTAGGCTTGCCCCTGGCCGTTGAATTTGCAAAAAAATACAAAGTTATTGGCTATGACATTAATGTAGATCGCATTAATGAGCTCAAATCGGGCATTGATCACACCTTAGAGATCGACCCCGATCAATTAAATGCTGTAATTACCCCTGTTTGTACAACCGCAACCGGTTTATACGTTACTGATGAAATTGAAAAACTACAGCAATGTTCCATATTCATTGTAACTGTGCCAACCCCTGTTGATAAAAATAACCGGCCTGATCTCTCACCGTTAATAAACGCCAGCAGGGTTGTAGGCAAAGTGTTAAAAAAGAATGATATCGTGGTTTACGAATCAACCGTATATCCTGGGGTAACAGAAGATGAATGTATGCCTATTTTAGAAAAAGTATCGGGGCTTACCTATAATGTTGATTTTTTTGCGGGCTACTCGCCTGAAAGGATCAATCCCGGAGATAAATTACATACCGTTTCAAAAATCCGCAAAATTACATCAGGCTCTACTCCGGAAACAGCCGAAACTGTAGATAAGCTTTACCAATCAATTATTACAGCCGGCACATTTAAAGCGCATTCGATAAAAGTAGCTGAGGCTGCTAAGGTAATTGAAAATGCGCAACGCGATATAAATATTGCATTTGTGAACGAGCTGGCCATGATCTTTAATAAACTGGGTATCGATACCCATAAAGTATTGGAGGCAGCGGGCACTAAATGGAACTTTCTGAATTTCCGCCCGGGCCTTGTTGGCGGCCATTGTATTGGGGTCGACCCATATTACCTTGCACAAAAGGCCCAGGAAGCAGGTTATCATCCTGAAATTATTTTGGCCGGCCGGCGTATAAACGACTCTATGGGTGCATATGTTGCTGATCAGTTTATTAAACAAATGATTTGCCGTGGTACATCAATAACCGATAGTGAGGTGTTGATACTTGGTTTCACATTTAAAGAAAACTGCCCCGATGTAAGGAATACCCGGGTGATAGACATTGTAAAGCGACTGAAAGAGTATAAGGTCAAAGTGCATATTCACGATCCGTGGGCCAATGCAGAACATGCACACAAAGAATACGGCATCATCTGCGAAAACGGCGAATCAAAAACCCGTACCTATGATGGGGTTTTACTTGCTGTTGCCCACGAAGAGTTTAAAGAAATGAATGTAAAAGCGCTTTGCAAACCCAATGCAGTATTGTATGATTTGAAGGCATTTTTACCAGAAAACGTTGTTAACGCCCGGCTTTAAAAATTTATGACCTACAAACAAAGAGCCGTGTCCGGCATAGTATGGGCGCTGTGGCAGCAATTAAGTTCAAAGGTGGTGAGCTTTGGCATATCCATTTTTCTGGCACGGATCCTGGAGCCGTCACAATTTGGTTTGATAGCTATGCTGTATCTTTTTATATCGGTAGGCAATAGCCTTTTGGACGGCGGCCTTACAGCCTCGCTGATCCGAACCACCAATGCAGATCAGCGCGATTATTCAACCGTTTTCTATTTTAATATCATTGGCAGCAGCATTCTTTACCTGATACTTTTTATAACTGCGCCGCTCATCGCCGCTTTTTATCACCAGCCACTGTTAACCTCTGTTGTGCGCGTTTACACCTTAATTTTAATTATAAACGCGTTTTTTGGGGTACAAAGCACCTTACTGGTCAAGGATCTGAAGTTTAAAAAACAAACCAACATTCAAGTCCCGTCGGCCATTGGCGGCGGAATACTGGGTATCATACTTGCAAAATTAGGATACGGAGTTTGGAGCCTGGTTTGGATGGGCTTATGCACATCTTTTTTATCAACGGCCATACATTGGATCACTTCAAGCTGGCGACCGGCACTGATATTTGATAAGGCTTGTTTTAAAAAGCATATCCACTTCGGCTACAAAATGACATTATCAGGTTTAATTGATACCGTTTATCAAAACATTTACCTGATAATCATAGGTAAGTTCTTTTCGGCAACCCAGCTTGGCTACTACAGCCGGGCCGATTCGATAAGCCAATTACCTATAAGTAATATTTCAGCAGCTATAAATAAAGTTACCTACCCAATGTTCGCAGAGATCTCAAACGACCCGGTACAACTAAAAAATGTATATAAACGGCTTATGCAGCAGGTAGTATTCTGGAACGCACCGGCACTTATATTGCTCAGCGTTATTGCCAGGCCTTTGTTTCACATTTTGTTGACCGACAAATGGCTGCCAGCCGTTCCGTTTTTCCAGTTGCTATGCATAGGTGGCATCATGTACCCGCTTCATTCATACAACTTAAATGTTTTGAAAGTAATGGGGCAAAGCGCATTATTTTTAAAGTTAGAGGTTATTAAAAAGGTTTTAAGTGTAGTCGGCATCCTGCTCTTTATTCCCTTCGGGATTTATGGGTTATTATACTTTCAGTTACTTTTTAACATAATAGCCTACTACATCAATTCCATTTACAGCGGGCGCTTAATTGACTACCCGGTTACCGAACAGGTGAAAGATATTTTGCCAACAGTAACGTTGGCCGGAAGTATCGGCCTCTGCTGTTATTTTCTTGACAAGTTGCTGATCAATGATTTTTTCATCCCGACTATGCAAATTGGCATATTACTCATAGTATTCATTGCGGTTTATTATGGTGCCAGTTTATTAATTAAGCTCTCCGCTATTAAAGATTTTAACCAATTAATCCTAAAAAGATGATTCCAGTAACCAAACCATTTCTCCCTGCCGAAAAGGAGTTCAGAGCCTATGTTAAAAGTATCTGGGAAAGGCAATGGCTCACCAACAACGGGCCCCTTGTGAACACGCTCGAATTAAAGTTAAAACAATACCTGGGCGTTAGTCATATGCTGTTTGTTACAAACGGTACAATAGCTTTGCAACTGGCCATCAAAGCCCTTAACTTAAGCGGAGAAATTATCACAACGCCATTTTCATTTGTTGCTACTACAAGCACTATTGTATGGCAGGGTTGCGAACCTGTATTTGTGGATATCGACCCTGAGACGCTGAATATTGATCCGGCTAAAATAGAAGCAGCCATCACACCCAACACATCGGCTATACTGGCAACACACGTATTTGGTAACCCATGCGATATAACAGCCATACAGGCTATTGCTGATAAACATAACCTTAAGGTGATCTATGATGCCGCGCATTGCTTCGGTACTTTTTATAAAAACCGCTCCGTATTTGAATATGGCGACATCAGTGTAACCAGCTTTCACTCAACCAAATTATATCACACTATCGAAGGCGGCGCTGTATTTACCCAGGATCCGGAGTTATTAAAAACCATGGCACTGATGCGCAACTTCGGATATTCAGGTGTTGATACTTTCTCGGAGGAAGGCATCAACGCCAAAAACAGCGAGTTTCATGCAGCAATGGGTTTATGCAACCTGCGCCATGTTGACGAAATACTTAAAAAAAGAAAGTATTTGTATGAGCAATATCTGCAGCGCCTGGAAAACCTGGATGTTCAGTTTCAAAAACTTGAAAACGAACAGGATTACAATTATGCATATTTCCCCGTTGTTTTTCAAACAGAGGCCCTCATGCATCAAAGTAAAGCAAAATTAGAGTTGGCACAGATTTATTGCAGGAGGTATTTTTACCCCTCACTGTCATCATTGCCATACGTAAAAAGCCAACCAATGCCTGTTTGCGATTCCATAGCGTCACGGGTGGTTTGTCTTCCTTTATATCATACGCTGTCGCTGTCAGATCTCGACCTTATTTGCAGGTTGTTGCTCCGCGCACAAAACTTCGACAACAACTTTAAACCGAAACATTTTGGCACACTGGTGACAGATAAAATTGAATCTGAAATAAATGTAAGGGCAGCGAATGTAAATGGAACGGTATGAATGATGAAGAAATAATGGTAAGTGTTCTTTGTATTACTTACAACCATGAAAAATTCATTTCCGAGGCTATCCGAAGCTTCTTGATGCAGAAAACCAACTTTAAGTTTGAGATCATTATTGGCGACGATTGCTCGACAGATAAAACCCAGTCAATAATTAAATTTTACTCAGAAACCTATCCCGGCAGGATCAAGCTTATAGCCTCCCCTACCAACTTAGGCACGCATAAAAATTTAATTAATTGTGTTACACAGTGCAGGGGCAGGTACATAGCTCTTTGCGAGGGCGACGACTACTGGATAAATGAATATAAACTGCAAAAGCAGGTTGATTTTTTAGAAAACAATGCCGACTTCGTTATTTGCTGCCATTACCACAAAGTGATAAACGTTAATAACAAAACACTTTACGTACATCCTAACCCCACACCGCTAATACATACATATGCCGATTTGCTGGCGGGGAAACAGGAAGAAACAAAAACGGCAACAGTTGTTTATCGCAATATTCCCGAAACTCATCAGTTGTTCGCTGCCCCCTGGTTTTTTGAATGTTTTGCCGGCGATAAAATGTTTAAGCTATGGGCCACCCAGCATACCGGCGGTAAAATTTATGTAATACCCGAGGTAATGAGCTGTTACCGCAATCATGAAGGAGGTGTGTGGAGCATGATCAACGCCAAAGCACGCATGGAAATGGTTATAAGTGATTTCAATTTAATCATCAAGAACTTCACATACTCCGCGATCGCTAAAAAAAGACTTTTGCTGCTTTACATAAAACGCTATCTGCTTTTTGAATTACAAAACAAGCGGTTTCGTAAAGCTTACGATACGGTAAAATACCTGCTATAACTGCCCAGCGCATTTAACATTAACATGAACATACAAGCCGCCCCTTTTTCAAAACCCGTTCTGTTTTTCATTATTCCGTCGCTTAGAGGCGGAGGAGCAGAAAGAGTTATCATTTCGCTTGCTAATTATTTTAATAAAAACAACTTCCAGTCGGTACTTATTTCTTTAAACAATGATGTTCCAGCATATGAAATTGATAATGATGTTAAGGTATTTTACCTTGCTGACCGTCAAAAAAATTTGTTTGTTTACAGGTTGTATCATATTGCCGAAACTTTTTTTAAACTTATCAAGTTATTGCGGGCTCAAAAACCGGTGTGCGCTTTATCATTTATCACATCCGCCAATGTTTGGACTGGCATTACCTGTTGGTTTACCCGGGTGCCTTACATTGTTTCAGAGCGCACTTCGCCCGATAGAAGCGTTATCAGGTTTAACTATTTGCGTAAACAACTGGCTTTAAACTTATATAAAAGAGCCGAAGCGGTTGTAGTAAGTGCTAAAGGAGTTGAGGACTGCCTGCTTAAGGACAAAGACTTTAAAGTGCTAACAAACATCGAGCGCATAACAAATGCTGTTACTATTTTCCCATTACCGTCAGAGGAGAAGGTTCACCATCGGAGGTTTATTTTGGGAGTTGGCCGTTTGGCCTATGTAAAAGGCTTTGATATCCTTATTGAGGCCTATGCAAAATCAAGCCTTACCGACGTCGATCTGATAATCGTTGGCGATGGCGAAGAACGTGCTAACCTCGTTTGCCAGATCTTTAATCTGGGGTTAAGAGAACGGGTATTGCTACCTGGAAGCAAAAACAACCTTCAGGATTATTACAACCAGGCCGAAATGTTTGTCTTACCATCGCGCAACGAGGGATACCCTAATGCTTTAGTTGAGGCTATGAGCTTTGGATGCCCTTCCATAGCAGTTGATTGCAATTTTGGACCTTCGGAGATCATCAACAACGGCCAAAATGGGATATTGGTAAAAAGAGGATCAATAAGTGATTTAGCCGATGCAATGCACCGTTTGGCCAACAATGAGGTTGTAAAAACAACTCTTGGAAATCAGGCCCGCGTCATATCTAAAACCAACCATCCTGATAAGATACTGGGAGAATGGGAAACGTTAATCAAAAAGCACGTCGCTGCAATTGCAACAGCGGCACAACTAACAAACAGCCAACCAGCTTTATAAAACTATCAAACTGTTAATATGCTACAGTACTTAATTCGTTTGGATGATTTATGCCCGACAAATAACCTCCAAAAATGGCAACGTTTCTTCACCCTGTTTGACAAGTATGGCATAAAACCCATAATTGCTGTTATACCGGCAAATAAAGACCCAAAGTTAAAAGCCTGCGGTAATTTCAATCCTTACTACTGGCAGTTGGTGCGCGAACTTCAAAATCAAAATTATGTGATAGGCATGCACGGTTTTGATCATTATTACATAAATCACAACTCCGGCTTGCTGAAGATGAATAACCGGTCGGAATTTGCAGGCTTACCATTGCAAACACAAAAAGAAAAAATAAGAAAAGCAGCCCAAATTTTCAAACGTGAAAATATCAACCCCACTGTTTTTATTGCTCCTGCACATACTTTTGACCGTAATACATTGCTTGCTTTACACGAATACACCAACATTAAAATAATAAGTGACGGCCTGCTTAAGTCACCTTATGTAAGATTTGGCTTTAATTGGGTACCTGTTCAACTATCAGAAGTTGAACAAAAAACAAAATACACCTGGACATTCAATTATCATCCCGAAACCTGTTCTGACAAAACGTTTGCTGAGCTTGAAATTTTCATAGAAAAAAACCATCACCTTTTTGTTTCATTGGATGACCTCGATTTTTCAAATTATACCTGGGCAGATGCCCTTGCCGAAAAATATTGCATTTATAAACGATTAGCCCGTGATTATGCTCAAAAAGCAATCGCTTTTTTGGAACGGGTCCCTGCCGGAAACTAACTCTATTAAACCTGATATGAAAATTTCTTTTGCGCCACCTTACATTGACCAGGCTGTTATAAACGAGGTTATGGACACGCTTAATTCTGGCTGGATAACCACCGGGCCCAAAGTAGCCGCACTTGAACAGCAAATGAAGCAGCTTACAGCTTCGGATGCAGCTGTTTGCGTAAACTCCTGGACATCAGGAGCTATCCTGATGCTGAAATGGTTCGGCATAAAGGAAGGCGACGAGGTTATCATACCAGCATACACCTATTGTGCTACCGCCTTAAGTGTAATGCATTGCGGGGCTACGCCGGTGATAGTTGATGTTGATGACGACTGCTGCATCTCCACAGAAGCTGTGATTAAAGCAATAACTCCAAAAACAAAAGCAATTATTGCTGTTGACATAGCCGGCTGGCCATGCAACTACGAAGAATTAAAGGCGATTATCAATAAACCGGAAATTAAAAAATTATTCGTTGCTGAAAGCCCTAAGCAAAAGATTTTAGGCAGGATCCTCTTAATTGCCGATGCAGCGCACTCAATCGGTGCAACCATAAATGAATTGCCGGCAGCAAAGTATAGTGACGTATCGATATTTTCTTTTCACGCGGTAAAAAACATCACTACAGCCGAAGGAGGTTGTATCTGCATCAATTTACCTGCCCGCTTTAATTCGGCTGAAGAATACCGGTATTTAAAACTATATACTCTTAACGGCCAAACCAAAGATGCCTTCACCAAAAGTAATGGCGGCGGCTGGAAATACGATATTCTGTTTATGGGCCTCAAAATCAATATGCCCGACATTTGTGCCGCGATAGGCCTCGGCCAGCTCAGAAATTATGAGGCCAGCTTGCTCCCTATGCGCAAGCATGTTGCATCCGTATATTGTGACAGGTTCAAATCAATGGACTGGTTTGTTGAACCGCCACTAAAAAACGAGCAAAGGGAATCATCCTACCACTTGTTTGCCCTGCGGGTCAAAGGCATATCAGAGACACAGCGTGACCAGATAATTGAAAGTATTATGGCTGAAGGGATCATGGCCAATGTACATTTTACCCCGCTGCCAATGCTTACTCTTTTTAAAGATCTGGATTATAAGATCGCTCAGTATCCATCAGCTTATGCTCTTTACGCAAATGAAATCTCGCTGCCCATTTATCCTCAACTTACCGGCGAGCAGATTGATTTCATAATTACAACCGTCATAAACTCGGTTAACACTGTGCTGGATGAGTGTAAAGAACTTGCAAAAGTGGAATTATAAAATAGAGTTATGATTAAACGGCTTTTTGATATTGTCATATCACTTATAGCACTGATAATGTTGCTCCCATTGTTTATTTTAATTGCCATAGCTATTAAAATAAATTCGAGGGGAAGCGCATTTTATAAACAAACAAGGGTTGGGAAAGATGGAAATGAGTTTGAACTGTTCAAATTCCGGACCATGTACATAAACTCGGACAGGGCCGGATTATTAACCATAGGCAGTAAAGATTACCGGATCACCAGTGTTGGTTACTGGCTCAGGAAATATAAACTTGATGAACTGCCGCAATTACTAAACGTGTTAAAAGGTGACATGAGCTTTGTTGGCCCGCGCCCCGAAGTACGGAAATATGTAAACCTGTATACACCTGCTCAACTAAGGGTATTGAGTGTTAAACCGGGAGTAACAGACTGGGCATCTATCAAATATTTTGATGAAAATGATATCCTGGCCGGCAGCGATGATCCTGAAGATATGTATATCAAGGTAATAGTTCCATCAAAGATCAGCAAGAATCTCGAATACATCGACAATCAGGATCTTTTCATGGATCTGAAGATAATACTATCTACAATAAAACGAATTTTTCAATAGTTCCACTTTATTATGCTGCTTAAAAAGTGCCTCTTTTATGGTTTAATGCTCTTCTATCTGTACACACTTGCTTTTAACATTTTCATGACAGATACTTTGAGGATTCCTGCACCTGTAATTTTTTGCATGCTGCTATTCTTTGTGCAAAAACCTTTGCTGGATTTCGGCTATACCAAGGAGTTAATAATTTTTTTAATCGGCGTTTTTTTATATCAGGTAGTAGGGATGAACAATTATATTACCTTTTTTGCCATTCTCCTTACTATAATACCATGTTCGTTATACTTCAACTATTTTGTTGGTGCAAATAAATCGCGCTATTACGCTTCAATATTAATGTTTTTCTTTCTGCTCATGTGCTCTATGATCATTATGGTACTTGATCACAGCATGGCACGCACCATTGATCCGATCAGGAGCATGCTATTGGGCGAGCCGGTTAAACAAAGTCCAGCCGGCCTGGCAGTAACGCAATTCAACTTCGGGTACCAGGTTGTAGCCATTACCACGTTTGCCTTTATTGCATCATGCACTACCGGGCAATATCTTATAGTAAGAGCATTGGTTTTAGCGGCCTGCATTGTTTGCATTTACCTTGGCATGAACAGGTCGGCATTTATAAGCTTTGGAGCCGGTGTAACGCTCTTCCTGTTTATTTACTATCGCTATAGAGCCGTTTTCCTGGTTGCAGCTACAGTGATCATATGTTTTGGGTTGTACACTTATGTATTAAAAGATAACACTGATGACAAAAACAACATCCTGTCAAAAAATCAGGCTAAAGAGGCAAATGATTTTAACAGGGCCGACATGGCTGCCGAAAACCTTAAAATATTTGCTGACTATCCTTTCGGACTTATATTTTATGGTAAAACCTGGAACGACGTAACTTACCGGAACCCCTTGTTCACTTTCGGATTATCATCGCACAATGCCTACCTGATGTTTATTACCCTGCTTGGCCCGTTTTTGGGCCTGGGGTTGCTATGGGCCATATATTACAAAACTGTCCGACTGTTTTGGCAAACTATAAAAAACGTAAAGCATAAAGGGAGTGCAATTTATGTAGCTATATTTTTCACTTTTATAGCAATTTCATTAAACGCGCTGTCACATAACGGGTGGCTGATGAGCGTGGACGGCCCTACTATATTTATTTATTTCGCCGTATTACACTACAACAGGTTAAAAGACCCTGTAAAACAAACCGAACCAGTGCAGGAAGAATTAGCTGTCGCTTAAAACTTGATCCAGATTTTTATTTATAATGAGAAAAAAGATTTTCCTTGTTCTTGGCTCGCTTGGCACAGGTGGTTCTGAGCGTGTTTACTGGCTGTTATCGCAATATTTCAACAAACCCGATTATGAGGTAGTTGTAGTATTGCTTAATGGAGACGAGTGCAGTTTCTCAACAGAAATAGCAGGTATCAGATTTTTAAACCTGAAAACAATAAAGGCTTCACGCTCATTTTTTAAACTTCGCAAACTGCTGAAAGATGAAAAACCATACGCTGTTTTTTCAACTACCGATCATATTAATATCCTGGTAGCCTTTGTTTCAATGTTTGTTAAAGTGCCTAATTTAATAGCCAGGGCATCTAACAATCCGCAGCAAATGGCACAGTTTTATGGGTTTAAATCCCGTTTTTACAATTACTTTTCCAGGTTTTTGTTTGTACGCTTTAACTCAATAGTTTGCCAGTCGGAAGAAATGAAGCAATCCATTGCCCGGTTTTATAACATCAACCTAAACAAGCTTATTGTTATTCATAACCCGGTTATTATAACGAATGCAATAAAACCTCAAAACCAAATTTCGGGACTAAAGAGGCTTATTGCAGTTAACCGGCTCATCAAAGAGAAAGGATTATTTCGCTTGCTTGAGGTTATGAAAGCACTGCCTCAAAACTATGTTCTAACTATAGCCGGCAAGGGCCCGCTGATGGATACCTTAAAAGCAGAGGTACAAAATATCGGCCTCAACGAACGCGTGAAGTTCATCGGTGAAATTAAAAATGTTGCCGATGTTATTTCTAAGCATGACTTACTGGTTTTAAGCTCATTTACCGAAGGCTTCCCTAATGTAGTGCTCGAAGCACTGTCGGTAGGCGTTCCGGTAGTTACATTCAGAGTTGGCGGTGTTAACGAACTGATAAGGGAAGGCTTTAACGGTTTTATAGCCGAACAAAATGATCTTTGCACACTACGCCATCAAATTATCAGGGCATGCAATCAAACCTGGCAGCATCCTAATATCAAAGCCGATATCGTTGATCGCTTTAGTCTCGAGAAAATAGGCATGGAATATGAAATCCTGCTTGCTAATTAAACAAAACTATTAACCCCTTAGCGTTTTTTTATGTGCGGCATTTACGGATCAACAGTGAGATATGACGATAACATCATATTTCAAAAACTGGCAAGGGCCGATTTCAGGGGGCCCGATTATTCTGGCTTTGAACACAATGGTCCGGTTACCTTAGGCCATAACCGGTTGGCTATTGTTGATCTGGATCACCGGTCAGATCAGCCCTTAACTTACAATCACCTTAAAGTTGTATTTAATGGCGAAATCTACAATTATAAAACCTTAAAGGTAAAGCTCACAGCCCTGGGTTACAGATTCCTGACCGATTCCGATACAGAAGTTATTACAGCCGCCTATCTTGAATACGGCGAAAACTGTGTCAACCATTTCAACGGGATGTTTGCCTTTGTAATTTTTGACACCCGTACGCTCCAGCTTTTTGGCGCCCGCGACAGGCTTGGCAAAAAGCCGTTTTATTATACCCAAAATGGTTTAGATTTTGAATTTGCCAGCCAGCCATCGCAAATATGTATAGGCCGGAATGTAACTATCAATGAACAGGCTATTAACGAATATTTTGTATGGGGATACGTTCCCGAACCCAAATCGGCCTGGAACGAAATCCAAAAGCTTGAGGCCGGGCATTCATTTTGTTTTGATTGCAACACCGGCAGTTTCAGAAAAAGAAAATACTGGGAACTGGACTTAAACCATGCCGAACGCTATGACGGAGCATATCAGCAAGCACAGGCCGATTTAACCCGGCTGATTACCAACGCTGTTGATATACGCATGCATGCCGATGTGCCCCTTGGAGTATACCTTTCAGGCGGTATCGACTCATCACTTGTTGCGGCTATAGCTTCAAAAAACTATGATAATGTAAAAACCTTTTGCATAAAATTCAGAGAAAAAGGTTTTGATGAAAGCGTTTTTGCACAAAAAATTGCCGATCATTTAAAAACAGATCATCATACAATTGAATGTAATAAAGAAGAAGGCCTTGAACTAATTGAGAGTTTCGGCCGCTATTATGATGAGCCTTTTGCCGATTCAAGCGCCATCCCATCCCTGCTGTTAAGTAAACACACCAAAAAACACGTTACCGTGGTTTTAAGCGGTGATGGCGGCGACGAAAGCTTTTTAGGATATAGCCGTTACAAATGGTTTAATATGGTTAACCAGCTGTTTAAATGCCCGCTGGCGCTGCGTAAAAAAATAGCCGACATAATTAGCATCTCCCCTAACTATCGTCATAAGCTAATTGCAATGGGGATCTGCAATCCGGAGGTCAAATCACTTTACGGGCTTATGCTGGGCGGCCTGGAATACTCCTGGCTCGAAAATCCTAACATTGGCCTGCAGGTTCCCTTCATGGACATCTGGTCGTCAAAATCAACAAGCATGCTTCAAAAGCTGTCGGCATTTGATACCAAGACCTATTTAAACGGTGATATAAATACTAAGGTTGACAGGGGCACAATGGCCTTTTCGTTAGAAGCAAGGGCGCCGCTTATGGATTACCGGGTAATTGCATTTGCGCAAACCCTGCCCGACAGCTATAAATTTAAATACGGTATTCAAAAGAGGATTTTGAAAGATATACTATACCAATATGCGCCGGCGCAACTGTTTGACAGGCCAAAATCCGGCTTTACAATGCCGCTAAGCCATTGGTTTAAAAACGAACTGAGAGATCACGTAATGGATCATCTTTCAATCAGCGAGTTAAAGAACATCCCCGGTATTAACGTACAAAAATCATTTGCTATGATAAACGACCACATGAGCGGCAAATGGAACAGGGCAACCCAGATCTGGAAACTGCTTGTGTATACACAATGGCTTAAAGATCAGCGTTCAAAAGCAATTTCAAAATACCAGGTAGCTTAAAACATTCTAACCTTATGATCCAGATTAACAACAGGGCTATGCGTATAGTACCATACACAGTTGTGTGGTTTGCCGCTAAGCCCAATTTATGGGGTTGCCTGTTAAAATACTATAAACAAAGTAAAAGCAGCGAAACTGTTCCGGGATATCGTAAAGAGGATTTTTTTACAAAAATAATTGATATAACCGTACCTGTACCTGCTATTGAAGCCAATTTTGACAAAAACACAACATACGAAATACGCAGGGCCCTTAAAGATGGCGTATCAACCGTGATGGGTACCGACATTAAACCCTTTATTGACTTTTACAATGCATTTGCAGTTACCAAGGGCCTAAAAAAAATCAATAAAGAATTTTATAAATACAAACCGCACCTGTTTATCTCCAAAGCGGTTTACCAGGACCAGGATATTGTTATGCACGCTTACATCCGCGATCATTCATCGCAAAGAGTAAGATTATTGCATTCGGCTTCCCTGTTCAGAAATGAAAATGACAGCCAGTTAAGAGCTGTCACAGGCCGGGCAAACCGCTTGCTGCATTTTGAAGATATCCGCTTTTTTAAACAGCTTGGGTTTAAAATATATGATTTGGGCGGCTATGCTTACAATACATCGGATGCCGAACTTTTAAAGATCAACAAATTCAAAGATAGTTTTGGTGGAAGCCTGCTGCAGGAAACCGATTATCTGCCTATATCACTAACGCTCCTGTCATTTTTAAAAAAAACATTTCGATTATGAAAGACCTTATCTCCTCATTCATTTCATTTATTCACAGAGTGTTTAGTTATGACAAATGGAATATAGGTTATATATCACAATCTCCAGAAAACCTTATCCACACTCAGCAGCTAAACGGAAAAATCAATTGGTTATCAGAAGATAAGGCGGATTATACGGCCGATCCTTTTACTGCAAATATCAACGGCCGTTTACATCTCTATTATGAAGAGCTTAATTTTTGGAAGGGAAAAGGCGAAATCATGATGACGGATAACATGCATTTCAAAAATAAGAAAAAAGTAAATGGCATCATGGAAGACGAAATACACCTCTCTTATCCTCACATGTTCACTGATAGTAACCGGCTATACTGTATTCCGGAAACAGGCAGAGCTAAACAGGTGGCTCTTTATCAAATTGATATGAACAGCCCTTATAAGTTTGAAAAGATCAGGGTATTGCTGGAAGGCCAGGCATTTGTTGACAGTTCTATTATCCATTATAACAACAAATATTGGCTCTTTACAAGTGTTTCGGGTGAACAGGGTGTACTGTACTTATTTTATGCCGACACACTCGACGCTCCATTTAAGGCACATAAACAAAACCCGATAAATGTGGCGTCAAACGTGAGCCGGTCGGCAGGGAGGCTATTTGTAGTTGGGCAAAAACTTTATATGCCCAGCCAAAACCCTAAAAGGTGTTATGGAGGCTCGGTAATGATCAATGAAATAACCACTATAACCGAAACAGATTTTCAATACCATACTGCTTTTGAACTACTTCCCCAGGCACCTTATGACGAAGGGTTGCATACTATAAATTTTGAAGATGGATTGTTGATTGTTGACGGAAAACGCAAAGTATTGAGTGCAATGGGCCCCTTTAAAAAAGTGATCAGGAAACTGAAGAGCCTTAATAACGCTAACTAATGCCCAAGATGAAGCCTAAATTACTTTTTGTTTCAATTACCAACAAGGCAAACGGCGCCGAGAACATACTGCTACAAGCCGCCCGTGCGAGTAACGCTTCTCTGCTATTTTTAAAGAAAGTTGAAAGCGGCGGGTTAAATATTCCCATCGATCAACAAGTGGAATATGTGAGCAACGGAAGCATATTAAGTGGCTTTTCAAGGTTAATAAAAAGCTTAAGCCCTTACCGCACAGATCATATTATTTTTAGTACACATCCTTACTTAAATGCTTTCCTGGGTTTTTTAAAGCGCATTGGATATTTAAAATCAAAACTCATAGTAAGGGAATGCTCTTCTGTTTTAACCCGGTACAGCGGTTTAAAAAAATTGAGTTACCAGATAGCATATTGGCTTGGCTACCCCGGGGTAAATTTGGTTGTATGCCAAACCAACAGCATGCGGGATAGCTTTGTACAGCATCTCCCATACATCGACAAGCGAAGGGTTATCATTCAGAAAAACCCGATCGATATTGAACAAAACCTGATAAAGGCCGAAGAAGCACTGCCCGCTGCCGATGCCACTGCTGAATTTATTTGCGCAGCCGGGCGGCTGATTCCTGAAAAGGGTTTTGATATACTAATTATGGCTTTTGATGAAATTAAAGCTTCCCAGCCCCATTTGCAGCTCCTGATATTTGGCGAAGGCCCGGAGCAAGCTTCGCTTCAGAAACTGATCAGTGAATTAAAATTGGAAGGCCGGGTAGTATTAAAAGGGTGGATCGCAAATCCAATGCCTTATTTTAAGCATGCAAAAGCCTGCGTTATATCATCAATAAAAGAGGGCTTTCCGAACGTATTGTTGCAAATGATGATCCTGAACCCTGTTGTAATCAGCACCAATTGCGCGGGAGGTATCGATGAGATCCCGGGCATTTACCTGGCTGAAGCCGATAATGTAAACTCGTTAACAACAACGGTAAACACCGCCCTCAGCACTAATAGCAATCATAAAGACCTTATAATGCAATACGTAGAAGACCGCACCCCCGAAATATTCATCAAGTCGATACTGAATGCACTGGTATAAACAGCCCCTGACTTATACATAGTAGCGCAACAACTTTAACTAACTAAAATAAAATTTTTATGAAAACAATTATTAAATCCACCCGAAATGTTGTGTTGCCTATAATAACAATTGTAGCCATGCTATCTGCTATTAACGGCTGTAAAAAAGCCGACCAGCCAACACCAACTCCAACACCGCCTACAACTACTCCTCCGGTTACAACACCACAGGACGAATCTATCAAATCGATAAGCTTGATAGGGTTGAGAGTAGATAGCGGCTTTTGTTACAAAATTGGCTATGATTTACCTGAAATTGGGGATTCAAACACCTCTCCAACTGTTTCAAAGCTCAGGCTGTTTGAAAATGGCGTTGAACTGGGGCCGGCCCACTCTACCCACCATGATATCCGCAGTTTTGGACTGGGACAATTTAGCCATTGGGGCAACACATTGTATTTCTCAACGTCGGACAATAGTAATCCACTTACAAACGGGAGAAAATACACTTATACCATGAAGTAAGATTTATCAAATCACACTCAAACGCGCGCAATTTGATAAACTCCTTACTCAAAAGTATTCTGCAACAAGTACATCTACCTCCTTTTTCGTTACCATTCCTGATTCTTTTTCATACAGGCATTTACAATTAGTTAAGCGTTCGCGCTTATAATCAACCAATAATCAACGCCTTTCTCTAAGGCTTTCATTTAAACCTAATTTCACTTATTTATGAAAATTTTAATTACCGGCACTGCGGGATTTATCGGCTATCATTTAACCCAAAAATTACTTAAACGCGGTGACACCGTTGTAGGCATTGATAATATTAACGATTACTACGATGTAAAGCTAAAGCACGCCCGATTGCTGGATGCCGGCATAAAAGTATCAGGAATGGTTTATAACAAACCTGTTTGCAGCACAAAACATCCAAACTATACGTTTATAAAACTGGATATAACGGATAAAGAAAATCTGCAGCAGCAATTCCAAAACTATCAGTTTGATGCCGTTTGTAACTTGGCCGCACAGGCCGGTGTACGCTACAGTCTTACTAATCCTGATGTTTATATTGACACAAACGTAAAAGGATTTTTAAACATCCTGGAATGCTGCAGGCATTTCAAGATTAATCACCTTGTTTACGCCAGTTCATCAAGCGTTTACGGTTTAAACAAAAAAATGCCCTTCAGCGAGCATAATATTGCCGACCATCCGGTTTCATTATACGCAGCATCAAAAAAAGCCAATGAAATGATGGCCCATACCTACAGCCATTTATTTAATCTGCGAACTACGGGGTTACGTTTTTTTACAGTTTACGGGCCGTGGGGCCGGCCGGACATGGCTTTATTTATTTTTACCAAAGCAATTCTGGAGGGGAGGCCTATTGAAGTTTTTAACAACGGCAATATGCTCCGCGATTTTACTTACGTAGATGACATTGTTGAAGGCATTACACATGTTATTGATCAACCGGCAGAGACCAATTTTCTGTGGGATGCCAAAGATCCCGATCCGGCTACATCATCTGCACCTTTCAGGGTGTTTAACATTGGCAGAGGAGCACCGGTTAACCTGCTTGATTTTGTAAGCGAAATTGAGGCACAGGTGAACAAAAAAGCAATCAAAACACTAATGCCGATGCAGGATGGCGACGTTGCCGAAACCTGTGCTGATGTTTCAAATTTAGATGAAATGCTGAACTACAAGCCCCAGGTTTCTGTCCATACAGGGGTTGAGCGATTTATTGCATGGTATAAAAAATATTACCATATTAAAAGCACCAGCCCTGAGCCGGTCCTTGTTCACTAAAATACATCCCCGATAACAGTGCATTGTCTTTGACCAGCATTACATCCCCAATTAAATCCTCGCTCATAACCTATTGCTTATTATACCATCATGGCAAGCAAAAAAGTGCTGATCGCCTGCGATTCGGCCAAATCGTTGATTGATTTTAGAGGTAAATTAGTTGAGCTGATGCGGAGAGAACATACTGTTTATGCTTTTATCCCTGCGATACCGCCCGAGCAACGCGCAAAACTGGCTTTGTTAAACATCGTTTTATTTGAAAACAATCTAAACGGAAGTAATGTATCGATCTTATCTGATCTGAAATATGCGTTGAAACTTTACCGGCTCATCAAACAGCTAAAGCCGGATGTTTTTTTTCCATACACCCTTAAACCGGTTATATATGGAACACTTGCAGCCAAACTGGGCGGCGTGCGAAAAATAACCCCAATGCTTTCGGGCCTTGGTTATAACTTTGTTAGCGGTAACACATCTTTAACAAGCAAAATTACCCGCTTCCTGCTTAGGTTCAGCCTTAAAAACAGGCAGGGGTTGTCTGTCATATTTCAAAATAAAGATGATGTACAAACTCTGCTTGATTCTAAAATAATATCAGCAAAACATCAAACCGCAGTAGTTAACGGATCGGGAGTAGACTTGAGCTACTATACCCCTACCCGGCCGGACATTAATAACATAAGCTTTATCATGGTATCCAGGCTAATCAATGCCAAAGGGATCCGCGAATATTTTGAAGCAGCGCAAATTGTATTCCTAAAGCATCCGCAGGTAACGTTCAAGCTAATCGGATCCTATGATGATAATGTTGACGCCATTCACCCCGACTTATTTTCGGAGATAAAGCACCGGAGTGTAATTAACTACCTGGGTGCCGTTGATGATGTAAGACCATATATAAGCAGTTCGTCTGTTGTGGTACTGCCTTCATACTATCGGGAGGGAATTCCACGGTGTTTACTTGAAGCCATGGCTATGGCGCGTGCCATTATAACCTGCGATTCTGTTGGTTGCAGGGAAACTGTTGATGCGTCACCCAACAGCAATGGATTTTTAATACCCGTAAAAAACACAGCCGAACTTGTGCACAAGATGGAGTATTTCATAACCAACAAGGAAGCTATCAGCAGTTTCGGGCTTAACGGACTGGCCTTGGCAAAGGAAAAATTTGATGTGCATAAAGTAAATGCTATGATGATGCAGATTATGGACCTGAATTAATTAGCCGAAAATCAACAATACAAATTCATGAGAAATAGACTTAACTACGGAGACAGGCATTTTGAAGATTTCCGCGTTGCGATGCGTGATTACGGATGGGTTATTTTTGAGAATGCATTAGACAGCGATTTTGTTGCAGTTATTAATGAGGATTTAAAGGAAGCGTACGTAAAACGACGAGCCATTCAGGAAAAAAATGGGATAAGCTCTAACATGGCCGGCACACTTCATCACCTTGTTGAAAAGGACAATTTCAGCTTGCCGTTTATTGAAAAAATGTATTGTGCCGATGAAATAGCTTATTTTTTGAGTGGTAATTATATACTGAATGGTTTTAATGCTGTAATACACACCCAGCAGCAACATCCTTATGTAAGTAACATGCACCGTGATGTGCGCACATTTTTAGGCGATACGAAATTATTAGTGCAAATGATAGTTACCCTTGATGATTTTACCGCAGAAAACGGTGCTACCTATTTTCTGTCGGGCTCACATAAAACAGATATCAAACCTAACGAAAATTATTTCTACGAAACCGCCGAAAGGGCTGTAACACCAAAAGGAAGCATCATCCTTTTCGACTCCAACATATGGCATGCTGCCGGAGAAAACAAAACAATTAAGCAACGCCGGGCATTAACACTGGGATTCACCCGCCCTTTTATTAAACCACAAATGGACTACCCAAGGGTATTAGGTTACGACTTTATTGATAAGCTTAGCTCTGATCAGCGGCAGGTATTGGGTTACAATTCACGTATCCCGGAAAGCCTGGAAGAATATTATCAACCCATTCATTTAAGAATGTATAAAAGCGACCAGGGATAACAACTTTATTTTTCACACTCAATTTACAGTCATGCAAAAAAATAAAGCCGCGTTAAAACCGATAGGCGGGTATTTGGAGCTGGAACTGCCCAAAGGGAATGAATACTATCCCGATTTGGTTAGGTTAAACACAGGACGTAATGCGTTAGAATACATATTGATACAAAAAAAATATCATAAAATTTATATTCCTTATTTCACCTGCGATGTACTGCTTGAACCAATTGCACGAACAGGTATTCAATACCAGTTTTATCATGTTGACCGGCAGTTAGATCCCATCATCGATTTTGAGATTGAGCCTGACGCCTGTTTTTTATATACCAATTACTTTGGCATAAAACAAACAAAAGCATTAGAGCTTAGCGGCAAAATCAAAAATCTTATAATTGATAATTCGCAAGCCTTTTTTTCAGAGCCCCTTGCCGGCATTGATACATTTTACTCGTGCCGTAAGTTTTTTGGCGTTCCAGACGGCGCATACTTAAGCATTAAAAGAAAACTTACTAAAAAGTTGCCCATAGATAGCTCAGTAAACCGGTTTTCGCACCTTATAAAAAGTATAGACGCAGGTATAGAAGCCGGGTATTCTGACTATATAAACAACAGCAAGGACCTGGAAAACAACGAGATAAGGTCCATGTCGTTATTGACCCGAAAGATACTTACAAGCATCAATTACAACGAATGTGTATTTGCAAGGCAACGAAACTTTAATTTTTTGCATAAGCACCTTGCTGAATTTAACCTGCTCAAGTTTGATGCCGCTGATGAGCACACAGTACCGTTGGTATACCCTTTTTTAACTAATGACCGGCACTTAAAAGTACATCTGATCCAGAAAAAAATATATGTTGCTACCTACTGGCCTAATGTATTTAAGTGGACTAAGAAAAACACCAACGAAAATTACCTGGCCCGGTGCTTAGTGCCATTACCAATTGATCAACGGTATGACCTTCAGGATATGTTTTATATGTTAAATACGCTAAGACTTTTTTTATGACCATTTCAGTTTACATACGCCCCCTTGTAATAGAAGATGCGTCCGTATCTTACGCATGGCGTAACGACCCATTGATATGGGTATATACAGGCTACAAACCCACTCATTATATTAGTTCGGAAATAGAAACAGCCTGGTTACGTGAAAAGCTGGCCAAGCCCGATCAGCTTAGATTTGCAATTTGTGTTAAAGAACTTAATACATATATAGGGAATATACAACTGCTCGATATTACTGATCATGACGCAGAACTACACCTGTTTATTGGTAACAAACTTTACTGGGGTAAAGGAATTGGTTACCAGGCAACAGTGCAGATGATACGATATGGCTTTTTAATAAAGGAACTGGATGAGATTTATTTAAAGGTACACCCTGCAAATATCGCGGCAATCACTGTTTATGAAAAGGCCGGATTTGAAATTACAGGTAAGGTAAATGATTTGATTACAATGAGTATTACCAAAAGTAAATTTGTTTGCCTTCAAAATCAACAATCATAATTTACTATCTCCTAAACTTTAATTCAATGATTAAGATCTTTACCCTGCTCAATAAAGAGGAATGGATTTCTTACGTCGGTAATTCGGCCGAATATGATTTTTATCATACATGGCATTATCACTCCCTTGAAACAGCGGGAGATCCTGTTCTATTTATTTATGAGGAGTCAGATACCTATATCGGCTTCCCCCTGCTGCAGCGAAAAATTCCGGGTTCTGATTATAGCGACCTAACCTGCGTATATGGTTTTTCGGGCCCGTTTTCAAACAAAAGAATTGATGAGATAGATGAGGAGCTGATGGAAAATTTTAAAAGCGCTTTCAACAATTTCCTTATAAAGGAAAAATACGTATCTGTTTTTGTAAGACTTCATCCTTTTTATAAGCAGCAAAAATTACTGGATAAATTTGGAGGTGTTCACGAAAACGGAAAAACGGTAGTATTTGACCTTTCAGTGCCTATTGATGAACAGCGCAAAAAATACAGGCAATCAACCATGGATGCTATTAAGCACGCATGGAAAAGAGGGTTTAAAGTAAAGGACGAAACAAATGCTGACGGCATAAACACCTTTGTCGAAATTTATACCGAAAACATGAAACGCGTTGGCGCCAGCAGCTACTACCTGTTTAATGAAAAATACTTTTCAGAAATATTAAACACATCTGAATATGAAGCCCGTTTGCTAACTGTTTACTACAACGACATTGCAATTGCAAGCACTATAATAACCTTTACAAATGGCATTATTCAAGCCCATTTAGTAGGTGCCCGCGCAGAATATTTACATCATAGTCCAACCAAATTTCTGGCCGATTGCATAACGCAGATAGGCAGAGAAAAAGGAATGAAATATTACAACCTGGGTGGTGGCCTTGGATTTAAAAACGACAAGCTCTTTGACTGGAAATGTGCCTTCTCCGACCTCCATCTTGACTTTAAAACATGGAGATATATTGCCAATCCCGAAATATACCAAAAGCTTTTGCAGGATAAGGGCATTGAAGAAAATGCCGAAGTAGACTTTTTTCCACTATACAGATACGCTTAAGATAATACCTAAATAAACCAGTTATGATATACCTCAAAAATTTGTTGTTCCAGGATAAGTTCCATTCAAGATGGCTAATCCTGGTAATTGACCTGATGGTAGTTTTGTTATCATTATGGACATCACTATATTTTAAAAACCGGCTTCAGTTTGATCCCATCAGTCTTTATTATATGCTCTTTTATTGCAGCAATGCGGTGTTGGTTTTTATGATAATGAAAATACATACCTGTATTATCAGGTATTCCAACACACGCGATATGATGCGGATTTTAATAACCGTACTGGCAAGTAACGTTACTTTTCTGCTGTTTTATCATTTGTTCTTCGCTTTCTATCTTAAAATAGATGTCAGCGGATTGATGGACGTGCTGCTGATCAATTTCTTTATCACTTCGTCTATGCTTATGTGTATGCGTATTATTATCAAGGATGTTTTTAAATACATTGAGGCAACAAGCTATAAAGTTGAAAAAGAAAATGTACTGATCTACGGCTCCAACGAACCTTCCATACTAATTAAAAATGCCCTTGAAGCGCAAAAAGGATTTATACTCAATGTTCAGGGCTTTATCGACACCGGGGTTGACAGAATATCAAAATGCATTGAGCAAAAGCAAGTTTATCCTATCAAATCAATTGATATGCTAAAAAAACGCTACGATATAAAGTCAATGCTGATAACATCCGAGGATATAAAAATCGATGGAAAACGAAAAGCGGTTGAAAAATGCATTGAACTTGGCATAAAAGTAATTATTGTGCCGTCATCAGACCAGTGGATCAACGGCAAGCCAAACCTAAATCAGTTTAAAGACTTAAAAATAGAAGACCTGTTGGAGCGAAAACCCATAAAAATCTGCAATGAACATATTTTAGATGACATTAAAGGTAAAAGGATTTTGATCACGGGTGCTGCCGGTTCAATAGGTTCTGAGCTGGTAAGGCAAGTGTTAATGTATAGTCCCGAATTTGTTGTATTATGTGACAGGGCCGAAACCCCGCTGCATGATATTCAAATGGAAATTGAAGATGGTTTGTACGGTAACCGCACCAGGATCTTTATTGCTGATATTCAAAATGCCGGTCGTATAAAAACACTATTTAATTTATACAGGCCTCAAATAGTATTTCATGCGGCAGCTTACAAGCATGTACCGATGATGGAAAATAATCCAACCGAAGCTATTTTAACCAACGTATGGGGCACAAAAATCCTGGCAGATATTTCAATAGAATTTAATGTCGAAAAATTTGTAATGATCTCAACAGATAAAGCGGTGCGTCCAACAAACATCATGGGGGCCTCAAAACGGATAGCCGAAATGTATATTCAATCGTTAAATAACCTGTTGTTTGAAGAGCATTTTTTTAACTCCGATCCGTCAAAAGGCAACCAAACCAGGTTTATAACAACCCGCTTTGGCAATGTCCTTGGGTCAAACGGCTCCGTGATCCCTCGCTTTAAAGCACAAATTGAAAAAGGCGGGCCCGTCACTGTTACCCATCCGGATATCACAAGATACTTTATGACTATACCCGAAGCTGTACAACTGGTACTTGAGGCAGCCGTAATGGGCAAAGGAGGTGAAATATTTTTATTTGACATGGGCGAGCCGGTAAAAATCGCCGATCTGGCGGCGAATATGATAAAAATGGCTGGTCTTGTTCCGGGAAAAGATATCCAGATTGTTTATACCGGATTGCGGCCTGGCGAAAAACTATATGAAGAGTTGTTAAACGCGGAAGAAGAGGTAATACCTACTTATAACAAAGACATCAAAATCTCCAAAAATATCCCGGTTAGTTACGCTAAGATCAATAATTTAATAAAGGACCTTTTGGAACTTAACCTGCATAATGAAGTTGATTTGATGGTATCGAAAATGAAAACCATATTGCCTGATTACATCAGCAACAACTCCCAATATGAAAAGCTCGACATAAAATTGATTGATAAACAAATGGTAAATTGAGCTTTTTTTTAATTTATATGATTTATCTTATAGGTTATCAATAATAATTTGCAGATTTAAGCAAATTAAAACCTAAGATCCCATTTACATCACGATGGGTAAAGCTGATGATTGTTATTTTTAAAGAGGAAATCTAATGTCCTTTGATCCGAATTCTGATTTTTTTGAGATAGCGTTCAACGTGACGGAGCATACAGAGGCTATGCTGGCTTATTGGGATAAAAACCTGATTTGCCGCTATGCCAATAAAGCTACCGCCGATTGGTTTGGGATAACCCCGGAGCATATGATCAATAAATCACATCTTTCGGAAATTTTAGGAACATTATTTGAAGTGCAGCTTCCTTATATTAATGGTGTGTTAGGCGGTAAAATACAGGTTTTTGACCAGGTAATTCATTTGTATTCGGGCAGAGCAAAAAATGTGCGGGTAACTTATCATCCCAACTATGTTGAAGGTGAAATAAAGGGATTTTATGCACATATGGCAGACATTAGCCCGCTAAATAATAAATCCCACGATAATAATAAAACAGGAGTAGAAAAACTACCGGAGTTTGTAACTCAAAACGACCAGCTCCTTGAAAATGTTGCAAAAACACTAAATGAGAATGTGTTTATCGGATTTCCGAGTATCTCTGCACTTTCAAAAAAACATTTTGTATCCGAGTCAAAATTAAAAAGGGATTTTAAGCAAAGTTTCGGCAGAACTATTTTTTCCTATTACCGGTATCTGCAAATGGAAATTGCAGACAGGTATATCAGGGAAAAGCGCTGCAATAAAAACCAAATGGCAGTAATGCTTAATTTTTCCAATCCGTCGAATTTTTCGGCATGTTATCATAGATATTTAGAAGAAAAATCATCCGATAGTGAGCTCATCGAAACACAAAAAGAAGATAATACGCATAATAAAATGCTTATAGAACAGGCCCCTATTGCTATTGCCATGTTCGATAACCAGATGCAATTTATTGCTGCTTCAAAAAGATGGATTGCCGAATATAAACTTGAAAGCACAGGTTTTATTGGAAAAAGTATTTATGAAGTTTTACCGGCTACAAAAAAGAAATGCGAAAAGCTCCACAATCATTGCTTAAAAGGTAATATATATCAATGTGATGGCCTGCTCTTAAAAAAGAATGATGGTACCCGCGTTTGGTTAAAGTGGAATATTCACCCCTGGTTTACAACTTCGGGAGAAACAGGCGGACTATTTATCCATACCGAAGATATCTCCAAAATTAAAGCCATAGAGAAAGAAAACAAACAGGCCGAAAAGCTTTTAAAAAGAGCTGCAACCTTGTCAAAAATAGGTACCTGGACTCGGGATCTGCTTACCCATACTATGCAGTGGGATAACGTTATAAAAAGCATCCTTGAAGTACCTGAGTACTTTGTACCTGATATAAAAACGATATGGAAGCTTTTTAAACAAGGTAAAAGCGAGCGGCTTAGTAAAAAAGCTTTAAAAGACGCATTAAAATACGGAAGCTCTTTTGATATTGAAGTTGATATGATAACCGCCAAAGGTAATTCAAGAAAAATAAGAATTATTGGTTATCCTGAATTTCAAAATAATAAGTGTAAAAAGCTATCTGGAATATTACTGGATATCACTCCTCTTTCACCTTTTAAAACGGCCAACTTTTTGACGGATTGATCTGTTTAGAAAAATACTTTATCGTGATGATCTCCAACCGGAAGACAAAAAAAATGATAATTCGCCATTATTTTATGAATTTATGCGTTTGCATTAGCTCCATGCGCTAAATTTATCTTATTTTGAAATAAATTACACCATTAGTAAAATTAACTAAAATAACACTTCATTGGATGGATAACAGTTTAATAACTTAACTACCACTCACAAAACCTGGCAAATATTGGCCCCAAAAACGTGCAGAGCCATTTTTACCCTTCCCAATTAGTGTGTATTAACGCCTTCTACAGGTATAATTTGGCCTTTTATAGGTTGAATTAACAACGGAAGTATACATAAATTTAATTCACAAACGATGATACGAATTATCAAATAATGCCATCGTTTGTTTATTGATAAACAAATGTGAAGCACTCAATACTAAACAAATGAATAACCTAAACTCAAATCATGATTCAGAAAAAGCCGAGAACCGATATTTACGATCATAAGTATCTATAAATAACTTGCAGTTTATTATAACCTAAATTTAATTATGCTAACCAACTAAAATTGACACCTAATCGAATCTAATCTTATGCACAGCAAAGTTTATTACCCTGTTAGCTCATATATCAATAATGATCAAAGATCTATTGGTATTAATGACACTCAAGATTTACATTTTGGCAAAATTGTAGAGCGAATTGTTAGACGTGACCATATGGGGATAAGTGAAATCGCCCGGAAACTCAACGTAAGCCGCAGAACCTTATACAATTGGTTCAACACCAAAAGGCTTAGCTTTGATATAATTTGTCAGATCGGAATTGTTATCGAACATGATTTTTCAAAGGAATTTCCCAACGAATTTGCCTTGAGATTTAACTCGCCGAATGCCGAAAAGGATATCGAAACCCATGAGGCAAAAGACGCTCCGCTTGATGCCATATATTATTGGATGGACAAGTATATTAAATTGCTTGAAAAATTCAATGAAGCCTTGCGTAACGAGAACACATTAAAACCAGATTGACAGGTCCATCGGTATTACAAAATTATTATATTGACAAAAGACCTTTACTTTTTTATATTGTTATAAGTTGGTTGTTGTAAACAGCAATCAATTTTTTGTTGCTTTTTTATACATCTACCTCCACCTATTTTCCAGCCTCTGTACTTACTAAATATTCCTAAGTCAGCCACTTTGGCTATTTTTTAAAATTCACCATCATGCTTTTTAATTCCTTTGGGTTCGGAATATTTCTGATTGTGGTTTTTGTGCTTTATTGGTTTGTACTTAACCGAAAACTGCAACAGCAAAATTTGTTACTGCTCGCTGCAAGTTATTTTTTTTACGCATGCTGGGACTGGCGGTTTCTTTTGTTGTTAATTTTTTCTACCCTTTTAGATTATTTTACCGGGCTAAAAATGTACCATGCAAAAACACATGGCCTAAAAACCTTTTGGCTTTGGTTAAGCATATCTGTAAACCTGGGTTTTTTGGGTGTTTTTAAATACTACAACTTCTTTGCAGCATCGCTTGCCGGCCTATGCGCCAGTATAGGGATTCATTTAAGCCCGTTTACTCTAAATGTAATCCTGCCTGTCGGTATCTCTTTTTATACATTTCATGGTTTATCATATGTAATTGATGTTTATAAAAACCGTATTAAAGCCGAACGGAACTTCATTGACTATTCATTGTTCGTAAGTTTTTTTCCGCTTTTGGTGGCCGGCCCTATCGAGCGGGCAACACACCTTTTGCCCCAGGTAAAAACCAAGAGAGAGTTTAACTACCAGGAGGCAATTAATGGGCTGCGGCAAATTCTATGGGGCCTGTTTAAAAAAGCTGTAATTGCCGATCAATGTGCCGACTATGCCAACATGATATTTGCAAATAGTTCGCATTATCCAGGCAGTACCCTGGTTTTAGGCGCTATATTTTTTGCATTCCAAATCTATTGCGATTTCTCGGGGTATTCTGATATGGCATTAGGCATAGCAAAACTTTTTGGATTTGAACTGCTGAGAAATTTTGCATTCCCGTACTTTTCAAGAGATATGGCCGAGTTTTGGCGCAGATGGCATATCTCACTATCGTCATGGTTTAGAGATTACTTATACATACCTCTTGGGGGCAGCAAAACAGGCACCTGGCTCAAAGTAAGAAACACATTAATCATTTTCTTGGTTAGCGGTTTTTGGCACGGCGCCAACTGGACCTTCATCATCTGGGGCCTTCTAAATGCTTTATTCATTCTCCCTTCTATCCTTTTAAAAACAAACAGAAACCACCTCGAAATTGCAGCCAAAGGCAAAGCTATGCCAACGTTCACCGAATTCATGCAAATGGTGGCCACATTTCTGCAGGTAATTTTTGCTTGGATCTTTTTTAGGGCTGATAGTGTTACACAAGCCTTTAAATATATCGGCCGGATTTTTTCACGATCTCTTTTTTCCGTACCTCAATTAGATGTTAACAAGGTACAATTGCTTGAAGTGATCATTCTTATCCTATGTTTTATAATAGTTGAGTGGCAGGGACGGGAAAACCAATATGCCATTGAGAAGTTAAGCTGGTTAAGAAAAAGAGGGTACAGATTGACCTTTTATTATACATTGGTTGTGGTGATTTTTTTATTTACAGGAAAAGAGCAGCAGTTTATTTACTTTCAATTTTAAGCAATGCACCGCTTTTTAATTAAAACCATATCATTTGTTTTAATGAGCTGCCTGCTCATATTGGCTATTGCCCTGATTCCGGGTTATATGGTAAATAAATTTTCGAAGTTTAGTGTAAAGAAAAACAATCCTATTGCACTTTTTGGTCATTCGCATTCAGAATGTGCCTACAATGATACCCTGATACCCAAACTAACCAATCTGTCGCACTCAGCCGAATCTTATTTTTACACCTTTCAGAAGGTTAAAAAATATCTATCGCAAAACCCTCAAATAACCACTGTACTTATAGAATTCTCAAACAACCAGATTGACACAAAAATGGATGACTGGACATGGGGATATACCTACATGTCAAACATGTTTCCGCAATACGCCTCTTTTATGAGCCTGGCCGATTTTGAATTGCTGGCTAAGCATAATTCAAAATATTTTATGAATTGTGTAGGCATAGCTGCGCGTACCAATTTTATTAAAGCACTTTCATTCAATTATGATTACACAGGAAAAACAGGAGGATATTTCAAAATAGAAGGTTCCAGGCCTTTACCTTCAAATAATCCGGCGGGTAAAAATATTCAAGCAGCATCAAATAAAAGTGCAATCTCAACAACCAATATTCAATATCTAAGGAAAATAATAGATTATTGCAACGGCATGCATAAAAGTGTCTTCCTGATCAGGAGCCCGCAACATCCTTTGTATGAGTACAGAAATAATGAGGCAGAGTTTTCGCGGATCCGTGAGCGTTACTTTAGCGATATAAAATTCCTGGACTTCAATAACTTTCCGCTAAAAAATGATGACTTTGCCGATTTTGGGCATTTGAATTTCAAAGGAGCTTTAAAGTTTTCAGCATACATCAATCAGCGCATTATGAACGGGATGCTTAATACCGTTAATACCGCATCCCTAAGTCAGCTTGATAATAAAACGGTCAGCGGCAATTAATAATAACATATCAAACAACTAACTAACAGCGCCTGGTACAAATGTATCGGGCTTTTTTTGTCTTATAAGCTATCCGACGAACTATTACAGGAGGTTGCCGGCAATTTTAATAGCAGGTTAATAATAAAACGCCGATCAGGGACGGAGCTTTATTATTAACTAAACTGCATTTAAATAAGCAACATTATAAATCAACAACGTAGATAGCCAGGATATTAAAAACCCCGCTTCCTCCATCCTTAGTAATCCCGGCTTTGCCGCACTTTATTTAGCCGGGGCATACGCGCCGGTTTTTAACCAGGTAAGCCAGGCTTTCTTAAATGCTGCATGGCTCATTGGTGGAAGTTTACGGCCCTCCCCCGGTTTCCAGGCCCAAAGCACCAGTCCATCATCTGCATGTGCAATGAGCTTCTGCATGTCCTTATGCCCGTTTTGCTTCGGATCTATGATTTGTTTTGCCAATTGGCGGGGTGTCCTCCCCTGGAAAACCATTTTCATATCGGCCGGTGGGAGATGCCAATTGGGATTGCCCGGGGGCGTATGCAAGCCCGGAGTATTTGTTGGCTGATGGCAATTGGCGCATTTCATGGCATAAACACCCTTACCGTCCACCCCTCGTTTGGGCAACATGGCGTGCAAGTGATTATCTTCACCCTGCAGCGGTATATCACCTGAAGGATGACAATTCATACAGCGGGCACTCATCAATACAGTGTAAACCTGTTTAAAAGCTGCAACAGAAGCCACACTATCTTTAGGTAGTGCCGCATAATTAAATGTTGATTTTTCCTCTTTGAACGATAATATGACCGCGCTTGACATAAACAAAACGATCATGGTGATTATTAGTTTTTTCATGCCTGTTTTTCGAGTCGGTTGTTAACGATAGGTAAATTGTAAATCCGTTTTCCGGTTGCTGCAAAAATTGCATTAGCTACAGCCGGTGCTGTTGGCGGAACTGCACATTCTCCGGCACCTCCCATTTTTTCCTTGCTATCCACAATGTAAACATTGATCCGGGGTGCCTCGTGCATCCGGGTGATCCGGTAATCATAAAAATTATTTTGTTGCAATTCTCCATTAACGAACGTTAGCTCACCGTACATTGCCATCGAGATACTGAAAATTATCCCGCTTTCCATTTGGGCTTTTACACCGTCGGGGTTCACGGCAAGGCCACACTCAATTGCACAGTCTACCTGATGTACCTTCGTAACTCCTTTATCAACGCTTACTTCGGCTATAATAGCTACGACGCTGCCAAAAGCCTCATGTACCGCCATGCCTTTAAACCGCCCTGGTAACAGCGTTCGGTTCCAATTGCCTTTTTCGGCCACAAGGTTAAGTGCAGCCAGGTGCCTCGAATGATTTTTAAATAACCCGCGGCGGTACTCCACAGGGTCGATACTTACATTGTGGGCAAGCTGGTCTATAAGCGTTTCCATTACAAATGCAGTGTGCGTACCACCTACAGACCGGTACCACAAAACAGGCACTACTTCTTTGGTGGTGTGAAGGCCGACAAAATGATTTGGTATTTCGTCCAGGTATGGTGATCCTTTTACGCCTTCCACCGTTGTATCATCTATTGCCGGAGGCGGACCGAAAAGCACTGCCGCATCCGCCATAATTGACTGACCAGCAATATTATGGTTCCAGGCAATGGGAAGACCGTCCTTATCAACACCAATCTTTACATTATGGACATAAAAAGGCCGGTAAAAGCCGCTCTTCATATCATCTTCCCGTGTCCATACCATTTTTATCGGCCTACCACTTGCTTTCGCAATATGAACCGCCTCCGAAACAAAATCGCAGGCAGGTGTAGCACGCCTGCCAAAGCCTCCGCCAAGGAATGGTATATTTACTTTTACCTGCTCCGGCTTAAATCCAAGAATTTTTGCTGCGGCAGCCTGTTCTCCGCCTGGCAACTGTGTACCTGTCCATATCTCGCAGCTGTTATTTTCAATCTTCACGGTGCAATTCAGCGGTTCCATAGGAGCATGGGCCAGATAAGGAAAAACATATTCTGCCGAAATGGTATTTACCGCTTTTGGAAACGCTGCTTTAACATCGCCTTTTTCCTGAACCAGGAGGCCATCCGAGGCAGCCAGTTTTCGGTAAGCCGCAGTTTGCGCACCGGTGTTTAACTGCACGCCGGCACCATGGTCCCAGGTTATTTGTAAGGCCTTCCGTCCCTGTTGTGCCGCCCAGAAGTGGTCGGCAATAACAGCCACACCCGTCGGAATTTGTACAACCTCCCTTACGCCGGGAATTGTTTTCGCCTTACCGGCATCAAACGATTTAACTTTACCACCAAAAACAGGTGCATGTGCAACAACAGCGGTAAGTAACCCGGGAAACTGGATATCCATGCCAAATTTTGCGCTACCATCAGTCTTTACTCGCGCATCCATCCTTTTGCTTCCTTTGCCTATATACCTCCAGTCGGTAGATGAACGCAGCGGAACCTTTGCTGGTACAGGTAACTTTGCGGCATCGTTAGCTAACTCTCCATAAGTGTATCTTTTGCTCCCGGCAATAACAAACCCATCTTCCGTTTTGCAGCTTTCAACAGCAGTCCCCGAACGGGTAGCGGCTGTTTGAAGCAAGAGCGTCCGCGCGGTTGCGCCGGCATTACGATACCTGTCAAACTCAGACCAGGTGGTACTTGACCCGCCGGTAATTTGGGCACCGTAAATAACATGGTTAAACGCCTTATCGGCACCGCCATGTTTAATATTGATTTTTTTCAGATCCACATCAAGCTCATCCGCGATAAGCATGGGCAGTGTAGTCCAGACCCCCTGCCCCATTTCCACGTGGCTCAGATATACCGAAATGCTATTGTCTGTACCTATATTTAAAAATGCATTCGGGGCAAACACATTTAAATCAGCCGTATCTGCAAGGGCAGCAAGCTTATTGGCCTTTGGAATAGTAAATGAGATGAGCAAGCCACCGCTCAATAATGCACCTGATTGTATAAAGTTACGCCTGTTCATGATTTTGCTCCTTCCCGCTGCAGTTCTGCCGCTTTGTGTATAGCCAACCGGATGCGGGGATAAGTACCGCAACGGCAAATATTACCTGACATCGCATCATCAATATCCTGATCTGTTGGGTTGGGATTTTCCCGCAGCAAAACAGCTGCAGACATGAGTTGCCCCGACTGGCAATAACCACATTGCGGAACATCGAGTTCGGCCCAGGCAATTTGCAAAGCGTGGTCATTTAATTTAGACAGTCCTTCAATTGTAGTAACCTGCTGCCCTGCCGCACGGCTCACTTTTGTTACGCATGACCGTACAGCTTCGCCGTTCAGGTGTACAGTACATGCTCCGCACTGCGCCACGCCACAACCGAATTTGGTGCCGGTAAGGCCTAAAAGGTCACGAATAACCCACAATAAAGGCATGTCCGGGTCAGCGGCAACCTCCCGCTGTTTCCCATTGATTGTTATCGCTATCATATTGAAGAGTTTAAGTTAGGCTTGAGATCGGGAACTAATAATTAAATTTAAGTATTTCTACGAGGAATACCAGTGTAAATCAAATAGTTATTTTTCTTTAGATCTATTGCAGGTTAAATCTGGTGCCAGGATGAACCGATTTGGCCATTTCTCAATTCAATGTTCTATATTCCTGGCGTGTTTGGCCAGTTACTTTTTTAAATACCCGTGTAAAATGCTGCGGATACTTAAATCCCAAGCTGCAGGCGCTAACCAGCTAACTCATCCCGGTCACGGAACATGTCTCAAAAATCCACAACGCTATTTATATGCATTGATAATTAATCACCGTTATTAACCTGTGTTACAACCTGATGGCCGATTAATATTATCGAAGCAGGCAGATTTATTTGTTCAACTCATTTTAACATTTGCTGGCATATTATTTATCTTCACAACAAATACATATTACCCATGTCAAAAACAATCAAACCCTTGTTAGTTACCTGTGCAATTGCTTCATTTTGCTCTTTTTTTGATATTACGCAGGCTGTTGCCCAGTCACTGCCGCCCGTTGAAACGCAATCGCCAACGGCCGACTACAAGCCCGCTTTTCCGGGTCAGACAAGGGCCCCTGGTGCACAAACTAAAACCAAACTCAGTGTAAACGTGATCAATCATGAGCTGAAGCAGCCATTTGCTTTACGCTGCCTGCCCGACGGGCGCTTTTTAATTACAGAAAAAGGCGGCACCATGCGGATATTAAAGGCTGATGGAGGTTTAGACAAGAATATTCAAGGTTTACCGACAGTAGCGGTGGGTGGCCAGGGAGGCTTGTTAGATGTTAATTTTGATGCTTCTTTTGTAAAAGACCGGACTTTATTTTGGTCATACTCCGAAAAAGTTCCGGAGGGATTCCAGTTGGCTGTCGCCACTGGTGTACTTTCGTCAGATTACAGCAGGCTCGAAAACGTAAAGGTGATCTATCATGCTAAACCCGCCTATAACGGTCACCTGCAATTCGGCTCACGAATCGTTTTCGATAAACAGGGTAACCTGTTTGTAAGCACAGGCGAACATGGGGATGATGAAATGCGTGTCAAGGCCCAGGACCTGAATACCGCAATCGGAAAAGTATTGCATATAACCCGTGACGGGAAACCGGTGCCTGGCGGACCATTTTCGCAAAAAGCCGGCGCTTTGCCCGAAATTTATGCTTATGGCTTAAGAAACCCCGAAGGTATGACGATGAATCCAAATACCGGCGAATTATGGGAATCAGAATTCGGTCCGCGCGGAGGTGATGAAATTAACATTATCCGGCCGGGAAAGAACTATGGCTGGCCGGTTATTACTTACGGCATCGAATACCGGGGTGTAAAAGTTGGCGATGGAATACAGCAAAAAGAAGGCATGGCCCAACCCATTTATTACTGGAACCCAAGCATTTCACCGTGCGGCATAACCTTTTATACGGGCAACCTGATTCCCGAATGGAAAGGAAATCTATTTGTAGGCGCCTTAAGTGGATCACATATCATCAGGCTTATTATTAAAGACAATAAGATTGTAGCGGAAGAACGCCTGCTGAAAGACAAGGGCGAACGCTGGCGTTCTCTTGTTACCGGCAAGGACGGCGCATTATACGGTGTTACGGACAATGGCAATCTTTACAAAATAAGTAAGCTTTAATGTGAAAAGTTTATGGGAGAGTAATTTTGCTTAAATCGATCAGCGCTGCTTAATATAGCGGAACCGCCTGTTTACAATTCGGGAACGGGATATACAATTACATCAAAGGTTAGCGCTTGTCTTTTTAATTGGAAATTGAAAGTTTGAGTTTCATAACTTTAAGTCATGGACAATAAAATAGCGAGATCGGTTTCTCTCTTTAACAATGACCTCAGGTTAAAAGGCTTCAATGTTTTCCAGATAAAAGAAGACGATCAGGCTGTTCGGTTTTACAGTAGAAAAGACTTTTACAAAATTTGTTTAACTACAGGCAAAAGCAAGATTCACTATGCCGACCGCAGCTTTGAAGTGGAGGGCACTGTTTTGTTTTTTGGCAATCCGCATATTCCATATTCCTGGGAAACTATCTCAACCACTTATGTGGGTTATACCTGTCTCTTTTCCGAAGAATTTCTGTGCGTTTCAGAACGTACCGATATGCTGCAGCAATCACCCTTTTTCAAGATCGGCGGCACACCGGTACTAAAGATCACTGAACAGCAAAGAGCGTCTCTGAACATCCTCTTTCAGAAGATGATAGATGAGCAAAACAGTAGTTACGTATATAAAGACGACCTGATACGCAGTTACATCAACCTGATCATGCATGAAGCGATGAAAATGCAGCCCTCTGAAAATTTTGATCAGCATAAAAACGCTGCCTACCGGGTCGCTGCTGTATTTATGGAATTGCTTGAAAGACAATTTCCTGTAGAAAGCCCAAATAAGCCGTTGCAGTTGAAGACGGCCCAGGACTACGCCCAAAACCTCGCCCTTCACGTAAATTACCTCAACCGTATGGTAAAGGAAGTTACCGGCAGGCCAACATCTGCGCACATTGCAGAGCGGATTATCAGCGAAGCAAAAGCACTGTTACAACATACTGACTGGAACATAGCCGACATTGCTTATGCACTTGGCTTTGAATATCCCAGCTACTTCAACAACTATTTTAAACGCATGACTGGCACCAATCCAAGTTCGCTTCGCACCATGGAAGTTTGATTTTCATAAGCATTGGTTTGATTTTCTTAAACAGCAAAGTTGGCAACAGCACTAACTTTGCAAAATGAAAAACATCGGCAGATACAAAACTTCCATCATACTGCAGCTGATGATTTTAGCTGCAGGTAGTCTGTTTTCACTAAGTGCCACGGCGCAAAAATTTCTACATAAAGGTGATGTGGTCACCATTTCGCCGGGCATCTTACACTGGCATGGTACTACGTTCCAAAACAGCTTTACGCAAATAGCACTGAATTTCAATATAGAAAAAGGCATTGCGACATGGCTACATATTTCTGATAATGAATACAATATCGTTAAATAACCACATTATTATAAAAGATATTTTCGAACGGTTGAAAGCAGGGGAATTTGTTCCGCTTACTGACCTGGAATTTTACAAGGTAAATGCTGTGGTGGCCCGCACTCTGGCGTTGTCGCCTGCACTCAATGCAGCAACCACCGTTGAGCAGATCCGCCAGCAACTTAGCAACATTATTGGCGCAACAATAGACAAAAGCACCACTTTGTTCGCACCCTTCCATACCAACTTTGGCCGTTTCATTAGTATTGGCAAGCATGTGTTTATTAATCATGCCTGCTCGTTTCTTGACATGGGCGGTATTACGCTGGAAGATCATGTACTCCTCGGCCCTAAGGTAAACCTGATCACTGAAAATCATCCACTCGACCCGGTTAACCGGCGGGGTATGATTTGCAAACCTATCGTTATCAAGCGCAACGCATGGATTGGTGCTGGCGCTACTATATTGCCGGGTGTAACCGTTGGAGAGAATGCCGTTGTTGCCGCGGGTGCGGTTGTTAGCAAAGATGTGCCGGCAAACACTGTTGTCGGGGGTATTCCGGCAAAAATTTTAAAAACTATTGAACAATGAAGAACAATGGCGCATTAGCATATCGGAAACTTAAAAAGTTAATTACTATACAGATAATAACATTTACCCACAAATACAGGTTATTAAAGCACGACAAGTTAACGAAGCCAGGAAAATATAATGGCTGAAAAATACACTACATTATGTCATTGATGTCAAAACCATATAAACTCTCTCAATCTATTTATTATGGAAATAATTAAAAACGGTGCGCAAGCATCAGTAAAAGGTCCGGAAGCTTGGTTTACCGGCGCCGTGCGTATAGATCCCCTGTTTGCAAAAAAAGAAGCTACCAAAGGCGCGGGTGCGTTGGTCACCTTTGAGCCTGCCGCCAGAACAGCCTGGCACACTCACCCGGCAGGTCAAACACTTATTGTTATTTCCGGTCTTGGCCGGGTACAACGCGAAGGTGGGCCGATCGAAGATATAGGGCCGGGTGATGTAGTTTGGTTTGAACCAAACGAGAAACACTGGCATGGTGCATCGCCGGGTAAAGCTATGAGTCATATAGCCATTCAGGAAGGCGTTAACGGCGAGGTGGTTACCTGGCTGGAGAAAGTAAGTGATGATCAATATTCAAAATAAACGATTATGAAAACAACAACAGTAAAAGCATACGGTACTGAAGCTGCAGATGCGTCGATTCATGATTCCAATCTCAAATCGGCCGGCATCCTGCCGACCGATTCAGTAGAGAAAGCCAGTTACGGCAACTTTGTACATCTGATGGACCCCGAGGGCAACAAAATTGAACTATGGGAACCTAATGATGTGGAATATGCCAAATTGGGTAAATTAACAACTAAATAGTGGTATCACGCCAACATGGGTCAACGGCTATCAGAGGCCTGCTGTAGGGCTGCGACGTCAACTTTCTTCATCGTCATAAAAGCCTGCGTAACGCGTGCAATTTGTTCGGGGCTGCCGTTTTTCAGTGTTTTTAACATAACTGTTGATGCAACCTGCCAGGACACGCCATATTTGTCCTTCAGCCAACCGCATTGGCCGGGTTTGCCATCAGCTGAAAGCGCTGACCAATAATAATCGATCTCTTCCTGTGTTTCACAAGGGATCAATAGCGACACCGCGTCGTTAAAACTAAAACCGTGTGGATGCGCGCTGTCCATCGCTGCCAGCCAGGTTTGGTCGATATGAAAATCGGCAAACATAAGCGTGCCGGCTTTATCAGGCCCTATATCCTCGGGGCGCGGGGCAGTAATGCCTCGTTTACCATCTTTAAACACAGAACAATAAAAGTCGATGGCTTCATTAGCTTTACCGGCCACCAAGTCCGTATACATCAGCGACGGAACGATCACTGGTCTTTCCTCACCTGCCGGATTGGTCAGTATCAGTTGCCATGACACACCATATTTATCGCTTACCCAACCGTAACGCTCGCTGAAAGGATAGCGGTCGAGCGGCATCATTATCTTTCCGCTTTCTGATAGTTTGCTCCAAACTTCGTCAATACGCCCTGCGGCATCTGGATCACGCGACGGATCAAAATTGATCATAAAAGAAATAGAGGGACTGATCTTTAATCCATCCCCGGCGCTGATGCCCAGGAATGGCTGGCCGGCAAAGGTAAATTCAACTATTTCGCACTCCCCGCCGGGCATTGGGAAATGATTAACATAGTTTAAAGCCGAATCAGGCATTAAAGTTGCATAGAACTCGGCAGCTTCCCGGGCTTTATCCTGGTCGAACCAGATGTGTGGTTTGATGGGTAACATGGGTAAATGATTTTAGTGGTGATATATAATAAAAAATTGTAAGCGTTAATTGTTTTTACAGGCAGCACCGCCGGTTAAGGCTTCACCTTGCAGCCTTTATCGGGAATAAGAACTCAAGATCCTAATCTGTTCTGATTTTTCTTATTCAATACCTCAAAACTAATTGGTTTTTCATGGACAGACAAGGTGCATTAGTGACATTTAAGCGGCATATTATGACATGAGTTCGTTCACCGTCGGTCTGTAAAACCAAATGAAAAGCCCTCTATTTTCATCAGGGTATATTATATTGCACATTCATTGAAAAACCATGAAAAAACCCGTGCCATTTGACTTCCTGCTCGATTACCTACCGACAGGTATAATCATCAAGCCGGCGGTAGGCATGTTCTATATCTATTTCGATAAAAAGATTGTGCTGATCTTCCGAAAGGTTAGTAAAAATCCGCAGCATAACGGTATTTGGATCTCTACCAGGCGGGAAAATCATGCCAGCCTCAAAGGGGAAATACCGGCCATCACTGATTTTGTATTAGACGAGGGCTTTGATACGGCCTGGCTCCTGCTTAGTGACAGCCACGATGATTTTGAGAGTTCGGCAATACAGCTGTGCGAACTTGTTTTGCGCAGGAATAAAAGGATCGGGAAAGTAACGTCTAAAAGCACAGCGATGTTTTAATAGCCTCCTTAACAATTTAATCGTTGTCAGCATCAGCTTCTTCGGGATGATCTTTAAAATATTCCCGTGCCTTTTTTAAACCTGTGGCTATGGCAATGCCTTCATCGCCGCTTTCCTTCAAAATTTCATTGGCAATTTCTACCGCCTTTTCCCGCAATTTGGGAGGTTGATTTTTGTAAGATGGCGGGTAGTCTCCGTTATACCAGGGCATGCTTCCTCCTTTTTAGGTAACAACAATTACGATGAAGATTTGATTGCAAAAAGTGTTGATTGAGCGGCAAGAAGTTCAAAGCATTTCTTCAAAAGATCATTCGAACTACTCTTTCAAATACTTGCGAATAATATTCTTACGAGAGAAGCGGCCTGATTAAAAGTTAAATTCTGATAACGCTTTTCTGTTAGCATGCATTTGCATCAGCTTACTTTAAAAAATTGTTCAAGTAGGTCAACACCGTTGTTGTCTGCATCATCAGGCTTACATGTCCTTGCGAAGGGACAATGGCCAATTGCGATTTTGGCATTGGTGCTAAATCAGCAGAAACGCCGCCGCCTAATAATCTATATGTTTTTGCCAATTCAATTTTGTCCAGCCCATCGTTATCACCGGCTATGATCAATACCGGAGCAGAAATTTTCGAAATATTGTCATCACCGAAGTCGAACGGCTCCTGCGCGAAAGCGATCATCTGCCCTATAAACTTTGTCCATTTTGTTTTATCTGGTGCTATTGCATCGTATGCGGTTTTCATAGGAGTATTCATAAAAAGCCCGGGCTTCCAGGATTTGAAAACATTGGTTATTTCAGGCAGCCATCCGCTACTTTTATAAGTAGAAGAAATGATCACTAATTTTTTTAACCGTTTAGGGCTTTGTAAAGCAAACTTGTAAGCCACAGAGCCACCCATACTATACCCTGCTACGTCGGCACTGTCAATTTTCAGGTAGTCCATAACTCCTTCCACATCATTAGCTAAGGTAGCATATGATAACTTTCTATCCGAAAACGGTGTATGCCCGTGTCCCTGTAATTCAATGGCAATTACTTTCCTGTTTTTTGATAGTTCAGGGATCAATTCGGCCCAGTTTCCTTCAATTGTCATAAAAGCACCATGTAGTAAAATGAGCGGTTTACCCTCGCCATATACCTCATAATAAACTTTGATACCGTTCACAGGCGCGTAGCCACCGTTGGAAGGCTTGATTTGTTGTCCATTTGATCGTGATGTTGCAAACATAATTACAATTAACAGTATTGATTTAAGAGGGTTAAGTGCTTGGAGTAAATTTTTCATGGCGGTTAAGTTTGATTTTATTAACAATACAAAGATGGAACTCATTTCAGGGTTTGATAGCGTACAAAAACGACTACTTAGGGGACAATTGCGACAAAATATGCTTGTAAGCGAGGAAATGATTCTGCCTGCTCCCCGTTAAAGAAGATCAAGCATGGAAGCAAGTAAACATGAATCTGTAAAAAGAAAACCCTCTAAAATTGTAATTTAGAGGGTTTGATACTTGATATCGCTTTCTGTCGGGATGGCAGGATTCGAACCTGCGGCCTCCACATCCCAAATGTGGCGCGATACCGGGCTACGCTACATCCCGTTTTTTTATTCAGCCTGCGCTGGCATACTATTTCGCCAATCAGAAAAGAAAACCCTCTAAAATTCAATTTAGAGGGTTTTGATACTTGGTATCGCTTTAGTCGGGATGGCAGGATTCGAACCTGCGGCCTCCACATCCCAAATGTGGCGCGATACCGGGCTACGCTACATCCCGTCTCCCTGATTGGGTGTGCAAAAGTATGATTTTAAATTAAGTTGCAAAATTTTTTTTGAAAGATTTTGCAAGCCTGCCTATAATCTGCTCATTAACAAAATATTGCCTTAAATTAAATTCTTTATGGTTTCTCAAAATACTGAATAACCCTGTTATTACACTTGATTTCCCTCCAAAAAACTTAAAAAAGGATTGCATGTTGTTATGCTATAGCTGTTCAAATCCATGAATTTATATGAACAACAGCCTTACTGGCTAATAAAAAATGGCATAATTGCCTCCTACCCTTCTCTTCAAAAAGATTTGAAGCTGGATGTGGCCATTATTGGGGCCGGCATCAGCGCCGCTTTAACAGCCTGGCAGCTCCGCAACTCGGGTTTAAGTATAGCTGTTTTTGATAAGCGCCACGTTGGTATGGGCAGTACCGCGGCCAGCACTGCGTTCCTGCAATATGAAATTGATACGCCCCTTACATCTTTAAAACACCTGGTTGGCGAAGCAAATGCCGTAACAAGCTATCAACTTTGCCGCAAAGCTATTTATGACATTGCTGATTTATGTAAATCGCTTAAACCCGCCTTTGATTTTAGCTTGAGGCCAAGTTTGCAGTATGCCAGCTTCAAAACACATACAAATTCACTAAATCAGGAATATAACTTCCGTAAAAAGCATGGCTTTGAGGTACAATGGCTCGAAGCTGATGAAATTGAACAGAAATTCGGGTTTAAGGCTTCCGGGGCTATTTTCTCTGCAGATGGCGGGGAGGTTGATGCATATCTGCTTACCCATGCTTTACTTGCAAATTTTGCCAAAGCCGGTCATAAAGTATACAGCAATACCGATATTAAAGCCATTGAGCATCATAAACAAGGCATAACGCTGCAAACCGGCAACGGCTCAGTTATCAAAGCTAAAAAGTTGATTATTGCATGTGGTTACGAAAGTTTAAAATATGTCCCTAAAAAAATAGCCGAAATTAACTCAACTTACGCACTGGTTTCGGAGCCTTTGCCCGATGTACGTTTTTGGTATAAGAACAGTTTGATTTGGGAAACTGCTGTACCCTACATGTACTTTAGGGCTGTAAGTGAAAACCGCATCCTGGTTGGGGGCCGCGATGACCCTTTTCATCATCCGCATATACAGCCTTCTGTTATTAAACGAAAGACGGACATGTTACAGCAGGCTTTTCTCAAAAAAATGCCGCACATCCCGTTAAAAGCTGATTTTAGGTGGGCTGGTGCTTTTGCCAACACGAAAGATGGCTTGCCTTATATTGGCTGTATCCCCGAAAGACCAGACACTTATTTTGCGCTTGGCTTTGGAGGTAATGGTATCACTTTTAGCGTAATAGCTGCCGAAATTCTCCATGATCTTATCATGGAGAGAAAGAACGAACATGTTCAATTGTTCGGTTTTAACAGGTAGCGCGTTTTCAAATAATAAAAAGCCGATATTTATACCTGAAATGACCAATCAATTACCCAAAATATACCTCTACCGCAGGCTTGTACAGGCTAAGTTGTTCATTGATAAAAACTATCATGAACCGATCGACCTGAACGATATTGCCGACGAGGCCTATTTTTCCAAATATCATTTCATCAGGTTGTTTAAAAACATCTATGGTAAAACACCACACCAATACCTCATCCAGGTGCGGGTTGAAAACGCCCGGCTGCAATTAAAAAAAGGCCTTCCCATTGCTAATGTTTGTTATGCTGTAGGTTTTGACAGTGTTACTTCATTTTCTGCTTTATTTAAAAAGATCACCTCCCGTTCTCCTGCAAACTACCAGCAAACAGAACTTAAACGGCAGGCGGAGATGCAGCAATCGCCCCTCAAATTTATACCCGGTTGCTTTGCCCGGGAAAAAGAATGGCTGCGAAATCGCAATTTTCAATAAGCCCGGTTCTTTTTTGATAACGACTTTTGGTTTATCAAACAACATTAACATGATAACCAAATTAAACCATGTAAGCGTATTTGTACTTGACCAGAACAGCGCTTATGATTTTTATGTAAACAAATTAGGCTTTACCGTAAATACAGATGCTGCCATGGGGCCGGGAATGCGCTGGCTTACTGTATGTCCTCCCGGGCAGCCCGAATTGGAAATATCACTCATGGCTGTAACGGAGGGAATGATGTTCGACGCACAGTCGGCACATCAAATGCGCGAATTGGTACAGCGCGGCACCTTTGGGTTCGGGGTTTTTGAATGCAACGACCTTATAGCTACTTACGAAGAGTTAAAAGCGAAAGGCGTTGAGTTTACTAAAGCCCCCACTAAAGAGTTTTACGGCTTTGAAGCCTTATTCAAAGACGACTCGGGTAATTGGTTTTCATTGGGTGAAAAGAAAAGATAAACGCCTGCACATACGATGGCGCAAAACCACCCCAATTATGGCACAAACGACAAGGTGTAAATTTTGATTTTGCATGGAGATTTGTATTAATCAATCTTCAAAACATCATGGAAAATCAAATAACCACCACCCTCCAAACCGATGCACGTATTAACTTACTGGCAGTATTTGAGGATACTGCCAGCAACCTTTTATCAACCATTGCTTTATTCAATGAGCAACAAATTAATATTATACCACCCCACGGCGGATGGACAGCCGGACAGATAGCGGAACATGTTTTTAAATCGGCTTTACAACTTGTTCCGGTACTTACCGGCTCCGACAAACCAGCAGAAAGAGATCCGGCCGAAAAAGTCAAAATGATAAAAGACCTGTTTCTTGATTTTGAGGCTAAATTCAAATCAGCACCAAACATATTGCCATCAGACGGGCCTCACAATAAATCTGAGCTTATCGAATTATTACAAACAGTTATCATCCAGGTTAGAGAAATAATTAACTCCAAAGATCTTTATGCCATTAGTACTGATCTGGTAGTTCCTTTTTTTGGTGAGCTTACCCGGTTAGAATGGCTCTATCTTATTTGCTATCATACTCAAAAGCACATTCACCAGTTAAAAAACGTCGGGCAGTCTTTATGATTCATTTAATGATACCTGCATGTTCCTGGCTACCGAATTTACAACGTAAATAATGAGCCATAGCAAACCGATTAAAGCATACATACTAAGTATAACAAGCGATAAAGTGCTCACGGAAGCGCCTTCATCGCTTGTTTGCATAAAAAGTGTGAGTATAGACAAACCTACTCCGGCACCTAAAAAGTAAGCGGTAGTACCCAGGCTTGATGCCAACCCGTAGTGTTGTTTGGGGATGTTTTTTACAGCAAGTACCGACAAGCTTGTAAAACAGATGGTCATACCTAAACCGGATATAAAAGCAGCGGATAACAGCAGTAAAGCGAGAGAGTAACCTGTAAATACCGCGCAAATTAAAACCAGTCCCCCGGTTAACATACAACTCATACCCAACAATCCTGTTTGTTCGGTTGTTAACCGTTTCATGATGCCGGGTAGCATAAACTTAGCCACAATAGCTGATAAAAAACTAAAAGGTACCAGTAACAAGCCTGACCGTGCTGCGGTGTAATGCATATCTTTTTGCAATAATTGAGATATAATGAAAAGGTAACCGGTAAAAAATGCGCCTAATAAAATGAATACGCCATTTGCGGTAATAACTGATGACGCTTTAAAAACCGAAAGATCGATCAGCGGATTTGCACTCCGGGTTAAACGGACATATAAGAGCCTCATGCAAATAACCACGCCTATAGCACAAAGCATAATAAAAGTATATTGTTGTTTGATATCTGCAAGCTGGTGCACACCATAACTAAGCATCAGCAAACCTATCACCAATAAAATACCCGAAAACAAATCGGGGGATGGCTGCTTTTGTTCAGGAGCGTCATTAGCCAGGGACAGCCAGCCTATAACAATAATAAAAACCAGTATTGGCACGTTGATCAAAAACACCCAATGCCAGCCTAAGTAAGTGCTGATGATTCCGCCAATGGAAAGACCGCTTCCTGAACCAACCGCCGCGAATGAGCTAAAGATCCCGATAGCCTTGCTCCGCTCCAGTTCTTCGGTAAAAGTATGCGTTACTATGGAAAGTGCTGATGGCATGATCAACGCTGCTGCCAAGCCTTGTACAGCCCTCGATAAACTAAGAAACACAAAAGTACCTGATAAGCCGGCACCTAATGAAGTTACCAGGAATAATACCGCACCGGTAATAAAGACCTTCTTTGGTCCGGCAACATCAGACAGCTTCCCTCCTATAATCAGGAAACCACCGTACAATAGCACATAGAGCGTTTGAAGCCATTGAACTTGGTCGTTAGTGACCACAAACTGCTTTTGTATTGCCGGAATGGTGAGGTTAATGATGGCGATGTCAAGCGCTTCGACAAATATGGCCATAGAGGCTATGATCAGGACTTTGTTCTTTTTTTGTGCCATAATTTTGATTTTTGTCCTTTCAAAACTATGTTAATAGAAATTAACAATATTATTTATTATAATTTTGGAACATAATTAAAAATTAAAGCGCTTTAAAAGAACAAACGCCCAATTAACACACCGTTATGGCCCCACAAACAGAACAAGAAAAAGCCGGCATCCAGCTTGATGAAAAAGATTACGAAATATTACGGCTGGTTGAACGGAATGCCAAGCTTACTGTGCGGGAAATTGCCGTTAAGATCAACCTAAGCCCTACGCCCGCGCATGAACGCATTAAACGACTCGAAAAAGCGGGGGTTATTAAAAGCTATACCGCCATTTTAGATAAGCGGATGCTGAACAAACGCATCATGGTTATTTGCATGGTAACCCTACGCGAACATAGCCGCAAAGCAGGTGCTGATTTTATTAATGCTGTACTTGAATTTAATGAAGTGATAGAATGCTATAACATATCGGGCGATTTTGATTTTATGCTCAAAATTGTTTCTGAAAGTATGGATAGTTACCATTCGTTTTTTGTAAATAAACTAAGCGAAGTAAAGGGTATTGGCCACTCAAAAAGCACTTTTGTAATGGATATTATCAAAGAAACCAATCATTTGCTTTAACTTACACAATAGCAGCGTTCTCCGTCCGTTTATATGTCCGGATAATTAATCGGTTCAACACCCAGTTTTATCGATTCATTAACCCGGTATATCAAATTGTTATCTTAATTTTAAGGTCAACTAAAACGGCACTTTTATCGTAATTATTACCAACCGGGTTTATATACAGACATATATGACTGCAAAACATTTACTTTTCACTTCCAAAATTATTGGTTGTTTATTAATAACGGTTGCCTTTTTTTCCTGTAAAAAAGATAAAACCGCAGCGCCTCAAACACAAGTTAGTCCTGTTACTCTTGGTTTATATGAATACGCCAGCGGGGTAAACAAACGGATCTTTTTACCCATTACGCTGGTAGGCACAAAAGCAGTGACTTATTATACCGTGTTTGATACGGGTTCATCGGGCATGACGCTTGATGCCGCAGGTATCCTGCCTGCATCAATGATCACATCTTCAGGTATCCAGTTTACCGGGGATTCGGTGGTTGTGAACGGTATTACGGTTACTAATACCAAGGGCACAATAAGCTTTGGCGACCAGTTAAGCTCCACAAAAGAATACGGCAATTTAGCTTACGCCAATATCACCATCGGCGACGCACAGGGCAACCTTACATTAAAAAGGGTGCCATTTTTTTTATACTACAAAATAGTTGATGAAACCGGTGCGCAATTATCAGCCCATGCCAGCGATGTTTTTGGTGTTGGCCCCGGCACAAGCTATGTAACCAACCTGATTCAAAGCCCGTTAAGATCCTTTAGCACCGGCACCGGCCTTACAAGCGGGTTTAAGCTGGCCACGTTAAACAAAAGCTTATTTTCTACCAGTGGAACTTATGTAAGCAATCTGTTAACTATCGGCTTAAGCAACAGCGATCTTTCATCATCTGGATTCATCATGCACCCGCTTTCCTATTCAAACAGCGGAGGATACTCACCTAATATCCCTGCAACTATTACTTACAATGGCAAGACCATCTCCGGACAGATTTTGTTTGATACCGGAACTCCATCAACTACTGTAATTGAAGACAGGCTGGCAACCAATTCAGTAGGCAGCCTCCCTGCAAATTCGACCGTAACTATAACTACCAACAAGGGCTTTGTTTATACTTATACAACATCAAGCACCGGAAACCTAACAGAAGTGCAAAATCCCAATAATACAGGTGATTACCGTACCATTTTCAGTCTCGATTTTTTCATCAGTAATGAATACCTAACCGATTATGGCAACCACCAGATCGGGTTAAAAAACAACTAAACATTAATGCTTAAGGTCGATACCATTATCTTCAAAAACCCTACCCTCATAATTTCAACTCCTTTTTTTATCCCCTGTCACGAGATGACTTTTTCAATGTGCTACAAATTTACACCGGTGCTTTTTAAATAAATCAAAGGGAGATAAAAGTCTATTTTTTATTACAGATCTCAGTAACAGCAGTACGGCGGGTGGCAGTGTAAACTATTCCATTTACCATTTCATAGCCGGTAGAAACGCTTTGCGAATAGCGTTTTAAAATAACCCCGGTGTTGTTATCTATGAGTATTGATCCGTTTATCCGGCTATTTAAGCTACCGCCTAAAACCGAAGTTTTATAGGTAACAACAGTAGTTGTGCTGCTTATAGCATAAACTGTATAGTTGGTTTCGGCCGATGAACTAGTAACCTTCCATGAATAGCCCTTTTTTAGTGTGATGTTAACAGGAAAATCAACCATTAACTGTAGTGTGGTCCCTGGCGACAGCCGTTCGGGCTGGATACCGGCAAAGGATAAAAGTGTATCATTGGCAACAACCGGCCGTTTTAAATTCAGGACCTCGCCTTTGTTGTTTACTGAAACTATCGATTGATTATTGAACATCTTTTGCAAACCAACCTGGATAACAGAATTTGGGTCGGCAGGTTTACCTGAGTTATATACCAGGTTTTGGTTCATTGCATTTATGGTATCGATAAGCTTATCAGTAGTAATAGTAAAAGAGGCCCCCTTTTCAGAAGCATCGGTTACCTTGTAGGTTTTAACAACTATTGAAACCGAACCAACACGTAAAGTTTGGCTGCCGCGCTGTAAAACACAATTTGACTTTGTATTTACCTGCCTTTGAAACTCATCTCCCTGTTTAAATCTGCCCTGGGCATAGGTAACACCGCTCGCAAAAGCTAATATTATAACAAATATATGTTTTAACTCAATTGGAGTACTTTTCATTTTGGTATTCTTGTTATAATGCCTTTAATAATTTGACATTATGTCACAGTTAGTGTTTTTTCCTGCTTGATTGGGGTTTGCCTTTTAACTTATCATCCTTCGTTCCCGCGGGCGATATCATTTTAAAGCTCTCGCTTTCGGGAATTTCCGGGATAGACCAGGGTGTAAGATTTTCGGAAGGCTGTAAAAGCGGTACCGAACTTGTTATATCGGGCATTATCGGAATGGGGCCTTTTATAATATTTACCTGGCCTGATACGGTTGGCTCAACAGGCGCTGGCGGCAATTCCGGCGATTCTGGCAAAGGGAGGTCCATAACAGCTGAAAACTGAAGGTCCTGCATTGTTTGCTTTGGCAAATGCGGAGCCTCGGGCGCTTCAGGCGATGGAATTTCAGGTAACCCCGCAGTTGAACCATTAACATCGGGTTGGTCGGGTGCATCAACCACAGGCGGTGTTGAGCCAACTGCAGCCAGCACAGGCATTTGAGTTGCTGAAACAAAGGGCTGAGCAACTACCGGGATATCCGTAAGCGTAAGTACAATCGGCTTACCCGCTGAACCATTGCCTTGAGTGTTTCCTTTGGTAATTGTACCAGGCGTTAATGGCGGCGGCACGTTCCAGTCCGACTGATTATTGCGGCTCTGGGCCATAGTATTACTTAAGCCCCCCCAGGCAACTAATAACCAACAAATAAAGCATGGCATTAAGCTGTTGAGTCGCCGGTTTCTCTTCTTTTTTTGGACGATGTATGACATTTCCATTTAATTATCTTTATGCAGAAAGCGATTGCTTTCAATACAGTCAGTCAGTTTTATTTGGTGAATAATAGCTTATTAATTTAATTTTTATTGATTGTTAATGAGCAATAATGATTTTAGGTATAGGTTAGAATTATATTGCAAAATCATTATTAAAGTTAATCCTTTTTATCGATTACGGCACACGGCTTTCCAATATATGCTATCTGTATAATACTAAATAGTGTTTCTACATGATATACTTACCTCCAATATTTCATCTGTAAAAATAAGCTTTATGGTGTTACTCCAAAATACCAACTGCTTTGTATTGTGTGAATTTCGGCCTCTCCATAAAATTGTACTGTCAAGCACGATGGTGAAATAATATAAAACAAAGCCATAATGGTTTTGACCAAATTAATTCATCGCGTTTCATCTAAATTAAAAAAACCATGGAAAGTACTTTAAATTACCTCGCGGGCTTTGTTTCCCTAACTTTTATGGGATTATCGGCTATGTATAAATTTAAGCTCGACAAATTGCAGGGAACAGGCAAAATACCCAACATTATCAGTGCCAGGCAACGGCAAATTATGTTTTTCGTGTTAGCCGTATTATCTGCTTTAATAATATTCATCTCCAGATTTTAAAAACACATTAACCGGTAACAACCCCAAGCCCAACGGCTTTTGCTGATAAATATCAAATTGCTATCTTTAACCGGGACCAAAAACCCGGACATGAAATACCCTTTGTTTTTTCTGCTTATTTTGGCGGTAATTCCGTGTTGCGGTCAAAATATTGACAGTTTAGAAAAGGTTGTTTTCAGCAAATCACCCATACAAAAACGCTTAACCGCCGCTACTCAGATTGCCAACTATCCGGCTGAAAAAAATCCGACTAAAATCATTATAGTTGCAAAAGAAGGATTGAACCTTGCACATAAGCTAAACAATAAAAAAGCAATTACTTTACTATCGCAAACTTTAGGAGAAGCTTATTTCCAAACTAACCAATATGATTCCGCATCATATTATTACAACCTTGCCGCGGTTGCACTCAACAAAATAAATCAACAGTACATTTTAACCGATGGTTACTACAGGTTAGCGAAAGCGTATGTAAAATTAAAAAATCATAAAAAAGCGCTTGAATTTTGCATGCTGGCAATTTCGTATGCCCCAAAAACCGGCGACCGTACAGAATTGATAGAAGCTTTAAACCTGGCCGCAACGTTATATGAGGCAAAAAACAATTACCGGGAGGCCTTAAATTACTCCAGGCAGGCTTTCGACATAAACGACTCTTTAAACCTTGCCCGGCAAACAAATGAAAACACCTCTGAAGCCTACAGCCATAAATTTATGGGGGATGTTATGGGAAGTATTAAACCAAACGATTCAGAGCAGGAAATTTTAAAAATCATCGATGTCAAAAAATCATTAAATGATACCCTTGCGCTTTCAATTAACTATTTTAACCTTGGCGTATTGTATAAAAACAAACGGTTATATCTACAATCTCTCGATGCATTAAAAAACAGCCTTCAGTTTGCCACACAAATAAATTATGCAGATATGCAAAGAAGCGCCACAAATGAAATAGCTGATTTGTATGAGCAATTGGGCGACTATAAGCAATCGCTGATTTACTTAAAAAGGCATGCAGCAATTAAAACCTCAGGCAACAGCACCATTGATGAACTACAGGCAAAATACGAAATAAAACAACGTGAAGATCAGGTACTGCAACAACAATTTGAAATAACAAAGCGTAATTACTGGATGGCGGGTATCTGTGTTTTTATACTTTTAATGTTCTTTACAGGCTTTTTTTACTATAAACAAAACAAGCTAAAACAGCGCAATATGGCTATGCAGGCTATAATTGCAGCTGAAGAAAGTGAAAGGCAAAGAATTGCCAGGGATTTACATGATAGTGTGAGCCAAATAATATCGGCGGCAAAAATAAACCTGTCAGTTATAGGCAGTGAATTAGCTTTCATAAATGAAGAGCAAAGAACCCGTTTTGAAAAAGCAATTAACCTTGTTGATTATGGATTTAAAGAGGTAAGAACGATATCACACAATATGATGCCCTGGACACTTCATAAAACAGGGTTAGCACAAGTAATTAAACAATTTATTGAGAATATCAAGAACAATAATATTGCAATAAACTTTTTTTGCCAGGGATTTGATTCGCCGTTTGACGATACCATCGAGATCATTTTATACCGGGTATTACAGGAAAGTGTAAACAATGTAATGAAGCACGCTCATGCCGACAGGGTTGACATTTCACTTATAAGAAGTGATGAAAACATCAGCCTCACTATTGAAGATAATGGCATAGGTTTTGACGCAACCAATCCTGATATTTTTAAAGGCATGGGCTTAAACAATCTAATGTCGCGGATAAATTTTTTAAAAGGCATGGTTGAATTTGATTCGCATCCTAACAGGGGCACACTTGTTTCTATTTATATCCCACTCACCAATAAACCTTTATAAGTTATATTGCATGATAAACCGGTTAAGCTCAACCGGATTTTTCAGATTAAGCTTTTGCATAATATTTTTACGGTGTGTTTCAACAGTATAAATACTTAAGTGAAGATGATCGGCCATTTGCTGGTTGGTAAAATTCTGTTTTATAAATTGTAAAAGTTCAGTTTCCCGCTTAGTAAGCTGGAACTGCTTTAAAAAAGGATCTGGTTCATTAGGCATGGAATTAACAACCGGCTGCTTGCAGGGAAAACACAGTTGCCCTTGCGCTACGGAGCGCATTACCTGTAATAGTTCCGCCTTTTCGGCATTTTTGAACAAGTAGCCGTTAGCTCCTTCAGCTTTTGCTTTTTCAATCAGGTGCTCCTCATTGTATGTAGAAAGCATGATTACCTTAATTTTAGGATAGTAGTCCTTTATGCGCTTAAGTACGTCAAACCCGTTCATACCCGGCATATTGATATCAAGCAATACCAGATTGGGCGTTTTGGTGTGTAACAAATGCAATAACTCCTTACCGTTTGCTGCAATACTTATTACCTCTATATCCGGCTCTCCCTGCAACAACATGTGTAAACCGTTTATAAATAAAGTATGGTCATCTGCTATTATTACTGATAATTTTTCCACGGTGCTTTCCATATAATAAATTCACTGTAAATCTATATTTTATCTTTATTTCATAAAATACCAACTGATTTGTATTGTGCATCCCAGCCTCTGTTCATAAAATTGTTCTACCGAAACAAACTTAAATAAATGAAAAGCCATCGCACATCTTATTTATATGAATTACGCTTACCCGGTTACTGTATCCAATATATACCGAAATCTATTAACAGAAAAAGTGATGGAATACTTTATTAGCACATTTATAATAATGCTGATTTGTATAATCGCATTATTGCAGGATAAATCTTATGACAACGGGATAGTTTTACCAAGGCCTCAGAGCAAACTTCCAGACCGAAGAGAGTACCGGCTACTTAAATATAACAAAGCCCCTCACTTTGTTTCGGGGATATCCCCTCAATTACCTGTTAGTGAATATGAACCTCAAACAGATGCATTAGCGACATCATCAACAGCCAGGCTCGTCTATCCTTCAAATTTTAACGGGACAACAGTATTACAACCAAAGCCTAACCCAACTATGCAATCAAATACTGAAAAAGATACAAATGTCGCAGACGCTTTTTGCTCACAATGCAATTTAAGCTTCTTTGCTCCTGCCTGCAACTATTACAAACAATCCTTTAAGGTTGCATAACCGGCAGATGACAACTTCATGGCAACGGATATTTGCTACCTGACAATTAATGAAGTAATTAAGCTGCATTGAAGTGCTAAGTGCCGCCCCCATTTTTAGTAAACCACAAAAATTCGATTAATTGGGGTACAATCAAAATACCTTGCTATCACAGTTTGACAATTAAATTCCTTTTAAAACATTTTATTTAAAAACAGAATCCGACAAAAAATAATAATATATACAGAATACAAAATCACTAAAAACCTAACAGTCAATTAATTAAATATCCACAAAGGCAATTCGGGTATTACAAGCAAAAGCTTTCACCAATTATTTTTTTAATATTCAGCCATTTGTCACTTTCTTTTTACAAAAAATATTATTATTTTTAAAAAGTAAACTAAAACGTTTTTCTCAAATGTATATTTAGTTTTTAAATTAAAAAAAAGAACACGCTTTTTCAATTATTACTTACATATCTCATTAATATTGACTTTATAAAGTAATATTTCACGTCATTTTCCATAAACATCGTGGCAGCCGCCTCAAAAATTAAAATTCATATAGATTTTATATGAATTTCATATGAAGAATTCAAAAAAAACCACATTTCACTTATTTTGCATTAACGTTTTATCAATTTTTTTATAAATATTTTAATATATGCAAAAAACTTTAAAATTTTTTTAACTTTTTTTTCATTTTATTACAAAAATTGTAGTTTTGGATATTAACTAAAACTGATTTTTTAACAATGAAAAAACTCCTACTCGCAAGCTGGTGTTTGTTCATGCTATTTATTAGTGTGGTACATGCACAAAACAAAACGGTTACCGGCCGGGTAACTTCAAAAGACGATGGACTACCGCTGCCAGGCGTGTCCGTAAGAGTTGTAGGTACCACGCTCGGTACACAAACAAATGCAGATGGTAAATTTTCTTTATCTGTTCCTGCCTCTGCAAAATCTTTAGGCTTTAGCTTTATTGGTTTTACATCTCAAACTGTTGAAATAGGTTCGGCTCCCTTAGATGTAAAATTATCAAGCAGCGCTAACAAATTATCAGAGGTTGTTATCTCTGGTGCTTACGGAACAAAGCAATCATCACGTTCTGCATCATATGCGGCGCAAGTTGTAAAGTCCGAAGAATTGAACACTATTAGGCAGCCCAACATTAACAATGCCTTAGCTGGTAAAGTAGCCGGTATACAAGTTCGCAGTCAATCAGCTGCCGCCCTGGGCCGTAGTACCAATATTAGACTACGCGGTGCTGTTGGTTTTGGGAGCGGTAACAATCCGCTTTATGTAGTTGACGGCACTATTTTACCTAACTCAGATGATCTTAACCCTGATGATATGGAATCGGTGAGCGTACTGGAAGGTCCTGCCGCTTCAGCACAATTTGGTTCACAGGGAGCATTTGGCGCTATCGTTATGACCACCAAGAAAGGAAAAAAAGGTCGTGGCATTGGACTGGAAGTTAACATAGGAGCCAACTTTGACAAGGCTTACATCATGCCTAACTACCAAAACACTTATGGAGGTGGTGCATCTGCCGATTTTATCCAGTATCACTGGAAAGATGGCGATCCGGAGGGCTGGAAAGCGTTAGATGGTAAATACTATCCGGACTATACAGATGATAGCAGTTGGGGCCCCAAAATGGTTGGTCAGGAATATATTCCATGGTATGCATGGGCAGCCGGCACCAAATACTCGTTCAAAACCGCGAAATGGCTACCACAACCAGATAATGCGAAAGACTTCTTTCAAACCGGTGTAAGCTTGAACAATAGTATTGCATTTAGCAAAGCTGGGGATGACTACAACATCAGGATGTCATACAATAACCAAAATGTACGCGGTATAGTGCCTGAGACCAAGCTAACTAAAAACATATTTAACTTAAATGTTAACTATGACCTTAACAAACATTTTAGTGTAGGCGCAAATATTAATTTTGTAGGCACACAGCTAAATGGCCAGATCAGTGACGCTTATGCAAGCGCGACCAGCGGATCATTTAACTCCTGGTTCCACCGTGATTTGGATATGGGCATCATGAAAGAATTACAGGACCTGAAATCACCTGATGGAACCTATGTAAGCTGGAATCACCAAAACCCTAATTCTTACGATGCTTCAAACCCATCGCAGTTTTATGCCGGCAACTATTGGTATAACCCATATTTATGGCAAAAACAATGGCAAAACCTCAATCAGCGTGACCGTTTCTACGGACTTATCTATTTCCAGTATAACATCATAAAAGACCTGAGTTTTAAAGTTACCTACCGCCGTAACCAAACCAATACCTGGAACGAAGGAAGGATCTCTTCAGAAATTCAGGCCAGTGGTACCCAAACCGGTCAAAAAGCCGCTTATGGCACTTCCAACACATATTCAAACCGCGAAAACTACGAAACCTTACTAAGCTATAATAAGCAGATAAAAGATTTTCACATTAACGCAAATGCAGGTTCAGATATCTATAATTGGAGTTATAAAGATGTTTCGGGCAGTACCCAAAATGGGCTAAGTGTGCCGGATCTTTATACTTTATCAAACTCGGTAGATCCTATCGCATACGGTAACGGCCGTACGCAGGAACAATACCGCGCTTTATTTGGCAAAGTTTCGCTGGGTTACAAAGCAATAGTATATGTTGACGGAACATTACGTAACGACTGGTATTCTACCTTATCTTCAGCCAACGGCGCCAACTCTGTATTATCAAAATCATTCGGTAGTTCATTTGTGTTCAGCGAATTGCTTCCCGAATTTAAAGACTGGTTAAGCTTTGGTAAGGTAAGGGCATCATGGGGCCAGATCCCGCGTGCCTTAAGTAATGGTACTGAAACATTTGGCGCTTACGTAAATAACACTGTTTATAACGTAGCAGGCAGTAAATTCAATGGCTACCTTTTAGAAGCCGGGCCAAATAACTTTGTTGATCCAAACTTACATGGAAGCACAACAGAAACAACTGAAGTTGGCTTTAACCTTGGCTTTTTTAACGACAGGCTGAACTTAGGGGCTACCTATTATGCGGCAAAAGACAAGGATTTTCCTACTTCTCTAAGTGTAAATGCTGCCAGCGGCGTATCATTCATTCAAACCAACGTAGGTTCGATCAAGAGAAAAGGCCTTGAATTAATGGCAGGCGGTACCCCTATAAAACTACCAAATTTCAGTTGGACTATTAATGCAAATTTCGCTCAGCTGATAGATAATACGGTAGTAGAGATCAGTGATAAATATGGCGTTAACCGGGTAAATGTTGCAGGTGTTTGGGGTTCAGACATGCCTTTGCTCATCAATCAAAAGGGTAAATGGTGGGGACAAATCTATGGTAACGGTATCAAACGTAATTCTAAGGGAGTTCCAATCCTTACTTCGTCAGGCATGTATATAAACGATCCTAACGTGTATTTCGGAAGCGCGCTACCAAAATATACAGGCGGTTTGCAAAACTCATTTAGCCTATTTAAAGATTTTGTCCTTAATGTTAATATCGACTATCAGTTTGGCGGTAAATTCGTGTCCCTTTCAAACAGGTGGGGCCAGTACAGCGGTTTAACTGCCAATACCGCAGCGCTTAATGATAAGGGCTTATCGGTACGTGACCCTGTTGCTGACGGTGGCGGTGTTAAAGTTAGCGGTGTTGATGCTAACAACAATCCGGTTACATACTATGTTGACGCGAAAGCATATTACCAGGGCTTAACCAACAACAAAACTTACGACCCGTATATCTATGACCTTACTTTTATTAAACTTCGTGAGATAGCGTTTGGTTACAACCTTCCTATCAAAAAATGGGGTTTAGGTAAAGCGTTGCAGTCTGCAAGATTTGAACTAACCGGCCGCAACTTATGGCTGATGTACGCAAAATCTAAAGATTTCGATCCTTCAGAGATTACCGCAACAGAAGGTGAAACAGCGCAATACCCCGGCACGAGGGGCATTGGTTTTAACCTGAGAGTAACATTCTAAGATTAACGGATATCAGAGAGAAAAAAAATGAAAAAGATATATTTATATACCATATCAAGCGCGCTTATTTTCTTAGGTGCCGGCTGTAATAAAATTAAAGACTTCGGTGATGTTAATAACAACCCCGGAGCAACAGTAACACCAATTCCATCGGCTCTATTATCGGCTGTGGAAGCAGGACTTGGGGGGTACGCCTCCACCGGAACAGAAGCCATCAGCGGCGGTCAATATGCACAGTATTTTACCGAAACGCAATATTCTGGTACCTCTCTTTATAATTTACCACAAAACTCATTTACCGGCAACTATGGAGGTAACTTAAATAACCTGCAGATCATTGTTAGGTTAAACCCTAATAAAAACATGGTAAACGTAGCTAAGATCCTTCAGCAATACATCTTTTGGGTTGTTACTGATTCATGGGGAGATGTACCTTACAGTGAAGCATTACAGGGTTCAGCGAACATATTGCCCAAATATGATACCCAAGAGGATATTTACAAAGGCATGCTCACCACTTTAACAACTGCTATAAACTCGTTTGATTCATCACCTATATCAGGCGACTTGATCTATGGTGGCGATGTAGCCTCATGGAAAAGAATGGCAAATTCACTCAAATTACTCATTGCCGTTCAGATGTCGAAAGTTTCAAGTGTAGCAAGTTTAGCTTCAGCGGCCGCGAAAGAGGCCGTTGCATCGGGAGTTATAATCGGTAAAGATCAAAACTTCGTAATTAAATATCCGGGAAGTTCATACAAAAGTCCTTGGTGGAACCTGTATAACGGCAGAAAAGATTTTGCTGAATCAAAAACACTAACTGATTACACAGCAAGTACAAACGATGCCCGTCAGGCGGCGTTTGGAGGCGAAAGCGAACAACCAGGTAATCTTAATACATCAAGTGTTGGAGTACCTTATGGTTTAGCACGCTTAGCGGTAACCGCATTTACCGATGCTAACCCAAAATGGGCGCGTGTATTGCGTGGTGACTTCAGGCTTGAAACCGGAACCGTTGTATTGATCAGCGCAGCTGAAACGTGGTTAGCAAGAGCTGAAGCAGCTAATTTAGGCTGGGTCAGTGAAAGCGTTAGCGACGATTTCCACAAGGGTTTAACCGAATCGTTTGCGCAGTGGGGCGTTGGTAGTGTTCCTGAATCTTTCGAAAGTCAGTTTAAGATAACAGCTGGTCCGAGCATCGACAATATCAAAAACCTGTCAATTCAACGTTGGGTGGCAAGTTATCCTGATGGCCATATGGCTTGGAATATATGGCGAAAATCAGACTATCCGAAACTTACTCCTGCCCCTGATGCAACAAACGCTTCCAAGCAAATTGTTCGCCGATTCGTGTATTCTACAACTGAATACAGTACAAACAGTGCAAGTGTAAACGCCGCGGTAGCAAGATTATCAGGAGGTGACACTCAGGATTCACGTGTTTGGTGGGACGTTAAATAATTAATTAAAATTAACACACAAGATGAAAAAGAACATTTCAAAATATTTACTTCTTGCCTGTATCGCATCTGCAATCGCTTTTTCAGGCTGCCGGAAAGAAACTGTTGCCGACAAGGTTACAGGGCAGGCTATGGACAATGGCAAGTCGTTCATCGGATTCCCTGACGGACTTGAACAATCCCACTTCTTTGATCCGTTTACCAACATTAAGACCGTTGATGTATTTTCGATCAAACGCGATGCAAAAAGCACGGCGGATTTGCAAAAAGATCAAACTGTGGTTTTGAAATCAATCCCCGATGCAATCACTAAATACAACGATGATAATGGCACCGAGTATGAGTTACTGCCAACAAGTCTGTATACAATAAGCAGCACCAAAGTTACTGCCGGAACTTCAGGAAACCTTAATGCTAAATTTGCTCCCGGGGATTTCCAGAACTATTTCACTATCAAATTGGATGGAAGTAAGTTTGATCTGACCAAAAAATATGCGCTTGCTTATATAATCAGTGACGCTGCCGGTTTAACCGTACATGCTGAAAGCAAAGACACTTTATATGCTTTCTTTGCTATTAAGAACAAGTATGACGGGGAATATCACTCAACCGGAATCTTCCACCATCCTGTAAACGGCGACCGCGCAATAGACAGGGATAAAACCCTTACTACAGCTGGTGCTACAGCCGTAAGCACAGAAATTGGTGATATCGGCGGATCAATGACCCTGACCGTAAATGAAGCTACAAATGAGGTAACTGTTTCTGGTAATGTTAGTGCAACCCAACCGTTATTACCTGTTGCCGGAAAGAAAAGTACTTACGACCCTGCCACTAAAAGCTTTATATTGAATTACAGATATCCAGCCGGTACGGGCGACCGTGTTGTTGAAGAAACTATCAAACACAAATAATAAAAAATCAAAAAAGAGCCGTTTTGCATTGCATAATGCGGCTCTTTTTATATCCTGTTACATCACATAATTGATGACATACTGACCTTATTAAACTAAACAAATCCGTATTGAATTGGGGTTTTAATAATTATTATAAAACACCAACACTTTTAACTGCAGCTTCGTTCTTTTAGTTAATAGTTACAACAAGAAACCGTACACAGTAAGCTCGTGTACGGTTTTCCCTATTATATTCGGTTGTCAGAAATTCGGATCAAAATTAAAACAGATCGGGTTTGACAATCCTACCATATTACCGCTCAGTGCTGCTGATTGCGGCACCTGAGGGTAAGGCGTAGACGGCCCTTCAACCGTAACCCGGTAATAAGTACGGCCGGCTATTGCCGGTGTATCGGTAAATTCAATCATGGGCATTTTTCCTTCCATTTTAAAAGCACCAAACGGGTTGCCGTTTTTTACCACATTGATAGTGTAGGTAGTATCCTTTATACTGTTCCCGGTTAACTGAACTTTAAATTTAACCGGCTTACCTGTTGCCTTCACGTTATCGCCCATCATCATATCCATCTTATCATCACCATTTAAATCAGCATAAAACTCAACACGGGGAGCATATGGGTTTGAACTTATGGATACCCGTCCGTTGGTTAAGGCGTCAATAACAGCTTGCTTAGTACGTGCAGTTGCAAATACCCAGGTAGTAGGCGTTCCTGCATAATTGGCTTTAGCCTGGTAAGTATTAGGGCCTGGTTTTTCGTCCCCTACAGGCACGCCGTGATGTGCATCGCTCCCTCCCCTGCCGGTTAGCTTTCGGCCCGATGACAGCATATCATCCCAGATCATGATCGCATTGGCATTTTTTGACCATATGGCCGAATTCCATACTTCGATAGAATTAACCATATCATACGAATACCCAAAATGATCTTTACCGCTGGGATGGTTTGCCGACAGGTGAATACCAAGTTTATTTTTTATGCGCCCCACCACAGTATCGCGCTGATCGCGCACGTCAAATAACTGTTGATGATCATAAGGCCTGGCCGAAAAGGCGTTGCCATGGCCTCGGGTAGTTGTCCATTCGGCAGCGTAAAGCAGCAATACCGAATCTGATTTAAACTCCGGATCAGCCCAGGTATTGTGGGCTATGTCGCCTTCTACATGATTATCGTGATCGGTAATAGCCAGGAAATCGATCCCTGCCAACTTGCAAAAAGTAATGATCTTGCTGATTGAATTATTTGACGACTCCTTGCTATGCCTGGAGTGCATATGCAGCTCGCCTTTAAGCCAGACACCCTGACTGAGACTGGCCGGCGGCGGCAGTGTGCCCAGCGGTTTGGGAGCCCAGGGGTTTACATGGGCCGATTGCCCCAATGCCGAACCGCTGATGCAGCCCGCAACCATAATTATTAAACCGGTTTTAATTAACAGTCCAATGTTCCTGTTAGTGCTTAGTACCATAAGTAATTTTGTCGATCTTTTATTTTGTAATACTTTCGGCAGCCAACTTAGCCCACTCATGTTAGCTCACCGTTAACAACTGCAAATGATATAAAAATGTGACAGTGGAGCAAAAATTGAGATATCCGCTTTAATTTTTATTTGACTGAAAATTAAAGCTAACATCCCGCAAAACATTTGTAATTTAGGATTACGCGATTTAACTCAACAAATTATACCTATGAGCAACCCGACAACAACACGCTGGCCCAGGCTTGATTACCATGATCTTAAAGATACCCTTGCAAGTGTTCATATGTGGACTCAAATCATTGGTAAGGTAAGATTAAAACAAATGCCCTGGATCAATCATTCATGGCAGGTAACCCTTTATGTAAGTTCAACCGGTCTAACTACCGGAAGTATGCCATTTGAGGGCGGCGTTTTCCAGATAGATCTTGATTTTATCAGTCATACCCTGAATATATCCACCAGTACCGGAGAAAAACGATCGTTTGAGCTCGGTACCGGAAGTGTGTCCGCCTTTTACAGTTCCCTGATGGACAGCATTGCTTCAGTTAATGCAAGTGTAGAAATATATGCGGTGCCGAATGAAGTGGAACCGGCTATTCCTTTTGCCGAAAATCATACGCCATGTAACTATAACGCTTCCATTATGCATGATTACTGGCAGGCACTGGTAAGGATCCATAATGTTTTCACAGAGTTCAGGGCCGGGTTTCAAGGGAAAAATAGTCCGGTACATTTCTTTTGGGGAGGATTTGACCTGGCGGTCACCCGCTTTTCGGGCAGGCCCGCACCAAAACATCAGGGCAGCGTTCCCAATATGCCCGCGATAGTAATGCAGGAAGCCTATTCGCAGGAGGTGAGCTCATGCGGCTTTTGGCCGGGTTCGGATGCTTTCCCTCATCCCGTTTTTTACGCATATTGCTACCCGACTCCGGAAGATTTTGCCACACAGCAGGTATCGCCTCCCGAAGCATTTTACAGCGGGGAAATGGGTGAGTTTTTATTGACCTACGAAGTTGTTTCCCGATCGGCCGACCCGGAAAGGACTTTGCTTCAATTTTTACAATCCACCTATGACGCCGCGGCTAAAACGGGAAATTGGGATAAAGATCTGCAATGCGATTTGTCAGCGTTAAAGAACGCGTGAGGTAAATATTGGAGGGACTCTTTCGACAGGCCCTGAGGAAACTGTTTTAAGCATCTGGGAATACATTTCAATTTGCTATTATGCAAATTATAATTTAACTTTATTTAGCAATAATTATTTGATTATGAGCCAATTTACAGATCCTGACGAAACCCCAAGCCCTGAAGAAGATAGTGGGAATATCCCTGATATATGGGATATCAAAACATCAGGCAAGGGCCGTGTAGGCAGGTCAGATATTAACCTGGATGAGGCCATGCCTTGTGCCGAAGACAGCGAGCCTTATTTGGAAGGGGATATAGGTACACCTGGTTTATGGGATGATAACGACCTGTCATCGTCTGATCAGGCGGATTATCTGGGGTCGGAATAGTCAGGAAGCTATAGTTGCAATGGCAAAAGCTATCCCCATAACTATGGGCGAAAAAAATATTGCCCGTAAACAAAGTACATAAATATTCCATCTGTAATCGTTTTTCTTCGTGTTTTGCTCAATCCGTTCCTGGTAATTGATGATCTCAACTTTGTAAAACCTCAGGATCCTTTCATCATCAGCAATATCCTTATGGAAAAATGCCTTATCAAAGTATATTTTGGGGCTTGTACCTGGCAAAAGATATTCGCTTGGGGTTAAACCTTGCAGTACAAACATTAAACCTACTATCAAAAAATAAAAGATCCCTACAATTGCTGTAAATAACAAACTATCCAAGTGAGGTGTATCCTTCCATTTTCCGATAGCATAAGCCACAAGACCAATTAAAACACCTGAAACCAGGGTTAATAATCCGTTTGATCGTTCATAAATACCCTTTGCCGTTTCTATGGTGTAGTTATATGATTTTTCGGCCTGTTCAAATATGAACTTTGCATCTTCCAGGGTCAATTTATTGAGCCATTCCTTTTTTTCCTGCCAGAAGTTTTCCATATGGATACTTTTAACCTAATTTAAACTAAATCTGGCGTAATTCATACAAAATCAAGCAAATAGATATTAAAACATCCACTTAAAGCTTATTAAGTACCGGCAGAGTAATGATCAAGCTACGAGATTAATTAAGCAGGTTTAAGAAGCAAAGGATATTTTTATCCTTTGCAAAAGGTGTACAGATACTGAGCGGACTTTCATTGATGTTTAAGCGTTACGCGCCGTTTTCGGCCTTGATATTATGCTCGATCAGTCGGAAATTCACCATGAAATCGGTTGGGAAATAAAAAGGCATTAATGCCTGCAATGGAGCTATAAGAACTAAAGTTTATTAAAAAATTCACCAAAATGCCAGAGGATTCCGGAAGGGTCATGTAAAAAACATTCCCTACCCCATTGCTCTACACGGATTGGGGTTAATCTTACTCCGGCATATTTTGCAGGCAGATCAAGAGCCAGCAACTCGTTCCAGTAGCGGGCAACATCATCAACTTCCAGAAACAACATGGTGTTATCTATCCAATCTTTAACATATGCGTTTTGAAGATAAAATGCCAGCTGACCTGTCTTGAACACCGACATATTAGGATCCAACACAACCTCCTCAAAACCCAGTTCACGATAAAAACTGCGAGAGGTTTCAAAATCTTTTGCACCGATGAACGGCCTGAGCGATATAGCTTTGTGTTGCATATTTGTGGCTTTAGATTTCGACCTGCAATCTACGTAAACATAACGCAGATTGCAGGTTAATTAGATACCAAGATACTTCATGGCCGTTGATTTTCAAATAACTAATTAATTCGCTTTTAATGTCAATTTTTTTGCTGAGATAGAAAAGTAACCAGTGAGGCAAATTCATCATATGATAATGCATTGGCAAGCCCTACAGGCATCATAGATGTTTTCAGTTCCTTCCTGGTAATCACATCGCTGGATTTAATGGTAAATACATCTCCGGTAATGTTTCTCATCACTATTTTTTGGGCAGACTCATCTGTAATAAATCCCATATAATTTTTATTTCCTTTAGCTGTGATCATCACCGTGGCAAATCCCTGCGAAATAGAAGCGCTGGGTTTTAGGATGGATTCGGCAATTTGCTGGCGGTTCATGATAGATCCTATCTGTCCCATAAACGGCCCTTTTAATTTTTCGCCACGGGTAAGGCTATGGCAGGCTACACAACCTTGCTGCGTAAAGAGTGCCCTTCCTTTCTTTGGATCTCCTTTAACTTTGGCTAACATCAACATCACATCTTCAATAGATGAATTACCGATCTGCCCTTTTTTGTTCAGGATCTTTGACAAATCTACTTTAACCTCTTTTGTTGGAACACTTTTTTCTTCACCGCCAAAAGCTGTAATTCCCATTTGGTGGCGCTCATTCAGGTCGGCATAAAATTGTTTGCCCGCAGCGCCTGCTTTGCTTCGTTCAAGCGTCAGGAACTTCTCGATACGAGCCGAGCCTTCCCAGGTTATACCTTTGTAAATTGGGCCATGTGAATCGGGCCGGGTTCCCCACCACCAGGATGCATCATAAGGAGCTTCCTGCTTATAAAGGCGTGCCAGGGTTACCAATATTTGTTTCTTTATTTTTACATCTTTGATTTTAGGGTAAGCAGCAATCAAACCATTTACCGCTTTAGTATCGTACATATACCGCAATGCCCATAATGCTAATGTTGAATTGGTAGTTCCAATTGCACCAACGCATGCATCAACCGCATTCATGCTTACAAGTGCCCTCACAGCCAGGTGGGGCAGTATTATGGCCGAATTGGGTGTGGCGTGCGGCCCTTCGGTATTTTTAGCGGGCGCTGCAAAACTTGCAGGAACTTGTGTTTTAAGTAATTCAGAAGCTGCGTCTAAACGGCCAAGACGACCCAAACCTATAATTGCCGCAGCCTTCACGCGCGGAGACGGATCTTTCAGCCCGTTCAAAAAGGGAGCTATTGGCACTTGTGCTATTCCTTCTTTCCTGTCTGTTAAGGCTCGTAATGCAAATTCCCTCAAAGCATTATCCTCCGTAAGTTGTACAAGGTTAGCTATTCCGCTCTCCCGGGCAATTTGTCCGTAAGTAAAAAGAGCAGCCACCCGTGCATATAAAGCAACACTTGCATCTGATGCTACGGCAAAAGCTGCCTTGCTGCTTTCGTCAGCCGGTCTTGTAATAAGTTCCTGTGAAGCATTTAATCTCGCCACTGCGCTTTCTGATTTTAACATATTGGCCAAATCAGCTACGGCCAGCGCTTTAACATCAGGAAATGCTTTATAGTTCCATCCATTAGGTATAGCCCTGATAACATAGCCCTTTGATGCACTACCCGAATATCCCGCGCCATCCCAGGCCGAAAGATAAAGCCGCCCCGAACCATCAACATCCAGATCAGTGATCTGAGGTAGTTCAATAAACGGTTCCTCAGTTTGTTTAAAACTGGCACCATCTGGTTTTACCCTATTTATATAAAGTTCGCTCCGTCCCCAGTCTGCCGTCATAGGTACATGGTTATATTTTTCGGGCCAGGTAGGTTCATCCATAAATAGCGAACCTGTGCCTGAACCGCCGCCCAAATCAACCAGGGCGGGCAGAATCTCATCTGTAAAATGCTGAAATAATAAGGGGTAACCATATTCGCCCGATTGAATATGATGCGAAAAACGGATGTTCCATCCGCCGCCATCATTGGTATTGTCTCGGGTAAATACATTCATGTACGGATCTATGGCAACATCATAAATATTGCGGGTACCATGAGTATAAACCTCCATTTCTTTGCCATTAGGCCTTACCCTTATAATGCCGCCGCCAAGCATGGTCAGTTTTTTACCATCGCGGTCGGTAGCATCATGAAAGCCGAAATCGCCAACAGCTATGTAGATCCATCCATCAATCCCCATACGGATGCCATTAGTAGCATGGTCTGTTCCGCGTTCAACCAGCATGTGAGCATTACTCAGGTGCTCGACGAGTGGTTTTGGCGGCCCGTCGGCTATGCCATCATGATCTTTATCTTCAAAAACTTCAAGGATCATACCGGTCGCCTTAAGAGTTTCTTTTGAAAAAACTGTATGGAGCACAAAAACCTGGTCGCCCATGATGAGTATACCGCGCGGGTCATCAACATCAGCAAAATCTGTATGCTTATCTAATTTACCATCATTATCGCTATCGATAAGTTTAATTATCCGCCCTTTCCCGGGATCTTTACCCAGCGAACCAATCATATCAACGCCAACAAACACCTCGCCTGTGGCAGCCACAGCTAAACAAGCCGGACTTGGTGTAAGCTCAGGTCCGGCAAACCTGGTGATTGTAAAGCCGGCTGGCCAATGGAGCGAATCGCTCTTAGAATGACTTTGTCCTCGTATTGAAGCCAAAGTATTTGATTTAGTGGGTCCCGCTTCGTTACTGTGGATATTTGCAAAATATTTGAACGTCAAAATGAAAGAGAAACAGAGGAATAGGGTTAAGGAAAACTTTAACATTGTTATTTTTTAATTATACAGGTAAAAGGCAGTCAAATTAGTCTTTTTATTTTATTTATTGTTTAGGAATCCGTTTCTCAGCGGTCAACTGCTTAATTACGTCGGCTAATTTCTGAGGATCATGCGCGTATTTTTCAAGATTAACAATTTCAACTTTCCTAAACTCAACTGGATGGCTTTCGCTTTGCAGGGAAATTGTACCGCTTTTTAACAACGCACCTTCCTCTGCGCTGCCAACGGGATCTAATTGCGGACGCTGATAACTTAACACTTCTTCTCCGTTTACATAATGTACCACCAGCGAATCGCCTAAAACAAGGGCCTCCACCCTAACCCACTGATCGCCATGAAAGGTTTCGGATTTTGAATCCAGACAATGACTTTTAACAACCGAGTTATTTAAAACGTACTGTGTACCGGGGGTGCACACGTTGGCGGTCGGCCGTTTATCTTTACCGTTGCCGCCCAATAACTGAACCTCAATGGATATTGGAAAATCCTGGTCTACCTTCATAGTTTTAGGATCTTGCCCGTGTATCATAATTCCGCTGTTGCGGAACGCCCATGCTGGGCCACCTTTTACCTGGTTACCTGTGAAACGATACTCCACACCTATAAGATAATAAGAAAAAGGCTTTTTGTAAAACAAATGCCCAAACTGGTCATCAAATTTTTCATATTGATCATAATTTACCTGGATCTTATGATCAACAACCCTGAAGGTGTTACCAAAATTTTCATTTAATTGATGTTTCCTGATTTTAACAGTCCAATCCGTTAAATCCTTTCCGTTAAAAAGCTGTTCCCACTTAACTTTCAACTTTGGGTCTGGGCTTTTCAACGCCAGCAATATGGGCAGGCTTATTAAAAATAAAACATTCAATATTGAAAAAGTGAGTCCACGCTTTATCATGACATATTTTTTTATTATCTAACTATTAGTTTATTGCCCGAAAAATAAAAAAGCAGATTGCTATATAGGTTTAACCGGCTGCTGATCAAAAATGCAATAATAGAATTAGAAAAAAAGGGGGTAAAGCCCTAAATTTAAGGGGGTAAAATAAATTGCATGTAAAAATCAAGATACAGAAACCTATCTGGTAGTATAGAAGCAATTAGCTTATAGACATATACTCAAAACAGCACCCTGAACACTACCCCTGCCCTTGCTTTGTAACATTATCACTTGGATTAAAAAACAAGACACTTTTGTAAATCATTTTGATATTTTTACTTACCAATTATTAACTAATAATTTATAATGCATAGTAGGATAAATAACGTCTTAAATCCGAAAATATACTTTAGTTTCCTGTTCCTTTTCGTTTACCTAAATGTTTTTGGTTTCACAGCCGGGCAGCCCGTGCGGTATCTTGGTATCGAAAACGGACTATCTAATAATGCGGTTACATCTCTCTACCAGGATCAATATGGTTTTATGTGGATGGGTACTTATGATGGCTTAAACCGGTATGACAGTGATGAATTTAAAGTCTACAGAAACGAGTGGAACAACAACAAATCCCTCCCATACAATCATATAAGTGCCTTAAATGGTGTTGGTAACAAAATATTGATAGGCACACAACGCGGGCTTGTTTTTTATAATTACCCCAACTCTTATTTCTATCCGGAATATTTCCGGGAGCACAACAGCGGGCACCGGTTAAAAATAGCTTCAAATATCAATGTTATTGTAACCGGTAAGGACAGTAGCATATATATAGGATCCGATGAGCTGGGATTATTGAGATATGATAAAACCAGGAAACTTTACCTGCAAACGGGCCTTACCAACCAATATAATTATAGTGTAAAAGCATTATGCCTCACCCGGGCAGGAGTTTGGGTATTTGTAAAAAACCGCGGACTGGGTTTATACGATCCAAAATCTGATCGTATAAATATCATCAATACTCAACTTTACAGTGCCAGTTGCCTGCTTTCAGATAAAGCGGGTAACCTTTGGATAGGCACCGAAAACGGCTTGTTTATATTTAACAGTAAAACACTAGCTATCAAGAGGTTTCACCAGGCTATTGATAAACTTACAAGCGATAACATATCCAATTTAACTCTCGACGAAAAAGGTAATATCTGGATAGCTACCGACGGTGGCGGCATCAATATTTTAAATACAGATAGTGGCAAACTCACTTTTATTACCAATGGTAACAAAGCAGGTTCATTGCGCAGCGGGGCTGTTACCGCGGTTTATCATGACATGGAATCAAGAAAATGGATAGCAACCCTGCGCGGCGGGGTTAGTGTCGTAGACAACTTTAAAAAGCCGTTCGCACTTTTTAACAATGATCCCTTCAATAAAAACAGCGTGATCAACAATTTTATCCTTTCATTTTGTGAAGATGAAAAGCATAACCTATGGATAGGCACAGATGGCGGCGGGCTTTCTTACTGGGACATAAAAAATAATTTATACACCGGTTATACTCATGCATCAACCGGTGGGGGCCTGAGTACCGATTTTATCGTGAGCATACTTAAAACCTTCGATAATAAAATATGGGTGGCTTCTTTCAACGGTGGTATTGACCAGTTTAGCAAAGCTACCGGCAAATTCAAGCATTACAACTGCTATAATACATTAACTCAAACAACCGATAGAAACCTATGGAAACTTTTTGAAGATTCCAGGCACCATTTATGGGCAGGTACTACCAGGGGCGGCCCATTGTATCTTTATAACCGAAAAAATGACCGCTTTGAACTATTTGATGAAAACCTCGTTAACATACATGCTATATTTGAAGACAGTAATGGAAACTTGTGGGCAGGCAATTACACCCGGCTCATTAAAATAGATACCGTTAAGAAGGCTCATCATTTTTTTAATGTGGGTTATGGCATCAGAACCATAGCGGCTGATAATTCAAATCATTTATGGGTTGGAACTGAGGGTGGTGGATTGCTAAAATTCAACCTTCCTGATATGGTCCGTGTGAGGTATACCAAGGCCAATGGTTTGCCGGGTAATTCCATCCTTAATATCCTTATCGACAATAAAGAAAACCTATGGTGCAGTACTTACAATGGTTTAAGCAGGTTTTCCCCGGCAAAAAATAAGTTTACAAATTATATTGTTTCTGACGGTTTGCAAAGCCTCCAATTTAATTACAACGCGGCTATCCGGCTTCAATCGGGCAATATGGCCTTTGGAGGGATTAATGGATTTAACATTTTTAATCCCGACAGCATACAGGTAGCAGACCATAGGCCCGATCTTCGCATTACCGGCTTGAAAATTGACAATTCAGAAACCGATGGCTCCAGCGAATTGCTCAAAAATCAATCTGTAGCGGATCTTAAAACAATCCGGCTTAATTATGAACAGGCTGCGCTTACCGTTCATTACACGGCGCTCGAATATTCGTTTCCGGATAAAATTGAATACGCTTATTATCTTGAGGGATGGGACCATGGGTGGAACTATGTGGGCAAGACCAAATCTGCATATTACACTCATTTAAATGAAGGCAATTACAGACTAAGGATCAAAGCTACAGACACCCGGGGAAATTGGATGCCGAAACAGATCAGTGTTAAAGTTATTGTGTTTCCGCCATGGTACAGAACGTTGTGGGCCTACGGGGTATACCTGGTTATTATCTTTGGGATAATATACCTTTATTTCTTATATCGGGTAAAGCAGGCAAAGCTTAAATTTGAAATTAACCTGGCTAACTTAAAGGTTGAAAAGGAAAAAGAACTGAATGAAAAGAAGCTCGCTTTTTTTACCAATGTTTCGCACGAGTTCAGAACGCCGCTTACGCTGATCATTAATCCTATCAAAGATCTGCTGGACAAAAATAAAAGCCATTCGGACGAGCTAAATACGGTATATAGGAATGCCCGGCGCTTATTAGGATTGGTAGATCACCTCCTGTTGTTCCGCAAAACTGAAAGCGAAAACGCGCAGTTAAATATAAGTGAGATAAATTTTGTACGGGTATGCGAAGAGGTATTTTCGTGCTTTGCACATCAGGCTAAAATCAAAAACCTCAATTTTACCATTGAAACAACCAGCAGAAATATTACGGTATTTGCCGATGTCGAAAAAATAGAGATCTCATTGTTTAACCTTATTTCGAACGCAGTTAAGTTCACACCTGATCATGGCACCATCAAGATTTTTGTAGATGAAGATGACACACATGTTTACTTTAAAATAACAGATAATGGCATTGGTATCAATACCGACACCGGCGATAAACTGTTTGATAAATTCTACCAGGTAAAGGATAATAATTACTTTAAAAAGGGTTTCGGTATCGGTTTGTACCTGGTTAAAGTATTTATTGATTACCATAAGGGCACAATAAATTATTTAAATAATAAAAATGGCGGAACAACCTTTACCTTAAAGCTATCAAAAGGAATAAAACACTTCTCGGCAGAAGAGATAAATATTGTGACAACTCCCGACTATAATTTTGTAAATGACCTTATAGATCATGACAGCAAAGATTTGGTTGAAGAAAATAATGAATTGCAGAAGCTTGAACTGTTTAGCCAGGAAAAGCATACCCTCGTTGTTATTGACGATAATGAACAGATCAGGACATATATCAAAAAAATATTTTTTGCCGACTATTTAGTTCTTGAAGCAAAAGATGGAGCAACCGGTCTTGAACTGATTAAAAAATACATACCAGATCTGATCATCAGCGATATTGTAATGGACGGAATAAACGGGTTGGATTTATGTAAAATGATTATGGAAGATGCGGCGATAAAGCATATCCCGGTTATTTTGCTCACCGGCGATACCACACCCGATATTATGGTTAAAAGCCTTGAACAAGGCGCAATAGACTTTTTGCGAAAACCATTTGATAAAGAATTGCTCACAGCAAGGGTTAAAAGTGTATTGAGGAATAAAACCAAACTTCAGCAATATTTTTATAAGGAGGTTACGAAGGAAAACATAGCCATTAATATTTCGCGGGAAAATAAAGACCTGCTCAACAACTGTATTGCTGTTATTGAGCAAAATTTCAACAGCGACAATTTTGATGTTTATGCCCTGGCCGATGCAGTCGGCATTAGCTACCCAACATTATTTAAAAGGATCAAAAGCACTACCGGCCAGTCTATCAACAACTTTATCAGGTTTGTTCGCCTGCGTAAAGCCGCCGAACTTCTGATCCAAACCAATTGTAATATCAATGAGGCGGCAATACAGGTAGGCATCAGCGATATCAAATATTTCAGGGAGCAATTTCACAAACAATTCGGCGTCAATCCATCAGAGTTTATCAGAAAACACCGGGCAAATTTCCAGGTCTCCTATCGCTTAAACGAGTTTGAAAAACCTCAGGTAAATTAAGAGTAAAAGAAACATCAGGCTGTCTTAAAAACAACAAAACAGCCTTGAACACAATTTTATCCCCCCTTTAATTTATAGTTTTGTCCCTCCTTTATACTTTAAACTATGCCTTACTTTGTTTCTGACGGAATCAATAAGATCATTTAAGATTTATAATTATTTCATTATCATGATTACTAAAATAATTACTGCCACACTGCTTATAGCTCTTCCCGTTGTCGGTAAATGTCAGCAGGATACGGTGGGCGGCTATAAATTGGTTTGGGCAGATGAGTTTGACGAGTACGGCTCTCCTAATCCGGATAATTGGGCATTTGAATCCGGTTTTGTACGGAATAATGAAGATCAATGGTATCAGGAGCAAAATGCATTTTGCCGCCACGGCAAATTGATAATCGAAGCACAGAGGGTACACCTGACAAATCCTGGGTACGTACCTAACAGTACCAACTGGAAACAGAAAAGACAATTTATAAATTATACATCGTCAAGCATCAATACAAGGGGCAAACACAGCTTCCAATACGGCCGCTTTATTATGCGCGGCCGTATAAGTACCGATGCCGGCCTATGGCCCGCTTTTTGGACCTTAGGTATAGAAAAGCCCTGGCCGTCTAACGGAGAAATTGATATTATGGAATATTACCAGAATAAGCTTTTGGCTAATATTGCCTGCGGTACGGCTTTGCCCTATAAAGCCAAATGGTATAGTAACACCAAGACCCTCAATACTTTCAAAGCCAACTGGAGTAAGAAATTTCATACCTGGCGCATGGATTGGGATGCCACAGCTATAAGTTTATATGTAGATGATAGCCTGCTCAATCATGTCGAGCTAAAAGATCTTATTAATCAGGACGGCACTCAATTTAACCCTTTTATGCAGCCTCATTATATATTGCTGAACCTTGCAATAGGGGGCGACAATGGTGGCGATCCATCTGCCACAAAATTCCCTATACGGTTTGAAGTTGATTACGTTCGGGTGTATCAAAAAAATTAAAGCGCCGGATCAATACATTTTGTTTGCTGCCTTTTAAAATTGTCATATATACATTATTCCTCACCAAAAACAGGGACATAAGACCGTTTTATTTTAAAAACGTTGCATATAATGGATTTTATCCCCTTTTTTTTACAGCTTTACCCCCTTTTTTTCCAAAAAAATAGCGCTTAATTGTTGCTACCAATTAACATAGACTGTTTGTTATACCCTGCAAAAAAATTATATGGCCTTTTCGTACAGATTTTTTATTTGTTAAAAATTGCCTGCTGATGTTGTTCAATAATATAGCTTCTTAAGTTTTAAGAAACACCAGGCTATAATTATTAATGCAGGCTTAAAACGGGAAGCTACCATTGTTCTTTGAGATTACTGCCTGAATTTCGACCTGAATTTAAACTGTTGTTTTAACAATTATTCTATTAACTCATTTCATAACCTAACAAAAAATTATGGCAAGACAGAAAAACTAAAAAGGAAAACGGACCACGATCCAGACGCATTAACTAATGCCAAGTTTTAAATTCTAATCACTCCCAATTATGCAATATTTTTTACCTGATAAAATATCTTTGAGAAGAAAATCCGGGTCAGTAGTTTTATCACTGATCCTGCTGATAGCTATGCAAACAAGCAGCTATGCAGCTATTGCCTTTAATTCTTTCAGCGGAATAAAACTTAACCGATATACCGCCGCTGTACCTATTAAAGGTAAAGTAATTGACAAAACCACCGGCGAAACCATCATCGGCGCATCTGTAAAAATCAAAGGAACCAGCACAGGTGCCGTTACAGACGTAAATGGTAGCTTCACGCTTAATGCCGACCCTAACGCAGTTCTGGTGATTTCCTACATCGGTTATGAACAGGCTGAGTTCCCGTTGAACGGACAAACCTCGGTAACCATCAGGTTACAGGTAAATGCCAAAAACCTGAATGAGGTAATCGTGGTAGGTTACGGTACCCAAAAGAAAACATCTTCAACTGCAGCCGTATCAACCATTCAAACTACCGAAATTGCGAAAAAACCGGTAGTTAACTTAACCAACAGCCTTGTTGGCCGTGCCTCTGGCTTAATCATAACCCAGGGTAGCGGCGAACCAGGTTATGACGGTTCAAACATATTGATCAGGGGCATCGGATCAACCGGCGGCAGTTCTCCCCTGCTTATTGTTGATGGTGTGCCACGCGATTTCAGCCGTCTTGATCCAAACACTATCGAAAACGTATCGGTATTAAAAGATGCTGCTGCTGTTGCTCCATATGGTGTGGCGGGCGCAAATGGCGTAATACTGGTTACTACCAAAAAAGGTAAATCGGGCAAACCTACTTTAACTTATAACGGTTATTATGGCCTCCAGAACCCCACCAAAGTACCAACCTTTGTGGGTTCGTATGAGTATGCATTGCTGCGTAATGAGGCCAATGCCAATGATGCAAAAGATCAAGGTGTTCCTTATGTTCCGTTTGCAACAGATGACGATCTTCAAAAATTCAAAGACCATTCAGATCCTGATGGTCACGCTGATGGTCACCCTTTACAGCAAATTATCCAAAAAAACCGCCCCATAACCTATCATAACGTAACACTATCTGGCGGTACAGAAGATATTAAATATTTTGCTGCTTTAGGTTATACGCACCAGGATGGTATGTGGAGCACAACTTATCTTAACAAGTACAATGGCTCGTTAAACCTAACGGCAAACGCTACTAAAACCACTACAGTATCATTGTCTGTGAACAGCTATGTAGAGGATCAGCATTTCCCATCCCAGAGTGCTGCAACGATTATAGGTCAGGCACAACGCCAGGCACCAACCACACCTATTTACTACAGTAATGGCTTGTGGTCTGGCTATATCGGTCAATCATTAATAGGCGAAATTTATCATAGCGGTTATCAATTTAATGAAAATACGGCCGTATTGTCGCAGTTTACTATTGACCAAAAGCTTCCGATCAAAGGTTTAAGCCTGAAGGGCGTAATTAGTTATGATAATGGGCCTGATCCGTTGTTCACAGGAAATCAAACATCTTTCCAGCGTATTTACGCCACACCGATACCTTTTTACAACGTTGACACAAGCCATATTCCTTACACTTACAATGCAGGTATACAAGGCAATGATAAAGCTACATTTACCGAAAACTACAGCCAAAATCACACATTAACTATACAGGGCTTGTTATCGTATTCAGGTTCATTTGGTAAAAGCGATATCACGGCTTTAGGCGTATTTGAAAGCCGCCGCGTAAAATATCAAATTTTTGGTGCCACTAAATACAATTATAACCTTAATATTGACGAACTGGATTTTGGTGGCCCGGCCGCCGCAGATGCAACTAACTTCGGTCATTCCGAAGGCCAAAAACAAATTGGTTATGTTTATAGGGTGGGATATTCCTATGACAAAAAATACCTGCTTGAAGCGTCAGGAAGATATGACGGAAGCTATTTATTTGCACCCGGCCACAGATATGGCTTTTTCCCTGCTTTTTCTGCCGGTTGGCGCTTGTCTGAAGAAAAATTTATAAAAGACAATATTCTCTGGCTTGACAATTTAAAAATCCGGGCATCTTGGGGAAAATCAGGTGCATATCCAAGGCTCGGTGGCACAATCCAAACATATCAGTATCAAAGCCCCTACACACCTTACGCAAACTCCGCTGTTATCAATGGCAGCGCTACCCAAGGTATCTACGAAACAAGGCAGGGCAATCCTAATATTACCTGGGAAAAAGCAACGAAAACCGACATCGGGTTTGAAGCTACATTATGGAAAGGCCTTTTAAATATTGAGGCAGATTACTTTTATGAAAAAAGGGGCAACATGCTTGTGAGTATCGCAAACACGCTACCTGGAGAATATGGATTAGGCGTGGGCCTTGTAAATGGAGGCATCATGAGCAATCATGGTATCGATCTGACATTGCAAAGTTCCCATAGCTTCTCAAAAGACCTGCGTTTAGATGTTACGGGTACTTTTACATTTGCAAGGAACAAGCTATTACAAACTTTCGAAAACAGCGCAACGGCAAATAATCCTAACAGAAGACAGACGGACAGGCCTTTAAACACGATATTCGGCTACCAGGCATTAGGTTATTTTAAAACAACAGATTTTAACCCAGATGGATCATTGAAAGCTGGTATACCAGTTCCTTCTTTCGGGACGGTTAGAGCAGGTGATATCCAATATGCTGATTTAAGTGGGCCCGATGGAAAACCAGACGGCAAGATAGATGCTAACGATCAAACGGTAATCGGTCATCCAAATACCCCGGAGATCATCTATGGTCTGGAACCGAGGTTAACGTTTAAAAACTTTGATCTTGATGTTTTATTCCAAGGTTCGGGTAATAGTAATATTGTTATCAGCAACTATTTCGCCTTCCCATTCAACGCGTCTGGTTCGGCGTCACAGTTGGTGTATGACAACCATTGGACACCTTCTACCCCAAATGCCTTATATCCGAGGGTTACCGGTACACCGACCTCAAATAATACACAAACCTCGTCCTGGTTTGTCAGGAATGACTCCTACATCAGATTAAAAAGCTTTGAACTCGGTTACACTTTGTCAAACAGGCTACTGAAAAACAAGATTCAATCAATTAGGATCTATCTTGCAGGTCAAAACGTTATTAACTACTTACCGCACGTAAAGGAGATCATTGATCCTGAAAACAGCGGTAGCAATACCAACTACTACCAACAGCGTGTATTTTCATTAGGTTTAAATGTCACCTTTTAACTAAAAATAAGAAAAGCGATGAAACAGAATTTTATAAAATACAGAGAGCTTTTTTTACTTGCTTTGCTTATTATAAGTATCAGTGGTTGTAAAAAGGACAGCTCTTTAGATGTTACGAATAAAGCATCACTATCAGACCAAGCGACATTCAATTCGCAAGGTAACGCAGACCTTTTTGTGAACGATATATACAATCAAATTCCCGATGTCAATAACGACTATCAGCTTACCGAGCAATATGCTGATAATAGTTTTTGCGGAGCGGCCTGGGAAAACGGGCAAGCTACAGTAAGGGTTGGTTCAATTGGACCAAGCAACGTACCTACCGGCCCCGGCAGTATGTGGTCATGGGAAGGGAACTATACCAAAATACGAAAATGCAATGTATTTCTGCAGCAGGCTGCATTAAATAAAGCAAAGTATACCGACGACTGGTATAAGCAACGCGTTGCGGAGGTTACATTTCTAAGAGCTTACTTCTACTCACTGTTGTTCACAGCTTATGGCGGGGTTCCTATTATTACTGTCCCACTTGACAACCGGAATGGAAGCGACATTTTTACCGCCCGTGGCACTATTGATGAGACTGTTGCTTTTATTGAGGCTGATTGCGATGCCGCAGCCGCTGTTTTACCCACAAAAGCAGCACAAACCGGGAGAGCTACCAAAGGCGCCGCATTAACACTTAAGGGCTGGGTAGAGCTTTTTGCAGCCAGTCCGCTGGTAAACACGGCCAATGACGCGGGAAAATGGAGTAAAGCAGCAGCTACCAACAAATCAGTGATGGATATGGGTACTTATAGCCTGTTCAACACTTCGGCTACTTCTTATGCCGATCAGTTTCTATCGGCAAATAACTGGAATGTTGAAACAATATTTGCCCGTGGCTATGCAACAGGTCCCGCCAAAGGCAGCCACCGGGAAGGTTACCTGGGCCCGGTTTATGTAAACGGTGTTCAGCAGTCATGGGGAAACCTTGCTCCAACACAAGGCCTGATTGATGATTACTCGATGGATAATGGCTTGCCTATTACAGATGCGGCTTCAGGATATAACCCTCAAGCTCCTTACACCCATCGTGAGCAACGTTTTTATCAATCTATATTATACGATGGTGCAGCCTGGCAGGGAGATATCATAAAAACGCGGATAGGCGGCAGTAACCAGATAGATCTTGCTTCTGCAAGCGATATCACCAATACCGGTTATTACGCCCGTAAAACGCTTGATGAAAGCATCACCGGGCAAACCAGTATCAACCTGGCGCCAAGCTTTGCCAATTACATTATTTTCCGTTACGCGGAAGTGTTGTTAAGCTATGCCGAAGCGCAAAATGAAGCGGTTGGACCGGATGCGTCGGTTTATGACGCGGTTAATAAGGTGAGGGCGAGATCTGCCTTGCCTGCTGTAAAAGCCGGCTTAACCAAGGATCAAATGCGTGTATATATTCGTCGCGAACGGCGTATTGAGCTCGCATTTGAGGATAAGCGATGGTTTGACATCCGCAGATGGCTGATAACTACCGGCACAAACGGTGTGCTTACCACGCCGGAATATGGCATGAAGATCGAAGCCGGTGGGTCAGGGCTAACGTATACCCCGGTTAAGATATTTACCAATACCTTCTTCGAGCGGCAAAACTGGATGCCAATTCCGCAAGCGGAAATTGACAAGAATAAAAAACTGGTACAAAACCCAGGATACTAAAGATTAATACTTTGATTTTACATAACCCCGGGGCAAATGTCCAGGGGTTATGTATTTAAAAACTACTCTCACCGATTAATATTTTTTAGCTTTAAGCTTTGTGCATTCTGTTTTTAGCTTTTGTATATTAAACGCCTTCTAAAATATTCATGAATAATAAACCTGATAGTCACCGTCCTGCAAAAAATCGCAAAGTTGTAATTGTTGGTTCGATTGTTTTGGTCATAACCGTTTTGGTAGTTTATTCAATATGGCATTTCTCTGAAAACAAACAGGATAATGCCGGTACAGATCTACGTACCGATTACCCCCTGGCAACCCTTCAAAGCATTTCCAGGGGTAAGATATTATCACAACAATACTGCCGCTCGTGCCATATTCTGCCCGAACCAGCCTTGCTTAACAGGTTTAAATGGAAAAATGTATTTCCGCAAATGGGTTTACGTATGGGCATTAAAGCCCACAGAGGTGAATCATATGTAGGGACAATTAAGGGCGACGATTTGATTGTGCCCGACAAGCCCGCATTAAACGAGGAACAATGGCAGGATATTATCGATTATTATATGAACACCGCCCCTATCGTCTTACCTGCACAAAACAGGCCTATGGCTATTAAACGGGAACTCCCCTTTTTTAACATCCAAAAACCACAGCAATCGTTTGACGGCAAACAGGTGCTGGGCTGCTATGTAAAAATTGACAATAGCGTTAAGCCCGCCCGTGTTTTTATTGCCAACGGGCAAACAAAAAAGCTTTATCTTTTATCAGGTCAATTAAATATCATCGATTCGGTATCAACAACCGGCCCTGTGGTTGATATGCTTTTCGACCATGGCAATACCATGGTCTGCACCATAGGCAATGAATTAGGTGCCAACAGTGATAAACTGGGGACTATAACCCCATTAACCATTTCCGCCGAAGGCAAAATGCAATTAGCATCTCAGCCTGTATTCAATAAGCTTGGTCGCCCGGTTCAAATACTGGCGGCCGATTTGAATAACGACAACAAAACCGACTATGTTATTTGTGAATTTGGGAGTATAACGGGCGGGCTTTGCTGGATGGAAAATTTGGGTACCGGCACTTTTACCAAGCATGTAATAAGTAATTTACCCGGAGCCATAAAAGCATATATTGATTATAAGGATAAAAAATTACCCGGCCTGTACGTGCTTTTTGCACAGGGCGAAGAAGGGATTTTCCATTTCGAAAACAAAGGGAGCGGCAAATTTGATTCAAAGGAAATTTTAAGGTTCCCGCCGATCTATGGGTCATCCTACTTTGAAATGGTTGACATGAACCATGACGGGTATAAAGACATAGTTTACACCTGCGGCGATAACGGGAATGCAACGCTGGTATTAAAACCATACCATGGTGTCTACATTTTTTTAAACGATGGAAAAGACGATTACAAACAGCGATATTTTTACCCTATAAACGGCTGCTATAAAGCTATCGCTAAAGATTTTGATGGTGACGGGAATATTGATCTTGCAACGATCAGTCTTTTTACCGATGCAAAGCAGCCTGAAGAAGGCTTTGTATATCTAAAAAACACCGGCAACTTAAACTTTGTCCCATATGCTTTCCCTGCCGATACAAAGTTTGAACGTGCGGTAACTCTTGATGCCGGTGATATAAACGGTGATGGAAAACCCGACCTCCTTATCGGAAATGCTTTTTTTGATTTTGGCCCCTTCAGCTATAATATCAAAGAGCCGCTTTTCTACATTTTGAAAAACGCTTCGAAGTGAAAGCAACAACTAATTTTCAATGCAAATGATCAGGATTATTTGAGGAAACTATAGCTGTTTTTCAAACACCATATATACATCGTTATTACCCACATATATAAAGCCTAACCTTTTACAAATATTTACTGCTTTGATGTTGTCAGCATTCACCTCGGTGCGGCATTTTTCAAATCCCTTCATTGTTAAATCTTTTAATGCAAATTCAACAAGCCTTCGGCCATAACCCATCCGTTTTGTAGAAGGATCAATGATCAGCATGGAGATAAACCCAACTTTATTCTCATAATCATTGGCATAATAAGCCAAAAAACCCTGTAAAGCATCCTGTGCCATAATAGTTATGATACATGCTTTTTCAATTAACTTATCAATATAACCATCCAAATCGCCTACTTCAAACAACCCGCTTTCATCGTTGATCATCAGGTTCATTAAATCATAAATTTTCGACTTTAGGTAAGTTCCCTGTTCAATCATGATTGGTATAAAATTTATTTTACTTAATTAAAATCGGTTATATCAGCCAGGTTGGCGACAAGTAACAGAGCAGATTAATACATATTAACCCTTTATCGAAAATCAAATAATGCCGATATAAAAGTGACTGATATTTAGATTACAGAACCAATTTATAGGTATGTTTTTAAAGAAACAACAAGAGTAAAATAATGGTATTAAATTGTATATGACTGCACATAAGGTTTACACCATTTGTAAACCGTTTTTTTAGAGTTTCCATCGATAGTGGATAAGCCACAACATATTGCCCCTTGTTAGCCAATTTGGTTTTGACTGCCTTAGTTATCAGGATCAAATAGTTAAGAATGTAAATGAAATTGGTGAAAAGGGGCAATCAAAATGGTATTTCAATAGCTTCCATTTGTGCAAATGTAAGCGTTTAATGGATGTAAGTAAACAGTATCGGCTTTTATGACGGGACCTGTAGAAACAAAAAAAGGACCGCAACTTGCGATCCTCTTGCGAAGCGGAGAGAGAGGGATTCGAACCCTCGGTACCGTTTCCAGTACGACAGTTTAGCAAACTGTTCCTTTCGGCCTCTCAGGCATCTCTCCGTTTTGTTTTTTAAACTATATCCCTTTTTTCAGGGACTGCAAATATAGTAATTCAAGTATCCCCGCAAAAAAAAATTACATTTTTTAATAATCTATTCTAACATGATAAATACTCATCAGCATGCGCTTAAAAATAGCCTTGATTGTTTCTATGTCTTTCAAAGTTATATTACTGTCTTTCAACTGGTTTTGATCAAGCTTGTATTTTACAATACGGTCTACCAGTACACTAATGGATTCTTCATCGGGCTCTTTTAATGAGCGCGATGCGGCCTCAACTGAGTCGGCAAGCATTAAAACGGCACCTTCTTTGGTAAAAGGAATGGGGCCGGGATAGCGAAAAATGTTCTCGTTAATGAATTTTTCCGGAAAATTTTTCAATGACGACTGGTAAAAATAATCCACGCGGGTATTACCATGATGGGTACGGATAAAATCAATCACCACCTCGGGCAGGTTGGCCTTGCGTGCCATTTCAATCCCCCTGCTCACGTGACGGATAATGATTTGGGCACTTTCTTCATAAGGCAGCTTATCATGCGGATTAAAGCCCGAGCTTTGGTTCTCGATAAAGAACAAAGGGTTCTCCATTTTTCCTATATCATGATAAAGCGCCCCCGCCCTAACCAGCAGGGCATTGCCGCCAACTGCATAAATAGCATTTTCGGCCAGGTTAGCTACCTGCAGCGAATGCTGAAAGGTGCCCGGAGCGTTAAAAGCCAGTTCGCGCAGCAATGGCGCATTGGTATTGGTTAATTCGATGAGCGTAATTTCGGAAGTGATGGCAAAAACCTTCTCGAACAAATAAATAAGCGGGTAAGCCAGCAGGGTAAGCAGTACGCTAACTACAAAAGGCAAAAAGTCCATCCAGTCGATGTTCAGGAAATCACCCTCACGAATAAAGGTAATCCCCAAAAATGCCACGAAGTAGGTAAAAATGATGATCACTGCCGAGATCAGAAACTGTTCGCGGCGTACCAGGTTTTTAATACTGTAGATGGATACCATACCCGCCGTAATTTCATAATAAGCAAACTCAAAGCTGTTAGGCACAAAAAAACCGGCTATGAGCACCACCAGCAAATGGATATTAAGCGCCAAACGGGTATCAAACAATATCCGGATAATAATAGGTACTATACAATAAGGGATATAGTACAAATTAGTCGGGAACTGGAGTTTTATAGCCAGCGATAAAGTGGCCAGCATGGTAGTAATTACCAGTAATATCAAACTTACCAACCTGTTATCGGCGTAAATATCCTTACGAAAAAGATACAGGAAAATCATGAGCAGCGAGATAGCTATAGCCACCAGGAAAAATTGCCCCAAGAGTACTAAGTTCCTGTCACCGTTAACACGGGCGTTATCCTCAAACGCTTTTTTAAATGATTCCAGTTTTTGATAAACATCATCATTAACTACCGAGCCTTTGTAAACTATCACCTCTCCTTTTTGCACCATTCCGCGTGTTACCGAAAGACCATCTACAACTTCCTTCTCCAGTCTTGAAGTAAGGTTATTATCATAGGCAAGGTTATTTTGGAGGCGGTTGCTGATCAGATCGAGCAGGAAGGCTTTATCTAAATCAGTATGCCTGCTCAATACCTTATCACAATAAGCCTGCGCTTTTTCTTTGGTAAACAGTTCGCTGGTGTTTTTATCAGTGGCCACATTCCTGTCCAGGATCCGTATGGGATAATTTTCGGAGCTTTGCTGATATTTGGCATTGGGTTTAAAAACCCCTGTCTGGTAAATTTCGGTCAATAAATTGGTACCGACAGCAATGTACTTTGGCTTAAGTTTATCATTGATACCGGCATTGTGCCATTTAATTTCCAGGTCGGCTTTAAAACCTTCAATCTGCTGGTTTTGCATTCCTGCGTCCAGCTGGTAAATTGGCGTTATGCTTTCCAGCGCCGATTTTTGATCGGCCATGATTTCCTGCGGTGTTTTTAGTATTGCGAAATTATAGGGCGATACCAGGTCTTTCTGGTTCCAGATCCTCCCCTTTTCGTGCTCGTAGCTAAATTTTGCCTGCTTCGGTAAAAAGTAAACAATAAGTACGATACTAATCAGCATCATCAAAAACTTAACATTACGGGCGTATTTGCGCAGTAAAGCCTTTTGGCGCGAAGTGGATAGTTTTGCCATTTAAATGATTAACCTGCCAAAAATAATATAAGTTTCTGTTATATGCAGTTTTTCTTGCTTTTGTAAAAATAAATTTGATATCTTTATGATATCATTTTAAAATCAAACTAAATCATGAATCCTGAAAAAACCATCAACCCGCCATCCGGCTTTGCTGTGCTTATTGTATTCCTTGCATTACTGGTAATAGCTGCCCTTTGCTTTTGGGCGGGTGAAGAACCTATTGGCGCTATGTTAGCTATCATCGGCTTCGTTTTTCTGCTCCCGGGACTTGTTGTCGTTAATCCTAACGAATCAAAAGTGCTTACCCTTTTCGGCAAGTACCTGGGTACTGTAAAAAAAGATGGCTTTTTTTGGGTGAACCCTTTCACCGTAAAAAGAAAAGTATCATTAAGAGCCTTTAACCTTAACGGCCAGCAACTGAAAGTAAACGATAGCATTGGCAACCCTATTGAAATCGCAGCGGTTATAGTATGGCAGATAAAAGATACCGCCGCTGCCGTATTTGCGGTTGAAAATTACATTCAATATGTAAATATCCAGAGCGAAGCTGCAGTAAGGCACCTGGCCAACTCTTTCCCTTATGATAACCTGGAGGATGAAACTGCAGCCATTACTCTACGCGGTGGCGCCGAACAGGTAAGCTCAATGTTGGAGAAGGAGTTGAACGAAAGGCTTGACCGCGCCGGCATTGAAGTATTAGAAGCCCGCATCTCTCATTTGGCCTACGCTCCTGAAATTGCCCATTCCATGCTGCAGGTACAGCAGGCATCGGCCATAATAGCTGCCCGTAAGCTGATAGTTGAAGGTGCCGTTGGCATGGTTGAAATGGCACTGAACAAGCTATCCGAAAAAAACATAGTTGAACTTGACGAGGAACGCAAGGCGGCCATGGTAAGCAATCTGCTGGTTGTACTTTGCGGTGATAAAGCAGTTAACCCTGTTGTTAATACAGGTACTTTATACCACTAGTACCATGGACCAATTCAGAAGCTTTGACGAACTCCGCGTGTCGGAATTACCAGTACTGAGGCATGGTTTTTGGCGGCCATGGTATGAACTTACCGACGGGCAGTTTAGCTATGGTAAGCTCACCTATACAGGAGCTTTAAAACGCGCTTGCTTACTGGAAACAGCGAATGGAAACTGGATAGTAAAACGCAAGAACTGGTTAGGCCGAAAACTTGTTATTGAGCAGTCCGATGGCATGGAAACAGGTTTGGTGACACCAGACATCTGGAACCGTAAGATAACGCTCAATTTAAACAATGGGCTCATGGCTACTTTTTATAATAAAAAGATCCTTTCACGCAGCTGCACCTGGGTAAACGAGCAATTGGGCGATATCCTGAATGTAGAAACCAAAATGTGGAGCCGGAAAAAGCCATTTATTGTAAAAATGAACCTCGATATGATCAAAAAAGTACCAGAACTACCGCTATTGGCGTTACTGGGCATAAATTTAGTTTTGTTAAAACAGGCCCAGGCAGCGGCCGCAAGTTGATATGGCCGAAAAAAAAGCATTTGTATTACGCATTAACCCCGACATGCTGAAGGAGATTGAGAGCTGGGCTGCCGAAGAATTCAGGAGCACCAACGGCCAGATCGAATACCTCATGCAACAAGCCCTGCATGCGAGGAAAAAAGGAGTTAAAAAGAAAAAGGAAGATAGTGATTAGTGGCAGTAGCAGTTTATAGTAGCAGTAGGTAGCAACTGTTTGCCGTTTATGGTTTGCACCTAGTATAAATTAATGTCCCGCTACAGAAGCCTTAATTTTACGTAATCAAAAAATGCCAACTGCAAACTAAAAACTGTCAACTGATTTAAAACCTGCTACCGCCACTAAAAAACTGCCAACTAATTTTATTATGCATGCATAGTATTTTCTTTCATCCAAATCACTAAATTTGCCCACCAATTTTAATGAGGGACACATGAAAGAAGTTGTAATAGTAGCGGCTACACGCACACCTATAGGTAGTTTTGGAGGCAGCCTGGCTGCTATCGGCGCCACACAGTTAGGCGCGGCAGTCATCAAATCGGCAGTTGAAAAAGCGGGCTTACGGCCCGATCAGGTTCAGGAAATTTATATGGGCAACGTAATGTCGGCCAATGTTGGGCAGGCGCCGGCAACACAGGCAGCTATTTTTGCCGGGCTCCCCTATTTGCCCGCAACTACCGTTAATAAAGTTTGTGCATCGGGTATGAAAGCTATTATGTTAGCCGCCCAAAGCATAGCCATAGGGCAAAACGATATTGTTGTTGCCGGCGGCATGGAAAGCATGAGCAACGTACCCTATTACCTGGATAAGGCCCGCAACGGTTACCGTTTAGGTAACGGGCAAATCATTGACGGTTTGGTAAAAGACGGTCTTTGGGATGTTTACAACGACTATCATATGGGCTCAGCAGCCGAACTTTGCGCTACCGACTGCAACATCAGTCGGGAGGAACAGGATGCATATGCCATCCTATCATACCAGCGTGCCCAAAAAGCACAGGCAGACGGAAAATTTAAAGATGAAATAACTCCTGTTGGCCTTAAAGACAAAAAAGGCGATATCACGATGTTCGCCGAAGATGAGGAACCCAAAACAGTTAAGTTTGACAAGATCCCCTCATTAAAACCCGTATTTAAAAAAGATGGTACGGTTACGGCCGCCAACGCCTCGACCCTTAATGACGGTGCCGCAGCTGTAGTGCTTATGAGCCGCGAAAAAGCGGATGAACTCGGTATAACCCCATTGGCTAAGGTGGTTTCCTACGCCGATGCACAGCAGGCACCCGAATGGTTTACTACCGCACCGTCAAAAGCCATTCCGCTGGCACTGCACAGGGCAGGCCTGCAAAACTCCGATATCGACTTCTTTGAGATCAATGAAGCCTTCTCTGTAGTATCAATAGCCAACAACCAGCTTTTGAACCTCGACCCGGAAAAAGTAAACGTTAACGGCGGTGCTGTTTCATTAGGCCACCCGCTCGGCGCTTCGGGTGCACGAATCATTGTTACCCTTTTACACGTATTAAAGCAAAACAACGGCAAATACGGCGCTGCCGGTATCTGTAACGGTGGTGGCGGTGCCAGCGCAATGGTTATCGAAAATTCACGTTAGTATTTTATAAATAACGTCATTATAAGCAAAATATATTTTAGTGATGTTGCGCGTGGGGCGCGTTAGGGATTGCAGTGAAAAGCCCACAGCGCAGGTTGGGTCGCGGGCATGCAAAGCGAGGACTTGTAACGGAAAGCCCGGGCCTCAGGCAACGCCCATATTTATAAAATAGATTATAAATACAATACTAACCAACAGCTTACTATTACGTCATTATAAGAAACGAAACAATCTCATTCTATATAAAGAAACTTGCAAAGCCATCTCGCAAAGACATAAAAAATAAGCTCAACTAATTAAATTAAAATAGTGACAAAAAAAACCCTTCTTACTATCTTCTCCATACTGCTTTGCATGCAAACTTTTGCGCAATACCATGACGAAGGTACAAGGCTCAAAAAACTTAACGAATACCAGGATAGTCTCACTCGCCTTGGCAAAAAAATTGTAAATGATGAGAACGACATGGAGCGTAAAAATGCCAATTATCAGTTCATTAAAACACTGGTACAAGCGCTGAAGGTCAATAACTCATTCCTGTTCCCTTTTGATTCGGTTAAAAGCATCAGCATTGTAAACTCACCCGATAACCGTTTTCGCATCCTGAGCTGGCATGTTACAAACCTCGATGGCAGTTATCGCTTTTATGGAACTGTTCAAATAAATACCGGCGGCCCGCTCAAAATGTACCCGCTCGAAGATTATTCGCCTTTATTGAAGAACCCAGAGGATTCGGTAACCGATAGCCATAAATGGTATGGTGCCCAATACTATAAGATAATGTCGGTGTACGGCCCCAAACCATATTATGTATTATTAGGGTGGAAAGGTAATACCGTTAAATCCACAAAAAAAGTGATCGATGCAATTTCATTTAACAATGGTGTGCCGCAGTTTGGCATGCCCGTGTTTAACGGCAATGGCAAAACCCGCAGCCGTGTTATATTTGAGTACGCCCGGCAGGTATCGATGCTATTGAGATTTGTGCCAGAGAAAAATATTATTGTTTTTGACCATCTTTCGGCGCCAGATGGCCGGAGTAAAGACAAACCTGAAACCTTTGGCCCCGATTTGAGTTACGATGGCTACCAATTAAAAGATGGCCGTTGGACTTATATAGAAAACCTTGACATGCGCAACATTGCCGACGGCAATTCGGCCACCGATAACGAATATATTGATCCCAAAAAGCAAGCCGCAAAAGACCGCGCCCTTTTACCGGTAAAACATTAAGAAATTAAACAACAGCAATAGCCCCAAAATCAACACTTTTATTGTTTAAATTGTAACACTTTCGGTATTAAATTTCGGATTGGAAGATTTATATTACCTTTAGCAAATTTTAAGTTAACTGATGCAAGAAAAAACTGCTCCACTAAAATCAAAATTCCCCAAGAGCGTCCCTTACATTATTGGCAATGAAGCCGCTGAACGTTTTAGCTTTTATGGCATGCGTTCCATACTTACCCTTTTTTTGGTAAAACAATTCTTTAACCCTGCAGGTAATCCCGCGTTAGCCCAACAGGCTGATGCCCATGCCAATAAGCTGAACCATTTATTTGTTATGGTGGCTTACGCTTTACCATTTGTAGGCGGCATGGTGGCCGACTGGTTTACCGGCAAATACAAGCTCATCCTTTATATTTCTGTAGTATATTGCTTTGGACACCTGTTGCTGGCGATGTTTGATACAAGCCTTAGTGGCTTTGAGATAGGTATGCTTGTTGTCGCCATCGGTGCGGGTGGTATCAAATCGTGCGTTTCGGCCAACGTAGGCGACCAGTTTGATGCCAGCAACCAGGATTTGCTCTCAAAAGTTTACGGTTGGTTTTACTTTAGCATCAATGCAGGCTCTATGTTATCAACGATTGCTATCCCTACCATTTACAAATATTACGGCCCTAAATGGGCTTTTGGTGTTCCCGGCATATTAATGGGTTTGGCAACTGTGATATTTTTTATGGGCCGCAAAAAATATGTAAAAGTGCCTCCGCAGGGCGTAAACCGAAATAACCTGGTGTTTATTACCTGGTATGCACTTACCCATTTAAGTAAAAAGAAACCAGGGCAATCATTACTTGATATTGCCAAAGAAAGTTATGACCCGGAACGCGTTGAAGGAGTTAAAGCGGTATACCGCGTAATTTCTGTATTCTTTTTTGCGCTGGCGTTTTGGGCTGTTTGGGACCAATGCCTTTCAGAATGGACGCTGTATGCTGCAAAAATGGATCGAAACATCAATCTTGGTTTTACCTCATTCCAGATAGAACCGGGTTCAATGTCTACATTTAATACCATTTTCCTCCTGTTATTCATCCCGCTTTTTAACTATGTGATTTATCCAAATTTAGATAAGATCGGGTTGAAAACAACACCTTTGCGCAGGCTCGGAGCGGGCTTGATTTTGACGGCGTTATCGTTTGTAGTTATCGGTTTTACACATGTAAGTATTGATCATGGTGGCTCTCCGTCAATGTGGTGGCAAGTGCTGGCCTTTTTAATATTATCAGCTGCGGAAGTATTGGTGTCAATTACCGGTTTGGAATATGCTTATACCCATTCTCCAAAATCAATGAAAAGTACTATGTCAGGAATTTGGTTCCTGGTTGTTTCGTTTGGAAACCTGATCACCGCCCTTGTAAATGGTCTTATTGAAGACGGGGGCTGGTGGGCTGAAAATCTTAAGGGTGCCAATTACGAATGGTTTTTTGTGGCTTTCATCAGTGTATTCATCATCATATACCTGATCGTTTCTCCACGCCTTAAAGAAAGAAATTACATTACCGACCCTTACGTGGAAAACCAGGTTATTGCCGACACTCATAACCTGTAAAATATTACCCAAAATTGCAGGATTGCGCAAGCTTTCCTGTTTTTTTGTTTTGATGCTCTGTAAATTGATTATTTTCGCACCTTAAACGTTTACATCATTTTTCAAAATACGATTCAGTGCCCGATAGCATAGTAATTATACCCACGTATAACGAGAAGGAAAATATCGAGCGGATGATCCGCAAGGTATTTTCCTTGCCTCATGATTTTCATATCCTGATCATTGACGACGGATCACCCGACGGTACGCCGCAGATAGTAAAAAGTTTGCAAGCTGAATATGACGGTCGGCTTTTTATGGAAGAACGAGCCGGTAAACAGGGATTGGGCACTGCCTATATACATGGTTTTAAATGGTGTATAGCCCGCCATTACGACTATATTTTTGAGATGGATGCCGACTTTTCGCACAATCCGGATGACCTGTTGAAACTAAGGCAAGCCTGTATTGATGGTGCCGACGCGGCAATAGGCTCCCGTTATGTAACTGGCGTAAACGTGGTAAACTGGCCCATGAGCCGGGTGTTGATGAGCTATTTTGCATCAGTATATGTACGTTTTATAACCGGCATGAAAGTGCAAGACGCCACCGCGGGTTTTATGTGCTACAAACGCAGGGTGCTTGAAACCGTTAAGCTGGATAAAATCAAGTTTGTTGGTTACGCTTTCCAGATCGAGATGAAATATACTACCATTAAACATGGCTTTAAGCTGGTAGAAGTCCCGATTATATTTACCGACCGCACTGCCGGTACCTCCAAAATGTCGACGCGTATTTTCCGGGAAGCATTTTTAGGCGTGATCCAGATGAAGATCAACAGCATTTTCAGGAAGTACCCGGAGGGGTGATTTTTTAAAGGTGAAAGGATAAAGGCGAAAGGTTAAAGGTTACATTACAAAACTTTAACTTTTTGTCTTTAAAGCAAATTAATCTATCCACTGAAAGAAAAAACCTTTTGCCTTTTAGCTTTAACCTTTCGCCCCCTCAAAAGAAACAAACCTTTTACCTTTAACCTTTCACCTTTGGCCTAAAAAATTACTAATTTCGTTGGCAATGAATGAGCATCTTGACCCTGAACGCGAACGTCTCAGTCCGGCCGAACGTGATATTGAAAAAGTATTGCGCCCGCAGCAATTTGAAGACTTTACCGGTCAGCATAAAATATTAGCTAATTTAAAGATCTTTGTACAGGCGGCCCGCCAGCGCGGAGAGGCGCTTGATCATGTATTGCTGCATGGCCCTCCGGGTTTAGGCAAAACCACCCTTTCACACATTATCGCCAATGAAATGGGTGTAGGCATTAAGATCACCTCAGGCCCTGTTTTAGATAAACCCGGGGATTTGGCGGGTTTGCTTACCAATCTTGAAACCGGGGATATTCTTTTTATTGATGAAATTCACCGCTTAAGTCCGCTGGTTGAAGAATACCTTTACTCGGCCATGGAGGATTTTAAGATAGATATTATGCTGGAGAGCGGCCCCAATGCCCGTTCGGTACAAATTTCGCTTAATCCGTTCACCCTGGTAGGCGCAACTACCCGTTCCGGCTTGCTTACTGCGCCTCTAAGGGCCAGGTTTGGTATCAACTCGCGCCTGGAATATTATGATGCCAAACTGCTTACCACCATTGTACTACGTTCGGCATCGATACTAAAAACACCTATTACTGATGAAGGTGCTTATGAAATCGCCCGCCGCAGCCGTGGTACCCCCCGTATTGCCAATGCATTACTTCGCCGCACACGTGATTTCGCCCAAATCAAAGGAAATGGCAAGATTGATACGGAGATTGCCCAGTATGCATTGAACGCTTTAAATGTAGATAGTCACGGACTGGACGAAATGGACAACAAGATCCTGCTTACCATTATTGATAAGTTTAAAGGCGGTCCTGTAGGTTTAAAAACCGTTGCAACAGCAGTTGGTGAAGACGAGGGCACAATTGAAGAAGTTTACGAACCGTTTTTAATACAGGAAGGCTTTTTAATGCGTACAGCCCGCGGCCGTGAAGCTACTGAAGCTGCCTACAAACATTTAGGAAAGATAAAGCTGGGAGGAAATCCATCCTTATTTTGAGATAAACGTATACATCGCCACCAATCATGAAAACCAAATTAAAACTACTGCTCACTACAACTACGCTCTTTTTAAGCTGCATAACTATCGCATCGGCACAAACAACACCACCGCCGCCGGGTACAGCACCAGCCCCTTCGGTTACGGCACCTACCGATTCAGTTAACAAGGCAAAAAAAGACACCATACCGGTGATACACAAGCCCGTACCGACGCTAAAAGTAGGTATTATGGGCTTAAACCATGACCATATCCACCTCATATTAAGTGAGTACCGAAAAGGAAACGTAAATATTGTAGGCATTGCCGAACCTGATAAAAAGCTTTGGGAAAAATTTGGCAAAGCATATAACCTGCCCGATTCCCTGTTTTTTGATGACCTAAGGAAAATGTGCACCTCCCGTAAGCCTGCTATTGTGTTGGGTTACAACGCTGTTGGCAAACATGTGGATATTGTGGAGACCTGCGCACCCTTAGGTATTTCTGTAATGGTTGAAAAACCGTTGGCCGCCACCCTTGAGCAAGCTAAACGTATGGAGTTTCTGGCCCTTAAATACTACGTCAAAGTATTAACAAATTATGAAACTACCTGGTACCCATCCTTTCAGGATGTTTATAATACCGTTAAGCAGGACAGCATAGGTTTGATCCGTAAAATGGTGGTGCATGACGGGCACCAGGGGCCACGCGAAATTGGCTGCAGCGAAGACTTTTTGAGCTGGTTAACAGATCCCGTATTAAATGGTGCAGGCGCCCTGAATGATTTTGGCTGCTATGGCGCTGATTTGATGACCTGGCTAATGAAGGGCCAGCGCCCGATAGCAGTAACCGCTATCGCAAGGCATTATAAACCAACCGTATATCCGAAGGTTGAGGATGATGCCACCATATTGGTTGAATACGCCAATGCCACCGGGCAGATTGAAGCCTCCTGGAACTGGCCTTTCAGTATCAAGGATATGGAGATTTTCGGTGCTAAGGGTTATATCCATGCCTTCGATAAGGATAGTGTTGAAATAAAAGTTAATAACCGTGTAAGAGGTTATAAAGCTGCCCCACTGGTAGCACCAGCTGATGCGCCGGTAGCCTATTTTACTTCGGCCCTCGCAAATCCGCTCAGGCACCCGGATGACCGTTCATCATTAAAATACAATATGATTGTTATGCAAATCCTGGATGCCGCCAAGCGGTCAATAAAAGAAGGAAAGCGTATAGTTTTATAACAAACACAACAGGGCCGATGAAATACATAACTTTATTACTGTTATTTTCCTCGGCCTTGTTAAGCTGCAGAACCAAAAAAGACAAAGCACCCGCTGAGGTTTACCCAACGGTTAGTTACTTAAAGATCAAACTTGATGCTGCCGGGCACCTGCCTGCCAATCCCTACATCTTAAGGTTTAAAAACGACAAAAAGGAGATTGTTTTTTGTGGCGTTAACCATTTGCCGGATAACAACGACACCGAAAACCCGATGTTTAAGGGGATCGAAAAAGCATTTTTTGAATTCAGACCTGATGTATGTGTTAACGAAGGAGGAGATGTTTCAAAAAAGGTTTTCGCCTCAAAAAAAGAAGCCATTCAAAAAGATGGTGAAATAGGGCTTACCAAAACCCTTGCAGATAGCCTTAAAATTATAACCGTTAACGGCGACATGACCGATAGCCTTGAATTTAAAGAGCTATTGAAGAGATACACTACCAGCGAATTTTTAGCTTATATAGTTACCGAACGTTTTATGTGGGGCCAACGGCTTCCTGTTACCGATAGCGCGGCATTTAAAGCAAATTATGCTAAATTTATACAAGGCTATATCATGAAAACAGGTGGAGTAAAGCTTTCACCGGCTGAGCAAACCCTGGATTATTTTGAAGCCGCCTATCAAAAACTGCTTAACCGCCCTTTTAAGCTCGAGGAGCTGGAACCTACCAATCCGTTTGACCCCAAAGGAAAATTTCAGGAAATTGGCAGAGCCTCCAAAGAGATCAGGGATCAAAGCCTGCTTCGCACCATTGACAATCTGCTTAAAACCCATAACAAAGTGTTTGTAGTTTTTGGCGGATGGCACCTGCTTACATGCGAGCCGGGCCTGAAGCAGATCATCAATAAAAGCGAATAATTATCCGGTTATCATACTTAAAGTCTTAATTAATTTTGTTTACATCGCAAGGCTTGCGTGTTATATAATTATTATTTTAGCTGCCGTTAATTAAGGAATAAAACCAACCTATAATATGATAAAACAAACGTTAGCCATGCTGGCCCTTTGTGCTTTCGGCGCTGTTTCATGCCAGTCGAAGCCATCAGATAAATCAACTACTGCTGCCCCTGTTGCCGAAGTTCCGGCTGCCAATGCAACATCACAGGGTGATGCGGCCGCTATTTTAGCCCGCAAACAGGTACCTATCCTCTGCTACCACCAAATCCGCGACTGGAAGCCTACCGATTCAAAAAACGCTAAAGATTATATAGTTCAGGTTGCTGCTTTTAAAGAGCACATCAAAATGCTGGCCGACAGCGGTTACCATACCATACTGCCCGATCAGCTTTATGCATACCTTACCAAGGGCGCGCCGCTGCCTAAAAAGCCTATCATGCTTACGTTTGATGATACTGACCTTGATCAGTTCACCATTGCCAATCCTGCCCTTAAAAAGTATGGTTTTAAGGCAGTTTATTTTGTGATGACCGTATCGTTAGGCCGTCCGCATTACATGACCAAAGAGCAGGTAAAACAACTATCTGACGAAGGTAACGTTATTGCCAGCCACACCTGGGACCACCACCGTGTTGACCGTTATTCACATACATCAACCCTTAAGATCATCGGCAAAAATGGTAAAATAACCAATCGCCCGGTGGACGACTGGGTTACCCAAATCGAAAAACCAACTAAAACATTGGAAGAAATCACCGGCAAAAAAATGGACTACTTTGCTTATCCGTTTGGTATCTGGAACAAAGCCGCTTTACCTGAACTTAGGAAACGTGGTTTTAAAATGGCTTTCCAATTAGCTGATAAACGTGATCAAGCCGATCCATTAATGACTGTGCGCCGGATTTTGGATAGCGGGTACTGGAGCACTAAAACGTTAAGCAACAGTATCAGGAACAGCTTTTAGCCCCCGCCCCCTTAAAGGGGAGATACGGAGGATATTTAAATAAGAAATGCCGGCTCAAAGAGTTGGCATTTCTTGTTTTCTGCCATCTATTTAGGCATAGCCATCAATTTAAGGACTAAAAAGCTGGGAACTTGCGATTCCCCTTTTGGGGGCGGACGCCTCACAAATCCTCACCCGCCGGGCCTTGCCCTTTGTTTGACGACGGCATTTTGCTAATATCCTTTTCGTCGGGTTTTAAATGAACTATCTCGGCTATTATGGTATCATCACCGGTATTTTCACCTAACTCATCATTGTGCAGATCTGAATCATCATTATTCATAGCTGCTCTTTCATCTATAGTTTCCATAATGATATTTATTTATTTCCTGTTATCCATTTTACGGCTTCGTCTAATTCTTCCAGCCTATAGCCTGCAAACTTGCCCGGTAAAATATATTTAAACAAATGACTGAACTCCCGAACACCGTCCTGATCGGTTACAACAGCAACTTTGTTCCATCGGGTAAAATATTTAAGGCCCAGCCTGATATTACCGCACCAGGCACCTGCTGTAAAATTTTTAATATTAGTTTCCAGCACCAGTAAAAAGTTTATCCGCCCGGTTTGTTTTACCTGTTGCTCAAGCAATGGTCGTAAAGCCCTTTCATAATCGCCAATAGTAACGTGGCCTGCTGCATGCATCCCTAACACATGCGCAGGCAAATATTTAATATGCTCAAGCATGCTATAAATTCTTATTTTTTAATCAGATACAAAAACTGAACCAATAGTAAACTTATAGCAAAACGGAGTAAAGTATAATAACGAATAATGTGCTTATGCAAGTATACAAACCTGATTGGGGGGGCGTCTCTGTACACTCACCAATTTCAATTTATAGTATCTTTGCACAAATGCAGCAAAACAAATCAACATACAGTCAACTCATTAAAAACGAGGCGCAAAAACTTGGCTTTCTGTTTTGCGGCATCGCCAGGGCTGATTTTTTGGAAGACGAAGCTCCACGCCTTGAAGCCTGGCTTAATAAAAACATGCATGGCGAAATGGCGTACATGGAGAACCATTTTGATAAGCGCCTTGACCCTCGTTTGTTGGTTGATGGGGCAAAATCTGTCATCTCGCTTGGTATAAATTACTATACCGATCAGCAACAGGATGATCCGTTATCGCCCAAAATCTCTAAATACGCTTATGGAATTGACTACCACACGGTGATTAAAGATAAGCTGAGGCTATTACTGCAAATCATTAATGATAAAATTGGTGAAGTAGGCGGCCGTGCGTTTGTTGATTCGGCTCCAGTACTTGATAAGGCATGGGCACGTAAAGCAGGAATGGGCTGGATTGGCAAAAACAGCAACCTGCTCAACAAAAAAGCCGGCTCGTTCTTTTTCCTGGCCGAACTGATCATTGACCTTGAACTGGAATACGATATAGCCCCCACAGCCGATCATTGCGGCACCTGCACCAATTGTATCGACGCCTGCCCTACCGATGCTATAGTTGGCCCATATGTGGTTGATGGCAGCCGCTGCATCTCCTATTTAACCATTGAACTTAAAAACGAAATTCCGCAGGAGTTTAAGGGCAAAATGGATAACTGGATGTTTGGCTGTGACGTTTGCCAGGATGTTTGCCCTTGGAACCGTTTCTCGGTGCTTAATACCGAGCCGGCCTTTACTCCGCATCCCGATTTGCTACACTTGAAAACCACCGACTGGCAGGACATTACCCAGGATATTTTTCAAAAAGTATTCAAAAACTCGGCTGTTAAACGCACGAAATTTAGCGGGCTAAAAAGGAATATTGATTTTTTAAAGGCTAAAGGCTAAAGGCTAAAGGCTAAAGGCTAAAGGCTAAAGGCTAAAGTTGAACGAATCCATGAAGCTTAGGTTTCAGAATATTATCAACAAAAAGCCCTTGCACAAATACCTGCAAGGGCTTCATAAAAAATCCTGAAAATCCTTTAATCCTAAAAATCAGGGTTCAGACAAATTTACCCCTTTTTAAACTTCAAAGCTAACTGAGCCAGCATATCATCGTTAACCGGCTGGGCAGGCTCATCCTTCTTTTTGAAAGGTTTGTTTTGATAATGTTGATTTTTAGTATGATCGGGCTTTGTGTATTCTTTTTTCTGATACTCAGGTTTGGGGGCAGCAGGTTGTTGATCGGCCGGTTTTGGCTGGGCTGCTTTGTTTGCCTGACGCTCGGCAACTTTTTTGGCGTTCCAGCGGGTATAAATTTCTTCGAGCTTGCGCTTGGTATAAAGCGGAAAATCACCCTGCATCATCCACGAATAATAACTTGGCTCGGCGTTTAATACGTCTTCAACACGTTTGCCTTTATGTTTGCCAAAGTTTATCAACTCCTCGCCCTGTTCATTATAAACCATACGACCGGCAAAATCAACCGGTTTGCTCAGGTTAGTAAATGCGTGCAGCGCTTCAACATCGCCCACAACAGGGATTATTTTATTGCCTTTTTTATCTTCCCACTCTACATTTTCATAACGCTCAATCTGCGCCAGCAAAACCTCCATGGTAGCGCGGGTATCTGCTTCGGCCGAATGGGCGTTTTCAATTACTTTATTGCAATAAAACTGGTAGGCCGCCTTTAACGTGCGTTGCTCCATTTGATGAAATATGTTCTGTACATCAACAAAATGGCGGGCATCCAGGTTGAAATCCACTCCGGAACGTAAAAATTCCTCCATAATCATGGGGATATCAAACTTATTTGAATTGTATCCGGCCAAATCACTATCACCAATAAAATCGGCTATTTCCTGTCCAAGTTCTTTAAATTGCTTTTCGTTTTGTATATGCTCATCATAAATGCCGTGCACCAGCGACGACTCGAGTGGGATAGGAATGCCCGGGTGAACACGCCACGTTTTCACTTCTTCGCTGCCATCAGGGTTAAGCTTGATAACAGATATTTCAACTATACGGTCGGCACCGATATTGGTACCTGTTGTTTCAAGATCAAAGAAAGCCAGGGGCCGTTTTAAATTTAATTTCATTTGTAAGTGTTCAGAGATGCAAAGGTCGCAAATGTCCTAAAATTAATCAGCAGAATAAATTTTTTAATTTATTTAATATACCAATTTATTATTTAATTTGATTATCCCTAATTATCACAATTTGCATGAACAGATTTCTTCTTATTCTTTTGATTTTCACTACCTTATCACACCTCGCGTCGGGCCAGGACTTTGAAACCGGTATAGAAGGACCGGAAATTGATATGGTTAAATATGATAAAGATCCGCAGGCCAACGCCGTTTTTTTAAACGAGTTTGGCAGTGTTCGTATAGATGAATACATGGACCATATCAGGCTCATTCACACCTATCATGCCAAAATTAAAATTTTCACCAAGGAAGGATTAACTCACGGTACTATAGCTATACCTATCCACAATGGCGATAACTCCGCAGAAGAAGTTAACAATGTTAGCGGGTTTACTTATTATAAAGATGATAACGGTATTATTCAAAAGGCCGAACTTGATTCCAAAAAGGTATTTACATCTAAAGATTATAAATATGGCAGCACTGTAAAGTTTGCGTTGCCGGCATTACGGCCCGGCTGCGTTATTGAATTTAAATACGAACTTATCTCACCATATTGGGACAATTTCCGGGAATGGGCATTTCAGGACGATATCCCCAAAATAAATTCGCAGTATGAAGTACACATCCCGGGCTTTTGGACATTCAACGCTTCGTTACGCGGGGCGCTGAAATTAACCAAAAGTAGTTCGGAAGTTGAGCGTGAATGCTTTTCATCGGGAGGTGCAAAAGCCGATTGCTCACATATTACTTACAACATGAAGGACATTCCTGCATTTGTTGATGAAGATTATATGACCGCCCGTAAAAACTTTTTATCAGCTATATTTTTTGAGCTTGTTGAATACACCAACCCTTATAACAACGTCAAAACCGTTATGACAAAAGAATGGGGCGACGTTGACCATCAATTAAAGATATCCGATGAATTTGGCGTTCAAATGAAAAGGACCAGCTTACTTAAAGAACGCATTGGGCCGGTAATTGCAGGTAAGGCAAATGACCTTGACAAGGCAAAAGCTATTTATGCATGGATCAAAAGCCAAATAAAGTGGAATGATTATATAGGTATCTACAGCACCGATGGCGTAAAAAAATCATTGGATACACATGCCGGCAGTATCGCCGATATTAATCTGACACTTATTACCGCGCTAAGCGCCGCTGGCCTTAACGCCGATGCCGTATTGCTTTCAACCCGCGACCATGGAATGGTGAATAACCTTTACCCGGTACTTAGCGACTTTAACTACGTTATAGCCAGGTTAACTATTGGCGATCAAACCTACCTGCTCGATGCTACCGATCCGTTATTGTCCTTCGGTTTACTCCCTCTTAAATGTATAAACGATAAGGGAAGAGTGATTAGCCTTAATAAACCATCATACTGGATAGAGTTAAGCACTCAGCAAAAAGCGGCCACCACACGGATGTTCGATCTTACACTGCTTGATAATGGAAAGCTAAAAGGAACTATAACCAATTACTACAAAGGTTATGATGCCTATGAAAAACGCAAAGCCATTAAAAAGTTTAATACAGTTGATGAATACGTTGAAGATTTTGATGAGAAACAACCTAAATTAAAAGTATTTAAATCAGATATAGCAAATCTCGACAGCCTTGACAACCCGCTACGTGAAACCTTTGAAGTGGAGATAGATGCTTTTGATAATACCAATCATGATAAGCTTGCATTTAACCCTTATTTTTGGGAAAAACGTACTACCAATCCCTTCAAACTTGCCGAACGTGATTATCCGGTAGACTGGGCCTTTGCCTCAGACAAGAGGCTGGTTTTGGTAATGCACCTGCCTGCACAATATATCATTGAAACCCCGCCCCAGATAGTGGCGTTTTCATTACCAAACAAAGGCGGCATGTTTGCTACCACGTTTGAGAGCCAGGACAATAACAGTTTTACCTTTTCAAACATTACCCAGTTTAACAAGTCGGTTTATGATTCGGCCGAATACCCTTATCTTAAGGAGCTGTTTAATAAGATCATTCTAACGGAGAAAGGGGATATGATCTTCAGGAAAAAATAATGAAAGCATTTTTAACTACCCTTTTTATCTTTTTGGCGGTAACCTGTGTAAAAGCACAGGAAAACTACGACGTATCGCTCATTTCAAAAGACCTTTTGCCTTATGCCAGTTCAATAGTGCGTAATGAGGAAGTTACTGTTGAGGTTAAAGACTTAGATAACACACTTTGTCACGTAAAACAAGTAATAACTGTACTCAATAAAAATGGTGACGATGACGTTGATATAGCGATATGGCATGACAAAAGCCGGTATATCAAGGATATAAAAGGCGTTATTTATAACCAATGGGGCAAACCCACAGGCAAATTTTCAGAAAGCGATTTTGAAGATAATACCAACCGTGATGGCTTTTCGCTTTTTACCGACCTGAAGATAAAACATTACCAGCCCAGGGTAGCAGATTATCCTTACACCATCAGTTATGAATATGATGTAAAGTCGAAACAATCACTTGACCTTGAAGGCTGGCTCCCAATACCTTCGGATGGTATAGCCGTTGAAAAAAGCTCATATACATTAATCTGCAAGCCCGATTTTAAGATCAAATACAAACAAACCAATTTATCTGTTAAACCAACAATTGGTACCAATAAACAGGGTATGCAAACATACACCTGGCAAACTAATAACCTTAAAGCTTTAAAGCATGAGCCATATAGCCCTGTTTACCGATCAATAATGCCCAGCCTGGAAATAGTGCCCGAAAAATTCATTTACCGTGGTATCAGTGGCTCATTTACCAACTGGAAAGAACTTGGGCAATGGCAATATGACAAGCTTAATGCAGGCCGCCAGCAGCTTTCGCCTCAAACTGTGGCAAACATGAAGGAGCTTACAGCATCAATAACCGATCCTAAAGCCAAAGCGCGTAAGGTTTATGAATACATGCAGGGCAAAACGCATTATATCAGCATCCAAGTAGGGATAGGCGGCTTACAACCCTTCCTGGCTTCGGATGTTGACGCTCAAAATTATGGTGATTGCAAAGCCCTCGTTAACTACACACAGGCGTTATTAAAGGCTGTCGACATCGATTCATATTACTGCGTGGTGTATGCGGGATCATCGAAGGTAAATTTCCAGCCCGACTTTGCAAGCATTGACCAGGGCAATCATGTTATTTTATGCCTGCCTTTTAAAAATGATACCACCTTTTTAGAATGTACCAGTCAGAACATACCTTTTGGCTTTTTAGGTGATTTCACCGACGACAGGATCGTACTGGCCTGTACCCCACAGGGCGGCAAATTAATGCGTACGCCAAAATACACGGCCCAGGCTAATCTCGAACAGCGCAAAGCCAATTTTACATTGAGTGCCAACGGTAACCTGTCGGGTACAATGGTTACCAATTTCAAGGGCACTAATTATGAAGATCGCGACCATGTGATCTATGAATCGAAAACAGAACAGATCAAAGATCTGAAGAAGATTTATCCCATTAATAACCTTGATATTGAAAGTGCAGATCTGAAGCAGTTTAAAGTTGAACAACCATACACCACCGAAACGTTAAAAATTTCGGCTACAGACTATGGCTCGGTATCTGACGGAAAAATAATTTTTCTGGCCAACCCGGCCAACCGTGTAAGTTCGCCGTTACGTGAGGTCCGTAACCGACATAACGATGTTTACATTAACCGTGGATATACCGATGAGGATGAGATCACTTATACCCTACCCGCAGGATACAAGGTTGATATGCGCCCTAAAAAAGTAAGCATCGAAAAACCTTTCGGAAAGTTTGAATCAAGTGCAACTGTAAATGGGGATAAGCTGGTATACAGTCGCAAGCTACAGATCATAGATGGTACATATAGTAAAGACACCTATCAGGACCTTGTTGATTTTTACCAGTCAATTGCGGATGTAGATAATGATAACGTTACCTTAGTTAAAGGTAACTAAATATCACGATACCGAGGATAATACCAAGCACCATGATCACATAAAGCATGATCTCGGTGCCTGCGAACCGCTTGTACTTAGTCCAGAATGAGTAATCTTGTTTTTTGTCGGCCATAACAGCGCAAAATTATTGAAAATAAACACACCAATTGGGTCAAATTTTAACGAATTACACCAATGTGATTTAAGCTTAATATTGGTGTAATTCGCAAAAATCCTTCTAAAATTTGTGTTACTTAATTCATGCTGGTGGGCACATTTTCGATTGAGCCAGCCCTTGAAAAGTATTTGTATAACGACGGATCGCGCAGTTTTACAATGATAACCCCGCGACGTGAGCTGGCATGCACAACATACCCATTTTGCAGGTAAACACCCACATGGCTAAACTGCTTTCCGTCGAAATCAAAAAACACCAGGTCGCCTTCCTTTAGCTCATCTTCATATTTTCGTTTGATGACGGAGATCTGCTTGCTGGTCATGCGGGGAATGGTGACGCCATAGACCTGCTGTTCCAGCAGAAATGCCAGGCCGGAGCAATCAATACCATCTTTATCAAGTCCGCCAAATTTGTAAGGCGTACCCATCCATTGATCAATAAAAGCGTAAAGGCGACCATTTTGAATACTGCCCTTATCAACCTCCATAATTTCGGAATATTTTGAAGCGATATCAGGCGAGGGATTAACCACCTCACCCGGCTGGCCGCGCATAGCGGCCTTGCGCGAGTGACATGAACTTAATATAAATGGGGAAAGGAAAAGTATAAACAAATAAAAACTACGACGCAGGTATATGCTCATAAAATAAAATTAACTTTAATGTTTATTGAGAGGATGCGGATGTTTTTAACATATTAACATGGGTGGAAGAAGTCTGCAAGTCCGATGTCCGAAAGTCCGGAAGTTAATTTCTTTGAATTAAAACCTTTACAAACTTCGACCTTTCTGACTCGCCGACTTTCGGACATCGGACTTTCGAACCTCGAAAATCAACTCTTCACCACCCTTTGAATTTCATCCAGTTTCATGAGTGCCTCAACCGGAGTAAGGGTATTTACATCAAGATTGTTCAGCGTATCGCGGATCTTAACCAGTACCGGGTCATCTATCGAAAACATCTGCATTTGTACAGCTTGTTTCTGAACCTTGCGGATACTTTCTTTGATATGCTCGCCGCCGGTACGTTCGTTTTCCAATTTCTTTAGGATCTCATTGGCGCGGCTTAACACTTTTGAGGGCATCCCAGCCAGTTTAGCTACGTGGATCCCGAAGCTGTGTTCGCTGCCACCCGGTACCAGTTTGCGTAAAAATATGATCTGCTGGCCCACTTCTTTTACCGATACGTTAAAGTTTTTAACCCGGTTAAATGAGTTGCTTAATTCATTAAGCTCATGATAATGTGTAGCAAATAAGGTTTTAGCCCTCGCTGTTGGATGGTTATGCAGGTATTCGGCAATCGACCACGCAATGGAAATCCCATCATAGGTTGATGTACCACGACCGATCTCATCCAGCAGGATCAGGCTCCTGTCGCTCAGGTTATTGAGGATGCTTGCCGTTTCATTCATCTCTACCATAAAGGTTGATTCGCCGGATGAAAGGTTATCCGACGCTCCTACCCTTGTAAAGATCTTATCAACCAGGCCTATTGACGCAGCTTTAGCCGGCACAAAACAACCCATTTGGGCCATCAGTACTATCAAGCCTGTTTGCCTTAATAAAGCCGACTTTCCTGCCATATTAGGGCCGGTAATAATGATGATCTGCTGGGTTTCCGAATCGAGATAAACGCTGTTGGTGATGTACTCCTCGCCTATCGGCAGGTTCTTTTCAATAACAGGGTGGCGACCGCCCTTAATGTCAAGTACCTTAGTTTCATTAATTTCGGGCTTAACGTAGTAGTTTTTAATGGAGATGGTTGCAAAGTTGAGCAGCACATCCAAACGGGCTATCAGTTGGGCATTCAACTGGATTGGCTTAATATATTCGGCCAGTGAATACAGCAGGTCATTATATAATTGTGTTTCAAGCGCCAGGATCTTTTCTTCGGCACCTAAAATCTGTTCTTCATATTCTTTAAGCTCGGGCGTAATGTATCGCTCGGCATTAACCAGCGTTTGCTTGCGGATCCATTCGGCTGGTACTTTATCCCTGTGGGCATGGGTAACCTCCAGGTAGTAACCAAATACGTTATTGAACGATACTTTAAGCGACGGGATCCCGGTTAACTCAGCCTCACGCTTCTGGATCTCCAACAGGTAACCTTTACCGCCGAAGGCGATCTTACGCAGCCTGTCAAGCTCTTCATTAATCCCCTCGTTCATTACAGAGCCTTTTACCAGCATCACCGGCGGCTCGGGGTTCAGTTCCCGTTCTATCTTTTCACAGATCAACGCGCAGGGGTTAAGCTGCTCGCCAATGGCACGCAGCGGGGCACTTTGTGATGATTCGGCAATCCGCTTAATTTGTGCTATGGCGGTGAGGGCCTTTTTTAACTGGCAAACCTCACGTGGATTGGCTTTTTGTAAACCTATTTTTGAGATGAGCCTTTCCAAATCACCTATCTGGCGCAGGTATTGGAGCAACTCTTCCCTCAGCTCTTCGTTTTCTATCAGGTATTCAACCACGCCAAGGCGGTCGTTAATTGCTTTGATCTGCTTCAACGGCATTACAATCCAGCGGCGCAATAAACGCGCGCCCATGGGCGAACAAGTATGATCAAGTACATCAACCAGCGTCATGGCATTTTCATTGGCCGAACCTACCAGTTCCAGGTTGCGGATGCTGAACCTATCGAGCCATAGGTACCTGTCTTCCTCTATCCTGCTGATGGCTGAAATGTGGCCCAGGTTGCGGTGTTCGGTTTCATTCAAATAATGAATAGCCACGCCGGCAGCGATGATGCCTAAATTCAGTTTATCAATACCAAAGCCTTTGAGCGATTTAACGCCGAAATGCTTGAGCAGCGTTTCGGTAGCGTAATCGCCGCTGTATGGCCATTCGTCAAGCGCATAGGTATAGAAGCGGTCGCCATAAGTATCTTTAAAATCGCGTGTACGGCTTTTGGGGTAGATCACTTCGCTGGGCGAAAAACTTTGCAGCAGCTTATCAATATAATCGCTGTTACCCTGGGCGGTCATGAACTCGCCGGTTGAGATATCAATCAGGGCAATACCTATCGTATTTTTTTCAAAGTGCAGCGAGGCCAGGTAATTATTGCTTTTTTGCTGCAGGATGTTATCGTTAGTGGCTACGCCGGGGGTAACCAGTTCGGTTACACCGCGTTTAACGATGGTTTTTGTAGTTTTGGGATCTTCCAGCTGATCACAGATGGCCACACGCTGCCCTGCGCGTACCAGCTTAGGCAGGTAAGTATCCAGCGAGTGGTGCGGAAAACCGGCAAGCTCAATATGTGTAGCGGCGCCGTTTGCCCGGCGGGTTAGTACGATGCCTAAAATACCGGCAGCCTTAACGGCGTCTTCGCCAAATGTTTCATAAAAATCGCCCACCCTAAACAGCAGCAAAGCACCGGGGTATTTCACTTTAATAGCATTATATTGCTGCATTAAGGGGGTTTCTTTGGTAGTATCTTTAGCCAAGCGGTTACTCCTTCTGTTAATCGGGTAAAGTTAATGCATTAGCGGGGGTTTTAGGGTATTGTTGAAAAGTTGGGGTAGTGTGGATATGTAGAAATAAGTGTATCTGCCACACTGATTAGGCGTATCCGTTTCTACCGAAACCCTACTTCGCCACCAACTTTCCGTTCACGATCCTATCCGTATAATCCTGTATCAGTGCCTTGCAATCCTGCATGCCTTTTTGCATTTCGGCGTTGGGTTGCGCCGTCATCAGATTTTTCTCCAGCCCCTTATCAGCCACAGCGAAAATGCCTGTGAAGTTTTTGCCATCAAACAGGTAGGTATAATTACCCTGCATAAACTGGTATATGTTACCTGTTGAGTTGATAACCCTGGGCTGCTCATCGGGCAGGTTGCTCACCAAACTCCTGCCCCATGACCTGAAGGGTTTGTTATAACCGACTAAATCGACCAATGTTGGGTAAATATCCATTTGCGATGCCAGGTCGGTGCGCACGCCTTTCAGATTATAAGCGCTGTTGGCACTGTAAAACAGGATAGGCACCGCGAAACGGTTAACCTGCTTACTATATTCGGGATAATAAGTTTGGCTGGTATGATCGGCTGTGATCACAAAAATGGTGTTGTTAAACCAGGGCTGTGTTTTAGCGTAATTGAAAAAGATCCGCAAGGAATTATCTGTATACTGAACGCATTTATCAATAGCCAGCGGACCACCCTTAAACCTTGCTTTATATTTTTCGGGCAGTTGATAAGGATCATGCGATGACAGTGTGAACAGCGTAGCCATAAATGGCTGCTTCTGGTTGCTTAGCGTACGCCCCATGAATGGGAAAAAATGCTCGTCCCAAATGCCCCAGATGCCGTCGAAATCTTTGTCGTCGTTGTATTCTGTACGGCCATAATAATTTTTATATCCCAAAATACTGCCAAAACCCTGAAATCCCATCGACCCATTGGCTGCCCCATGGAAGAACGAGGTTTGATATCCCATACTGTCACAAACTGATACCACCGACTGGATATTCTGCTTAGCATAAGGCGATGATGTAAAAGCATTCTGAAAAGATGGGATCCCCGCTATTACCGATGATACAGCATGAATGGATTGCCGTCCTGTAGCGTAAGCATTGGTAAAAATAAGACTGCTGTTTGATAGTGAATCCAAAAACGGCGTATATGATTTAAAGCCTGGGATATTAACATCGCGATTCATGCTGCCCCAATACTCGCGGGCCATGCTCTCCAGTATAATGATAACTACGTTGGGTTTAGCAGCCGGTTTGGTGTTGTATTTTTTTACGGGTTTGATATTACTGCTGATGTATGCTTCGTCTACCCAGTGTTGAAGCTTGTAGTTATTGGTTCCCAGTGTGCGGAATACAGCAAAAGGGGTGTTCAGCACAATATCGCCCTGGTTGGGAACAGTGATGTGTTTATATGCATCAACCATGTTGATAGGCCGTGTGCTATGTGCAAAATCGCCCCTGATACCACCAATAACCAGGGTAAGGATCAACAGGAAGGAAACTATCGACGATAGAAAATACACTTTCTTATCCGTTACCGCAGCGGGCTTTAACTTCACCTGTTTGTACAGCCAAACCCAGCAAACGGAACATAATATAAATATGATGATCACATACCAGTAAGCTTCCGAAAAATGGGTAAATAACAGTTTCTTGTTATTTTCATCGGCCAATACGTCAAGTGTTGCCTTGGTTGAACGCACCTGGCTAAAGCGATAGTAAATGATATCAACAAAGTTGGTGGCGTAAGCAAGCAAATTGGTAACAAAGTACAGGATAGCCATACCTTTTTGAAAAGCCGGCCGGGTATTTACAGTTAAGGGCAAAACGCTGAGCAGGATAAACAGGCTGTTGATGTACAGTAAAGCCGTTGTATCAAAGGCCATACCGTAATAGCACAATTTAAGCAGCGCCCAAAAGCTATCAACAGCGAACAGGTGCGTATTGAATGCAAAGAACAATACCCTGGCAATAAAATAAAACAAATACCCCAAAAACAGCCTGTATAAAAGTACTTTATATTCGGCCAACCTCAATTTACTTTCCATGAAAAACGCTTTGCTTTAGTTTCCCCAAAGGCTTGACCGGCAGGAGTTGATCAAACCTAATTTACCCCAGGGAGCTAATAAAAAGCGAAAGTAAAAAAAATAGAATAACAATTATTTAATACGAAATCAACGGTGATTTAATGACATTAGGTTGGCAAAACGGAATGTTAAATATTTTCAACAGAGGAAAAACGAACCCTGGGAAAGCTGAATCCCTTCTTTTATAAAAATATATCAAATAGCTTTCAATTGCCTGTACTGCCTTAAGGTAGCCTGATTGTTTCTTTTGATCCGGTAAGGCAGCTTTTTCAATTTTTCCTGTAATTGCATATAGGCCTGAAAATCGGCATTGCCCTGTAGTTTTTTCACCAGTTTATCCAACTGATCTTCAAACTTTACAATTTGCTTATAGGCCTCGTTGTTATCCCTTAAGTTGGGCAAAAATTCCCGGATGGTGCTATACACCCAAACTTCAAACTTAGGGTTAAGCCAGCCTGCAAATTTCAATGCTAAAATTTCGCACATCCATAGCCCATCCAGCTTATTCACAAATATCATGGCTTCTAGGTCAGCAGAATTCTTTGCGCTGTTCCCTTCAAAATTCGATTCATTAAACGGCAAGGGCATGCTTTTCAATTCGTCAATAAAATCTTTAGTTTGTTTCAGCTTTAAAAACTCTGTTGGGTTTTTCCCAAAGATCTTGCCCATTTCTGTGGCATTGATCATTAAATCCTTATCGCTGATATCAAACTCAACAACCTGATTATTAAATTCAAATTCAAAAACTGCATTTACCATAAGCCTGCTCTAATATATATCTAACTAAAATACAAGTATACCAACAGCAATTTTAAAACTATAAAAATTAGCAAAAAAGTTTTGAACAATTAAAAAGCCATAAAAATTAGCAATCAATTAGTAACTGAATCTGATATCAACTTTCCACCACTCTAAAATAAATCCCCTGTTTACCATTGCAAACTTAAATCATTTTAATAACTTTGAAATACAAAGTACTTTTATAAAATAAAGTAAAAGCAACAAAAAACATATAACATGAACCTTTTTGTAGATGAACATTCGATAGTGCGCAGGATCTGGGGCAAGGCAGATACCATCCTGTTCATTTTCGCCGGGGCCGCAGCCGAGTTTGCGTTAAATAAGGCTGTCGACTGGCTTTATTTCACGGGCAAACTTCCTGCTGATCCTTTAGCACGCCTGTTTAGCACCGTAGCCTATTCGCGGCAAATCATTTTTTCGGAACGCGATGAAGCTTTAAAGGCTATTGATAAAATAAATGCCATTCATAAAGGTGTTGAAACCGCCCGTGGTTCCCAAATACCCGACTGGGCTTATCGCGATGTGCTGTTCCTGTTGATCGATCTGTCCATTCGTTCATATGAATTACTGGAAAAGCCTCTTAGTATAACCGAAAAAGCCGAGGTATTTAATGTATTTTATAGAGTTGGTAAACGAATGCAGCTAACAGACCTGCCATCAGATTATCAACACTATCTGCAAATGCGTAAAGAACACCTTGAACACAACTTGATCAGCAGCGCCTTCACTGCCGACTTATATCGCCAGTATGAAAAACATCTTGGTTTTGCCCGGTACCAGATTCTGAGGCAGGCACAGTTGCTAACCGTACCCACGCAGGTTAGCCAACAACTGCCGCTGGGTAAAATAGCCTGGCTTTGGCCTGTATTAAAGTTATACAAAGCAATAAAGAACCTTAAACCCGGAAAGTTTTTAAGGGATGCCCTCCTGCCGGCGCAATACAAAATTCAGATCCAGGGAATGGACCAGGCATACGCTTTAAATTAATCCATGAAAACAGTTATTAAACATTTCGGGGTTTTTGTGCAGCAGCAGGCACTCTCCTGCCTGTTCCCGGTTCTGGTATTTGCCATGCTGGCACTTTCGCATTTGTTTACGGGCATTTTGCCCCGGTATGATTTTATGCTGATAGCTTGCCTGCTTATCCAGGCGGCTTTATATTATACCGGGATTGAAACTAAGGATGAAGCACTGGTAATTTGCATATTTCACCTGCTGGGCCTGTTGATGGAGCTTTTTAAAGTTCACTACGGTTCATGGGCCTATCCTGAGTTTGCTTATCTGAAAATAGGCGGCGTTCCGCTATATAGCGGCTTTATGTATGCCAGCGTTGCCAGCTATATGTGCCAGGCCTGGCGAAGGCTTAACCTGCAAATACAAAACTGGCCTACCCGCTACATTGCCCGCACTATAGGTATTTTGATATACTTTAATTTTTTTAGCAATCATTTTATGCCCGATATCCGCTATGGCATAGGCGTTCTGATCATTTATTTTTTCAGGCGGTCAGTAGTAGTTTTTCATTTACAGGGAAAAGTTTATCGCATGCTAACAATATTATCATTTATGCTTATAGGCTTTTTCATCTGGCTTGCCGAAAATATAGCTACCCGGCTTGGGGCCTGGCGCTATGCATACCAGCACCATGCCTGGACAGTAGTAAATTATCAGAAAATAAGCTCCTGGGCCTTCCTGGTAATTGTAAGCTTTATCATTGTTGCCGAACTGAAATTATTAAAAGACAGCACAAAGCCGTTACCGGTGTTATCAGCTTGAATACTTTCACAATGTCAAGCTCGGTAATTTCAAGTAAAGGGGCTAAGCATAAAAGAAGTTTCTTCAGTTCCTTCACATATGTCTAAAATAGCTTGCTCCCAAAGTCCCCAAATCCGAAATCGAAATTCCGAAATCCGAAATTATAATGAAATCACAATTCCCTGATCACCCGGCATGGATTTCCTGCAGCAACTATATTTGCCGGAATACTTTTGGTCACCACACTTCCTGCACCTATTGTCGTATTATCACCTATGGTGACTCCGGGACAAACAATTACACCACCACCCAGCCACACGTTATTGCCAATAGTAATAGGTGCCGCATATTCGGGGCCTTTGATCCGTTCGGCAGCTATTACCGGGTGATAGGCTGTATAGAGCTGCACATTGGGCGCCAGGAACACGTTATCGCCAAAGGTAACACGGGCACAATCCAATATAATGCAGTTAAAATTCAGAAACAGATTATCCCCGGCTATTATATTAAAGCCATAGTCGCAGTAAAAAGGCGATTGAATATCAATATTGCCTTTAAAGCTTCCCAGCAGTTGTTTTAACAGGGCCGTTTTGGTTTCTTTATCATCATAGCTTGCGGCATTGTATTGTGTAAACAATTGCCGGGCCTTTGAACGGGCGGCAACAAGTTCGGCATCTCCGGCATTATACAGTTCGCCGGATATCATTTTTTCAAGTTCAGTCATAGGGTAATGTTTGCATATGCAGGTTACAGGCAAATATAGGTGCTCAATATTTAAACCGGCCACTCATCAACAATGCAAACGCTGTTATAATTCGTTGCATTACCAGGGCATTTGCTTCAATAGGTGTGGTTAATGCACTGGACTTGGATTCATTTCAAATTTCAAAAACTATTCCTTTCTCGTTAAGTTATCTTAATAGTTAACTTTTCATAAATAAAAAGAAAAAAATATGAAAAATTTAAGAATAACAGCCGCAGCTATCGCCCTGTCATTAGCCGGCTCTTTGGCATTAGCTAACGGACACCAAGGTCAAAATACCGGTGTATCAGTAACAAAGTACACATTGACTACTGATACTGTGCCAGATAAAAATAAAAAGAAACCAAAAACTCCGGTACCCACACCAAAACCAACAGATACTGTGCCAAGTCCAACACCAACGCCGACACCAACGCCTACTGATCCAAATCGGGTACCAACTCCTGCGCCAACGCCAACACCAAACCCTTCACCAACACCTAATACCCCTAATCCGGCGCCGCAGCCAAACACCCCTAACCCAAGCCCTATACCAAATACGCCAAGCCCGACAACACCAAGCCCGACACCTAATCCGTCGAGCCCAACCAGGCCAAGTCCTGGCCAATAATTACGGATCGGTTTAAAAAAGAACGCCCCGGGATATTGCAACCCGAGGCGTTCATGTTATATTTTCTAATTTATTTAATTACTGACCTGGGTAAAGGTATAAGGCAGATTAGTGAATGTACCACCTAATATCTGCGACGTTTCAATAGAGGCAATGGTACCATCATCATTATAGTTTACTTTTTTCGTGGTCATGCTATAGGTACCGGTTATCACATTTTTTGATGGATCTATAGAGGTAATTATGATAGAACCCGAACCTGGCTCAACCACCCCCACCTGATTATAGGATGTACCGCCGGTTGATGTAAAGTAAGCCATATTTACCCTGCTGGTAGCGTCAACCTTATAAGTAGCCACCGGAAAAGTATTAACATTGGTAGCATTAGCATCACTTAAAGTAATTGTCCATTTTACTCTTTTCAGGTCAGCAGTACCAACTACATTAAATGATTTTGTTTTAGCAGTAGCATCATAATTTATAGTAGCGGTAACATCATCAGGGATCCATGATGTACCATTTATAGTTGCGGCAAGTATTTGGTCGGAAGTAGTGGAAGCAGAAGTAACAACGTCCTTTTTACAGCCCTGGAATATTATAGCTGATAAAACGAACAGCATTAATAGTTGGATTTTCCTCATATATAAATTTTATGCAAATAACGATGTTTAAGAAGTAATAATCACAACCGAAATTACTTTTTTCACATATTTTAACATTCGCCGGCACGGCGGCTTTTAATAGTTAAGCCCCAATTATAATACAATTCATTTTATTTAACCATATTAGGCCGAAATTTTTAAACATGATCAACGTAAACGAATATTTTGAAGGTGCCGTAAAATCACTGGCATACACCACTCCGCAAGGGCGCTCAACCATCGGCGTTATTGAACCCGGCGAATATGAATTTGGCACATCAAGTCACGAAACCATGACCGTAATTGAAGGCAGCCTTGAAGCTTTATTACCAGGCCAAAACCAATGGCAAACTTTTACCAACGGTCAAGTATTTGAGGTTGAAGCCAATACATCATTTAAAGTAAAAACAGAAATACAGAGTTCATATTTGTGTACTTACCGATAGTTTATAACTATGGTTCATGGATCATAGTTGATGGTTCATAGGACCGATCAATAATTTGAAGCGAATGGTGCATTAGGAATAATAGGAGCGGATACCGGCCCGTGGCTAATCCTGTGTAGTATAAGCGGATAGCCCGCCGCAGGCAACGCCCATTCAGTTGGCAGCTTAAAGTAGGCGGTTAGCCGTTTTTTTGTCTGAACCCGAATTAAACTATTCCTTCGTTTACCCTGCAAAGATATTATGTGCCTCCGGTATCCCGGAACTTCTCCTATCTTCCTCAATTAATCCAACTTTCAACCATGATCTATGAACCATCAACTATGAACTAACTTCCCAAATCCTACTAATCACATAGGGAAACACCACAAAATTTAATTTGGTTATAGCTAAAAAGTCAGCTTTAATAAATGTATTGCACAAGTTTGGTATAACTTTATATTGATTCTAAATAATTTTTTTCGTACTTTCATTTTGTACATCATAATATTTATCTCTTTTTGTTGAGATAATGTTAAATAATTATGATTTAAATAATTGATTTTTTAGAAATCTTTAAAAATTACCGTAAATTTTATAATTTATTTGAGTTTTGGTAACTTCGTGGTTACACCCCTTATAAAATTGTAAACGGTTTAATTTAAACAATGGATCAAACTGATAGCCACCAGGGTCTTTACAGACCGGAATTTGAACACGATTCGTGCGGAACGGGATTTATAACCAATATCAACGGTCATAAAACCAACCAAATTATTGATAACGCGTTAACCATGCTTGAAAACATGGAACACCGCGGTGCGTGCGGATGCGACCCCGAGAGCGGGGACGGTGCGGGAATTTTAATACAATTGCCCCATGAGTTTTTAATGGAAGAATGCTCAAACCTCGAGATCAGCCTGCCGGAACCCGGCGAGTATGGTGTAGGTATGATATTTTTACCTAAAGATTCGGCCCAGAAAAAGGCCTGTCGTACCATTATTAACAATGCTATTGAAAAATTAGGTTTACATAAGCTGGGCGAGCGTAAGCTTACCGTTGATTCATCAGTTATTGGTGAAACAGCCCGCCAAGCCGAGCCTGATATTGAGCAAATTTATATTGCAAGGCCACATCATATTACCAACGCCGATGATTTTGAACGCAAATTATTCGTGCTCAGAAGGTATATCAACAAAACCATTACTGAAACGGTAGCCGGCGCTTCTGATAATTTTTATTTTACATCGTTAAGCTGTAAAACAATTATTTACAAAGGGCAGCTTACTACCTACCAGCTGCGTAAATACTATACTGATCTTTCTGATCCGCGTATCGCATCGGGCTTTGCCATGATCCACTCGCGTTTCTCTACCAATACTTTCCCTTCATGGAAACTGGCCCAACCATTCCGCTTAATTGCGCATAACGGCGAGATCAATACCCTTACAGGTAACTTAAACTGGTTTTATGCCGGCCTGAAATCATACGCTTCGTCGTACTTTACTGCCGAAGAAATGGATATGTTGTTGCCGGTGATTGATAACAACCAGTCGGATTCTGCCTGTCTGGATAATATCATTGAAATATTGTTGCACTCCGGCCGTTCATTGCCACATGTGATGATGATGCTGGTGCCTGAAGCATGGGATGGCAACGAAGCCATGGATCCGCTTAAAAAAGCCTTCTATGAGTTCCACGCTACACTAATGGAGCCATGGGATGGACCTGCCGCAATTACCTTTACCGATGGTAAACTGGTAGGAGCCCTGCTTGACCGCAATGGTTTGCGCCCACTGCGCTTCGTGGTAACCAACGATGGTCGTGTAATAGCTGCTTCTGAAGCAGGTACTTTAACTATCGACGAAAGCACTGTTTTACGCAAAGGCCGTTTACAGCCTGGTAAAATGTTATTGATCGACACTGAAAAAGGCCGTATCATTACAGATGAGGAGATCAAGAAACAAGTTGCTTCACAGCAGCCATATGGCCGCTGGTTAGAAAACTATAAAATTAACCTGAGCGAGCTTTCAGAACCGCGTTTGGCTTTCGCCAGCCTGTCTGAAGCTTCTGTTTACCGTTACCAGCAGGTATTTGGCTACAGCCGTGAGGATATTGACACCATCATTAAACCAATGGCATTAGATGGCAAAGAGCCGGTAGGCTCAATGGGTACCGATGTGCCTTTGGCTATCCTTTCGGACAAACCTCAGCACCTGTCAAGCTATTTCAAACAGTTCTTCGCGCAGGTAACCAATCCGCCAATCGACCCGATCCGTGAGCGTTTGGTGATGAGCCTTGCTACCTTTATCGGCAACAATGGCAACCTGCTTGATGAGGATAAAATGCATTGTCATTGCGTGGTATTGAAACACCCGATATTGAAAAACCATCAGTTAGAAAAACTGCGCAGTATCGATACCGGCCTGTTCCACGCTAAAACACTGCAAACATACTTTAAGGCTGATGGCCTGCCGGGTTCACTGGAAAAAGGCATTGCACGCCTTTGCCGCTACGCCGAGGATGCTGTTGATGACGGCTTTGAGGTATTGATCCTTTCGGATCGTGCGGTTGATTCTGAGCATGCCCCTATCCCTACCCTGCTGGCTGTATCAGCAGTACACCACCATTTGATCCGCAAAGGTCGCCGTGGCGCTGTTGGCCTGGTTGTTGAAACCGGCGATGCCTGGGAAGTACACCACTTTGCTTGCTTACTGGCCTTTGGTGCTACAGCTATCAACCCGTACCTGGCGCTTTCAACTATTGAAACCCTTAAAGATAATGGCAGCCTTGAAACCAGCTACGATATCAAAAAGCTGCGGAATAACTACGTTAAATCTATTAACGATGGCTTGTTGAAGATCTTCTCGAAAATGGGGATCTCAACCTTACAGTCATACCATGGCGCACAGGTATTCGAGATCCTTGGTTTAAACAAAACCGTTGTTGACAAATACTTCCACGGTGCAGTTACCCGCATAGGCGGTTTAGGCCTCGATGAAATTGCCCGTGAAGCACTTTGCAAACACAAAATGGGCTTTGAAGCTAAAGGAGCTGACAACCTGTTACCTGAAGGTGGTATCTACCAGTGGAAACGCCGAGGCGAAGCCCATTTGTTTAATCCTACTACCGTTCACCTGTTACAGCACGCCACACGTACTAATAGCTACGAGGTATATAAAAACTATGCTAAGGCAGTAAACGAGCAAACTGAAAAACACTTCACCATCCGTGGTTTACTTGATTTTGCCCACCACCGCGAATCGATCAGCATTGATGAGGTTGAACCTGCAGAAAGCATCATGAAGCGTTTTGCTACAGGCGCCATGTCATTCGGCTCTATCTCACACGAGGCGCACAGCACCATGGCTATTGCCATGAACCGTATTGGCGGTAAAAGTAATACTGGTGAAGGTGGCGAAGACGAGATGCGTTACGACAAATTGCCAAACGGCGATTCGTTACGTTCTGCCATTAAACAGGTAGCATCGGGCCGTTTTGGGGTAACTTCAAACTACCTTACCAACGCCGATGAGTTGCAGATTAAAATGGCACAGGGTGCAAAACCAGGTGAAGGCGGTCAGCTGCCGGGCCACAAGGTTGACGACTGGATCGCTAAAACCCGTCACTCTACTCCGGGTGTAGGTTTGATCTCTCCTCCGCCGCACCACGATATTTACTCTATCGAAGATTTGGCACAGCTTATCTTCGATCTTAAAAATGCTAACCGTGCAGCCCGTATCAACGTTAAATTGGTATCAAAAGCAGGTGTAGGTACTATTGCAGCCGGTGTTGCCAAAGCACACGCAGACGTAATCCTGATTGCAGGTTATGACGGTGGTACTGGTGCATCGCCAATAAGCTCTATCAAACATGCTGGCTTGCCATGGGAGCTTGGTTTAACCGAAGCTCACCAAACACTGGTACGTAATAAACTGCGCAGCCGTGTGGTGCTACAAACAGACGGTCAACTGAAAACTGGTCGCGATTTGGCAATCGCAGCCCTGATGGGCGCCGAAGAATGGGGTGTGGCTACTGCTGCCCTTGTTGCCGGCGGTTGTATCATGATGCGTAAATGCCATCTGAACACCTGCCCTGTAGGTGTGGCTACTCAAGATCCTGAATTACGTAAATTATTCTCGGGCAAACCTGAGCATATCGTTAACCTGTTCCGCTTTATGGCCGAAGAGTTGCGTGAGATCATGGCCGAGCTTGGTTTCCGTACTATTCATGAAATGGTTGGCCGCGTACAGTTCCTGAAAGTGAAAGATAACCTGCAAAGCTGGAAAGCCAAAAAGATTGACCTTAGCGGCATCCTGCACCCGGTTACCAACACCAAAGGTATGACCTTGTACAACAGTGAATCACAGGATCATGGCATGGCCAATATCCTTGACTGGAAACTATGGGAAGCTGCGAAACCCGCTATTGAAGATAAAACCCCGGTATTTGCTTCGTTTGATGTGATCAACGTTGACCGCACCATCGGCACCTTGTTATCTAACGAGATTTCTAAAGTTTATGGTTCGGCTGGTTTACCTGACAATACCGTTAACTTCAAATTCAAAGGTTCGGCTGGTCAAAGTTTTGCAGCATTCACCACTAAAGGTGTTTCTTTCGAGCTGGAAGGCGAAGCTAATGATTATGTAGGTAAAGGTCTTTCGGGCGCTCAGATAGCCGTTTATCCGGCAGCTAATGCAACATTTGTACCTGAAGATAACATCATCATCGGTAACGTGGCCCTTTACGGCGCTACATCTGGCGAGTTGTTTGTAGGCGGTATGGCCGGTGAACGTTTCGCGGTACGTAACTCAGGTGCCACCACGGTTGTTGAAGGTATTGGCGACCACGGTTGCGAGTACATGACCGGTGGCCGTGCATTGATTCTTGGTAAAACAGGCCGGAACTTTGCAGCCGGTATGAGCGGCGGTATAGCCTGGGTTTATAACCCTGAAGGTACTTTTGCAGAAAATTGCAATACCGAAATGGTTGACCTTGACCCGCTAAGCGTACAAGACGAAGAGCAGATCCTCACCCTGCTGCGTAAACACATCACCTTAACCGGCAGCAAGCTGGCGCAAAAGATACTAAACAACTGGAATGAAGCATCAACCCAGTTTGTGAAAGTATTCCCGAGAGAGTATAAAAAAGTATTAGAGAAATTACAATATCAAACCATAGGCTAAGAAATGGGAAAACCTACAGGATTTCAGGAGTTTAATCGCGAACTTCCATCAAAAGTTCCGGCTGCTGAACGCGTTAAGAACTATAACGAATTTGTGAATTTATATACTGAAGAAAAGCTTAACCAGCAATCGGCCAGGTGTATGAATTGCGGTATCCCTTTCTGCCATTCGGGATGCCCCCTTGGTAATATCATTCCTGAGTTTAACGATGCCGTGTATCGTAAAAACTGGGAAGAAGCTTACCATATATTATCATCAACTAATAACTTCCCTGAGTTTACAGGCCGTATCTGCCCTGCCCCATGCGAATCTGCATGCGTGTTAGGCATCAACAAACCGCCTGTTGCTATTGAGGAAATTGAGCGCCATATCATCGAGATCGCTTATGAGAAAAACCTTGTAAAACCAACTGCACCGCTTGTTAAAACGGGCAAAAAGGTAGCCGTTGTAGGTTCGGGCCCTGCGGGTCTTGCCGCAGCAGCCCAACTGGTAAAAGTTGGCCACACCGTTACCATTTACGAACGTGATGACCGTGCAGGTGGTTTATTACGCTATGGCATCCCCGATTTTAAACTGGAAAAATGGGTTGTTGAGCGCCGCGTTGAAGTAATGGAAAAAGATGGCGTTATATTTAAATACAACAGCGAGGTTGGTGTAAACGTAGCTGCTGATGAACTGGTACGTAACAACGATGCCGTGATTTTAGCAGGAGGTTCAACAATCCCGCGTAACCTTAACATTCCGGGCCGTGAGTTAAAAGGCATCCATTTTGCAATGGATTTCCTGAAACAGCAAAACAAACGTGTTAGCAATATTGAAGTTACTGCCGAAGATATTATAGCTACAGGTAAAGACGTAGTGGTAATTGGCGGTGGTGACACCGGATCAGACTGTGTGGGTACTTCAAACCGCCAGGGTGCTGCATCAATCAAGCAATTTGAGGTGATGTTCCAGCCGCCGGCTCAGCGTACACAGCATATGCCATGGCCTACTTACCCAATGGTACTGAAAACTACCAGCTCACACGAGGAAGGTGCCGACCGTTTCTGGGGTGTTAATACTTTAGAATTTTTAGGCGATGAAGAAGGTAACCTGCGTGCCCTGAGAGTAGTTGATGTTGAATGGGAACAGGATTTTATGGGTCGCCCTGTAAAATTCCATGTAGTTGAAGGTTCGGAGCGTGAAATCCCTTGTCAGCGTGTATTCCTGGCTATGGGTTTCTTACATCCACAGCATGATACTTTCATCAGCCAGCTTGGCGTTGAAATTGACGACCGTAAAAACGTTAAAGCCAAAGAAGGTGTTTACCGTACCAACGTAAGCAAAGTGTTTACAGCAGGCGATATGCGCCGCGGACAATCATTGGTGGTTTGGGCTATATCTGAAGGCCGCGAAGCTGCCCGCAAGGTTGACGAGTTTTTAATGGGCCACTCTCTGCTGGAAAGTAAAGACGCTGTTAACCAGTTCGACCAGGTATTTTAATATTAGAGATTGGAGGTTTGAGATTAGAGGTTAGTTATTTTTAACTTACAAAGTAGATATCTCCTTATCATATTGTTTTAATTATGAAGCCGGGCGCTTGCCCGGCTTTGTTGTTTTTTACTTTTCCAGATACTCTTTAAGCGAAATACCCGTAATATGTGTCCAACCGGCAACAAAATTTTCTTTTTTGAAGGAATCCAACGGCGGGAAAGTTTCCAGACCGCTATGGGTGAGGATTAATTTGGTGCCATTCCCTTCAGGAAAAAGTTCCCACGTAACTTCCGAGTCGCCGTCGTAGCCATCATATCGCCAGGTATAAGCAATAGTTTTACCCTCAACAACTTTAGTTACCCGGCACAGGTGACGGTATTGAAAATTATCCTTATCCCCCGCCGTAAATTCAAATTCAAATCCTACCTCGGGTTTAAATTCGGCAAGGTCAAAATACCATTCTTTCATTTTTTCTCTAACGGTAATGGCTTCCCATACCTTTTGAATGGGCGCCGAATAAACACGTTCAATTACAAATGGTTGTGTGCTCATAGTTTGCTGTTTTTATGGTTATCTGTATTTTGTTCGTTGGTTAAAAAAGCGTCGAGGACATCCAGTTTCTGCGTCCAAAACCGGCGGTATTGCTCTGCCCAGTCTGTAACTTGCTTTAACTGTTTCAAATCGGCATGGCAATAGCGTTCCCTCCCCTGTTGCTTAATAATGAGCAAACCGCATTCGGTTAATATTTTTATGTGTTTGGATACGGCCGGCCTGCTGATATCAAAATTATCAGCCACGGCATTAAGGTTCATTTGCCGGTTGGCCAGCAGGTTAATGATCTCACGACGGGTTGGGTCGGCAATGGCCTGGAAAACATCTCTTCGCATAGTAACAGAACGGAAACATGAAACCGTTCGGTTACAAATATAAATGAAACCATTTGGTTACGCAATATCTATTTTAATTTTCTTAAAAAGATGCAACACGCACCTACAGGGTGCTACTTTACTTTCAACATACTTATTTACAAGCACATGCAATACACTCCTATCCGCAAATCATTTCATTATTCGCCAAATAAGCGATATGGTCAGCAAGCAGCAGCGCCTATACCATAGGTAATTTTACGTAGTGAAAATTGGGTGATTATACCTATTTCGGGGTATTGCTTTTTACCATATTTTTATCCCACCTGAATGTTTAATGCAATTTAATACAATGGCAGTACGTATAGTATCTATAAAAACCGACAGCGCACCGCACGATAACCCATATGTGGCCATCGACTCACTTGAGTGGATCAACGAGCGGATCAATGTAAAAGGCCTCACCGAAAGGTCGAAACTTTATGACTGGATAAAACATGAGGATGGTGAGGCTTACATTATTGATGACAAAGGCAACAAAACCAGTTTGATCCCTGCTGTTTGTCCCCAAGGCAACAAGTATGTTAAAACGGTTTACGACGAATCGAAACCCGACTATCTGCTTGGCTTACCGGAATGTGCCTGAAAAGTTGCTACCAGTTTTTAAAAGGATGAACGCTTAACCTGGCATTGTAATACCGATCATCGCCGGTTACCTCAGTTGTTACCCATGGCGGCAGTTCAAACTCTTCATCCTCGCTGCCAAGTTCAATTTCGGCCATCAGCAAACCCTGGTTATCGCCTAAAAACTCGTCAACTTCCCAAAGTTTACCGGCATAAGTAATGCGGTAGCGGTATTTTTCCAACTCAGAGGCGGCAAAATTATCAAGCAATTGAACGCCATCGGCTGTAGGAATGGTATATTCAAACTCGCTCCGGCTAAAACCTGCTGTACTTCCTTTTATAGTGATATATGCTTCGGTATCAGTAACCCGTACCCTGATAGTTTTCTTTTCATCACTAAAAATGTACCCCTGCCTGAAATGCACTGTTTCAGGCTTTGTTACCTGCTGCCATTTCTCCTGATCTACCAAAAATTTACGTTCTATTTCAATTGCCATCAGCTTATATCCGATTTACTTACAATCTGCAATTTTAGCATTATTTAACATTTGGGCGTTGGTAAATATCATATATTTATAATATATCGAACCTATATGCTAATTGCTAAACCTTTTACAAATTTAACCTGCATTGTTTTGACTTTGTTTTGCCTTGGCTGCAAACCCCGAAACATTGTTAAACACAACGGCGAAAAAGATCTGATCTCATTTAAACCTGTCTTAGGCATCAGTTATACCGAAATTGCGCGGCGTTCACAAAACGGGCTATCATTTAACCATTTTGGTTACCAGTTAGAACCGGAATGGAAAATGCGATTTGTTTCAAATGATTCTACCAGTATCTATAGTCCAACAAAAAAGCAGTTCATCAATTTCCCCCTTACCCGTGGTTATGATTCTATTTTTAATACAGCCCGCACCTGGCTCAAAGTTAAAACCATGACAAAAGACAGCATGATCATTGAATTGCTAAAGGCCTATGCAGATTCGGTTGATACGCGCGGCGCTAAAGTTTACATGGTTTTTTATGCGGATAAGTATATAACCAACGTGCTTCATGGCGATTTAAGCAAATGCAAAAGCCCGAGCAAAAAAGACTCTGTTTACATACAATGGTTAACCGATGCCGCAAATAAAAATGTTACCAAAGCCTTTGCCGCCCGGCAGCCCGTCGAACTTAAAAGCAAAAGCCCTTTGATCACCATCAGTAAACGTTACACAGAGCCAACCATGCTCAACAACTTCGATACTTCTTATGATTATATGAACCCCGAGTTTTATATTACCATCAATAAAGCCTACAGCAATTTTTACTATTCATTCTCCGTGTTCGTTGATCAGGCCGGGCAAATACATTATGGAAAACCCCTTACGGTATTTACAGAAAAAAGCTACGAGGAAAATTATATTCACCTCTCTACAGCAGTAATGAACAGTTACCTTAAATACTACCTAAACTTTATTCCCGGTAAGACACTTGGTATAGTGCATACCAGCGAGATAGCCGTTCACGTTACAGGTAACCGAGGCCGTGTAGATTTAGGCCATAAGATTATGTAAACTGTCCATTTTGCGTTCATAACAAGTCATATATTTAACAAATGCCTATATGATACCTAACAAATCCGCGGCAAAATTAACCTGCATTGTATTGGCGTTGTTTTGCCTTGGCTGCAAACAGCGCAACATTGTTAAACACAACGGCGAAAAAGACCTGATTTCGTTTAAACCCGTATTGGGTATCAACTATACAGAAATAGCGCGCAGATCAGATAATGGGCTGTCATTTAACAACTCCGGTTATCAATTAGAACCGCAATGGAAAATGCAATTCGTTTCCGATGACTCAGCCAGCATTTACAGCCCGGCTAAAAAACAATTCATCAATTTTCCGCTTACCCGCGGATACGATTCCGTTTTCAATACCGCCCGCACCTGGTTAAAAATTAAAACCATGACTAAGGATAGCATGATCATCGAAATGCTTAAAGCCCATGGCGATTCGGTTGATACTCGCGGCGCAAAGGTTTATATGGTTTTTTATGCCGATAATTATATTAAAAACACACTTCACGGCGATTTGAGCAAATGTAAAAGCCCCAACCGCAAAGACTCGATATATATAAAGCAGTTAGCCGAAGCTGCCAATAAAAACATTAAAAAAGCTTTTGCAGCCCGGCAACCGGTTGAGCTTAGCAGCAGCAGTAACCGGATAAAAATAAAAAAACTCCATACCGAGCCAACCATGCTCAACAATTTTAACCCATCCGACTATATGCGCCCTGAATTTGACATCACTATTGATAAAGCCTATGCAAACTTTTACTACTCGTTCTCAATTTTTGTTGACCCCGTGGGGCGGATGCATTATGGTAAACCCCTACGGGTATTTTTCGAAGAAACTCAAAGGGTAAGCAATACCCATCTTTCAAAAGCCGTAATGGAAACTTACCTCAAGTTTTATCTTGATGTGAAGCCAGGCAGTACACTTGGCATTGTGCATACCAGCGAGATTGCAGTAAACGTTACCGGCAAAAGTGGCTTATAATGATATCGGTCCATTTTTTAGCCATTTATCAAATTATCTATATCTTTAGCAGCAATGCTACTTATCAATCTTAAAAAGTTAAAACCGGCAGCATTTGGGCTGCTCATCATTATATCTGCCTTTATTTCAGGTTGCGGCAGCGGCTCTTCAGGTAACAAGAAAAGAGAGTTGATCTCCTTTAAACCTTACAATGGCATCAACTACTCCGAAGTATCCAGACGTCAAAAAAACGGGCTCTCGTTTAACGAATATGGCTATCAACTGGAGCCGCAATGGAAGCTAAAATTTGTTTCAGACGATTCGATAAGCATTTTCAGTCCAACAAAAAATGCTTTTATTAATTTTCCGCTAACCCGCGGCTATGATTCAATTTTCAACGCAGCGCGTTCATGGTTAAAGATAAGGCAAATCAATAAAGACAGTATAACCATGGAGATCCTGATCCAGAAAGGCGATTCCCTTGATGTTAAAGGCACCAAGGTGTTCATGCGGTTTTTTGCTGATAATTATGTAAAAAACGTTTTGCACACCGATACCACAACATTAAGAAGGCCAAGCCATGCCGATACTGTATTCATCCGTTCGCTTGCCGCTAAAGCAACTGCAGATTATACCAAGGCTTTTGCAGCCAGACAGCCGGCCATAATAACCAGCAAAAGCCCGCTGGTAACCGTATCTCGCCGTACTACCAAACCGGATATACTTAATAATTTCGATAACTCTGACGATTACCTTGACCCTACTTACGACATCGTGATCAAAAACGCTTATAAAGATTTCTATTTTTCCTTCACCATGTATGTTGATGATAAGGGCAAGTTGTACTACGGCGCCCCGCTTGTTGGATTTAACGGCGACCAGGAAAGAGAGGCTGATTATATCCATACCTCAAAAGCGGTTGTGGACAGCTACTTTAAATTTTACCTTAATGTAAAGCCCGGTACTACCCTGGGCATCATCCACTCAAGCATGGTCTCGGTACATGTTGAGGGCAAGGCCAAAACTGCAGCCAAGTAACAATTGTGCTATTTTGTATAAGCGTATAGCTTTTAGCGTTTAACTTTCGCAAGCGGCTAAAAAAAGCATTTGTAAAAAAGTGTTAAATAAACAGCCGCTAAAAATGCAATACGGCTAAATGTTTATATTAGCCCTGTTACTTCTTTAACTTATATTGATGATCATACGTCGATTTTTACTCCTATTATGCCTGTTAACCGCATTTGGCGCATCTGTTTTTGCCCAGCAGGATAGCATCCCCCTAACAACCATAATCGAAAAAACAAGCAAGTTTAACAGCAGCTACCCTATCGAGAAGGTTTACCTGCATACAGATAAACCTTATTACGCTGTTGGCGATACCATTTGGTTTAAGGCCTATGTAACCATTGAAAAGCACCAGCCATCGGCATTGAGCCGCATTGTTTATGTCGACCTGATCAACAACCGGGATTCGGTAGTTGAAAGCCAGCGCATTGCAGTTACCAATGGCTTTGCCAGCGGTAACATTGTACTTAACGGCGATACTTATAAACAGGGAGCTTATCGTTTGCGCAGCTACACCAACTGGATGCGTAATTTTGACCCGGATTATTTTTATGACCATACTTTTAATGTTGGCAACGCCATAGATAACCAGGTACGCACCAACATTACTTATAAAAGTTCAAGCAAAAGAACAGGTGTTAAAGTTGATGCCACCATCCTTTACAAAGGGCCGGACAACAGTCCATATGCCAACAAAAAAGTAAACTGGCAACTGATGAAAAACGGCGACCCTGTAAGCAAAGGCCACGGTATTACTGACGATAAAGGCGTATTGCAGGTTGACCTGCCCGAAAGCCAGGCCGATGTAATTACCGGCGGTATCCTGGTTACTTCCATTGACGTTGGCGACCGTAAAACCATTAGCAGCAGCTTTTCAATGCGTACTGCAGTAAAAGGTTATGATGTACAGTTTTTCCCCGAAGGTGGCCAGTTAACCAATGGGATCCGTACTAAAGTTGCGTTCAAAGCCATAGCTTCAAGCGGTTTGGGTGTAGACATTAAAGGAACGATAGTTGACGATAAAGGCGCCGAAATAGCCCAGATCAGCAGCGCGCATTTAGGCATGGGAATTTTCGCCATCACGCCGGATCTTGAAAGATCATACAAAGCGAACATCACCTTCCCTGACGGGTCGCAGGCTACCTATAACCTGCCACGCGTACAATCAATGGGGATAAATATTGCCGTTTACAACAATGACCCAACCAATCTTACTGTAAAAATATCGGCTAACGACCTGTTCTTTCAGCGTAAAAAAAACAAAAGCTTTTATCTGGTGGCGCAAAGCGGTGGCGTTATTTACTACGCGGCGCAAACTGTATTGCAAAGCACAGTTTATTCGGCCAATATCCCTAAAAGCAAGTTCCCCACAGGTATTGTACAGGTAACGCTGTTTTCATCGGGCGGATATGCTTTATGCGAGCGGATTGTATTTATTCAACATAATGACCAGATGAACCTGGCCCTTAAAACTGATAAACCATCCTACAGTACAAGGGGGAGTGTTAAGATCACAGTATCGGCAAAAAATAATACAACCCCGGCCGAAGGCAGCTTTTCGGTAGCTGTTGTTGATGATGGCACGGTACCATCAAATGAAGATGCAGAATCAACCATATTAAGTAATATGCTGCTTACCTCCGATCTGAAAGGTTACATCGAAAAACCGAACTATTACTTTAATAAACCCGATGATGAAAAACTGGCCAACCTGGATATTTTGATGCTTACCCAGGGTTACCGTCGCTTTGATTATGAGGATATACTGGCCGACAAAAATCCGCCTATATACCTGATGCCGGAGCAAGGCATTGACGTAACAGGAACATTGAGGACCAATGCGGGCCTCCCGGTAGCCAAAGGCAGTTTAAGGTTGCTAATTCCTGATAAAAACTTTTCGGCAGAAACAATTACCGATATGTCGGGCAATTTTAAATTCTCAAACGTGAATGTGCCGGATACGTCAAAAATTACACTGAGTGCCCGTAACAATCCTAACGGACGCAACATGGTCATATCGGTTAATGGCGAAGCTTATCAAAAACTGAGCAAAAACAACAACATCCCCGATGAGATCCTGAACATTGACAGTACTTTCCGCCCTTATTTACAAAACAGCTATAAGCAATATCAAAGTTCACGTACCATAAAAGAAGTTGTTGTAAAATCAACCAAGATCGTAAAAAAAGCCAGCCATGCTGATTATGGCACCTTCTCAGGTTTACCTATGCAGGCCGATCATGAAGTATCTGCACAGCAATTACAGGGCTGCCCTTTGTTGTTAAACTGTTTATCAACCATGGCAATGGGCCTTACCTATATCGACAACAATTTTTACGTTACCCGCGATTACAATGCCGGTGGCCGCACCCCGGTGCAGGTATATGTAGGCAGCCTGCCTGTTGATGCCAACTTTTTATCGAGCATCCCATCGAGCGAGGTCGAATCTGTGGAGATCTTTTTAAATGATGGGGTAAGCGGCATCAACCGTAGTACCCAAACCAAGGGCGTACTGGTGATTAACAAAAAGGTTGTTAAAAAACAAAAGATAACCCTCGCACAATTACAGGAACTTATCCCCAAACAAAATGTGATCACTTTTGCAGTGCAGGGTTACACCAAAGCCAAAGAGTTTTACTCGCCTAAATATGATGTAACCAAAGCAGGCACGCTTGGCGGCGATTTGCGTAATACTATTTATTGGAAACCTAACGTAATTACCGATAAAGCAACCGGCACTGCAACCATCAGCTTCTTTAACAGCGATCAGCGCGGCTCATACCGCGCTATAATTGAAGGGATTGACGCCGAAGGTAATATCGGCCGAAGTGTGATACATTATAACGTAAAATAAGATAACTCCCCCCCGGTTATTATACTTTGAAAACCCTGATCGCTTAAGCAGCAATCGGGGTTTTCCATTTATACCTATTCAGTGTTTTTTTCAAAAAGCTTTAAGCCTTGTGCATTCAGCTTTTACCTATTAATAGTTTATATTAGTACAACCAATTAATTTAAACATTATCATCATGAATTTTCAACTTATCAACTGGCTGGCCGTTGTGGTTGCAGCATTATCCGCGTTTTTAGTTGGCGGTATCTGGTACTCTCCTGCGCTGTTTGCCAATGCATGGATGGCAGATAATAAACTAACCAGTGCCGAATTACAGGCTTCCAATAAAGGCAGGGCCTTCGGCTTTACAGCCTTCTTTTCTATCATTATGGCTGTAAACCTTGCTATATTTTTAGCCGATGCAAAAACTGATCTTGCCTGGGGAGCGACAGCGGGTTTTCTTGCGGGCATCTGGACGTTTTGCGCTATCGCCATTCACAGCCTGTTTGAGCTCAAAAGCTGGCGGCTGATATTCATAAACGGCGGCTATAGCGTAGTGTCCTTAACCCTGATGGGATTGATATTAGGTGCATGGAGATAAGATGATCCACTAATGGAAAACGATTTTATGCGAATTGCACAAATAGTCATCGAGCTTTAATTTGTGTAGTTCGTTCACAAATGACATTGATGTTATACATTCCATGAACAATACTGGTGCTTTTTAGTTGAACTTTACAGTAGTTAATCCAAAATACATTACCATGGCAAGCACAACAAGTTCATTTGAAAAGACATTCACCATTGGTGGCGACATTACCATTAATCGTTTAGGTTACGGCGCAATGCGTATTACAGGTCCCGGCATCTGGGGACCGCCGAAAGATAAAGACGAAAGCATCCGTGTGTTGAAGCACGCTATTGAACTCGGTGTAAATTTTATTGACACAGCCGATAGTTATGGGCCAAATGTATCGGAAGAGTTAATTGCCAAAGCCCTGCACCCATACCCTACCGACCTCCTGATAGGTACCAAAGGCGGCCTGTTACGTACCGGCCCTAACGAATGGCCTGTGGATGCTTCGCCAAAGCATTTGAAGGAAGCCCTTGAAGGCAGCCTGAAACGTCTCCAGGTTGATCGTATAGATCTGTACCAGCTACACCGCATCGACCCTAAAGTTCCTGCCGAAAAATCATTTGAGTTTTTGCAAAAAGCACAGCAGGAAGGTAAGATCAGGCATATAGGCTTATCTGAAGTAAGCGTTGACGATATCAAGCTTGCCCAGCAATACTTTGAAGTAGTATCAGTACAAAACATGTACAGCGTTGATAACCGCAAATGGGAGGCCGAACTGGAATACACCCGCGATCATAACATCGCCTTCATTCCATGGTTCCCGCTTGGCGGCGGCAACGTACAGGGCGAAGACATATTAGGCCGTATTGCCGCCAAACACGATGCTACCATTCATCAGGTGGCGTTAAGCTGGTTATTGCATCATTCGCCAAACATTCTGCTTATCCCCGGCACATCAAGTGTTAAACATTTGGAGGAAAATATGAGAACCGCCGATATTCAACTGTCAGATGATGATATAGATGTATTGAACAGCCTGTCTGAAGCATAAATAGAACATTTGAAGAGCTAAAATTAAAAGGATGTCATTAATTTGGCATCCTTTTAATTTTGAACCAAATTGAAAGGAATGAACACCGGCAGCTATTATGAAACATCAATCCTAAATGAAAAGTAAAGAAGAAATACTGAACAACTATAACACTACTGGCAAGGATGGCCTGCCGGAAATATCAGCAGAAGACCTGCTCAACGCCATGGAAGCTTACAAACAACAATGGGCCGAGGCAGCTTTTAACGCAGCAAGGAAACAACGTAACGAAGCTTACGAGTTTGAAACTTTTAATGATTTTATCGCGAGCACCCAAACTAAGAAGCAGATGCAGGATAACTTCGGTGCTATGATAACCGCGGTAGCTGATAATGTAGTCGCCAATTTTTTGCCGGATGACAGTTCAATAAATGAGTTTGATTTTAATTTTACGATGCAGGGCAAGGGTTATACTGCTTTTTATGCTAAAGATGCTCGGGGATACTGGCAAATGAGCAGATGGGCGGAGCAATAGGCAGTAGGCAGTTTTGAGTTAGCAGTTTGCAGTGAAAATCTGTTTGACATTCTGTGATATCGCTGTCCGAAGTCCTTGGCTTCGAACAGCGGAGTTTTTTGTCACTGCAAACTGCACACTAATGACTGCAAACCGCATTAAACGTCGGCCACTTTAAAGGGCTTTACATCAACGCTTTCCCATACCTTTTGAGTAACATACGGATCATTTTGTTTCCAGGCTTCCATCTCTTCGTCGGTTTCAAACTGTACTATCATGGTTGAGCCAATCATCTTGCCTTCTTCGTTCAGCATAGCTCCTCCTAACACAAAATTACCATTGGCTTTTAAAGCCCTGGCACCATCAAGATGATGAGGGCGGGCGCCTAAACGACGTTCAAATGCCTCGGCATCGGTGTAATCATAGGCAGTAACGAGGTATTGTTTCATGGGTATCTATTTTAATTGGTATTTAAATAACAGGCCTGCAGTTTTTGCGCATGCATGCTTTATAAGGTTCGAATATCTGCAAAACTATCCCATTAAAATAAATTAAAAATTAAATTAAATTTATAACTGTAAAGTTGACAATTTTTACAATATTTGTTTCCCGAAAAACCAACCTGAATAATGAAGAATAATTTGCACCAGGAATTTATTAAGATCTTTAACAAAGAAGCAGACAACGCGTACTTTTCGCCCGGTCGTGTAAACCTTATTGGCGAACATATTGATTATAACGGTGGTTTGGTTATGCCATGCGCCATTACTTTTGGTACTTATTTACTAACCTCCCCTAATGAGGATAGCGTTTTCCGCTTCAGGAGTTTAAATTTTAGTGAGCAAAAAGATATTCCGTTGCAAATCAGTTATGAAAAAACCGGCGAAAACTGGTTTAACTTTCCTATTGGTGTTATTGACCGCTTTATTAAGGATGGTCACCCGTTAAAAGGCCTGGATATGTTATTTTATGGCGATATCCCAATTGGCTCGGGTTTGTCATCATCAGCTTCAATCGAGGTGGTTACCTCCTATGCACTTAACGACTTGTTTAACAGCGGCTATAGCAAGCTCGACCTGGTTAAACTGTCAAAAGATGTAGAAAACAACTTTATAGGTGTTAACTGCGGTATTATGGACCAGTTTGCAGTTGCCTTTGGCGAAAAGAACAAAGCCCTGATGCTTAACTGCGATACCCTGGATTACCAGGCGGTTGACAGTAATCTTGGCGATTATGTACTTGCCATTATCAACACAAATAAACCCCGCAAACTGGCCGAATCAAAATACAACGAACGCGTAGAAGAGTGCCAGGCAGCCCTTATGGCCCTGCAACAGCAACTGGACATTAAATATCTTTGCGAGATCAATAGCACTGTTTTTGAGCAATACAAACACCTGATAACCGATCCGGTTGTGTTGAAACGGGCCAAACACGTAATTGAAGAGAACGACCGTGTAAAACTGGCCGCAACGGCCCTTGCAGATAACAACCTGACCGAATTCGGCAGGCTGATGTACGCCTCACATGATTCCCTGCGCGATTTATATGAAGTAAGCGGTGTTGAACTGGATACCGTTGCTGAATACAGCAAAACCAATCCTGATGTTGCAGGTGCTCGTATGACGGGAGCAGGTTTTGGCGGATGTGCCATTGCCCTGGTAAAAGGTGGCGCGTTTGATAATTTCAGCAAAGAAATAACCGAATACTACACGCAAAAAATTGGCTATGCACCTTCAGTTTACAGCTCGCTTATTGGCGATGGTGTAGGCGAACTGGCTTCAGTAACTAACTAACCGCTTTTTTGTATTTTTGTCGATGGACCATGGTTGATGGACGATAGCCATTCACTTTAAACTATCGACTATGGACTATCGACAAAAAAATATGCGCAAATTAAAATTGGATGAGCTGAACCGGGCTACGGTTGATGAATTTAAAGCACAGGATAAATTACCGGTAGCTGTAGTGTTGGATAACGTGCGGAGTATGCACAACATCGGCTCTATTTTCCGCACCTCCGATGGTTTTGCAGTTGAACAGATCTGCCTTTGTGGTATTACAGCCCAGCCCCCTCACCGCGAAATTGAAAAAACAGCCCTTGGCGCAACCCAATCAGTAAACTGGATTTATTACGAAACCCCTTTGCAGGCTGTTGAACAATTACGTAACGATGGCTACCAGATCATAGCCATTGAACAAGCCGAAAACAGCACCATGCTTCACGAGTTTAAACCTGCCGAAGATGGCAAATATGCCCTGATTTTTGGCAACGAGGTAAACGGCGTAAGCGACGAAGTAATGCAAGCGATTGACGCCTGTATCGAAATCCCCCAGTTTGGCACCAAACATTCGTTTAATATTGTAGTATCGGCAGGGATAGTGCTCTGGGATTTTTTTGCCAAAATGGCGATATAGAACCTCACCCAAACCCTCTCCAAAAGAGAGGGCTTAAAAATGCTTCTTAAAGTCTCCCCCCTCGGGGGAGATTTAGAGGGGGTTACTTCCTCAACACATAAAACGACATTTCCTTCCTCGTTACAAAACCGAGCTTTTCATACACTTTAATAGCCCTTTCATTTTCACTTTTCACATGCAGAAATGGAATTTCAGAAGCTGCTTTGATCCGCTTAGCCTGGTTTAACAATAATTTGCCTGCATAACCACGACCAAGATAATCGGGATGGGTACAAACAGCACTGATCTCGGCATAGGGAGTAGGGTTTAAGCGCTGGCCGGCCATAGCAACCAACTTATCTCTATCAAATATGCCGTGATAATGTCCAAACTCAATAGTTCGCTCTATAAAGGGGCCAGGATTGGTTAGTTGAGTAAGTTCAATCATTTGGGGTACATGTTGCTCTGTAAGCGGCAACAGATCGTCATCAGCAAAACCAGCAGGCACCTCTCCCTCAAAAACCATCTGCAGACACTTCAGATAGTGTACTATGTTCCACTGCTCCGGGATTACAACATCATGTGGTGCAATAAATATAAAGTGGCTTTCAAAAGGAATGGTATCGTAAAGCAGGTTGAAATTTTCCGCAGATATTTCGGGAATAGCAACAAAAGGCGAAACCTCCTTCGGGAAATATTTAGCTATATCATTACCGCCCGCAAAAGCTTTATTACCGGTGCTAAGGGCGTTCCAGGCCGGGTTGTCAAGTACATGTTCCATCAAGGCAAAGCTATTAAAAATACCATGCAGCAGGGTTTGGGCTTGTCATTCAATTTTAATTTATTGCTTACATTAGCTTTATCCATAATCAATGTGCTTACTATGAATGCCCTTGCTAAAAAACTGCTGATCAAACCAAATTCACGCTGGTTGTTGCAAAATGCGCCCGCAGGTTACCAGGATAGCTTGTCTCCCCTACCGGATAATGCCAGCCTTGTATTTAACACCGAAGGCGAATTTAACGGTATCCAGCTATTTGTGACCAACACTACAGAACTGACATCCGAACTTAAGGTAATCACCCCTTTACTTAAAGACGATACTGTTTTCTGGATTATCTACCCTAAAAAAAGTTCAAGTATCCAAACAGGTCTGGAAATGATGGGCAGTTGGGACGCCCCTGCTCTGTATGGCTTACGGCCTGTAGCATCAGCTGCTGTTAACGAAGTATGGACTGCATTGCGCTTTCGGCCGGTTGAAGCTGTAAAAGTTTCTGAAGGACGAAATGAGGCTGTACGAAATAATGAGTACGGCGATTATATTGACGTGGATAATAAAATAGTAACCCTCCCTGATTACATAAAAGAAACATTGGAGCAACATCCGGCAACGCTTGACTACTTTCAATCGCTGGCTTACAGCCATAAAAAGGAGTATGTACTTTGGATCCTTACAGCCAAACAGGAAAAAACCCGCCAGGACCGCTTAACTAAAATGGTGGAAATGCTGCAGAATAAAAAGAAGAATCCTTCGGATAAATAAAAATTTCAAATGGTTACTAAACAAAAGCGCCCTGCATTTTCAACAAATACAGGGCATTTTTATGTTTAGTTTTATTTACCAGCCAGAGCCTTTTTTAGCATTACCATTTTTGATATGCTCTTCGGCAGTTGCTTTGCCCATGATGGCAGCCATTTTGTTACCTTCACTGTCAGTTCCTGTTGCAATGTATCTGCCCGATTTTACGTCGATAACGGGATTGATCATTGGTACATTTTTAGTTTTTGTTTTCACTGAATAAGCGGTGATGCCACTTCCTTTTTCTGTTGCCATGATAAGTTTCTTTTGTTTTTTAATGTTAACCCCATTTAAACTGAATTGTTTTCAGCACAGGTATAATTGGTTTCTATGCGTAAACATGCATCATTTTTTTTTAATTAAAAATAGCTGGCATAAATAATTTGTTAACAGATTTAAGTTTGTGTTAATAACGAATAAACCATCGTATCCTCAAAACGACCGTTATACAAATGATCTTCCTTAAAATAAGCTTCCTGCACAAAATTATTTTTGAGCAATAATTTAATTGAAGCGAAATTCCCCGGACTTACATAAGCTCCTATAGAGTGCAGTTTCATCACATTAAAACCATAGTCAATAGCGGCCGTTATCGCCTCCTGCATGAGTCCCTGCCCCTGGTATGCGGGGTTTAAAAGGTACCCGATCTCGGCACGGTGACTGTCTTTCTCTATCCGCCAAAAACCTATGCTCCCAATATATTTATCATTGTTTTTCAGGCAGATACACCAGGTAATGCCATCATTTTTGCCAAGCAGGTCTTCTATCACGTCTATCAGTGCAATGGCGTCATCAATGGTTTTATTGATTGGCCGGTGAATGTACTGCATCACGGTTTCGTTCGACCGCATTTCAAACAAATCGGCAGCGTCATCACGGGTAAAGCGCCTTAATATAAGGCGCTCAGTTACCAAAACAGGAAACGGATTAAAGTTGGGGCTAAGCATAAATAAATAATGTTGATAACCGGTTACAATAGCGGCATTTTAAATAAAACTGTCCGCCTCGCGATATGCTTTAATTAATGCAAGCTCACCTTCTTTTCCTGTTCCGGCAGTACCATGCTCCATACCCATTACGCCTTTATAGCCTTTATTATAAATGTGTTTGAATATGTTTTTATAATTAACCTCACCGGTTCCCGGTTCTTTACGGCCGGGGTTATCTCCTATCTGGTAATAGCCTATCTCATCGTAAACCAAATCAAGTGTCGGGATAATATTACCCTGGTTACGCTGGACGTGATACATATCATACAGGATCTTACATGACGGACTTCCCACAGCCTTACAGATGGCATAGGCCTGGTCGGGTGTACGCAGGAACAGATCCGGATTATCGCTTAGCGGCTCCAAAACCATAATAATTCCGTGCGGCTCCAGTATAGCAGTTCCCTTTTTTATGGCTTCAATAACATTGCCTGTTTGCACACCGATAGGAAGTTTCCGCGCAAAATCGCCGGGGACAACGGTAACCAGTTTGCTGCCTATGCGTTTGGCTACCTCAACCGCCTGCTTGCAGGAAGCTATAAACTTTTCAACCTGGTCGGCATTGCCTGTTGCCAGCATGTTGCTGTCATTGCCAAGGCCGGGTTGCACAAAAACCCCCATGGCCATACCCAGCTTTGCTAATATCTCGCCAATCTTTTTTTGCTGCTCAACCGGCCGGCCGCTCATCCCGTTATCCTCAATAGCGCGGAAACCTTTATCGTATGCAAATTTTATCTGGTCGATAAAATCATCGCCTGCATGGCTTTTAAACATGCCGTCGTGAATGCCATAGTTAAGGTTAAAAGGTTTATCGCCGGCTACAGCAGCTACTTCTCCTGTAGGTTGAGCGCAACCGGTAAGCGCGGAGGCTTTTAAAACACCTGTGGTAAAAAGTGAAGCCCCGGCCAGTACCGAGCTTTGAACAAAGTTTCTGCGTTTCATGAGGTTTTTTGGGTTGGTTTACGGGCTAAATATAGTCATTGTGACAGTTAATTAAACAGCACAAGGCTTTTACTATCACAATTAATCGGATTATGCAACCCGTTAAACTTGCCGGCCCGTAATAGTATATAGTCGTTACATTGTAACTATTTCGTGGCGGTAGTCCGGAGTGATTGAACCTTTTAGTATTTTAATTGTCATAACAAAAAAATTAACCACAGTTATGAAATTTCAATTAGGCTTTGTTTCCCTTATCACAATAACGGTTGCCTCTTGCTCGGGCAATCATTCAACAAATGATGCCGACACGGCAATAAAAAAGGAAGACACTGCCATGGCTAATGCACCCGACGCGCCGGCTGTAAATATGGAGTATTGCTTTTATACAACTGAAGGTACCGCCAGCCAGGATACTACAAAAGTTAACCTGCATATTAACGGCAATAAAGTTACCGGCGATATGGACTGGCTGCCTAAAGAAAAAGATGCCCGTAAAGGCAGCCTGATGGGCAATTTAAACGGCAATGTTATTAAAGCCTTATGGACTTACGGGCAGGAAGGCCGCACGGATACGCTGAGCGTAGAGTTTCAGCTAAGGGGTAACCAGCTTGCCCAAAAGCCTTACAGGTACGATCCCAAAACCGGCAAGCAACAAACCAACAGCACAGCTGATTATACAGTAATTTACAGCATGAAAAATTGCCGTTAATTTAAACGCAATTTATAAATTAGCTAAAAAATAAAAGGTCAAGAAAATGGAAAAGCGCGAAACCAGTATACTATATCTTGTTTTAGGATTATATAGTTTAATGATAAGCTGGTATTACAATCACAGTGTTATTTTACTTATTATCCATTACATATTTTGGCCTGTTTACCTGATATATGAGCTGTTGATAGGCCACCTTGCCCACGGCATGTGGAAAACCATCCCACTTTCATATTTTAAATAAAGTAAAGCAGTACTCTATAAAACAGAAAAACCACCCTAAAATCATACCAGGGTGGTTTTTCCTTTTTTATTAAACCTTTTCAACCACGACAGCGGTACCGTAAGCAAGCACTTCTGTAACGCCCTGCATTACTTCGTTGGCATCATAACGCATGTTAATAATGGCATTGGCACCAATAGCCTGCGCGTGCTGAATTAAAAGCTGGTAAGCCTCTTCGCGTGCGTTTTCGCACAGTTCAACATAAATTGAAAGCCTGCCGCCAAACAGCGATTGAAAACCGCCGGCAATATTGCCCAAGGCGCTGCGGCTGCGCACCGTAATGCCGCGTACAACGCCTAAATGCCTGGTAACCCTGTAGCCATCTAAGGCTGTACTGGTAGTAATAAGTGATGTATCCATTTTTAGTTTAAGTTTGTTAGCCAGCAATTTAACCGGCCTGATTTTTATTTAGATGTAGTATGGTTAACGATATTACGTAAATATCTGTTTTTATTTTTTGAGATCAATGGTTGTGATCAGAGATTAGTGGCTGGAGGTTAGAGATTAGTTTCTTTGCATATACAATCGCTAATGATATCTGAATTAAGAGCAAATCCTAAAATCCGTTTAATCCAGGTCAGAAACATAGCCGGTATCCGCTATTAACCAACGCAAACTCCGTTTTCAATTTAAGTAATCGAAGCAAACTACCCATGCTCCTTAAACCACCAACCATGATCTATGAACTATAAACCATGGTCTATAGACCATCGACTATGGACTAAAAAACGTACCTTCGCCAAAAAATTAAAATAGATGCCTGATAAAATTAAAGCTGTTTTTTTAGATCGTGATGGTGTGTTAAACCAGGAAATGGGTGATTACGTTCGCCGTTTTGAGGATTTCCATGTACTTGATAACTTTGATGCCCTTAAAACCCTGCAGGATCGCGGCTATATGCTGCTTGTTGCTACCAACCAGGGTGGTTTGGCCAAAGGCTGGTATACCGAAGAGGAACTGGCAAAAATGCACGCTCACCTGAAACAGGTTTATCATGAACACGGCGTTGAACTTACCGACTTTTTTTACTGCCCGCATCACCCCAACTTTACCGGCGACTGCGATTGCCGCAAACCAAAACCGGGGCTCCTGCTGCAAGGCATAGCTAAATATAACATTGATCCGTCAAAATCTTACTTTATAGGCGACCGTGAACGCGATGTTGAAGCAGGTACAGCTGCAGGTGTAAAAGGTATTTTGATAGACAGCGACCAGCCGATTAGTACGGTACTGGATCTGATATTGTAAAACGAGCTCCTCTAAATCTCCCCTGGGAGGGGAGACTTGAGTTTAAAGCCGCCCCTTCGGGGAGGATTTGGGTGGGGCTTTTTCACTTTCCCTAAAACATTTTCTTCTCTCCTGCTTTTTACAAATATTTATATTATCCTATGCAAAAAAGCCGCTACTTAAAAAACCTTGATGCTGTAATAGCCGCCTTAATCGGCTGGTTTATATTAAGCTTGTTTTTCAGGTATAGCGGTGTAGGAGTTTCTCCGGATAGTATCATGTATACCAGCGCGGCCAGGAACTTTAAAGAGCACGGTACCCTGCTAACGTTTAACCATGTACCTATTGTTGACTTTCCGGTTTTCTATCCTATTTATCTTGGTATAATTTCAGTTATCACCCAGATAGATCCTGTTAAGTTTGGCGCGGTAATGAATGGGATCATGTTCGCCACACTCATCTTTACCAGTGGGTGGATCATGGAGCGCTTTGTACCGGCTTCAAGAATTTATAAATGGCTGATGCTGGCGGCTATCATCCTGAGCCCGCCGTTGCTCCAGGTATATTCCTATTTATGGTCGGAGACCTTGTTCATCCTCGAAATCCTTTTTTTTCTGGTAGCCTTTCGGGAATATCTTTTAAAACACACGCTTAAAGCGCTTATTGTAGCGGCTGTTATAGCCGCCATAAGCTGTATTACGCGTTACGCGGCTGTTACTATTGTAGGTACAGGCGGCTTAATTTTATTGCTTGACAGGGTGCTGCCGCTTAAAAAGAAAATAGTTCATATCAGCATTTACGGACTAATTTGCATTTCGCTGCTGGTAAGCAACCTGGTATTCAATGCTTTTGTAACAGGTACAACAACCGGTCCGCGGGAGCCATCCATCACTCCGTTTAGCAAAAACCTGTATTACTTTGGTACCGTAATGTGCGACTGGATGGGCCTTACACCAAATCAACACTGGGCTGCTACACCTTTAGCCATCATCATATTCCTGGGCTTTATTGCTGCCCTGGCATTTAATTATTATCGCCGCAAGCTGGATAGTTTTGAAAATTTGGCCATTACCTTCGCATTGGTTTACGGGGCTTTTATTGTGCTCTCATCTACTTTCTCAAGGTATGAACGGATCAATCACCGCCTGTTATCGCCATTGTACATTTCGGCCTTATGGGGATATACCAGTTGGGCTTTGCTCCTGCTGAAAAAAATAAACAATACCACTACCCGGCGCATTATCGGTGCTGTAATGATTGTGCTGATGCTGGGTTTTATCACCAGCGAATTTTTGATAGATAAAGCCCGGTACAACGACCAGGTAGCCGACGAATACGGTAACCCCGGCTATACCGACGAAAGCTGGATAGATTCGGAATTTGCAGCCTATTTAAGGGGTACAGACCACAGCCTGTTTAAACCCGGCGTCAAAATCTATACCGACGCGCATGAAGCCGTTTACTTTTTTTCGGGCATGTCATCCTACCTGGTGCCGCACCGTTTCTTCACAAAGGATATCGATAAGTTTTATAAGGTGAAACATTATTATCTTATTTGGTTTAATGTATTGGAGAACCCAGAGCTAATCAACCTGAAGGATATCCAAAAGGTTAAAAACCTTAAAAAGATCAAGGATTTTGGCGAAGAAGGGGCGATTTATGAATATAAGTCTGAACCATGATTTATAGGATTTTAGGATTACCATGAATTCCATTCCCACCGTTATTGGTGATGACACGCTCCCGCCATTGTTGGTGTTGTCACCAACAACTTGTTCCCGTATCTTTTTATGAACCTATAAGGCCGCTATGCATAGCGTAAAAGTTGTAGGTGACAACACCAACAACGGCAAAAGTGATGACAAGCTGACCACAAGTTTAATATTTTAACAAATCTTTTGCCGTACCCCCCTATCTAAATCAAGTAATTGACAGCTAGTAACTTAATTTCGAATATTCAAATTTATGTTAACCCTGTTAACCCCCTCTCATTGCAATCTGCGGTTGCTGTTGTCACCAACAACGGCAAAGGTTAACAAAATTAAATTCTAAAAGCTCGTTCAATCGGACATAAAACTTCTTGAAAATTTCACGCACCCGTATACTTTTTTACATTAAATTTTGATTTAAAAAACATCTGTCTATATTTGCACCGCTAATCTATAGTTTTACTATATAAAAAATGAACGGTATCGCACTACATCATCTTCATCTGCATCACCACCATGTGGTGATCAGCTAATATGTATGTTTCTACGCGAAATAACAACCTCCGTTTATATTCTTTTTTATCATAGTCTCTTAAATTCAATCTTTTGAAAACACTTAAAATAGCTATCCAAAAATCGGGTAGGCTCAACGAAAAATCTGTTGAATTATTAAAAAATTGCGGCTTAAACTTTGAAAACTACAAAAGCTCGCTTATCTCTCCGGTATCCAATTTCCCTTTAGAGATCCTTTTCCTCCGTGATGATGATATCCCTGAATATGTGCAGGATGGTATTGCCGATTTAGGTATCGTAGGCGAAAATGTGATCCAGGAAACCGAAGTTGAAGTAAGCTATCTGCAGCGCCTTGGTTTTGGTAAATGCTCGCTCAAGATAGCAGTGCCCAACAACAGCGATATCAACTCACTGGCCGATTTACACGGCAAAGCAATTGCTACCACCTACCCTGCCATTTTAGGCAAGTTTTTAAAACAACAAAATATTACTTCAGATATCCGCACCATTTCCGGTTCGGTTGAAATATCACCAGGCTTAGGTCTTAGCGACGCCATTTGCGATTTGGTATCAACAGGCGGTACCCTTAAAAGCAACGGACTGAAACCTTTTGCCGATGTAATGTCATCTGAAGCGGTACTGATAGGCAGCAAGGCCATTGCCGAAAGCGACCTTGTGCAGGAACTGATCCAGCGTATTCAATCAGTTTTACGCGCTAAAGAAACTAAATACGTGGTACTTAACGTTGAGAAAAAAAACCTCGATGCCGTTATTGCTTTATTGCCGGGCGTAAAAAGCCCGTCGGTAGTACCATTGGCCGAAGATGGCTGGGTAGCAGTACACACTGTAATTCCCGAACGTGATTTTTGGAACCGTATAAGCCAGCTTAAACAGGCCGGCGCGCAAGGCATTGTAGTAATGCCTATTGAGAAGATCATTTTATAGTAGTTGGCAGTGGCTGTTGGCAGTTTGCACTATGGTAAATTGCTGATTGTTGCAAACTGCAAACTGATAACTGCAAACTGGAATGAAGACATACAATTATTTAGAACTTACTGCATCCGATATCCAGAAGCTGGTTCAGCGTAATGTTGACCCGGCCAATGAGATCAGGACTATTGTTGAAGATGTGATTGCCAGCGTGCAGCAGCATGGTGACAAAGCCCTGCTTGATTATGCTTTAAAGTTTGACAAGGTAGAACTGAACAAACTTTATCTTGATAAAGCCGAACTGGAAGAAATTGCCAAAGCAATATCTGCCGATCAGAAAGCAGCGTTGGAAACAGCGTATAGCAACATTTACAAGTTTCACCAAACGCAGCTAAAAACCGAGGACAAAGTTGAAACCATGCCCGGCGTAACCTGCTGGCGCGAATTAAGGCCGATTGAAAAAGTAGGCTTGTATATCCCCGGTGGCTCTGCTGTATTGCCAAGTACGTTTTTGATGCTGGGAATCCCGGCATGTATTGCCGGTTGCCATGAAATAGTAGTTTGCTCACCCCCGCAAAAAAACGGTAGGGTAAATGCTTTTATAGCTTATGTAGCGCTGATGCTGGGGATCGATAAGATCTACCTGGCAGGTGGTTCGCAGGCTGTGGCGGCAATGGCTTACGGAACTGCAAGCATCCCTAAGGTAGATAAGATCTTCGGGCCCGGCAACCAGTTTGTAACCAAAGCTAAAACCATTATCCAGTCAACCACCACAACGGCAATTGATATGCCTGCGGGCCCGTCGGAAGTATTGGTTATTGCAGATGAAACGGCTATTCCGGCATACATTGCAGCCGATCTGCTGGCCCAGGCCGAGCATGGCATCGACAGCCAGGCTGTATTGGTTTGTACCTCCGTTGATGTTGCCGAAAAAGCCATTGCCGAAGTTGAAAAACAACTGCCTGTATTGCCCCGTGGGGAGATAGCCAAAATGGCCATCGATAATTCATATGTGGTGATCACTGATAACCTGAACGAAGCAATGAGTTTCAGCAATCAATATGCTCCTGAGCACCTGATCCTGGCAACCGACAGTTGGGAACAGATCACCGGAGACATCATCAATGCGGGTTCAGTATTTTTAGGAAACTTAACACCAGAAAGCGCAGGTGACTATGCATCAGGAACCAACCATACCCTGCCAACCAGCAGTTATGCAAGGGCTTATTCGGGTGTGTCAGTTGATTCGTTTGTGAAAAAGATCACGTTTCAGCATATCACTCGCGAAGGGATCCAAAACATCGGTCCAACAGTTGAAGTTTTGGCCGAATTGGAGGGTTTACATGCACACAGGAATGCTGTGAGTGTCAGAAACAATAGTTGATCATGAAAAAGCTTGCATACCTTTTGAGTTTGTTTGCACTCACTGCTTGTCACAACGGTAATCATAAACAATTAATATCTGATACAGTTAAACGAGATACCACTACCTCGTTTAAGCCTTATCAGCTTAATAAAGACTACATTGTAATTGACACAGGTATTTTTGATGCAACTGTTATGGGAGGCTATGCCGTTGTAACAAGAAACGGAAAGCTTGCCGATACTATTGACAAATATTACGGAATTGAGAAAATTGGCAACGATAACTATTTATATCTAACAATAACAGGTACAGGGCCGGGAGAAGATGATACTTCGAAAACACAGAAATCTCAAAAATCAATCAGTGGGTCTTTGGGCAGTTATATAATGGTCGTAAATGGTAAAAAACAAAATCTGTCAGCGTTTATAACTGACTTTAATGACTATTTTTCTTCACCATCTGTAATAAACGGCAACATTTATTTCTGGCAAATAAAAAAAATAGATACAACAGGTAATAACAGTATATCGGCTGCTAAATATGATCCGGTTACCAAGAAAACCACGAATTATTATTTGGTTGATGATTATATCGAAACAGATGATGCCAACTATTTTTCAGCGCCATATTTAAAAAATGACACCATCTATTTTGACGGAGAGAATAAAAAATTAAGAAAATTCACAAAGGATTTTAAGCCTTACAATTAAAATGTTCGACATAAATAATATACTCAGAGAAAATATAAAACGTCTTGTACCCTATTCATCGGCACGCGATGAATACCAGGGTGAAGCAAGCGTTTTCCTGGATGCCAATGAAAATGCTTTTGGCTCTCCTTTAGATCAGCAGTTTAACCGCTACCCTGATCCTTTACAGTACGATTTAAAAAAACGCATTACCGAAATTAAAGGCGTACCGCCGCGCAATATTTTTGTAGGCAACGGCAGTGATGAAGCTATCGATATCCTGTTCCGCAGCTTTTGTAACCCGGGTGTTGACAATGTGATATTGGTGCCGCCTACTTATGGCATGTACGAGGTATCGGCCAATATCAACGATATCCAGGCCCGCAAAGTAAACCTTACGGAAGATTATCAGCTAAATTTAGAGGGAATTGCCGAAGCTATCGACAAAAACACCAAGCTCATCTTTATCTGCTCGCCCAACAACCCGACTGGCAATTCTATCAACCGCGATGATATTCAAACCCTGCTGGCCAACTTCAGCGGAATTGTAGTGGTTGATGAGGCTTACATCAACTTCAGCCGTCAAAAGTCATTTATACAGGAATTGACCGAATGTGCCAACCTTGTGGTAATGCAAACCCTTTCCAAAGCCTGGGGCCTGGCCGGTTTACGTGTTGGTATGGCTTTCGCCAGCGAGGAAATCATTGAGGTGATGAACAAAGTAAAGCCGCCTTATAACGTTAACGAGTCCTCACAACAGCTGGCATTGGCTGCCCTGGCAAACGTTGGTCAGGTTAATGAATGGATTAAAGAAACCCTTACACAACGCGACAGGTTGGTTTTACAACTGAAAGATTTTGAGTTTGTGGTAGATATTTACCCTTCAGATGCCAACTTTATCCTTGTAAAAACCACCAATGCTAACGGTATTTACGACTACCTGGTAAAACAGGGCATTATAGTGCGCAACCGTTCAAAAGTTGAGCTTTGCGAGGGCTGTCTGCGCATCACTGTAGGCACACCAGATGAGAACACTATTTTACTCGAAGCGCTTCAAAACTTTAAATAAAAAAATCACTAACTCAATAATTCGCTAATTCACTAATTATAAAGAATGAGTTTACAGAAAATATTATTTGTCGACCGCGACGGCACCCTGATCAAAGAGCCTGCTGATGAGCAAATTGATTCATTTTCCAAGTTGGAGTTTTATCCGGGCGCGTTAACCTATCTGCCCAAAATAGCCAAAGAACTTGATTTTGAACTGGTAATGGTTACCAACCAGGACGGTTTAGGAACTTCTGTTTATCCTGAAGATACATTTTGGCCTGTCCACAATTTCATCCTGCAAACCTTTGAAGGTGAAGGCGTAAAATTTGCTAACCAGATCATTGACCGTACTTTTGCGCGTGATAATGCCTCCACCCGTAAGCCGGGCACTGCACTGTTAACGCAATACTTAGATGCGGATAAATACGACCTGAAAAATTCGTTTACCATCGGCGATCGTAAAAACGATGTGCTGCTGGCAAAAAACCTGGGTGCAAAAGCTATCTGGCTTAACAACAACAGCAACCTTGGCGGCAACGAGTTTAGCGAAGCAGATCATATTGATGACGTTATCGCCCTTGAAACTACCGACTGGCAAAAGATCTATGAGTTTCTGAAACTTGGTCAGCGGGTATTTGAACATCGCCGTGCCACTAAGGAAACCGATATCTATATCAAAATAAACCTTGATGGTAAGGGCGATGCCAAAATATCAACCGGTTTGCATTTTTTTGACCACATGCTGGATCAGATTGCCCGTCATGGTAGTATTGACCTGGAAATTACAGCCAAAGGAGATCTGCATATCGACGAGCATCATACCATTGAAGATACCGGCATTGCTTTAGGCGAAGTATTTGCCGCTGCTTTGGGCAACAAAATGGGAATTGAACGTTACGGTTTCTGTTTGCCAATGGACGATTGCCTTGCACAAGCTGCTATTGATTTCGGCGGCCGTAACTGGCTTGTTTGGGAAGCCGATTTTAAACGCGAAAAAGTAGGCGATGTGCCTACCGAAATGTTCTACCACTTCTTCAAATCATTCAGCGATGCCTCAAAAAGCAACCTGAATATAAAAGCAGAAGGACAAAACGAACATCACAAAATTGAAGCTATATTTAAAGCCTTTGCCAAGGCAATAAAAGTGGCTGTAAAACGTGATGTAGATAAGATGGTTTTACCAAGCACTAAAGGGCTTTTGTAACTCCCCAGCCTCCTAAAGGGGGAGTAACTAATCAAAATGGAAACACCAGATCAAAACAATACATCGGGAACCGATAAAAGCCTCGCAGAGGCACCCCCTTCAGGGGGCGGGGGGGGTATCGGCATCATCCTATACGGAGCCGGAAACATATTTTCCCTAACTGCCGCTTTAGAGCGCTTAGGTATCCCCTATGACTTTATAAACAGCGAGGAGGATTTTGACAAGTACGACCGCTATATCATCCCCGGTGTCGGACATGCGGGCGCAGCCATGAATAAGCTTAAAGCTACCGGGCTTGTACCTTCCATCAAAGCGTTAAAAAAGCCCACCCTCGGTATTTGTGTAGGTATGCAATTGCTTACCTCTTACTCTGAAGAGGGCGACTCTAACCTGTTGGATATCATACCGGTTAAAACTTTAAGGTTTAAAGATAGCGCCGATCATAAAGTGCCGCACACGGGCTGGAACAGGGTTTATCCTGAAAAGGACAACCCGCTATTTGAAAATATACCGTCAGGTTCACATTTTTACTTTGTACATTCATACTTTATTGAGTATGATAAAGCATACACTTTATTAGCCTCCGATTACGGAAATCAATTTTCGGCATCAATTTGGCTTGATAATTTTTACGGCGTACAATTTCACCCCGAAAAGTCGGGCGTGTTTGGCGAAACATTGTTAACTAATTTCTCAAAAATATAAAGGATATGTACATTATTCCTGCCATTGACATTTTGAACAAGAAGGTTGTCCGTCTTCGTGAAGGCGACTACAAACAGGTAACCGAATACGATGTTACCCTTGAAGAAATGATTGAACGCTACCAGAGCAACGGCACCAACTTCATCCACATTATCGACCTTAACGGCGCAAAAAATGATTTCAGCAATCAGCAGTACCTGTTTGACGTGATCCGTAAAACTGATATGAAGGTACAGTATGGCGGTGGTATACGCAGCATCGAAAAAGTAAAAGAGCTGATAGATGCAGGCGTTCACCGCGTTATTGTTGGCACGCAGGCACTTACCAACCCTGATTTTCTACCAGATCTGAGCAAAGAGATCTGCGGCAAAGACAAATGCTCCGACCAGGTGGTAGTAGCCATCGACGTACTTGACGAGGTAATCAAATACTCGGGCTGGATGGAAAGCTCCCCCATCAAACTGATGGATTACGTTGATAAATGCCTGGCTTTAGGTTTCTTCCGTTTCCTTTGTACTGACATTAATAAAGACGGTAAATTGGGCGGTGCCGGCATTGAACTGTACGAAAAACTGCTTGACCATTCTCCGTTCATTAAGTTGATCGCCTCAGGCGGCGTTAGCTCCATGAGCGATATCGAAAAACTTAACCGCTTAAAAGTTGAGTCGGTAGTAGTTGGCAAAGCCATATATGAGGGCCATATCACCATTGAAAACGTGAAACACTGGAATTTGGACGCGCTGATATCGATATAATCGCCCCCTAACCCCCTAAAGGGGGAACAATAGTTTTATAATGAAAAGAAAAATGTTTTTGGGAGCAGATCGATTAGTCTTTCAAAACGCAGAAGCACTTCGTTATAGAATGACAGTTGCCGAAGAGTTACTTTGGGAACAATTAAAGGGTAAACGGTTGGGTGTAAAATTTCGAAGGCAGCATCCTTTAGGAATTTACATCGCTGATTTCTATTGTCACCAACATAAATTAATCATTGAATTGGATGGAAGTATTCATAATCTTCCTGATGTAATTCAAAATGATATTGTTAGACAAAACAACTTGGTTTCCGATGGACTTAAAGTATTGCGCTTTACCAATGACCAGGTGCTTAATAATTTAGAAAAAGTATTGGAAAATATAAATACGCAAATCAAAAGCTCCCCCTTTAGGGGGCGGGGGGGGTTAGCCAAGCGAATCATCCCCTGTCTTGACGTTAAAGACGGTCGTACGGTAAAAGGTGTAAACTTTGTTGACTTGCGCGATGCCGGCGACCCGGTTGAGCTGGCCTGGAATTACTCGAACCAGGGAGCCGACGAGTTGGTGTTTCTGGATATCACAGCTACCGTTGAGCGCCGTAAAACTATGGTGGAGCTGGTAAAAGCTGTTGCCAGGCAGATCAATATCCCTTTCACTATCGGAGGAGGTATTAATGAAATTGCGGATGCCGATGCACTACTCAATGCCGGAGCCGATAAAATCTCCATCAATTCGGCCGCTGTGCGTAATCCGAAGCTGATAGATGAACTTGCTAATGCCTTCGGTGTTCAGTTTGTAGTAATAGCGGTTGATACCCGTAGCATTGGTGATAAAAATATAGTACACCTGAATGGCGGCAGGCTGCCAACCGAGCGCCAAACACTGGAGTGGATCCTGGAGGCTGAAAGCCGTGGCGCAGGCGAAATCCTGCTCACTTCTATGGATCATGACGGCACCAAAGGCGGCTTTGATAATGGTTTGCTGAAAACTGTTAATGATGCCGTGCATATCCCGGTGATAGCCTCGGGCGGTGCAGGCAAGGTTGAACACTTTGTTGATGTATTTGAGAAAACCAATGTGGATGCAGCACTGGCGGCTTCAGTGTTTCATTATGGTGAGATTTTGATACCGGATTTAAAGCGGATATTGCAAAGCAATAAAATAGAAGTTAGGATTTGAGATAACGCGGCGGCCTTGCGCGATTCCCTCCCTTGGGAGGGTGTAGGGAGGGGTTTCAGCAACAGATGTACCCCCCTTCCCTGCCATTGCACATTCCCAATACACCCCTCCCCAGGGAGGAAATTAAAAGAAAAGAATGAATATAGATTTTGAAAAAACCGGCGGACTTGTCCCCGTAATTATACAGGACGAACAAACTTTAGAGGTACTGATGCTGGGTTACATGAACCAGGAAGCTTACGATAAAACCGTTCAGGAAAATATCGTTACTTTTTATTCCCGTACAAAAAACCGTTTATGGACTAAGGGGGAAACCAGCAGCAACTTCCTGCATGTAAAAAGCATCAGCATTGATTGCGATAATGATACGCTGCTGATCAAAGTGAAAGCCGACGGCCCAACCTGTCATACAGGCTCACGCAGCTGCTTCAATACCGAATTTAATCAAAATTTTATCCTGGAGCTGGAAAATATCATTGCCGACAGATATACTAACCCGGTTGAAGGATCATATGTAAATAAACTTCGCAACAAAGGCCTTAACAAAATAGCCCAGAAAGTTGGTGAAGAAGGAGTTGAAACTGTTATCGCCGCCCTTGCCGAAACAGAAACCGACCTGATCAATGAATCATCAGACCTGGTTTTCCATCTATTGGTTCTGCTTCGTGAAAAAGGTTTAACACTGGAAACTATCGCTAAAAATTTAGAATCAAGACATAAGTAAATAGTTGGCAGTTTTGAGTTTGCAGCAGGCAGTTGGAGAGTTTTAACTAATATTGCAAAATACAAAACTATAAACTGCCAACCGGCAACTGCAAACTGAAATGATCACCATCCAAAAAACAGCCGAGCTCACAGGCCATGCCAACCCAATATTCACGCTTGAGTTATCGCAAAAGCCGGGCATATTGTTTACGGGCGGAAATGATAAAGGACTGGTTGAATGGGGCTTGAATGATTTCACTTTTATTAAAGTGATGTTCCCGGTCAATGCATCTATTTATGCTATTCATTGTCCGGAGGGATATCCGCTAATGTTTGCGGGTTTGCGCAGCGGCGAAGTTCTGGTGTTTGATTTTATTCAGCAAAAATTGCTCAAACCTTTAAGGCACCACCGCAAGGCTATCTTCGATATCAAATCATCAGTTAAAAAAGATGAGTTATTAATAGCATCGGAAGATGGCACCGTATCTGTATGGAACCTTAAAACGCTTGAAATGGTGCACAGCATAACAGTATCCAGGGACACCGTTCGTTGTATTGCCGTTTCGCCGGATCAAAAACAGGTGGCATTCGGTTGCCGGGATAATCACATCGCCATTTACGACCTGGAAGATTATACTATTATTAAAGCTCTTCACGGCCATACTATGGCTGTTTTTGCGCTTGTCTACAGTCCCGATGGGAGTTACATCGCTTCCGGCTCAAGAGATGCACAGGTAAAGATTTGGGATAGCAGCAGTTATCATGAAATAAAAAATGTTCCTGCCCATTTATTTGCGGTGAACCATATTGCATTCCATCCCACCCTACCCTATTTTGCTACCGCCAGCATGGATAAAAGTATCAAGATTTGGGGATCGGACGATTTTAAACTCTACAAAAATATCAGCAGGGAAAAAGGCTATCCAGGCCATGTGTTATCTGTCAATAAATTAGCATGGGGAACTCCCGACCAACTCCTTTCGGTAAGTGACGATAAAAAGATCATTTCATGGGAGATTAAATTTAGTTGACATCCTTCTTTTTTTCAGGAAACTTATCTTACCAAATTAAACTATCTTCCTTCCGTATGCCTTTACATTATTGGGGTAAATAAGGCATGGAGCTAATTAAAAAAACGCCTTATGCCGCACAGGTTATGGGTATATTTTTTTTGCTCCCGTGAGTATATACCATCTTCGTTAATAATATCAATTTTAACCTTGCCCGATGCATGAATGATGTGCTCATTATTAAGTATAATACCCACGTGAGTTACCCTGCCTTCGGAATTATCAAAAAAAGCCAGATCGCCTAACCGTGCTTCCTTTATCGAATCAACCTTGATACCTTCTTTCACCTGCATGCTTGCATCCCGCTTAATTCTGAGGCCTTTAAGTTTGTAAACCATTTGTGTAAAGCCCGAGCAATCAATACCAAAATGCGTTCGCCCGCCCCACAAGTAAGGAGAGTTCAGAAATGCTTTAGCGGTGGCAGCAATATCTTCAGGCTCACCAATTTTACCAATTATTTCAAAACGTTCATGACCAATGCGGCATGAGGTCCCTTCTAAAAAAGCAAGCGAGCTGCCCGCCGGCAAATAAACAACACTATTGTCGCTCATTTTCCATGCCTGCGTAACCGGCTGGTAAGTGAGCTTTGAGGGATGGTTCCTGATATTTTTATACGCTATATGACCAAGCATAGCAAATTGCAAGCGGCCTATCCACCCGATATACCCATCCGCCTCGGCAATGATCTTAACCCAGTTGTTTTGCCACTCAGTAATTTCAAACACTTCGCCAAATAGCAATTGCGATACCTGCTCGCTCCGCTCACTGGGCTCGGCCCTTAGCGGGATTACAGCAAGATTACATATCCCGTACTCCATAGTTCTGTAATGTCAAATAAACAAAAATCTGGCACGTATTTTTTAATCTATACGCGGTTAACATTTTAATATGATATTATTTAATAATTGGTATCAGTAACTTTTGGGGTAAAAGCTATACGATAATACAAAATATTTTTGAAATATTTAACCCAACAGAAATCTTCCGGCAATCCTTAATACTTAATTTATCACTCGCCGAATCATCGCTAACTAAAAAGGGACATGCATTGCATATCCCTTTTTATATCCCTAAAATAATGTCCTATTCGTTCATATGCAGCCACTCTTTTTTGGCAAGCAGCTCTTCTTCGCTTTCGCGGATATCTTCGTCATCAACACAACAATCTACAGGGCAAACCGCAGCACACTGGGGTTCATCATGGAAACCTACACATTCGGTACACTTATCGGGTACTATATAATAAATATCGTCAGATAATGCAGCTTGTGTTTCTTCGGCATTCAGGGTATTACCATCGCCAAAATCAATTATCCCTCTAAGGCCAGTCCCATCGCTGAAACGCCAGGCCGCTCCTGCATCATAAATAGCATTATTAGGGCATTCCGGTTCGCAGGCCCCGCAGTTTATGCATTCGTCGGTGATTTTAATCGCCATATTTCTAAATATCTAATAATCTCAATTAACTTTGCCTGCAAATTACAAGCGTACAAATATAACAAAAAAAGGCTTTAAGGGTTTAATCCCTTAACATATATATGTCAAAAATTAATCCAAAAAACTCAATAAATTCATTTTCGGAATTAGGCAGGCAACTTCTGGCCCCCGATGCGGCATTAAGCGTACTCATTGAAAACGAACAATATCATAATGCCTGGTTTACGCCGGCAAGTGTTTCAGAAGCCGTTACAGCCATAGGCGCCATGCTTAACGTGGAAGATCTAACTACATGGCTTTCGAAATATGTGCTTGAAACAGGCAAACCTGCAAAAAACGTAGGGCTTATACTGGCAGGCAACATCCCGCTGGTAGGGTTTCATGACGTACTTTGTGTTATTGCTTCCGGCAACAAGGCGCTTATCAAAGCCTCATCACAGGATGCACGACTCATCAAAGCTGTATTGGAAAAACTGGTAGCTATTGATCCTGCTTTTGCCGGCAGCTTTAACTTTGTTGACAGGCTGGAAGGTTTTGACGCCATCATAGCCACAGGCAGCAACAACAGCTCACGTTATTTTGATTATTACTTTGGCAAAGTGCCTAACATCATTCGTAAAAACCGTAACAGTATTGCCGTTTTAAGCGGCAAGGAAAGCGCTGCAGACTTATTTAGCCTGGGACATGATATTTTAGATTATTATGGCCTTGGCTGTCGTAACGTATCCAAAATACTGGTACCGGAGGGGTATGACTTTACTTTCTTTTTCGAATCGATAGAAGATCATAAAGCCATCATTAATCATCATAAATACAACAATAATTACGATTATAACAAATCCATTTACCTGGTTAATGGTGATAAACATTTTGATAATGGTTTTTTGATGGTTAAAGAAGATGACAGGCTGACATCTCCGCTGTCAGTATTGTTTTTTAACTATTATCATGACATGGCAGAGGCCGAAAATATCGTTGATCAGAATGCCGAAAATATCCAGTGTATAGTGAGCAAACTACCGCTGCAGGTTACAAGCCAGGTGGTAGGTTTTGGACAAAGCCAGCAACCCAAACTATGGGATTATGCCGACGGCGTGGATACGATGGAATTTTTGTCAAGTCTTTAAATAAAATAAATACCTTTGGGAAGTAAGGTGAAAGGACAAAGGTAAAAGGCGAAAGGTTACTACCCTATTGTACTTGAACGACACCTTTTGCCTTTCAGCTTTAACCTTAAAAAAATGTATATTATAAAAAAGTAAGGTAAAAGGCGAAAGGTTACTACCTTTTTCACCCCAAAAGGCACCTTTTGCCTTTTGCCTTTCAGCTTTAACCTTAAAAAAAATGTATATCATAAAAGTTAAAGGGGTTGCCAAAATACCCGATTATGTACAACTACGTGATGATAAGTTTACGCTGTTGGCTTATTTCAGGGTTGACAGACCGGATAAATCGCTTGATAAGGTTGGATTAGGCGACAAGGCCGACGAGATCATGAATATTATCAAAGACCTGCCGTTTGGACAGATCTTAAAATTAGAGTTATAAAACAATGATTGGAAATTCTATAATAAAACTAAACAACGTTGATATTTTTCAACAGGCTCACCTGGTACTTTCAAACGTGAATTTACATGTTGATAAAGGTGATTTTGTGTGGCTGATAGGTCAGACAGGATCAGGGAAAAGCAGCCTGCTGAAAGTAATTTATGGCGACTTGGGGATTAAAGCGGGTACCGGTCATGCCTGTGGCTATGAATTAAGCAAGCTGCCCAGCCGCGACATTCCCTACCTGCGCCGTAAACTGGGTATAGTTTTCCAGGATTTTCAGTTGCTTACCGATCGTACCATTGAGCAAAATCTCAACTTTGTAATGCGCGCCACCGGTTGGAACGATAAAAAACTGATTGCAGATAAAGCTCTTGATGTACTTGAAAAGGTTGGCCTGCGGTCAAAATTAAAGAAAATGCCTCACGAACTTTCAGGCGGCGAGCAGCAGCGTGTAGTTATAGCACGCGCCTTGCTTAATGACCCGGAAATAATCCTGGCCGATGAACCTACAGGCAACCTCGACCCTGAAACATCTGAAGAAATTGTACTCCTGCTCAAACAAATCAGCCAATCGGGCACTGCCGTACTGGTAGCCACTCACGATTATCACATTATCCGTGCTTTTCCATCGCGTATTATCAAATGCGAGAACGGTAAGGTTTTGGAAGATGTGGAGATATGACCGCTGATCATTGATGATTACGTTGATTTCGTTGATCTTTTAATTTAATGATTGAACTGATGTTTTAAATTCGCCGGCAAGTCAAAATCATGCCGACTAATAGTCATAAACACCCTTCAAGAACAATCAACGAAATCAGCGCCATCAAAAACCAACGGTGACAAATCAACGGTTTGCCTGTCACCCTTTCTTAAAATCATTTCATGCTACTGACAGCTTGACTGCTTTACAGTTGTGGCAAGATACTTGATTGGCACTACTCGCTATGAAATTTAACGATATGTTGAAGAAAAAGAAGAAAGAAAATACGGATAATACTGAAAATATAAACGAAGTGAACAACGAGCAATTACATGATGAAGGGCAGGAACAAGCCCCGGTAGCAGAAGCTACAGCCACGGAAACCCAACAGGGAACTGCCGCTGCCCCAACTGCTGAAGAAAAGTTGAAAGACGAGCTGGCACAGGCTAATGACAAGTACTTGCGTTTATATGCCGAATTTGATAACTTTAGAAGGCGTACCATTAAAGAACGCGAGGAAGCCCGCAAAACTGAAGGTAAAGATGTAATTGTGGCTTTACTACCTGTACTTGACGACTTTGAACGCGCGCAGCGTGCCATGGATAAGGCCACAGAAGTTGCCCCGGTTAAAGAGGGCGTTACTTTGATCCAACACAAGCTAAAAAATATACTTGGCCAAAAAGGTCTGAAAGAAATGACATCAATAGGCAATGCCTTTGATGCCGACCTGCATGAAGCTATTACCAATATTCCGGCACCTACTGATGACCTTAAAGGCAAGGTAATGGACGAAATGGAAAAAGGCTACACCCTTAACGACAAAGTGATACGCTTTGCTAAAGTGGTTGTAGGAGCGTAACTGATTTCGGATTTGAGACTTTCAATTTCGGATTTATCCGGATGTGATAGTCTATCCTGATCTTACACAATATTAAATAATAATAAATCCGAAATCTGAATTTCGGAATCCGAAATTTTTAAAATTATGGCTAAAAGAGATTATTACGATGTGCTTGGGGTTGCGAAAGGCGCAAGTGCTGATGACATAAAAAAAGCATATCGTAAAATGGCTATTAAATATCACCCTGATAAAAACCAGGGCGATAAGGAAGCGGAAGAAAAGTTTAAGGAAGCTGCCGAAGCTTACGAAGTACTAAGCACTCCCGAAAAACGTCAGCGTTATGATCAGTTTGGTCACGCAGCCAACGCTTCATCGCCAAATGGTGGTGGTTATGGTGGCGGTGGCATGAATATGGACGACATATTTAGCCAGTTTGGCGATATTTTTGGTGGTGGCAGTCCGTTTGAAGGTTTCTTTGGCGGCGGCCGTCAAAGCGGTGGCGGCGGCAGGCGTGTAGCCCGCGGCAGCAACCTGCGTATCAAAGTACGCTTAACCCTTGAAGAAATTGCCAACGGCGCCGAAAAGAAGATCAAAGTAAATAAGCAGATCATCTGTAAAACCTGCGATGGCAGCGGGGCTAAAGACAAATCATCCTTCCAAACCTGCAAAACCTGCGGCGGTTCAGGAGCGGTACGCAGAGTAACCAATACCATTTTGGGTCAGATGCAAACTACCAGCACCTGCCCTACCTGTAACGGCGAAGGATCAACCATACTGTCAAAATGTAACGTTTGTCATGGTGACGGCGTGGTTCGCGGTGAAGAATTGATCACCATCCAGGTGCCTGCGGGTGTTAGCGAAGGTATGCAGTTAAGCATGAGCGGTAAAGGTAATGCAGCCCCACGCGGCGGTGTTCCCGGCGACTTGATCATCCTGATTGAAGAGGTGCCTCACGAAACATTAAAACGTGATGGCAACAACGTGATCTATGATCTGCATGTAAACTTTGTTGATGCAACTTTAGGCACATCTATTGAAGTACCAACCATTGACGGTAAGGCTAAAATAAAAATTGACCCCGGAACACAAGGGGGCAAAATACTACGCCTGAAAGGTAAGGGTTTACCGGAAGTAAATTCATATCACCGTGGCGATCAACTGGTGCATATCAACATTTGGACACCAAAAGCGTTAAGCCGCGAGGAACGTGAGATCCTGGAAAAGCTGCAGGGCTCTCCTAACTTTAAACCCAATCCGGGCAAAAACGAAAAAAGTTTCTTTGAACGGATGAAGGAATATTTTGAATAGTCTTTTTGAGGTGAAAGGATAAAGGCGAAAGCTAAAAGGTATATGCAAAGCCCGGAGTTATTATGACTTCGGGCTTTGTAGTTTAAAGAAAGTTGAAGCGTAGACGCCTGACTTGCTTTATATAACTCCTGCCTTTTCCAGCTCCACCTGCATCTGCTGTTGTAAACTTAGTGCTTCCGCACGGGCGGCATCGGCAAAATCTTCGCGATTGCTTGCATATAATATAGAACGCGACGAGTTTACGATAAGGCCGCAATCTTTAGTGATGCCGTATTTGCAAACTTCTTCAAGGCTTCCTCCCTGTGCTCCTACTCCGGGTACTAATAAAAAATTATCGGGCGCATATGCGCGGATGTTAGTAAACTCGGCGCTTTTGGTTGCGCCCACTACATACATGATCCTGTCGGCTCCGGCCCAGGTATTGGCCTTTTTTATCACATTTTCATATAAATAGCCGTCTCCGGTTTGCAGGTATTGAAAATCCTTACTGCCAACGGATGATGTCAGGGCTAAAATAATAACCCATTTACCTTCGTAAGCCAGGTATGGTGTAACACTATCGTTACCCATATAAGGCGTAATGGTAATAGCATCAAAGCTCATCCCGCCCGATTGCTCATCAAAAAATGCTTTGGCATATTTATCGGATGTATTGCCGATATCGCCCCGTTTAGCGTCAATGATACTTAAACAATCTTTGGGAAGGTATTTATAGGTATCAATTAAGCTTTGTAATCCTTTTATACCATAGGCTTCGTAAAAAGCAGCATTAGGCTTATAAGCTATACAGAGATCCTGCGTAGCATCAATGATGCGTTTGTTAAATTCAAGTATAGGATCGGGATATGATCTTAAAAATTCGGGGATCTTGTTGATATCGGGATCAAGCCCAACACATAAAAACGATTTCTTTTTTTTGATTTGTTCAATTAACTCCTGGCGGGACATCATCAGCGGCTGAATAATATTTTAATTGTCAAAAAAACTAAAAATTTGGCTTATGTGTTCTGATATAAGTGATATTTATTTAATTAATTTGAAATTAAAGAATAATTGTTTACACTTGCATCGTTTTCCATTGAATTTTTCTTGCACTAAAGAAACAATTTAAATCACCACGCTTTTTATTATCACTTTATATAATACTTGCATGGGTTTGGATGTTTACTAAAACAAGGTTTCAAGATCAATTTCTTTCAATTATAGCCTCATATGTTTTTACATGTGGTCAAGCTTTAACACTTGCATAGAAATTTTTGCCGTTTGAAAACAAATTACAATTAAAAAATCCCATTGAACTATAATTCATATCATGTCTGATAAAATTGAATTGAACGACAAACTCGTTTCTGAGTTGCGCGAAATTGCCAGAAATTTAGGTATTGCTGAGGCCGACGAACTACGTAAAGCTCAGCTTGTTGCCCGTATTATTGAACAACAACAGCTTATTGAAGCCGCCAGGGCTCAACAAAATCTGATTGAATCAAACTATACCCCTACACCCGCGCCAGGCGAAGCGCCTGCTGAAACAATTGAAAAGCCCCGAAAAAGGACCCGTGTTATAAAAACCAAAGATTCATCAAAACCACGTATAGAGGTTCCTTTAGATGATACCAATCTTTTTGATGCGCAGGATGATGAGCCATCACAAGATGATCCGGAAACGGAAATTCCTGCTGTAACTGCAGAAACAGAAGCGCCGCAAGCCGGTGAAACAGTTGCCCGTACGGAAGAAGTTGTTCCGGAAGCCCGCCCGCAAAAGTTTGAGCGCAGGGTTAACAGCAACAACCAAAATCAGCAAAAAGCACAGGAACCGCCAATCAATCTCGACTTTGATAATGTAATTGTAAATGAAGGTGTTTTGGAAATTATGCCTGATGGTTATGGCTTCCTTCGTTCATCTGATTACAACTACCTTACTTCTCCCGATGATATTTACGTATCACAATCACAGATAAAACTATTCGGCCTTAAAACAGGTGACACGGTTAGGGGCAGCATCCGCCCACCGAAAGAAGGTGAAAAATACTTCCCGCTGGTACGTGTTGAGGCCATCAACGGCCGCATCCCTGCCGAGGTACGTGACCGTGTTCCTTTTGATCACTTAACACCTTTGTTCCCTTCCGAAAAACTGAGCCTCTTCACCGATCCGAACAACTATTCAACCCGCATCATGGACCTGTTTTCGCCTATTGGTAAAGGTCAGCGTGGCTTGATCGTGGCACAGCCAAAAACAGGTAAAACCATGTTATTAAAGGATGTGGCCAATGCTATTGCCAAAAACCATCCCGAAGTATACCTTATTATATTGCTGATAGACGAACGTCCGGAAGAGGTTACCGACATGGCCCGCAGCGTACGCGCCGAAGTTGTTTCATCCACTTTTGATGAGCCTGCTGAGCGCCACGTAAAAATTGCTAACATTGTGCTTGAAAAATCAAAACGTATGGTAGAGTGTGGTCATGACGTAGTGATCCTTCTTGACTCTATCACCCGTTTGGCACGCGCTTATAATACTGTTGCCCCCGCATCAGGTAAGATATTATCAGGCGGTGTTGATGCTAACGCATTGCACAAACCTAAACGCTTTTTTGGTGCCGCCCGCAACATTGAGGATGGCGGTTCATTAACTATCATTGCTACAGCGCTTACCGAAACCGGCTCAAAAATGGACGAGGTTATTTTTGAAGAATTTAAAGGTACCGGTAACATGGAGTTACAACTGGATCGTAAATTATCGAATAAACGTATTTTCCCGGCTATCGATATTACTGCTTCAAGTACCCGCCGCGACGACTTACTGCTTGACCGTGACACGCTTCAGCGCATTTGGATTCTCCGTAACCATCTTGCCGATATGAATTCGCAGGAATCAATGGAGTTTTTACAAGCTCAAATTAGAGGCACAAAAACTAACGAAGAATTTCTGATTTCGATGAATTCGTAATATTTTAGCGATAATGAAGTTATAAGTAAGTAGAATATTATTTGTAACTTCATTATTACTTAATAAATTCCTGATAATTTCGATGGCGAAATGAAGAGACGCGTCAAAAAACACCTTCCAAATGCTATTACCTGCGCCAACCTTTTTAGCGGTTGTATAGGTATAGTTTTCGCTTTCCAGGGTAACCTCATAGTGGCTGCTTATGCCATTTTTCTTTCCTCAATATTTGATTTTTTTGATGGCCTTGCATCAAGGGTTTTAAACTCTTATTCATTTATAGGCAAAGACCTCGATTCGCTGGCCGATATGGTAAGCTTTGGCGTATTGCCGTCAGTGATCATGTACGAACTATTTTTACAGGCTCCGCAATTAAACGGCATAAGTCACCTGTTAAACTTCGTTGCATTCCTTTTACCGGTATTTTCGGCATTGAGGCTTGCAAAATTCAATAACGACACGCGGCAATCAGATAGCTTTATCGGGTTACCGACACCAGCAAACGCCATCCTTATAGCATCGCTGCCTTTAATAGTACAACAGTACGATGCTTTGGCGCATTACATTTTAAATCCTTACTTTCTAACAGTTCTGGTTTTAATAATGTGCACGCTACTGGTATCCGAAATACCGCTCATGTCGCTTAAATTCAAGAACCGCGACTTTAACAAAAACATTTTCCGTTATTTACTGCTCTTGTTTTCGGCAATACTCATACTATTTTTTAAATTTGTGGCCGTTCCGGTGGTTATATTTATTTATATCACCTTATCTCTAATTCAAACAAAACTCACAAATGACAAAGTTCCAGGCTGAAATCGACGTAATGCCCAAAAAAGAAATACTTGATCCACAAGGAAAAGCAGTAACCGGTAGCATGAAAAACCTTGGCTTAGCCGAAATTCATAACGTGCGCATTGGCAAACACATTACGCTTGAAATAGAAGCCGAAAATGCCGAAGCCGCCAGCGTCAAAGTTGACCAGGCCTGCAAAAACCTGTTGGCCAACCTGATTATGGAAAGCTATACTTTTAAAATATCAGAAGTTTAGGTTAAAGGCGAAAGGTAAAAGGTCAAAGGTTCTTTATTTGCATAAATAAAAACTTTATAAATACAAAAGGCAAAAGGGAAACCTCTTGCCTTTGTTTTTTTATATGTAAGTGGCGAAACTTTCACCTTTTACCTTTCGCCTTTATCCTTTCACCTTAAAGACTTACAAATTAGCTTCCTTTTCGGCTTTAATTTCCTTTAAAGTGATGAGGTTTGCAGATACCATGCTGTTTACCTGGTTAAACTTTTCAAATATTTCGGTTGGGTTTTGACCGCCGGCTTTACAGGCCAGCTCAACTTCCTGTATGGTAGCCTGACTTATGGGCATACCAAAAAAACCAAGGTTAGGCTTTAATTTATGAGCTGCCTGGGCTGCTAACGCCCAATCCTGGTTATTTAACGCGTTGCTGATCGTATTAAGTAGATCGGGCGATTGCTCAAGGAACATCCCAATCGAGTCAACAATAAAATCGTCGCTACCATCGGCAATCTCGTATAAAAAAGAAAGATCAAGGTCCTGTTCTGGTGAAATATCTGCCATTATAAAAGCTTTGTGTTTATTCAAAAATATGCTTTTTTACGATTAAGTTATCCTTTAGTTCATCCTTTAGCTGCAAAATATTTTTTTTGAACACAGGATGAATAAGGTTAGGTGCTATCTCGGCCAGGGGGATCAGCGTAAAACTGCGTTTATACAATTCGGGATGGGGCACCACCAGGTTAAAATCATGGATCACTTCATCGCCATAAAATAAAATATCAATATCAATAATGCGCGATCCCCATTTAACCTCCCGCTTACGACCCATTTGCAGTTCGATATTCAATATTTTTTCCAACACGTCCTGCGCCGACAGATCAGTTTGGAGCATCAGCACCTGGTTTAAATAGTCGGGCTCATCGGTTTTACCCCACGACTGGGTTTCATAAACCGACGATATCAGTTTAACCGGAGCAATCTGGGCCGAAATAGATTCAATTGCCTGCTGCAGAAACAATTCGCGGGTGCCAAGGTTGCTCCCAAGCAATAAAAAAACATCAATCATGTTGTAACAAATATAATGGAAACCGCTCTTAGCATTATACGGCTCCTTATTACTAAGTTTGCATAGTTAAAAAGATTTATAACATTAATGAAACAATTCTTCAAATTCGTTCTGGCCACTATTGTAGGGGTAATTATTTCGGGTATAATAATAGGTGTTGTAGGAGCGGTTCTTGTTATCGGCCTTATTGCATCCGCCGGCAGTGATAAAACTGTAGATGTTAGCCCAAACTCTATTTTATACATGTCGCTAAAAAATCAGATCACCGAGCGTACACCAAACAATCCTCTTGCCGGTCTGGATTTTTTGGGTTTGAATGAAGATAAATCAATCGGCTTAAATGATATCCTGGCTGATATTAAAAAAGCAAAAACCGACGATAATATTAAAGGCATATACCTTGATGAGAGTTATATGACCGCCGGCCAGGCCACTACCGAAGAGATCCGCAACGCACTTATCGACTTTAAAAAATCAGGCAAATTTATTGTAGCCTACGCCGAAGTATATACACAGGGTTTTTACTATCTGGCATCAGTAGCCGATAAAGTTTATATTAACCCAAAAGGCATTTTTGAGTTTCATGGCTTCAGCTCTCAAACCACTTTTCTGAAAGGTGCACTGGACAAATTAGGTATTGAGGCACAGATCATTAAAGTTGGTACCTTTAAAAGCGCTGTTGAACCATTGTTCCTTACCAAGATGAGCGATGCCAATAAACTACAGGTAACTTCATATCTTGGTTCACTGTACAATCATTTTTTAACCGGTATCAGCAAAAGCCGGGGCCTTAACAGGGATTCATTATTCAGCTATGCCGATAATATGCGCATTCAATTTCCTGAAGATGCCTATAAATTGAAGCTGGTTGACGGCTTAAAATATAAAGATGAGATCCTTAACGATTTGAAAAGGCGCACCGGTACCGATTTAAAAGACGATTTAAAAAGCGTTGATCTTAGGGACTACGCCAAAAGCAAAAGTGATGATTCGGACGATAAGGAGGATGATTCATCATCTAAAAACCGCATTGCTATTGTCTATGCATCAGGTGATATTACAGGTGGTGATGGCGACGACAACAGTATCGGTTCAGAAACTATTTCGAAAGCATTACGCAAAGCTCGTTTAGATGATAAAGTTAAAGCTGTGGTATTGCGTGTAAATTCGCCGGGCGGCAGCTCACTGGCATCTGATGTGATTTGGCGCGAAGTAAAGTTGATCCACGAAAAGAAGCCGATCATTGTTTCTATGGGTGATTATGCTGCATCGGGTGGTTATTACATTTCATGTGCGGCCGATTCGATCATTGCCCAGCCTAATACTATTACCGGTTCTATCGGCATTTTCGCCGTATTGCCAAACATGCAAAAACTGTTTAACGATAAACTGGGTGTAACCTTTGATGGTGTAAAAACCGGAAAGTATGCAGATTTGGGCGACATTAGCCGCCCGCTTAATCCCGACGAGCGCCTGATATTACAAAACAGTGTGAACCGTGGTTATGATGAATTTACGAAAGCAGTGGCCGAAGGCCGCGGCAAAACACAGGCTTACATTAACAGCATTGGCCAGGGCCGTGTTTGGACCGGTGAGCAGGCCCTTAAAATTGGCCTGGTTGACCGTTTGGGGAATATCAACGATGCTATCACTTCAGCTGCCAAAAAAGCTAAGATCAAAACCTATAATATTGTAAGTTACCCCGAGCAAAAAAGCTTTTTCAACAAGGTGGGCAGCGGTTTAAGCGCCGAAGTACAAACCCGCATGGTGAAAAACGAGCTTGGCGAAAATTACAGGGTTTATCAACAAATAAAGGGGATCACCCAAATGATGCGTACTCCGCAGGCCCGCCTGCCTTATGACCTTGTGATCAAATAAAATTTCATTAATACATTAATTTTGATTGTGAAAAGCTGCCCGATTTGGGTGGCTTTTTTGTTGTCCGGTAAGACTTGCAAAATTTTGAAAACTGCATAAGTCTGTTAAATATAATACATCTTATCCCTCTTCAAATAAGCATTCGGCACATTCATCGGTACATAGTCAATTCCGTAAGCATGCTTTATCAGCAGGCTAACTACCTCCATAATAGTTTGCTCCTTGCGGTGAAATTGTGGTAGTGACCCCATCATGGCATAACTTATTGGGTTTACAGATGGAATAAACGTTTCCCATTCATATCCCCGGCCCCAGATCAACCCTTTAACTGTATAGAACAGATCGGTACCGTTTTGCAACAGAAAGTGAAGCATATCAACAGAACTATTCCCGTTTTGATTAACCGTATGAAAAATAGGTGTATGTCCGCCGAAACCATGATCATCATAAGCTGCTTTGGCATTTACATCAGCCCCATGCTGTAAAAGTATTTTGGCGCAGGCAAGGCTATTATATTCGGCGCAAAAATGCATGAGTGTTCCACCCGTTAAAGGAGTATAGGTATTATTATATAAAGAATAGGTTTTGTTAACAGCAGATGGATCTATCGTCAAAGCCTGTTTTAACATCTCCTCATCGTGGGCAAAAACCGCCAGTAACGCCTTGTATTCATAATCAAGTCCGGCATCAATAAAAGCTTGCACACATTCTTTAAACCGGGGGCCGCGGGCATACATTTCAACCATCATGGTAAAAACAGGCATGCCATCATGAACTTCGTTCGGGCTGCCGCCTTTATTAAAATACGCTTTGATCTCATCAACAGCATGAGTTTCGGCGGCGTAAAGGATGTCGTTATAATCGGGCATGATCTTTTTATTAAAGTTAAAGAATCCAATGATTACTCATTCAATAATTTAAAAGACGCCAGCCAGGTATTCTCAAACTGTATTATGGCTTGCCTTTCGCGAGAAAATAGCCCTGCTCAAAAACAAACCCACCGCATAAGCTGTCATTACAATGGCTTTTTGTATTTTTACTGCCTCATTGTAATTATGGAAAATAAACCCATAGCCCGTACACTTCGTTTACTCTCACAACTCATGGAACTCCATGAGGTTAATCCGTTCAAGATCAAATCGGTAGCCAACGCAGCTTTTAAGGTTGATAAGCTCCCCTTCCCTATCGCCGGTAAAAAACTGGACGAACTGGAGAAGATTGATGGTATAGGTAAAAGCATAGCCGGCAAAGTTGCTGAGTTGCTTGAAACCGGCACCATGACCGAGCTGCAGGATATGTTGGATAAAACCCCTGCCGGTGTGGTTGAAATGATGGGTATTAAAGGCATCGGCCCCAAAAAGGTAGCTGTCATCTGGAAAGAACTGGGCATTGAAAATACCGGTGAGCTTTTTTATGCCTGCAATGAAAACCGCCTGATAGAGGCAAAGGGCTTCGGTCTTAAAACGCAGGAAGAGATCCGTAAGGCTATTGAGTTCAGGATGGCGAGCAATGGCAAATTTCTTTTTGCCCAGGTTGAAAAGGAAGCCAACGAACTGATGGATGAGGTAAAAGCCATTTTCCCTGATGCGCTAAAGCATTTCGCCGGCGAATTCAGGCGTTTGAATGAGATCATCACCGAAATTGTGATCGTAGTAGGTAGCCTTAACCATGATGTTGCCTACGAAGCGCTGGTAAATTCAACCATACTTTGCAATGTAAGTAAAAATCAAAACCATATTCAGGGCGAGCTGCAAAATGGCTTGCTCGTTGATATTGTTTGTGTAGATAAGGCTGATTATTACAAAGAACTATTTATCAATACAGGTACTGATGATCATGTACAGGCCGTTTTCGACAGGATTAATGTTCCTGTTGAACAGCCAGAAACGGAAGAAATGATCTACACCAAGGCCGGCTTAAGCTGGATGCAGCCCGAACTGCGTGAAGGTACCCTGTTTATTGAAAAGGCCGAAAAGAACATACTGCCAACGCTCATTAACTGGCACGACCTGCAAGGTACACTTCATAACCACAGCACATGGAGCGATGGCGTTAACAGCATTGAAGAAATGGCCTTGTATTGCCGGGATACCCTGAAATTAGAATACCTGGGCATGTGTGATCACAGTAAGAGCGCGTTTTATGCAAAAGGCCTGAGTATTGAACGGGTATTGCAGCAACATGAAGAAATAGATGCCCTGAATAAAAAACTCGATGGTTTCCATATTTTTAAAGGTATTGAATCGGATATTTTGTATGATGGTTCGCTTGATTATCCTGACGAGATCCTGCAAAAGTTTGATTTCATTGTAGCCTCAGTTCATTCAATCCTCAAAATGGACGAGGAAAAGGCTACGTCGAGACTGATCACCGCAATCGAAAATCCTTATACAACTATATTGGGACACCCAACAGGCAGACTTTTACTAAGTCGTAGCGGATATCCTATCAACTATAAAAAAGTGATAGATGCCTGCGCAGCGAATAACGTAGTTATTGAAATCAATGCCAACCCGTTAAGGCTCGACCTCGACTGGCGCTGGCACCAATATGCTTTAGATAAAGGTGTTATGTTATCTATAAACCCCGATGCCCACCGTATTGAAGGCTTCACAGATATGCATTACGGTATTCTTGCCGCACGTAAAGGCGGTTTGTATAAAGAAATGTGTATGAATGCTATGTCCGTGGCTGAAATTACGAAGGCGTTTGCTGCAAAGAGAGGTTAGTGATTAGAGATCAGAGGTTAGTGTTTTTTACGCGATAAACAATGACCTAATGAAGCAATGAAACAATGACTAAATTAAATGAACCTAAAAGATAAAGTACACGCTATACAGGCTACGGTTCGCAAACCGGCAATACTTGTTATTGGCGACCTGATGGTTGACCATTATATATGGGGCAATGCTACCCGCCTTTCGCCCGAGGCGCCTGTGCCTATTGTAAACGTTAAAAACGAAACCACTACATTAGGTGGTGCCGGTAATGTGGTTCAAAACCTGGTATCATTAGGTGCAAAAGTTATTGTTGCCGGCATAATTGGAAATGACCAGGCTGCCGGAGAATTGATCAAAATCCTGACCGACGAAGGCGTTGAAACTGACACTATTATTAAAGATAGCAACCGCCCTACCACAGTAAAAACCCGCGTTGTTGTTGGCAGCCACCAACTGGTACGTGTTGACCGTGAAGTTACCGACGAAGTATCGGAGCCTATCGCCAACGAGCTTATTAGTAAGCTAAGCGGTTATATTGACAACGCAGATATGGTACTTTTATCTGATTATAACAAAGGCCTGTTTTCGCCGTTCCTAACCCAGGGCATTATAAAAGCAGCAAATGCTAAAGGCAAAAAAGTAATCATCGACCCCAAAGGGCTTAATTACGAAAAATACAAAGGCGCTTTTATCATTAAGCCTAATCGCAAGGAATTGTCTGAAGCTGCTAAAACCGATAAGATCAACTCGATAGAAAGCCTGCAACAGGCCGGTAAGGTAATTTTTGAACAAACCGGGACTCAATATATAGTAGTTACCTTATCCGAAGAAGGCATGGTAATATTAAGCGAAGAGGGCTATCAAAGTTTACCGGTAAAGGCAACCGAAGTGTTTGATGTAACAGGTGCCGGCGATACTGTACTGGCCACCATGGCATACTTTATGGCGGGAGGCTTAAGCATTGAGGATTCATGCGAACTGGCCAACCACGCGGCTGCTATAGTAATTCGCCACGTGGGCAGCGCAACAACTACGGTAGATGAGATTGTTGAGGATATTTTAAAAAGCGAAAGGTAAGGCAGAGGTTAAAGGCCAATGGTTTGAATGTGCTTGCCCTAACCAACCAATGAACTAATGAACCAGTGAACGAATGAACGAAAAAATATTAAACGAACTTAAAGATCACCAGGATACGCTGCAAAGGGTAATTGATACGCTTGGCGGCGATATCGAGATAGCCTGTGATATGATTACCTCAACCATAAAAAAAGGCAATAAAGTATTACTGGCTGGTAACGGCGGCAGTGCTGCTGATGCTCAGCATATTGCAGCAGAGCTTACCGGGCGTTATGTAAAAGATCGTAAACCCTTGCCGGGCATTGCATTAACAGTTGATACTTCGGCGCTTACATCTATTGCCAATGATTACGGCTACGAACATGTATTTTCACGCCAGTTGGAGGCATTTGCCAAACCGGGCGACTTGTTCATCGGCATTTCGACGAGCGGAAACAGTCCGGGGATCCTGGCGGCATTTGAGTCTGCTAAAAAACTGGAAGTTAAAACCTTAGGCCTTTCGGGCAGGGATGGCGGTAAAATGAATGGTCTTTGCGATCTTAACATCATCGTGCCGTCAAACATTACCGCGCGTATCCAGGAAATGCATATCCTTATCGGGCATATCCTGTGTACTGCCGTTGATGACCTTTTTGATTAAACAGTACCGTAGAGACGCATCACATGCGTCGTTCTAATAATATACAAAGACACATGTGATGTGTGTTTACAGGAAAAACAAATGAGGACCGGCTTCGAAAAAACCCTTCTTGATAAAATAACAGATCAGCCGTCGCTACAGGCACAGATCAAAAACTGGCAAGCTGAAGGCAAAAAGGTGGTGTTCACCAATGGTGTTTTTGACCTGCTGCACATAGGCCATCTCACCTACCTGGCCAAAGCGGCCGAACTTGGCGACAAGCTGGTGATTGGCCTTAATGCCGATAGCTCGGTAAGGCGCATCAAAGGGCCAACCCGCCCGGTAAATGATCAAAACAGCCGTGCAGCACTGTTGGCGGCATTATTTTTTGTAGATGCCATTGTCGTTTTTGAGGAAGATACGCCCTTGAATTTAATCAGCTCCCTCCTGCCGGATATCCTGGTAAAAGGTGCTGATTACGCGGTTGAAAACATTGTAGGGGCTAAAGAAGTGATAGCAAACGGAGGCGAGGTTAAAACCATTAATTTTGTTGAAGGGTATTCATCCACTTCCATAATTGAAAAAATCAGGAACCAGATTTCCTGAACTTGATAACGACATGAAGATACTGGTGATCCGCTTTAGCTCGATGGGTGATATAATTTATACTACGCCTGTTGTGCGCTGCCTCAAAAAGCAGATCCCTGATGCCGAAGTTCATTTTTTAACCAAACCAGCTTTCAAATACATTTACGATAATAACCCGTATATTGATAAGTTGCTGTTACTAAAACCCTCGTTAACAGATACCATTAACGACATTAAGGCAGAAAAGTATGATCAGATCATTGATCTGCATAATAATCTTCGCACAAGCATCATCAAGCTTCGAACAGGCATCAAGGCATCCACCTACAAAAAACAGCCGATCCTGAAATGGCTGAGTTTAAAACTGAAACGCAACCTGGTAAGTGAGGAACATTTGGTTGACAGGTATTTAAAAGCCGTTAAATTTTTAGGCGTAGTTAATGACGATAAACCTATAGATTATTATATCAAAGCCCAACACGATATAACTAAATTACTGCCGGTTAGCCATCAACATGGCTATGTTGCTTTTGTAATAGGTGCAACACATTTTACGAAGCGGATGCCTAATTACAAGATCATCAGCATTTGCAGGCAGCTTAATTTACCTGTTTTGTTATTGGGCGGTAATGATGTAAAAGCAAATGGCGATGAAATAGCTACGGCAGTTGGTGAATCTGTTTACAATGCATGCGGAGTAACTTCTCTTGATGAATCGGTTTTTTTGGTATCGCGCGCAAAAAATGTAATTGGTTTTGATACAGGTCTCACACATATTGCAGAAGCGTTTAATGTGCCTATAGCCTCGGTTTGGGGTGGCACCACACCCGATTTGCTGGGGGTTTGGCCTTATAAAGTAAAAGAAACACTGATTGCCGGTATTGAACTATCCTGCCGTCCCTGCTCCAAATTCGGACTTGAAAAATGCCCGCTCGGACACTTTAAATGTATGAACGATATGCCAGAAGCTGATATTGTAGACTTCTCCAATCTTTAATTGCGGGTGTGACCTTGCCTAAGTTATACTTACAAATCCACAATTGTTAATATTTCACCAAAAAACATCAGATACCTTTTAATGTTAGTGTATTTGTATACTTTTGTGTATTAACTTAAATCCCTTACACGATGAAAAAAACATTACTAAGCCTGTGCCTTTTAATGGCATCCTTTGCAGCATTTGCACAATTACCTACTGTTGGTTTTAAAGGAGGTGTAAACTTCGCAACGTTACACGCAACTTCAAACGGCAGCAACCTGTCTATTAACTCAGGTACTTTAACAACATTTAATGTAGGTGCTTTTGTTGATTTCAAATTCGGAAACGTTTCGTTACAGCCGGCCCTTAACTTCACTGGCAAAGGTGGAAGTTTTAGTGGATCAAATGACGAAGATTTTGAAGGTTCTGCACAATTTAAATTGTATTATCTCCAAGTACCTGTAAACGTCGTTTACCACGTTCCTGCTGTTGTAGGCGATTTTTATTTTGGCGCCGGCCCTTTCTTAAGTATGGGTATTTCCGGCAAAGAAAAAATCAAGGTAAACGGAGATGAACAATCTGAAGACGTGAAATTCGGTAGCGGAGAAAATGAAGTTAAACGGACGGAATTTGGAGCAAATGCTATTGTGGGATTCAAATTTAAAACCGGTTTCCTAATCAATGCTAACTACGACTTGGGCTTGTCGAACATTACAAACGACGATACCGGCAAACTTAAAAACCGCGTTTTCGGAATTTCAGTCGGTTATGCGTTTTAATAACCTGGTGAAAAATTGAAGTAGACTTTGTCTGTCTTTTATTATAAGGAGAAGCAACAGCTTCTCCTTATTTATTTAGTATTATTGGAAACTTATTATAAATGTCTCACGTTATAATCACAAAACCGTAACATTACAAACCGATCGGTCAACCGTTCAAAATCATGAAAAAGTTATTATTAATACGCCACGCAAAAGCTACCCATGAAAGCGGTTATGTTGATTTTGACCGGCCTTTAAAACAATCGGGTATGCAGGATGCGGTTTTAATGGCCACCCTTTTAAAAGGACAGTTACAAATACCTCAAATTATAATAACCAGCCCTGCACTGCGTACCAAAACTACTGCCGAAATTTTTGCTAACCAGTTTAAATTACCGGCTCCTGGGGAAGACAAAAGAATTTACGAAGCCAGCGAAAACACCTGGGTTAAAGTAGTTAATAGCCTGCCCGATGAATATGATTATATAGGCATAGTTGGCCATAACCCGGGTATAAGCCAAATACTATATTACCTCACCAGCCAGCTAAAAGAGATGCCGACCTGTGCCGTGGCCATCATTACCTTTGAAAACGATACATGGCAATCCATCAGCGAAGAAGACGGGACACTGACGCATTTTGATTCACCGAAGGGGTAGCGTTGTGTCCGAAAGTCAGAGAAGTCCGTAAGTCCGAAAGAAAAAATACTATTTGACCTTCATCAGTCGCCAGCGAGGCGAAACTATTTCAAATTTTACGGAAAAAAATTACCGTTAAATAAGAATCTTACCGACTTTCGGACTCCCCACTCAATTCACTCTATAAGTTTTCCCCGGCAGCGAACTGATATACCCTTGCATTTCCATATTAAGGAGGTTCATGGCCAGTTGGCTCATAGGCATATTAGCCCTTAAAGTAAGATCATCTATGGCAAGCGGCGTTTTATTCTGCTGCAATATCTCCATAATCAGCCGTTCATCTGCCGACAAATCAAAAGGCAGCATAAATTGCTCTACAGGTTTATTGGCATCGTTCTTTTCCCAGCCAAGACTAAAAGCCAGATCGGCGGTGCAGGTGAGCAAGCTTGCTTTATTATTGCGGATCAGGAAGTTACATCCTTCAGAAAATTCATCACCCAATCTGCCCGGAAAAGCAAAAACATCCCGGTTATAGGAGTTGGCAATTTCGGCCGTGATGAGCGCACCTCCTTTTATACTGGCTTCAATTACCACAGTTGCATCGGCAATGCCGGCAACTATCCGGTTTCGCTGCGGAAAGTTTTCCCTGTCGGGATTAGTGCCCGAAGGATATTCGGATAGTAAACCGCCGTTTTCGAGCATTTTATCGGCAGTGGCCCGGTTTTGAGCAGGATAAAGCCTGTCAAGCCCATGGCCAAGTACACCGATGGTTGGCACGTTTAGCTTTACACATTCTTTATGTGCCGCTACATCAATACCATGTGCCAAACCACTTACTATTAATACATTATATTGCTGTAATTCCTCAACTAACTGGCGGCATAATTGCCTGCCATAATCGGTAGCGTTACGGGTGCCCACTATACTAATAATGTGGGGCGGGTTAAGATCCATTTTGCCCTTCGCATAAAGCAGCACCGGTGAATCGTGGCAATTTTTTAAGCGCTTGGGGTAACGGGCATCTGTATAAAAAATAACATCGATATTGTGACCTTCTAAAAACTTCAGCTCCTTTTCGGCTTGCCTCAAAGCATCGTCAAAATCCCATTTTACAGCGCGTTTCTCACCTATTCCCGGAATCCTGGTCATTTTTTCGGGCGATGCATTAAACACTTCTTCTACGCTGCCAAGATATGCGATCAGTGACTTAGCCGCTACCGGCCCGAGGTTTTTAACAAAAGATAAAGCTACTTTATGGAGTAATGACATTGGGTTTAGACGTACGGATTATAGCCTTGCAAATTATAAATATTCGGGCGATTTTCAAGCAGGACCTGTTATTTGCAATACAATATATAAAGTGTGGATATCATATTCAACTTTAAACCATATGTCTTTCCTTATTTAATTTGCATATCTGCACATTCCTAATTCGCACGCCTATTAAAAAACTACAAAAATAGTTTGCAAACTATAAAAATAGTTTTACCTTTATTCAACTATAAAAATAGTTTACTATGCGTATCAAAGAACTAACCAAAGCCGAAGAGCAGGTAATGCAGATCCTTTGGCAACTGAAAGAAGCTATTGTTAAAGACATTATTGAAGAAATGCCGGAGCCTAAACCCGCTTATAACACAGTGTCGACTGTGGTAAGGGTATTGGAGGGCAAAGGCTTTATCGACCATAAGGCCTATGGTAACTCGCATGTTTACTTTCCGCTCATCAGCGATGCGGAGTACAAAAAATTCACATTTGATAAGATGATGAAAAACTATTTCAGCAACTCATATCAAAGTTTGGTATCCTTTATTGTGGATGAAAAGAACATCAGCGTAAAAGAACTGGACGAGCTAACATCATTAATTGATAAACTTAAAAGCAAACAACAATGAACTGGCTATATTATTTGCTTGAAGCAAACTTGTACCTATGCGTATTTTATGCAGGGTACTGCTTGTTTTTAAATAAAGAAACACACTATACCTTAAACCGTATATACCTGTTATTGAGCTGTGTGATTTCATTTGTATTACCCGTTGTACAAATTGGCTGGCTAAAACCGGTTAAAACTGCAACAAAAACAATCGTTATCATTCCGCAAACGGCTTACCAAACCACCGTGCAAAAGCTTACTGTGCAGCCAACGTTAACCTTTAACGATATTTTGGTTTACGCCTATATACTTGGTACAATAGTACTTACCACAGTACTCTTTATCAGGCTTTATCAATTGGTCAAACTAACAAAGGCCACCAAAACTCTGGTTAATGATAAGTATAAACTCATCAATATAGAGGGATCAAACACCGCCTTTTCCTTCTTTAACTACCTTTTTATTGGCACAAAAACCCAAGCTAATAATATCATTATCAGGCACGAGCTGGTTCACATTCGTCAAAAACACTCGGTTGATATTGTTTTTCTGGAGTTGATCAAGATTATCAATTGGTTTAATCCGCTGGTTTATTTATTGCAAATCAGCCTGAAAACCATCCATGAATATATAGCCGACGAGCAAACTGCCGCGCAGGAAAGTGATGCCCTCAGCTATTCGTCGTTTTTGGTAAGCAATGCTTATGGGTTAAACGGCTCGCCCCTGGCGCATTCATTTTTCAATTATAACTTATTAAAAAAGAGGATAATTATGTTAAACCAAAAACGTTCGGGGAAATTAGCCAGGCTAAAATACCTCGTGGCCGTACCCATATGCGCCGGCCTGCTTTGTGCATCAACCCTGGTATTCAGTAAAACTTATGTTTTTTTCGATCTGATACCCCAACAGGAAATTGTCAATAAAAAGGTGGCCAATACGCATACAGCCCCCGCCGACACTGTAAAAGTAGACCCAGTCCGAATAAAAAAAGCAGATGTTACTGCCAAAGGTTTTAAATACGAAGAAACCGGTTACCTTGTTAATAAAAAAACCGATTTCAGGGTAATTATTACCGAAAAGAACGGAGAGCAAAAAGAATACTATAAAAGCAAAGCTACCCCGGAAGAACTGGCTACACTGAAAACTAAATACGGCTATACATTTCCTAAAATGTTAATTTATCCAAAGCTTCCACCACCTCCGCCTGCTCCACCCGCAAACAGCAAAAAACCTAAGGTTATTGATGTAAAGCTGCCACCTCCGCCACCGCCTGCAAATCCGGAAAAGATAAAGAAAGCACCTAAAGTGATAGAAGGGGCACCTGTTACCCCGAAGGCCCCCACACCAGCTGTTGCAGAACGTGTCCCGCCGCCCCCGCCACCTGCAGATCCATTTCAAACCCTATATATGTACGTCGCTAAACACACACGCTATCCGTCAAAAGCACGTGAAAACCACATTTCGGGAAAAGTGACGTTAAATTTTAATATTATTAATGGTAAAATAAGTGAAGTGGCCCTTGTCGAAGGCGTTGATCAGGATATAGATAATGAAATATTAAGAGTTGTAAATAATTTCGACGGTAATCTCGGCATAAAATCAGGCCATTATAATTTACCCATATCTATGGCTTTAGTTGCTGACAATCATAACTATTACCCCCCTGTACCTTCAAAGCAATATGATCAGGCAATGGCTTCTACAAAAGCTTCAACTACCCTTCGCGAAGTTATTGTGGTAGGCTACCCCGCAAAAGAAAACAAATAAAGATAAAGCTTTAAACAAGCTTTTATAATTGCCGACCGGCCTAAAACCGTCCCGGCAATTTTCTGCGTAAATCCCTCCGTTCTCTTTAACCGCCCTGTTTTACAAATAGCTAAATAATTTCTTTTAGTATCCAAAAATTTGTAACTTAGATATATCCAATCGGGACAATTTCTTTTAAAATATATCTAAAACAAAGCAAACACATTAAAATACGCTTTGTTTAATAAGTACCAATTATACTTCCTGGACCTTACCGTTAACCTGATTTTGTTCATTTTTAAACCTCATAATATGAAAAAGTTTGGGATCATTTTAGCAATAGTAGGCATTGTGATGCTTATTGCAGGTAATTTTTTTTATAAGCATACCATCAATGCGGTAGATAGCTCTGGCAGTTCAATTATTACTACCGGCTTAAATGGTGGATGGACATTTAAACTACCTGTTTTTGCCGGTGGTGCGTTATTTTTCCTGGGGTTTGTTTTTTGGGCAGCATCACGCACCGACAACCAGCATCATGATCATTTGATATAGAAGTTAAACCGCATTTTATAAATGATTTCTCGCAAAGACGCGAAGGCGTAAAGTGATTTACTTTAACGCAGTAGCGTCTTTATGTGCATATTTATAATCAGAAAGGTGGATTACAAATAGATTATCCCTTCACGTATATCACCTGTTTTGTTTCGAAAAACTCCTCTTTAAAGTAATCTTTCAGATGATATTGGATAACTTTTAAGCCCGATTCTTTGATCTCCTGCTCCAAATCGCCGCCCTTTAAATACAGGATACCGTTGGGTAATTTGTTATTCGATTGCTTGTTGAATTTACCTTTTACCCATGGATAAAAATCCTTTAATTGGGTAACAGCGCGTGATACTACAAAGTCAAATTTATCCGCAATTTGTTCGGCCCGCAGGTGTGATGCTTTCACATTTCTGAGGCCTAAGGCTGCAGCTACTTCCGTAACAACCTTGATTTTTTTGCCTATAGAATCAACCAAATGAAATTGTGTTTCGGGGAATAAAATAGCCAGGGGAATACCAGGAAAGCCCCCACCGGTACCCACATCAAGCACATTTTCGCCCGGTAAAAAAGCCATTACTTTGGCAATCCCAAGCGAGTGGAGCACGTGACGTTCAAATAAAAGATCAATATCTTTGCGGGAAATTACGTTGATCTGGCTGTTCCAGTGTTCATATAAAGCTGGCAATTTTTCAAATTGCTCACGCTGTTCGGCACTTAAATCAGGAAAATATTGTAGAATTATTTCAGATGTCATCCCTGTTAAAACGGTTAATAATATTGCCAAGCAGGTACCTTGCCCTAAATAATTGCGCCTTTACCGTCCCTAACGGGAGATCGAGTTGCTGGGCTATTTCTTCGTACGAAAGCTCATCAAAATAGCGTAAGGTAATCAGGTTCCTATAACGCGTGGGGAGGCTTTCAATTAATGATCTTAGCTCCTGAGTTTGTTGCTTTTTGATAGATGTTTCTTCGGGGTTAAGGCTATCCGCCTTAATTTGCAGCGGTTTTTCATCCCCTTCATCGTCCATCATGCCATGAATTGACATGGTACTTAGTTTCTTTTTGCGGATAAAATCAATGCAATTGTTAGTTGCTACCCTGAAAAGCCAGGTGCTAAAAGCAAAATCAGGCTGGTATTTTTCAAGTTTTTCAAATGCTTTGGCAAAGGTTTCAACCGTTAAATCCATTGCATCTTCTTTGTTGTTTACCATCTTAAGCACCATGAAATAAATCGAGTCTTTATAACGGTGCATCAAATCGGCATAGGCTTTTTGATCTCCCTGCCTGGCCTTCACTACCAGGTGAAAATCATTCTTTGCGTTCTCGGTAAAGTTGGCGTTTATTTCCATTGAGTAGTTTTTAAAAAGGTACCGATCAATCCAAAAACATTTAAATATGTATAATATAATAGGTCAAAAAAGGGGAGATACCACCAAAGGTCTTTGCCATTAAGTTTTTTAAATATACGATTATAAATGGCCATTTGTAATATCAACCTAAAAACGTACAAACCTAATGCCAGTAACGGTTCATATCTTAAAATAAGGAATAATATTAATAAAATATAGAATATAAAGCCGCTAACTGCATCAAAACTAAGCATACGCCTGTGCTGGTTTTTATACAGTTTCCCTACTCCCATGTGTCGCTTTTTTTGTTTAAACCATGATTTAAAAGTGGTTTTAGCCTCTGTAAACATAAATGATTCGGGGCTCAGTTCAACTACTGTGTTGTCAGGAGTAGCATGCTGGTTAACAAACAGGTCATCATCGCCTGATATTACGTGCATGTGCGAAGCAAACCCTTTTGCACTAAAAAATAACGTTTTTGTATAGGCAAGGTTGCGTCCAATACCCATATAGGGGTCGCCGGTTAACGCGCCCGACAGGTAATTGGTTGCTGTTTTTATGGTTTCAAAGCGGGTAAAAGCATTAATAAAACCACCTTTTTTATAGTAAGGAGAGTATCCCAAAACTATTTGCACACCGCTTGCAAAATTGGCTGCCATACGGCTTATCCAGTTTTCGGAAGCTGGCTTACAATCAGCGTCGGTAAATAAAAGGTGTTCATTTTTTGATGCCTTGATGCCTAAGGTAAGGGCAAACTTTTTACCGGTTTTAAAGCGGTCATGCTCGGTAATGGTAACAACTTTCAGGTGGGCGTATTTTTTTTGCATGGTTTCAAGCACCTCGTCGGAAGTATCAAAAGAGCAATCATTGATAACAACCACCTCAAAATCAGGATAGTTTTGTTCCAGTATCGATGGGAGATTTTCCTCTAAGTTACGGGCTTCGTTGCGGGCGCTGATAATAACAGAAATGGGGATTAAGACTCTGGGCGGCGGCCCTTCGGCGGGTTTATGGCCTGCAAGGCGGGTATGCCTGCTTACCAGGTAATATAGCTGAACTATAAAACAAAGCTGAAAAAGAATAAAAAGCGCGTCGTGTAAGTACGTTTCCAAACAAAAAAAATAATGAGGCAAATTTGTTAAAAATCAATGAAATTAAGGCTCAATATCAGCGTTAATTTGAAGTTTAATGTACTCTTATTTAATCCCCCTTAAAATAAAAGTACTTTAATTAACATGGTTTTAATATTCAGCACGTTTATAAATAGCTTTTATCCTGCCGCCGTTTTGGAAAGGACGGGCATGAGGGTTTTTTTTGCTAATTTTGCAACCCTAAAATGAAATTTAACTTAACAGCACAAGACCCGCTTTCAAAGGCCCGAGCCGGCGAGATCACTACCGACCACGGTACCATACAAACCCCTATTTTTATGCCGGTAGGCACTGCCGGCACTGTAAAGGCGGTGCACCAGCACGAGCTTAAACAGGATATTTCGGCGCAAATTATATTGGGCAACACTTACCACCTATATCTGCGCCCCGGTTTAAATACACTTGAAAGCGCCGGAGGACTACATAAATTTAATGGATGGGACGGTCCCATCTTAACCGATAGCGGCGGCTACCAGGTATATTCATTAACCGAGGTACGCAAAATAAAAGAGGAAGGGGTTACTTTCCGCTCGCATATTGACGGATCAAAACACTTGTTTACTCCCGAAAATGTAATGGACATTCAGCGCATTATCGGCGCCGATATTATCATGGCGTTTGATGAGTGTACCCCCTATCCCTGCGATTACAACTACGCAAAACGATCGATAGAAATGACCCACCGCTGGCTGAAACGCTGCTGCGACAGGTTTGACAGCACCGGACCAAAATATGGTTACAGTCAAACGCTTTTCCCAATTGTACAGGGTTCGGTATATAAAGATCTGCGTGTACGATCGGCCGAAGTAATAGCTTCATATGAGCGTGAAGGCAATGCCATAGGTGGCCTTTCAGTAGGTGAACCGGCCGAGGAAATGTATGCTATGACCGAAATTGTATGCAATATATTACCGCAGCAAAAACCGCGTTACTTAATGGGTGTAGGTACACCTGTAAACATTTTGGAAAACATAGCTCTGGGTATTGACATGTTTGATTGCGTTATGCCAACCAGGAACGCGCGCAATGGCATGCTTTTCACCAAAAACGGCATCATCAACATCAAAAATGAGAAATGGAAAAACGACTTTTCGGCCATTGAAGATGACAGCGATCTGTTTGCCGACAGGGATTACAGCAAAGCCTATTTACGTCATTTGATCCACTCTGGCGAAATGTTAGGCGCTCAGATCGCCACCTTGCACAACCTCCATTTTTATCTATGGCTGGTTAAAGAGGCGCGAAAAAAAATTATTGCGGGTGAGTTTTACGATTGGAAAAACATGATGGTAAAGCGCCTTGGACAGCGTTTATAACAACTCATAAAATCACAAGAAATCTCCAGGAAAAACATGGAAATTAACAATCAAACAACCGACAGATGAAAGCTTTTTTTCATAGATATTTAAAGATCATCGACAGGTTTATTATTGGCAAATACCTTGGCACTTTTATATTTACTATGGGCATTTTCATGGTGATATCTGTAGTGTTTGACGTGTCAGAAAAGCTTGATAACTTCCTGAATAAACACGCCAGTTTGCACGATATCGTCTTCAGATATTACGCGGGTTTTATTCCATTTTATTTGAATATGTTATCGCCGCTGATCAACTTCTTGGCGGTGATTTTCTTTACAGCCAAGATGGCAAACCAAACAGAAATTGTTCCGATATTGAGCGGCCGGGCAAGTTTTAATCGATTTTTAAGACCTTATGTAATCGCTTCATCAATCATATTTGTGGTGTCTTTTTTTGCAAATGTATACCTTATTCCTTTCACAAACCGGCTGAAAATCGACTTTGAAAATGCCAATGGCATGATGGACAATGACCCGACTAAGGTGGAGGTACACATGCAAATTGACAAACATACTTTTGTTTATCTTGCCAATTACGATCCCACAACTCACTTCGGTTACAATTTTATAATGGAGAAATTTAATGGTGATACGTTGCGTGAAAAACTGATTGCCGAACAAATTCAATACGATTCTTTAAAACGGATCTGGTCGCTTAAACAATACAGTGTTAAATATGTAAACGGAATGAAAGAACAATTCATTACAAGTAACACGCCAAAAGACACTGTTTTGGATATGCACCCGAGCGATTTTATTGTATATGATAACGTATACCAGGCCATGTCTTTAAGCGACCTGAACAAGAATATTGACAAGGAAAAACTGCGCCGCCCGGAATATTTAAAGGCCATTTATTTTGAAAAATATCACCGTTTTGTGTACCCTTTATCAGCCTTTGTACTCACATTAATCGGTGTTTCCATATCGTCGAGAAAGGTACGCGGAGGCGTTGGATTACCCCTGGGGATAGGTATTCTATTATGCTTCGCTTATATTATATTAGAACGGTTTGCCCTTGTATTTTCGGTAAAAGGGGGCATGTCGCCTCTGGCAGCTGTATTCATTCCTAACATCGTTTTTGGCATTTTGGGCTATTACCTACTTTTAAAAGCACCTAAATAATGGCGCAAAACACCCCCTCTACCCTAAATAAGAACCTTATAATACTCCATTTTACTGTTTTTGTGTGGGGATTTACCGGAATTTTAGGCGCCCTGATCACCATTTCGGCCGTACAATTGGTGTGGTACAGAGTACTTATTGCCTCTGTTTCGCTGTTTTTGTATTTTAAATTCAATAAAACCGATTTTAAAGTCGACAGAAAAACGCTGATCAAACTGGTGCTTACGGGGGCAATTGTGGGTGGGCATTGGATCCTTTTCTTTGCAGCCATTAAACTTTCGACGGTTGCAGTTACCCTGGTTTGCCTCTCATCCATCACACTTTTCACGGCAATATTTGAGCCGATCATCAATAAAAAAAGCATTTCAAAATTGGAAATTTTAGCCGGGATTTTAATTATTTCAGGCATCATTTTAATTTTCAAATTTGAAACAAGATACACTAAGGGTATTATAGCTGGACTTGTAAGCGCGGTTTGCGCCAGCCTTTTTTCCATCATTAACTCTCGCCACGTACAAAAATTACAGGCGCCGGTTATTGCATTTTATGAGCTATCCGGCGCTTTTGTATGGATCTCGATTTACCTTTTGATAACCTCCGGCTATACCCGGGCCATGTTGTTAAAGCCAGCGGATATTGGTTACCTGGTACTACTTGGCACCGTGTGTACATCGCTCGCTTACGTTGCCGGTGTATCCGTAATGCGCGAGCTTTCGGCGTTCAGGGTGGCGCTTATCACCAATCTTGAACCGGTGTACGGCATCATAATGTCGTTTATTTTTTTGGGCGACATGAATAAAATGACGCCGGGGTTTTGGAGTGGTGCGCTTCTTATTTTGTCGACAATCTTCTTGTACCCCGTCGCCCGAAAGCAAATTACCCAGCGCAAAACCAAAGCCTGATCTTTATATTTTTCGCCTCCTGTTACTTCGTAAAACAGCTTCAGAAACCATACTTCTGCCGGTTACCTGATAGCTGTTTAAAACCCAAAATCTATCCCGGCTTTTTAATTTCTAACCCAAAATAGGGGTGAAACCCTTGTGCTTCATTTGGCCGTTTTTAGCCCCTCAGAGCGATTCTATTTTTTTACCGCATTCTGGGCTCAATCAATACTTCAGCACAAAACAGCGGCAAAATTCAATTTTTACTTAGTGTATTAAGTTCCAATATAAAAATTGGATCGGCAAACTATACAATTTCAATTTAAGTCATTTCACATCGATTAATAAATTTGAACTAACTATTTATATTATAAAAATATAAATTTAAAAATCAGATATTTATATAATTCATATAAACAAATAATCAAACAAAAGCAATGCAAATAAAATCACAAAAAACTAAAAAAATTAGCATTTAAAAAACAACAAGCAAAAAATCATCATATAAATTTATAAATCAAATAATTAATACATCTTATTTAGCGTAAAACTTTCTAATTCGGCACGAACAAGCCCACGTCAGAAAGTGTAGTGAAGTAATGATTCAGGAATAAAAAAAAATCGCGGCATCTCTCCTGCTTGTATACAAAATCAGTTTTCGAACGGATTTTTTTTCACTCTCGCAGGATTCTCGCTAAGAAATTTTGGGCGAAAGAAATCCTCGCAATATCAAATTCCAGGGGTATTAAAAGTTCTGATTTTAGCCTTTGAAAAATACGGGCAAAATTTCACTGCGGTTATTGTCACCTCATTTTTTTGAAAGGGCAATTATCAACCGGGCAAAATCTGGGCGACTTAAATTGAAGAGCTACCGGAGGTGGACACAGCCAATAAAATATGAACCTAAAAATGCAGACACATCTCCGCACTATTTCGCGATCAAATTCCATGACCTCGATTTACATGAGATCAATTTTTATTAAACATTTAAAAAGCGGATATTGTATTACTCTAAAACCAACATCCATCATGAGCATTAAAACAATAGTCATTGTAGCCATCGCAGTTTTGCTTACCATCGTACTGATGCAAAATACCGACGAGGTTTACTTCAAATTTTTGTTCGCCACTTTCAGGGTATCCAAACTAATGATGATGCTGGTAGTTGCGGTAACAGGTTTTATATTGGGCTTGATCGTGGCATGGCCTAAAAAACAAAAGTTCGATATTGAAGGCTATCATGACGCCATGCACAAAAAAGACGACACCGATACACTAAGTGACGAAGACAGGGAATACATCAGCTAAAATATGAAAACAAAGATTGGATTTATAGGCCTTGGCAACATGGGTATCAGCATGGCCAAAAACCTCATTGACTCAGGGTACCATTTGCAGGTTTACAACCGCACACTTTCAAAGGTAGACGAGCTTGGCACCGACAGTGTAACCAAATGCCAGAGTCCTGCTGAAGCCGCGGCAAATGTGCCATTTTTGATCACTATGGTATCAGATGACGAAGTGCTGCGAGAATCGGCTGTAGGCGACGGCGGAATTTTAAAAACGCTACAGCCAAATGCTGTACACATATCCATGAGCACTATTTCACCTGGAACTTCTGAAGAATTGGCCAGGTTACATGAACAGGCAGGAAATCGCTACCTCGCTTCTCCTGTATTCGGAAGGCCCGAAGCAGCCGCTGCACGTAAGCTATGGATCTGCGTTTCGGGTGATGAACAAACTAAAATTGACGCCCGTCCTATACTTTATTTACTTGGCCAGGAAGTGATTGATTTTGGCCCCTCGGCGGGAGGTGCAAATGTGGTTAAAATAGCAGGCAATTTTATGATCATGGCATCCATGGAAATGATGGCCGAGGCATTCACCCTTGCCGAAAAAAACGGACTAAGCAGAATGCAGGTAGCCGACTTTTTCAGCTCGACGCTTTTCAACGCTCCAATTTTCCAGAGCTACGGCAAGGCCCTCGCCGGCAAGCAATATCAACCAGTAGGCTTCAAATCAAAATTGGGTTATAAAGATGCGCGCCTCGCATTTAAATTATCGCAGACAAGCGAGATGCCCATGCCTATTGCAAACGCCGTACACAGCCGTTTATTAACCGCTATTGCCAAAGGCTGGGGCGAGCACGATTGGGTGGAAGGCATAGGGCGAGGCGTGAGTGAAGACGCGGGCATTTGATTTCGGATTTCGGATGTTTGATTTCGGAATTTGTAAGTAGGATTTTGGAATCGGATATTTCTTTTAAATAAAATGCCGGAAGGTCTATCGACCGATAAAATGATCGATAAATCATCCGGCATTTACATGCAGCAGGATAATTAAGTTTCGTAGCAGAATTGTTTTATATCACAACGTCATTGCGAGGTACGAAGCAATCCCAAACTATACAGGGACGACCTGCCAATCGGAGATTGCTTCGTACCTCGCAATGATGCTTTTATTTTGCTTCGGGACAGCTTCCCGAATCCTACCAAATCCGAAATCAAACATCCGAAATCCGACATCACAAATAGAACACTTGGTTCTCCCCTTCCAAAAATTTCAAATCGGGAGTTTCAGCAAAAATACCGAACACAGATGCTCCGGTTCCACTCATGCCTGAGTATATGGCCCCTGCCTCATAAAGGGCCGCTTTGATGCCTCTGATTTCTGCATGATTTTCAAACACGGTTTGTTCAAAATCATTTTTGATAAGCTTCTTCCAATCAGCTATCGGTTCGTTGATCAAATCGAACAATGAATCTTTTACCGGGGTCGGCTTTATACCGCGAAAAGCTTCCCCTGTTGATACATGAACAGGCGGCATTACCAACACGATTTTATAAGCCGACAGGTCGAGCCTGATGTTCTCAAATTCATCACCGCGTTCAAAAGCAAACACAGGTTTGTTCTCGATAAAAAAAGCACAGTCGGCACCGAGGCGGCGCGCGTAATTGGTCATTTCATCTACCGAAAGGCCGAGTTTAAATTCATCATTCATCAACCTGATAAAAAATGCGGCATCGGCCGATCCCCCGCCCAACCCCGAGCCTATCGGAATATGCTTATGCAGATGAATGCTCACCGGTGGCAGGTCATGGTCCTGCTTGAGCATTTGATAACCTTTAACGCAGAGATTATCCTCCGGTAGGCCAGGAATATCCAGCCCGCTTGAGGTGAAGCTAAATTTGTCGCTTTTCACTACTTCAAGGGCGTCTTTAATGTCGATAGGGTAAAAAATGGTTTCGAGATTATGATAACCATCCGGCCGGCGTTCGGTAATATTGAGGCCGATGTTTATTTTTGCATTCGGAAATAAAATCATACAAATTAATTAACACGTGATGTATTTGCCAACATCCGTAGGAAACCAAAGGTAGATTATTTTTCTTTGCCTTTTGAAACTTTGGTCATTGAGTCATTAGGTCATTAAGTCATTGCCTTCTCAAAGCATTAACCTAATCAACCAATTTAACTCAATCAACCGAATCTAACTTAAAATAAAATGAAACAGTATCTTGACCTGATGAGACATGTGATGGAAACCGGAGCGCAAAAGCATGACAGAACCGGCACCGGTACAGTAAGTGTGTTTGGCTACCAGATGCGTTTCAATCTCAAGGATGGTTTCCCGATGGTAACCACCAAAAAACTGCACCTCAAATCTATCATCCATGAGCTCATCTGGTTTTTGAGCGGCGACAGCAATATCCGCTACCTGAAAGAAAATGGCGTAAAAATATGGGACGAGTGGGCCGACGAAAATGGCGACCTTGGCCCCGTGTACGGCAAACAGTGGCGCTCGTGGCCTACACCAGATGGCGGTCATATCGACCAGATCAAACAGGTGGTGAACCAGCTTAAAAACAATCCCGACTCGCGCCGTATCATCGTGTCGGCCTGGAACGTTGCCGAGGTTAACCAGATGGCCCTGCCGCCATGCCATAGTTTGTTCCAGTTTTACGTAGAGCCCCCTAACCCCCTGAAGGGGGAACAAAAGGGAAAACTTTCGTGCCAGTTGTACCAACGCAGTGCCGATATTTTCCTTGGCGTTCCGTTCAACATAGCTTCCTATGCGTTGCTCACCATGATGATGGCACAGGTATGCGACCTTGATCTTGGCGACTTTATACACACTTTTGGTGATGCCCATTTGTATAACAACCATATGGACCAGGCGCGCCTGCAGCTAAGCCGCGGTCCTCGCCCCCTGCCAACCATGAAAATCAATCCGGAGGTAAGAGATATCTTCTCATTCAAGTTTGAAGATTTCACTTTGGAGAATTATGATCCCTGGCCGCATATTAAGGCCGAAGTGGCGGTATAACTTAGTCATTGGCTTCGCGTCATTTGGTCATTGAGTCATTTTTTGATTGTCCTATTTTACGCCTGATCTTATCATGAGTAATAGAATTGAAGAACTTGAAGTGTATAATCTTTCAGAAGCATTTTCCGACAGGGTTTGGTTTATAGTGGCTAAATGGGAATACTTTGCTAAAGACACTTTGGGTAAACAAATTGTTCGCTCATCTGATTTGATTGGCGCAAACATTGCTGAAGGATTTGGACGCTATCATTACAAGGAGAATAAGAACTTCTGCTATTTTAGCCGCGGATCAGTAATTGAAACCAAAGGTTGGCTCAAAAAGGCAAATACGAGAAGCCTGATCAATAACGACGAATATCAATCGCTGCTCCGGGAATTAGAACAATTCACGTAAAATTAAACATCTATATCAAATTCATTGGGAAAGGCAATGCATAACTACAAGTCAAAAAATGACTCAATGACGCGAAGTAAAATGATGCAAAGCAAAATGACACGAAGCAAATGACCCAATGACTTAATGACCAAATAAAATGATTTTATCCATCATCGTAGCCATAGCAAAAAACCACGCTATCGGTAAAGACAATAAATTACTCTGGTATTTGCCTAATGATCTGAAGCATTTTAAAGATGTTACTACCGGGCATACCGTGATCATGGGCCGTAAAACTTTTGATTCGGTTGGTAAGCCCTTGCCCAAACGCCGCAACATTGTTATTACCCGGCAGGCCATCAGTATTGAAGGTTGCGAGGTAGTACCATCCATTGAAGCGGCCATTGAGCTTTGCAAGGCCGAGGATGAAGTTTTTATTGTTGGGGGGGCCGAGATCTACCGACAGTCAATTCCGTTAACTGATCGCATATATCTCACCATTATTGACCAGGATTTTGAAGGCGATACCTTCTTCCCGGAATTAAATCCTGATGAATGGCAGGAAAAAGATCGTGAAGATTTTGAACCCGACGAAAAAAACAAGTATAAATATTCTTTTATCACACTTGTGCGGCGCTAACATTTTTTGTCATGATTTTGTTTTAATTTAAAATTTTGTGCTTACGAAATTTTATTAGATTTGCTGCCTTATTGAAAAAAAGCTTATAAACTAATTTATTACATATTACAAATTCGATGCAAGGCAAAGGGGTTATTAAATTTTTCGCCATACTACTGGCAGTGGTGTGCTTATACCAGCTATCATTTACGTGGGTGGCCCATAAGGTTAGGGAGGATGCCAAAGTATACTCAAAGGGAGATCCTGAGAAAGAAAAAGCTTATTTGGATTCTATTTCCAATCAACCGGTTTATCCGCTATTAAAACATGATTACGCTTATGTATTGCAAAGGGAAATTGCATTAGGCCTTGACCTTAAGGGTGGCATGAACGTTACTATGCAGATCCAGCTTGATGAGCTGGTTAGGAAAATTGCCAACAACAATCCTGATGCTACTTTTAACCAGGCTTTGGCTAACGCCGACAAATTGCAGGCCAATGCTCAAACCAACCAAAAAGATTACATCGCTTTATTTGTAAGCGAGTACGAAAAGCTAAACCCCAATGGTAAACTTGCCGCTATCTTTTCAACAAAAGATAACCAGGACCACCTGAAGTTCAACGCTTCAAACAGCGAGGTTAAAACTTATCTTGAGGATTTGGCTTCAACTGCGGTTAAACAATCATTTACTGTTTTGAACACCCGTATCAACCAGTTTGGTGTAACCCAGCCAAACATCCAGTTGCAACAAGGCTCGAACAGGATTTTAGTTGAATTGCCGGGTGTTAAAGAGCCAGAGCGTGTTCGCAAATTGCTTTCGGGTTCTGCGAAGCTGGAGTTTTACGAAACTTTTGATAATGCTGAGGCATATCAATACCTGATCAACATTGACAACCTGCTTGCTGCAAAAAGCAAAACCGCCAAAGCGGACACAGGTAAATCAGTGAAAGCTGATACCACTGCTAAACTTGCAGCCGGAAAAGCTGATACAGCTAAAGGAGGTTCATTGTTAAGCAAAGTTCAAAAGAATGCTGCTAAAAACGATACTTCGGCTGCTTCATTAAGCAAAACAAAATTAGCTGCACAACACCCGTTGTTTGCAGTAATGTCATTAAACGTTGGCCAGGGTGCAAACGGCCAGCAGCAATTAGGCCAGGGCCCTGTTGTTGGTTATGCTCCACTTCAGGATACTGCTAAAGTAAATTCATACCTGCACAGTGCCGATGTTTTAGCGGTTATTCCACGGAACATCAAATTTTTGTGGGAAGTAAAACCTATTAAAAACACCAAAACTTTCGCGTTATACGCTATCAAACTTACAGGTGCCGAAAATGGCCCGGTATTATCAGGCGACGTAATTAACGATGCCCGTGCCGATAACGACCAAAAAGGCAGCCCTGAAGTTGTGATGATCATGAACTCAGAAGGTGCTCAAAAATGGCGTGCCGTTACGGCCGAAGCATCATCAGGCACCAACAAAAAAGCTATCGCCATCGTTTTAGATGATAACGTATACTCTGCTCCTACCGTACAAAACGAAATTTCGGGCGGTGTATCATCAATCTCTGGCAACTTTACCATTGATGATACGCGCGACTTAGCCAACGTATTAAAAGCAGGCCGTTTACCGGCTCCTGCCCACATCGTATCTGAGTCAATTGTAGGTCCGTCATTAGGCGAGCAGGCTATCTCTGCAGGCATTACTTCAAGTGTCTTAGGCTTAGTTGTGGTATTGATCTTCATGATCGCATACTACAATCGTGCCGGTACTGTAGCAGTTGTTGCAGTAATCATCAATATCTTCTTCCTGATGGGTGTACTGACCAGTTTAGGCGCGGTATTAACTGTGCCAGGTGTTGCAGGTATCGTATTAACCCTCGGTATCGCGGTAGATGCCAACGTACTGGTTTATGAACGTGTGCGTGAAGAGCTTGGCCTTGGCAAATCATTAAGGGTTGCAGTTTCCGACGGTTTTAAACACGCTTTGCCTTCAATCCTCGATTCACAGATCAGTACCTTCCTTACCGGCTTAATCCTGTTTGTATTTGGTTCAGGTCCTATCCAGGGCTTTGCAACTACATTGATGATCGGTATCGCAACTTCATTGTTCTGTTCATTGCTGATCTCAAGGGTTATATTTGAGTGGATGCTTGACAAAGGCATGGATATCAAATTCTCTAACCCTTGGAGCTCACATACCTTTAAAAATGCAAACTTCGCGTTCGTAAAAAACCGCGGCAAGTTCTACATTTTCTCAGGCTTATTCATTGCAGCAGGTTTGATATCTATCTTCACCCGCGGCTTTACCTACGGTGTGGATTTTGAAGGCGGCCGTAACTACATTGTTAGCTTCCCTAACAAAAACGTTACTACCGAGCAGATCCACGATGCTATCGACGCCACTTTAGGTCGCAGTACCGAGGTTAAAACCATGGGTACCGATAAATTCAGTATCACTACCAACTATCTGTTCAATGATAACTCAACAGCTGCCGATGCCAAGGTAAGGGCAACCCTTGTTAGCACATTAGCTGCTAAAGCTGAAACTAAAATTACCGACAGCAACATTTTAGGTGGTTCAAAAGTAAGTGCTACTATTGCCGATGAGTTAAAAACATCAGCTATTTACACCGTACTATTCGCCATATTTGTAATCTCGGCTTACATCCTGATCCGTTTCCGCAAATGGCAGTTCAGCTTGGGTGCCATGATCGCGACTGCTCACGATGCCTTATTGGTATTGTCGTTCTTCTCATTATTCAATGGCTTCCTTCCATTTTCACTGGATATTGACCAGGCGTTTATTGCGGCTATATTAACGGTTATCGGTTATTCAATTAACGATACCGTGGTAGTATTTGACAGGATCCGTGAATTCCTTGATCACTCTAACAAAAACGAAAAACCAGAAGAGGTTATCAACAGAGCCATTAACAGTACCTTAAGCCGTACCATTATCACAGCATTAACCGTGGTATTCGTATTGTTAGTATTGTTCATCTTTGGTGGCGACGTGATCAAAGGCTTCTCATTTGCGTTATTGATCGGTGTTCTTTTCGGTACATATTCGTCGATCTGTGTGGCAACACCGGTGATCGTTGACTTTGGAAAGAAAGACCTGAAATAAGGAAAAGAATAAATTATTGAAAGGCTCCAAAGTAATTTGGGGCCTTTTTTGTTGATGTACAATGCAATACTGCTCATTAGAAAAAGCCATAATATCACCGACAGATGGTGTTGCATATCGCGTACAATGAACTATACTTACACCGTATTTCATATAAATGTTATTGGCGGCACGGAGATTGCGCTATATTCCCAAAAGCGCATTACGTTGCCCTTAAAAAGTTTTTTAACAGATACCCTGCACAAATGAACACATCAAATAATTCAAAATTTCCACTTGTAGTGATCGTAGGCGGCGGCTTTGGCGGTCTGCAGGTAGCAAAACAACTAAAGGACAAACCCGTAGATGTTTTGATGCTGGATAAGCACAACTACCATACATTTCAGCCCCTGTTGTACCAGGTGGCCATGGGCAGCCTCGAGTCGGAGTCGATAGCTTTTTCCCTGCGGAAGAATTTTGCCAGTCAAAAGAACTTCAGATTCAGGATAGCCGAGGTAACCAGGGTGGATGCGGAAAATAACATACTCGAAACCACTATAGGCAATATAGCTTACGATTACCTCGTGATTGCTACCGGCTCAACTACTAACTTTTTCGGCAATAAAGATATCGAGCATTATTCCATGCCGATGAAGTCGATCCCTGAGGCGTTGAACCTCCGGTACTCTATTTTGCAGAACATTGAAGAAGCCCTGCTTAAAGTAGGTAAGGCCGAGCGCGATCCCTACCTTACTTTTGTACTGGTAGGCGCTGGCCCAACGGGTGTTGAGCTTGCAGGCTCACTGGCCGAGCTTCGTAATCACGTTTTGACTAAAGACTACCCTGAACTCAAAAAGGAGGACATGAAGGTGTACCTGGTCGATTTTTTACCGAAAGTACTTGGCCCCTTCTCCGACCAGGCATCCAACGCGGCCCGCACCTTCCTGACTAATATGGGCGTTGAAGTGCTAACCGGCGTAAAGGTGGAAAGCTACGACGGCGAGGAAATAAAATTTGAAGGCGGTAAAACCATCCGCACCAAAAACGTGATCTGGAGTGCCGGGGTTATGGGTGTTGTGCCCGATGGCTTTGATAAAGAGGTTATTGAACGTGGAAATAGAATAAAAGTGGATAGCGTTGGCCGCGTTGCCGGCTTTAACAATGTATTTGCAATTGGCGACGTTGCAGCCATGATCACCGATGAAACCCCTAAGGGACACCCCGGCGTAGCGCAGGTAGCCATACAAATGGGCCAGCACGTGGCTAAAAATATCATTCATATCATTAACGGCGAACAAACCTCACCGTTTAAGTATAACGATAAAGGCTCATTGGCAACTATTGGCCGCAATAAGGCGGTGGCCGATTTGGGCAAAGTAAAATTCCAGGGATTTTTTGCATGGCTTGTATGGATGTTTGTGCACCTGATATCGCTTTTAGGCGGCCGTAATAAGGTGATTGTATTCATTAACTGGGTATCGAGCTATGTAACCTATAATGGCGGTACAAGGCTTATTATCCGCAAATTTGAGCGCGAAGGCTTAACTGAGGATCAGCATTTGCCGAATACAGTTGATTAGCTTAAGTCCTGAATCTAAAGTCTCGGGTTTTAAGGCTTAAATCAAAAGTTTTAAGTTGGAAGTTTAGCGTTTTGTAAACTAAATTGATGACTTTTGACTTAAGACTTAAAACCTACGATTTCCAAAAATGAGCATCAAAATAACCGAATGCCCCCGCGATGCCATGCAGGGCATTCATGATTTTATTCCTACCGATATAAAGGCCGAATACGTTAACCTGCTTTTACAGGTGGGTTTTGATACGATAGATTTTGGCAGCTTTGTATCGCCCAAGGCTATCCCCCAGTTACAGGACACGGCGGAGGTATTAAAGAAACTCGATCTGAGTAATACTCGGTCAAAGCTATTAGCTATTATAGCCAACTATCGCGGGGCAGAAGACGCGGCTAAACATGAAGAGATCACTTACCTTGGTTATCCATTTTCCATATCCGAAACATTTCAGCTTAGAAATACCAATACCACTATAACGCAAGCCTTTGAAAATGTGCAGCGCATGAATGAATTGTGTGGTAAAAACGGCAAACAGTTATTGGTATACCTCTCTATGGGTTTTGGTAATCCCTATGGCGATGAATGGAATACCGGCATTGTTGAACAATGGGCTGAAAAAATGACAACCGAGGGAATAAAGGACATTGCCCTTGCCGATACTATAGGCATCGCAGATGCGGCACAGATTGGCAGTATTTATCCTAATCTTTGTCGGTTATTCCCCAACGTTGAGTTTGGCATCCATCTTCATTCCACACCAGATACCTGGCAACCTAAGATAACAGCAGCCTATGAAAGCGGCTGCAAGCGTTTTGATACTGCATTAAAAGGATACGGAGGCTGCCCAATGGCCAAAGACGACCTCACAGGCAACATTGCTACCGAAAACCTGATAGGCTACCTTAAAATACAAAATGAGCCCACAGGGCTTAATATGGATAAATTCCAGGAGGCGATGGAATTTTCGGAGAAAGTGTTTGGATGAAAATAAAGATCATCCCCCCAATACGTCATTATAAGGTACGAAGCAATCCCCAATTAGCAGAGTAACTGTGCAAGTACCTCTGTATAGTTCGCGATTGCTTCGTGCCTCGCAATGACGGTAACCGGATATTTTTTACGCTGCCGCGCTTTTAGCCGCTTTTGCAGCTTTGCTTTTCACCACCCTGTCAAAGTTTTCCATTACCAATACAGCCGCACCAATTAACTCAGCATCAAACCCAAGTTCAGATACCAATAGTTCGGTACCGCCTGCCAGACGCGGGATACAGTACTTGTGAAGGGCTTGTTGTATCGGGGCCATCAGTATCTTGGCAACTTTAGCTCCGCGACCACTTAATACAATGATGGCGGGGTTCATGATGTGGATAAGGATGGCCAGGGCTTTCCCTATTTTATAACCGGCGTCGGATAACAGTTCGATAGCAAACTGGTCACCGTTATTGGCAGCCTCTATCAGGGCATCTCCCATTAGTTTGGAGTGATCTTCCTCATTATATTTTAAGCTGGTTACACGGCCTTTTTTGATACCTGCTATGGCTTTTTGAGCAACTACCAATAATGATGCTTCGGCTTCCAGGCAGCCGCGTTTACCACATTCGCAAAGGGAACCATCTTCCGATAGCGGGATATGGCTTAGCTCGCCCGCAAAACCGTTGTGGCCGCGGAACAGTTTTCCATTTACGATCATCCCCAGGCCAATACCCCAGCCCAGGTTTATTACCATAACTTCCTGCTGTGATTTGGCAATACCAAATTTTTGTTCGGCGAGGGCTATCAGACTTGAATCATTATCGATATAAGTGGCGATGCCTGTTTTGGAAGTAAGGTAGGCAGTTAAGCTTTGTCCGCCGGCATCAAGGTAGGTATAATTGATACCTTCGGTGATATTGATGAAGCCGGGCATACCGATGCCTATTCCGGCAATCTTATCTTTAGGGATCCCACTGTTTGCTATGTAGTTGTTAATCTGCTCAACCAGCGTGGGCAACGCCTCGGGGTTATTGAGTAGTTTAAGCTCAAAGGTAAGCATATCGGCAACCGGATTATTCAGCAGATCAAACATCTGGATACGGGCGGTGAGCTGATCGAGCGCGATAGCTAAAATGTGCATAGCGCTTGACTTTACCGAATACATTAACGGGCGACGGCCGCCGCTTGAAGGGGCATACCCCTGTTCAACCACAAAACCCTCGTGCATTAACTCGTTTATAGCTTTGGCTATAGACGGGATACTTTTATCAAATAACTCACTTAATCCGGCACACGACATGGCCTTATTAAAATAAAGCCTTTTAATGATCATATTTTTTAACTGGCTGCCTTTTACCCCTTTATTCGTAAGTTCCATCAACAATTATTATAGTTTGGTTTATAACAGGCAACACCTTAGTGTTCTGAATTTTATAAAATTAAAAATAAAGTTAATAAGTACAACTGTAAATATTACAGTAAACCTGTTGTATGTACATGGACACCATTAATGTGCCTTTTGCCTACAACGCACAAAAATATCTATTATATTGGTGTACGATATAAAATATGCGAAAGTTTTGATTAAAACTTGCTATCACGGCTATTTGAACCCAATAATTTACTATGGCAGCAGCCAAAACCGCCATCCGCTCCAGTATTCATCATATTGCGATCTGAAATCTTTTAAATGCCGCGATAATGGTAAACCGTATGAAACAGCAAAAGCGTTATACATTGGCTCATCACTGAAATTAACAACACCTTTAGTTCTTAAGTTATAAACTTTATATCCCGAATCAACCGACATGCAAAGGTTATCGCCTTTTAAAATAAGTATCCACATGGATTTGTTCACTTTTCCCTTTAGGCACAAAATAAGCAAACTGGTCGCTCTCCTCCATAGCTTCTCCATGCCCCAAAGGAATCCGGGATTCATCGCCGAGGCCATGATTGCCATAATAGGTAAAGGAAAACACGATCAGCGATATACTGACAATTTTATAAACTGCAAATACGCTGAACCATTTAAAGCCGGTATACTTTTTTGTGCTTTTAAAAACAGCACCCATAAAAACCAGACTACCGGGGTATAAAGCAACCCAAGAATGGATGATTTAATTACAACAAACAATAAATGGAACAGCGTAGTCATAAGGTGGTTTAATCTCTTTTAATTTGCATAAACATCCAGCGCTGCCCCTCCAGGTCGGCAGCACGATAGCGGGTGCCGGGAAAGCCATATTCCAATTCACTTAATATCGTTGCGCCTTTACTTTTAGCAGTTCTGTAATGCTGTTCAACATCGTCTACATACACCAAAACTCCATTGATAATATAAGGTACAGCGCTCCATTTAGCAGCGATATCACAATTCTGGGCATGATGTGCCGGGCTTTGATAATGGGACGTAGGCTCAGCCAGCATAACCAGGCTTTCGCCCATTTTGAGCTCCCCATGAGCAAGGTGATCAGCCGCATCCGTCATCCGCATATTTTCAGTAAAACCAAAAACATCGCACAACCAGTTCATGGCCGCAATACCATCTTCATAGGCAAGCATGGGGATTATTTGTTGAATTATGTTCATTAGTTTACGCCTGCTGTTATCAGCATTAATTAAAGGTAAACTATTGCGGTCTATTTATCAAAGCCGCTTATTTTTCTTCCAGTTGCTTTTTTAGCTTAGCTATTTCATACTCCAGTTTAAGCACATATTCATTTTGCGGTGCGAAGGCTTCCTTAATTTCCTCAACGGTGTAGCGCGGTGTAATATGCTGCGGACAATTCCAGTCGAATGCTTTTACATCGAAAACGAGCATTCTTTCAGGTGTATGTTTGTACTCAGCGGGATCAATCAGGTCAAATAATTCGGGATTGTCGGCAAGTTCAACAATACGGGCATCAGCATAGATCTTGAGCCTTGTTTTATGCGGATAATCCATCAAAAATAAAGATACCTGCGGATGGGTCATCACGTTACCAACCGAAATATATTGCTTGTTCCCCCTGAAATCAACCACTCCAATAGTATGGTTATCTATAACTTTGATAAAACCGGCAGGGCCTCCCCTGTGTTGAATATATGGATAGCCGTTTTCGCCTATACTGGCCATATAAAAACTGTCGCGGCTTTCAATAAACATTTGTTCAGGTTCGGTAATGCCATCTTTATCAGCCATGAGGCTTTCCATGCGGGCATAACTACTACGGCTGCCATATTTTTGCTGCAGCTTTTTAACACCATCGGTAAAAGCAAAACGTGCAAAGTTCATGATGTAAACAATTTAAAGATAAATACTTATGCCCACCCTGCAGTGCAGGGCGGGCATAAGGGTGTAAACTATAATTATAAATCAGGGATATTATTTAACCAGTTCAGGAATAGCAGGCCAGTCAACCGGCACCTGGGTCAAGGCGTATACATAGTTAGTAATTGTTTTATCGCCCACTGCTACGGCTACGTCAATCAGGTTAGCTTGTGTATAACCGGCAGCGTAAAAGTTTTCAACCAGTTGATGATCGGCATGGCCTTTATTTTCGGTAATTGATTTAGCTACTTTAACCAAAGCATCAATTTTCGGGTCGAATGAAGCTGAACCGCCACGGATTTCAAGGATCTGATCATCGTTAAAGCCATTCATTTTAGCGATGGCGGTGTGAGCGGCAGAACAGTAAGCACAGTCATTTACCTGGCTCACGATAAGGTTTACGGCTTCTTTTTCTTTGGCACGTAATGATGTTTTACCGTTTGAAAGTGTTATATAATTAGCAAGCGCATGATCTGAAGTTGCAAAAACTGCAAACAGGTTTGGTACGCGGCCTACTACTTTTCTTAATGTATCAAATATAGCCTGATTTTCTGGAGTTACTTGTTCTCTTGTTGGAATTGCGAAAGTTTTCATTTTTGTGATGTTAATTTTTGTTGTTTTGAATTAACAATACAAAGGTGGCAACTTTAGCAGCCCTGCGGAATGGGCAAATTTCCCGGGTACTTGTAATTATTTCCCTTCGGCAACTAAAACCTTATTATTTCTGAAATCGGTTGGTGAAAACGAGGTGTGTTTTTTGAAGAAATTGCTGAAATAAGCCGCATCATCGAAGCCCAGTTCATAAGTAATTTCCTTAGCCGATTTATCGGTATAATACAACAGGCGCTTTGCCTCAATAATCAAACGCTCCTGTATCACCTGTAAGGGCGATTTATGGTTATACAAGGCAAAAAGATTGGAAAGCGTTTTGGGTGATTTATTTAATTGCTGTGCATAATAGGCCACAGTATGGTGTTCACGGTAATTATTCTCCACCATTAAGTTAAACTTGCGGATAGTACCAAACTTTTCATCGGCAATTGCCGCTTTGTGAGCACTGTGAGCCTTTGCCAGGCGGGTTACAATAATAATAAGACGCTTCAGCAGCATCCGGAGCATATCTATCTGGATATTATCTGCTGTTTCAAATTCTTCAATGAAAATATCAAGCAAGCGTTGCAGTTTAAACTGCATGGCTTCGTCAAGGGTAACAAAAACCTGGTCGGAGCTACCATAAAACAGGAAGCCCACGCAGCTTACTTCTTCGTCATGATCAACAATGCAATAAAAATCGCGGTTAAACTGCCAGGCTACTATATCTTCAGGCCGCTCAAAACGGAAAGATTGGTTAACCATTAGGGGCAGAATGGTGTTGGGCAGAAAATCATAATCCACCTCATCGATGGTTACAGTTTGCTTTTCGCCACGGTTCCAGGCTATGGTAAGGTATTTATGCTGACGATCGCGGGTAAAAAACATCCTGTCGAAATGTTTTTCATTGATAAGCAGCAGCAGATCGCCGCCCGTGGATTGTTCTGTAGCTGATAATTTCATTTGCGTAAGCGCAAAGATATTTAAAAGTAATAATTAAGCGCTCACCACCATCGGTTTATCGCAGCCGGATGACCAATCGTGCTGAACATTGGTCATAAGTAACGCATTGTCAAACGTTACTGAACCCTTCGGAAAAATGCTTTCATCTTCAAAAAAGCTTGATTTAACAGCACTCACTTCGAGCGCCTGTACTTTCCAGTTATCGGTATATAACACTAACCCTTCATACTTATTGCCATTGGGTGAATATCCCGTTGCCCCGGCCTTAAAGAAATCAGAAGCTACATCAAGCGTCCCGAATATCGAATCCGGATTGAGTTCATCAGCAACTTTTGCATCCACACTAATCACCGTTCCGTCCGAACTGGTGAAAGCCACGTGATATTGGTCGTCGTGCTCATTAACGTCAAATTTGGCCTGGTGATGTCTACCGGGGAATACCCTGCCACCTGCAATCGTATTAAATAAGGACGAGGTATCCCGTCGAGGTATATAAACTCCTTCTTTCAATTCCCCGTTTTCCTCCCATTGTACGGCTATTCGATGTGCGCCATTTTCCGAACCTACGCCTAAAAAAGCAGGCATACCTTTAGGGCGAACGTGCTTAAGCCTGATCAAACAGATCCCTGCTATAGCTTTGCTGTTAACAAGCTTGGGAGTAAAGGGCGGTGGCACTATTTTTTTTGCTATGTCCGCATCCGCGGTAAAGTTCACCAATATGCGCCTGTCAATTATGCCGGTAATTTTCGGAATCTTCATATGATAAATTTATAATGATTTTTCAGCGTTCGGATAACCCAGGACAAATTATACTGTCAAATGTGCTCCTCTTCCATTCACAGTACATTAACAACCGCTTAACATACTTCATCAAACATTCATTCAAAAAAAAGATATTGCATTCTAATTGCCTTCTAATATCAAAGGCGATTACCCTACTAATTTAAGAATGACTATTACCCAATTCCTCGACCGGCATCAGGATGCTGTGCAAGTTGCTTTATATGCTTTTATTATCTGCTCACTGTGGCTGATGGAAGTCTGCGTTGCTTCTGGTATGATTTCGGTAAAAAAACGCTGGCAGCACAATAAAACCAACCTGCTGTTCATTTTCACAGCCCTCCCTATCCAACTATTACTTACCACGATTGTTTTACTCATAGTTGGCTGGACCAACGCACATCATTGGGGGCTAATCAATTACATACCCGGTCATCATAATAAATGGGTTTACTATATAAGCCTTTTTATGCTGCTTGACCTTTGCGAATACGTTTATCACGTGGTAATGCACAAGATAGATCCGCTGTGGAAATTTCACCTCGTGCATCACAGCGATCTTCATGTTGACGTTTCGACCACAGTACGTGAACATCCCGGCGAAACCTGTGTACGCACCTGTTGCTTAATGCTTTGGGTATTTATTTGCGGCCCGGCAATTGGCGTTTTGGTATTGAGGCAAACTTTTCAATCATTATTTAATATCCTGGCCCATACCGAGTTCAGGTTACCACAACGTGTTAACAAAATTGTTGGCCTGATTTTTATAACTCCTAACCTGCACCATGTACACCATCATTATCAACTACCACATACCGACCGTAATTACGGCGATGTACTAAGTATTTGGGACAGGCTTTTTGGCACCTTTGGCGAACTTGAACAGGAAAACACCCGTTTCGGCATTGATACCCATATGGATAAAGAAACTACCGGCAAGTTTTTGAATATCCTCAAAATACCATTTCAGAAGTTGGAACGGCCAAACGGGCATCGGAATTAACGGTTAACCGGGGGCAATCTTTATTTCCCATCCTCTCCAAAATCTTCCATTACACCAAAATATTCTTCCCATTCCGGGTCGTCAATAACCGTGATATTAATCGGGAGTTCATCAAATTCGGATAAGGCATCGTTTAACCTGTCGCCTGCTTCCTCAATATCTGTGGTATACCAGGCCCACCAGCGTTCGTTTTCGCCGGTAAATACAAAGGCCAGTATGCTTTGATGACCATCTTCAAGCAGATCGACTAAAGCATCCTCTACCTGTTCCATCAGCAACATTTCATCAGTTGGGGGCAACAATGACGGATCAAATGATTCATAGTTCCAGGTTACATCCATCCGCTGCAGGTAAACACCGGTTTCAAAAAAGTTTGATAAATTGGGTCTGTAGCGGACCAGCAACGGAATATCATCGTCGGATACGGCTTCTACCGATACCCAGGTATCATCTAAGATCATAAGGGATGTTTTTACAAGGTTTAGCAGAGATGTTTATATAAAATTAAAGCAAAACTATACTTAGTATAAAGATAGTCACGCTTGACCAAATCTGGTATACTTATTCAAAAAAATCATTTGTAAAAGCATCCCTTCTGCTTAATAGATACCAGACTTACGAAGCTTTGTAAACTTCGTAAGTCATAAACATCTCTTTTATTCTATCTCAAACTCTTTTTTCAATTTGATATCAACAGATGAACTGCCTATCATCACCATAAATTTACCCGGCTCAACAGTCCAGTTCATATTTTTATCCAGCAGGGCCAAATCATCAGGGTGCAAGGTAAACTGCACTGTTTTCTTCTCGCCGGGATTTAGTGTAACGCGATCAAAGCCACGCAGATCGTACTCGTAAGTAGTAACGCTGCTTACCTCATCCTTAAGGTAAAGCTGCACCACATCATCGCCTTTGCGCTGCCCGGTGTTGGTTACATCAACGCTAACCTGTATAAGTCCCTGAGAATTACCTTTTTCGGGCGATATCTGCAGGTTGCTGTACTCAAATGTGGTGTAGCTTAACCCGTAACCATAAGGGTACAAAGCTCCTTTCACACTGGTTTTGCCCCAGCTGTTCTGTCCGCCCTGCTCTGCCTGTGACGATGGTTTAAAAGGAAAATTATATTCCAGTTGACCTGTTGTTTTTGGGAAAGTGATCGGCAATCTTCCACCGGGATTATTATCGCCAAATAAGGTTTCGGCAATCACCTGCCCACTTTGTACGCTCGGAAACCAGGCCTCTAAAATGGCCGGCACATATTTATTTTCCCAGTTGATGGTAAGCGGCTGCCCGTTGATCATCACCATTACCACAGGTTTTCCGGTAGCCTGCAAAGCCTGGATCAACTTCAATTGCCTGCCCGGCAGGTTTAAACCCGTACGCGATAAACTTTCGCCAACACGGTCAACATCCTCGCCTACCACAGCAATCACAATATCCGATTGTTTAGCCTGTGCAACTGCCGAATCAATACCGGCCTGCTCCTGGGCGGTTAGCGGTGTTTCAATAATCTCACTCTCCGGCCAGGTGGCATCAATCATATCGCAGCCTTTAACATAGCTTACTTTGGCATCGCTGCCTACGTAATTTTTAACACCGTCAAACGCGGTAATAACCGGGTTGTGCGATGGACCATACCTGCTCACAGCATAGTTAGTTTCCTTAGCCAGCGGACCAGTTACCAGGATATTAGGATATTTCTTTTTATCCAACGGCAGCAGATTGCCTGCATTTTTTAGCAATACCATCGACTCGCGGTTCATTTTCAGGCTCATGGCTTTATCCGCATCGGTATGCACTATTTTATCGGCAGTTTTAGGGTCTTTAACATAAGGGCTATCAAACAAACCTAATCTGAACTTCACTTTTAATACCTCGCCAACGCGGGTATCGATGATCTTCATGGAGATACGGTTTTCTTTGATCAGCTCGCGCAAAGGCATAATAAAGGTTTGCGGCATAGTGAAATTAGTACGCACGTTAAGGCCAGCCTCAACAGCCTGCCTTACAGCTTCTTTGTAATCGGCAGCAACATGATGTTTTGAATAAAGAAACTCAACAGCCTCACTATCGCTTACCACATAGCCATTAAAGCCAAATTGCTGACGTAAAAGCTGCGTAAGGAAGTAATAGCTGCCAGTTATTGGTACGCCGTCCCAATCATTATAACTGCTCATTACCCCCATTGGATGCGCCTCCTGGATCACCCTGCGGAAGGGATACAAATATAGCTGGTGCATTTCGCGCGGAGCGACATGCGGATCGGTACGGGCACTGCCATCACGGCCTCCTTTAGGTACGCTGTACACAGCAAAGTGCTTAAGGGTTGACGCTACGCCGCCTTCCTGGATGCCCAACACCATCTGCTTGCCCATTTCGGCAATATGAAAGGGATCTTCACCATAACATTCAACCACACGGCCCCAGCGTTGGTCGCGGGCGGGGTCAAGTATGGGGGCGTAAACATTGGTATAGCCCAAAGCTTTAGCCTCGCGGCCAACGGTTCTACCTGCCTCATAAACCAGTTCTTTATCAAAGGTGCTGCCTATAGATATCGGCGCGGGCAACGGCGTGGCCCTGTCATGGTTAAGGCCGTGAATCCCCTCATTGGTGAAATCAACCGGGATCCCTAAACGGGTTTCCTCAACAAACCATTTTTGAATGTTATTAATGGCCGATGCATGTTTACTAAACGGGTATGAATATTGTGTAGGCGCATCATCAGTATGCGAAGTAAGATTATTCAGTTCTTCATCAATATTGGCTATGCCATCTTTCCATACTTCATTTTTCCAGTTAGGGACGGGCATTTCGTCCTTTAACACACGCTTATAACCATAAAGGGTAGCCATTTGGCAGGTTTTCTCTTCAACGGTCATCTGGCTTACCAGGTCGGCCACGCGCTTATCAATGGGTTGTGACGGGTCTTCGAACACATCCATTTTACCGTTCTTGTTAAAATCTATCCAGCCTTTATGATAGATGTTCTTTTGCTGTGCCGAGGCTGCAAGGCTAAAGCTGATAGATAAAGCGGATGCCACAAATACCCGCGGCAGATAGTACTTAATTCTCATGAGGTTGTATTGGAGTTGGAACTTCAAATATATAAACCTGTGTGGGGTGCAGCCATGCCCGGGGCCGTATATTTTAACTATATCGTTTGAGTGATGAGGTTTAAACCCGCCACTTGCATAGTAACAACCCTAATCTAATCCAATTCGGCATTTGCGTACCTTCTAATTTTAACGCTGATCATTTATGGCATCTGCCGGGAAGGCCGCGAGATAACGGCAGCTATTATGTAAGGTTTGTTTGCAATTGCGGATTATATAATTGGCGTTTGCAGCTATTTGATAATATATATTATCAAAACTCCATGGCATGATCTTAACGGGCATCTGCCCAATCAGCTTCGGTAAAGGCTGGATTTATTTTATAATCGTTATATGTAATGCTGCTTTTTTGCGCACCCTCTGTTTGTAATTCGGCGGCAGGGAAAACAATACCATCAACCGTTTTAAAACCGGTAAAAGCCGATATCTGCACTACCGAACCTACTTTAGTACCTTCGCCAACCAGCTGATTTTTACCGTCTAACACTGCAAAACTGGTTACGCCGTCAAAACTATAGCTCACTATCATCACGTTATTTTTACCCTCCTGTGCCTTAACATTTTGAATATGGTCGAGGTTCTCTTTCCTGAATAATAACGCTCCTGAACGGAAACCTTGTTTCAATTGCGATATGCGGGAAGATGAAAGCGGTTTTTTATCGCCGTTACGCCATTGCCAGCCATTATCACCTTCCATTTGCTCAACCTGCAACAACTTCCCACCTTTGCGAATCTCAGAGCGGACACGATGAGCAGACAGGTCAATCTTAATGGTAAAATCGAGGCCCGTCATCGTAGCAGAGATCTGCATGGTTTTAATTGCATTGAGCTTTGCACCGCCGTGTACTTCGGCAGCCTTGTTTAATAAACCCGCAGCATCATTATCACCGGTTTCAGCTGCCTGGTTTCCGGCAGTTGTTTTGGCATTGCCGGAAGACCCGGATGTTGTTTTAGATGAAGATGACGCGCTTTTAGGCGCTTTATCTTCCATAAAATAAATATTGCCGTCTATGGCAGCCATTACCGGCTTTTCACCGGGACGGCAAAAGAAACTATGCGTTTCGGTTTTACCTGTATTGTAATTTAGGGTAAGTACTCCATCTTTAATTGTATAGGTACCAGCCCCGCTGTCTTTGCGACCGCCGCCACCGCCTATGCCTTCACCCGATACCATAGTGGCTGAAGAGCTATTTTGGCTAAAATTACCCTTCCCATCAAAATAAAGACCTTTTGAGCCCGATGTGCCAACAAATACCTGCCCGGTATTCCCTCCTCCCATGCTACTTGCGTGGGTAAATTGGTAGTAACCGGCAGGCACCCTGTCGGCAGTATTGAGCTTTAGGATACTAAAAGAGCCCGCATCGATATCGCCGTCAGATTCAATTTTATACTCCTGTTTGGAGCCTTTGAGGTATTGCAATTTGAGCGTATTGCCCTGTACCTGGTAACGACCTGCAACATGTGTTTTCCAATCGGGCTTTTCAAGCAAATCGTTAAAAGTACCATCGGGCCTTAACTGGAAAACAACATCACTGCGGCCCATGCCTCCCCCCATAGTAACAGGTAAGGTTATTTCAATACCGGCGTAAACGCCGCTTACATTTTTTGGTTGCGCACCGGCATTAACACCGGCAAAAAGTGTGATAAGCAAACCTAACACAAAAGCTTTCATAGTATCGGCAGGAAAAAATTCTACGATTCAGATTTAACTATCAACTCCTGCACGATAAAAATGTTTTTAACCTAATGATAAGGTTTTGTTAAATTTTACCGGCCGACTAATACTTTAACGCCGTCTTAAAAAAACCGACAGCCAAGCTGTCCACCTGTAAGTGAATGGCATGCCTGTTAACCGAAGGATCATCCGTAAAATATATCGGAGCTTCTTTTTTTACAGCGTCAATGGCTTCACCAAGCATTACGTAATGGCCAACCTTACCGGGCAACTCTGTATATTTTGATCTACCAATGAGCTGATGATAATGCCTTGCATTGGTTTTAACCGGGGCTATGCTATCACTTTGCGAGCCTACAATATACAAGGCGCCTTTAATATCAGCTACCTGCTCTTTACGAGTGAAACCAAAGCCTAATGCGGGCGATATGGAAAAGAATGCTTTGATCCGGTTATCTTTTAGCGGGGGCACATGTTTGGAATCGGCGATCATGGAGCTATCGTCCAGTAATTTTACCAAGCCCGGAAATTCGGGGATTTCCAGCTCTTTGCGGCCTGTGGTTTTGTAATAGTTGCGGGCCTGTTCAAAATCGAGCTTTGCACCGGCCAGGGCGATCATAGTATAGCCGCCAAATGAAAACCCGGTTGCGCCTATTTTTTGCTGATTAATAAGGGGGCCGATCTCGGGGTTATTCAATAAGGATGTAAGAGCAAAACTGATATCCAGCGGGCGTTCCCATGGCTTAACAAATTCAAGGGGAATTTTATGATCGTAGGTATTGCCATAATGATCGACAGCAGCAACTATACAACCGCTGTTTGCGATGGCCTGGGCCAGCCACTCCAAAGTTAACCGGCCGCCACCTGTGCCATGCGAGAGCAGGATAAGCGGCAGTTTATTTGCGGGAAGCTTGCCATTACGGACCGTCGGTTGCCGTAAAAAGGGCGAAAAATGCTTATCTGCAGGCTTCAATGTATCGGCAGTTGGATACCAGATTTCGGTTACCACCGGACGGTTATTACGGCTTTCGTCCTTAAAATTGAGGGTACGCTCGCCTAAGTTTTGGGCAATCGCAAGATGGCCTGATAGCAAGATTATAATAATGGTGAAGGTTTGTTTCCACATAATGTTAGCGTTTATATCACAAAGCAACACATTCAGTGAGTCAAAAAGATTGACAATAGTCAATAAATCACTTTTTTGATTTAAGGCGGCTCAGGGTTTCCTGAGAGATGCCAAGGTAATCGGCAACTATTTTATTGGGCAGTCTTTTGATGATTTCGGGCTGGGTTTGCATCAGGATATTATAACGGGCTTTTGAATCCATAGTGATAAGGCTTTCTATCCGCTGGATGGATGCGATATAATCAAGCTCAAGACCCGTACGGTACATAGTTTCAAAGCCGGGGATCTCCTTCAGTAGCAAATCGCGATCTGCATAGCTCAATACCAATAATTCTGATGGCTCGGGGCTTTGAATAGATGCAACAGAGGGCTCTTTCAATATGAAACTCGGAAATGCGGTACCCATGCGCCCTTCAAATATCAGGAACCGGGTTGATTCGTTGCCCTCATCATCGGTTAAAAACACGCGGAGGCATCCTTTTACCACAAAATATAAATGCTTTGCGATGCTCCCCTTTTCAACCAGTATCTCGTTTCGTTTGGTAAAACGGGTTTTAAAACAATTAGCAATCAGCCGCTCATGTTCAGGCGAGAGGATTAATTTATCTTCAAGATGTTGTTTTAAAGCAGGATGCATAGTTGCAATTTATGCACTTAGCATTGGGTTGACAAATTCCAGATTATTTTAACCTGTGAAGACTTACGAAGTTTTAGAAACTTCGTAAGTCTGGGTCTACAACATATAAGGGATAAGCACAGTCTGCTGCTAAGTAAGCAGCTTATTATACAAGCTGTAATTTTCGTTATCGAAGCAGACAAATATGACTTTCTCAACTACTTCGTTATCTGACAAAAAATCTTTAACCGTTTTAACAGCGATTGCCGCAGCCCTGTCCTTTGGAAAATGATAAATGCCGGTACTGATATTAGGAAAAGCTACGGTATGCACATCATTTTGGGCAGCAAGCTTCAAACTATTTAAATAAGCGGATTGCAAAAGTTCATTCTCACCTCTTTTACCACTATTGTAAACGGGGCCAACTGTGTGGATCACATATTTAGCCGGCAGCTTACCGCCGGTTGTAATTACAGCCTGCCCGGTTTTGCAGCCGCCCTGCCGGGCTACTATCTTACGACAATCTTCCAGAATCTCCGGTCCGCCGGCGCGATGGATAGCGCCATCGACACCGCCGCCGCCCATGAGCGAGGTGTTTGCCGCGTTTACAATGGCATCAGCTTTAATTTTTGTGATATCGCCCTGTACTAATTCAATAGTGCCATAATATTTTAAATTATAGCAGATAAACAAACAGGAAAGTGTTTTGCTTTTAGAAATAAAGTTGCACCATTTTACGCCAGTAACGGGCGCGGTGTGCTTCCTCGTGCCAAATATACAAGCTGTTTTGGATGCCTTTGCTGGCCAATACGGTGCTTAGGTATTTATTATCTTCCAAAAATGCATCCTCCTCGCCCACGGCCAGGATAATTTGGAGACGCTTGATCTGGTCAATAATTTCGGGGCTATGCAGGTTATTTAAAAACTGGTTAGGCATATTGAAATACACATTCTCATCGCGGTACCCATCTAACAGGTCGCGGAAATTGCCCATAGCCTGGGTAATGTCATAGCGCCCGCTCATACCTACTACTTTCACAAATACCAAGGGATGTTTAAACGCTATGTTAACCGCATGATAGGCCCCCATGCTGCAACCTGCCGAAATAATTGAACCGGCGGCGTTAAGTGTTTTCATTAAGGGCACTACCTCCTGTAAAATGTATTGCTCATACTGAAGGTGCCTTTCCATGCGATGGTAGGGATGACTGAACTCATTATAAAAGCTTTCACGGTCGATGCTATCCACACAGTAGACCTGCAGGTGACCTGCCTCAATTTTACTGCGTAAGGCTTCAATTACTTTCCAGTCTTCATAATCATAAAACCGGGCTGTGCGGGTGGGAAAAAATAGAACAGAGGCGCCCGCATGGCCAAAAACCAGCAATTCCATATTGCGCTGAAGCGACGGACTGAACCACTTGTGGTACTCTCTTTTCATCTTTTAAACCGCTGAAAGATGACAAATGCGTGTAAACCCTATATTAAGCTAATTTGATACTTTGTGGCATTCGCTGTAAAACAGCTTTTTTCCACAAAGCGTAACCGGCGCTGCTCAAATGCAAACCATCTTTATCATAATATTCTCGTATTGGTTTACCGGAAGCATCTATCATCTGATTAAATATATTGATGAACTGCCAGTTTTTATGGCGGTGTATTATCTCGTTTTCAATTAGGCTATTGGTGTACCTGTACTTTTCAACAATAGGCCAGCGGGCAAGGCTTGGCTTAAGCGATATATAATAGCAGGGAATGTTACCAAAAAGCCGCTCAACCTCGACAGTGAGCTGCTTAAAAAATATAAAAACTTCTTCAGGGTTGCGGCCATCGCCGAGATCATTATCGCCCGCATACACTACGATGGATTCGGGGTTATAAGAATGCATTATACGCTCAAAAAACCATACGCAAGCAGCCAGTGTAGAACCGCCAAAGCCAAGGTTAACTGGTTGCATGTCATCAAAATCAACATCAAGCGTATTCCACAAACGAATGGATGAGCTTCCATAAAAAATTACCCGCGGCACATAATCAAGCTTGGTTCGCTTAATTTCCAGCTGCTTCACATCCTCTTCGTACCAGATCATATTCTTTTATAGTAGGGCCGTATTAATTTAAGCGCTAAAGATAATACAATAGCCCTAACTTAATGTAACGATGATAAAACTAAAAATGTAAAAATGACTATTATTCTGCCGCTTCTTCACCTTTGGTGCCCAGCTCAACAATATCACCTTCTTTAAAAAGGATAGCTTGCAGCGTAGTACGCCATACCGGCTTTTTGCGCAGTAAAAACTCAAGGTCCATACCAAAGTGCTTAAACTCCTCCTGCTGTGCGTTTTGCATAATGGCTTTGGCCTGGTTATCTTTCTCGACAGAAATCCGCTGTTCGTACCAGTTTATAGCCTCAGCCTCTTCGGTTAATGAAACTATCATTCGGGCAAAGGTGCGGGTTTCGTCGGATAGTTCATTTGCCGGCTCGTGATATTGATCAAATGACATAATACTTTTTTTAAGGAGATAAGTATTATGTAAACGCTTTTGTTTTAAGGTGTAAGTATTTAGAATGGTTATTAACCCACGTGTTTCCTGATTTTGATATTAACCAGTTTGGATGTGGGCGTATTACTTTGTTCGGCAACGCTGTTGATAGGAACCAGTACATTGGCCTCGGGGTAATAGGTAGCTGTATTCCCTTCGGGGATGTTGTAAGGCACAACTACAAACAACCTCGCTACCCGCTCAACACCATCATCATAATTAAACAGGTTAACTTTTTCCTGCGCCCTGAAACCGGCTTTTTTCATATCTTTTTCATTCATCAAAATTACCCGGCGCTCATTGTGAATGCCCCGGTAGCGGTCGTCAAGGCCATATATGGTGGTGTTAAACTGATCATGACTGCGGATGGTTGCCATATGGTATTCGTCGGCAGCCAGTTCATGCTTCGGCAACGGGGCGATATTGAAAGGCACAACAGCTCCATTCTTTTCGGTGATAAACTTACCCTCGCGGGCGGCGTTTGGCAGGTAAAAACCGCCGGGCAAACGTACCTTTTGGTTATAATCCTCACAGCCCGGAATGACTTTGGCAATCGCATCGCGCACAGCATCATAGCTTTGTGCGTACTTATCCCAGTCGACAACGGCACGATTACCTAATGTGGCTTTAGCAAGATTACAAATGATCTGGTTCTCGTTCATCAGATGTTCAGATACAGGCTTCAGCATCCCTTTTGACATTTGGACAACCCCCATGGAGTTTTCACAGCTTATAAATTGATCCTCGCCATTTACAACATCTCTATCGCTTCGTGACAGTGTTGGCAAGATCAAAGCTTCTTCACCATGAACCAGATGGCTACGGTTTAATTTGGTTGATACATGTACCGAAAGTTTAAGTTTACGCAAGGCCTGTGCCGTAAACAGGGTATCCGGCGTAGCCGAAAGGAAATTGCCGCCCATGGCAAAAAACACTTTAAGTTTGCCTTCGTCCATAGCTTTAATAGATTCAACAACATCATAACCATGGCCCCGCGGCGGCTCAAAACCAAAAACTTCCTTGAGTTTATCCAACTGCTTCGGTTTTGGCTTATCCCAGATCATCATGGTACGGTTACCCTGTACGTTGCTATGACCACGCACCGGACACAAACCGGCACCGGGTTTACCAATGGCGCCTTTAAGCATGGCCAGGTTCACAATTTCTTTTACGGTATCCACTCCGTTTTTATGCTGGGTGATGCCCATAGCCCAGCAAATAATGATGCGGCTTTTATTTTTAATCAAATCAACCGCCTGTTCAATTTCATTCACTGTTAAACCGGCAGCTTTAGCCAGGTCGTCAACCTCATATTGGTTCAGACTGTCTAAAAAGGCAACGTAACCGGTAGTGTTCTTTTTAATAAATTCATGATCGAAGACGCTGCCGGGATTTTCCCGCTCGGCTTTATATAGCAGTTTTTCCATGGCTTTTAGCAAAGCCATATCACCGTTTATTTTTACCTGCAGGTACAGATCGGCCAATTGCGTTTTGATACCTAAAATGCCTTTTACCGTTTGCGGGTTTTTAAAACCCATTAACCCAGCCTCATGCAAGGGGTTTACCGCAATGATCTTTGAGCCTTTCTGCTTAGCCTTTTCAAGCGCGCTAAGCATCCGGGGATGATTGGTACCTGGGTTTTGCCCCATGATAATGATTACATCGGTATCGTAAAAATCATTAAGGGTGACTGTGCCCTTGCCAATGCCAATAGTATCGGCAAGGCCAACACCGGTACTTTCATGGCACATATTGGAGCAATCGGGCATGTTATTGGTACCAAACTCGCGCACAAATAACTGGTAAGTAAATGAAGCCTCGTTACTGGTACGGCCGGATGTATAAAATGCAGCTTCATCGGGCGACGCCAAAGCGTTAAGCTCATTCGCTATTTTTTTAAACGCGAAGTCCCAGTTTACCGGTGTGTAATGTGTAGCTCCTTTGGCCAGATATACTGGTTGGGCTATGCGTCCCTTCTTCCCTATCTCATAATCGTTAAGTTTGGCAAGATCCGCTACCGAATTTTCAGCAAAAAAATCACCAGTGAGCTTTTTGGTAGTAGCTTCTTCGGCAAGGGCTTTGGCACCATTTTCACAGTATTCGGCAATGGGCGAACGGTCGTCATCCGGGTCGGGCCAGGCACAGCCAGAACAATCAAAACCGCTCTTTTTGTTCATATGAAACAAGCCTTCCATACCTCTTGCCAGGCCTGCTTCCTTTAATATATCAACCATAGCCACTGTAACAGCAGGGACACCCGCCGCCCAGTCTTTTGGATGTGTTATTTTCAGGTCGAGTAGCTCCTCAGGATTCTCTGCTGCCGGTCCTTGTTCTGCTTGCTTGCTCATGGCTTTTTAGCTGCTAAGGGATTAGGATAATTATCGCTTTGATCTTCGGCGACTTCATCCAAACACGTAAAATCTTTTTCAACCAGTAAATGCAAACTGCCGTGTTTACCTTCATAACCTACCTTATCGTCGTCGGCAAAGCCGGTGGCCACAGCTTTTGGCACATATAGTGTTATGGCATTCTCCTTATAGGTTGCCGAAAGATGCTCATCATCAACCAGTCTCAAAGCATAAATAAGCTGCTGACTGCCAAAATCGACGGTTTCCTGAACATAACCTTCTTCGGCCAGTTTGGCTACATCGGTTTTAGTGAGCCTGTATCTTAGTGAATTACCTTTTATCCTTATTTTCATTGGTATCAATCAGTTTACACCGATGGTGCCGTTAGTACGGCCTCATCGGGGACCATTACCCGGTGCGCGCCCGCGTAAATATTAAAGCGCTCATCGCGTAAAAAGCCAATCAGTGTAATATTAAATTCGTTTGCCAGTTCTATAGCCAGGCTTGACGGCGCACCTACTGCCGCAATAATACTGATGCCTGCCATCGCGGCCTTTTGAATAAGCTCAAAACTCGCCCTGCCGCTAAGTAACAATACTGTTTGCTGCAACGGCAGCCAGTTATACATCATAGCAGCACCTATCAGCTTATCTAAAGCGTTATGCCTGCCTACGTCTTCTCTTAATAATAACAGTTCACCCAAAGGAGTAAACAAAGCCGATGCATGCAAACCGCCCGTATCATCAAATACCCGCTGGTGCCCGCGCAAAATCTTCGGTAACTGATTAAGTACCAAACTATGAATCACATTGCCATCATCTGCCCCGGCGGCAAAATTGCTTACTATGCGAATAGCGCTGATAGAACCCTTTCCGCACACACCGCAACTGCTTGTGGTATAAAAATTCCGTTCGGTATTTTGAAGGTACGGCAGTGCATCTTGTTCAAGTGTTACCAGCATGGTATTCTTCTTGTTTTCAGCGCAGGTTATAAAGCTGTGTTTAGCTGATTTTATCTCATCTGCATTTTTAATAATGCCTTCGGTAAAAAGGAAACCGGTTGCCAGTTCGGCATCATGACCGGGGGTACGCATAGTTACAGAGATATTACGTAACTCTCTGCCATCTGCAGGACCATATTCCAGTTTAATTTCAAGTGGTTCTTCAATGGCTATGCTATCCTCCTCCCTTGCGCTTCGGTTAGCGTTAACTTTTACAACCGGGATATGAATAACTGATGGCGAAGACATATTCAAAGATACAATTTATGGCATAGTTTGTTTATGCAAGTTTATATGCAGAAGGCAAGTTTAAGTCCCTTCGTTTGAATTGTTTTTGAGGCAAGCGTCTGCAAAACAGCCGTTAACTTAGGCTGGCAAGGGGTTAACAGGGTTAACAGAAATTCGAGCAATTTTATACTATCCAATTAACAATCAATTAATTACATTAAAAATAGTATTAACACATGTAAACCCCGGCAAGGTTAAGGCTTCACGCTTATTTTTTGTTTAGGCTCAAACCCGGAGGCTTTAACCCGCATAATGAACTTACATATGTTGATTTGTTAAATTTAAAACCCAGTACTCGTTTTGTAAGCTAATTTGAATATTTTTGAGATATGAAGATCAACATACTGGCTTTTGGAGTGGCTAAGGAGATATTTGGAAGCAGCGAAGTTAGCCTGGAAATGACCAACGATGCAACTATCTCCAATTTAAAATACCTGCTTGAGCAACAATACCCGCGTTTAAAGCAGCTTTCATCATACATGCTGGCTGTTAACAACGAATATGCCCTGCCCGGCGATACTATTCACGAACGCGACGAAATAGCGATCATTCCGCCGGTAAGCGGGGGGTAGATCAGTTTGCAGTTTTTAAGTAGCAGTGGCAGTAAACTTTTTAGCGGCAGTTTACAGTTTTTAGTGGGCAGCTTGCAGTAGTATTTTAGGACTTACCCTCAATTTCATCAATATAAAACAATCAACTTAATATAGAATGGCCATCAGAAGCGCAACGCTTGCCGATCATACTGCAATATCAAATTTGCTAACACAATTGGGCTATCCAGGCACTGAAGATTTTTTGCCGGGTAACCTTGAACGAATGTTAGAGCAACCTTCATCGAAGGTTTTGGTTTATGAAGATGAAGGTAAGGTTGCAGGTTTTATCGCCATTGATTTTTTAACTCAACTGGTTGTTAAGGGTGATTTTATTCGCATCAGTTGTTTTTCTGTTGATGAAAACACCCGGGGCAAAGGTATTGGTAAGGCTCTTGAGGGTTATATTACCGAACTTGGCAAAGAACGTGATGCCGACAGGATAGAGGTGCACTGCCATACACGCAGGACCGACGCCCACCGGTTTTATTACAAGCAGGGTTATACTGAATTGCCCAAATACCTCATGAAATCATTGGCAGATAAAATATAGATTTGCATTGCTATGAACACACAGATCCTCCTATCGGCCCAAACACTGGATATCCAATCATGTATCGACTGGATCATGTCACATGAATCCGGGGGGATAGATGTATTCATTGGTACCGTACGCAATTCAACCAAAGGAAAAAAAGTTTTAAGGCTCGATTTTGAAGCTTACGAGCCAATGGCCATCAGCGAAATGAATAAGATTGTTGCCTGGGCCTTTGAACGCTGGCCGGTACAAAAAATACTGATCCACCACCGTACCGGATTGCTGCAGGTTGGCGAGGTACCGGTTGTTATTGCCGTTTCAGCAGCGCACCGTGACGCTGCCTTTGATGCCTGCAGGTACATCATCGATACACTTAAACAAACCGTCCCTATCTGGAAAAAAGAAAGCTTTGAGGACGGCGATGTCTGGGTAGCAGCACATCCTTAGGATTTGGGGATGTTGGATTTCGGAACTTGAAATTCGGATTTTTCAATTTTCAATGGGAGATTTTCCTCGTCGTTGTTGGTGTTGTCACCAACAACTCCCGCTCCGTAGCTGCCGCTTGTTGGAGGTTTCGTCATTATAAAAGCTTAGGATACAAAAAAGTTGTTGGTGACAACACAAACAACGGCACAAACTTTCGATTCAAATTAAAAAAATCCGAAATCGAAATTCCGATATCCGAAATCATTTAATCAGCCTTATACTCTTCTAACCCGCCTTCCAATGAAAACACATCGGCCTCGGGGATCATTTTGAGGATAAGTTTTACGGCTTCCTCGCTTCGTTTACCTGATGAGCAGTAAAGGACTTTGGTATTCGGGCTGGTAAAGTAGGCCAGGTACTCTTCTATTTCGTCCAGCGGGATATGCGTACCGCCAATATCATAGGCTTCACGCTCGTGGATGGTACGCACGTCAATAAGTTCTACCGTATCATCTAAAAGGATCCGTTTTTTTAGTTCATCTGCATTGATGGTTGGAATAGTGATAGTTGTTTTTAACCTGCGGATATGTGTTTTTGTTACCGGGCCAATCTTAAAGATGCGGCTTTGCATGCTTTGTGCATCAAAGATCAGCACTTTCCCGGCCAGTAATTCACCGGTTTTGGTAATGTACTTGATTACTTCATTGGCCTGCATACAGCCAATGATTCCGGCCAGTGTAGGTACTACTCCGCCTTCAGTACAGTTAGGGATCTGGGTAGCATCCACTTCGGGGAACAAATCACGATAATTGGGCGAATTTGCCCCTTTGGGGTTGCTTACGTTCCAAATGGCAACCTGCCCTTCAAACTGATAAATGGCACCATAAACAAGCGGCTTACCGGCCAAAACACAGGCATCATTAAGCAGGTAACGGGTTTCGAAATTATCGGTACCATCCAGCACAATGTCGTAATTGTTGATAACATCCATCACATTATCGGATGTTATTTTGATGGCATGAGGTACGAGCTTAATACTCGGATTTTGAGCCTGTAGGCGTAAACAAGCCACTTCAGCTTTATTTTTCCCCTCATCAGCAGGGTTATATAATACCTGGCGGTGCAGGTTACTTATCGATACCTGGTCGAAATCGGCAATTCCTAATGTGCCAATTCCGGTTGATGCCAGGTATTGTGCAGCCGGGCAGCCCAACCCCCCAGCCCCGACAACCAGTACGCGGGCTTGCTGCAATAATTGCTGGGCTTCCTCGCCAAAACCGGGCAGTGCTATCTGGCAGTTATATCGTTGTAAATCCTGATTCATTAGTAGCAACTATTGTATGGTGGATCATTGATTTTACTTTCTCCAATTCTTCAGGCGTATTGACATTGGTCAGCGCCTCCTGTTGTGGTGCGTTTAACAATGTAATATCACTATTGATCAAAACCTTACGCGGGCATGAATACCCCTGCGCCAAAAACGATAAAAGTACAGGGTAGCTTTTAGGCTCCCATATGGCTATCAAAGGTTCCGGGAAATTGGTTACCGGGCTGTGATAAGCCGTAGCCACCGACGAACTGTTTCGCCAGGCCACTAAATTGCGAAGGGTAGCTTCATCCATCAAAGGCAAATCACAGGCTATGATCAGCCAGGCGGCATCCGGCTGTTCGCGAAAAGCGGAAAGAATTGCCCCATAAGGTCCTAAACCAGTAAATGTATCCTCAATAACGGGATAAGCAGGGTCAATTTCCTGCTGCTGGCCGGGGCGACCAGAAATGTAAACCTCCCGGCAAAAGGTTTTGAGCAAATCGGCCATATAATATCGTTGCTGCTTGCCATGCCACTTGGCCGCTCCTTTATCAAAACCCATTCGGGTACTTTTGCCGCCAGCCAATACCAGTCCGTTTAAAACAGGTTTGGCCTGTTTTAAAGCAGTCTCAAAAAAAGCAACGATCCTTTCACGGTCATCTACCTTTAAAACGGGGATCTGTTGCCAGTGAGGGAGAACCTCCTGTATAAAGCCCGGGATTTGGCTTGCATTATCGGCCAGCAGAAAAAGCTGAACGTTATTGAGCTGAGCTGTCCTTTTTTGCAGTGACGCCTCTTTATTAACGTCGATAATAACTACCTGGGCCTTAGCCTGCTGGTGATTTCCATTAACTAATACCAGGTCGGCAGACGAAAATTGCTGTTTAAGCTGATAAGGATATACCGGGTTTTGATAGTTAAACTGCTGATAGTTTACCTGGTCGGTATAATCAAGCGAAGCGCCGCTCACCAATCTGCCGGGCAGCAAAGTAATATCATCATTATGTGACATATCCACATAAGCACATTTATAAACCGGAGAAAGTGAACGGATCACATCATCGGCCAATAATTTGATCACGGTACAGGGGCCACCTAAAATTGCCCATTCGTTACGGCCGAAGTTACCGGTTGAAGGGCGGGCCAGTTTAGCGTGTTTTTTATGCGTGCCTGATGGCTGGTTATGATCTTTTAAAGTCACGTTTACCTCCTGTTTTTGAGATCAGTTTGGTTTCTTTTATCACTATATCATGGCTCATGGCCTTGCACATATCATAAATAGTAAGTGCCGCTATTGAAGCGCCTACCAGCGCTTCCATTTCCACACCTGTCTTTGCCGTAATGCTTGCAGTACAGTCAACCACCACTTCCTGCTGCTCATTTATTCGGATAGTAACATTACAGTTATCCAAACCCAGCGGATGACAAAGCGGGATCAGGTCGCCGGTTTTTTTTGCGGCCATGATACCGGCGATGATAGCTGTTTGAAAAACGGGGCCCTTTTTACTCTGCAATTCATTCCCTGCTAAAAGTTCAAATACCTCTGCCGGCAAACTAATAATGCTACGCGCAGTAGCAGTACGGTGTGTAACCTGCTTTTCAGTTACATCAACCATATTAGGATCGCCTTGTTTGTTTATGTGGGTTAACATTATTTTTTATTATGATTACACTGATTTCTTATTGTGATTTCATCGATTTGTTAGGGCCATGATTCCTTTGTTTGTTTATAGCGACTTATTATGTTATGGATTCGATCAAATCAAAAAATCGGTGTAATCAACAAAGAAAATCGGTGAAATCCCAAAAACTAAAACCTCCAAACCTTAAACACCTCTCCTGCTTTAAAATTATTCTTTTCAGGCGGAAGTTCTAAAAAAGCTTCGGTATCTGCTAAGTTAGCAAAATCGCCCGAACCATTTCCTTCAACGGGTGTAGCTATCAATTGGCCCTGCCCGTTACTTTGCAGCTTTACCTGCAGATAGTATTGTAAAGCCGGCTGAAATGTAAAATCTTTTCCTAATACCGCATATGTGACGGCTTTCGCGGGCAAGCCGAGCGCTGCTGTATTAAGCCATGTTAAAAAGTAACGGTGCAGGCACATAAATGTGGCTACAGGGTTACCCGGAAAAGCAAACACCAATGCACCGTTATTATGCCTGCCAAACCAAAAGGGTTTACCGGGCCGCTGGGCTACTTTATGAAACAACTTTTCAACCTTTAATTCCTCAAGTGCCTGGGGGATATAATCAAACTTCCCCATCGAAATACCACCACTCAGCAGCAGCACATCATAGTTTTGCAAACAGTATTGGATCTTTTCTTTAGTAACCGCGGGCTCATCAGGGATATGCAAAATATCAGCATCGGCACCATGTTGTTTTAAAACGGCCTTTACCATATAGCTGTTTGATTTGCGGATCTGGTACGGCAGCGGCGTTTCATGCACATCAACTAATTCATCGCCCGACGAAACTATTACCACCCGCGGCATTTTTTTAACAAGCAGATGGGTTTTACCCACTGATGCCGCCACACTAATGATAGCGGGGCTTACCAGCTGTCCTGCCGTTGATATAACATCATTTTGTTTTTTATCAAGGCCCTGCAAATGCAGGTTCTGCCCTTTTCTTATGTCGCGGGTATGTATACTCGCCGACCCGGCGATGATCTCCACATCCTCATAGCGGATCACTGTATCAACCGAAGCGGGCAACACAGCACCGGTCATGATCTCGATGCATTCATCGGCGCTGTCGATTTGAACCGGCTCGTCACCGGCTGCCTGGGTAGCTTTGATCCGGAAAATATTGATCCCACTCTCAATAGCTTCATATCTTATAGCGATACCATCCATGGTTACCCGGTTAAAGGGCGGCAGATCACGGTCGGCCTTCAGGTCTTCGGCCAGGGCACAACCCAGAGCCTGTTCAAACGGGAGGCTTTGAGTACCATAATCCCTAATTTGCGCAAGCACCAGTTTTTCAGCTTCTTCAACCGTTGTCATATATATGTAGTTTAAAACTATCCGCCAATAGTGGCCATTGACTCGTGGATACCTGTTTTGGCTACCCGTGCCCGCTCGGCTTCCCAGCCATCTGCCGGGCGGTGGCTAAAAGCGGTTAACAGGGCATCCTCCAATACTTCATCAGAAGCTCCCGCACGCATCAGATCTTTTAAATTGAGCACGCCATCATCATACAAACAGGTTTTTAACCCACCCTGAGGCGTTATGCGGATCCGGTTACAGCTGCCGCAAAATGTACGCGAATAAGCGGCTATAATACCAACTGTACCCTTATGCCCCGGGACCTGATAATTGTATGAAGTAGAATAAGCCGGGTCATCCAGTTTCTTTATTTGCGGATACTTGCTTTTTATTTCATCTAAAATGCGAAGATAATCCCAATGTAATCCATCGTACACATGACCATCGCCGTTAAAAGGCATTTCTTCTATAAACCTGACACTTACCGGCAACTCTTTGGCCAATTCAACCAGCGGGATAATATCCTGTATATTTTTGCCATCCATCACCACGGCATTGATCTTTACTTCCATATCATGGCTCAGCATGGCATCTAAGGCTGTCATCACACTGGCAAATTCGTCGCGGCGGGTAATGGTAAAAAAGCGGTTGGCATCCAGCGTATCCAGGCTCAGGTTTATTGACCGTACACCTATCTTTCTTAATTCGGACACATAAGGAGCTGTAAGTACACCGTTAGTTGTAAGGCCCAGCTCTTTTAAGCCGTCCAGCCTGGATATAGCTGTGAGCAAATGCATAATATCTTTGCGTACAAAGGGCTCGCCCCCGGTAATACGGATTTTTTCGATACCCATTTTTACAAGCAAACTGCAGCTGCGCAGCATTTCCTCATAGGTCATGAGCTCGGCACGTGAAAGCCAGTTCAAGCCATCCTCAGGCATACAGTAAAAACAGCGCAGGTTGCACCTGTCTGTCACCGCGAGGCGCATATAGCTGATCTTCCGTCCATGATTATCTGTTAACAAAATATAGCTTTTTTATCCTGTAAATTTAATTAATTAACAGCCATTACACCTTTAAGTTTATGCACGGCAATTGTAAAAATAAGCATTACCCCGCTTGGAGATGTTTACGAAATGTATTTTTATTCCCTTCCTCAGTGATATATCCGGTCTGAAATAAAATTACAAAAGCGTAACAGGGTTATACCCCTTTCCCAATACACGCATAAAGCACAAAAAATCAAATTGTTATAAATGAATAGATCCGACTAAAACTTTAATTAAATTATTACCGTATTAAGGCAAGCATCCGCCCCAAAGAATTTATAAAAAGGAAGCCCCCTGAGCCTAACAAACATAAACCGCAGGACCGGAAGCTACAAAATGGTAATGCATGATCATTAACCAGGCATTACAACAACAGTTATACCAACATCTAATGTAACAGTAATAAAAATGACAGGGATTATTATTCTGGCAGCGGGCGCATCAAATCGTTTTGGCTCGCCCAAGCAAAACCAAATTTACCAGGGTAAAACCCTTTTACAGCGGGCAATTCAAACCGCGCTTACCTGCCTGCATTGCGAAAAAGTTATTGTGGTGTTAGGAGCCAATGAACAATTAATCCGTCCAAATATAGATGAACAACTTGTAGGCGTCATTCACAATCCGCGTTGGGAAGAGGGAATGGGCTCGTCAATAAAAGTTGGTGTAGCCGAAATTTTGAGGCTTGAACCCCGCATAACTTCAATTATCCTGATGCTTTGCGATCAGCCATTTGTTGATTCATTCCTGATATCACAATTAATGGAAAAAAAAGAAGTTAATGACTGCGGTATTATTGCCTGCGGCTATCGTGATGTTTTGGGCGCGCCCGCTTTGTTCGATATAAAATATTTCCCCGAACTACTTGACCTGCAAGGCTCCGAAGGTGCAAAAAAAATCATTGAAGCACATACCGATGACGTTTTTATACTCCCTTTTCCGCTGGGCGCTATTGACATTGACACCGCCGATGATTTAGAAAGGCTTAACCAGGTAGGATAAGATAATTAAGCCGAAGCAACCAGTTTATTTACACTGCGATATACAAACTCGTTAAAAATATGCCTGCGGGCAAACCGGCCGGGCGAATCAGCATTGATCAGTTTGATATAAACGGCTTTGGGCACGCCAAAATATTCATACACATTACCATCAAGAAAAGTAACTTTCAGTACCTGTTGCTTATACTCAAAATCGGCTATGTTTGATAACGTTGTGGTAGCTGTATAATCAGGCAAAGTTTGAGCACGGGTTTCAGGTGCAATGCTTACCAAAAAATGATAAGCTTCAATAATTGTTTTACTCTTCTCTTCTGCCTCTGCCCTGTTGTCGTCCTGAAACCTGTCGGGGTGCCAGGTTTTCATCATGCTTTTATAAACCGAACGTAACTCGCTTAACTCTGCATTTTCGGTCACGTTCAGGAGTTTCCTGTAGTCGCCAATTTTTTTCATTGTTTATTTAATTCTTTTTTATTGTCGATGAAGGGATTACAGGCAAAAAAGCGCTCAGCACCACCATGAAAATAACGGCGCGAAGGTACACTTTTTTAACGAGGAAAAACAGGAAGTTTTATTTATTAAACAATGATGATATGGAGTAAATATTAGCTAAAACTTTTATTAACATTCAACTTAATTCCTTACCCTGTTTGCAACTTTAATTTAGCAGCATAAATGAATAAAATACGGTGGCAGCTGTTTAAATTATAAACCGTATTTTTGCGGGCTATGAAGTTTCCCAAATTTGCCGATCTGATACTGTTTGAGAACGACGACGTTATTGTTGTAAACAAACCGCCTTTTATAAGTTCACTTGATGAACGGGGCGAAGGCAGCAGCGAGATCAGCATGTTAAGGCTGGCTAAGGCTTATTGGGACGATGCGCAGATCTGTCATCGCCTTGATAAAGAAACATCCGGCGCGCTTATTTTTGCAAAAAATCCCGAGGCTTACCGGTCGGTTTCCATTCAGTTTGAAAAGCGTAAGGTTAAAAAAGTATATCACGCGGTTATTGACGGCACACATACTTTCGATAACCTGCTTGTTGATTTGCCTATATTAAATGTTGGCAAGGGCAGTGTAACCATCAGCAGGCAGGAAGGCAAGCGTGCCGAAACCTGGTTTCAGTCGTTAAAATATTATAAACATTATACTTTGGTTGAATGCCGCCCGGTTACAGGCCGTATGCACCAGATCAGGATCCACCTGGCTACACAAAGAGCCTCCATAGCCGGCGATGAGATGTATAAGGGCGAGCCTGTTTTTCTCTCTAAAATAAAGCGCAAATATCATTTGGGTAAAGATCAGGAAGAGCTGCCTATCATGAAGCGCTTTGCCCTGCATGCTTATGAAGTAACATTTCGTATCAATCCCGAAACCGAAGTTACCATCCATGCTCCATATCCTAAAGACTTTGAAACGCTTTTGAAGCTGCTTGATAAATTTGACAGTTAAAATTAAATGGTACAAAGTATTTGAAATTATCATGCGCCAACGTATTTTTATGCTCCATGCCGCGTAGCTTAAAAAAATTCCTCTACTGTTTTTTGCTGGTAATATTTGGTGTGAGCTATTCAAAAGCTGATCCTTATATATATCTTCCTGAAGACAGTCTTGTTCATTTTTTAAAGATCCAGAACAGGGATCTTCAGGATAAAAAACTGGTTAATTATATTAAGCTCCGCTTTCAGCAGGGGCCCGTAAATACAATCCCGCAGGGTAAAAATGAAGTTTATAAGGAGCTTGATAAATACGATGTGGGCGATAAGGAAGCTTTAAAATACTTTATTGAAAGCATTATTCAGAAACGCTTTTTAAAACTCCCCGAAGCTGAAAGTGCTATGGTTAAAGCCATTAATCAGGCTTCAAAGAACAAAGCCGATTTTTTGCTTTATTCGTTTATTAGCCATCTTGCTTTTATTCAAACAGATAAAGGCAACCCAATAGGCGCTATATACAGTTACGGCCTGGCTCAAAAACAAGCTTTAAAACTTAACGATCCGCTATTGCAGGTATTCTTGAACATCAATATATCCGATCTGTATTACAAACTCAACCTGTATAGCCAGTCATTATATTACCTTAACCAGGCATTCCATATCAAGGAGGAAAATAAGATAAAGGACGACAGATTTTACACGATAATAAGCTATAACAAGGCCGAGAATTTTTTTAGGATGAAAAACCTTGATTCGCTGCAGCGATGTCATGATGATTTAATGGGGCCAAACAACAAAAGTTATAAACTATTCAGCTACCAATATCGTACTGCCTATTATATATCGCTGTTAAAACATGATTATAACAAAGCTATAACACAAATTAAAAACCTTCAAAGGGACAAAAAATATGTACCTAACGATGTTGAGAAACAAAATCTGGCCGATGCTTTTTACCTGAACGGACAACCGGATTCGGCAAGCGCTATAGCTAACCAACTGCTCGCGCTTCCATATTCTGATAATCACCCTGAAATAAAGCATCATCTTTATCAATTGCTTGGAAAAATAGCGCGGGACAGGGGCGATTACAAACTGGCTGTCGAGAATTTTGACCTTGCATTGAAACAATCAGAAGAGAGCCTGAATAATACTACACAGGTGGGCAATGTATCGGCGCAAATAAAAATTGATAAAATTGAAACCTCGTTTACCGATACTGCCGAAAAATACAGGCGCGAACGCCTTATTTTGATCCTCATCAGCATTACCACAGTTTTCATGTTTGCTGTTATTGCCCTGTTATATCGCAGCGCCAGGCAAAAACGGCACTATGAAAAATTACTATATGATACCAAAAAAAACGAGCTGGCTTTTATCAACTCGCATGAGGTACGCAAACATCTTACCAATATATTAGGCCTTGTTGAGCTGATGAGCGAAAGCAAAGACAAAAAAGAGGAGTTTTTACAGGTTGAAAAGCATCTTTACGATTCGGCCACCAGGCTCGACGACGCTATTAAGAACATATCAGAAAAATTAAGCGACTAAGTTCCTGTATCAATAATTTTTATCTCAGCCTTACCGGAAGAGGCAAGTATATCTGCTTGTATTATACCTGCAAGGCTACCCCGTACACGCACATTTGCGTTATTGATAAAAAACAGCCCTTATTCATTTCCGAAAATATGAAATTGTTAAAAACACAGTTTTACAGACCCTTTTTTACAGGTTTACAGCTATAATTAACGTGTTATTGAAAAAAAATACAAAATTTCTTAACATTTGTAATGAATTTTGTAAAAAAAATTTAAATTCGCCTTAATAATTATTGAGATTAATACAAAAACTATAATTAGAACCCCAACTTTACAAATTAATTAAAAAATGGCAACGAAACTCGAGTACATTTGGCTTGACGGCTATAAACCAACACAAAGCCTGCGTAGCAAAACAAAAATCGTTAAAGAATTTAGCGGAAAAGTAGAAGATTTAGATAACTGGAGCTTTGACGGTTCTTCAACTGAGCAGGCACCAGGTGGTTCATCTGATTGTATCTTAAAGCCAGTTTTTGTTGTTCCAGATCCGCAAAGAAAAAGCGCTTACTTAGTAATGTGCGAAGTATTAAGTGCTGATGGCAAACCACATGAATCAAACGGCCGTGCTACCATCGCTGATGATGATAATGATTTCTGGTTCGGTTTTGAGCAGGAATACTTCCTGTGGGATCCCGCAACAAACAAACCACTTGGTTTCCCTGCAGGTGGCTACCCTGGCCCGCAAGGCCCTTACTACTGTTCAGTAGGTGCAAACAATGCTTTCGGTCGCGAAATTGTTGAAGAACACTTAGACGTATGTTTAGAAGCAGGCTTAAACGTTGAAGGTATCAACGCTGAGGTTGCTGCCGGCCAGTGGGAATTCCAAATCTTTGCTAAAGGTGCTAAAGAAGCTGGTGACCAGATCTGGGTTGCACGTTATTTATTGGAAAGAATTGGCGAAAAATACGGAGTTGCTGTTAACTGGCATTGCAAACCGCTTGGTCAATTAGACTGGAACGGTTCAGGTATGCACGCTAACTTCTCAAATACTACTTTACGTACTGCAAACAGCAAAGAAATTTTCACAGCTATCTGCGAGTCTTTCCGCCCTGCAGTTGCTGAGTGTATCGCTGTTTACGGCGCTGATAACGATCAGCGTTTAACCGGTAAACACGAAACAGCTTCTATCCATGACTTTAGCTATGGTGTATCTGACCGTGGTGCTTCTATCCGTATCCCTCTGTACGCTGTTGACCACAACTGGAGCGGTTACCTGGAAGATCGTCGTCCTAACTCAGCTGCCGATCCATACAAAGTTGCTGCTGTGATCATCAAAACTGTAAAATCAGCTAAGCTTTAATCCCCCTAATAAATAGTTATTATTTTATCCCCCGGTTTATAACCGGGGGATTTTTTGTACCGGGATATTATGCTTTGAAATGCCTCAATTGTCGATTATCACCACAAGGCGTTGCCCGTTAGGCACTTCCAGGTTCCAGAGTTCGGCAATATCTGCTAAATTCACCTTAACAGTATCTCCTTTTAATTTACCTGCAGCCGCAAGCGAAAACATCTCCGGTAAAATCTCCCTAAAAAGTTCACCTACCTGTGCTTTTGACCATGCGCCAAGTCCCGACCCTGTTAACTGAAGATCAGCACTTCGGAGGGTTGCCGCCGAAAGCTGTACAAGATCTCCGGCCATACTACCTACAGATACATATCTTATTTTATTGGTAAATGAACCGTTACCCTTTAAGCAAGTAAGGATCATTTCGGCAGTATGCCCCCATAAATAGTCTATGACAATATCTATCGGTGTTTGCGAATGTACTGCTGATAACCGTGCTTTAAAGCCGTCATCATCCTGCGTTAAGGAAATAGTCTCATCGGCCCCAAGTGCCAACAGTTCGTTAAGGGATGCTTTGTTTCTACCGGTTGCAATTATTTTTTTTGCACCGTAGTGTTTGGCAATCTGTACGGCTACACGCCCGGTAAAGCCGGTGGCGCCATTGATAAGCACAACATCTCCGGGTTTGATATTGGCCTTAAATTTAAGTCCCATAGCGGCGCCAATAACTGCATTTGGCAAAGCGGCCGCAACGGCATCATCCACACCATCAGGTATTTTCACCATCCTGTTTTTATTTATAACAGCCTTTTCTGCCAGCATACCGCTTACACCTATACTATATACGCGTTTCCCATCTTCAAGAACACAAACACCGTCGCCACCAATTACACGACCGTTTTCATTAAGTGCATCGCTCGAATAATGCTTGCCCGATGCCCTGCTTTTGTCAAGATGTTTAATAGCTACTGCTTTTACACTAACCAATACTTCGTCGGGATTTTGAACCGCCGGTTCAGGAAAATCTGTATATTGAGGTAGCCCTCCCTGTTGATACATTACTGCTGCTTTCATGTTATTTTTCTTTTTTTGATAACACAAAATTAGCCAGGCATACAAACCGGGACGATAACATATGTTATCAAGTTCAGAAATGCGATTTGCCTTTTGCCAGTTTGCTTTTTATGCGGCTTAAATGCACTTTGCTTACACCCAGATACGAGGCAATATAATGCTGAGGTACTCGCTGTATGATATGCGGCCTCTCGTTTAAAAGAAGCTGATAGCGTTGTTCAGGTGTATCGCGAATAATGGAAACAAACTCATTAATGTAATGCATTTGCCGCCGGGCCGTCATCTGTAATATCATTTGTGCAAAATCGGGCTCGTGGCTTAACTCATCCATTAATTGGGAAACATACTGCCTGGGCAACAGATAAATAACCGATGGTTCAATAGTTTCGATTGTGAACGAGCTTGGCACGTTGTTTACAAAACTATCGAAAGAACTTAACCCTTCATTTTCAAAGAAAAATTGTACCGTTTTATCATCACCATTGTTATTGAAAAATGTTCGTACACAACCTTTTTCAATAAAGATATAATGCTGAGATATTTTGCCTTCCTGAAGTAACACTGTTTTAGCCGGTACCTCCATGCGTTTCTGAAATGGCAGGTATCTGTCCCAATAGGCATTCAACTTCGGAAATCTATCTTTGAAATGAAAAAACATCGTTATTTAAATGGCTGCTTAGCAACATTATTTTTGACAGAAGTATCTTTTAAATATTGGATATAGTCACCCGTGGTAATCTCATTATAAGCGGCTACAGGTAAATTATAAAGATACATCCAACACTCCATGATATCATTAGTGGTATAGATGCTCACCGTTTCCCTTATATATTCATGCGGATGTTGGTATAACCCACCGACACCTTCATAATCGTCAATTACCTTTAATATAATGTCGGGGTCATCCATCATAAAAATACTACCGTAAATGTAGCGTTCTTCAGTATTACCGATCACTGCGCCAGGATATTCGCCAATATCATAAAGTCGCCCTCTTATTCTTCCGTCACCTATAAATTTACAGTGTTTATTTAGGTACGCTGCAAACTCATTACCGGGCTGCAGCAATGTGCCATACACAAATAAAAATTGACTTGTTGTTTCCATAAATAGCTCAAACAAAGGTAAGCGCAAACGCGTATTATACACGCACAGGCTATTTTTTTATAGTTTAAGCCATAATAGCTATCTTGCTGCACCTTAACCGGCCATACTTTTATACCATGAACACAGAAGAGATCAAAGCGTATATAGAACAGAATAACATCCAGAAAATAAAATTCGCCTTTGCCGATATTGATGGCATTTTGCGCGGTAAGGTGATCCACCCTAAAAAATTTATTGATGGATTGCAAAGTGGCTATGGCTTTTGCGATGTGGTATTTGGCTGGGATAGCAGCGATGTTTGTTATGATAACGTACAGTTAACCGGCTGGCAAAGCGGTTACCCGGACAAACTTTGCCGTATTGACCTGTCGACCCTGCGTAATGTGCCCTGGCAGGATGATATCCCCTTTTTTTTAGCCGATTTCAGCAAACCCGACGGCAACGACTTGCCGGCCTGTCCGCGTAGCCTGCTCAAACATGTTAAAGCGCAATGTGATGAGATGGGCTATCACGCCGAATTTGCACAGGAGTTTGAATGGTTCAATTTTAAAGAAACACCGCAAACCCTTGCCGATAAAAAGTTCACTAATATTGAACCGCTCACACCGGGCATGTTCGGCTATTCTATACTGCGTACATCAGAAAACAGCGATTTTTATTATGATCTGTTTAATCTGCTTACCAAATTCAATATCCCGATTGAGGGCCTGCATACCGAAACTGGTCCGGGAGTATATGAAGCTGCCATATTGCATGATGAAGTTTTAGCTGCCGCTGATAAAGCAACCCTGTTTAAAACCGCAGTTAAAGAGATAGCCTATAAACACGGCATTATAGCGTCATTCATGGCCAAATGGACTGAAACGCTGCCAGGCTGCAGCGGCCATATCCACCAAAGCCTGTGGACTAAAGATCAATCAAAAAACCTGTTTTACAACGCCAATGATGTAAACAAAATGAGCGACCTGCATAAGCATTACCTTGCAGGCCAGCTATATTGCATGCCTTACCTGTTGCCTATGTACGCGCCAACCATCAACAGCTACAAACGCCTTGTTGAAGGGGCCTGGGCACCCACTACCATAACCTGGGGCGTAGAAAATCGCACTACCGCGTTACGTGTTATCAATACCACCGAAAACTATACCCGCCTGGAAACCCGCATCCCGGGTTCAGATACCAACCCATACCTGGGCATGGCTGCAGCACTGGCTTCGGGCTTGTACGGTATTAAAAACAAGCTTGAGCTAAATATTAAGCCAACAACAGGCAATGGTTACCAGGACAAACGTAATGGTGTACTATGGCCAAACCTGCATACAGCCGCCACGGCAATGCAAAACTCCGACTTGGCCAAAGAGCTCTTTGGCGAAGGTTTTGTTGATCACTTCACCCAAACCCGGCTGTGGGAATACCGCCAGTTTGCCAAAAGCGTTACCGACTGGGAGTTGAAGAGGTATTTTGAGATTATATAATCTGAACCGGAAGGATGTCTGAACTCGAATTAAACGAATTTTGGGAATGAGTAGAATTAATATTCTGTTTAATTTTTTAATTCGAAAAATTCGGGTTCAGACAATATATTTACACCCTTAATTATAAACCGAATGCTGCCAATGGCGTAACTTTGCCGGCAGACACATACAAATGGACTATTCTTTTATTATCCGCAAGGCCTGGGAAGGGTATGACGCGTCAAAAACCATCCGCGATATTGAAGATATCAGCGCTATGGTTTCAACCAATCACGTGTACCGTATTACGTTTGATGACGATGATATTATCATAGCCAAACTCTCTTACTTTGGCAAGTTCGAACATTTTAAAGAGGACCACCGCATTATTCAAACGCTGGCAATTAACCTGCTGTACCCGTTTGAGAATTTCCTGGCCCGTTCTTTACAAAAAAACAACCGCGTTTACATCTATCATCATAAACACGGCAAAACCGATGCCTGGGTGGTTTTCTATAACCCTACACGTATTTTACAGCGCCTGCCACGCCGGTTAGAAGAAAACCATATTAAAAAACTTGGTCAGCAGGTTGGCAAATTCCATAAAGCCTGCTCAAGGGTTAAAAATGTGCTGCCTAAATCGTCAAAGACTTTACGCACCGATATCTGGGCCTTGCAGCAACAAATCGAGAGCAACCCAAAACAATTTGGTACCGGCATGCAGGCCGACTTTTTAAAATACCACTGTGAAACCTTTTTGAAAAACCGCTCCAAATACAACATGAGCTCGTTCGAGATCATTCCTGTATTTATCGACTGGAATATCGGCAACTTTTCGGTAACACCTGATCTTGAGCTTTACTCGCGCTGGGATTATGACTGGTTCAGGATGAGTTACCGTTTGCTCGATTTTTATTTCTTCAGTCGCGTAGTTTCTGATATTGGCGACCGTACTGTTTTCAGCTACGTGATCAACACTATGATGGAAGACCGATTCATTATTTTTTTAAAAGAATACCATAAAGTTAACCCGCTTACTGCCGATGAGATCCGCTTTTTAAAAGAAGCTTATCGTTTTTTTATCCTGAATTACGTAATTAAAGATGGTAAGCACTTTTTTAGCGAACAATATGCCAAAAAACTACAGGCTGAAGCTTTTGACATCTATTTACCATCGGTAGACAGGGATTTTGATGCCGAAAAGATCATTGAGGCCTTAAAATTAAAATAGGTTAACTATCTTTCAGGCTTATTTTATAAAAAGCCCTAAAACAGATAAGCATGACCAGGATAGACAACTTTAAATCCATAATTGATAAATACGAAGTTGTTTTTTTTGATGCTTTTGGGGTTTTGAAAAACTATGGCGGCCTGCTTCCGGGTATTGAACGCACTTTTTCTTACCTGGCAGAACAAGGTAAGGAGTATTATATTGTAACCAACGATGCATCACGAAGCCCGGTGCAATTAGCCGAATCCTATACCACCAAAGGATTGACCGCCATAACGCCCAACAGGATCATATCATCGGGCATGCTTACCAAAGAATATCTTGACCTGAAGGTGAACGACGGTATCGTAGCCTATTTAGGCACGCCCGATTCTGCCCATTACATTGATAGCTCTGGGCTGCATACATTGCCTATCAGCGAAGTAAACGAAAGCAATATTGACAGGGTTAACGCGCTGGTGTTTTTAGATGACGAAGGTTTTGACTGGGGACGTGACCTGAACAAATCAGTTAACCTCATGCGTAAGCGCACCATTCCGGCCATTGTAGCCAATACCGATCATGCCTATCCGCTAACCAAACATGACGTATCTATAGCCATAGGCGGCTTAGCCAGTATGATAGAGAAAATTGTAGGCAAAGAGTTCATTCGATTCGGTAAGCCGGATTCGCAGATGTTCATGTTTGCTTACGATCTGCTTCGCGAACGCAGGCCTATCAGTAAAAGGGATATTGTGATGGTAGGCGATACCCTGCAAACAGACATTTTGGGCGGTAATAAATTTGGTTTGGATACCGTACTGGTGCTATCCGGTAATACCCAGGTCAAAGACGCCGAAAACCGCATCACCGCCACCGGCATTGTGCCAACTTATATTTGCGATTCGGCAGTGGTGGAGGCCGGTGGATTGGGATTCTAAACTTCCAAAGCATGTTGTTGCGCGGCAACCGCAAGGAAGCATAGCCGCCTGTACAGAATGTTGTTGCTTCGTCGTTCCTACTCGTATGACATTCAATCCCCCCCTTTTTCTACAAATCCTATCAATCTTTCTACCGCAACTATTTATTTAGAAAAATTTGTTTTAAATGTATGGTTTACATTTATTTTTACCAACTTTGAAATCGCTAAGGTATAACTGTCTACCTTACATGTATAAGCCAATTATTACCTGATTTTAAACTAATGGACACAAATTTTGATCTTAAAGAGCACCCTCACAGCAGGTTAAACATTTTAACAGGCGACTGGATCCTGGTATCGCCGCATCGTACAAAACGCCCGTGGCAAGGCAAAGTTGAGGCTACACAAGCCGACGACCGCCCGCAATATGATCCAGCCTGTTACCTGTGCCCCACAAACAAAAGGGCCGATGGCAGCGAAAATCCCGATTATAAAGGAAGCTTTGTGTTTACCAATGACTATTCATCGCTGTTGCTGAATACGCCGGATGGCGGTTTAAATGAAGAAGAACTGCTGGTAGCTAACAGCCAGAAAGGTATTTGCCGGGTAATCAGTTTTTCGCCGAGGCATGACCTCACCCTGCCCCAGATGACCACCAAAGAGATCAGCAAAGTGGTTGACGTATGGCAGTCGGAATTTGAAGACCTGGCTTCTTATCCATGGATCAAGCACATCCAGATCTTTGAAAACAAGGGCGATATCATGGGCTGCAGCAACCCGCATCCGCATGGGCAAATTTGGGCGCAAAACAGCCTGCCCGTTGAAGTAGCTAAAGAAACCCAGCAGCAAAAGCTGCATTTTGAGCAAAAAGGAACAAGCCTTTTAGCCGATTACCTTGCATTGGAACTTAAAAAGCAGGACCGCATAGTTTTTGAGAATGAACATTTTGTTGTGCTTGTGCCGTTTTGGGCGGTTTGGCCGTACGAAACTATGATTGTAAGCAAAAGGCATGTAACAAGCATTTTATACTTTACCGGGCAGGAAAAACATGCCCTCGCCGACGCTATCAGGAGGCTCACCATCAGGTATGATAACATGTTTGAAACATCGTTCCCTTATTCGGCAGGTATGCACCAATCACCGGTTAACTCGGGCGATCATCCCTACTGGCACTGGCATATGCATTTTTACCCGCCGCTGTTACGTTCGGCCACGGTTAAAAAGTTTATGGTAGGTTATGAGATGCTTGCCAATCCGCAACGCGATATCACAGCAGAGTTTGCTGCTGAAAAATTGCGTGGTTTAAGTGAGATCCATTATAAAACGAAGGAATAATGAAAAAAAGCTATTTTTAAACCAAACTATAACCAACCTATTTATGAGAAAATTAATTAAAGGTATTTATTTAACAATTTTACCTGCTTGTAGCCTATATTTGGCTGCCTGTAATCAAAATTCAACCTCACAGAAAAACACTACTATGGCGGATAGCACCCAAACCACGGCATCAGCATTCGAAAAAACAATCGATGGTAAACAAACCCATTTATTTACCCTTAAAAACAAAAACGGCATTATTGCCACCATCACCAATTATGGCGGCCGTGTGGTAAGCTTATTAGTACCCGATAAAAATGGCAAGTTAACCGATGTTGTTTTAGGTTTTGATGATGTGGAAGGTTTTGAAAAATCAACCGAACGTTATTATGGCGCTACCATTGGCCGTTACGGTAACCGTATTGCCAAAGGCCATTTTAAAATAGATGGTAAAGATTATCAATCATCAATTAACAATACGCCCAATATGTTGCACGGTGGCAAACACGGTTTCCAGGAAGTGGTGTGGGATGGTAAAATGATCGATTCATCTACCGTAGAGCTTACCTATCTTTCAAAAGATATGGAAGAAGGCTTCCCCGGTAACCTCAATGTTAAAGTAATTTACAGCCTTACCGACGATAATTCATTTAAATGCCAGTACGAAGCTACTACCGATAAAAAAACGGTTGTTAACCTTACCAATCACGCGTTCTTTAACCTCAATGGCGAAGGCAGCGGTACAATCCTCAATCATTTGGTACAGATAGATGCTGATAATTATTTACCGGTTGATGCAGGCTTGATCCCTACCGGGAAACTTGAAAAAGTTGCCGGCACTCCGTTCGATTTCACTAAGCCCGAAACCATAGGCAAACGTATCAACGACGACAATGTGCAGTTAAAAGATGGCAAAGGTTACGATCACAACTTCGTACTGAACAAACATGACCTGAGCACTCCAATTGCGACTGTTGTAGGTGATAAAAGCGGTATCAAAATGGAAGTATTTACCGAAGAACCTGGCTTACAGTTTTACAGCGGTAACTTTATGCAGGCTAAAAATGCAATGAAACGCGGTATTAAAGATGAGTACCGTACTTCATTCGCGATGGAAACCCAGCATTTTCCTGATTCACCAAATCAGCCGCAATTCCCTTCTACGGAATTGAAACCCGGCGATACCTATAAAACGCAATCGCTTTATAAGTTTTCGGTAGTGAAATAATTGAACACCTTTTTTATACAAAAGTCCTGCCCAACGGCAGGACTTTTTGCTTTATATTAGCGTAATGACAACCGCTATTCATACTTATAAATTTATAAAAGAAGATAACGGCCGCTGGTACATCGATCTACCCGATTGGCAGGGCGTTAAGGCCGACCTTGAAATGGTTGAAGGAGCCGATACCATGCTTGATTATGTTGGTGAAGGGAGCAACGAAGTTAAACTTCTTTTGGCCGAAGAACCTTTTGAAGGCAGCGCGATACTCCAACTCATCGAAGATTATAAAGACCATGTTGGCGGCGGCATTTATTTGCTTGGAGACTATGAAGGAAAAGCCCTTGACCAGCAAATGTGGCTTTGCGATGTTACAAAGTTTGTGTTTGGTAAACTCCCGCCTTTTATCTATTTTAAAAAACAATAAGAAATATCAGCAGTTATGAGCGCCTGGCGAAAACGGGCAATTGAATGCCTCCCTTCCTTAAAGAAGGACTTTGAGGATCCACAAACTTCAATTTATGGCGTTTTTATGGAGTTATTACCGGTTACTGTAGCTTCTCATAAAAGTAATAACGTCGCACAACTCAAAAAGAACTATGATTTTGCCGAATGGTGTTTCAGGCAAAATCTGAAAACCTGTGGAATGCTGCCGGAGTATCATTTTATGAACATTTAGGTGATAAATCCGAAACACTGTAAGCGATCCATCTATGGGTTAAACTGGATATCTATATCGAGATACGATCACTCTTGAACCAAAGAGTTGGCGAGGCTACTTTAAAAATAATAGACGGCTTATATGGATTGAGTAATGCCAGGTTTACGGGCTGATCTTAATGGCTTCGATGTTTAATGTTTGTTAAGCAGATTTAAAACAAACCTAAACTTTTTGAGGTTAACAGGTTAATTAATAACAATCTGTTTACCTATCTATAAAAACATCATGAGTGATCAATCAACCCAACCCGAAGAAAAAGGATTTTTCGAGAAGGTTAAAGAAACAATTGAAAGCCTTTGGGAAGGCACAAAAGATACAACCGAAGACGTAAAAGAAGCAGCCGAAGAAAAAATAGAGGATATCAAGGAAAAAGTAACCGCTAAAAAAGCCACGGCTACCAAAAAAGCTGCGCCAACTAAAACCACAGCAGCTAAAAAAGCAAATGTGGTAACCGCCAAAGCAAAAAACGCAGTTTCTGAAGTAAAAGCAAAAGCCGACACCAAGGCTAAAGCCATTACCGCCAAAGCAAAAGATGAAGCAGCAACCGCTAAAAAAGCCGTGGCTGATGTAAAAGCAAAGGCTGCAACTAAGGCGAAAACTATTACTGCTAAAGCTAAAACCGAAGCCGCGGAAGCTAAGAAGGCCATAGCATCGAAAACTGCTAAAACAGCTACCAGCGTTAAAAAGAAAGCGGCAGCTACAGCTAAGTAAGATTGCCAATTTTCAGACCTGCGAAGTTTCTAAAACTTCGCAGGTCTTCCTCTTCTCTGTCCGAATTTACTTCATCAATCAACATCCAGCCGAAAATTAAATTGTAAAAGCTATTGACAGTAATTTAATTAATCGTAATATTGCAATATAATTATGGGAATCACTAAAACAGAAATATTTACCGACGAGCAGAACAAACTGGCTGTGCAGCTTAAAGCTATCGCTCATCCGGCCCGTATTGCCATCCTGCAGCTTATTATTGAAGCCAAGGCTTGTATCTGTGGGGATCTGTCATCTGAACTGGGGCTTGCCCAACCTACAGTGTCCCAGCATCTTAAAGAATTAAAGAATGCCGGCCTTATACAGGGTACCATTGAAGGCGTAAGCGTTTGCTACTGCATTGAACCCGAAGCCTGGCAAAACCTGAATGATGAGTTGAATAAACTATTCTCATCGTACAAAGACTTCAATAATTGCTGTTAAAATTTTTTGGTCACATTAATCGTAATATTGCAATACACAAATGAAAACAAACGAGGAATTAAAAGAGTTGGTAAAGCTGAAATACAGCGAAATTGCCTTACAGGACAAGGATACCAATCAATCATCATGCTGCGGAGCCAGCGGATGTTCAACCGAGGTTTATAATATCATGAGCGAAGATTATACCAAACTGCAGGGTTACAATGCCGATGCCGATCTTGGTTTAGGCTGCGGTTTGCCCACGCAATTCGCCCAAATTAAAAAGGGTGATACGGTAATTGACCTCGGCAGCGGTGCAGGTAATGATTGCTTTATAGCCCGCTCCGAAACCGGCGAGACCGGCAAAGTAATAGGAATTGATTTTACAGAAGCTATGATTAGCAAGGCACGCGAAAACGCCGACAAACTTGGCTTTAATAATGTGGAGTTCCGTTTGGGCGATATCGAGCATATGCCGGTAACTGCCAACGCGGCCGATGTGATTGTAAGCAACTGTGTATTAAACCTGGTGCCTGATAAAAACGCTGTCATTAAAGACATTTACCGCGTATTGAAACCCGGGGGCCATTTTAGCATTTCGGATATTGTATTGACAGGCAGCCTGCCCGAAAAGATCAGGACAGCCGCCGAAATGTATGCAGGCTGCGTATCAGGGGCCATTCAAAAAGAGGAATACCTTGAGCTCATCAGCAAAAATGGTTTTGTCAATATCATTGTGCAAAAAGAAAAAGCCATTATTATTCCTGATGATATTTTAAGCAATTACCTATCGGCAGATGAAATTAATGAATTTAAAAACGGCAACGGCGCTATTGTAAGCGTCACCGTGTATGCCGAAAAACCCGAAACAAAAGTATGCTGCGAACCAGGCTGCTGCCAATAAAACAATTATGAAAAATATATTAGTACTATGCACAGGCAATAGTTGCCGGAGTCAGATAGCCGAGGGATATTTAAAGCATTTTGCGGGCAGTAAAGCAAACATATACAGTGCAGGCATTGAAACACATGGCGTGAACCCCAAAGCTATTAAAACCATGGCCGAGGATGATATTGATATTTCCAATCATACCTCAAACCATGTGGATGAATACGCCAACGTTGCTTTTGATTATTTAATAACCGTTTGCGATAATGCTAACGAAGCCTGCCCTTACTTTCCGGGGAATGTGAAACGTTTTCATTACAACTTCCCGGATCCGGCCAAAGCCCGCGGCACCGAAGATGAAGTGATGGGCGAATTCAGAAAAGTACGTGAACAGATCAAAGCGTACACCCAACAATTTGTAGAACAGCATTTAACCGAAGCGCAATAATATGTCTGCCAATAATTGCACTCCGGTGGTTGAACGCAAACGGCTCGGTTTTATTGATCGCTATCTCACCATCTGGATTTTCCTGGCCATGGCTATAGGCGTTGTAACAGGGTATTTTATACCCTCATCGTCCGATTTTATCAATTCGTTTTCGAGCGGGACTACTAATATTCCGTTGGCGATCGGCCTCATATTAATGATGTACCCGCCGCTTGCCAAAGTAAAATATGAACAGATGGGCAGGGTATTTAAAGATGTAAAGATATTAAGTGCCTCGCTTATTTTAAACTGGATAATAGGCCCTATCCTAATGTTCATTTTAGCTGTCGTTTTCCTGCGCGGTTACCCCGGATATATGACAGGACTGATACTGATTGGGCTTGCCCGTTGTATTGCCATGGTTGTAGTATGGAATGAACTTGCCGATGGCAGCCGCGAATATGCCGCCGGTTTGATAGCCCTGAACAGCATTTTCCAGGTACTTTTATATAGCGTATATGCTTACATTTTTATAACCATACTGCCGCCGTTGCTCGGCTTTAAAAGTCTCCAGGTACATATTACCATGCTCCAGATTGCCAAAAGTGTGGGCATCTATCTCGGTATTCCTTTTGCCGCCGGTATTATTAGTCGCTACACATTGATCAAACTAAAGGGCGAGGGCTGGTTTCAGCAAAAATTTGTTCCTTTTATTTCACCCATAACCCTTATTGCGCTGTTGTTTACCATTATACTGATGTTTAGCCTCAAGGGTAGGCTTATAGTGCAAATCCCTATGGATGTGGTTCACATTGCTATACCGCTGGTATTTTACTTTGCAATTATGTTCATGCTTAGTTTTTTCATCGGCAAATATTTTGGTGCTGATTATTCAAAAAGTACCTCCATTGCCTTCACAGCTACCGGCAATAATTTTGAGCTCGCTATCGCGGTATCTATTGGTGTATTTGGTATTAACTCAGGGCAAGCCTTTGCAGGGGTAATCGGCCCGCTGGTTGAGGTGCCGGCACTGATAGCGCTGGTTAACGTGGCATTTTGGCTTCGCCGAAAATACTATCGTAATGAAGTTATAGCCAAAGCAGATTAATTACAATGCCAATAAAAAAGCGATTGGACAATCCAATCGCTTTTTAATATCACTCCCTTCGGGCCGGGGGCTTAAGCCTCAAACTTATAACCCACACCCTTCACAGTAGCAACGCAATCGTCGCCCAGTTTTTCGCGTAGTTTACGGATGTGTACGTCGATGGTGCGGTTGGTAACCACTACCGAATCTTCCCAGATGTTTTTAAGGATCACCTCACGGGTATAAACTTTACCGGGTTTTGAAGCCAGCAGGTACAACAGCTCAAATTCTTTTTTGGCCAATACAACTTTAACACCGTTTTTATAAACCAGGTAAGCTTCGCGGTCGATAACCAGGTCGCCTATTTCCAGTTTATTATCAATTACGTCTTCGGCAGGGGCATTACGACGAAGTATGGCGTTTATACGGCTAACCAGCGCGCGTGGCTTGATAGGTTTTGCAATGTAATCATCGGCACCTACGTTAAAACCGGCAATTTCCGAATACTCTTCGCTGCGGGCTGTTAAAAACACCATAAAGGTATTTTTAAACTCGGGCATGGTGCGCATAATGCGGCATGCTTCTATCCCATCCATTTTAGGCATCATGATGTCAAGTACAATCAGATCAGGCAGGGTCTTTTTTGCCTCGGCAACAGCTTCCTGGCCGTTACGTGCTAAAAACACCTGGTAACCTTCCTTTTTGAGGTTATACTCAATCAGTTCTAAAATATCCGGTTCATCATCAACAATAAGTATTTTCTGTTTTGCGGTGCTGCTCATGTTGCGTTAAATTTTTTGTATAAAAGTATACGCTTTACAACAGCTAATAGTTAAGCTAATATTAACAAATTGTTAAACGTTACCTTATATTAACCCTAAGTTGAGGCTATTTAAATGTTTTATTTAAAAAAGCTTCAAGATCGGCGCCTGTAATATTTTTGGCAACAATATTTCCCTGCGGATCGATGATGAAATTTGAAGGAATAGCTTCAATATGGTAAAGCCTTTCTGTAGGGCCTTCAAAGCCGTTTAAATCCGAGCCATGCGCCCAGGCAAGTTTATCATCGCTGATGGCTTTTTGCCATGGTGCTTTGTCTTTGTCAAGCGATACCCCTAAAATATTAAAGCCTTTATCTTTAAATGCATTGTACTGTTTAACCACATTTGGATTTTCCTGGCGGCAAGGCTGGCACCATGAAGCCCAAAAATCAATCATTACATATTTGCCTTTGTAATCAGACAAATTAATTGGCTTGCCATCAATACCGTTAACGGTAAACTCGGGCGCTTTATGACCAAGGGATATCGGCTTAGCCTTATCCATTTGCGCGATAAACTTTTGCACGGTAGGGTTATCTTTAAAATCGCCCCTGATTTCATCGGCAAATTTAATAAGCTGGGCTTCGTATTTGGTAGGATCGAGCGTGGTAGCTGCATAAAAGCCCGCAAGCGATTTTTTATTATCGTTCACAAATTTTAAAACCGCTTCGCCGCCTTCATTCACATTCTTTAAAAATATAGGCATATATATTTTTAGCAGCGAATCATTCCGCTCACCGCGAGATTTTTCCTGGTATTCGGCGAAAAGCTTAGCATTTTTATCACCGTAAAGATTACTGATGCGGTTAAACTCCTTTATCTTATCCGAATCATCAGAACCTTTGATAGTATACTCGTGGTTTTTATTGTTATTGTCTGTCTCGAATTCAATATCGTCGCCATTTTTAGCAATGAAATCGTACAGGTTTTCGCCCTGCATTTCGCCACCCTGCGGACCAGTATTGCCTACCCTAAGTTTAAACAAGTTTGGATAAAGCGCTACATGCTTAAACTCAAACTTACCACCCTCGCCTAACGAAGTAGAATCAACAACCTTTAAGCCCGAGCTATCGGCCTCAATCAAATAAACAGCTTTAAGGTTACCCGGATTTTTGATAGTTCCCGAAACACTAAATTGTGATTCGTTTTTACAAGAGTACATGCCCGCGCTAAGCAATAACAACGCGCCGGCAGCCAGATTTTTAACTTTCATTTACTTAGCTTCTAATTCCTTTATCAATAGCTGGTTAGTTTTCTGTGGGTCGATCTTCCCTTTTGAGCTTTTCATGATCTCGCCCATAAACAGGCCTAAAACGCCCTTTTTCCCCTTTTGGTATTCCTTAACCTTATCAGGATATTTGGCGATGGCATCCTTTATAAAACGGGTTACATCATCACCATCGGCACTTATCAGCAGGTTAAGTTCCTTAGCCAGATCATCCGGTTTTTTGCCGGGTTCTTTGATCATGGCAGGAAATAATTTGTGCGAAGCTACAGAATTATTTATCACCCCGGTGTCAATTAGTCTGATGAGGGCGGCAAGGTTTTGCGGCGTAACAGCAAAGTTACCAATGGTTTGGTTATGATCATTCAGGTATGAGCGTACAGCACCCATCAGCCAGTTAGCAGCAGCTTTATAATGATCGGTATATTTTATCAGCGATTCAAAATAAAAGGCGGTGTCCCTATCGGCAGTGATAACCGAGGCGTCATAAGCGGTTAAGCCCAATTGCTCGGTGTATTTATGATACAACTGACCGGGTAGCGCCGGCAAGCTTTTACGGACGTTTTCCACATACTCATTGGTAAGCTTCAAGGGTGGCAGGTCCGGCTCAGGGAAATAGCGGTAATCGTTGGCCATTTCTTTTGAACGGAGTACTGAGGTCTCGCCTGTATCGGCGTTAAAGTTCAGCGTATTTTGATCGATGTGGCCGCCGGCTTCAATAATGTTTACCTGGCGAGCAAACTCATGCTCAATAGCACGCTGCACGTTACGGATGGAGTTAAGGTTTTTTACCTCGCAACGGTTACCATAGGCAGTTGCACCTTTAAGCCGCACCGAAATATTAGCGTCGCAGCGCATGCTGCCCTCTTCCATGTTACCATCGCAAATATCAAGATAGCGGAGAATTTTACGCATTTCGGTCAGGAACTGACCAGCCTCTTCGGCGCTGCGCATATCCGGTTCAGATACGATCTCCACCAGCGGTACACCGGCGCGGTTCAGGTCGATAAGTGAATCGGCGTGGTGCTGATCATGCATACTTTTCCCGGCATCCTCTTCCATATGAATGTGGTGCAGGGCTATGTTCTTTTCAGTGCCATCGGCCAGTTTCACGGGCACATAACCGTTAAGGCAAACAGGCGCCTGGTCCTGACTAATCTGGTAGCCTTTGGGCAGATCGGCATAAAAATAATTTTTACGGGCGAAGCTGTTATTCAGGTTGATAGTGCAATTACAGGCCAGGCCCATTTTAACGGCATATTCAACCGCTTTTTTATTAATAAAGGGCAAAGTGCCTGGATGGCCCAGCGATACCGCGCTAACATGGCGGTTAGGTTCGGCACCAAAGGCAGCCGAATCTGCCGAGAATATCTTACTTGATGTAGATAACTGCGCGTGTACTTCGAGGCCTATCACCAACTCGTACTTTTCAGCTACCCCGTCTGCGAGAACTGTCATAAAAATAAAAATTCAGCTATGATTTTACTGATGTATAAAAGTCAAATATATAAAGATTAATACAGTAACAACACCATTTTGCTTTTAAAACAACGGTAAAAGTGCAATTATATAGTTGTAAGGTAGGGGTTATAGAGATTATAGCAGATGATTGGAGATCAGTTGATGGGAATATTCAATTCAAAACATGCCTGTCATCAGCATGATTAAACTTTCTGTATCCTCCGCTGTCTATTTATTTGTCAGGCACAGAAATTGAATAAGTGTTCATATTTAGACAGACACCATGAAAAAATTAATTTTAGGAATGCTTGCAGGATGTTTTTTACTTGCAGCTTCGGTTACCAGGACAAATGCACAGGTAAGTGTAAATTTAAATGTTGGCTTATGGAACCCGCCCGCCGAATATGCGGGTATTAATTATTACTACTTACCCGATGTAGAAAGCTACTATTATGTCCCTACTCATCAATATGTTTATTTGGATGGCGGAAACTGGGTTTGGAGGCGATCATTGCCGCCACGCTATGCCAGCTACAACATTGCGACAGGTTACAAAGTGGCCGTAAACCGCCCAAGAGCGTATACCTATTTTACACACGACCGTGACACCTATGCCCGCTACCGCGGTACAAAGAATGTTATAGTGCGAGATAACTATCGCACCAGGGTAATGAACCGCACACATGTGGTTAACCGTACCAAGGTAGTAAACCATTACCAAAAGCCGCATAAAACCGTAGTAAAACGTACCCGCGTAGTTGAACACCGTGGACAAAAAAATGGTCACCGCCATTAATTGTCCAACAGGCTTTCCCCTAAAAAGTATATAAATAAAAAGACTGCTCAATAAAAGCGGTCTTTTTATTTATTAGATTATTTATACACCAGGTCATGGGAATTTGGATATCTGGTTTGAACTGTGAAATGCTATTTGTTAAAGAGGGCTTGTCACCCTGAGCCCGTCGAAGGGTCGCGCGCAGAGGCCCTACCCCCCATGCTTCGACAGGCTCCGCATGAAAGCCTTTTTACCCTACAAAACTCCTCGCTTTCACCAATACATTATCCAATCCGCTTACATCACTGCCACCAGCTGTAGCGAAAAACGGCTGACCGCCGCCACCGCCTTTAACTTCTTTAGCCAGCTCTTTAACGATGTTACCGGCATGCAGGCCTTTTTCCTTCACCAGGTTTTCGGCAATCATTACGGTAATGCTTGGTTTGCCATCGAAATCAGCAACCAGCACAAGGAACAGGTTCGATACGATATCTTTAAGCTGGTAAGCCAGGTTCTTAACCGCATCGGCGTTAGGCAGGGCAACTTTTTGGGCGATGAAATTGATATCACCAATAGCTTCGGCTTTTTGGGCCAACTCAGTTTTTAAACCTGATGATTTTTCAAGGATCGATTTCTCGATCTCTTTTTTTAGCTTAGCATTTTCGTCCAATAATCCTTCAATACTTTTTGATAGATCTTTTGGATTTTTAAGCAGCTCCTTTAACTGGTTAACCAAAGCGTTTTGGGTAACGATATATTTTTCGGCGGCAACACCGGTAATGGCTTCAATACGGCGCACACCGGCGGCTACAGCACTTTCGGCTATAATTTTGAAGAAACCAATTTGCCCGGTAGCTTTCACATGTGTACCACCGCAAAGCTCCTTACTAAAGTTATCATCAAAGGTAATTACGCGTACGTATTCACCATATTTTTCGCCAAACAAAGCAGTTACACCGCTGCTGATGGCTTCGGCATACAGTACACTGCGCTCTTCTTTCAACGGAATATTTTCACGTACTTTTTGGTTTACGATAGCTTCTATCTGCGCCAGCTCCTCATCAGTAACTTTAGCGAAGTGTGAAAAATCAAACCTCAGGTAATCGGCATTCACCAATGATCCTTTTTGGTTTACATGGCTTCCCAAAACCTGTTTCATGGCAGCATGCAGCAAGTGCGTAGCCGAGTGATTACTATTGGTTTGGCTGCGTAGAGCAGGATCAACAATAGCAGTTAAGGCATCGTCAATATCCTGCGGCAATTTATCGGTAAAATGAACTATCAGTCCGTTCTCCTTTTTCGTATCTGTAACCAGGATGATCTCCCCATCAGGGAAAACCAGTTCGCCCTTATCCCCTACCTGCCCACCGCTTTCAGCATAGAAAGGTGTTTTATCCAGCACCAACTGGTATTGTTCCTTGCCCTTAGCGGTTACCTTACGATATTTTACGATATGGGCAATGGTTTCGGTTTCGTCATAACCGGTAAACTCAACCGATTCATCATCTTTTAAAACGATCCAATCGCCGGTATCAATAGCGGTAGCAGCGCGGGAGCGGGTCTTTTGCTCCTGAAGAGCGGCTTCAAAACCCTCCATATCTACTGTCCAGCCAATTTCGCGCGCCATCAATTCGGTAAGATCGATAGGAAAACCGTAGGTATCAGATAATTCAAATGCGAGGGCGCCACTTAAAACTTTATCATTATTGCCGCTCACGCTTTTATTAAAATAGCTTATACCCTGCTGCAGTGTTCTTAAGAAAGAAATTTCCTCCTCCAAAACTACCTTCTGTACAAAATCCTTTTGAGAAAATAGCTCATCAAACACCCCCTTAAACTGTCCGGCCAATAACGGCACCAACTGATTAAAGAAAGGCTCCTTAAAACCTAAAGTTTGATAGCTATAACGCACTGCCCTACGTAAGATCCTGCGGATCACATACCCCGCTTTGTTACTTGCAGGCAATTGACCATCAGCAATAGCAAAGCTTATGGCACGAATATGATCGGCCAGAACACGCATAGCCACAGCATCATTCCAATCGGCATCGCCGGGTTTGGCGGCACTGTTATATTTTTTGCCCGATTTATCGGCAATAAACTGGATCATTGGTTGAAAAACGTCGGTATCATAGTTGGATGTTTTGCCCTGTAATACACGTACCAAACGCTCAAAACCCATCCCGGTATCCACATGTTTGTTGGGCAATGGTTGCAATACACCACCTTTAAGGCGGTTGAATTGCATAAATACATCATTCCAGATTTCGATAACCTGGTCATGGTCGGCATTAACTAAAGTTGCACCGCTTACTTCGGTACGCTCATTATCCGGGCGGCTATCAAAGTGGATCTCTGAACAAGGGCCACATGGGCCAGTCTCACCCATCTCCCAAAAGTTATCTTTTTTGTTGCCACGGAGAATATGATCTTCCGCTACATATTGTTTCCACAGTTCGTAGGTTTCGGTATCAGCTTCGAGGCCTTCCTTTTCGTCACCTTCAAAATAGGTAACGTACAGGCGGTCTTTAGGCAGCTTGTACACCTCGGTAAGCAGCTCCCAGCTCCAGGCAATGGCTTCTTTTTTAAAGTAATCGCCAAAGCTCCAGTTGCCCAGCATTTCAAACATGGTGTGGTGATAGGTATCGATACCCACCTCTTCCAAATCGTTGTGCTTGCCGGACACGCGTAAACAACGCTGCGTATCCGCCAAGCGCGGGGCTTTCGGTGCCGCCTCGCCTAAAAATATATCTTTAAACTGGTTCATCCCCGCGTTGGTGAACATCAGGGTTGGATCGTTTTTAATTACAATTGGTGCCGAAGGAACGATGGTATGTCCCTTTGAAACAAAAAAATCAAGAAAAGCCTGTCGTATTTCGGTAGCAGTCATAGGAAGCAAAGGTAAATAATAGTCGGGAAGTCCGGAAGTCGGAAAGTAAAAGGAATTACTCCGAGAGCCCCTGAGGGACTTTCAATTTGAGCTTTATTTATTAATTACATCATATTAACCCTCATTCGTCGATATATATTAATACAATTTACCTTATTTGCTTTAAATTTGTTTATGGAAACTTTAAGAGTTGATATTCAAAACGAACAGGAGAAGCGAGTACTCCTGGCTTTTCTTGACAGTTTGGATTATAATTATCGCATAGATAATGAAAACGACGCTGTGCTTGAACAACAGGCTAAAGACCTGGCCAGCCGCAAAGCTGATTTCCTGGCAGGCAAAGCGTCTTCCCTGCCCTGGAGCGAAACCAAATAGCCATACGATACAGATTTAGCGGACATTAAAAATAATTACTGATGCAATTATAGAGCGGGTTGAAAAAAAGTCCGAATGTAGTATCCGGACTTTTTTAAACAGTCATTAACTTTTTTTCTCAAACAGTATTTTCTGCGCATTGAATCCCGCTGAAGCGTCAATCACCTCGCTAAGGAGCGGCCAGTTTTCTGCTTTTTCAAAATTATTATTGTAAACACGTGTTATCACAATAGTTACAACATTACCGTTAAGGGTTGCTTCTGACGAAAACGAACCGGTTTTATTAGTCTTTTTTGCTGCTATTTCCTCAAGGCCTTTGGCTGTATATCCCTGTGGCACAGCAATGTTTATGGTGTATTTAAAACTACGGGAACATGGCATATACACGTCATAAGTGCGTTTTCGTTCTTTTTCTTCCAGTTTGTAAAACGATCCTGCAAGTTTACCGGCGTCAATAATATAATTATTGCCCGCTTTTTTTACCAGATTATCCAATACAAATGATTCCGAGTACTGAAAAACCGGACTGCTATTATCAAGAGCGGCATTAATAATTTTACAATCTATAACCTGGGTTGGCTCCTGCTCGTACTGGGTTTTTATTTCAGACGTAAATTTCTTTACTGATTTTGACTCATCATCCGAAAATGCGTAGCTGAAATCATCACGCAGTTTTTTTGTTTCAGGGTTTTCTGCCAGTCGTTTTTCCAGCCTTTCACTCTTAGATAATTCCATAAGGATGTTATCAATATCAACTACGGGCAGTAAACGTAACTGATCATCATGCCTCATCAAACCTGTTTGTTTAACCAACCTCTGTATCTTTATTTTTTGCATATTGGCCGGCAAAAGCGAAACCTTAATGTCTTCATTGATATTATTAACAGCGGCGTGCATTACCGGCAAAACCGCTGTACCTTCAGCAAACGAATATTTGGTTGAACTTTCCCGCTTAGGAGTAAGCACAATCACTTTTTCACCCTGAAAGCGTTGAGGTATCTCATTAAAGTGAGTTGCGGCGTCATCAAAAAACATATATAGCGGCTTGGTATCGTTTATGCGGATACAGGCGTCAAAATCACTATAATTAAAGATATTATCTAGTGTATTAGCATTACGCGAACAAACCAATAATACGTCATGATCAATTTTCAGATCATTTAAAGCCATGCTCATAACAACCGTATTAAACTTTGAGGACATACGACGATAATTGATTTCATCAACTTTGCCAACATCATCTTTACTATAACTACCAAAAACCATCCCCTTTCTGATATTGTAAAGCACCTTCATAGCGCTATCAAGCGGTACAGCTTTAATGTTCTTTTTACCGTCGAAATATTTTTTTAAACGATCAACAACATCGCTGAAGTAAGGAATGTTCCGCTCGGTAAAAGTTCCTTCAAAAATTGCTTTATTGGCCTGCAACCTATCGGCAGCACTTTCACCTGCTTTACCACCCGAAACAAACTTTACAAAGCCCATGGTGTGTGAACTGCTGATTTCGATATAAGGGAACTGACGAAACTTGGAAGTCCAAAATTCACTGGAATACTTGGCCTGATCTCTGACCTTCAAACTGTATATCTGGTCGCCTGCTGCGTTCGTACTTATATTAAACTGCGGGGCGCCATTTGCACAAATATGCTTTACATTATCTTTTTTTGAATATTGAAAATCGTAGCTGCTGTATAAAACAGGATACTCGCCGGCCAATACAAAAACCATATCGTTATCAGCAAAATTATCGGTACTTGCATTTTCGTTTACGTCGACAGTGCTCACGTAATAATCAAGTATATCACCAACCTGCAAATCGGATACGGCAAGTTTACTCACCTGATCGTTCTTTTCATTTTTGATCAGAACTTCTTCGCTTGTGTTTACCACAACTTCTTTGCCGCTTGGCTTAATAATCTTAGCCCCAATGTAGGTATCATGTGTCATGGAAAATTTAGCGCTCAAAATATGTACGCTTTCATCAAGACGTTTTTGGTAAGATATAGTTGAAAAATCTTCAAGTGCTGATTTATCGTTTATCTTAACCCGTTCGTGAAAAGTGGTAAGCTTGAGTGCCCGAGTTGTTGATGACGCCGTGATGATCATAAATTTAAATTTATTGGTCAGCGATCTTTGCATGCTGTATGATTTGGCAAAAACCACGGCGCTTTCATTACTTAAATTAACAGGCACCTTTGTGGTTGCAAATTCAGGCACGGTTGTCCCCCAAACCTCCTTCTGAATTTCGGCTGCTTTTTCCGCGTAGGTTTGGTTATTGTTTTGCGCACCCGCGGTCATAGCAAACAGAGGAAAGAAAAATAATAAACGTAATGTTTTTTTCATTGTGATACAGGTTTTATAACTAAATTTTCGTTGTAAGATTTATTCAAGAGTTCAATATCCTGGTTCCATTGCGCAAAATTTGCCTTTGTAAGCAGCGTGTTCTTTATGAGCAACGTTTTTTTATAAGTGATTTTTCCGGGCGAACTGATGTAAGTGATATAAAACTCATACCCCGGCCTGGATATGTTAACGCCGGGCGGTATGCTTGCAGTTTTATAACCTGGCGGCAGCGTGAGTTCGGTCTCGGCTGCAATCTGGTCTTTTCTTGAAAACCAATAATCATTTTTTTGCTCATCAATAGCTATGACAGCACCCGAAAGCTCCTTACGGTTATCCAGATCAATATAATACTCTTTACCAAAAGCAGATATTCCACTTTTACGATCAACATCATACCCGGCATTTAAATCTTTGTCGGGATTGCTTGTGCTACTTAAAACAAGGTTATTGATGGCATAATCGGTATTACCTGCAGCAAGATAATGTTTCATAACATCTTCGACATTTTCATGCTTAATGCTATTTATTCCGGCTAATACTGCTTCTTTATCCTCTCCTTTCCAAACGTTGCTCACTTTACCGGCAAGGCTTGCTCCATTTATATAGAGTTTGCTTATTTCGCTGCTTACATTTTGCTGAGGTTGCGCGTATGGTATTTTACCGAGAATATACTTATCACCATCTTCCATTAAAACCTGTCTGCCTTGTATCCTTTCAGCATATTCATTAATACCTATATAGGTTTCAGTAGCATCAAGATAGTAGATTTTGCCTTTATAAGGCAACCCGCAAATCATATGATTATCAACTGCCATTGAGGGTGTTTGATAATCATAAGCAATATGTTTTGTACCCAGCCAGCAAAGCCGGGCATCAAAGCCTGCAGATACAAGCAGGGCTTTGGTGAGGTTGGCCATTCCCTTACAGTCACCATATTTTTTTCTTAGCACCTCGTCGGCTTTTTCAGGTTTAAAACCTGCTATGCCATCTTCAAATGCTATATATCTGATGTTGTCCTGAACATAATAAAATATGGCTTTTATTTTATCTAAATCATTAGTTAACCCTGCAGTGAGCTCATTACTTTTAGTACGTAACAGCGCGGGGTCGCCGGCCACATCCTTTACTAACTCGTGGTACCATGCATAAAGATCGGCAAGAGTATTGAAATAAGTAAATTGTTTACTCCCTACAATCGCCGATTTACACATGATGAGCAAATGCGGATATACGTAGGTTGGGCCCGGACCATGCAATTCCTTTTTCATTGCCGGGATATTAGTAAACTTATATGTTATAATATCGGCATCATTGCTGCTGTTATAAACGGTACTTTTTTTAATATTAAAAGCATTAAAATTAAACTCCTTAATCTCCACCTTCATCCAGCGCGGAATTTCGATACTGACTTCGCCTTGTTGGACCGGCAGGTTATCAGCAAAATAAATATTGGTAAAATAGCGGGGATCATTAACGGTTTCTTCAAAAGTAACATTGCCAATACTTCCTTTTTTTGCCAGATCGAGCGTAAAGTAACACAACCGTTCGTCCGAATAAAAAATATCATTATTGCTGTAATAAGTATACTCAGGTTTAAAACCGCGGGGAGTGCGGCCGTCAACTTTGCAGGTTATATTATCAATAGAGATATTGTTGTTGTAAAATTCAGATACCGTGTAATTAACCTGGTAAGCACTACTGGTGTAGATATTATTAAGTTTCTGGATGATCTCTACACGGTTATCTTTGCTGTTCCAATTAAACCGAAACTCATTTTTCAAGGAGGTTATGGTTACAGCCGAATCAACTTCGAGGGCACTTAACCGCATAGTACATAACACACACAGCGTGTATGTTATCAATAGTTTAATAGTCATAAGGTTATTAGAGCCATAAATATATAATTATATGGATCAGATTCAAAGAAAATTCCGAAATCGAAATTCCCAATTCCGAAATCAAATAGATACATTTGTATTATGCCGTATAAAGAACGTGAGATAAGCAAGATGTACTACACCATGGGCGAGGTATCGGCCATGTTTGATGTTAATCAGTCGCTTATACGTTTTTATGAAAAAGAGTTTGATGTTCTGCAACCTAAGAAAAACAAAAAAGGCAACCGGTATTTCACCCCCGAAGACATTGAAAACTTCAAGATCATCTTTCACCTTATCCGTGATAAGGGCTACACTTTAAACGGAGCAAAAGAACATCTTAAAAACAACATGGGCGATACCAGGGATAACCAGCGCGTTATCGATTCGCTCGAAAACCTCAAAAAATTCCTGCTTGAGGTACGCGATCAGTTGTAATCTTCCGCATAAAAACTATCTTTATTTCCAAAACACCGTCGGGTTAACCTATAACCATGCTGTCACCTGCTATAACAATCCGTAAAGATATATGATCGCTAACCACAAGGGCGAGATCCCGGTTGTTATTTTACTGATTCCTTTTTTATTGGGTATAAGCGCTGGGATCAATTTAAGGTCTGTCGCTTATTTAATGCCCTTGGCTATTGGGTTTGCCAGTCTGCTAATATTATTTCTCCTGCTTAATTTTTATTATAGCCCTTTTAAAGTTTATAAAAGGCGGTGGCTTGGCGGCACAATCATTCACCTGCTATTACTGCTTGCCGGCTGGATAGCAACAATTAATAATAATGAGCTCAATAACACCGGTCATTTTTCAAAACAACCCGCCCAAAAGTTGCTTGTACGTATTAATAACGAGCCCCAACTTAAAAACGGGCTCATCCGCTTTACAGCCACTGTAATTGCAAACATTAATCAAAAACAGCCAACACCAACAACCGGTACATTGATGATCAGCATCAAAGACAGCGCTGCAACGCGATTGAACTACGGCGATGAACTGCTCATCCCCTGTAAGTATTCGCCTATCGATCCGCCTTTTAACCCTGCCGAGTTTAATTATAAAAAACACCTCGCCCATCAAAACATTTATTACCAGGAGTTTTTATACCCGGGGCAATACCGTTTGGTGCAATCACACGCCGGCAATATGTTCATAGCAAACGCGCTGGGGCTAAGGCGGCAAATGGTTGAAAAGCTAAAAAAACAGATGCATGATCCAAACGCTATAGCCGTAGCCTCCACCTTAATATTAGGTTATAAAGCTGATTTGAGCGAAGATGTGTTGCAGGCCTATTCCAAAACCGGCACCATTCACGTGTTATCGGTTTCCGGCGCTCATGTGGCTATCATTTGGGCTTTGCTGGCATTTATGCTGAATTTCCTGAACAGGTTCAGGCATGGCAGGGTGATTAAAGCGATCATCATTATTCCTATCATCTGGTATTATGCTATGTTAACCGGTTTTTCACCCGCGGTTTGTCGGGCAGCTGTCATGATCAGCACGGTTATCATCGGTAAAACTTACAACCGGTACATCAACAATTTAAATATCCTGGCTATATCGGCTTTTATATTATTGCTTTATAACCCCTTGCTGATAACAGATGTAGGCTTTCAATTGTCATACCTCGCGGTTGCCGGGCTGGTAGTTTTACAACCTGTGGTTTATAAATGGTTTACTTTTTCTAATAAATGGATCGAAAAACTTTGGGCTTTGTGTTCGGTATCATTAGCTGCACAGGTTATCACGTTCCCGCTGAGCGCTTTTTATTTTCACCAGTTCCCGGTTTATTTTTTGTTTAGCAACCTGTTCATCATCGTTCCCACAGCTGTTATTATGTATAGCGGGATCTTTTACCTGCTATTGCCGCAAATCCCCTTTATATCTGCCGGCCTTGCCTGGTTCCTCGAAAAAACCATCCTGCTCACGAACGCTGTACTGGCCAGGTTTGAGCACCTGCCGTTGGCAAGCATTAACAAAATATGGCTTACCACAACCGAGTACCTGTTGCTTTACGCTATTATCATATGCGTTTTTTACTTTTTGTACGATAGAAAAATATGGCTGCTGAGAGCAGGTATTGCATTGATATTTTTGTTAGCTGTAAGTATCAGCATAAAAACATACCGCTCATATACAACCAACAGCATCGCCTTTTTAAACCTGCGCAAAAACATAGGGATCATCTTTAAAAACGGTAACCGTGCTCTTGTACTAAGTAACCTAACCGATACCAATAAAAACTACCAATATTCTATCCAACCCTATCTTGATAGTTGTAAAATAAACAACATCGCTTTGTATCAACCTGATCAGGATATCCGATCTGGCTTTTTACGAAAACAGAATAATTTTATTCAATTTCGAAATCGGTCGATAGCTGTTGTGAACAGAGATTATGTGGACACCATATCCGCGGTAAAACAAAAAACCGACTACCTATACATAACCGGGAGCCCTAAAATTCCGCTTGCTATTATTAATAAAAATCACGAATATCATACTATAATTATTGATGCTACCAATGCCCCTAAAACCGTACAATTTATTGCAGATCAGGCACGTGCCCTGCATATCAATTATGTAATATTAAAACGTAACAAATCGTTCGTGACAGCATCTAATTGAAAAACATATTAAACTACTTATCTAAAAATTTGTCTTTTAATTATTAAAAATTAATTTGGCATTAAATCAAACTCAAAACATGAACATTAAAATTTTCAATGTTGCCTTAGGCCTTGCCCTTACCGCAACAGCTATCAGCGCAAACGCCCAAAAAGCTTACAAAGAGGGTGTGGTAACTATTTCAACGGCTATGCAGGGGCAACAGGTTGAAGCTAAAAGTTATTTCCGCGCCGATTCGGCCGCAATGCAATTTACTACAGGGCCTGCTACCATAAAAATATTAACCGATGCCGATGGTAAATCGTTAGTTGTAATGGTTGATGTACCTGTTGCATCTATCAAAAAAGCAGCAGTAGCAACTCCTGATGAGGTTGACCAGGCTATGGCTTCATTACCAACTCTTACTTTTGCTCCCGGTACCGAAACTAAAGTTATTTCGGGTTTTAATTGCAAAAAAGTGGTAGCTACAGATGCAAAAGCCAACAAAACTTATGATATCTGGGTAACTAATGATGTTACTGTACCTATAACTGCTATTGCTAAATACTACCGATCTGTTGGTGGTTTCCCGGTACAATACACTTCATTTTCACAAGGTCAAAGCACCGAGGTTACTGTTAAAAGTATTACCGAACAAAAAAACCCTGCCGGCACCTTCGGGATCCCTGCTGATTTTGAAAAGATCACCCTGGATGACCTGAAAGCTATGAGCGGCGGCAGGTAATCGAAATATTTCATTAACAATTCATTAAAGGTTCCTTAACATTGTGGCAAAATACTATTTTTGCTACCCCAATGTTAAGGAACCTTTTTAGCTTTTTCAGATTCTTCATCTTTTGGATCGCTTTTTTCGCAATTACGAGAGCGACATTTGAGATCTATTTTCTGCACAAGCTGGATCACGCCCGCATCGGGGAAATCCTTCAAACGTTTTTCTGGGGCTTAAGGCTCGATGTTTCGGCAACAGCCTATATCTGTATCATTCCCATCCTTGTATTTGCCATCAACTGGTTTATCCCAAAGGTTAGAATAAAACCCATCTGGCTAAAAGTATATGTTTGGTTTTGCCTGTTCTGCATTTCGTTGAATACGGTACTTAACTTTAATATTTTCCGTGAATGGGGCACCAAGGTTAGCTTCAGGGTGTTTACCTCATTTTATCATGCTCCTTCAGAAGCAATCGCATCCAGCGGTTCGTCGCCGGTTGGTAAATGTATTTTTATCGGGATTGCCTTACTGGCCACCGGCATAGTGTTATCTCATTTCATCATCAATTATCAGTTTAAAAAGCCCGATGTCCGGCCAAGCCTTAAAGTTTCGCTTACCACACTGCTGCTTTTTGTAAACTTTGTGATGATGCGCGGCGGTTTGCAAGCTAAACCCGTAAGCCAGAACTCTGCTTATTTCTCCGAAAAGCAGATCCTCAACCAAAGTGCCCTCAACACCGAGTGGAACCTTTTTAACAATGTATTTGAAAACCTGCGCGCACCTTATAACCCTTATCTCTACAATCATCCAAATAATGCTGCTAAAATTGTTGATGAACTGTATAACGTTAAAAACGACTCTACCGAACAAATCCTTACTACCAGCAGGCCCAATGTGGTAATTATCCAGTTGGAAAGCTATACAGCCGATGTGATCGAATCATTAGGCGGTGATAAAGGCGTGGCACCAAACTTTGAAAAGTTCATCAGGAACGGACTGCTTTTTAACAACATCTACGCCTCCGGCGATCGTACTGACAAAGGCATTATCGCCCTTATGAGCGGCTTCCCTTCGCAGGCTATCCGCACTATCATCAGCGATACGCTTAAACATAAAAAACTTCCGGCTATATCCGCGTCATTTAAAGATGCAGGCTATGAAACCGCTTATTTTTATGGTGGCAAAAGTAATTACATGAATTTTGATAAGTTCATGACTTCTCATAATATCGATCATATTATCGACGAGGCCAGCTTTGATAATAGCCATATAAAAACACAATGGGGCGTTTATGACGATGACCTGCTTATGCGAAACCTGCAATATTTGGCCCGCCAAAAACAGCCATTTTTTAATTATGTACAAACCTCATCCAATCATGAGCCTTTTGTACTACCCGTTAAACACCATTTTAATGAGGATGCTGATGTAAGTAATAAATTCAGAAGCACAGCCTATTTTACCGACTCATGCCTGAACGCTTATTTTGAGCAGGCCAGAAAACAGCCCTGGTATAAAAACACACTGTTTATCCTTGTGGCCGATCACGGTCACCGCCTGCCGCGTAATACAGCCGAGGCTTACGACCCGGCTAAATACCATATACCTCTTTTGTTTTTCGGCGATGTGATCAAGCTCGAATATCGTGGTAAAAAAAACAGTAAACTGGGCGGACAAACAGACCTCGCAGCTACCCTGCTGGCTCAGTTAGGTATGCCACATAATCAGTTTAAATGGTCGAAAGATCTCTTGAATCCCAATAGTAAAGAGTTTGCTTTTTTTGATTGGGATAACGGGTTGGGTTTTATGCAGCCGGGGCAGGCTGTTTCATATGATAACGCCGGCCGAACCATGATCTATAACAGCAAACCAAATGCTGATAAAAAGGCTACTGAAGCTGCGCTTGCTCATGGTAAAGCCTATTTGCAGCAGGTGTTTACGGAGTATATGGGTATTGAAATCCCTCTTTCTTAAAGGCGTCATTGCGAGGAACGAAGCAATCCCATACTTTACAGAGAGACTTGTATAGCGACTCTGCTCATCGGGGATTGCTTCGTTCCTCGCAATGACGCGCAAGAGAGAATTCTTACAATGCCAATTCCCTTCCCAATTGTTCAACCCATTGATTAAATAGTTTAGTTTCAAATTCAACCGCTTTTTGAGCGTGCAGTTCCCATTCTGGTGAGAAATGCTGTAGTTGATTAATCATCTCTTCCAGGTGGCCTTCCTCTTCTAAAATAATCGATTTTACGTTTACTTTGCTGCCTGCTTCGTCAAGGGCATCCTGGTAAATTGGATAAAGTTCATCGGCACGTACCTCAATAGCGTAGGTAACCAACAGGTAAGCTGCAAAACGGAGGTCGGCACCTTTCAGGTTAAGCTCGCTTTTTAAATAACGGCAAACATCAACATCCAACTGGTTCAAATAGTACTTACTTGAGCCCGGAGCCAGCAGGTATTCGGCCGCGTACGTAGGCAGTGTTACAGCCGTTTTTTCCAGTTGTTTTTTTAGGTAGAAAGCATGACGGTGCTCTTCGGCAGCATGCTTTAATATGATGTAAGTCACAGTAAGTGGATCTTCACTGGCCGAAATCTTGCGTGCGCCGGTATTTTCCATTAACGATAATGTGTTTAACCAGCGTGAATGAAGTTCGTTATCGGCTATTATAGTAGGTAATATTTTGTTCAGCATAATTTATAATTCTTCAAGAGCCTGCTCAATTTTGCTGTAAACATAACTGAGTTGCTCATTAGTAATGCAATATGGTGGTAAAATATAAATAACGTTCCCCAGGGGACGCAATATGATCCCCGCGGATAAAAAATAATGGTACAGCTTATCCCTAAGCGAACTGAAGTATGAGGTATTATCGCCGGTTTCCCACTCCATGGCCAGTATAGTGCCTGTTTGCCTCGCGGTTTTTATTTTAGGGTGATTGCGGATCTTATCTGCAAAGGCGGTATGAGCGGCTTTGATCCTGGCAATGTTCACTGCCGTTTCGGGTTGTTGAAACAGATCAAGACTTGCCAATGCCGAAGCGCATGCTATCGGGTTGGCCGTAAACGAATGCCCGTGAAAAAGGGTTTTCAACTTATCATCCGATAAAAAAGCATCATAAATTTGCTGCGTACAGGTAGTTAAGCCCAGGGCCATGGTACCGCCTGTAAGCCCCTTTGAGAAACACATGATATCCGGTTCAACATCCACATGATTTGTGGCGAAGGGTTTACCCGTACGACCAAAACCTGTAAACACCTCATCGGCAATCAGCATCACTTCCTCCTCACGGCAGTGGGCCATCAATTCATTCAAATACTCAGCCTCATACATGATCATCCCTGCCGAGCCCTGCACCAATGGTTCAAAAATAAAGCAGGCTGTTTCGTTCTTTAGATTTGAGATCTGAGATTTGAGATTTGAGATGTTTTCTTTTGTAGGGATGTCGATGAATTCTACTTCAAACAACAGGCTATCAAACGCTTTGGTAAATGCACTGCGGCCGCTTACGGCCATAGCTCCGAAGGTATCGCCGTGGTAAGCATTATTAAAGGCAATGATCTTAGTGCGCTGATCACCTTTATTAAGCCAGTATTGCAGGCACATTTTTATTGCTACCTCAACAGCGGTTGAACCATTATCCGAATAAAAAGCTTTCTTTTGACTGGCCGGCAAAATAGCCAGCAGGCGCTCAGCCAGTTCAACGGCACCCTCATGGGTAAAGCCGGCAAAGATCGCATGCTCCAGCTTATGCAACTGCTCCGACACCTTTTGGGCGATATAAGGATGCGCATGCCCGTGGATGTTTACCCACCATGATGATACTGCATCAATGTACTGTTTTCCTGCTTCATCAAATAATAGTGCCCCTTCGCCACGCACAATGCCTATTGGTGGCTGGGCGGTTTTCATTTGGGTATAAGGGTGCCATATTACTTTTAAATCCCTTTCGGTAAGGTTCATAGTTCGTTTTGTAAAAGTTCAACCACACGTTTATCTGTCGGGAATTCAAAATCGGCTGTGCTTAGCGCAGTAAGCGGCACCCATCTAAAAGCCTGTAACACCTCTCCTTCCCCGTCAAAATCGAAGGCAACAGACTTTATATTCAAATTAACCGGGGTAATGCTTCGCACTAAATAGTATACACTGATGACCTGTGAATTATTGAAGGCTGATTTTACGGCAAAATCAGTAGTATAAAAATGGCCCACAACTTCAATCTCAATATTGCATTCCTCCATAAACTCGCGTTTGAGCCCGTCAATCAAGCCTTCGCCTAATTCAAGGCCACCGCCAGGAAATTTTGAAAACCGCATGCCATACTCCTGTTCATCGCTTATCAGCAACTCATCATCGTCATTTAATAGCAGGCCGTAAACCCTTACATTAAAGTATTCCATTATTCAAAGTGTTTTTTATTGCGTACAACCTTTTCCAGTGTCCAGGTTATTGTTTCGGTTTTTGCTTCCGACCGGATAGGGCAATTGGGCATGCTGCAGTAGTGACAGCAATTAGGCACACAAGGGTCAGCATGTATAAAAAGCTCTGTTTTGATGCCCATATCCTTATTGATCATCTTATCAACTAATGATATTTCGGTATGTACCGTGTTCAGATCAAAATAGTTTGGCAGCGTCATGTGACAGTCGATATGCAGCTCATGGCCATATTTCTGCGCGCGCAGGTTATGTACATCTATCCAGGCCTCGCGGCGCTTTTCGCTCAAAACGTTAATGATATCGGTTACCACCTGAAAATCGGCTTCATCCATCAATCCCCCTACCGATTTACGCACCAGTTTATAACTGCTGTATACGATGTATAAACCTACCAGTATGGATAGCACGCTATCCAGCCATAAAATGCCGGTAAATTCAATCAGCAATAAACCAACCACCAGGCCACCGCTCGTAACCATATCGGCCAGCAGATGACGGCCGTCGGCATCAAGGGTTAAGGAACGAAGTGCCTTTCCCTTACGGATCATATAATAACCCAGGCCACCATTAATAGCTCCCGTAATACCTATAATAATAGCGCCTGTTAACAGATCATGAATAATATTAGGAAAGAAAAGACTATAAACTGATTTCACGATGATGATACAACCGGCAATACCTATGAGTGAACCTTCAATAAAAACGGAAAAAAACTCCACCTTGCCATGCCCGTAAGGGTGGTTTTCATCTCGTGGCAGGGCCGAGAGGTAGATACTGTAAAAGGCAAATGAGCTTGCAATAACATTTACAATACTTTCGGCGGCATCGGTAAGTACAAAATTGGAGGCTGTTAAAAAGTATGCGCCAAATTTCGCCAGCATCAGCACAATCCCCGTTATCAGCGAAATTAATATGATCCTTTTTTGTTGATTCAAAGCAAGGGTGGTATTAGGCCGCAAATTTAAAAAATAACAACCGTAAGTAGCAGTAAAGTTATTTTCTATATTTGCCGCGATAACACAATTTATATGAGCGCATTAAGTACCCGGATACAAAACCTGTCCGAATCTGCAACAATTAAAATGGCCAAACTGGGCCGTGAACTTGCCGCTAAAGGTGTCGACGTGATCAGCCTTAGCTTTGGCGAACCTGATTTTCATACCCCTGAACACATCAAGGAAGCCGCCAAGCAGGCCATGGACAAGAACTTCACCTACTACACACCAGTAGCAGGCTACCCTGAACTTCGTAAAGCCGTAGTTGCCAAGCTGAAGAACGAGAACAATCTTGATTATGATTTCAGCGAGATCGTGGTTTCTACGGGTGCCAAGCAGGCCATCGCCAACGCGGTATTATGTTTGGTTAATCCCGGCGAAGAAGTGATCATTCCTACTCCTTACTGGGTTTCATATAGTGAAGTGGTTAAGCTTGCCGAAGGTAAAAGTGTTTTCATCAACACCACTGTTGATACTAACTTTAAAATCACCCCCGAGCAATTAGAGGCTGCGATTACCCCTAATACCAAGCTGTTCATGTTTTCATCACCTTGCAACCCTACTGGCAGTGTTTACACTAAAGACGAACTGGAAGGTTTGGCTAAAGTATTCGAAAAACATCCACATGTTTATATCCTAAGCGATGAGATCTACGAACACATCAACTTTGTTGACAAACACGAGTCTATCGCTCAGTTCGATTATATTAAAGATCGCGTGGTGATCATCAACGGCTGGTCGAAAGCCTTTGCCATGACCGGCTGGCGCATCGGCTATACAGCCAGCACTAAGGAATTGGCCGCCGCGTTTGATAAAATGCAGGGCCAGGTAACTTCCGGCACCTGTTCAATCACTCAGCGTGCCGGCGTAGCCGCTTACGAAGGTGGTTTGGAAAGCGTGCTTGAAATGCGTGCCGCATTCAAAAAGCGCCGCGACATTGTTTATAAATTATTAAGCGAGATTGAAGGCATTAAAGTGAACCTGCCCGATGGCGCGTTCTACTTTTTCCCTAACGTTACCTCATTCTTTGGTAAAAGCTATGAAGGCCGTGTAATTAATGACTCGGACGATTTGAGCCTTTACCTGCTTGAAGAAGGCCACGTAGCCACCGTGGGCGGCGATTCATTCGGCGATCCCTCATCTATCCGTTTATCATACGCTGCGGCCGAAGATAAACTGATTGAGGCTATGAGAAGGTTAAAAGAAGCTTTAGGTAAATTGGCATAATAAACTGAACCTTGATTTTTAGGATTTGAGGATTATCAGGATCTTCATTGTCTGCATGGCAAAACCAATCTTATAAATCCCCGCTAATCCCGGTTCAGAAATAAAAAATCCGCTTGCTGTTGGCAAGCGGATTTTTTTGTTTAAGTATATTAGAAATTACAATCCAAATCCATATGCTAAACGTAAGCCAACCAGGCCATAGTTATTGCTTTGTCCAGAGAAGTTTTCATAACGCACACCAATATCCCATGATTTGGTGGCATAACCTAAGCCAGGAGAAAGGATAAGTTTGGTATTCTTTTCCCCCCCTGCAATTGGTGGGTGAACTTCAAAACCGGCACCCACTTCGCCTGCGAAATAAAAGCCATCGCCCACAAAAGCTTTAATACCGGCTTTTACAGGAATTATGCCTAAAGACCTGCCCTTAACTGTAACTGTAGTTGTTGACGTAGAGTTGGAAAATGATGATGTATAGGTTTTACCAAAAAAATTGTAATAACCCGAGGTAAGTGTAAGGGCTAAATCATTACTTACACCATATTGCAAACGAGCAGTACCGCCTAACTCAAATTTTGAAATGTCGTGGGCGTTACCTGTTGGGATACCTGCTTCCAGGCCCACCCCAAAGCGCAACGCGTTTGCTGGTGTGGTTTGAGCTTTAACATTTGTTCCGATAAAGATAGCCACCGCAGTAAACGCCGAAGCTATCATTTTAGTCATTGTTTTCATAGTTGTGTTTTTTAGTCAAATTCTACAATGTTCATTTTTTAATTTTCCATTGTATTAACTCCTCCTTAACAAATACTTTGCCATTATTGGCATCATTTACTATCCAGGATATTATTTAAACTATTAAAACAACCACGTTTAATCCAATCACACACGGCTTAATAATTGAAAATCAATATTATTTAAAGCGATAAGGTCAATACAAAATAATTAATGTTTAATATAATTTATGATGAATAGTTTTATTAAAAACTGCCCTGCATAAGCATCAAAAGTGTCTACTAACACCAAATTTCGATCCCTTAAATGGTTAAATAGCGATGTACAGCGGTATACCAAACCTACCGGAAAGTAAAAAAGAGAGACTTGCGCCTCTCTTTTTACAAAACTTTAACAATTATTATGCCTCCGGTCCGTGCTTTTTAGGGTCAAAATTTTTTTCAAGCTCGGCAAGTTTTTCTTTACCGTAAGCCATTTTGGTGATCAGGTAAAATAAAACCGGTACTATAAATATAGCCAACGAAGTAGCAGTAAGCATTCCCCCGAACACCGTCCAGCCTATGGTTTTACGGGCTTCAGCACCGGCGCCCGATGCAACCATCAACGGACCTACACCTAATATAAATGCCATCGACGTCATGATGATTGGCCTTAAACGCAGCCGGACGGCCTCGAGCGTAGCTTTTTCCAGTTCCATGCCTGCGTCTACACGTTCCTTGGCAAACTCTACAATCAGGATGGCGTTTTTGGCCGCCAAACCTATCAACGTTATCAAACCGATCTGGGCGTAAACATTATTGGTAAGATCAGGCCAGAAAGTAAGGAACAATATGGCACCAAATGCACCCAGGGGCACTGACAATAACACAGAGAAAGGTACCGACCAGCTTTCATACAAAGCAGCCAGGAACAGGAACACGAATCCTATTGACAGTGCAAATATATATACCGTTTTTGACCCGGATAATAACTCCTCACGGCTCAGGCCCGAAAACTCGTAACCGTAACCTTGCGGCAATACCTGCGCGGCTGTCTCTTTCAAAGCGGTAATAGCATCACCACTACTATACCCCGGCTTGGTACTACCGTTAATCTCGGCCGAACGGAACAGGTTATAGTGCGATATCAATGGTGAGTTTTCAATTACCTTATATGATGTAAGTGTGCTCAATGGCACCATGGCTCCTGAAGAATTTCGCACAAAATACTGTCCTATGTTTTGCACATTGGTACGATAACTGGTATCGGCCTGGGCCACTACCCTGAAGTTACGACCGTAAATGGTAAAGTCGTTGATATAGGTACTACCCAAATAGGTTTGCAACGCATTGTTCACGTCAGATATCGCTACACCAAGCTTTTTAGATTTCTCTCTGTCTATCGTTAACTGGTAAGCAGGCGTACTGGCGGTAAAGAACGAGAATGCCCTTGCTATCTCCTTACGCTGGTTGATTGCGCCAAGGAACGTTCGGAGCGTTTTCTCAAATACCTTGATATCGCCGCCTGCCTGTTTCTCCTCTAATATAAACGAGAAACCTCCTGTACTACCCAACCCCGGAATTGCCGGTGGCTGGATCACCACAACATTGGCTTCCTTATACTTACCGAGCTTTTGGTTTAACCGTGCAACAAGCGCTGTTATCTGCTGCGACTTTTCTTTACGTTCATCCCAGGGTTTCAACTGCACGAATATGGTTGCACTATTTGATTTACTTGCAAAGCTGATGGCATTCAAACCACCCAGCGCCGCGTAATGAGCTATTTCCGGTACGCTATCAAGCGTTCTCATCATGTTGTGCAACACATCAACAGTACGGCCGGTTGCTGATGCCTCGGGCAAATCAAAAGTAATATACACACGACCATCATCTTCCAGCGGAATAAAACCCGACGGCTTGCTTCTAAATAAAAGTATCGCGCCTGTAATGATACATACCAGCAGAATGATAATGTATCTTGAGTTTTTAATGCTTTTATCAACTGTGTTTCGATATTTACCGGTTACGCGGGTAAACCAGGTATTGAATTTAAAGAAAAACTTATTTAAGCCACGGGAGCTTTCATCTATCTTATGCGGCCTTAATATCAACGTACACAATGCAGGTGTTAATGATAGCGCAACAAAAGCCGATATCAATACAGATATGGCAATGGTGATGGCAAACTGTTGATACAATCGCCCTACTATACCCGGCACAAAGCCTACCGGCACAAACACTGCAGCCAGGATCAGCGCAATTGCTATTACGGGGGCCGAGATATCGGCCATAGCGTGCTGGGTGGCTTCTTTAGGTGTCATACCCTCCTCATCCATATAATGCTGTACAGCCTCAACCACCACAATAGCGTCATCAACCACAATACCAATGGCCAGTACGAAACCAAACAGCGTTAACGTATTAATGGTAAAGTTGAGCGGGATAAAAAAGATAAACGTACCGATAATAGACACCGGGATAGCCAGTACCGGTATCAGCGTTGTGCGCCAGCTTTGCAGAAACAGGAACACCACCAATATAACCAGCACCAGTGCTATAACCAGCGTTTCGATAACCTCGCTTACCGAAACCTTTACCACGGTTATGGCCTCAAAAGGAACTACGTAATCTATATCTTTAGGAAAGCTCTTTTTAAGCTCATTCATAGTAGCGTATACATTATCGGCAGTTTCAAGCGAGTTACTGTTCGGGGCCTGGTACACCAGCAGATAAGATGCCCTTTTACCATCAACAAATGAGTTACCTGAGTAGTTGAATTTACCCAGCTCAATCCTGGCAACATCTTTTAAGTGTACTATGCCCCCATTGTTAGGCTGGGTTTTAACAACCACGTTACCAAATTCTTCAGGCTTTTCTAAACGACCTTTTACAATTACCGAATACTCAAATGTTTGCCCCTTTAATTGCGGTGTAGCGCCTACCGTACCGGCGGCAACCTGCGCGTTTTGCTCCTGTAGGGCACTGGTTACATCCGCAGCACTCATACCTAACGCAGCAAGTTTGTCCGGATTAAGCCAGATCCGCATACTAAAATCATCAGCACGTGTAACAACGTCGCCCACTCCTTTGGTACGCAAAATAGCGTCCTTTATAAATACGTTGGTATAGTTATCAGTAAAAGTGACATCATGGGTGCCTTTTGGACTAAACATGGCCACAAGCATCAGGATACTTGGATTACGTTTACGTACCACCATACCCAAACGCTGTACCTCCTGCGGCAAGGTTGGTAAAGCAATACCTACACGGTTTTGCACGTCGAGCGCTGCGATATTAATATCTGTACCAACGTCAAAGTTAACGGTCATGCTCATTTGCCCGTTACTACTGCTGTTACTTTGCAGGTAGGTCATGCCTGGTACGCCGTTTACCTGAACCTCAACCGGGGTAGCAACAGTTTGCTCTACGGTTAGCGCGTCGGCACCGACATAGTTACCGCTAACTGACACGGTTGGAGGTGTAATATCAGGGTACTGGCCTATAGGCAGGCTGGATATTGACAGGATGCCCACTATTAATATCACCAGGGATATTACAATAGCGGTAACCGGTCGTTTTATAAAAGTATCTGCGATCATTCTTTCTCTATATTAAGTTTTCCAGGGTAGATGCGCCCCTTCTTCGGCTTAAAATTTTTCCTGTTGATATAAATTTATTTTTTGGGTGCTGCTCCGGCCGGCGCGGCTGTTCCGGTAGTGACCCTGCCACCATCGCGCAAACGCTGAAAACCGTCGGTAATCACTTTATCACCTTGTTTTATGCCATCCATTATCACTACGTCGCTGTTAATACGCGGCCCTAATTTCACCTTCACCTGTTTTGCAATTGTATCGCGCCTGTCCTTAACAGTTTTATCGGCAGCTGTATCTTTAACAACAGTATCTCTCGTTGCGAAAACAAAAAACTCACCCATTTGCTCAGTTACTGCTTTGTAAGGGATTTGTACCCGCTGGCCCGACTGGCTGTTCAGCACCTGTAAAACACAACTCATGCCATCCTTAAGCACATCATCCTCGTTCGGGAACTGGATTCTCACCCTAATGCTGCCGGTTTGGTTGCTAACGCCCCTGTCAATCGCCAGTACTTTACCTGTTTTGTTGTATTTGCTTCCGTCGGGCAGCACCAATTTAAAGGTACTGTCGGTACTTGATTTTTGCAGACCGTAAAAGCGGTTAATATCCTGCTCATTGATCACCACATCAACACCTATGGGGTGCTCGGCCGATATGGTGTTCATCAATGTGGTTCCTGCTGCTACCTGTGTTCCAAGCCTCACCTGCGAGATCCCTATTCGCCCCGTAAAAGGCGCGGTAATGGTGGCATATGATAAATCGGTACGGGCCGACTCAAGCGCGGCTTTGGCTACAGCAACCTGGCTTTTATTAGTTTCGTAAGTAGCCTGTGCCTGATCCACTGTCTGACGGGCAATCGCATCGCTCTTAAGCAGCATGTTATACCTGTCAATGTCTTTTTGCGCTTTAACCAAATTGGCCTCGGCGCTTAGCACATTAGCTTTAGCCTGGTCAAAAGCAGCCTGGTATTTGCGTTTATCTATTTCATACAATACTTTGCCTTTTTGCACAACATCACCCTCTTTAAAAAATATACCCGTTACAAAACCCGGTACCTGGCTGCGCAGTTCGACAGTGTTCACCGAAACCACAATACCCTGGTATTTATCATAGTATACTGCTTCGGCTGTTTTAGCGTCGGCAAGGTATACTGGTGTTGGGGGCATGGCCGCCGGCCCGCCCTTTTTAGGTTTACCGCATGATGCCCATGTTAAAAGTGCTGCAGGGGCTAACCAATATATATATGTATGTTTCATGTAGAATAGGTTGTTCGTGTGTTGCTGTAGTTTTTATTTTTTTATAACGATATCTTATGGTTGCTGAACAGGCAGGATTCCAAGGGCTCTCTGCAGGTCAATTTTACTGCTGAGCAAATTGAACAGGGCATTATAATAGCTCAGTTCGGCAGTACGCAGATCTGCCTGCGATACAATTACGTCGAGGTAAGTTTTTACTCCCTCGCGGTATTGCAGGCTTACCACCTTATATACATCTTTTGCAAGTGTTACATTTTCGCGAATGAGCTGGTAGCTGGTATAATTGCTTTTATATGCCGCCAGTGCCTGGGTATATTCCGTATAAATACTATTTTTTGTATTGATCAGGTCCAGGTCGGTACGTTCAACCTGCAGCCTGGCTTTAGCGAGGTTTTGCAGGCGCTTCGTCCCCTGGAAAATAGGTACAGCCAGCGTTAAGCCAACATAACCTGTAGGGAAAGACTTATTATACAAATCACCTAAATCATGACTGAAGTATGCATGCTGGTAACTCCCTACCGCTGATAATGAAGGCAAAAACCCAAAGCGATAGTAATTTACGTTGAGATTATTGAGTGCCTTTGTTGTTTCAAGCAAACGGTATTCGATCCGGTTATTTACATTGATCGATTGTAAAGTATCAATACTGGCCTCTTGCTCATACCGGCTCGAATCATACGAAAGGCTTAACGGTGTAGCCGCGCCTACACCCATGATCTGCTTTAATAAAGCAGTTTTACTTTTGATGGCTTCTTCGGTTTGTTTACGGGTAGCCAATGAATTATTTAAAGCGATGGTTGCCTGCTTATAATCCGTAGGATCGGATACACCGGCAGTATACCTGCTTTTGGCATCCTTCAGGCTTCTTTGCAACCTGATGATATCCTCATTAGTAATGTCAAGTTGTTTGCCGGATAGTAAAACATCAAAGAAAGCTTTGCTTACATCACTTACTACATCAATCTGGCTGCTCAAGGTGTTCTGCTTATAGTACTCGCGCGAATATCTTTTCGCCCTTGAAGCAAGAAATACATCGTTGTTATATAATACCTGTGAGGCTGTGACACCCAGGGTTGAAAGGTTACGGATACTGCCCGCGTTGCTGGGGATGTTAGCACCGGAGGCACCAGCCTGCGGGCTGCCCTTATAGTAATAATTATAAAGGCCCGAGCCGTTCACCTGCGGCAGCCAGGCCGACAGGCCAATTCTAATATCACGCTCATTGATCTGTTCATCAATGGAAGCCTGCCTTACTGTTGGTTGGTTACGCAAGGCAAAGTCAATAGCCTGTTTTAGGGAAACCGGTCCGCTTATACTATCAGCGGCAGTTTGGGCATAACTATTGCTATGTAAATTCAATGTTAAATTAAGTACAAGAAGCGCCAAAAAGTACTTGTGTTTTTTCATAGGGTAGCTATAAATAACAATGTATATCAGGCAAAAATTATAAGAAAAATTTTATAATTAGTGCAAGATTGTTACGGGGAATGCGAATATGTAATTAATATTACTAATTTAAAATCACGAACAAGAATTTTACGTAAAAAATTACAAAAACACGGGATAGTATCAGCTTTTTGGGCTTTTGACAAAAAAATGAAAATAATAGGCTCGATATAAACAAAAAAATTAATTAATTTGCCGTGTAAGAATTTGTGTGCTTCTTAAGTAGTATTGATACGTTAATAGGCATTATTTTAAAAAAATTTACACACACCGTATAAGTTATATGCTTATTCATGGTATTTTTACACAAAATTTAAGCAGAGTTAATATACATGGTTAAAAAACTACATGGGAAAATCGCTCAGTTTCAAGTAGCAAATATGCTGCGTGAACGGGGGTTATATCCTTATTTCAGGCCTATTGAGTCTGCACAAGACACTGAGGTAATTATTGACAACAAGCGGGTATTAATGTTTGGTTCTAACTCATACTTAGGCCTTACCAATCATCCAAAAATCAAAGAAGCTTCAAAAAAAGCAATTGACAAATATGGCACAGGCTGTGCCGGTTCACGTTTTTTGAACGGCACACTTGATATCCACATTGAGCTTGAAAACAGGCTTGCTAACTATGTAGGCAAAGAAGCTACTGTTTTATTCAGCACAGGTTACCAGGTTAACCTTGGTGTACTTTCGTGCGTTACCGGCCGGAATGACTATATCATACTTGATGAGTATGACCATGCCTGTATCATTGACGGCAGCCGCCTGTCGTTTTCAAAAGTGATCAAGTACGCCCATAACGATATGGCCGATTTGGAGCGCAAATTAAGCATACTTCCTGAAGATGCCGTGAAGATTATCGCTGTTGACGGTATTTTTAGCATGGAAGGCGACATTGTTAAATTGCCTAAGATTGTTGAGCTTGCCGATACTTACGGTGCCAATATCATGGTTGATGATGCCCACAGCCTTGGTGTAATTGGTGATAAGGGTGCAGGTACCGCCTCACACTTTAACCTTACCAATGAAGTTGACCTGATCATGGGTACCTTCAGTAAATCATTAGCCTCGTTAGGTGGCTTCATCGCCAGCGATCAGGACACTATTGATTATATCAAACACCGCGCACGTTCATTGATGTTTAGCGCAAGTATGCCTCCGGGCTCTGTAGCCAGCGTAATTGCCGCTTTAGATATCATTGAATCAGAACCGGAGCGTATCGAGAAATTATGGGATAACACCAATTATGCCATGAAACTTTTGCTGGAAGAAGGCTTTGACCTTGGCCCTACCGAAAGCCCTATTTTGCCGATCTACGTTCGTGATAACGAAAAAACTTTCGCGGTTACCAAACACCTGCAAGCTTCAGGTGTATTTGTTAACCCGGTTGTATCCCCTGCCGTTCCTTCCGATTCGTCACTGCTTCGTTTCTCATTGATGGCTACCCATACCTTTGAGCAAATTGACGAAGCCGTTGAAAAACTGTCAAAAGCCTTTAAAGAAGTTGGTGTAACCGCTTCTGTTAAAGAAAAAATATAATGAAGAAACCTGAGGTGCATTTAGCTGCTTTTTAATTAAGGTAAGCTAAATGCACTTTTTATTTTAAAGCATACCAATTTGCTTTATTCAATCATTTACCACACATGATTACAATAGTAACGGTTAAATCAAAAAAAGAACTGGCTTCGTTTATTGATTTCCCGCATGACCTGTACAAGGACGATCCTTACTATGTTCCGGAGTTGTTTATTGCCCAAAGGGACCTCTTAACCAAACATCCCTTCCATAAACACAATACCGTACAACCCTTTTTAGCTTATGATGGCGATAAAATTGTTGGCCGGATAGCCGCGATCCTTAATAACGGCCATAACGAATACAGCCACGTTAACGATGGCTTTTTTGGCTTTTTTGATTGTATTAACGATACGGCGGTATCTAACCTGCTTTTTGAAACCGTTACCAAATGGCTTAAAGAAAAAGGCGTTACCGGCAAATTATTAGGCCCTACCAACTTTTCAACCAATGAGCCTTGCGGTTTATTAATAAAGGGATTTGATAGTTCACCGTTCCTGATGAACACCTATAACTTTGCTTATTACGCTAATCTGGTCGAAAATTTTGGTTTTGCTAAAGATGTCGATCTGATTGCCTGGCACTGGGACGGACAAGCTTATGATGATAAATCAGTACGTTTATTAAACGCGCTTGAAGAGCGGTTAAAGCGAAACGATATAGTTATTCGTAAGATCAACCTTAAAAATTTCAAGGAGGAAGCCGCCAAACTGCGCGAAGTGTATAACTCAGCATGGGACAAAAACACCGGTTTTGTGCCCCTGACCAACGAAGAGTACGATTACCTGGCCAAAGATCTTAAACTGATCCTTGATCCCGATTTTGCCATCGTGGCCGAGCAACGTGGCAAGATAGTTGCATTTGGCCTGGCCCTGCCCGACTATAATGACATCTTCAAAAAAATAAAACGCGGTCGGTTGTTGCCAACCGGTATTTTCAAATTACTGTTCGGCAAAAAAAGCATTACCGGTATCCGTATTTATGCCCTCGGTGTTATTGAAGATTACCGCAAAATGGGTATCGAGGCCTGTTTATATGGCACCATCATAAAGGAATATAAGGCCAAGGGTTATAAACATGCCGAAGCCGGCTGGACACTGGAAAACAACGACATGATGAACCGTGCCATTGAAGCCATAAAAGGCGATCCTTATAAAAAATACAGGTTATATCAAAAAGCGATATGAGGGAGCGGGTTTTAATAACCGGTGGAAGCGGATTTGTTGGATACCATTTGATTGAAGAGGCCTTACAAAACAATCTGGAGGTTTTTATAGCCATCAGAAAAAGCAGTGTAATAAGTCACTTAAACGATTTAGATATCCAATATATCTATCCCGAATTTAACAATAAGGAAACATTAAAGAAGCAACTGGCCGAGATAAAGCCCGATTATATCATCCACGCGGCAGGTGTAACCAGTGCCCGCTCCGAAGCCGAATATAACCGGATCAATGCTACATATACCCATAACCTTGCTTCGGCGGCTTATGAAGCTTGCCCCGATTTAAAAAAGTTTGTACTTATTGGCAGCCTGGCTTCGGTTGGGCCGCTTAATACGCTAACCGGCACTATAACCGAAGCAACCCCGCCGCATCCGGTTACAGCATATGGCAGGAGCAAATTGCTTGCCGAACAGAAATTAAAAACGGTGAGCGGCCTGAATTATACCATACTAAGACCTACCGCGGTTTACGGACCAAGGGACACCGGCATATTTATATTTTTTAAACAGATAGTGAAGGGCATTGAGCCCTATATAGGCAAGGCGCAGCAAAAGCTCAGCTTTATATATGTTAAAGACCTGGCCAAAGCAAGTATCAAGGCTTTATACGGTGGCAATAACAAGACATATAACCTGAGCGATGGTAATTTTTATAACCGTTATGAGTTAGGCACCATCACCAAAGATGTATTAATGCTAAAAACGCTAAAGTTTCATCTGCCTGTAAATTTTGTTAAAATGATTGCAGCAGTATCTGAAAAAATAAGTTCTTTGAGCAACAAAGCTGCAGTGCTGAATATCGAAAAACTTAATGAACTGACCGCCATTAACTGGAATTGCGATATTGAAGCAGCTAAATCCGACCTGGGTTTTTATCCTTTATACAATCTGCAAAGCGGCATGGCCGAAACGCTAAAATGGTATAAAGCCAACAAATGGCTTTAACCAATTAATTTGAAATAAATAATAGTAACATAAATGAAAATCAACATTACACCTGCTAAAGGTAAGCTTGGCATCCTGATCCCCGGGTTAGGCGCTGTAGCAACTACCTTAATTGCCGGCGTAGAGGCCGTTAAAAAAGGCATCTCGCAGCCAATTGGCTCCCTTACTCAAATGGGCCACATACGTTTAGGAAAAAGAACCGAAAACCGTAACCCGAAAATTAAAGAATTTGTTCCTTTAGCCGATTTAAACGACATCGTATTTGGCGGTTGGGATGTTTATGAAGATAACGTATTTGAAGCTGCCTCAAACGCACAGGTATTGGAAGCAGGACTTTTACATTCGGTTAAAGCCGAATTGGAAGCTATAAAGCCAATGAAAGCCGCGTTTGATAAAAACTACGCTAAAAACCTTGATGGCACCCACGTTAAAACCGGAACCAGGCTTGAACTTGCCGAGCAGGTAATGGAAGATATCAAAAACTTTAAAGAGGCTAATGGTCTTGACAGGGTTGTGTTGGTATGGTGTGGTTCAACCGAGATCTATTATGAAGCATCTGCTGTACACCAGTCATTAGCCGCTTTTGAAGAAGGATTGAAAAATGACGACAAGCTGATCGCTCCAAGCATGATCTATGCTTACGCGGCTTTAAAATTAGGTGTTCCTTTTGCTAACGGCGCCCCTAACTTAACAGTTGATATCCCTGCTTTAATCGAACTGGCCAAATTAACCAAAACCCCGATTGCTGGTAAAGATTTCAAAACAGGTCAAACTTTAATGAAAACAGTATTGGCCCCAGGTTTGGCAGCGCGTTCATTAGGTGTGCATGGCTGGTTCTCGACCAACATTTTGGGTAACCGCGATGGCTGGGTTCTTGACGATCCGGATAACTTCAAAACTAAAGAAGTATCAAAACTGGGTGTATTGGAAGATATTTTCAAACCGGAAGATAACCAGGAACTTTATGGTAACATCTACCACAAAATCCGTATCAACTACTACCCTCCGCATGGTGATAACAAAGAGAGCTGGGATAACATCGATATTTTTGGCTGGTTAGGCTACAAAATGCAGATCAAGATCAACTTCCTTTGCCGCGACTCAATCCTTGCTGCCCCTATCGCGCTTGATTTGGCTATCTTCTGCGATCTGGCTAAACGTGCCGGCATGAGCGGTATCCAGGAATGGCTGTCATTCTACCTGAAATCGCCTCAAACTGCACCGGGTTTACATGCAGAAAATGACATCTTTAAACAACTGATCAAATTGGAGAATACCCTTCGTTACCTGATGGGCGAGGACCTGATCACCCACCTTGGTTTGGATTATTATGACGATATGTTCGCGACCGAATAATCGTTAAATTACCAAATACCGTCAAAACAGCCGTAAGCAACTAAACCCTGCTTTACGGCTGTTTTGTTTTTATCAGGTAAAAATGATCATACGCAAGTAACATTATTTTAAGGCAATAGTCTTATTGGCGCTAATGTTAATTTGTTAAATAATGTTATTTATTAACCTAAACGACTTCTTCCAAACAATCAAAAAATGGCAAATAACATCTAATTATCAGAGCGTTACGCAATTGGTTATATAACTAACAGCAAACAATAGGAATACTAACTAACCGGCCAAGCCGTTGTTTGAGTTTAGTTATAATTACAGTAATATGATAGCGTAAATAGCTGTAAACAATATTTGACTTTTTGACCACATTAGTCTGTAGTGATTTTTTTTACCTTTGGCCTGTTAATTGTAAACTCCGTAATAACCATCTGCCGGGAGTGTACAAAACAAGGTAAGTGTAGAGAGATTAAGCGGCAGAACAATGAAAAACATACGGAGGCGGGCATAATTAATCTGCCAAAAATATTTGAATAACTGATACATACCTCTTTATCCGATAATAAAAGTGTTAAGCCGAAAAAAGAAGTTTGTATTTGCACAATGCACAAAGTACATGGATTGTAAAAAATTTTATAAAAGCTTATTTTTCTTAATACTGTTCTTCTCTGCTTCGGCATTATATGCGCAGCAAACGGTAATAACGGGTACTGTTACCGATGCAGGTAATAAACAAACCCTGCCTTCTGTTAGTATTTCTTTTACGGGCAGCACTACCGGTACCACTACAGATGTTAATGGCAAATATCGCCTGGCTACAAACAATCAGCAATATAAACAAATCAAAATTTCATTTTTAGGCTATAAAGATGCTTTTTTAGCTGTTGTTCCCGGTAAAGAGCAGGTTATCAATGTAAAGATGTTCCCCGCTTCTCAGCAACTTAACGAGGTTGTGGTAAAATCGGGCAAAAAACCTAAGTACCGTAATAAAGACAACCCCGCTGTTGAGCTGATCCGTAAGGTTATCGAAAATAAAGAAAAGAACCGTCCCGAAGCATACAACTATGTTGAATACAAGGAGTATGATAAAATGATGTTTGCACTAAGCAATGTATCCGCCCAGTTTTCGGACAGGAAATTCTTTCGCAAGTATAAGTTCATTTTAGATAACCGCGATAGCTCATTGGTACCAGGCAAATCATTGTTGCCTATTTATCTTGATGAAAAGCTGCAGCAGGTTTATTACCGTAAAAACCCCGAAAAAACAAGGGAAGATATAACCGGCCAAAAAAGTGTTAACTACGGTGCGGGTATCGATAATGAAGGGCTTACCCAATATTTCAAGCACTTATACAACAAGGTTGATATTTATACCAACAACGTATTTTTGATAACCAGCCAGTTTCTTAGCCCAATATCTGACAACTCGCCGAACTATTACAAATACTTTATTGCCGATACCATTGTTGACGCACATAACAACAAACTGGTTAAGCTTGACTTTACACCCCGCAATACAACCGACGTACTTTTTGAGGGTAGTATCTACATTACGCTTGATGGTAACTACGCTGTACAAAAGTGCGACCTGACCATTAATAAACATATCAACATCAACTTTATCAGGTCGATGACTGTTAACCTGGAGTTTCAACAAAACCCCGATGGCCGCTATCACCTGAGCAAAAGTACTACCATTGCAGATTTTGGTGCATCCAAAAAAGATGCAAAGAGTGGTTTATTTGGTATCCGGGCCATAACCTACAGCAATTACGTGGTTAACAAACCCCGGCCGGATACAACTTACCAGGGGTCGCCATATGCTGAATTAAGCGATGAAGTAAAACATCGCCCCGAATCATTCTGGCAGGAAAACAGGCCGGATACTTTAACGCTTGCCGAATCAAAAGTTTATAAAAACATCGACAGCCTGCGTAATATGCCTTCGTTTAAACGTACGGTTGATATAGCAACCCTCCTGCTTGCAGGCTACAAAGGCTTTGGTAAATTTGAGTTAGGCCCCGCCAACACATTTTACAGCTTTAACCCTGTTGAAGGTTTCCGTTTACGTGTAGGCGGCCGTACAACGCCCGAATTAAGCAAACGTTATTATTTTGAAACTTATGCAGCTTATGGTTTTAAAGACGAGCGCTGGAAGTACTTTTTAAGTGCAACCTACTCCATTAATAATAAATCTATCTATCGTTTCCCTCAAAACTATATTAGGGCAAGTTTTCAGCGTGATACCAAAATCCCTGGCGCAAGCCTGCAGTTTGTGCAGGAGGATAATTTCCTGTTATCGTTTAAGCGTGGTGTGAACGATAAGTTCCTTTATAACGATTTTTACAGGTTTGATTATTTACACGAACTGGAAAGCCATCTTTCGTTTGCCGCGGGCTTCAAAAAATGGACCCAAGAGCCGGCAGGATCATTATATTTTGATAATGTTGTTAATGATCTGCCAAATTCTATCCATCATTTAACCACCACCGAGCTTACCGGAAGTATCCGCTGGGCACCTCATGAGCAGTTTTACCAGGGCAAGATCTATCGCATCCCTATCCCTAACAAATACCCGGCCTTTGAACTTGATTATGCTCAAGGTATTAAAGGCTTATTTGCCGGCGAATACAATTATCAAAAGCTTGACTTCCGTGCCGATAAACGTTTCTATTTTTCGCAGTTAGGTTATGCGGATATTAATGTTTCGGCAGGTAAAATCTTTGGTTCGGTGCCATACCCTTTGTTAACCATACACAGGGCTAACCAAACTTACGCGTATGACCTCGACTCATACAACTTAATGAATTTTTTGGAGTTTGTGAGTGATAAATATGCCAGCTTCAGGATAGATCAGCACTTCAGCGGTTTCTTCTTTAATAAAATACCTTTGCTAAAGAAATTGAAATGGCGCGAAACCGCATCGTTAAAAGTACTATACGGCGGCCTGTCTGATCAAAACAATCCTTCGATACATCCGTCATTATATCAATTACCCGTTGGCACCGATGGCGTGCCGATTACTTATACATTGGGCAAAACGCCTTATGTTGAGGGTAGTGTTGGTATTGAAAATATATTTAAATTTATACGCATAGATTTTGTGAGGCGCTTTAACTACCTTGACCAGCCAAACGTTGCCCAATGGGGCCTGCGCACAAGGGTTAAATTCGACTTTTAATCATTGCACCTAATAAGCAGAGAGAAAAATGGAACAGCAAACAACAACACTTAGGAGATCATTCAGAACCAACCTACAGTTAGGGATATATAAGGTTATTGATCCGTTTGTGAAGATCCTTATAAAAATAGGCTTAACCCCCAATGCAGTTACTACCATAGGTTTTGTACTTAATGTAGGCGTTGCAGGGATATTTATTTTAGGTGCCGAAGAAGGTAACCGCGGCGACCTGAGCTATGTTGGCTGGGCCGGCGGCCTCATCCTTTTTGCAGGCTTATTTGATATGCTTGACGGTCAGGTAGCCCGCTTAGGGAATATGAAATCAACCTTTGGTGCTTTGTACGATTCCGTACTCGATCGCTACAGCGAATTGATCATGTTTTTGGGTATTTGCTATTATCTGGTGGCGCATCACTACTTCCTGAGCTCGATAGCTGCCTTTATAGCACTGATCGGCTCCATGATGGTTAGTTATGTACGTGCACGTGCCGAAGGTTTAGGTGTTGAAATTAAAGGCGGCTTAATGCAAAGACCTGAACGTGTAGTAACTATCGGCTTATGCGCAGCTTTATCGGGCATAGTAGCTCAATACATCGGCGGTAACTATAAATTATTTGTTCCCGGCATCAAATTTCATGTATTTGAAACCATATCGATATTTACTATTCCGCTGGTAATACTTGCCGTTTTAACCAATATTACGGCGTTTAACAGGTTAAGAGAAGCTAAAAAAGCTTTAATTAAACTGGAAGAGGAAGAAGGTAAGTAAGGCTATAGTTCTAAGTCAAAAGTCTTAAACGAGGACGTTGAATTACTTCTCCTAAGACTGCGAACTTTAGGCTTAAGACTTAGCAACAAATATCATATCTTCGTAACAATAAAATAAAGGCATTTACGCTTAGCAATATCTTTGCTAAAATTGCCTTTTGCTGGTTTAAGGCCAGCCATTCTGAACAATTTTAACACCATAAACAGGCAGAGAGATCGTAAAACATTTTAAACCCTGATTATAACAATGAAAAAGAAATATATATCCAACTCGCAGGAATCGGTGCGAATGTTTAAGAGCGACTTTTTAGAAGGCTTATCAAAGGTACACTATACCGTACCTCTATATATTTTTGTACCCGTTATTGGATATTGCAGCTATAAATTCTTTGACCTGGGATTGGATGTATTAACATATCTTGGCCTGTTTATTTTCGGCCTCTTCATCTGGACTATCACCGAATACATCATGCACCGTTTTGTTTTCCACTATCAGCCAAGCGAAAAACTGGAATGGGCACAACGTCTGCATTTTATCATGCATGGCGTGCATCATGATTATCCGAGCGATGCCAAACGTTTGGTATTGCCCCCGTCATTAAGCATTCCGCTGGCTACAGGCTTTTTCTTTTTGTTTAAATGGTTATTGCCTGTAAACTACATCTGGGGCTTTTTTCCGGGCTTTATTTTGGGCTACCTGTTTTATGACATATCGCACTATGCCATGCACCATTTTAATTTTAAAAGCGGCTTGTTCAAAAAAATAAAACAACACCATATGCTGCACCACTACCAGGATCCTGAAAAAGGCTATGGTGTGAGTTCACCTTTCTGGGATAAAATTTTCCGTTCAGATTTCTTAAAAAAATAGCAATGACCAATGCCAATACAGGCGTAACAGTAAATATCCGGTCGATAATTATTGTTTCGTTGCTTTCCATTGCTTACCTGGCGTTTTCAACTTTCCTTATTGGTTATAAACCAGACGAGCTTACGCTGGTAGTTATTTTCAATGTGCTGTTCTATGCATCGGCAATAACACGCAAGTTTATATTGGGCTTCACTATTTTCATAGTGTACTGGATTGTTTTTGATTACATGAAAGCCTTCCCCAATTATAACTACAACCCGGTACATATTGCCGAGCTTTATAATGCAGAGAAACGCCTGTTCGGCATTCATTTTAACGGCAAGCTGCTTACACCTAACGAATACTGGCTGGCCAATAGCAACACTTTTATTGATGTGTTATCGGGTTTATTCTATTTATGCTGGATCCCCGTGCCGCTGGGTTTTGCCGCTTACCTGTTCTTCAAAAACAAAAAACAGTTCCTCAATTTTTCGTTAACGTTTGTTTTGGTGAATATCCTGGGCTTTATAGTTTACTACGCCTACCCTGCCGCACCACCCTGGTTTGTTCAATATCACGGGTTTCATTTTATTCCATTAACTATGGGCAATACCGCCGGATTGGCCAGGTTTGACGCCTATTTTCATGCCGGAGTTTTTAAAGGGATTTATACAAAAGGTTCAAACGTGTTTGCTGCCATGCCGTCGCTGCATTCGTCATACCCGGTTATAGTGCTTTACTACGGCTTAAAAAACAAGCTGGGACTTGCTAATATCTTTTTTGCGGTGGTAACCGTTGGCATCTGGTTTACGGCGGTATATGCAAGCCACCACTACGTGCTCGACGTGTTAGCCGGTATCACTTGTGCGGCATTAGGTATTGCCTTATACAATGTACTGTTAAAAAAAATCCCGGGTTTGCAGTCTGCTTTAAATAAATACCAAAGGGTAATCTCGTAGTGTAACATCTTGCTTACACAATTAGCGGATTGTTAGCGTTTACTACAAATTATCATTATATTAAATATAAGCAAAAAATACTGAAACTTTATCAATATTCCCCGAAATACATTATCAATTTTTAACGTTTCACCAACCTCCCCTTAACACCGCAGATGCATTTTTGCCTTAACTAAAAATGTTAAAATGTTAAGGATAAACAAAGTTTTTTTTAAAAAGTTGTGCCTTTTGGGCATATTCAATTTATTTTTAATAACGGCGGGTATGGCACAAACCAATTTGGCCGGTATTTCAGGGAAGGTTTCCGGCCCGAATGGTGAAGCCCTGCCAAATGCAACCATTACCGTTAAAAATGAGTCGACCGGGTTTGTAATCAAAGCTACAACCAATTCAAAAGGAACATTTCTGTTAAAGGAGCTTCCGCTGGGCGCGCCTTATAGCATAACGGCAGAAATTATGGGCATGACTGCACAAAAACAAACCGGTTATGCTTTAAATCAGGGCGACTTGCTACAGGTTACGTTTGTAATGACAGAAAAGATCCAGGAACTCAATGTTGTTGAAGTAAGAACTACCACAACCCGTAACAGGATCGAAAACATTGGCTCATCCACTGCTGTTACAGCTAAAGATATAGCCAAGTTACCGGTAAACGGTCGTAATTTCACATCCCTGGCCGATTTATCTCCATTGAGCGCGGGAAGCAGCTTAAGCGGGCAGCTGGGCTCAGCTACAAATTATACCATTGATGGCATGGCGGCACGCAGTACTATAGCCGGTGGCCAACCAACCGGTGCTTACTCTATTTCGCTTGAGGCTGTAAGGGAATTTCAGGTAGTTACCAATCAATATGATGTTACTTATGGCAATGCCGGCGGCGGTACAATAAGTACGGTAACCAAATCAGGAACTAACGTATTATCAGGGAGCGCTTTCACTTATGCACGTGCAAATTGGCTATCCAGTCCATTTGGATTAAATGGATTAAAACGTAACCAGTCGTTTTCTACTTATCAATATGGTTTTTCATTAGGAGGCCCTATTGTTAAAGATAAAGCGCAATTCTTTATTGCGTGGGATCATCAGGCAGATTCAAGGCCACTTTATATTGCCAATATCCAATCTGCAGATGACGAAAAACGAAACAATGTAACCCAGGCCACATTAGATAACTTTTTGAGCATAGCAAGGGCTAAATATGGAGTTGCCAATACCCCACAGTTTGGTCAGTTTGATAAATTTAAAAATACTCACGCTGCTTTTGCACGTGTCGACTGGCAAATTAATTCCAAAAATTTGTTTACCATCCGGGATAACTTTATCTATGACCTTGACAACCAATCCGACGGTGATAATACTGCCATAAACATCTACGAAGTTTACAGCACGCGCAAAAGTTTAAATAACAGTGTAATGGCCTCATTGCGTAGTATATTCAGCCCTAATTTAACCAACGAACTGAAAGTGCAGCACTACTGGGAGTACAATAAGATGTTTGCAAACAGCCAGTTACCTGCCGATAATATTCCCCGCGCTATCGTGCAGAATATTTCCTCGCTTGCAGCAGATGGATCCACTTATTCAACCGCCATACAGTTGGGAGGGCAACGTTACGGCGGCGACTATTTTAATAATAATGTAGCACAGCTAACCGACAACTTGTACTGGACCAAAGGCAAATATAACTTTACATTTGGTGGAGGGTTAACTTTTACCAACCAAAATTCTATTTACGGCAGCGAAACCAATGGACGTTTTTACTTTACAGGCTTAACTAATTTCAATAACCTTACACCCTATCGCTTTGCAAGGGATATTTATACCTCATCAAACCGGAACATTAAATTTAACATACTTGCACCTAATGCTTACGCCCAGGTACAAACCAACTTGTTTCCGGGTTTTGAAGTAACCGCCGGGGTACGTATCGATTACACCGATTACCTTGACCAGGCAAATTTCAATCCTACGGTTTATAAAACTTTAGGCTTAAATACATCTAACAAACTGGCTACGCTACAAATTCAACCGCGTTTGCAAACCACCTGGGATGTAGGGCAAAATGGTAAAGACATTGTCAGGTTAGGTGGTGGCATTTTAGGTTCGGCATTGAACCCTTATTCTATGATAAACAATATGCTGTTTGATGGCTCACACATTTTAAGTGTTGATCTTAACGGCAGCCAGGTGCCTACCCCTAACTTTCCGGCTTACCGCAAGGACCCTGCAACAGCACCAGGACAGGATTTACTTAATAACCCCACCATACCCAAGCTTGCTACTATTAATATGAATGGCAAGGATGCTAAAGTGCCAACGGTTTACAAAGCCAACTTGTCTTATTCGCACTTCTTTGCTCAAAACTTCAGGGTTACAGCATCCGGCTACTTAAGTTTAGGCCGCAACAACTATACTTATCTGGATAAAAACATGGTTGATCAGCCGTACTTCCGTATTGCTGCCGAAGATAACAGAGGTGTATATGTTCCGGCAAATACAATAAACGCGTCAAATGGTTCGGCTGACTGGACACAAGGCAGAAAAACAACTGAAGTAGGCAGGGTACTGGAATTAGAAAGCAAGGGCAGAGTTAACCAGATGGCTTTTGTTATTGATGTCGACTACAAATATTATAAACAGGGCGAAATCTCCGTTTCTTATACATGGAATCAAACTAAAGACAATACATCATACAACGGAAACGTTGCTAATACGGCTACGCTTGTACAGTACGTAAAAGATGACCCACGTAACCTGGGCGGCATGAATTATTCTGATAACCAATTCAGGAATAAGATTGTTGCTTACGGAAGTTCGCCAACATTTCATGGCTTTAGCGCAGGCTTGCGATTTTCGGGGATAAGCGGCACCAGGTATTCTTTATTGGTGAACGGTAACGTGAACGGCGATTTTGTGGCCAGTAACGATCTGGCTTACATTTACGATCCGAATGCAGCGTCAACACCTCAATACATAAAAGACGGGATCAATGCGATACTGAACAACCCTAAGGTAGAGCAAAGCGCCAAAAATTACATAGTTAAAAGTTTCGGAAAAATTGCTGAACGTAATGGAGGAGTAAACCCGTTTTATGGCGTATTTGATCTACGGTTGATTAAAAGGGTAACGCTATTAAAAAAACAGTATTTTGAAATATCTGTCGACTTATTTAACGTGGCCAATTTATTGAATAAAGAATGGGGCGTTAACCATAACCTGGGTGCAACTCCTATTTATACGATTAAAAGCTTCGACCCAGTTAAAAAACAATACGCATACGCGGTTAACACAAATGCAGGGGTATCCAATTTAAGCGGCAACCCTTACCAGTTTCAGATAGGCTTAAGATATGGTTTTTAATTATCAACCCTAATTAACAACAATAGCGAAAACCTTGTAAACCTTTACGGCTCTGCTTTGAATAGCATAGGATTTTAATGGAATAAAGCTTTGCGATTGGCAACTTTTGACCTTTAAAATCCTTGCTATTGTAAATACCCATTAGTGCAAAATCTCTTTTTCTATACAACTTTATGTATTAAAGCAGGCAGTGTGGAAAACGTACAAACATTTGTTAATTAATATTTCCAGGGCTATCCTCCTGAAAAACAGCCCATACATTTCAAAAACGAACAAAAAGCCAAGCACCTTTCACAAACACCCATGGCGGTGATCTTAAACAGGCACGCTATTTGCCTAATTACAAGTGGATTATTGTATTTTCGAGTAATCTGTTATATGAAGAGACTTATTACCTTACTTTTTATTCTGACAGCCACGCTTAAATTATCCGCACACACCAGTGAGCTTGATAGTCTTAAGCAAAAATTACAGGTTACCAGCGACTCGTTAAAAGGCCCTATCTATACCCAAATAGCTGCTCATTATTTAGGATACGATACCGTATCAACCCGGCGAATGAAATACTATTTCCAAACTGAGGCGCTTAATTACACTATGCTCGCCCTGCATAGCTATTCAACTTATAACGATACTTTAGGCTTGCGTACAAGCTTTAACGCGCTTGCAAAGGTTTACCGCTCACAGCGTAAATTCAGCCAGGCTAAATGGTTCATTTTGCAATCGAACACCATATCAAGACAAAGGAAGGATACCCTTAATATTATCAACTCGCTCATAGAGCTTGCAGCCATTAAAAGCGACATCAAAGACTATAAACTCAGTATGAAGGACCTGAACGATGCTTTAACATTGTCGCTCAAAACCCACGATCCTAAAAAAGAGTCGATAGTGCAGGTAGGCTTTGCCGAACTGTACCGGAAAATGAACGATTATGATAAAGCTGCGGTAGCTATTAAACGCCATGAATTTTTGGACGATAGTCTTAACCAGGTTACGGTCGACAGCATTGCCAAGGTAGCTGCTGCCGATTCGATCAAGATCAAAAAGCAGGATTCGGCGATAGCCAAAAAAAAAGTATATACCAAAAACTCCAGGCGCAGGCCAATGCTAAGATACGCCAGGCACATAACGTCATTGTCGTTCTCATCGGCACCACTCTTGTTCTCGTCGTTGTAGCCATCATTATCATTTACAGGCGGAAGAAAACCGGTCGCTGGCGTTCTGCTATCAGGCGGCCTAAACAATAATTAAACCACAGGCGTTTAAAAGTGTCAAAGCACTAAGATGAAAAAATTGATAGTATTATTTGCTGCATTATTCTGGTTTGCAAATGCCTACAGCCAAAGCAGCAAACACTTCAGGACCGAGTTTTTAAACAGCATTAATGCTACACGCCAGAAAGGCTGCAATTGCGGCAGCAAATATTTCCCGCCGGCCCCTCCCCTTACCTGGAATAATGATTTGGAAGATGCAGCCATAGGCCACGCTAAAGACATGGCCCGCAAAAGCTATTTTAGTCACGACAGTAAAGATGGCCGCAGCATGGAAGACCGCATAGTATACGCCGGTTATAAATTTAAAGGGTTCAAAAGTTTTGCCATCGGCGAAAACATAGCCCAGGGCCAACAAAGCATTGCGGAAGTGATGGCCGGCTGGTTTAAAAGTGAAGGCCATTGCCGCAATCTCATGAACCCGGACTTTAAAGAAGTTGGCGTGGCAGAATATAAAACCTATTGGGTACAGGATTTTGGCGGCCGGACCTCATTTTCGGCTCAGCAACAAAAGCTGATTAAATCAGGGAGATACAGATTAATACAGGAAAAGCCTGTGGAAGGGCATTAATTATTGCCTGAACCGGGATTTCATAGGATTTTTCGGAAGTCAGGATCTTGTCTGTGAAATCCAACCAATCTACTCATTCTTGCCGTTGTTGGAGTTGTCTCCAACAACCTTACTTCCCTGCCTCCGGTTTCGGTTTCTGCTCCCTTGGGCCGCGTTTGTAGATGATGAGACCATTCAAGAAATTACGCAGGATCTGATCGCCGCAGGGTTTAAAGTTGGGGTGGTCATCAGCGCGGAATATGGCGCCTATTTCGGCTTTGGTGATCCTGAAATTAACTAATGCCAAAACCTTGATAATATCATCATCAGTAAATTTCATTGCCACCCGCAGCTTTTTCATGATATCGTTATTACTCATAGTATTCTTCTTTTTAACAAAATTACCTCGAAATTTCCATCTTCACCTTTTTACCTTTAATTTTTTCGGCTTTTACCTGCCTTACCACCTCCTCAATCTTATCCCGTTTTATAGCTGCATATGATGAGTAATCAAGCACTTCTATCAGGCCAAGATCGTCTTTGGCCAGTCCGCCTTTTTTAAGTAGCAGGCCTACTATATCCACCTTGTTTACCTTATCCTTTTTTCCGGCGGCTATATATAAAGTAACCCAGGGGGAAGCCGGTGGAAAGATCAGCTTTTCGGGCAGTTCTTCAATCTCGGGCAGTTGTTTTAAGTATGGCAACTTTTCATCGGGTGTTAGCATCAGGTATGATGTGCCTTTAGCGTTCATACGTGCCGTGCGACCGTTACGATGTAAAAAAGCCTCCTCATTGTGCGGCAGCTGGTAATGTACCACATATTCTATCTCCGGGATATCCAGCCCACGTGAGGCCAGATCGGTGGTGATCAATAAACGGTGACTTCCGTTCCTGAATTTTAACAGGGCACGCTCACGGTCATCCTGTTCCATACCGCCGTGAAAAACATCATGCTCCAACCCCTTGTACCAAAGCAACTCGCTGATCCTGTCAACCGCTTCACGGTGATTACAAAACACAAGGGTTGCTTTATTACCAATTTTACAGATCAGGGCAAAAAGTGCATCCAGTTTATCGGCAGCTTCGGATATCACCGCTTTTTGTTTAATATCTGGCGCCGAAGTAACATTACTTAAAAAGTTCACTTCAACAGGTTTAACAATTCCAGTAAAAGCAGGAATCTCATCCATCTTAGTCGCCGAAGTCAATATCCGCTTTTTAACAACGGGCAACTGCCTGATGATATAAGCCATATCCTCCTGGAAACCGAACTCGAGCGCTTTATCAAACTCATCGAGAATAAGCGTACGTACAGTATCGGTACTAAAATTTTCTTCCCGCAAATGAAAGGCAATCCTTCCCGGCGTACCAACCAAAACTGCAGGCGGGTGCGAAAGGTTATTGCGTTCAATTTTCACGGCATGGCCGCCATAACAGCAATTGATCTTGAACCCTGTACCCATAGATTTCCAAACCTGCTCAATTTGTAAAGCAAGCTCACGCGATGGCACCAGGATCATCACCTGTACTGTAGAAACACCGGCATCAAGCAGGTTAAGCAAAGGCAATAAAAAACCAAGCGTTTTCCCCGAGCCTGTAGGTGATAAAAGGATTACATCACCTTTTTTAGCGGCACTAAGCGCGGCAAGCTGCATGGGGTTAAGGGCAGTTATGCCGAGGTTACTCAATGCCTGATCAATCATGGTTTGCTTTTGTTGAGGCGCAAAGATACGGTAAAATTTTCCCGGGGGACCGATTATCTGCATCTGCTTAGCTATTAACTTAACAGACTAAAAAAACGGGGGAATGTGCGATTCCCCCGCTTGAGGGGATTTTTTGCTTTAGTTCCCTACTCCGCCACTTCCGTTTTAAAATTATGCTTAATAAACCTCGCAACCTTTTTAGCTTCCCGATGGGTTAAATTTCCCATGCAGGTATATTCCCATTCGTGCATATAATCGTCAAAAACAATATCTCCAAGATCTGTTTCCCCTTCACTTAACCTAAATACGCCCGTTGCATACACATGTGTACCGGGTATCAGCTGTTGCACCGCTTCAATGCCGATCTGGCGTATACCATCTTCGGTATCCAGATCATAGATCACCGACTTTTCCATCTATCAAATACAATATTAAGCCCGTTTTGTTTAAATAATTACCTGAAGGCTGGCTTACCAGCTCATGATCTCCATAACCCGGGTAAATTCGGGTTGAAGTGCGGCTTTGATCGTTATTTCTTCACCGGTTATGGGGTGCTTAAAATTTAACTGCGATGCATGCAGTAGCATGGTTGTCATTGCCCATTGCTCTAAAAACAACTTATTCTGTTTGTTACAGCCGTGGGTGCGGTCGCCTATAATTGGGTGAAAAATATGGCTCAGGTGCTTGCGTAATTGGTGCATACGCCCGGTTGCAGGCACAGCCTCAACCAATGAATACCTTGAAGTTGGATGTTTGCCAAGGGCTATATCAAGTTCTGCCCTTTTTAGGGTAGTGTAACTGGTAAATGCATCCTGCAAAGTGCCGTTCTCTTTGCGCAGTGGGTAATCTATATCTTCCGCATCAGGTGTATGGCCCCTTACTATGGCCAGGTATTTCTTGCTCACCTGGTTTTCCATAAATGCTTTTTGCATGGCAATCTCTACCTCTTTATTAAAAGCAAAAAGCAGGATCCCACCTGTTTTACGATCGATGCGGTGAACAGGGTTAACTTTCATGCCAATTTGATCCCGAAGCAATTGCAGGGCAAACTCTGAAGCATCGGCTGCTATGGGCGACCGGTGAACCAGCAACCCATGAGGCTTGTTGATGGCAATCAGATGTTCATCGCGGTATATGATCTCTAACATGGGCATAACTACAAGGCTGCGAATTTACGGCAGCATTTTGGATTTATTTCTGAAATCTTCTACCGTAGGGCACTTCGCATTAAAATACCTCAACAAATCTTTTTAAACAGCTTTTAAAAGTTATTGATGTAAAAAAATAATTTTAAATAGTATTGCTTTTCCTATCTTTAGTTCACACCTAAATACAATTAAACTAATGGCTACCACAGCAGACCAGGCAAGTGCTAAACAGGCCGACGACATTAACGCGGCCCGCACCCGTTTATTTTCACTGGATGCCCTTCGGGGATTTGATATGTTTTGGATTATGGGCGGCGAAGAGGTCTTCCATGGCATGGCCAAAGCCACCGGTTCACCATTCTGGAGCGCTATTGCCAACCAGTTCACCCACCCCGACTGGAATGGTTTTCACCTGTATGATCTTATCTTCCCGTTGTTCCTGTTTATGGCAGGCGTATCAACTCCATTTTCTGTGGGGCGCGAACTGGAAAAAGGCAAAACACGTCAGCAATTACTGCTGCGCGTTATAAAAAGGGCATTTATTTTAGTGTTGCTCGGCCTTGTGGTAAACAACGGGTTAAAAATTATGCCTGTTTCAGAGATCCGCTTCCCCAGCGTATTGGGCCGTATCGGTATCGCCTATATGTTTGCCAACATCATTTACCTGTATAGTACCGAGCGCTGGCAAATGTTTTGGTTTGGCTTTTTCATCATCGGCTATTGGCTACTGCTTAAGTTTACCTCCGCACCGGGCTTCCCTATGGGCGACCTGACCATGAAAGGCAATTTTGCCTCATACGTTGACCGCAGCATACTACCGGGCAGATTGTATTTAGGCATCCACGACCCTGAGGGACTTTTTTCAACCATCCCGGCCATCAGCACCGGCATATTGGGCATCCTTACCGGCCTGTTGCTTAAAAAGGGCGGCGTTACGCAAATGCGCAAGGTAACTACCATGGCTGTTGTGGGGGTGATCTTCCTCATTCTCGCACAAATCTGGAACCTTGATTTCCCGATCAACAAAAACCTGTGGACAAGCTCATTTGTGCTGCATGTAGGCGGTTTAAGCCTATTGCTGATGGCATTATTTTACTTCATCATTGATGTAAAAGGCTATCAGAAATGGGCATTTTATTTCAGGGTGATAGGCATGAACTCCATCCTGATTTATATTTCGGGCCACTTTATTAAATGGAGTTATACAACCGAAGGCTTTTTTGGATGGATAGGCCAGTTAGTAGGCGATCCTTACAATATCGTAGTAATGGCTATTTGCTTCGTAATGGTAAAATGGGCGTTTTTGTATTATCTATATACCAAGAAGACATTTTTGAGAGTGTAAGCTGAACCTTGATTGAAAGGATTTTAGGATAACCATGAATTAAAAAGCATCAAGGCTATCCTAAAGTCCGGCAAATCAAGGTTTAAATATCACGGCATCCTTTAATCCTATAAATCAGGGTTCAACCACATTTTCTGCTCCTCCGGCGTTAAGTAAGTCCAGGCCATAATTCGGCTTACCTTTTGGCCTTGCGACATATTGATGGTTTGCACATCTTTTACGCCTTCTTTTTGAAGGGCATTATACAAGGTCCTGAGATTTTCTTTTTTTGAAACCAGCGTGGTAAACCATAAAACCTGTTTCTCAAATGGCTTACTCTGTACTGCCATCAGTTTCAGGAATGCAGCTTCGCCCCCGGGATACCATAATTCGGTATTTTGGCCGCCGAAATTAAGTATAGGCTGTTTATCCTTTCTTAAACCAAGGTTATCCCATTTACGGGCCGAACCGGCAGCAGCCTCCTTAGCCGAGGCGTGGAAGGGCGGGTTACAGATTGTAAGATCAAATAACTCGCCGGGTTTAATGATCCCTTTAAAAATATCGGCCTTCTTGCTTTGCTGTCTCAATTCAACAGCAACCTTTAACTGGCTGTTTTGCTCAACAATACTTTGTGCCGATGCCATAGCCTCCAGGTCGAGCTCTGAGCCAACAAAGTTCCAGCCATATTCTTTGAAACCTACTATGGGATAAACCAGGTTAGCACCTGTTCCGATGTCAAGCACACGTACTTTCCGGCCTTTGCGCACAACACCGTTATTAACAGAAGCAAGCAGATCGGCCGCATAATGAATATAATCGGCACGGCCAGGTATAGGCGGACATAAAAAACCTTCGGGAATGTCCCAGTAGTTTATGCCGTAATGATGCTGCAGCAATGCCTTATTAAGTGTTTTTACTGCTTCCGGATCGGCAAAATTAATGGTAAAATTATCATATTCATTGGTACGCACAAACGGCCTCAGGGCAGGCGTGGCTTTGATCAATGCTTTAAAATCATACCCCCCGCGGTGTTTATTACGTGGGTGCATATTGGTTTTAGCCTGAGGCTGGTTGGATTCTTGTGCTGACAATGGAATAGTGTTTTTTTAGTTTATGATTAACCCACAATGCCATTCAGATCGGCAGGCGAATAATTGATAGATTTTAATGTTTTATGGTCAGAGGTGCGGTATACCAGGTACAAGCCGTCTATCTCTTTATAGTATGCATCTGTATTGACCGTATTTTTATAATGCTCGATGGTTTTTTCGGCCTCCTCAACTGTTTTGCAGGCTTTGCTCATGTTGGAGCGGTGAACCTCATCAAACAGCTCTTTAAATTTTGAGCCCAAACCAAATTCAAGTACCGCTCCTGATAATACATATTGCAGATCGCAGAGGGCATCAGCTACTTCAACCATGTTATTATCATTAACAGCCTGCTGCAGTTCTTTTAGTTCTTCGGCAATAAGTTCGATACGCAGATCACAGCGTGCTCTTGAGGGTATTGCAGGTTTTTCAATTATAGGGTGCTTAAAAGTGGCATGAAATTCGGCTACCTGGGTTAATGCACTTAAATCTTTGATCATGTTGTTTTAGGGCGATAAATAAACAGCTAAGTTAAGAATTAACCCTAAGGCTTTCAAAAAATTAGTATAAGCCGTATTAGGCCAAAGGTTATAAAACAAAAAATAAATAAAGCAACAACAATTAATAGCACTGATTATCAATTAATAAAAATTTAACATAAATAGCGATTGTTAACATAAACATAATATTAAAACCACATTATATTAACCTAACTTTGCACCGCGCAGGAAAAAACTGTGCTTCACCCGATCTCCAATCCATTCACATGAAAAATATAAAAGATAAAGCCGCTACTAAACAAGCCCGCAAAATTCTTAAGAAGCAATTAAAAGAAAAATTAGTAATCCAGATTGAAACCCTGGTAAGTGAATTTGGCCCCGATGCCGGCAAAACTAAAAAGGCTATCGACAAAGCTGCAAAAAACCTGGCAAAAATATTGGCGGCTAAATTAAGTCCTGAAGTACACGCCGCTCCCGCTGAACTCAAAGCAAAAAAGGAGAAAAAAGCAACCGAAGCAGCATCGGCTACTCCTGCAAAAGCGCCTGCGAGCAAAACAACAAAAGATACCGAGCCTGAAAAAGCCATTTAATTAAAAAAAACAAACGACAAAAAAGACATTAAATTCATTTTTTTAATACCAAAAAAGCCAATTGTTAAGGATTAAGACCTTTCAGCAGTTGGCTTTTTTTATTAATTCAACAATGTGGCATAAAAAAATACAACAATGCCAATATTTTTCATCACAAATCACCCAAAACAGTAAATCACGAGTGCAAATCTTCCAATAAAATTGATTTTATATTGACAATTATTCAATAATTATTAACTTACGTTAAAATTAACATTATTTCAATAGCCATAACCTCCGTTTTATGAAGAAAATTTTACTATTCGCCCTCGTTTTGCTAACCATAACTCCCCTATTGGCATTAGCACAAAAGAAAGCTATAACCGGAATCGTTACCGATGCGGCAAGCAATGCACCAATGCCCGGGGTGTCGGTACATATAAAAGGGAGCAATTTAGGTACAAGCACCAACGCAAAGGGGATATACACCATTTCGGCAGCGGCAACTGATGAACTGATTATAAGCTATACGGGCTACAAAACCATAACAGTTGCTATTAACGAACGTACTAAAATTGATATTACACTGGTTGGTGATATAGCCCAATTAAATGAAGTAGTATTGATAGGTACACGATCTGCCGGGCGGGTAAAACTTGAAACGGCGGTTCCTGTTGATATTGTTAATGTGGGTAAAGCGGCCTCAGTAACCGGTCGTATGGATATTACTGACATCCTTAACTACTCGGCTCCCTCATTCAACTACAATAAACAATCCGGTTCGGATGGTGCCGACCACGTTGAACTGGGTACTTTGCGCGGTTTAGGACCTGATCAAACCCTGGTATTGGTGAATGGCAAACGGCGGCATTCCACTGCTTTCGTTTCGGTATTCGGTACGCGCGGCCGCGGTAACTCCGGTGTCGATCTGAGTTCGATCCCAACGGCATCTATCGACAGAATCGAGATCCTTCGCGACGGCGCTTCGGCCCAGTATGGCTCTGACGCTATTGCGGGTGTTATCAACCTTGTTTTAAAGAAAACCACCGGCGTGTTTAATGCCAACGTTGGTTATTCTGGTTACTATGATCCCGCCTTTAACAGTGGTAAAAGTGTTGTTGCCTCTCAATACCCTCACGGTGGTGCTATTGATGGCAATGGTATCACCATTGATGCCAATTATGGTTTGGCTCTTGGTAAAAACGGTGGTTTCATCAATTTTACGGGCGACTATGCCAAAAACGGCAAAACCTTTCGCCAAACTCATGATACCACAACCTCAAATCCCAAAGCATTGCCTATAAACCCTTACAGGCGTGCCAATGGCGATGGATCGGCCGAGAGCGGCACATTCTTTTTCAACCATGAATCACCTCTTGCCGGTACCCGTACAACTTTATACAGCTTTGGCGGCTATAGCTATAAAGCATCTGATGATTATGCCTTTACCCGTAATTTCTCTGGTCGCCCCGAACGTTTCCCTACTGACAACAGTGGTAACATAATCCCTGTAAGCGGCATTATTTTTACTACTCCCGACGGCGAATCATATTACAATCCCATTATCCGCACCCATAATACAGATCTTGCCATTGCCGTAGGCGCAAAAGGTACCCTGGGCAATGCCTGGGATTGGGACCTAAGCAATAACATCGGCAATAATAAGTTTCACTTTTTTGGCTATAAAACATTTAATGCCTCTTTAGGGGCCGATAAAACCAATTTTGACGACGGCGGATCGGAGTTTCTACAAAACACCAGTAACCTGAACATCAACAAACATTTTGGCAATGTAATGCAGGGCCTTAACCTTGGTTTTGGCGGCGAATACCGTTACGAGCGCTATAAGATCTTTTCGGGCGAAGAGGCATCCTACAAAAATTATGATCCAACTGGCGTAAAAGCGGCAGGCTCACAGGGCTTCCCCGGCTATCAGCCCGGTGATGTGGTAAATGCCCACCGTTCGGTAGAAGGTGTATATGTTGATCTTGAAGGCGATATCACTAAAAAATGGCTGGTCGATTTCGCTAACCGCTATGAACATTACAGCGACTTTGGCTCAAACTTTAATACCAAACTGGCTACACGCTATAAAATTACCGATAACTTTAACATCCGCGGTTCATTGGGTACAGGTTTCCGTGCACCTTCGTTACAGCAGATCAATTACAGTTCAACCTTTACCAACGTACAGGGTACGGTGATATCTGAAGTTAAAATAGCGCCAAACTATAGCCCTATCACCAAAGCAGCAGGTATCCCTAACCTTAAACAGGAAAAATCAAAAAATGCCGGTTTAGGCTTTACCTTTAAACCAATGCCTGAGTTAAGCTTTACTGTTGATGGATACTATATTAAAGTTACCGACCGCGTTGTGCTTTCTGGCCAGTTCAGTGCCGATGACGAAACCCTCGACCCTACATTTACCAATGCCCTGAAAAACCTGCATGTAAGCTCTGCCCAGTTTTTTGCCAATGCTGTAAACACTACCAACAAAGGTTTGGACGTAGTTATTGACTACAACAAAACTATTGGCGCCAACAGGTTCAGGGTGCTTTTTACAGGCAATTTCCAAACCATGAAGATTGACAAGGTAAACTACCCGCCTATACTTGGTAGTACCCCTGCCTTGCGCGAAACATTTTTGAGCGAGCGCGAAAAGAAATTTATCCTGGCATCGGCCCCGCCTCAAAAACTTAGCTTAAACCCCGAGTTTAGCCACAAAAGCTTTACCGTAGGTACCCGCTTTACTTACTTTGGCAAAGTTGTGATTGATGGCTATGGCGACGGTACAACCCTCACCCCTACCGTACCAACTGATAATGGTTCGGCACAACTGCCCGACCAATATATTTACAGCGGTAAAGTTGTAAGCGACCTGTATTTTGCTTATAAAGTGGCGAAATCGGTTCGTGTATCTATCGGAGCGGATAACATTTTTAACGTACATCCTGATCTGGCTTATGTAAAGGGAGCTAAGGGATGGGCTTATAACAACGAACCATCAGGTCCGTTTGATGCCGTACAGATGGGCGAAAACGGCCGCCGCTTTTTTGCCCGGGTAGGCTTTACATTTTAAATAATTAACTAAAAAACTATTAACTGACTGATTCGATACAGGTCGTCCCGATTGTGGGGCGGCCTTTTTTATTTAGAGGAAATTCATAAATATTGATAGCTCTGTAACTTTATATGTTGATTAAACTCTAAACTTGTAAACTGTTAAAACATGTTAAATAGGTTCAAAAAATAAGATTTTGCAATCTATTTAACATAGCATTGCAGATAAAATAATGCCTGTACCAAACCAGCACATAGCCCACACCGACGAACAGTTATTACAACTAATGGCCCGCGACAACCGTGATGCCTTTACCGAGCTGTATAACCGGTATTGGGATAAAACCTTTGCTGTTGCCTATCACCGTTTAGATGATGAGCATGAAGCCGAAGAAGTGGTTCAGGAAGTATTTTTAAGCATCTGGCAGCGCCGGGCAAGCCTTAAGTTAACACATACAATGGCTACGTATCTTTCGGTAGCCATTAAATACAAGGTGATCAATCATCTTGATCGCCAGTACAGGAAACAACAGCACCTGGATGAACTCGCTTTTACCTTGCCCGAAGCAGACGACAGCACTATTCAATGGCTGGAGGAAAAAGAACTGCGCCAACGGCTTAACCACAGCATCAGCCTTCTGCCCGAAAAATGCCGCATCGTATTCCTGCTTAGCCGCGATGAAAATAAAACCTATGCCGAGATAGCTGCTGAACTGGGCATATCGCAAAAAACTGTTGAAGCGCATATGTCAAAGGCGCTAAGTTCGTTAAGGCAATCGCTGGGTATTTCTCTGCCGGTGCTAATTTTACTCCTCAGTTAACATACGCTTCAATTTTTAACATAATGAAGCGCGATACAGCCCGATTCAAGGGTCTTTGATTCAATTAGTTTTAAGCCTACATTTTCCTTTAAACCTACGGCTTCCAGCAGACTTCTTCCCTCACCTACAATTACGGGATGTATAACATAATGAAACTCATCAACCAAACCAAGTTCAATGAGTTGTAAGGGCAGGTTCACACCTCCTATTGAAATATTACCACCAGCCTGTTGCTTCAGTTTGCGGATCTCCTCGCCAGGGTTTGCTTGAGTAATTACAGAGTTTTTATCGTCAGTACTGGTCAGCGTCCGTGAGAAAACAAGTTTTTCAATACCGTCAAATGCCTGTGCAAATTCTTTTTCCTCTTTGGTTGATAAAGGATCTTTTGCGGCATCCGGCCAATACGGAACCATAAGCTCGAAGGTTTTACGCCCGTATACAATCAGGTCTACATCATCCATAAGTCGGGTAAAATGTTCTAATATATCCTTGCCACCGCTAAATTTGGTGTGGTCGCAGCAACCATCTAAGCTCAGGTTAATGCCGTAGATTACTTTTCTCATTTGATTGGTTTTTAATCGACTTTTTTAAAATTAGTAAATTTCAACCAGCATAACTTATACAGATCTTTATCTCACCAAAAAAGAAAAAAAAGATAGCGGTAAATATTTTTCATTTTCCACTAAGGGTATCTGCTTCCATCACTGACTATATGTGCAAAAGGTTGAAAGATCAGGCACGATGGAAAACAACACCTACAACGTAAAGGAGCTCGCTCATAAATTAAAACAAGGCACCATCAGTGCTGACGAAAAAGCCTGGCTTGATACCTGGTATGCCGGTTTTAATGATGAGGAAGTATTGTTATCGGCCTCGAAATACCAAAATCCTGAACAGCTGCGGGAAAGTATTTTGACTAAGATAACCGCGCAAATGGAAACACCGGGGCAACCTGCGCGTAAGGTATTTACCTTATGGCGAAATATAGCTGCTGCAGCGGCTGTGGTATTACTGGTTACCTTTGCCGCGCTTTACAAAAACCAGGTATTGGAAGTTATTGATCCTGCCAAACAGGTCGATCTGGTTACAGCTCCGGGCAAACACCGGCAAATCAGTTTGCCCGATGGTACCCGGATCTGGCTTAGTCCCGGCAGCCGCATCAGTTATCCAGATAAATTCAGGACTAAAGAACGTTTGGTAACATTGGAGGGTGAGGCGTTTTTCGATGTAGTGCATGATGAAGACCATCCATTCGTTATCCAATCGGGACAGCTTAAAACCGTTGTATTAGGTACCAGCTTTAATGTTAAGGCCTATCCCGACCAGATTATCTCTGAAGTTACGGTTATCAGCGGAAAAGTGGCGGTGCAGGAGCATAACCTACCCAAAAGCCAGCAAGCCATTATGGTACTTAACCAACGGGTCTTGTATAACAAAGCTGACAGATCGTTAATTAAGGAAAATTATCCCAATGCCTCCAAATTCCTTTCACAGCGTACCGGTTTGTTCAGTTATGACGGGGCGTCCCTGCAAACCGTAGCTGACGATCTGTCTCATCAGTATGGTATCCGCATACACCTTACGCCGGATATCACCCAAAACGGTTTTTACGGTCATATCAACACGAATGAGCCTATCGACAAAACGTTTAATAAACTTTGCGCCGTAATGGACCTTCGGTGGAAACGCGTCGAAAATCAATACTTCCTGCAACCTTTATCATCCAACAATTAACCTTTTCATTCTAAAACATCATCCCTAAAAAGGAAACAAACCACACCAACAATTTAAAGCAACTATGAAAACCAACAGACCGGCATGGCCCTCCATGCTGATTTGCGAAATAACGCGAATACCCTTCCGAACGGCACTCTGCATGTTGTTATTTTTAATGATGGCACTAAGCAAAGCACAAGCCCAGGGGCCTTTAGATAAACCCGTTACTATAACCATAAACAACGAACCGCTTAAGCAGGCTTTGGATAAAATCACAGCTGCCTGTGGCGTAAGGTTCACCTATAATGAAACAGTTGCCAAAAGCACTGTTAAGATCATTGTCAATGCCAAAAACCAGCCTTTGGGCGAGGTATTACGCAAGGCCCTTGCTCCGCACCCGTTTATTTTTACGGTGCTTGATAATGAAGTATTGATCAAATACGATGCCGGCAAGGTAAAAAAGCAGGCAGCCGCCGGCACTGATGGCAAATACACGGTAAGCGGCACCGTTAAATCAAAACAAACCGGCGAAACTATTATTGGCGCAAGCATTAGGGTTACCGATGCAAACTTTGGCACATCAAGTAACGAATACGGCTTTTATTCGCTTACACTACCTGCCGGTGACCATCAACTTTCGGTAAGCACTATGGGGCAAAAAGCCGCGGTTGTTCAGGTATCATTAGCCGGCAACCTTCGTTTAAATATCGAACTGGAAGACAATGCCCAGCAACTGCAGGAAGTAACCGTTAAAGCAGTGCCTCCCGGCGCGCGCGACCTGGCCAGCCCGCAAATGGGCGTTGAGCACCTCAGCATCCAGGAAACCAAAAACATTCCCGTGCTACTTGGCGAGCGCGATGTGATCAAAACCATCCAATTGCTTCCGGGCATCAAATCGGCCGGGGAAGGCAGCGGCGGTTTCTTTGTACGCGGAGGTGCAACCGATCAAAATTTGATCCTGCTGGATGAGGCACCCGTATACAATGCATCGCATTTGCTGGGTTTCTTCTCCACCTTTAACTCGGATGCCATCAAAAATATTAATATTTATAAAGGCGACATGCCCGCGCAATACGGCGGCAGGCTTTCATCTGTATTGGATATTAAAATGAACGATGGTAACAACCAGAAGTTTGGCGTAAGCGGCGGCATTGGCCTGATTGCCGCGCGCATCAATGCCGAAGGGCCTATTCAAAAAGGCAAATCATCTTTCCTGATTTCTGCACGGCGTACTTATGCAGATGCTTTCCTGGCCTTATCAAAAGACAGTATTGCAAAAAAAAGCCAGCTTTATTTTTATGACCTTAATGCCAAAGCCAACTATGTTTTAGGCGATAAAGACAGGTTGTTTGTTTCGGGATATTTTGGAAAGGATGTGCTTAAGGCTGCCGATATAGCCGGCATTAACTGGGGTAACACCACGGCTACCCTGCGCTGGAACCATATTTTTAACAGTCAGCTGTTTTCAAACACCTCGCTCATCTACAGCAATTATGACTATAAGCTTAACATTAAGCAGGATGTAAACGAATACAATATTTATTCGCAGATCCGCGACTTTAATTTTAAGGAAGACATGCAATGGTATGCCGGCGGCAAAAACACCATCAGCTTTGGTGTAAACAGCATTTACCATACCATTAAGCCGGGCGAAATTTCGGCAACCGGTAACTCTGGCGTTATATCTCAAAGCCTGCAAAACAGGTATGCCCTTGAAAACGCCGCTTATGTTACCAACACCTGGAAAGCAACAGACCGCTTTACCCTAACCTATGGGGTACGCCTGTCGGCCTTTACCATTCTTGGCTCAGGCGATTATTACGATATTGATGCTGACGGGAACATCGTAAGCTCTAAACATTACACTTCCGGCCAGGAGGTAAAAACCTATATAAACCCCGAGCCCCGCATTGCAGCGGCTTTCCAGCTAAACGATGTTAGTTCTATCAAGGCATCGTACGCCCGCAATGCGCAAAACCTGCATTTGATCTCCAACTCAAACTCGGGTTCGCCAACAGATAAATGGGTGGCAAGCACCAACTTGATCAAGCCCGAAATTGCCGATCAGTTCTCTGTTGGATACTACAAGGATTTCAACGAACACAACTATGAATTTACGGTTGAAAGCTATTACAAAAAGCTGCAAAACCAGATAGATTACCGCAATGGCGCCAATGTGTTCACCAATCAACCCATAGAAACGCAGTTGCTTTTCGGAAAAGGCCGTTCCTACGGTGCCGAGTTCTTGCTAAAGAAGAAAACCGGCAGGCTTAGCGGCTGGATCAGCTATACGCTGTCAAAATCTGAACGGATGATTGACGGCATCAATAACAACCAGTGGTACAATGCCCGGCAGGACCGCACCCATGACATTGCCATTGTAGCTATGTACAAAACCAGCGAAAAATGGACATTCTCGGCCAACTTTGTTTACTATACCGGCGATGCTGTGACCTTCCCGAGTGGTAAATACCAGGTTGATGGCGTAACTTATTACTACTATACCAACCGCAATGCCGACAGGATGCCGGCCTACCACCGCTTAGACCTGGGAGCCACTCGGCAACTCAAAAAAACAGCGAAATTTCAATCTGATCTAACCTTCAGTCTTTACAATGCTTACGGCAACCCTAACGCTTACCGCATATTCTTCCGCGATAATAAAACCGATGCAAGCCGCACCGAAGCTGTACGCACTACCCTGTTCACGTTTGTACCTTCGGTTACTTATAACTTTAAATTTTAAGCCGATGAAAAACACTATAAAATACATCACCACTATGCTTTTTGCAGCAACCTTAAGCAGCTGCGAAAAAGCCATCGACCTGAAACTAAAAGATACCACTCCGCAATATGTAGTTGAAGGCGTATTAACCAACCAGGCCGGCGGCTGCAAGGTATTATTAAGCAAGACCAAAAACTTCACTGATAATAATGACTTCAATGGCATAAGCGGCGCTACCGTTACCATTGCCGATGATAATAACAATGTTTACCCGCTTACAGCTACCAGCACAGGCATTTACCAAAACAGCACTTTAACAGGCAACCCTGACCATACCTATCAGCTTAGTGTGAGTGTTGATGGCAAAACATTCACCTCAAGCTGCTTAATGCACCCCGCCGTTCCGTTAGATAGTATTTACCTGGTTAAAGACGAACTTGAAAATAACAAGGACGGCACTCCGCGTAAATATGTTACCGTGCGATATAACGACCCTATAGCTACCAAAAACTATTATCGTTTTGTACAGTATGTAAACGGCCGCAAAGAAGAAACGATCATGCTGGAAGACGACGAATTTACCAACGGACAGGAGGTTAACAACAACCTGAGGTTTGACAACAGCAATGATAACCCGGCACGTGATATCCGCCCCGGCAACCACGTAACCATCGAAATGATGAGCATTGACCAGGCCGTTTACAAATACTTTTACAGCCTCAGTAACAGCGCTAATGGCGATGGGAACAACGCCGCCCCGGCAAATCCATTAACCAACATTAAGGGCGGCGCACTGGGATATTTTAGTGTGCATACGGTGGAGAGGAAGACGTTGATAGCGCCGTAATCTGGTTCAAGTTTAGCGACAGCGTAACTTGGACCTAAAACCGGGGAAGCATTCTGCTTGCCCGGTTTTAGTTAAAATGCCCCTTATTCAACCCGCTTCCAAATAAGGATTGTTTAACTCACGCCAAAAGATTAAGCCATTTTAGGAGGAAGTTACGCTATCGTTAAACATCGACCAGTAACAGTGGCAACTTATACATTTCAGACTGCCGACACAATATGTTTACGCCTGCTGCAGTTAACGCTCTGTATATAAATACTTTTTCATTGTTTTACAATTAAAAAAAAGGAACACACTTATCATCAACATGATCAAATTTACCTGGAAAGACAATTGAGGATATTTAGTATTGTCGTAGAAAAACAGTTTAATAACTACATTAAAAACATCGTAATAAAAACCGTAATCAAGACCACCCCAATTCTTTTTAAAATAAACTGATATATCAGGGCCTAAATTATTGCTAATGATAATACCTCTCCCGCGAAACTCAAGGCCAGAAATTAAACTATATATTGCGTTTACAAGTAAAATCAATTTACGGCCATTTTCGGATTCTTTTTTGAACAAAAAGAATAAGTTAACCACCACGACAAATAGATTAATCAACAAAACAGATATAAAGAAGATATTGAAATTTCCTATTATTTGGCTGATTTTTGTAATTAAAATAAAAAGGGTCACCAAACCAATAAAAGTTAAATAGCTTATCAAAGCCTTAATAAATTTGATCTTCTTATTCGTCATCATATTTTCCTATAAGTGTATATTACGAATATGCGAATTTAAGCCAAGCATTAAATCTGCTTTTAAATCAGCGGTTTTTTTTTCCATAAGATTTTAAATTAATGATCTGATTTTAATTCCTAAATAACTTTCGACCAATCAATGGTTTTAAAGGCAATTCACACTTGCTCCCATCATTCAAATAAATTCATAAATTTAGCATGTGCAAGATTACCTTTTATTCATAGATACCGAAACCTCCGGCCTGCCCAAAAAGTGGGACCTGCCCTATTGTGATAACGACAACTGGCCTTATGCCCTGCAGGTGTCGTGGATTGTGTACACCAATGACATGCAGGAGATAAAGCGCGAAGATCATTATATTAAGGATAATGACTTCACCATAAGCCCAAAAGCGTATGCTGTTCATGGCCTTACCCAGGAATATTTGGTTGAGCACGGTGAATGGCGGAGGGATGTAATGAACATGCTGGCCAACGATCTGCTTGAATATCAACCACTCGTAGTAGGTCATTTTATTGAGCTTGACCTGAATGTTGCCGGCGTTGAGTTTTATCGCACAGGAATCACTAATCCGCTTCAAAATTTAAAAACCTTTTGTACCATGCTGGCTACCACCAAATGGGTACAAAACCCGCAGACCAAGTATTTAAGGTTAAACCAACTGTACGAAGTACTGTTTAACAAAACATTCGACAGGCAGCACAACGCCCTTGAAGATGCCGAAGCTACCGCCGAATGCTTTTTTGAGATGCTGAAACGCGGCGATATTAGCGAAGAGAGCGTAGAGCACCAAGAGGTTTACCTGCAAAAAATCCGCTCCGAAAAAAAATACCTTTTACCCGCAGCCATCATTTTAATTTTGATCATCATCATAGCTTTTTGGTTATATGGTTCAACGTCTTGAATTTTTAAGTAAAGTATCCCCTTTTAATCTGCTTCCTACAGAAGTATTGGAACAGGTTGCCGACCAGTTGCAGGAGATCCGTTATAGTAAAGACACGGTTATTTACCAGCAGGAAGTAACCAAAATGCGTGGCGTGGATATCATTGCCGAAGGCGAATACGAATCCTTTTTTTATGACACCCAGCAAAATAAGCGGTTGTTGGAGTATCATCATTCGGGTTACTGCTATGGAGGTATTTCGGTATTGCTTAACCGTAAACAGTCTATCCGTACGGTAATAGCCAAAAAGGGCACAACCGTTTTCTTTTTACATCGCAAAGATTTCCGGTCGCTGTGCAAAGCTTACGAGGATTTTGTACAATATTTTACTGCCGATTTTGGCAAACGGATGCTTGATGATGAGTTCGCCCATTTTTATAAACGTCCGGCAACTTTTGAGGAAAGCTACATAGCTTCCGAACAAATGTACTCGCGTAAAATTGAAAGTATCGAATACCGCGAGATAGTATCCTGCCCTCAAGGGACCCCTGTTTATGAAACGGCCCGCCTAATGGCTAAACATAAGGTAAGCTGCATTTTTATTCGCGATGAACAAGCCAAAATTGTAGGCTATGTGACCGATATAACCCTGCGCGATAATGTAGTTGCAAAACAGGCAGATAACGCCCAGCCGGTTGGCAACATTATGGATAACCCTATCGTTTGCATTAGTACCAACGCTTATGTATACGAAGCTATTTTGATGATGTTCCGTACCAAAACCCGGTATTTACTCATCAAAAACGGGGATGAATTTGTAGGCAGCATCAGCAGGAATAAATTATTGTCCGAACAGGCGCAATCGCCACTGGTGTTTATTCAATCGGTAAAACAAGCCATTTCAGTACAGGAGCTTAAGCGTAAATGGGAATCGGTACCGCAAATGGTTACGCAATTGCTTGGCCGTGGTGTAAACGCCGAAATTGTAAACCAGGTGATTACCACTATTGCCGATACCATTGCCATAAAAGTAATTGAAAGCGTTATTGCAACTATGGGACAGCCGCCTGCCAAATTTGTTTTCATGGTGCTTGGCAGCGAAGGCCGTAAAGAGCAAACCTTTAAAACCGACCAGGATAACGCCATTATTTACGAAGATAAAGCCAACGAGCAGCGTGAGTTAGTGCGCGAATATTTCCTGAGCTTTGCGCAGCAGGTATCCGAAAAGCTTGATCATATCGGCTTCAGCTTTTGTACCGGCGGCTACATGGCCCAAAACCCCAAATGGACGCACTCCCTCTCCCATTGGAAACGCAATTACGAAAGCTGGATGACCGAGGCCGTACCCGAAACTGTGATCCAATTCTCTACCTTTTTTGATTGCCGCTACTTGTATGGCGAGGCCAGTATTATGGATGAGCTCAAAGAATTTCTGGATGAGGAACTGCAAAAACCGTTGGGCAAGATCTTCTTCCACATGGCTAAAAATGCTTTGCAATATGAGCCGCCCCTCACCTTTTTCAAAAACATCAAAACGTTCACCAAAGGCAGCCAGGAAGTTTTCGACATTAAAAAATCAATGACCCCTATCGTCGACCTGGTGCGAATGTACGCCCTGCGCCACCGTATTTTTGAGGTTAATACAGGCGAGCGGTTGAAGGCGCTAAAAGAGAAAGGTGTGTTCAACGAAAAAGAGGTTCATGAGCTGATCCAGTCGTACTATTTTTTAATGGGCCTGCGCCTCCGCAACCAGGCCTCCCAAATTATCAGGGACCGCACCGAACCCGACAACTACATCGACCCGGACAAACTCACCAAAATTGAAAAAGTGGCCTTAAAGGAGATTTTTAAGACGATAGATAACTTTCAAACAAGGATAAAGATGGAGTTTACGAATAATTTGTTTGGGTAAGGGATGATAAACGTTGGCCTGAATCAATATCACGTTTATATATTGAAATGTGCTGATGGTTCGTACTACACTGGAATAACTAATAATATTGAGCGAAGATTGATTGAGCATCAATCCGGCGAGAACCCCGCTTGCTATACTTTTAAACGACGACCATTGAAATTGGTTTTTAATGAAGTATTTAATGACGTTAATCAAGCAATTGCATTTGAAAAACAAGTTAAGGGCTGGAGGAGGGAAAAGAAAGAAGCTATCATAAACGGCACTTGGGATCTTTTACCGGAATTAGCTAAAGCAAAAAATAAAGGCCTGTTACCCTGAGCTTGTCGAAGGGTCGCGCGCAGAGGCCTGCCCTCCATACTTCGACGGGCTCAGTATGACACCCATTTTTTAAGTTGTCATGGGTAGGCTCTCGAAGCATGACAACCGTTTTATTTTCGTGGGCGGGCCTGTCACCCTGAGCCTGTCGAAGGGCGCGCGCAGAGGCCCTATCTGCCATGCTTCGACTGGCTTGGCATGACGGGCGGTAATCTTACCTTATACCCCCATCTCCTCCAACCTCGCATAAATCTCTATCATCGCTGCCTGGTCTATCAGGCTTTTGATGCGATGCTGGCCGAGCAGGTTTTTATCGTTCCGTTCCTGTTGCCATATACGGTTAGCGTCGTCAACAAAAAAACGAAATTGTGTTTTGTCTTTATCAACAAGATATAATTCCTGGTAGCCACGAAGTAAAACCGCATTGAACCAATAATTGCCGGGCAGCCGGTTGTTACGGTAAAAATATTGTTCGGAAGCTTTGGCTATGCGACGGGCCTCGGTCAGGTATTTTTTATCATGGGTGATGTTATAGAGCAGCACATTGGCTTGCAGCATAGCACCCGCATTGTATGTATAAATGGCCGAATCGATCTTTAACGACGGCACCTTTATGTTGTCATAAAATAAGCCGGATGGCGCCTGCAGGTTTTTGTTTGTCCAGTTATAAGCCAGCAAAGCGGTATCCAGGTATTGTTTGCGGCCTGTTGCTTTATACAGTTGCAAGGCCACCAATATCCCCGGACCATTTGAGCAGGTGTTTTTACTTTTCCGGTTGCCTTCTTCCCAATAAAAACCACCGCCTGCCTCATTGGTATAACCGGTTAGTAAAAAGCGGTAGATCATTTTAGAGGTTTCCAAATACTGTTTATTATGGGTACGGTTATAGGCATCCATCAGGGCAATGGCCACCCACTCGTTATCATCATAAAAACGCGAATCCTGTTTTTCCTTTGCTACCATGGCCTGGTAAGCCGGTGCAGGTGAACGAGGCGAATAATATTGCTGGATAGCAACCATAACAGGCTTAAGATATTGTTTGGAAGGTTCCAGCACTTCCATTTCGTTAGCGGCCTGCACCAGGGCACAAAGCGGCCACAAAAACGAATGGTTGCCCTTATTCTCAACCGAGTCGGTAGTTTCAAGATACAACCCTGTTTTGGTATCAGCAAAACAACTGTTGATATTTTGGTTAATGATTTTTATCCGCTCTTTGTAGCCGGGCGTTTGGGCACTTGTACTTAAGGCAACAGACAGACAAAGCAGGCTAATCAATTTAATTTTCATAGATAATTGTATTTAAGACAGGTATAAATCAGATACTAAAATAAGCCATAAAAGTGGTTGAATACTTTTATGGCTTTTATTGTTACAAAGTTGTTGTTTAAAATTTACCGGCCGATTTCAGCGTTGCGGCAGCTTCAACCATCATCACACCGCTTAACTGGGTAGTAAGGTCTGTTGTTCCCGATGGTTTCTTTTTCCAGTCGGGGCTGATCATGAGCGATGGCCGCTCGATACCGGCTGTGTAAAGCGTTTCGGCGTTAAATTTCAGGAAGCTGATAAACTTAGTCCTGTCGGTTTCAGCAACATCGGGGTCGAGGGCCAGCAGTGTAAGATACCTGATCAGGATTCCCTTAAATAAACCGCCATCACCCTGCCCTTCCGATTTCAGGATCCCACCCGGTGAAATATCTGTATCATTAATGGTGGCATTGGCTGTGTTTACCGCATCGGTAAGGTAGGCAGCATCTTTGGTAACATGATAAAGTTCCAATGCAGCCCCGATAAACACGCCCTGGTTATAGGTAAACTTCCACTTGCTGATCTGCCCGTCGCCATTGGCGTTGATACCATCCCAGATAATGCCCGAAGGATCAAGCAGGGTTTTCTTGAGCCAGGTATATAATCTTTTTGCTGTCGCGAGGTCGGCTTCATTTTTTTCCAAAGCATATAAACGGGCTGCAAAGATGATGGCCGGAGCATTTGCAGGTGTATTTTTATAATCCAACTGATTTTTACGCCAGGCTATACCGCCGCCCTGGTTGCTGTTTTCGCCGGTTTGAATATCTGTCCAAAGCGTGTGGGCTGCCGTTAGATAAGCGGCATCCTTTGTAGCATTGTAAGCCCTTAATGTAGCCAGATCCAGCCATTCCATATCATCGTAAAAATTATTGGAAAGACCGCCGTTAGTAGTTTTTATTCCGGCTAAAAGCGAGCTCATTCTTTGCTTGTAGATATCATTATTGGTGCGCAGGTAGGCATCGGTAAAAATATCAAGGGTATGGGCATTAGGCCAGTAATTAAAAGTGGTACTGACGGCATTGTTCGCCACAAAATAATTTCCGTTTGCTGATATGAAGGTTGTGTATGTTTTTTCCTGTAATGAATCGGCTGTTTCGGCGTACTTATATTCCACCTTTGCCGAAGCTTTATTGCCGTACAAGGGGAAAGGCTTATCCTTTAAACATGATGAAAAAGTCATGGCTATGCCGCCTACAAGGACAGCAGTAGCTATGTTGAGCAATTTATTTTTCATAAAATATCTTTTATCGTCAACCTGCCGCCATATTTTGGCAACACGGCGGCAGGTAGGCGGTTAATATTATTTAACAGTAACAGAGTGGGTATAAGCAGCAGCATCAGCGCTAAAGTCAACTACGATATCGGCGTTGTGATTATCGGCTGCACCGGTAAACTTAAAGCAGAAATCATATTGCGAGTTGTTAACCGGCACCATGTACCAGAATGATTTGGCTGTATTGGCATCCGGGCGACTGTTATCCGAATTTTTGCTGCCATAAAACTGGGTTGAAGTGTTACCCGCAGCATCTTTAAAGGTAAAGCGGAACTTGTAACGCTCATCCCTACCCCATGATTCCTGGTGAAATACAATAGAAGCGTTATCTATTTCCCATTTACCACCGGCTTTGTAAGGGAGCGGGAACCATACTTTATTATCTGCCGCAAACCATAAACCAACCTCCGTTACTTCGGTTATAGTAGCCGATGCAGATGTAAAGTCAACTACGATACGCTCAACTTTAGTTGCGCCGGTTACGGTAGTGCTACCATCTTTCAGCAGCTTGATACCATCGATAGAATAGGTAGCGGGCGTGCCTGTGTTACGCTCGGCGAAGTGATAAGTACCTGCTTTTAATGAAGTCCAGGCCTCAAATACACCAGCAGCAGTTTGTTTAAAATGTACCGCTTTGCTTAAGTCTTCGCCGCCTTCGGTAGCCGAACCTGTCAGGTACAGATCGGCAGGAATATCGGTAAAACCCGCGGCACGCTGCACTTCAATAATGCTTGATGCAGTCGCTTTAACCACATTGATACCTTTCGACGACATTACGGTCCATTTCAATTTACCTGTAGCCTGCGGTTGGATCCCCGCTAAATCGGCCACCTTATTCAGGTCTTTGTACGAGATGGTAAGCTTGTTGTAGAGTCCGTTAGCATCTGAAGGAATAGTATAAATTGGCTTTGAAAAATCGCCGCCTTCTTTATCAAAAGCAACCTCGTACAAAACCAGGCCATTGTCTTCGGCATGGGCTTCGGCCCATTCAAATGTGGCCGAACCGGTTACCGGCTCTAACTGGATGAATTTGTTATTTGCAGGAGCAAAAAGGTTGGTTACTGCCGATACCTGTGTATGTTGTAAGGTTTTATCCTTTTTGCAGCCTGTTACCATTAAAATGGCTATGATGCCTGCCATGAGGCAGTATGTAATATTTTTCATGATCGTAATTGATTATAATGTCTTTTTATAAATAATTAATGATTTACCAGCCCGGGTTTTGAGTTAGGTTAGGGTCAACAGCGCGCTCATCGCGAGGGATTGGCCAGAGGTAGTTTTTACCTTTGTCAAATGTGCGCAGGTTGGCCCTGATGTAGCCATTATCAACCGATGCCGGACCAAATTTGGCTCCGTGCGCCCAACCGTTCAGTACGGTTTCGGCAGTATGCCAACGACGGATATCAAACACCCGCAGGCCTTCCATAGCCAGTTCTACACGGCGCTCGTTACGAACTATCTCTCTTAAATCAGCTTGGCTTCCAGCTGCAAAATTTAATGCAGGGGCATCGGTAAAGCCTGCACGACTGCGCAAGGCTTTGATTGTTTTATCCCAAACACCGGCATCCAGCTGGCCAAGCTCATTTTTAGCTTCGGCATACATCAGTAACACATCGGCATAACGGATGAGGATCAGATTCAAACCCGACTGAAAATTAGTGGCAGATGTAGGATCGTAATACTTACGGATATAGTAGCCAGTCGGCGAACTTACCTTTCCGGGAGCATATTCATCAAGCTTGGTAGGAGCAGGATCATCGCCCGGTTTGGTATATATAACCTGTGTTGTGTTATCAGGCTTTTTCCATTGATAGCCATTGTAAACAATAGTATTGGTTAGACGTGGATCGCGGTGAACGTACGGATTGTTTTCGTCGTAGCCCGAACCTGCATCAGATATTTTTTTTCCGTTATCGATCAGGTAACTGTCCACCAGTTCCTGAGTTGGCGCAAGTGCATTCAAACGCGCGCCCACAGCCAGCGGGGCCATATCAAAAAAGTTGCTGTAGGTGCGTACAATAGGTACATATTCCAGGTCAAGTATTACCTCGCTGTTATATTCGTTTTGCGGCAAAAACACACCTTCATATGAGGGGAACAAGCTGTATGTACCATTACTATTATCGTTCATCAGCTTTTCGCAGGTGGCTGCTACATCCTGCCAGCGGCTTTCATATAGCAGCACCCTTGCTTTTAAGGCTATGGCTGCACCTTTGGTGATGCGCCCTCTGTCGGATTCTTTATAAGCGGTGTTCACCGGCAAATCGGCAGCTGCTGCATCAAGTTCTTTTAAAACAAAATCCACTACCTGCGCCTTCGGCGTACGTGCAACTGTTTTTGATTCTTCAATTGTAATATCGTGATCAAATAAAGGCACATCCCCCCACCAGGTCTCCAGCATAAAATAATGAAAAGCACGAATAAACCTTGCTTCAGCCTTCATACGGGCTTTCAGCGTTGCATCCATAGCGGTAACCTTATCAACATTCTCCAAAAAAATATTACAGGTTTTTATGCCGCTGTAGTGGAACCCCCACTCCTGTTTGATACGCCCTAACGACGGATCATATGTGCCCGCGGCAAGCGAGGCCACACCCTGGTTGTCACCACGGCCATTGTATGCATTATCCGACGCTCCTTCATTATAAAAGAAATAGTCGTTGTTATACATTTGAGTGTAGGCCGTATTAAGTACACTACCGGCCTTTTCAGTTGTCGTCCAGAAGTTGTTATCGGTAAATTTGTTTACCGGTGCCAGGTCAAGCTTTTTACAGGCCGGTGCCAACCCGGCAAGCAGTAAAAAGAAGGCAATTTTATGTGTTGATTTTTTTTTCATGATGGATAGTATTATAAGGTTACATCTAAGCCAAAACCATAATAAATTGGTGTTGGATAAGCGCGCGCGCTGTTTGCTCCACCTGCACTAAGGTTATTGTTGAACTCGGTCGATTCAGGATCTATAAACTTCATACCTGAAAAAGTGAGTACGTTTTGACCGGATACATAAGCCCGCAGTTTCTGCAAACCCAACTTCTTTGACCATGTAGCAGGTAAGGTATAGCCCAACTGCACATTTTTCACCCGCAGGTATTTGCCATCAAACAGATACATGTCTGACCCCCGCCTGAAATTATTTTCATTTGATTGACTACCGCTGGCTGCGAGTCTTGGGTAACGTGCGTCTGGGTTTTCAGGAGTCCAATAATCTAACTGGTGCTGATAAATAACCTGCGAATAATTTACGTGGAAGGGCTCAACCTGTTCGCCTCTTACAAACATGCTCCGCTTGCCCACGCCCTGTAAAAACAGGTTGAAGTCAAAACCTTTAAACGTAACATTATAGGTAAAACCGAAAGTCAATCGTGGGAATGGGTTGCCCAAAACAAACTTGTCGTTATCATCAATAATGCCGTCGCCGTTAACGTCAACATAACGATTGTCGCCAGGCGAAACAGTTAGGCCGGCTGGTTTAGGGCCTGTTTGGATATCATGGAGATTTTGAAAATAGCCATCGCGTTTTAAACCCACATACGAACCAATAGGCAGACCAACGCGGTTAATAACCTGCATCTCATCGTAAGTTTTTAACTGGTCGCCGCCTTCAAGGTATAAAACTTTGTTTTTACTATCGCCCACATTAAAGCTAAAGGAATGCTTAAAGTTTTGAGTGGTCAAATAATAATTAACCGTAAGTTCCCAGCCGTGGTTTTGCACCTTCCCCGCGTTATAACTTGGCAGCCCGGCGCCGAAAGTTCCGGGTACAACCGGCGGCAACAGGATATCACGTGTCGTTTTGTTGAAATAATCAACCGATACACTTAAACTGTTTTTAAAGAAATTGGCATCAACGCCGGCATTAAACGTTGCCGCGCGTTCCCAACGCAGGTTTGGATTGGCAAAATCAATAGTTATGCCGCCAACGCCGGAATTATTGAACCCGTAAGGATTGGGATTGATTGTTCCATCACCATTGCGGTAGGGCCCATAAGTACGCAGATACTGATAATCGCGCACACTCTGGTTTCCCAAAATACCATATGAGGCCCTTAACTTAATATCGCCTAATTTATCGCGATAGTTTTGCATAAAGGCCTCTTCTGTTAACCTGTAACCGCCCGAAACCGATGGAAAAAATGCGTTACGATTTTGTGTATTGAATTTGGATGAAGCATCCAAACGGAAATCGAACTCGCCGTAGAGCTTGTTTTTATACGAATAGTTAGCCCTGCCAAATAACGAGTTAAGACTGGTTTCTACCGTATTATTATTGGTGTTTGATGATGCCGGGTCGATAACGGTACCTGTAACTGGGGTTCCTAACTCGGGGTCGGTATACTTTAAATAAAGCCTGTTTGATTTATTAGTGGTCGATTCATTAGCAACACCAATAAGTACATCAACATTATGCGATTTATTAAATGTTTTAGTATACTGCGCCAGGAACTGTGCATTGGTAAACAGGTTTTTGTCGTTTTCGTCGTTGGTGTTTCTATCAGCACCGTAGGTACCCGACGGATAAAAATTAACCTGCATTACCCTGCCAAACATGTGGTTTGATAGCAAGGTACCACCAAATACACCTTTTAACTTCAGGTCTTTAGTGATGGAAAGTTCGGCATTAAGATTTCCAAATATGTTATCATTATCGCGTAACCGATAGCCACCTTTTTCGAGTATTCCCAACGGGTTAAACTCGGTAAGCACATCATTGGTAAGGTAGCGGCCCTGGTCGTCTTTGATCTTATAATAAGTAGGTGTACGACCAGCATCAACAATAAGGGTACCGGTGCTGTACGAATGTTCTTTAATTTCGGTACGTGAGTAGGCAAGTATGCCTGTTAACTTAAGCTTACCATAATTACTGGTAAGGTTCATTCTATAATTGTAACGCCTTAAGCCATAATTGGGACCAACCAGGTTACTTCGCTGGTCAGTAACCCCGGCCGATACCAAGAACGTAGTAGTGGCGTTTCCGCCGGTTAAAGCCAGGTTGTGATTTTGCTGCCATGCATCTTTTAAAATTGCATCCAAAAACCATTGCTGATCGCCTTGCTGCTGAAAGTCACGAATTTGCTGCGGACTGTAAATAGGCTGCAAACCGGCATTCACCACAGCCTCGTTACGCAAAATGGCATTTTCATAACTATGCACCGGCTTGTACCCAACATGCGGTGATTGGATGCCAGCCTGCCCATTATATGAAAGCGTTGTACGCGAATTATTTTTTCCTTTTTTAGTGGTAACCAAAATAACCCCATTGGCCGAGCGTGAACCATAAATAGCAGCCGAACCGGCATCCTTCAATACCGAAACACTTTCAATATCTAAAGGGTTGAGCAAGTTGATATCGCCGCCCGTAATACCATCAATAACTACCAACGGGTTATTATCATTCAAGGTACTCATACCCCGTATATTAATATTAGCGTAAGCGCCTGGCTCTGAACTGGTTTGCTGGATGATAAGGTTTGGGGATGTTCCCTGCAAAGCTTGTGTCAGGTTAACCGATGGTTTCGTCTCGATAGCCTTCGAGCTGACCTGGTCAACCGCGCCAATAACATTGGCGCGCCTTTGAGTTCCATAACCAATAACTACCACCTCGTTAAGAGAGGTTCTTTCAGGGATCAGCTGCACGTTCAGCGTAGTTTGGCTACCTACGGGCTGTTCCTTTGTGGTATAACCAATAAAGTTAAACACCAGTACAGCGTCAGCATCGGGCGCATCAATGGTGTAATTACCGTTAATATCGGTTACGGTGCCAATGGTTGTACCTTTAACCCGTACGCTTGCGCCGGGTATAACTAAGTTGTTTTCGTCGGTAACTTTACCTTTAACTTTGATGGGTTGCCTGGGGCCCTGCTCAATACCGCCGGTGCTGCTTTCAATCTCGGGCTTTTCATCAATAACGATAACATCATCGATGATCTTATAGCTGAGGTTGAAGGGAGTCAACACCTGATCAAGTACTTCCTTAATACTTTTGTCTTTAACCCTAAGGCTTATGACATAAGTTGGTTTAAGTACATTATCGGCATAGGCAAATTTGATATGCTTTTGGTTCGAGATCTTATCCAGCGCGTCGGTTAGTTTGGCATTTTTTAATTTGAGCGTAACCGATACCTCCAGAAATTTTTGGCCAAACGAGTTGTTTGCCACGGCCGTAAAGCACATGAGGCAAACCACAAAGCAGGCAAGCGAGGTAATTTTCATTAATATTAATACATGACGAATTACTCCATTTGAAAATAGAGATATATTCATAGATTTGAGAAAATTAAAGTGTTTGAAATTCAAGTGCTTCGTTCTGAATTGGACCTCTAAACGCTGCACTTATTAATAACCCGGCATTTTAGTTTAACCCTGTCAAAATCCCTTTTGAGCAGGGTTTTTTAATGTATTTATGTTATCATAGCTTGTTATTTAGGTTAACTGATAATTGGTATGTCTCTTTTATTAATTGGTTTTATGTTAACAGCCCTTGCCTTTTAGCTGATAAGCAGGGCCCTTTTGCACAGCTTTTCCCTTCACCAGTTTCGATATGATCTTCATGATATTTTCCAGTGAAACATTGGTAAAGTTGGCGGTAATAGAGCAACGCGCCAGGTTAACATCGGCCTTTACGGTTACGTTGAAATGGCGGTTAATGGTGTTGAGCACTTCGGGCAGTGCCATGTTTTTAAATACCAGTTCGCCGTCTTTCCAACTACTTAGTGCATTCACATCAACCTGTTTATTTTTGGTGACAGAAAGGCCATCTTTGTTAAAAACAACCTCCTCGGCGGGGGTTAAAAATGTGGTTGTATTTTTTGCTGCAACTGCCGGAGTAACTACCCCAACTTTGCCGCTTAAAACGTCAACCTTAATAAAGCGCTCATTGGCGTAGGCTTTGATGTTAAAACTGGTACCCAATACATGGGTGCTCACCTGCCCGGTATGTATAATAAAAGCTTTGGCAGGATCATGGGCTACATCCAAAAAAGCTTCGCCTTCCAGCTTGATTTCACGTTTTTCACCGCGAAAAGTTTCAGGATAAGTAAGTTTACTGCCTGCGTTTAACCATATCTTAGTACCATCGGCAAGGGTAAAGTTTATAGTTTGCCCGTTAGCAGCAACTAATTGCTTGCTGGCGATAGGATCTAAACGATCAAGCAGGGCATAACGGTAATGATAGGCGGCAGTTACCGAAATGCATAAACCGGCAAGCAGCGAGGCTGCAACCATCCATCTTTTTGATTTGCCGGGAGTTTTCTTTTCTGCATTATCTAAAGTAGCATTGATCCTGCTGTATAAACCGTCGGCGTTAAATTCCACATCATCACCTGCTTCGTTTTGTACGCTGCGGAGATCAAGCTCATCGAAATACTTATTCACAAGCTCTTCCTGCAAATGCCTGTCATTTGCACCGGATTGTTTTTTTCTGAAAGGGAATTTTGCCATGGTTTATAATTGCAGGATGCAATAAACCGGGGTACCCCCTAAAGCAATTGAAAATATTTTTTTATTTCTATTTGCCAAACATATGCAGCAATACCAGCGCCACTACCGATGGCAGATAGTCGGTTAAACCGGTACGCAGGTATCTTAAAGCGATAGTGATCTGATTTTCGACGGTTTTAATAGAAATGTTTAGCCGGGTAGCTATCTCTTTATTGCTGAGATACTCTTTACGGCTAAGGGTAAAGATCTGCCGGCATTTTTCGGGGAGTTGAGCTACGCCATCTTCCAGTAAATGAGCAATATCATCCTGGAACAACTTACTATCAGCTGAATATTTTTCAACCAGTGTCTCAATCACGGTGAGATCTACCGATGCCTTTTTTGTGCGCAGATAAAATAATACCCTGTGCCTTATGGCCACTTTGAGGTAAGCCTCAAGCGAAGTGATATTTAGCTGGTTACGCTTTGTCCACAGATCAATAAATAACTCCTGCACCAGGTCTTCACAAACATCCTTATCCCTGAAAAGATTATAAGCGGCATAAAACAACTTCGAGGAATATTTATGGTACAGAATTTCAAATGCCTTACGGTCATCAAGCCTTAACTGCTCCAATAACCGGGCATCGGGCCACATTTGATATTCCTTATCGTGAAGCATAGCGGCGGTAAAACGGTTTACTGATTGGTAGGGCATATTTACAAGAAAATTTTTAAATAAAAAAACTTTTAAATATTACTTGCGCTAAACCAGGTTATTCGACCAATCTGGAATGGTAAAAAGATTGGGGTTAAGCCATTCGTGTTATCACGTTCTTTAACTATCCACAGGGTTACTTTTGGGTAATCATCGTATTAAATACAAACCAATATCCTATGCCGAAAATTATAATGAACGAAAGGAAATGGACATTAACTGTGATACTTTTAATTGCATTGGGGATTGGCATCTATAATTTGATAAATTGTATAAACAAGCGCTCGATGCAAACCGTTTCTTTTAAAAATTGCACAGAAAATTATTATTATAGTACCCAGTGGCCCGGTATGGAGGGAGACGAAGACCATGCGGCTAAAGGGCGTTTAGCACGCTGTTTGTGTCAATCCTATTTGCAAAAGCCTGATACGGCGATATCCCGAAAAATTATGGAGATCTATAACAGTGATGGTCGTCGTATTTTATTCAACACTTCACACAATAAAAACTATAACAAGCTTGATTCTATAATTAAGTATCGAAAAATGGCATTTGATACCCTGGCTTTATATGATTGATTTATCGATAAACCCTTGCCCCACCGTTTCCCAATATCTAACTTTGTATTATGCCAGTCACCCAAAATATAAAGGTTGCCGTTGATGCCGTAGTATTTGGATATACCTCCAAGGAGGGATTATCCGTACTGCTCATCAAACGCAATATCGAACCTTTTAAAAACAGCTGGGCGTTGCCTGGTGGTCTGGTAGCTGATCATGAATCATTAGAGGAAGCTATTCAGCGTGAGCTAAGGGAGGAAACCGGCGTAAACATCACGTACCTGGAGCAACTGTACAGCTTTGGCCAACCGGGGCGCGACCCGCGTAACAGGGTGATCTCCATAACTTATTACGGGCTTGTAAGGCCCGACGCCTTTGTTGTTAAGGCCGCTACCGATGCCAGTGATGTGAACTGGTTCAATATCAAAAAGCTCCCCGCCCTGGCGTTCGATCATACTACCATTATCAGCGTAGCGCGCGAACGCCTAAAAAGCAAAATGCTTTATCAACCCGTAGGTTTTGAGCTGCTTGAGGAAAAATTCCCTTTTTCGGAGCTCGAAAAACTTTACCTCGCCGTGCTCGACCGCCCTATCGACCGCCGTAACTTTAAAAAGAAGATCACCAAATACGGCTTCCTCGAAGAAACTACCGAAAAACAAGCCCTCGAAGGCGCCGGCAGACCGGGTAATCTTTTCCGCTTTAACGAGGAAAAGTATTTTCAGCTGAAGAAAGAGGGCATTAGTTTCGAGATATAGCAGGTTCTAAATCTATCTTCTGCTGTCATCCTGAAACAAGTTACCTATGACAACTTAAAAACGGGTGTCATACTGAGCCCGTCGAAGTATGGCGGGCAAGCCTCTGCACGCGAGTCTTCGACAGGCTCAGACTGACAAGCCCTCTTTGCCATCTAACCTTCAGAGTCCATGGATTTAATCACTCAACATTAGGAGCATACCAAAGATTTATTAAAAAATAATTTGCGTATTAAAAACGCATATTTATATTGTGTATAATTAACGCAAAATAGAAATGAAAACAGGAGTAATTATAGCACGCTTTCAAACGCCATACCTGCATGAGGGTCACAGGGAATTGATAGCTCAGGTTAAGCAAAACCATGCCAAACTGATTATATTACTGGGTGTTAGCCCCATAAAAGGCAGTCGCAAAAACCCTTACGACTATTACACGCGTGAAAAGATGATCAAAAAAGATTATCCTGAAATTGTGGTGCTGCCCATCAGCGATAACCCGAGCGATAAAATATGGTCGGATAACCTGGACAACCTGCTGAAAAGTGTTTTCAATGCCGAGCAGTTTTGTTTATACGGCAGCCGCGACAGCTTCATTCCCTACTATAGCGGTAAATTTGAAACCATCGAACTGCCCGAACACGGTGACTACAATGCCACCGAACTGCGCAAGCAATATGCCGATAAAGTTTTCGACTCAAATGATTTCCGTGCTGGGATCCTATACGCTTACTATAACCAATATCCAAAGGTGTACCCTACGGTGGATGTAGCCCTTTTCAGGAATAGCCGCAGCGAGATCCTGTTAGGCAAAAAAGCCATCAACAATAAATGGCGTTTTGTTGGCGGCTTTACCGACCCGGAAGATGTCTGTTATGAAGATGCCGCCAAACGCGAGCTTGCCGAAGAATGCGGCGAAATGCAAACCACCGCCATGCAGTACGAAACATCGGCCAAAATAAACGACTGGCGCTACCGCAGCGAGGTTGATAAGATCATTACCCTGCTGTTTAGCTGTGATTTTATTGGCGGCGAGCCAAAAGCCCAGGATGATATTGCCGACCTCGCCTGGTTTAAACTTACCGACCTGCCATTGATGATAAAAGATGGCTCCATAAGCGAAGAACACATTGAATTGTTTAATTTCATCACCGGCAAATACCTTAAAAATTAAAGCCATGAAAAAGGAAAATCTGATCCTCTTAGCCGACGCATATAAATACGCCCACCATAAATTTTACTACCCCGGCACCACCAATATTTATAGTTACCTGGAAAGCCGCGGGGGCATGTTCAACGAAACCGTTTTTTTCGGTCTGCAATATTTTTTGAAGGAATACCTGCAGGGACCGGCCTTTAACCAGGTTGACCTGGACGAAGCCGATGAATTTCTAAAACAGGTTTTCGGGCGCAATGATGTGTTTGATTGCAGCAAGTTTCAATACATATTGGATAAATACAACGGTCACCTGCCGGTACGCATCAAAGCTGTACCCGAAGGCACCAGCGTACCCACCGGTAACGTGCTCATGACCATTGAAAATACTGATCCTGAATGTTACTGGCTCACCAACTTCCTCGAAACCCTGTTGATGCAGGTTTGGTACCCCTGCACCGTAGCTACGCTGAGCCACGAGGTTAAAAAAGTAGTTACCCAATACTATGAAGAAACCGCCACACCCGAAGCTTTTGGTGGAATTGCCTTTGTGTTGAATGACTTCGGTTTCCGCGGGGTGAGCAGCGTGGAGAGCGCGAAAATAGGTGGAGCCGCCCACCTGCTTAGCTTTGCAGGCAGCGATAACCTGGCAGGATCAGGCATGGCTATTAAATATTACCATGCAGAGAAGGTTTACGGCCTCAGCATTCCGGCTACCGAGCACAGCATTTGTACCCTGCTTGGGCAGCAAGGCGAACTGGAAGTGTTTAAGCATGTGCTACGCAGCTTCCCTACCGGCGTCATTGCCTGTGTAAGCGACAGCTATAATATTTTCCGCGCCTGCAGCGAATACTGGGGCGAGGACCTGAAACAGGAGATCCTTAAACGCGATGGCACCCTGGTGATCCGCCCGGATAGCGGCGACCCGGTCATGACCTTATTGGAGATCTTTAACATCCTGTTCGATAAGTTCGGCTATACCACCAATGCCAAGGGGTATAAAGTACTGCCTCCTCAGGTTAGGGTGATCCAGGGCGATGGGGTTAATTATACTGAGATAGGCGTCATTTATAAAGCCCTGAAAGAAAACGGGATCAGTGCCGAAAACCTGGTGTTGGGCATGGGCGGCGCGCTATTGCAAAAGGTCGACCGCGATACCCAGAAGTTCGCCCTGAAATGCAGCAGTGCCGTGATAAATGGCGAAGAGATAGCTGTTGAGAAAAGCCCTGCCGAAATGGACGCCAATGGCAACATCACCACCAGTTTTAAAAAGAGCAAAGGCGGCCGCCTTAAACTGGTAAAAACAGCCGAAGGCTATAAAACCCTTCATGAAGACGAGCAACCCGAACTGGCCGATCATCTGCAAACCGTTTTTGAGAACGGCCATATCATGAAAGATTTTACCTTTGAACAGGTGATCGATACCTTACAGAATCAATAAATCACATTCACAAAAAAAGCTTTATGCTTTAAGCCCTCCTGCTTTAAGCTCTTATATAATGAAGAAACTACTTTTTGCCATAACCGGATATGAATACCTTGCCGAAAAAGTGCTTGCCCTTGGCCATTGCGAACGCGGCGAAATTGAAGTAAGTCACTTTACCGATGGCGAGCGCTATCAGCGCATCCTATCCAACGTGGAAGGCAGAGAAGTACTGCTCATTGGCGGTACGGTGAACGACAGCGCCACGCTTGAACTTTATGACCTGGCTTCATCACTGGTGAGTTATGGAGCCGATTCGCTTACGCTGGTGATCCCCTACTTTGGTTACAGCACCATGGAACGCGCCGTTAAACCCGGCGAAATTGTGACCGCCAAAACCCGCGCCCGTCTGCTTTCGGCCATACCAAAATCAACCCGGGGCAATAAGGTGATGCTGTTCGACCTCCATAGCGAGGGTATCCAGTACTACTTTGAGCAGGACCTGTATCCCGTACACGTGTATTGCAAAGATATTGTAATTGAAGCGGCCACCCGATACGGAGGCGATAACTTTGTAATGGCCAGCACGGATGCAGGCCGCGCCAAATGGGTTGAATCACTGGCTAATGATATGGGTGTAAACGCCGCCTTCATCCTCAAACGCCGCCTCAAAGGCGACCATACCGAAATAAGTGCCATCAACGCCGACGTAGCCGGAAAAACGGTTATTATTTATGACGATATGATCCGCTCGGGCGGCAGCATCGTAAACGCCGCACTGACTTATAAAAATGCCGGTGCAGGGGATATTTATGTGATCACCACACATGGTTTATTTGTGAACGATGGCATTGGAAAGTTAAAAGCCTGTGGGGCTATTAAGAAACTCATTTGTACCGATACGCATGTGAACTGTAAGGATTTGGAAGGAGATGATTTTGTTGAAGTGAGGACTGTGGCGGGGTTGATTTGTGGGTGAAGCGCTAAGAGATTTTTTAAAAGAATTTGTTATTCAAAGAAACTAAGCGATATCAAAGCAAAAAGAGTATTCCAAAAAGAGATCAAATTATGCAAGATATAAGGGACCGTTTTCTTTGGCAAAGCAAGATTAACTATATAAAGGAATCACTCCTAAAATGAGTTAAGCTTTCAGCTTAACTTTATGACAGTTATATCGTTTATTACTATTTAGGCCATGCAAGCAAAATGCTTGAACAGTTTTAGGTTCAAGTCGGGCTACCGCTTCGACCAGAATATATATTCCAGTTTCAGAGAACTGCCCTTGTTGTTCAAACATACAATAAGTAACAGCATTCGTAATTCAAGATTTCGTCTAAGATCTCTTGTACGCTTATATTAACTTTATTCCCAAAAGCCAAACATACCACTCAATCCAAATAAAAAACGATCTTTATTATAATAAAAAATAAAAACTGTTGGCTCAATACTTACAGGCGGTTCGTTATCAAAACCTCCTTGATATGCGTTTAAGAATTTGAAGGCTTTCGTAGCTTTTAATCTCGAAAAGAAGTATCCCGGGTCTTCACTTCGGCCATAAACTAAAACAGGGTGCTTTTTATATTCAAAGAAGCCGTAGTATTTGTCTTTCTTTAAAAGTAAACTATAAAGATCATCTTCTGCCAATGTTGTAAGTCTTACCTGATAGACACCTACTCCGACACTGGATGTAGAATCCTTATTCTTTTGAATTCTTAGCAGAATTGTATTTTTTTTCCTTGAATTAAAATAGCCAAATACAGAATCTATAATTTTTTTTTCAAAATTTTTACGTGGACACAATAAATGGATTTTCTTCGTCTGCCCCATTAAAATGATGCTCCAAAAAACAAAAAATAATAACAATGGAGCAGCAATAATTTTGCTTTTATTGATAATCATAATAAACAAGTTTAGGTCCCAATATTAATAGTTATATATTAATACTTTTTTTGTGTTGTAGTTAAATATTGACGTTGTAAAATCGCATACCGTTCGCGTATTGTTATTCATTGGAAAGTATTGATTTGATATAATGAACTAATGCTCTATCTCTTCGCTGGAGCACGCGTGCCGCGTGTTTCTTTCAACTGATCATGAATGTCTAATTAGGTGAAGTTACAAATTTGTCAAATATCTTTTCAAAACAAAACGGACAAGGTACACGCGACACGCGTGCACCAGTACTAAAACACTCAACACCGCAATCATATATACCGTATCTTTCAAGAATTAACCATAGCTTTAAAAACAGAAATCATCAACACAACCATGCCCACAAGAGAGCATAACCGATGACGCTTATCTATCTCATAAAAAATACCGCTAAATGAACCGGGAGTTAATAGAAAAATACGCGATTAATTTTACCAATAAGGTTATGGACATGGGCAAATGGGGTAAAAAGATTAGTAAGATACCACATACCAATAGTATAGCCAGCAGCTTTTTATATGGTTGGGGGGCGGATGACCTGATTGAAGAAGTAATCCCACAGATAGAAAAAGTACTCAGCGGTGAACTTGCCGAATATGAATCTGGTTCCGATCTTGTAGAAATTACGGTTTACAAAACCATTACGATATTTTATATAGATGATGTTGGGAGGAATTATCCGGAAATTCCTACTACAGAATTAAAAGAACTTGTAGAAGCATGGCGGGACTTTCTGTTACAGCCACCATTTGAGGGAGATGTCGTATTATAATGCGCTTTGCAGTGCTGAAGCTACCCCCGCTGCCGCAAGCGTCCTCGCTTGTGGCCCGCGTTCAAGGTCTACAACATGACAAAATACCTTGCATAACTTAGCATGATGCCCATAAGCGAGGACGCTTGCGGTAGCCTTCAATTTATATGCTAATCCAATATTACATCAACTAATCCTTTGATATCAGCATAATCTCGTGCGCTGCTATAGAGATATTCATAATCATTTTCAACAAAACCGGCAACTACCGGATTATTGTGGGTATAATCTATTTTTTGTTGTATAACGTGATTACTCCAAAGTTCAATAGGTTGGTTGTGTTGTTGCCAAAATTGATTTTTTGTATTATTTGAGTTTGCTGCGCCAGCTTTTTTAAATGAATTTAAAAGCCATTCGCGTCTGCTCTCTTGTATATTTTCATCAATCAACTTGATAAGTTGTCTCGATGTTACAGATTTAAAACCACCTATCAACTCCTCGGGTTTAATCCGCTCTGATCGAAATACCAAATGAACATGGCTTGGCATAATACACCAGGCATATACTTCCATTCCCTTTTCATGCACACAAAAATTAAGATTATCTACCACGCAATCAAAGTACAATCGTCGCACAAATACATCAATCCAAAACACCGTGGCAAAACTCACAAAGTACATTCCTTCGGAGTTATGGAATTTATAATTACGGCTCATATTTAAAAATACATTTTATCTTTCTCTATCCCAAGCGTCTCCTTATAACCCACATTTAGTTAATCAACCACCTGTTGTTTTAGCATGATGTCCACAAACGAGGACGCTTGCGGTAGCGTTTGATTTAACCCCCTCGCTGGCGCACGCGTGTTAAGGCTGCTTATCTAAGTTGTAAGCCTTACAACTTTTCAAAAATTATGTAATATTCCATTGTTCATATTAATTCGTACACATCGGGTAGAGAAAAAGCAGCACGTTAACTATCAGCAGCGCATAATAACCTACCCGCTTATTTGTTTTACTAAATAAAATCATGCCCAAAAGCGATACAATAAATATGGATAAGTAAATAATATACCACATTTTAGATTGATAAATTGAATAAGCTGAAAAAAAATCACTGCCAAATGAATAATCACTATTTCCGTAAAAAACATTATACAATTCAGAAATATTAAACAGCAAAAAGATAATTGGAATAACATTGATCAGAACTAACTTCAGCGTTATTTGATTTTTCATTTTTCTATATAATTTATGGGGGCGGTGGGTTGATGTATTTTGAGTGTCTTATATTTAAAATTCGGAGTATCCCAGCAGCCGCAAGCGTCCGCCCCACTGGTCGAAGTTTAGCGATAGCGTAACTTCGTCCTAAAATGATTTAAGCTTTCAGCTTAATTTTTGACGGTGGTAATTACTTTACTGCCAGTCGGACTACGCAGGCAAAATGCGTGCATAGTTTTAGGTCTAAGTTACGCTATCGCTAAACTTAGACCAAGTTAAGCTGAATTTACAATGCTTAAGACCTCAGCTTTCGATAAAAGCTATCGCAAGGCTTAAATAAACTACATTAGCAACACTTTCCAGGCATCCATTACCCGGCCGTTATCTAACAATTGTTTGGCTTTTAAATGCAGGTGCAGAGTGTGGGTGTCACTGGTGGCAGCATCAACCAGTTCTTTCATTTCATCGGTTTTGCTAAAAGCGCTTACCTCCTCATGGGATGGCAGCGTTTCAACAAGCCCCAATAGCCCCAGATCATTCCCGGTTAATACTTTGGAGTATTTAACCTCTATTGGAAAAGCATCTACACCGATACCTATGCCGGCGCTGCCTGTTGGTTTGGAAATTTTAAATAAATTATCACTGGTTACCCTGCAATACCAATCGCCGCCTAAACGGGCCACCAGATCTATTTTATGCGGGTCTATTTTATCATTAGCGTCCAAAATAGCTTCGCTGATATGGATCCGTTTCACCTCGGCAATAACCAAATTACCTGCGCCCCCGTTTTTTCCTAACGATATCACATCATTCACTGCACATTCCAATTGAACGGTCGACTCCGCTACCCTCGGTGGCTTTACCGTATCCGAAGCCAATTCGGTAAAGCCCGCTTTTGCAAATTCGTTTACCCCTTTTTTGTAATCCATACTGGTTAAATAGGTCTGTTGCACCATCTCGTAGTTCACAATATTGATCACACATTCAGGCACTTCCAAAACGTTTTCGAGTGTGTGCTTAGTGGTATTATCCCGCGCCCTGCTTGTGGGCGAAAAAACACATATTGGCGGGTTGATACTAAAAACATTAAAAAAACTAAACGGACTTAAGTTAACCTCGCCGCTTTTGTTGATAGTGGATACAAAGCATATTGGCCGGGGTGCAATGGCATGGTGCAGATAAACCTGCATTTCGGCCGGTGTTAACGATGCTGCATCAATAGTTCTTAACTTCATTCAAGTTTTATTTAAAGCTTAATCGGCCTAACAGCTATTTCCTTTAATCCGGTACCGACCATTTACGAGAAACCAGGCGCCCCGTTTTATTTAACACCGGCTTCACCATCTGGCGAACGCCTCCATCTGAAATAAGCATCCAATACTTTCAGCGACGCAAGGTCCGGAACAGGGCCGGTATGCGCCGTTTGGGAAAAATACATTACTACCGGACGGGCGGGGCTGTAGGCCGGCCATTGGGGCTTTCCTGCACCATTGGGGTCGCCATATTTTGCAAAGTTTGTCCAGTATGTACTCATCGCATCCGAAATATCAAGGTCTGCTTTAGCCTGCGTACCTGATGCATTAAGCAGGCCGAACACGTAAGCCACTTCCTGTGCATGCGGCGATCCATAACCTGCCTGCGGAGAACCTGCCGGATACTCGGGGTGTTGATCAAAATAATAATAAAAAACCTTGGATTTGCCCTTTTTTGCCTGTAATGTAGCCCAACTCCAGGTATGCCAGCCAAACGCCGCATCACGTGTTAAGTCGCGCGCGGTTTTTGCTACCGTACCGGTGCCGGGCGGATAAGCCTTAATAAGTTCATCGGCGAATTTTCCATAACGGTTTTTTACCGCGGCGATATAGTCATCCGTAGTTTTGGGCGGCGAAAAACTGGCGCCTTCATCAGAGTTGTAACCAACCAGTATTGGTATGTCGTTGTACTTCCCGGCTTCATAGAGCCTGTACTGATCATCGGGAATCACCCAGCCATCAACAATGGGCCATGCAAGCCCGCGTACGGCAGGGAGCTTATCAGCATCAACTTTTCGCAAACTGTCAATTGAGGGATACCCGGCACCTTTAGCATATGCTTCGCCGGCAGCCTCGGCATCATGCAGCTTTTTCATATTTTCGCCCGGAAAGGTTGTGGTACGCGTTGGACCGAATGAGCCCCCGCTTTCGGAAATGGCCCCGCGAAACAGTCCTTTAGCCAGTGGACTTGCACATAACATGCTAACTGCGATGCCTCCTGCCGACTCGCCAAAAATAGTAACCTTGTCAGGATCGCCCCCAAAGGCCGCGATATTTTGTTTAATCCATTTAAGTGCTGCTATCATGTCAAGAAGGCCGTAGTTACCGGATACTCGTTTGGGGCTTTCAGCACTTAATTCAGGATGCGCCAAAAATCCAAGCTGGCCCACGCGATAGGCGATGCTTACCAGCACCACATTTTTTTTTGCCAGATTGGCGCCGTTATAAGCCCATTCGGCAGTGCCGCCGGCATTGAAAGCACCGCCGTAAATCCATACAAGGACCGGAATTTTGCTATCGGGCGATTTAGCAGGTGTCCAAACGTTCAGGTACAAGCAATCTTCACTTTTTCCCGACACAGGATTACCCCCCTGCATGGGTTCCGGGGCAAATTTGTCGGCCAGGCGCACACCATCCCATTTCGCGGCGGGCTGCGGAGGGCACCAGCGCAATTTACCAACCGGAGGAGCGGCAAATGGAATGCCTTTATAAACTGTGAGGCTGTTTTCAAAGATACCCTGCAGCAGCCCTTCATTTACCTTAACAGGAACCGGTTGTGCATTGGCAGTCAGCATAGTAAACACTGAAGCAAGCATATAAATTAAACGTCTCATAAAATTGCGATTGGTTGTTCAAAACTACCATTAAACCGCTAAATCGCAACTGTGAAAACAAGTATTTTACCGTGCTGGTGCGCGTTTCGCGGGTATCTCTAAAACTAATATCAGATAAAGCACATGCGGCATAAGTGCACGGCAATAAAAGTGACTCAAGTCTCGGAGCTGACGAAGCTTCGCTTCGTCACATACACAGAAAAGCGCAAAGCTAATCTTCCCGGCATCAAGCAATGGTGGCAGTACTTTGTCACCATCAAGGCTCCGTCAACCAGCCTTATCAAAAAACATTAAAAAAAGTATAAAAATACACTCAAAAATCAACCCCTGTTTGGATTAAAGGTGAAACACTAAATAAATACTCCAAAAAGTTTTAAACGCTGATTATCAACGATTTAACTATGTTTCATCTAAAAACACAAACCGCTGATTATCAATAAATAACATTTTTAAACCGTTCCGTTATTTTACACTTAAAAAATGGAACACATGGATTTTAAAAAACAGAAGCACCGGGCTTTTTTCATTTTTTTTTCGGGAATCAAAAAATTGGGACAGCCCATTTGTTACAATGCTCCCGGCCATAAATGCGCTTGCGCATTATTTGAGAAACGAAAAAGGGGCAGCAACCTGCACCAGGCGCTGCCCCCTTTTTGTATAAGCAAACCATTTAATACCGACGATTAATCTGCCCGGCTCTGCCCGCTCCCGAATATCATCCTTAGTGCCTGGTCGCGTGTTAAAAAAGCCACCGCCCAGTTATACAAAGTTTTAATTTTATTATTATAATTCACTAAGGACATCAGGTGGATAAATAGCCATACAAATAAAGCCGCAATACCGCTAAGGTGTACCTTGTGCTTAAACAGGTCGACCACGGCATTATGCCGGCCAACAATGGCCATATCTCCCCTGTCGAAATATTTAAATGGTTTTATGGCTTTGCCTTTTGCCATGGCTATAAAGTTCTTAGCGGTATTGCGTCCCATTTGTATGGCAACCTGTGCCAGTTGCGGGTGCCCTTTGGGATAAACCGGGTCGGTTATTTGCACACTGATATCGCCTATGGCGTATATATCTTCAAGGTCTTTAACCCGGTTATATTCATCAGTGATCATGCGGCGGCCTATGCCTAAACTACTTGCAGGGATGCCCTCAAAAGTATTGGCAATGATACCGGCAGCCCAAATCAGGGTTTTAGCTTCAAGTGTTTCACCATCGGCAAAGGTTATCACACCGTTATTAAAATCGTTTACATGGGCATTTAATTTAACTTCAACACCCAACTCAATCAGTGCCTGGCGGGTTTCCTTGTGGGTTTTATCACTCATGGGGGCAAGCAAATCAGGGCCGCCATCAACTATGTAAATTTTACCTTTTGCATTCATTAGCTCGGGGTAATCCTTTTTCAGGATATAGTTTTTCATTTCGGCAAGCATACCAGCTACTTCAACACCAGTTGGACCGCCCCCGGCAACTACTATGGTTAAAAGCTTTTGACGCTCTATCGGATCGGTAGTAATGGCTGCCTTTTCCATTGTTTTAATAAGGCTGTTACGCATTCGGAGCGCGTCATCAATTTCTTTAAGGGAGATGGCATTTTGTTTGATACTCTCAATCCCGTAAAAATTTGTACTTGCACCGGCCGCGAAAACGAGGTAATCATAAGATAGCTCGCCATTACTCAAATAAAGAATCTTTGCCGCAGGATCAACCTTAACCATGGCTGCCATACGGAAACTCAATCTTTTATCCCTGAAAAGCTTACGGAAGGGATAGCTGATACTTGATGGTTCAAGGAAACTGGTTGCTACCTGGTAAAGCAGCGGTGTAAAATAATTGTAGTTATTTTTATCAACCAGGGTAACATCATAATACTTGTTTTTATATAGCTGCTGTGCAATGTTAAGCCCGGCAAAACCGCCGCCAACAATTACTATCTTTTTTTTGCCGCTTTGGGGTGTTATACTTGTCATGATACTTAATATTTTATAGGCAGGTAAAGCAGGATCAGGTCCCGATCTGAAAAATATTCCGGCTTCATTTGCCTCGTTTTTCTAACATAAATTTACTAAAGTTTATGGCAACCAGCCTCATCTTAGTGTAAATATTACACACTTAAAAACTCAACCCATTCCGCTGCATTACCTCACCTATGCGATACAAAATTGCGCAGTAATACCTGATTAAAAATGGCTAAAGTTCTGATGTTTTGGTCTATTTTACGGTTCGGGACAATTAATGATTGCAGTATGACAAATCGCAACCAAAACTGTTAATTCGAAGAAGATTTGAAAAACTAACTAAAGTAATTATTTAGAGTCTACTAATTTCATATAAAATATTTGAATAGAGTTAATAGACAATCTTTGGATTTAAGCTTAGCGCTTTTTGCGTTCCGCTTTTAGCTTTCAAATCCTGATACCTAACGGCTACTTAACCAGGTATTGAAGATTAGAAATATGAATAGGCGCGGGTTTATATTTTAATGAATATCCCTGGCGTGCTGATAACACCGCTTTAATTTCAGACATAATCGATAAAGCTATCTCTTCGGCCCCCTCTGCGCCTATATCCAAGCCTACCGGGCCATAGATGTTGTTCATTTGTGCTTCGCTGATAGATATGCCTGCATGTTCAACTTCTGCCAGCATACGCTCCAATTTCTTTTTGGGGCCGAGGATACCGATATAAGGTAACGATGTCGGTAATAGTTCTTTAAGCAGCGCTATCTCATAGTTATAATTGTGGGTCATCATAACAATAGCCGTACGACCATTGATCTTTATATTTGATAATACCTCAGCCGGTTTGGCAGTTACAACATTTTGAGCAACCGGGAAGCGCTGCTTAATGGCATAATTAGGCCGGCCATCTATCACGGTAATATTCCAGCCTAAAACCGCAGCTATCCGTGTTAAAGGAATTGCGTCGTTACCTGCCCCAACAATCACGAGCGAAATCACAGGTTTAATATGTTCTACAAAGGCAGTATATTCAGTATCAGCCTGGTAAAACCGTATTTCTGATCGCTGTTCCTCCAGTACCCTTTCGGCATCACTTACCAAAGTAACCTGGTATTGCAGGCGCCCGGGATGGCTTATCGTAAGTTTATCTTCGGTAAGGCAAAGGCAGGTACCGGGCTGTGGCGCTTTTCGGTCTTTAATAGAAAATACCGTTGCAAGTACGGCATGCTGACCATTGCTGACGATATTTTTCAACAGACTAATTGGGTTATTGATATCGCTGGTTATGGGTTCAATGAGAATATGGATAATACCGTTGCAACCCAATCCTACGCCCAGCTTGGCATCATCATCGTCGGTAGTATCATAGGTTACCAGTAAAGGTTGCTGCTGCAGGATCACCAGGCGGGCTTTGCGCAGGGCATCGCCTTCCAAACACCCGCCGCTGATGGCGCCGGTAAGTTGCCCGTCCTCAGTAATCAGCATACGTGCACCGGCCCGACGATAGGCAGAGCCTTCCACCAATACAACAGTAGCCAGGGCAGTTTTTTTTCCCAGCGCATATGCCTCATCATAGGCAGCAACAATATCAATGATCTCTTTCATCAGCAGCTTTACAGCTATATCAGTTTGTCGGGTGTTATGGGCAGTTCCCTTACCCTTTTGCCCGTAGCGTTATAAATGGCGTTTGCCAAAGCAGGAGCTACCCCTATCAACGAAATTTCGCCAATACCTTTGGTGCCTACCGGATTCAAAACCGGATCGGGCTTATCAATAAATATAGCTTCTATCTGCTGGATATCGGCATTTACCGGCACGTGGTAATCGGCAAAGTTACCGTTAATGTAGCGCCCGTAACGCTCATCAAAAACAGCTTCTTCAGTCATGGCCATGCCAACGCCACCAACCGCGCCGCCAATCATCTGGCTGCTGGCGGTTTTGTGGTTAACTATTTTTCCGGCATCAACACAGGCTACAATCTTCTTGATCTTTACCTGCCCTGTAAGCGGGTGTACATGCACTTTGGCAAAATGCGCCGAAAACGAGTACATGGAATATTTTTGCGCTTCTGGATTGCCTTTTGATTCTTGTGTAAGCTCAACCGAGGGCATATTGTTTTGCTTTAACACAGCAACGTAATCAATAGGCTCCATACTATCGGCAGGTTTGCCGGCCATGGTGTACAGCTTCTGTTTTAAAGCCACACACACATCATGCACCGCCGAACCAACAGATGATACCGTTGCCGATCCACCCTGCGTTGGCGCATTAGGAAAAGCCGAATTGCCCAGCTCAAACGTGATCTTGTCCGCGGGAATCCCCAAAGTATCAGCAGCTATCAATACCATCGATGTGCCGGTGCCTGGGCCAATATCGCTCGTCGCACTCTGAATATTTACGCTACCATCAGCCATTAACTTTATTTTAGCCATGGCATTGCCCCGGTATGCACCAAACGCACCGCAGCCTATCCCGTAGCCTACCAGCCATTCGCCCTCTTTATTGGTACCAGGTTGTGCTTTACGATCGGCCCAGCCTATGGCCTCGGCCCCTTTCTGGTAACATTCCTTTAGGTATTTGCTTGACCATGGCTTGTTCCGTTCAGGATCGGTATCGGTATAGTTTCTTAGTCTTAGCTCTATGGGATCGAGGTTAAGCTTGTAAGATAACTCATCCAGCGCCGATTCAAGTGCGAAAGAACCTGTAGCCTCTCCCGGACCACGCATAGGCGCAGGCACACCGACATTTAAAGGCACTACCTTGTAAAGCGTATTTACATTAGGACTGTTATATAAAAACTGCGATACATTTACTGCCCCCTCAGTAAATTCCTCATACACTGCCGTTTGCGAATGCGATTCATGGGTAATACCAATCAGCTTACCATCGGCAGTTGCGCCCAGTCCTATTTTTTGAATGGTTAAAGGGCGATAACCTACCTGCGTAAACATCTGTTCGCGGGTGAGCGTAAGTTTAACCGGGCGTTTTACCAGTTTGGCTGCCTGTGCGGCTGCAATTTCATGCGGCCAGGTACGTAACGAAGAGCCGAAAGCTCCACCAACAAACCTCGAATTGATCTGCACATTATCGGGGTTAAGCCCGAACGCCGCAGCAATGGATCGCTGGGAACCTTTTACCCCCTGCGATTTGGTATACAGTGTAACCTTATCATCCCCATCCCAAAAAGCGGTGGTAACGTGCAACTCCATAGGGTTATGTACTTCTGTAGGAAGCAGATATTCCTCCTCAACCGTTACCGGGGCATTTTTATAGGCATTTGCCTCACCGCGCACATAATCTTTATAATTACCTTTTTGCGGGGTTACCCCTTTATCTATGTTTTTATGAAAATTAGTTTCAAAAGGCTCAGTATTGTAAGTTGCTTTAACCAGGCTTGCCGCATAGGTAGCCCGTTCAAAGGTATCAGCAACTACCAACGCAATGGGTTGCGCGTTAAAGTAGATCTTATTATCATTAAATAACTTAAGCCCGCGTACCGGCCTTTCGGCGCCGGCCTGGTAGCCAGGTACTTTTGGCGCATTAAATGGCGTAATGACAACAAGCACCCCCGGCGCACGCTCGGCAGCCCTGGTATCAAGTGCAGTTACTGTACCAGAAGCAACGGTTGCCGATACCAGCACCCCATAGGTGAGATTGGAGACTTTATATTCACCGCTGTATTTAGCTCCGCCGGTTACTTTTAACCGGCCATCAACACGGCTTAAGGAATCGCCAATTGCGTCTTTTTTCATGAAGATCAGTATTAAATCTATTAGCTAAATAATCGTTAATTTATGATGCAAGGCCGGTGGCCAATTTTAAGGATTGTACAATAGCATTAGGCGCAAGCTTTAACTTAAACTTATTGTACTCATAAGCTTTAGCTCCCTGCATGGCAATTTGCGCGGCCTGCTTAAAATTATCTTCAGTAATAGCTTTACCTTTTAAAAATGTTTCGGCAGTTGTTAAACGCCATGGCTTATGTGCCACCCCACCCATGGCCAGCCTTGCGCCTGTAATAGTATTATTTTCGATATGCAGGGCGGCAGCCACCGAAACCAGGGCAAAGGCATATGATGTACGGTCCCGGATTTTTAAATAGTAAACATGCTTGTTATAAGCAGATGATGCTGCAGGCAGATCAACTGAAGTGATCAACTCGCCTTTTTGCAGGGTGTTATCAAGTTCAGGATGGTCGCCTGGCAAGCGGTGAAAATCACCAATCTTAATGGTTCTCGGGCCTTTTACGCCCGTTACGTGGATGGAAGCATCCAACGCAGCCAACGCCACATTCATATCACTGGGGTTAACAGCAATACATTTATCGCTGGCGCCAAAAAGTGCATGCATGCGATTAATGCCCTCCAACGCCCCACAACCGCTTCCGGGAGTACGTTTATTGCAAGGCATAGCAGTATCAAAAAAATAAGGACAGCGGGTGCGCTGCATAAGATTGCCCCCAACGGTAGCCATATTGCGCAGCTGCGGCGATGCCCCGGCATTAATGGCCAGCGCCAGCAACGGGTATTGCGCCTTTATATAAGCGTGCTCGGCAACCTCACTATTGGAGGCTAAAGCACCTATGTGCATACCTGTAGTCGTTTTCTCTATTTTTTTAAGTGGGAGGCGGTTAATATCTATTAATTTATCCGGTATTACCAATCCCATCTTCATCATATCAACCAAGTTGGTTCCGCCTGCCAAAAAGTAACCGTTTGGTTCTTTTGCCAATGATTTAATGGCGGCAGCCGTTTCGCCTGGTCGTGTGTACTGAAACTGGTTCATACCATACCTCCTTTAACTTCCTGAATAGCCTTAACAATATTGGGATAAGCGCCGCAACGGCAAATGTTACCACTCATAAACTCCCTGATCTCTGTTTCGGAACCGGCATGGCCTTCTTTAAGCAAAGCCACAGCCGACATGATCTGTCCCGATGTGCAATATCCGCATTGAAAACCATCATGCTTAATAAAAGCCTCCTGCATAGGGTGCAGCTCTTCCTCTTTGGCAAGGCCTTCAATAGTGGTTATCTTTTTACCATCATTTGTTAATGCAAGACTTAGGCATGAGTTAACGCGTACGCCATTTACATGCACCGTACAAGCGCCGCACTGGCCGCGGTCGCAACCCTTTTTGGTACCCGTAAGGTCGAGGTATTCGCGCAGCACTTCCAGCAGGGTAACACGCGGTTCAACCATTAATTCATGTTTTACACCGTTCACCTCCAAGTGCAGGGCTTGCTTTTCAAAAACGCCGGCAAGTTTCTCATCCCATTGGTTTTCGGCCGCTTTAACTACAGTACCCGGTGTTAAGGCAATGGCCGTTAACAGCGATGTTTGCTTAAGAAAATCACGGCGCGTTCCATTTGAATTGTCTTCGCCGTCGGTTGGAGTACAGGGCTTTGTTGTAGACATAGGTACAGCGATTTATAATTACACCAAGATAGCACTTTTAATATCAATAACTCCGTAACAAATTTGTTTTGAACAATGAAAAATCTAATGATATCAATTACTGCAATTTTAATATTCCCCCGACAAAAGTTTAGGGCTAACTTTAAACAAATATTTCACAATGAAAATGATCCCACTTTTTAAATGCCAGACCTTGCGGCAGGCCGTTGGATTTTACACGAACGTGCTTGATTTCAGGCTCAAATATCCTGAAGCCACCGCTGATGACGGCGTTATTGACCTCATAAGTGAATTTGGAGAGCTGCAGTTAACCGTATATGAAAGCGACCGCCTATTTGGTTCGGTGGTAAATGTTTGGGTTGATGATGTGGATAACCGGTTTACCTATTACCTATCCCGCGGGTTGGATACCTCCGTTAAAAAAGAATCGCCCGTTCACCAAGGCCCAACCGACCAAACCTGGGGAACGCGCGAGTTTTATGTTACGGATACTGACGGCAATACTTTACGGTTTTGCCAGCGGCAACGGTAGATATTTATTGAATTACTCTAATCCCAGCCGGGGCATTAATCACCGATTTCACTTTACCATCAGCCTGCTTAACATGTTTAATTTTCACAATACCATATGGCGTTGGATAAGTTCCTTCGACAAAGCTCAGATCGCCCAAATGGGGTTCAATCTTAATTGCCTTACAACCCGGCGCAATTATCTTTACACCCAACACATACTCAGTTAACCACGGTGTTGGCCCTGATGCCCAGCCATGCGAAAGACTATGCCTGAAACCTTTATAACAATAAGCGCCATAATCACCATGGATATCTTTTTTACCATCGGGCACCAACTCATCTATCCGCGAAGCGTTGGGCAACCAGTCGATATTAAAATCTTCCCAAAAGGTTGTTGCTCCAAGGTTTAGCATCGGTCCCCAAAAGTTACGGATATCGTCAATGCCACCCTGGTAGTCGCCGGCTTTGGCTTTGGTCAACAGCATATAATAACCAAAAAACGTTGAGTAATTGTGTACTCCATCTTTAGAAAGAATATCGTTTGCTTTTTCGGCAGGGAGTAAACCCGATAAGCCCAATAAGGCTGCCGCCTGTTTTGAACCGCCGGCGTCCGGCACATTGGTTTTTAGTTTAGCAACCGCGGCTTCGCATTTTTTGGCGATGGCCGGATCTTTCAATACTTTGCAGAGTTCGGCACCGGCATTCAGGGTCATCACCAGCATGGCCTGTAAACCGGCATGAATAGCAGGTTTATTTTCGCTCGATGGCCAGTCTAAAAACCGACCGGCACCGTCCAGCTTTTCGCTGCCGTTTGCATCAACCTGTACAGCGTACTGATCCAGCAACTTTACCAGGTAAGCTTTCTGCTGCTGCAGATATTTCAAATTACCGGTATGCATATACCAATCGCGTTGGATCAGGATCCACCACATGGAATAGGATACCATCCCGTTCATGTAGCCCGGCAAAGGGGTAATGTCCCGTGCCAGATCAAGGCTCTTTGACACCACCGGATTATCGCCAAATACAGCGGCAATGGTTGATGTTTCGGGATGCATATCACCTACCCAAACCAGCTTATCGCGCTTGATTCCGTCCCAAAGATAATCCTGCATGTTAAGATGGACGGTGTACGCACCGGTAAGCCAGATTTTGTTAAGCAACGTATCACTGCATTTAAATGAGCCGAGGTAAGGGATATCGCGGTAAACAAAAATGGCCCTTGCTTCTTTCAGCTTAAGTTGGCTGTTATCATCCACCAAATCTATCCGTACAAAACGAAAACCGGTATTGCCAATTTCCAGCTTACCCAACCATGGCAGGGATATGATCATATCGCGCATAGCGTGGTCGTTCGTAGCGCCTTTTATGGTATCGATATTTGACATGGCTTCGCTTACCGATTCGCCAAAACGGATACGCACCCTCACCGGCTTGCCACCCCTCGACTGATCGGTTACCAATTGCAAACCACCGTGCAATTCCTTACCAAAATCAAGCAATAAACCGGGCTTTCCTTTTTCATTGCTTTGAAGAATGCACAAGTCATTACCTGAAAGATTGGCTTGTCCATCACCTTGCTTCAGCAGTTTTTCGGTATTGATAATATTGGTAGCTGCATTCGGCGATCTCCAAAGAATGCGGACCGGTGAAAGATATTTCCTTACCGTTTCTGTAGATTGCGCTTCGGCAGATCGCTTAGCATCAAAAACCGGAGGAAGCTTTTGGGCCTCGCAAATAAAACAGAGGATAGTCAATATGAGTATACCGATGATTTTCTTCATGTGAAAATACCTTTTTGCCTAACTTTTATAATTTCCCTCTGAAGAAGGTACACAATGGAAAATGCGACGGCAAAGGCATATTTCCCACTGCTTTTAATTACGTGGTTAAACATAGTCTTTTTCATCGATTCAAGTTCGTTAACCGCGCTTTCTTTGAAGATATTACCGAAGACTAAATACCAAATGATACAGATTTATCGTCAAAGCCGGTAAGTTTATAATTAAACAATACTAACGCTTTCATCATGATCTGGCATCCTGTACTATCTTTTTTTAATACACTATATTATCGATTGTATTTAACGCTCTCCTCTGGAGATCTTACTTCAGGAACAAGAAAAAATGTACCGAAGGTGCAAAAGGTTTGCATGGCAATAGGATTATCATCAACAACTAACTTACCATGAGCAGGCCGAATAATATTGCAGACATAATCATTTTACGTTCCGCTCACGGTCTTCCGTTTGCATCCGGAAGACCATATGAGCCGAAAAGTGTTATTTAAACGGGGATCTTATCTGAAATGTGACCTCAGCATCCAGGCCATGCCTTCATGTGTTTCCATAAGGCCGGTAATAAAATCACTGGTACCGGCATCATTGTACTTGCTAACAAAAGGATCGATATTACCGCGGATAAACTCGATGATGCTTTCATGGTCTTCAAGCAATTCTTTCAAAAAACCAAGGCTATCATTTTTATGATCAAGTTTTTCGGTTAAATGGGTAAGTTGTAATAATTGGGTTAAAGTAGCAGGCGCGTAATGGCCTATCTTACGGATGCGTTCGGCCACGCTGTCCATAATTTCATCAAGCTCGTTGTATTGCTGTTCAAAAAACACATGCATTGAATGAAAGTCGGGACCTTCAATATTCCAGTGGGCATTACGGGTTTTGGTGTACAGTACAAATTCGTCGGCTAATAATTTGGCTAACTGATCTGAAACGACCTGGCGGTCGGCTTCGTTAATTCCGATGTTTGTTTTCATGATATATGTAATTTGTGATTGCTATTTCTTGTTATAACTTATTCATATTGGGGCGAATGCTTACACATGCTGAACTGTGTTTTTACTGGGCCAATATAACGTAAATGCGGTTACCTCAAAGTAAAAAATAAACAGTGCATGATGATCATGGTATGTGTATGACAAATCCCAACCAATAGATGACAGTACAGGCGTGATAAACACCATCGCCCCGCAGATTATGACTTTCATGCTATGTAGTTTTTTTGGAAGTGTCATCATACAATTTAGTCAGTACCACATTTACAACTGCATCAAATTAGTGAAGCGGGCAACGGCAATCATCAACGCTCTTTTCAGGTAGAGATCTATCAGGACAGGATCATTTCAATATGGTCGATACCATCTTCATCATAAATTTCACCATCAATTTTAAAGCCCGACTGTTCATAAAACTTGACAGCATAGTACTGTGCCCCTATCCGGATAGGCACATCCCCATAGATCTTTTTAGTTTGATCGATAGCGGCCTGGGTTAGTATTTTACCTACACCTGTACCGCGTACTTTTTTGCTGCTAACTATACGCCCAATTGATGCTTCGGCATATGATTTACCCGCGGGTACAATACGGGCATAAGCCACCAGTTCCTGATCATCATCAAACAATAACAGATGGTGGCAAGCGTAGTCTTTATCATCGGTGTCTAAAAACACACAATTTTGTTCAACTACAAATACCTCGCTCCTGAGCTTTAGTAATTGGTACAACTCGGTAACGGTTAAATCGTTAAAAGCTTTGCAAATTTGAGTGTAGTTCATGGTGTTTGATTTTTCTCTCGCAAAGGCGCAAAGTTTTTTTGCCGATTTGCTTGTGTCGCTAAAGTAAATATTTCTGAGAAAAGCAGAAAGTATGGCCAGTTACTTAAAAAAAGTCATACCGAACTTGTTTTGGGAATGCACAGAACAAGCCATCTGTTAAACATCCATCAACTTAGCATGTGGGCGCCTAAATAAAAGTGATGCCCAGTTGCTATATAAACTGCCACTTGTAATAAAGAGGCATTACCTTATCCCGTTGAAATCACATTTTTTTCAACAATCCCTTATTGCAACCTGGTAAAAAATTATTTTCGCAGCCTGATAAATTAATCATTCTATTACCCAACATGTCTGCATCTCATTCCCTGTCGCCGGTACAGGTCGATCTTGTACGAATTGTTTCAAAATATGTGTTGCTTGAAGAAAGCCGGAGAAATTTAAAAGGCCGCTGCCCTTTCCATAAAGACCAGGCAACCTCCCTGATGGTATCGCCCGAAAAAAATATTTTTCAATGCTTTGGCTGCGGTAAAGGCGGCGGCCCTGTTGAATTTGTAATGGCCATTGAACACAAAACCCGCGAAGAGGCAATTCAAATGATTGCGGGAACTAATTAGGGAAAACTTAATACAGCTTTTTAACCGCCTTCATCCACTCCCGGGCAATAAGTTCATGCCCTGCCGGCATGGGATGAACACCATCCCAGATCCAATGCTCAGCTTTGGCTTTTTGCAAGGCCTTATTAAACACATCCTGCAAAGGCACAAAAATGGCGTTAAATTTTGAAGCAAGTGAGTTAACCATAACCTGTCGTTTTTGAACTTCAGTTGTCCATAGCTCCGGGTTCTTGCTTACCATACCAACTGGTAAAATAAAAGGCTCTAACATGATCAGCTTAACGTCGGGTAACGCAGCTTTGGTTTGTGTTAACATCCTATCATAAGCATTGGCGAAATCTTCGGCGGTTGCTTTATCGCCCTGCATAATTACCCTGTGCACATCGTTAATGCCTATCAGTATGCTTAATACATCGGGCTTAATATCCAACGTATCCTTTTGCCAGCGTGCTGCAAGGTCATTTACGGTATTCCCGCTAATGCCCCTGTTAAAAAATTGGTAATCACGGCCGGGATAGTCAAAATTAATGCGGGCGGTTATCAGGTAAGCATAGCCCTGCCCGTAAACATGGTTCCAGTCTTTATCATAACTACGACCGCCATCGGTTATCGAATCACCTTGAAACAGGAAGGTTTTGCCTACGCCATCATTGGGAAGATATTTATCATCTGTGCCAGATGCTGATGCCAATCCTGGTGCTGCCACCACCGCGGCTCCGGCCAGCGATGCTTTCTTTAAAAAATCTCTCCTGCTGTTACTCATAAGCTGCTTACTAACTGGTATGATTTGCCTTTTTCTGTATTGATCACCAACTCATACCCCTCTTTTATTTTAACAGGAGTAACACTTAAACCTTTAACTGTCAGTTTAGATTTAGATAAAACACGACAGGTGCCTCCTGCTTTTGATAAAATATCGGCGGTCACAACCTTGCCCGCTGCCCATTTCATGTCAACTACAAATGCGCCCCTTGCTACCAAACCTTTAATTTCACCATTTGCCCAGGCATCGGGCAATGCAGGTAGCAGGTGTACATTACCGTTCTGGCTTTGCAGCAGCATTTCGGCCAAACCAGAGGTGCCACCAAAATTTCCATCAATCTGGAACGGCGGATGGGCATCAAACATATTTGGATAGAGGCCCCCACCCTCGCTGTAGTTGTATCCACTTTCGCCGGTTAAGCGCAGCAGATCGCGGTAAAGTTTGTAGGCATGGTTGCCATCTCTCAACCGGGCCCAAAGGTTTACTTTCCAGGCCAGGCTCCAGCCGGTGCTTTCATCACCGCGTAACTCTAACGATCTTTTAGCCGCGGCTGCCAACTCAGGATTTGTAGCTATCGAAATTTCATTAGCCGGGTAAACCGAATATAAATGCGATACATGGCGGTGATGCGGGTCAGGCGATTCCTGGTCTTTGTACCATTCCTGCAATTGGCCTTTACTGCCTATCTGATACGGGATCAGTTTAGCTTTTTTGGCGATAAGCGAATCCCTGAAAGCTGCATCAACGCCCAGTACCTTAGTTGCTGCTATCAGGTTATCAAACAGATCGCGGATGATGCCCATATCCATTGTAGTAGAAACAGAAACATCCCCGGTTTTACCCTCAGCATAAATAAAATCATTTTCGGGCGACATAGACGGTGCAGTTACCAAATGGCCCTGACCATCGGGCACTAACCAATCAAAAGTAAATTCGGCGGCGCCTTTCATTAAAGGGTAAGCTGTATTTTTTAAAAACGCTTTATCGCCGGTATATAAATAGTGCTCCCAAAGATGACGGGTTAGCCAGTCGCCACCCATTGCCCAGTTTGCCCATTTAGGGTCGCCATGACCAAGGTCGCCTACGGGGTTAGCCAAAGCCCAGATATCTGTATTATGGTGGGTTACCCAGCCCTTAGCATGGTAGAAATCTTTAGCAACACCAGCGCCCGTTTCCGACAATCCTTTGATCAGCTCAAATAAAGGCTGGTGCATTTCAGACAGGTTACAATCCTCTGCCATCCAGTAGTTCATTTGCACGTTGATGTTGCTGGTATAGTTTGAGCTCCATGGTGCACGTAATTCTTTATTCCAGATGCCCTGAAGGTTAGCAGGAACGCCCGGTGTTCTGGAGCTGCTTATCAACAGGTAACGGCCATATTGAAAATATAAAGCTTCAATGCCAGGATCAGTACCATGATTCTTATTGTAAAGCGCAAGTCGTTCATCAGTAGGCAATTCGGCATGACTGCCCTTGTTATCGTTAATTTTAAGGCTTACCCTGTTAAAAAAACGATGATAATCGGTCAGGTGGGCGGCGAGCAACTGTGCATAAGGTTTGGCAGCAGCTTTATCAAGGTATTTGGCCGCAACCTTTTCGTCGCCATCAGGGCATTGGTTGTATGCTTTAAAACTGGTGGCTGCGGTAACATACAGCGTTAAACTTGATGCCCCTTTTACGGTGATCCCGCTTGTATCGGCAGTTATTTTACCATCACTGCTTACGGCCTTTGCCAACACCTCATAACGCATACCCCGGCACTTATCATCATCGGCATAAACTATGGGATTTTTTGAATCAACATAGCTTGGCTCAACATGTGCTGGGGCCTTGCCGCTTAATTGTAGTATATTTTTATTCAGCACCTCTTTTTGAAACCTGAGCTGGCTGTTAGTATTTATTTTAAGATTTAACTGTTTAGGCTTATCGGCAGTAAACCGGATCACGATCACCTTATCGGGTGCCGAAGCAAAAATCTCGCGTTTATAGTTTACACCGCCAATCGTATATTTTGTTGTGGCAACAGCATTACCGATATTCAGGTCGCGGTAATAGTTTGCACTGTTAACTCCATTATATGATTGTTTGATATGCAAATCGGCCATAGGCAGATAGCTTTCAGAGTACAAACCCTGCATCTTTTTTGTCAGTTCATGCGCCTTTTGATAATCGCCTTTAAATAATGCCTCCCTCACTTGGGCCAAATACTGAAATGCACCGGGATTTACATTTTGCTTCACCGGCCCACCCGACCATAAAGTTGATTCATTGAGCTGCAGCAATTCATCATTAACCCCTCCAAAAACCATGGCACCCAACCGGCCGTTGCCTATGGGCAAGGCTTCCGTCCATACCTTTGCGGGTTGTTTATACCATAAAGTATTGTTTTGGGCGTTTGCGTTAAACGCAACCAGTTGCATGCATAGTGGTAAAACTGCAGACAGGAGTGCTGCTTTCAGAGCTTGGTTCATAAAATAGGTTACAATTGTTTTTACAAGTATAACAACGGGATATCTATAAAAAATAATGCTTATTGGCATTTTTATATCCAAAACGGTTAGTGCTCAATAAAAAAACCCGCTTTGCGGGCGGGCTCTCATCAGTTAGTAGTTAGTTATTGTGTAATTATCTTCTTTCGTTATAAACCTGGAACTCGGCTATTGACACCTGGTGATCGGCCTTATCTATCGAGATCCGTACTTTACCAGCCCATACCCTGTCAAAACGATGAACTTTAATCTTGTTAGCATTCTCACCGTCAAACAATGGCTTCCAGCTTCCGTTAAGGTAATATTCTAAACGGTAATGTGAAATATTCGGCTTTTCTTCGGCAATAACAATGGTATTCAGGGCTTGGTCTTTCTTAAAGTCGATCTCGTACCATGGATTCTTAACTGTTGGGTTTGATACCCATGAACTATGAAAATCATCATCGTTCGCAAAATCCATAATGGCCGAATCATCGCTCCAGCTTGAACTTGCCGGTTGATTTTTAGCAATATTTGATGAGATGATAGGCGCATCCAGTTGAGAGAGTTTAGCAAGCGGACCTTCGTTTTTCCAAAGCTTGCCGATCTCCTTAAGCGCGGCAAGGGCGTTATCGTCAAACAAGCCATCGCGATTAGGTGCTACATTCAGGATAAAATTGCAGTCAACGTTGTTCAACGGTTTCAGGATATCATTAACCAACTTGGCAGGTTCTTTAACCTGGGCTGCCGGGTGCTTTGTTTCCCAAAACCAGGTTGACTGCAGCGGTAAACAGGCAATGGCCGGCATGCGGTTATCTTTAGTTGATACACGTTGCCCTGCACCCATTTCATAAGTTTTGATATCGGTATAATACATGCCCTCGGCGGGGTATTTGGCTCCGTTAAGGTCCATTACGAGGCAGTTTGGCTGTAATGATTTTACCAGTGTGTAGATCTCTTCAAACGGAACATCATCATACGAGATCCTGGACCATGGGGCATCCCATCCGTCAATGATCAATGCAGAAACCTCGCCGTATTTGGTCATCAGTTCTGTGATCTGTGCTTTTACCATTTCAATATGCTTTGGCGTGATCATGTTTGGCCTTAACCTGTGATGGGTATCCAGAATAGAATAATACAGGAACACTTTTAAACCGTTAGCCCTGAACGCATCGGCATATTCTTTAACCACATCCTTTTTCAGCGGACTGTTCATTACGTTATAATCGGTTGTTTTGGTATCCCAGATACAAAAACCGCTGTGATGTTTGGTAGTGATACAACCGTAAGTCATGTTGGCCGATTTTGCCGCCTTTGCCCATTGATCGCAATTGAGTTTTTTTGGATTGAAGATGGTTGGCAATGCTTCCGGATCGGCCCAGTCCTGATCCATATAGGTTGGGATGTTAAAGTGGATAAACATGCCAAAACGCAGGTCGACAAATTCCTGCTGAAGCTGGGCAAGCGGTTTTACAGGCTGCTGCGCTGTTTGTGCTTTTAGTGAGAGTGAAGCCGCACAAAAGGCTGCTAAGCATATAGCTCTTAATTTAAACATGATTGGGTTGTTGGTTAAATTGATAAAACGTTTTAACAATCGCAATATCACATTTAAATTTAATGTTTAGATTATCGAAAATTGACATTACATTCAGCTTATTTGGCGTGGCGAGGATAAAAACATATGCCGCCGCTCGGCTCCAGCCGAGTGGCAACTATTTTGCGGCCTCTGGCCGCCGTGTTTAAACTTACGTTTGTTTGCAACGAGCGCTTAAAATGATTTGGCGATTGTATCGCCCGGTTGCGTTACAAACGCAAGACCATATTAAGCATTCATTATAAATGAGCGCAGGAGTGAGCAAGAAATAAACGCTTGTATTATTTGCGGCGGCCGGAGGCCGCGTGATAGTTGCCACTCGGCTGGAGCCGAGCGGCGGCAAGTTGTTTCACTAAAACAAATCCGGATAATCCGTAATCACACCATCAACACCTAAACTTTTGAGTTGTTCTATTTCCTTTTTGGTATTTACTGTCCATGGTAGTACTTTAATCTTTGCATCATGGCATTTCTTTACCAGGTTGGCATCAACCAGTTTATAGTCCGGGCTGTAGATGAATGGGGTAAAGCCCAAATCGGCCATATTATCTTCAAACGTTTTTTTGTTTTCGATAAGATAGGAAGTACGTACATCAGGATATTTTTTGTGGATGATCTGTAGCGTGCGTCTATCAAATGACTGGATCACCACGTAAGGCAGGATTTTCTTTTCGATCAAAACAGCCATCAAACGCTCCGCGAATTCATCCGGGCTTGGATTATAAATACCATCCCCTTCTGGTGAGCATTTGGTTTCGATGTTGTAGAATACCGGCTTTTTATGATTTACCTTAATATAATTCTGAACCGAATCAATTAATTCAGACAGCAGCGGCATATAGGTTTTGATCTTCTGCTGGCGCGGAAACTTGCTGTACGGCTTTGAGCCTACATCATATTTTTTCAGATCCTCATATTTCATTTTATAGAGGATCAGGTTTTTTGCTTCCTCCTTGCTGATCTCCTTACCATCGGGCGTAAGCGAAAACAGCGGATTGATGTATTCATCATGCGATAAAACCACCTGCCCATCCGCGGTAACGTGCGTATCCATCTCCAGCGTGGTAACAACACCAAGATCAATGGCGTTTTTCATTGCCGGAATGGTGTTTTCGGGCCTCAGTCCCCTGCCGCCGCGATGCGCTTCGGCGCTGAATGAAGGAAAATCCGCGTTTTTAAATTCCATTTTTTTGACAACGGTAAAACCTGATAACAAGATAAGACTTATTCCGGCAACAATGTTCAATTTATTTTGCATCTAATTCGCTTGTATATTTATTCCCAAAACGATCTGTAGCCTCAACCCTAACCTTTTTAACCGACGGATCAAAGTGCGCCACAAACAGGTGCCCGGTTTCATGAGGTTCCACAAAATGACGGCCTGCAGGTAATTGATCGCCTTTATACAAACTTACTGATAAGGGGTCATATCCCTGTTCTTTTGTTAGGGCTCCCATTGGTTTGTCATCTAAATAATACACCACCTTCCATTGCGGGTCATAGTTCCAAACATTAGCAATCAGGCGCATCTGGTCGGTTAATTTTTCTGCATAAACACTGATCTGATTTTCGGCCGGTAACCCTGTAGATTTATAGTACCACTTTAATTCGGTGCCATTTACTGAGTACACACCGTAACCTCGCGGGGTGCCATCAACGCATATGGGGCCTGTCCACCAGCCGCCGCATACGGTGCCATGATTATGTTCAAAAATGGCGTTGGTGATATTGTTATCATGGTAATGCGTGTGGCCCGACATGATGTGCACATTGCTGAAGCCATCCAGCACTTTATAAAAATCCTTATTATTCTTTACCTGGTTATACACAGGGATATGCAAGTTAATGATTAGCAATTCATCTTTCTTTACATATTGCAGATCTTTTGCCAGCCAGTTTAGCTGATCTTCGGTGATATAACCGTCATACTCGCGCTCAATGCCCAGGTAACGAACATTATCCAATACTACATAATGTGCTTTACCACGGTTAAAGGAATAATAAGTTGGCCCATAAATCTGCTTAAAAGTAACATCCGAGGTTTCGTCTCCGCCCATACGGTAATCCATATCATGGTTGCCTATAGCCTGGAAAAACGGGATCCCCATTTGCGCCACAGCCTCGTTATATGCAGGGAAAAGCTCATGGTTATCCCACACGATATCTCCTACGCAAATACCATGCACCAACGCATTTTTTCCCAACGATTTTATGGTAGCGATAGTGTCCGGAACCGACGTGTCCATCATCTGCTTAACATCCTTTTTGTTTTTCACCTGCGGATCGGCCCAGATAATGAAATGGTGATTACTGTCGTCAACTTTTAAGGGCTCCAGCTTAAAATCAAAATGCGAACTATCGCCTATGTTTTCGTAATGTTTGGCTACGTTATAGTCTGTTTTAAACTCGTACCCCGATGGCGTGCTCATGAAAATGCTTTTGGCTTTTTCATTTGGAGTAAGTTCGTAATTACCTTTGTCATCAGTAATAACTACCGAAAAACCGTCGGATATTATCACTCCTTTAATTCCTTTTTTGCCTGCGGTGACACGGCCTTTTACTGTATCCCCTTTTAATATTTGAGTAAGAGCATTGGCACGCAGCGAGATGAACGCGCCGCCGGTTATAAGGCCTACGCCCTGTAAAAATGATCTTCTGTTCATTTGATGATATTTTGACCTCACCTAAATCCTCTCCAAAGGAGAGGACTTTAACAGATGAAATTGTAAAGCCCTCTCTTTTGGAGAGGGGTTGGGGTAAGGTTTTAGTTCTGAATCGTTGTTACGCCAGTAGCTGTTTCAATAGCAGTAATTGGCGATGTTAGTGTAAGTGTAACGCTGGTCACTGTCCTGCCGGTTACCCACCTGCCGGTAAGTGCATCGTAAACGCCACCCAACTGGCAAAATAGGCCATCAGTTGGCAAGGTGAGCTTTGAGGTATTGGTACCACCGCCATAAAAGCCCTGGTCTGTACGGGTTACCGGGTTAATGGTACTATAGTAATCGGTATTGGTAATACGGTAACCAATTTCCGGCGGGCCAGCAGAGTACACGGTACCACCGCCACCATACATGATCACGTCCAGAGGGACACTTGAAGCCGTAACAGTTGTGCCGCTGAATACCGCTATACCCGCAACGTTACCACTGTTAGCTAACAGGTTAGTAGTTACGTTACCAAAATCAGCACCCGGTATTTCGGCATACATCGTGCTGTTGATCCAGTTTGATGAACTGATATCGGTTGAGCCTTTGCCCCAGATATTTTTGTTACCACCTACATAAAAGAACTGGCCTTTTTTAACTGTGCCTGATGTAAGGTTAAACTTGTAAGTTTTTGCCAAACCTTGCGCCCAGCCATTGGCAGGTGCCGGGTTGGTACCCGCGTTATTACAGGTTACCACGGCATAATTGGTTACCGAAAAATCGATATCCTTAATTGCCTTGAACTGAATATATTCATAATTACCATCGCTGCCCGAAGGATTTGTAAGGTATCCGGTTATAATAATCGGCGATGGCTTGGTTGCCGCAAGTGTAAACACATCATCAATAGTACGCGGCCAAAGCTGCAACCTGGTATCCGTACCAGATGTTACCGCAAACGGGATACCTGTAAAATTAGCGCTGAACGGCAATTCGGTACTTGCGAAAGCAGCGTTTGCCTCTGTATGCATGGTTATTTTGCCAAAACCATCATTAAGTGTTTTATCACCCGCGTAGGTTTCGCCCTGCTGCGGCTCCGGATCAGTAACCGCTTTGGCTATAGTAACCAGCGTGCCTTCATAAACGTCCGGCGAAGCCAGTAAAGTAGCTGACGGAACAGATTGTACTTTGATAGGTCTGTTATCGGCAACTTTACTTACTGATGTTTCAGTAAGACCTTTAACACGCATACTGCCATTTACTTTGGTAAGTGTAGCGCCATCAACTTGCACTATTACCGAATCGCCCGGAACATAATTTGCAGCTGCGCTGCCTATTTCAAGAGAAATACCTCGTACAGCATTGCGGCGGTTATTTTGTACCACCAATACGCCGGCCGGACTGTTACCTGCCGCCGCATTTGATATTACTACACCCACTATTTCCTTAGCCCCACCCATGTTGTTGCTGTTCAGCACAACATCCGAGCCTTTGTAAATAGCGCGAAGGTCAACAACTGCTATGATGGGGCTTAATGTACCTTCGGCATAGTTATTCTTTTTACATGAACTTATACCGGCGGCCATTGCAAGCACCAGTAATAAATATACTTTTTTCATTTTATGGATCTCTTAGTTTAAAACCGGGTTATTATTGTTTTTGCCACCACACCTGTGTGCTTATCTCATCGGCACCCTGTGCAGCTACCGCAGCCTTGTAACTATCAGGATTGGCCGATTGTACATAAACCGGGTATTGCAGCCTGGCCGGCATAATACCGTTGTTCTTTAAACCATTACCTTTCGGCAATACCGGGTGGCCGGTACGGCGATATTCAAACCATTGCTCAAAATCAGTGTAAAACATGGAGTAGTATTTCTGAACATGGATCATCTCCATTTTTTCATCAAGCGGAGCAGCATTATCCCACGTAATATCAGCGCCTGCTAAATAGGTATCAATAGGTACTGTATATGTCGGGATCCAGAAAGTGATACCAGCCTGAACACCGTTTTTATAATAAGTAGCAGCATCGCCGGCTATCCAGCCCTTGGCAGCGGCTTCGGCAAGGATAAATTGCAACTCCGAATAGTTCATGATGTTACCCATCAACGGATCGTTCATTAACGTAGTTGTTGATGTGGTAGATTGGAAATATGATTTGATACCAACATTTTCACCTGGGGCATAACCACTTGGAATCCCCTGTATGCCACCCTGGTAACTTGATATCGACCAGCGGTTGTTAACCAGCCTCGGATCGGCCCATTTAGCCAGGTTGTTTACAAAAAACTCGCAAATACCGGGTTGCCGCCAGTCCTGTTCGCGTACTCCCCCAATAAATGGAGATGTCAAGGCACCGGAGCCTGTCCACCGCAAAACTGCCGAATCATCATTGCTGCCCATAATGGGGTAAGCATCCGGATTGGTATCAACAATTTGTTTGATCTTGGCGATCACATCAGCCGAAACATCGGCTTTGCCCGATACCCTTAACAACAACCTTAAATAAAGCGTGTTACCAAACTTGCGCCATTTTAAAGCATTCCCGTTAAACACCGGATCGCTTCCTGCTACAACATTTGCCGATGCATTAAGCAGGGTATCAGCAGCTTCCAGGTTTTTGAAAATATCCAGGTAGATATCTTTCTGCTTATCAAACTTAGGCGTAAAATTCCCGTCCTTGCCTTTGTTCGAATCAAAGTAAGGCACATCGCCATAAGTATCGGTAAGCATTGAATACAACCATGCCTGGCAAATGAGCGAAATGCCCATGTAAGTTTTATTATAAGTAACCTCCTTGCTGGCAATGGTATAAATATCTTTAAAGTTGGTTAACTGGGTATACCAGGCATTCCAGGTAACATCGGCCCAGGTACGTTTAATATCATACCTGAACACCCTGCCCTCCGAGTCGCCGGCATCTACAGTAACCTGCATCAGCTCGTTATTAAAATTACGGGCGCGAAGCATATTAGTCCCCAATGTGTTTACCAGTGCGGGTGCCAGCAATTGCTGTGGCAAGGCGTTTGGCGTGCCGTTGGGATCGGTATTAAGTGCAATAAAATCCTTTTTACATGACGACATTATGCTAACGAACAACATCATCATTGATATAAGTATATATCCGTTCCTTTTCATATTGTTAATTATTAAATGCCAATAACTATGTTAAAACCAAATGTGCGGGTTGATGGAAACTGCGCCACTTCAAATCCCTGCACAATGTCGGTACCCGAAAGCGTACCAAATTCAGGATCGAAGATTGGCCACTTAGTCCAGATGTACAGGTCACGACCATATACACCTACCGTAGCACGCGTTAATCCAAGGCGTTTAACTAAACGAGGGCTCAATGAATAATCAAACCTTGCCTCGCGGAATTTCAGGAAGTTGGTTGAAAACGTATTACCTTCGGCATTATCAATACCATAGTGTGAGCGGTAGTAACCGTCAACATCTGTTGCAATAACATCGTTCGGTCTGTAACTGCCGTCAGGGTTTTGGATAACACCTTTGCCTATGATACCGTTATACCTGCCGGGTAGGGTGAGCGTTGTTTTACCCTGCTCGGCCAGTTTATAGTTTGAAAGCGAATATGATACACCGCCAACCTGGGCATCAAACAACAGGTGCAGGTTAAATTGCTTATACCTGAAATCGTGCCCCATGCTTGCTTTCCATTTAGGGATAGTGTTGCCTAAATAAACCAGGTTATCAGCTAATTTGGCAAAACCTGTAGAAGCATCATAAACGATCTGCCCATCAGGCGAGCGCAAATAACCGCGACCGTACATATCGCCCATACTGCCGCCTACACGGGCAACAATCTGGCCACCGCCGGTAGGGCCATTCCGCAACACAACCGCGCTATCGGCAAGTTGCTCAATGGTATTTTTATTGGCGCTGAAGGTTGCAGTAACATTCCAGCTAAACACGTTGGCTTTGCGTATAGGCGTTCCGTTCAATGTAATTTCGATGCCTTTGTTGTTTACCTTACCTACGTTGATAACTGCCTGGTTATAACCTGACGATTGATCCACAGTACGGCTCAGGATCTGGTTTTTAGTGTTACCCGTATATAAAGCTATATCAAAACCTAAGCGATTGCTGAACATCCTGGTTTCGGCACCAACTTCAAGCGTTGTGGTACGCAAAGGTTTCAAATCGGGGTTGGATAGCGTACGCGGATTTTGTAAACCGCCTGCATAAGTGCTACCCGCCGATACATAATTAAATGAGGTTTGATAAGGATTTGTTGTACCGCTACCAACACCTGCAAGCGATGCCCTCACTTTTGCATAGTCAATAAATTTAGGCAGCTTGAATGCTTCAGATGGCAAAAAGCTCATGCTTGCCGATGGATAGAAGAAACCAACCTGATCGGTACGGTTCGCAGTAGCCAGCGTGCTGATCCAGTCCTGGCGGGCTGTTAAATCCACATACAAGTAATCTTTAAAAGATGTAGATAACAAGCCGTAAAAGCTGTTGATAGCATATTTTGACTTAAACGGCAACGTAACCAGCGGACCAGCATTGTTAGCCATCGAATACACGCCCGGATATACTAACGAGTCGGCACGTACCTCATCGCGGTTATAATTGTTGCGGAGCATACTGCCGCCTGCTGTAGCGGTAATGTTAACATCGTGCGTTATTTTCTTGTTGTATTTCAACAGGAAATCGGCACCCTGCTCTTCCGAATAGATGTTTTGTGTACGGTACGAGCCTTTCGGGTATTTACTTCCGGCATCATATGGACGCTGCTGTGCGCGCTGCTCATAGCCCATGTCTAAAGTAGCACGAACCTGTATGCTAAACTCTTTTGTGACATTATAAAGTGCCTCTACGTTTCCTGTAACCGAGTTACGGTTTGACTTGTTGATAAACTCATTTGATACTGCGTAGGGGTTTTCTGGGAACGAGCTGAAAGGATAAAAGATCGCTTTACCATCTTGCCCGTTTTTCCAGTAGTTCTTCAACCAGTTTAAATTGGCATTGGGCTGCCAGAATATAAACCAATACATCAGCGACTGGTTACCATAACCTGCACCAGGTAAGTTATCGCTGTTTTTATTATTGTAATTTACTTTTGCATTGATGGTTAACTTATCATTGATTTTGGAGTTAACCGATAAAGCAATGCTGTTACGGGTGTACCCTGTATTCGGCGTAATCCAGTGATTGGTAACGTTGGTTGCCGAAAAACGGGCCGTTGTTTTATCGCTGCCGCCGTCAACACTTACCGAGTTGGTGAAAGTTTGGCCAACATCAAAAAAATCACGGATCTGGTTTTTATATGGTACCCATGGCGTACGTGTTGTGCTTTGCTTTTGCGTAACCGGATCCAACTGATAAAAAAGCTGGCCATCAAATTTAGGGCCGTAAGCCGAGCTTGTCGAGCTGGTGCTTGCACCATCCGGCCCTGCCCCGTACGAATAATAACGGGAACCCGCCGTACCTTGTCCGTATTCATATTGTAAATCAGGCCAGCGGTTTACACTTTCAAGGCTTGCATTTGAGTTAAAGGTGATGCCCAGGCTACTATGCTTTTTACCCGATTTTGTTGTGATGATAATAGCACCATTGGCACCGCGCTGGCCATAAAGCGCCGCCGCGCCCGGGCCTTTCAATACCGTTACCGTTTCAATGTCCTCTGGGTTGATGTCGTTCAGGTTGCTGCCATAATCGGCAGGCATGTTATCGCTGCTGGTGCCATAAGCCGATTCGCCGGAGTTGCTTGTACGTCTGCCGCTACCCTGGTTAATTACAACACCGTCAACCACTATCAAAGCTTCGTTATCACCGGTCAGGTTATTTTCACCACGCAGGATAATTTTGTTTGATCCGGCCGGACCGCTGTTTGAACGGATCAGGTTTAAACCGGCTACCTTGCCCGATAATGCATCAGTCCAGTTACCTGAAAGAGCGCCGGTTAGTTGCTCACCTTTAATGACCGGGGCAGAATAACCCAAACTTTTATCTTCCCTTTTTATACCAAGTGCCGTTACCACAACTTCGTTAAGTTTATTATCGGCCGGGCTAAGCGTGATATTTAAAACAGTATTGGTACTCGAGCTAACACTTACATTCTGGATCCTCTTAGTTTCGTAAGAGATAAAGCTTGCCTCAACCGTGTAAGTACCCGGCACAATATTTAATGTATATGAACCATCAACGCCACTGATAGCAGTGGCCCCGGTTCCCGGAATTTTCACAGTAGCACCGGGAAGTGGTTCTGATTTTTCATCAACCACTTTCCCTTTAATGCTACCCCTATCTTGTGTTTTTGCAATGATGAGGATATTACGTTCACCTGCTGCTCTGTATGTGCAGGTAGTGCCTTTTAAAAGCACGTCGAGTGTTTCGCCTAAAGAGCGCTCTGCTTTTGTTACATGTACTTTGCGTTTATCATCAAGCAGGCTATTGTTATAGCTGATAGAGATATCGCTTGATTTTTCAATTTGCTGAAAGGCATCCTTTAGCATGGTGCCCTCGGCACCAAACGTGATCCTTTTGTTTATTACTGTTTGAGCCTTAGCGTTTATGCCGCCAAAAGGCAATTGTAAAAAGAACAGCATGGTTAATAACCATAACTTTTTCATATATTTACTTTAATTTATACTTGTCTAACCGTGAGTTTAAATTGTCAAAATTCTGAAGCCTGGGGTTGTTACCAGCAACGTCCAGGCTTTTACCAATAGCCGGGTAAATACTATTTCATTATACTTCCTCCTTTTTGATTATTGTTTGAAATAAATAGCTGATTGCCTTTTTGCGTGTAGCCCAATCCGGATAGCGCGCTGAGGGTTTCCATGGCATCTGTCAATGTCATTCCCCTTAATTTGGCTGTAAGCCTTACATTGCCTAAGTCCTGTTCTGTAAACCGAATCTTAGCACCGTAATGATGCTCAAGCGAAGCGGCTATCTCCCTGTAAGTTGTATTGTAGAAAACAAATTCGTTATTGATCCACGAGCTTACTGATGATGCATCAGTGTTGTTAAAAGTATAGATACCATTTTGGGTATTGATGCTGATCTGTTCATTCTTTACCAGGTATTTAACCATTTGAGGTTTTCCCTGCACATTGGCCATTACCCCTACTTTACCGCTTTGCACGGTTACAGCTACTTTATGATCGGCCAGATAGGCTTTAATATTAAATGAAGTACCCAATACCACTGTTGTGATATCGCCGCTTTTAACTACAAATGGTTTAGCCTGATGGACCACATCAAAAAAAGCTTCGCCATTAAGCGTTACATCACGTTTTTCGCCGCTAAAGTTTTTGGCGTATCTGAGTTTGCTACCACCACCCAGATAAACTGTCGAGCTATCTGGCAGTATTATTTTTGAATGCTTGCCATCGGCATTGCTGATTTCTTCATAAACCAAAACCGGCGACTGTTTAAAATAACGGTATCCAAACCAACCGGCAGTACAAATAAGCAAACAAGCGGCGGCATAAGCCATCCAGTTAAATTTAGAACTGCGTTTAATTACCGGTATCTGGGGTTGGGTTATATGCGTATTGATTTTTGCCCAGGTGCTTTCGGCATTTTCCGGCTGTTTAAAATAAACTTTGGATGCTTCCAGGATCTGGATGGTTTCACTGAACTGGGCAAGGTTTTCAGGGTTCTCCTCAATCCACTCCTGTAACTGTGTTAAGCCATCATCACTGATGGTTTTTTCAAAATATTCAACTATTAAGCGGTAACTGTTATCTTCCATTAAATCTGTCTCTGCAATAAAGACTGATTTTACGTACCCGATACGTAGCGAAATGAGTTAAGTTTATATTAAGAAATCATTAACCCTCGGAAGTGAAATTATGCTGCCCTTTTAACAGCTGGCGAAGTTTTTTGATAGATTGATAAAGTGTAGTTTCAACCGTACGAACAGAAATACCCAACACTTTGGCTATCTCATTTTTATCAAGGTTATCAATACGGCTCATGAGCAATATCTGCCTTTGGCTGACAGGCAAGGTATCAATAAGGTTTAGTATTTTATTGTACGATTCGCGGCCAGAAAGAATTTTAAATGGATTATCCCTATCTTTTAACATGTGGCCCTGAAGGTCGATATCTTCGATAGAATATACCGGATCTTTCTTTTTTTGGATATGATTTAAAGAGAGATTTTTGGCAGCAACAAACAGGTAACTTTTTACATTAAGGATGGCCGTATCGCGGTTGTCCCAGAGTTTAATGAAAAGATTGGCGGTGATCTCTTCGGCAACGGTATAATCTTTAGTGTACACCGTGCACAGCTGACATAAGGTTTTGTAGTAACGATTAAAAAGAGTTTCAAGGGCAACGGGGTTGCTTTGCTGGATAAGCCCCATCAACGCTTCATCAGTAAGTGCAGGATACATGCTAAAGAGTTGTTTTGGCTCAAATGTAAGGCTGCTATGTTAGCATAATGTTAACAGACGACAAAACCTTTATTACCGAAAAATCTGACAATGGCTATTAAGCTATTCAATGATCAGGTTTTTTGATTGAGATGTAAGTTTCTGATGTGGGTTATCTAAAAATAGCTTCACATAATCAGTTCCATCTACACTAAAACCCGGAGCATGCCCCCTGTTATGGATGATCAATAATTGGCTATTAGGCATATACCGTTTTATCAACCTGTTATAAAACGGCCTGCAATCGGGGTCGACGTCACCTGCCGAAATTAATGCCGGTACTGTAGAATAAACAGGCTGCTTTGCTACAGCAGGTTCAGCCTTCACCTTCCAACAATTGCATATGACATGATTTACATCATTAAACGGATACCCGGCCAACCACGGTAGTACCAAGTGTTGTTGTGCTTCCAACGCAGGGTCATCGTACGAAATTTGTTCTGAGCAATAAACAGAATACCGCATACCCAGTGATACGCTTGAATTACCCGCGAAATAGCCATCAAACACCTCCCGTACATATTTATCATGACGGCCTTCAATTAAATCAATCATTACCGCAGGCACCGTGCTAACCTGCCGGGAGTTCATCCGGCCTATTATTGCATCGAGTAATTCGTTTTTTGTATAAGTGAGACTATTAGCTTGATTGCTTCCTTTTTCCTGATAAGATATGGTATACTTCTTCCCGGTGATAGTGCTGAAGTATTGATGGAATTTCATTCTTAAATCTTTATATTTTGTGTCAGAAGAATCCGTTTCGCAATTATGAAATACCTGCTCAAGCGCTTCATTGATATTAAACAAAGCGTGTTCCTCAAAATTAACATAACCCGGCAGTGGTGAATTTAAAAGCAGCGCACGAACGCCTTCAGGGTGATTTCGTACCATGGTAAGCATAAGACCGCCGCTATAGGATATGCCAACCAGGTTAAGCGAATCAACATTTAAGGCTAATCTTAAATCATTTATATCTTCAGCACTTTCAATGGTGTTAAAGGCCGATAAATCGACGCCTTGTTTTGTAAACCGGTTCCGGCATTCAGTAACGGCTTGTGATACGAGGCTATCCTTATTTTTGCCTTCTCTGTAACTGCGTTTAATGGCCGCTGCCACTTCCATGCAATCCAGGCATGGTTGTGCCCTCTTTGTTCCCCGTTGATCAAACGCAATAAAACCGCCATAGGCTAACCAACCGGAGTTATAGCTTATGCTATCAATATTTAGTGTAGTGCTGTAGCCTGGGCCACCTGTAGTGTAAAGCGTGATGTTTTTGCGTGGGTCCTGATCTGGCCGGCGTACAAATAAAAACGGGATCTTCACTTTGCAACCTTCGGGCTTGCTTCTATTTTCCGGTACAACGAGGTAACCTGTTTTTAAAACAAGCCTGGGGTCTGCCTTAACCAGCCCGGGGTAAGGTTCTAATACCGGCTTATATTTCTGGCTGTAAGCTTTTTGAATAAGAAAAGTAGCGCCAAATAATATGATAAGGAATGTTTTCATGACCGTTGTTTAGCTTACAAAGAAAGCGATCTGCCTTACCCACAAAAAGTAAAAAACGGACAAATTAAAATTGATGCTTGGTTATCCTTTGACCGGTAAGGTTCATAACGTCCTTATGAAAATGGCTCAAATCATAATATCCATAATCTATCGGAACAAAGTTTTCTCTGTCATTTACAAATGCTGTTAATGCATTTCTGCCCCGCACAATTGAAAAATAATTTTTAGGCGGAGTGCCAATCACCCTGTTGAAATACCGATTGATAGTTTTAGAAGTAATGAACAGTCTCTCTGCAACTTTTGACGTATTCAACTTCATACCGGTAGCCTGATATTCGCCAATGCTGTCGTTAACAATTTTAACATAATGATCCTGGCTTGCCTGTTTAATGAGCTTTTCTAACAAATATGATTCAACAATGATCACACGCTCTTCAAAGCTTATTGGCTGTTTTACTTTTTGAAGCAATTCCCAGGGCAAAATTTGATTAAGGTTAATGAGCTTATCAATAACCGGAACTTGATTTAAACCTAAAACGGCTTCTAAACCGCCCGGATTAAATTTAACCGTGAATATATTATCGGCAGATAGTTTATGCCTGGTAACATCCTCATTTCTCAATATTAAAACATCCTGCTGCTTCCCTACATAATACCTCGTATTCTTCAAATCAATATAATAAGGCGAACCAAGGTTGATATAAAAAGTAGGTGTCCAACTGGGGAACATTTTCACCGTTGAAAACTCAGCTTTCACCTGCTGTGCAGATAAATCTAAAACTGATTGCGAATAAAATTCTATATAGTTAGCCAACTCTTCGCAAGGTGCGCTGAACCTGTATATTTTACGGATATTCTGAAATATCTCAACCATACCTATTGAGGTTAACTATATCTGTAAAAATAATTTTTTTAATTAAGATACAACGTATACAGCAAGGTGAAAGCCAGGCATATGCTATCCATAAAAAACAAAAATGGCCGTCACAAAGGCGCCTGCCGCAGCACGCTCTTTATGACAACCAGTTTAATAATAGCAATATTCGTATCTATGGCAAAAAGAACACCTCTTTCAAAGGCACACTCACCGGCGAATGATCGGCATTAGTATCCATGATATCGGCCATGTATAACCACCATTTTTTCATAATAGGGCTATCAGGCAAATGATCAAGGGCTTCCTGATCTTCAACATCCATTACGCCAAAAAGCCAATGCGTGTCTTCATCTAAAAAAATAGAATAATTACTGATCCCCACATCTTTAAGCAAACTGCTCAATTCGGGCCAAATGGCATCATGCCGCGCCTTGTATTCGGCGGTTTGCCCTTCATGAAGCTTCATTTTAAACGCTACCCTTGCCATTGTAAATAGTATTTATATATGTCTGTTATCAAAAGAGCCTCAAGGCTTAAAGCAAAAAGCTCAAAGCTTTTAATAGTTTATTTGCAAAATAGGCTTTGAGCCTTTAGCTTTCGGCTTTAAGCTTATTTGAGGTTTTACCACATCCAATATCGGTTTATCGACGCCAGCTAACTGGTCTTGTTCTGGTTTTAATAATTCAAGCACCTCAACATCATTATACCCTTTCTTTAACCACTCAACCGGCAAGTATAAAGTTTGTTGTGGGCCGATGCCCCAGTACCTGCCGAGGTTGTGCCCATTTACCCATACCACGCCTTTGCCCCAATTGCTCATATCAAGATAAGTATCGCCCAATTTATCCAGTTTAAAGCCGCCTTTCCTGATTATCGGCGATTGAGCATTTTGCCTTGCGGCAGAGAATTTCACAGCACTTAAATCATGAAACGGCAGCGAATACATTTTCCAGTGTTGTAATATCTTGCCATTTAAAAGCGCTTGTTGGGTGATCCCTTTTTTGTTTTGTAAAAGATACTTACCAAAGTTGATCCGGCCAAGGTTTTCTATCAAAATATCAAGCGTTACTTTACCTGCAGGCAACTTTAAGTAAAGGCTGTCCTGGTTAAGCCTGCGGTCGAGCGTGCCTACCTTTTTACCGTTAATCATGATCACTGCGTAATCCCTAAGCTCTTTTAGCTTGAGTTGCCCGCTTTGGCTTCCATTTAAAACCGTGCGGTACAACACAAAGCCATAGTCCTGGTGCAAGTCTTCAAACGTAAGCGGACTTATATTTTCTTTAGCAGCCGGCAGAGTATTTAATAAACTTACCGATTGTGTTAGTTTAACAGCCGGTATTGTTATTACTGGTTTGGCTGCCGGTACATCGGGCAATTGCACACCGGCAGGCAAATGCTTTTGGATCACCTGCCTGAATTGCATAAATTTCGGCGTGGCATTACCTGCCTCATCTAAGGGAGCATCATAATCATAGCTACTCGTTTGCGGTTCATAAGGCGAGGTATCTTTAAAATTTGCGCCATTCATAAACGCACGGGTGGTGCCACCATGAAACATGTACATGTTGATAGAAATCCCTGCTGCCAGTACGGAATCAAGCCTACCGGCATAACGTTCGGCAGGGATAGTGTGATGGGCAGTTCCCCACCAATCAAACCAGGCAGGATACCACTCGGCAATATAATACGGGCCCTTACCATCGTGATTTTCATTAATGATCTTTTTAACCTTTGCAGGATTATCAAGACCGTTAACAGCAGGAAGTAATCCCGGCAAATGACCAGCTACCAAATCGGGGGCAGGGTCGCAGGTGTACAGCAATCCATCAAAACCGGCTTCTTTAAATAGTTTTTGATTAATCCCCAGATACTCTTTATCGCTGCCATATGAGCCGTATTCATTTTCAATTTGTACCATCAGGATATTACCGCCATGGTTTATCTGTAGCGGGGCCAATTGCCTGCCTACCTCTTTGATATAGCTTTCATACTCTTTAAGGTATTGGGCTTCTTTACTACGCACCTCAAGGCCTTTTTCGTTCTGCAACCAGTAAGGATATCCTCCAAACTCCCATTCGGCACAAACATACGGGCTTGGGCGAAGGATCACCCACAGGCCTTCCTGCTGAGCAATACGAACAAACTCGGCCACATCGTTATTACCGCTAAAATCAAACTTGCCTTTTTGCGGCTCGTGCAGGTTCCAGAAAACGTAGGTGCCAATGGTATTTAATCCCATAGCTTTCGCCATTTTCATACGGGCACGCCAGGCTTCGCGCGGCACGCGGGGATAATGCATTTCGCCCGAGATCATCTGGAAAGGTTTCCCATCAAGCAAGAAAGCTTCATCGCCTAACGCAAATGTATGTTTGGGTGCCTGGCAGAAGCCGGTTATGCCCAGGCTTAAAAATGTTAAAAAGGATATAATAGTTTTTTTCATTGTGGTGACTATCGGTTCAGCGCTTCCGCGCTTTTTTGTTTGTAATAGTTTTGAAGAATATAAAACGCTTTCTTTTTATTGCCTTTGTCATCATAAAAGCCCTTGCGGTTCCAGCCTTCCTGGTACACCGGGTTATTCCGTTTGGGCGACCGGAAATCGGCCATTACCCATGGTGACAAGCCCACGAAATTTGCAGGCATCCGTTTAAACATGGCCACCTGCTCTTTAAAATACCATTCCTGGTATTCTTCGCCGAAGCGGGTCAATGAATCGGCATGAAAACCGGTTTTAGCTTCGGCCCCGGTTTCGCTGATAAATAAAGGTTTATTGTATGGCGTGCTCCAGTTTGTAGTGCGGCATTTATCAGGCAGGCCGCCATACCAGCCAAGGTATTCGTTAAAAGCAACGAGGTCAACAAACTCACCCAGCGGATCATCCACCACATTCAAATCTTTACCTGAACCATAATTTACCTCAAGCGCCGCCGAAACCAGGCGCGTATCATCCAGTTGTTTGGCCCTGATAATCAGATCGTGCATAAAATTCGTACGTGTTGGGCTCACCGGTGTTTCGTTCCCAACCGACCAGATAATGATACTGGCACGGTTATGGTCGCGTGTAATCATTTCATTAAGCTGCGCTTTTGCCTTTTCAAGTACAGCAGCATTGCCAAAATCAATAGTCCAGTAAACCGGGATCTCCGACCAAACCATAATACCCAGCGAATCGGCTAGGCGGGTTATCTTTTCATCATGAGGATAATGTGCCAGCCTAACCATATTGCAGCCAAGTTCATGCGCCTGATTTAACAATTGCTCAGCATCCTGCTGGGTGTAAGCCCTCCGTACATCCTGTGGTATTTCGCCATGGATACAGATCCCCCGTAAAAACACAGGCTTGCCGTTTAACAATAACTGCGGGCCGTGCGCCTCAATGGTACGGAACCCGATCTTATCTTCTGTTTTATCGGCACCGGTGCTTATAATAACCTTATACAGCTTAGGCGTTTCGGGCGACCATAGCTGAGCCTTAGGTAATTTAAAGCTCAGCTGGGTAAGCGCACCTGTGGCAGCAAACTGCTTACTAAACTTAAGCTCGGGTATTTGTACGGTGATATTTTGACCGGTTAGCGGAGTATCGCTCAGTTTAACCCATCCGCTTACCTCCGGTTGTTTTGCGGGAGCCGCACCATTAACAGGCTTTTTAAGCTGGATCACAAAATCGCGGATATAAGTTGCCGGTACTTCCACCAGTTTTACATCGCGGGTTATACCACCGTAGTTCCACCAGTCGGTGTTAAGGGTGGGCACCTCATCAGCGTAGCGTTTATTATCAACCTTAACCACTAAAAGATTATCCTTTTCCTTAAGCAGCCCGGCAGGTACTTCAAAATTAAAAGGTGTAAAGCCACCTTTGTGCATCCCCAGCTTTTTACCGTTCAGGTATACATCGGCCCTATAATTTACCGCACCAAAATAAAGGTACTGCCTGCCGCCATTGGCCGGTTTAACATAATCGAATGATTTTTTATACCAGATAGTTCCTTCGTAATAACTAAACTCCGGCTTTTGATGGTTCCAGTCGCCGGGTACATCAATGCTATATTTATCGATGTAGCCATGCTCCTTTTTCTCAGTTTTATTAGCCGGGATGCCGCTGTTCCAATAGGCATCTCCATTTTTTTCGTGGAGCTCCTTATAGCGATAATCATAAAACCCGGTTTCGTACGGATCAACAATGTATTGCCATTTGCCGTTCAGATCAAGTGCTTTACGGCTTTGAATATTGGTAATGAGACTGTCCTGAGCGGTCGCCGTACCGGTAACGAACAGCAGGCAGCATAAGCTTATGAAGTTTCGCATGTTATTTCTTAAATACGTCAAGGTTCCAGTTATTTACCCAGTTTATTTCGATATCATCACCTTTAAAGCTGATGGGCAGCCAGAGGTAACGGCCGTCAATAGCGTCTTTTGGAGCCCATTTATCGGCTATAAATATGAAGGCATCTTTTTTACCGGCAATAGGCAATACATGCGTGCTTTGACCGCCGTAAGTTATTTTGCTATCCTGTCCCTGGCAGGGGTTGCCGTGGTAGGTCCATGGCCCCCAGATTGATTTTGCACTGAACCAACGGGCGGCGTTGGGTGCCCAACCTGTACAGCCCGAGCCTATCATGTAATAAATTCCGTTACGTTTAAATAATGCAGGAGCTTCAGTTTGGTGGCCTATATAGATACGGATAAACTTACCTGTATGCCCTGTATAATCGGGAGTTAGTTCGGCCAGGTCAAGGGTGTAGTTTTCTTCGGATGAAAAAACGTGGTAAGCCTTGCCGTCGTCATCAACAAAAACGGTCATGTCGCGGGCCATCTGGCCACCGGGCAAATCGCGGCAAAAAAACTTATCGGTTTCGTGAGCCGGATTAATACAGTTTATTTTATCACCTTCGGGTGTAAGTGCCGGATAAAACGGCATCTGCCCCGGGTTGGGGCGATAGCTTTTAATAAACTTGTACGGGCCGATCACCTTATCGCTTACAGCAACCCCGGCGCGGGCAGCGCTGTAGCCTTTGCCTAATAGTTCCAGGTGCAACCACATTACATATTTCTTTGTCTTTTTGTTATAAACAACTTTGGGCCTTTCCAGGATGCAGCCTTTTGCTATATCATTTGTGGTATCGGGCGAAACACTCAGCGAGATCCCCTCATCCTTCCAGTTGTATAAATCTTTTGACGAATAGCAATGAACCCCAACCATTGCCCGGTTGCCTGCATCGCCGGCAATTTTGTGTTCGCCAAACCAATAATAAACCCCATTATTATACAGAATGCCTCCCCCGTGGGCATTAATGTGCACCCCTTTATCATCTGGCCAGATTGCGCCCGGACTAAAACTGGTTAATTTGGTTTGCGCACGACCGAGGATACTTAGCAGCAAAAAGGCCGGCAATAAAAAACGATAGTATTTCATATAAAGATGTTGTATTATTTTCTAATATCAAGTGCATGATCGGCAGGTGCATCCTGGCCGCTCCAGATTTTAACTGCGGTCCAGGGTTCGTCCGCATCAGTCCAAAACGGATCGGTTTCGGGCAAGCCTAATGGTACAAAAACAGTAGCGCAGAAATAAAGGCTGCCGGTTGTAATATAAAAATCGGCCAGGCCGGGCTGCTTGCCATATAAACCCATATTAAGCCAGCCATCGGCAGTAAAAGTTTGCGGTGCGCCAAGCGTTTTTTTTATCATAGCTGTTAGCGCGCATCTTACCTGTGCCGGTTTCAGGTTTGCAGGCAGTTGTTTTTTGTAGGCGATATTTGCTAAATGATGAAATGCGCCGCCGCGATAAACTATCGACCGTCCGATAGCCGGGAAGCTTCCATCAGCATTAATAAGGCGCTCAAGCACTTCGGCATAACGTTGGCCAACAGCCAACTCACGTTGTTCCTCACGCACATAAGTTTTCTTTTTAGCATCTACCTCTTCCAATATGGTACTCAGGTTTGGATGGATCACGATGCTATTATAATAATCGAGATGAAAGCTCATCCCGTCCGAATACATACCGTCGCCAACATACCAATGTTCTGTAAATTCGCGGATACCAAATTCAACCCTTACCGGATCGTAGCCAAGGTCATATTTGCAAAAGAATGCCTCTATCATCCCCGAAAACAAAATCCAGTTGGAATAAACCGGAACAGTTGCCCGGGTAGTTTTCATTACTTCAACCACTTGTTTTTTGGTAGCATCATCAAGATGCTCCCATAACCATGGACTCCGCACCAAGGCAAAAGCAACAAACGAGGCATCAACCAATGGCTGGCCACCGCTCCATTGCATATAGTCTTTAGCCTGCGGATTAACCGCGTTTGCAATAGCCTTTAAAGACCAGGCCCTGTATTGTTCGCGAAGTTTTACCTCGGCTGGATCACCACCTTCTAATTGTAACCACGGTGCTATACCACACAATGTACGACCAAAAGCTTCCAGGTATCCCACCTTAGCACGACTTTCCTTATTATCAACCCTATCAGACAATTCCATGCGCATTTTCTCTTTAAGCTGATCGGCAGCAAGGTTGCTAATCACCGGCCGGGCTACCTTATCCATGTAGCTTAACCACAATTTCCTGTCGGACACCTGGGCGATATTCTTTTTGCTTTGGGCGGATGCACAAAACGGAGCGCTTATCAATAGAAAGTAAAATATGAGTTTCTTCATCCGGGATGTTTATTTGTTTATTATACTTTGATTCAAGTTCCATGTTGTAAGTCTCAAGTCGAAAGCTCTAAGTCTTAAGTCGTTTTTTCTTAAAATATGTCTAAAGACTTTCGACAGACTTTCAACTTTAAGGCGTCCATTCCAATACCTGTACGTTAGTGGGCGGTATACTGGCTTTCCCTTCACCATCAACCTGGGTTACCTGTTGTACAAACAGGTTAAGAATCTTTTTATCTTTCCATAGCTCGGTATCATAAGTCGGTTCCCATTCCTCTACAGGCGTGGTAGTTAAATCACTAACCTGCCAGTTTGAAGTTTTCAGGTCGGCATTCATCGCCACCGAAACTTTATTACCGCGTTCAGCGTCCCTGAAAATTAGTGCTGCTGATTGCATCCCGCCATTGTTCCAGGTAATGATCTGCGGGCGAGATATCGGGATCCGTTTGGTACCTGTGCCTCCAAGGCTGAATGCCGTTTTCCTAAAACCAAGATTGGCCGAGTGCCAACCACTGCTGGTTTTAAAAACAATATGATACTGCGGTGCAGTTGAACTGTTATCGCGCCAATAGGTTGCGATAAAAGGGTTGCCCCCGTCATCGGCAAACATGGATGTTTGATTGATGAGCTCGCTGTGCTGCGGAATCCGGCATGCGTACTCAGCATTAGCAGCATTAATCGGGAGCATATATTTTTCGCCAGTCGATTTTTCCCAGGTTAAACCTCCGTCGTTTGATCGGGCGTAGCACATGTCATGATTACTTGCTACGTCTGGCGTTTCGCGCCATACCCATGAAATATGGATTGTCCCTTTTTTATCGATGCACATTTGCCAGTAGGCATTGCGTTTACCCTCACCGTCAATAAGATTTTGCTGTATGTTAACCCATTTTTGAGTAGTTATATTATACCTGTTCATGACCAGGTTTCCGTTACCCGAACCTCCGTCGCGGTAAACAAATAACAGATCGCCATCTTGTAAACGATAAAATTCAGGATAGCTGACCTTGTTTTCGCCACCCCCTGTCATGCTTTGTTGGGCCGACAAAGTTAGGCTTCCGGGCTTAATGCTTTTAGCATAGTTTAAAGTCTGATTATGGTGCCCCCAGGCAACATGCAAATAACCGGCACCATCAACCATGATACTGATATCCTTATGGGCATCAGCAGCATCGGCTTTATATTGCGTTGCAGCAACCTGCCAGTTACCAGATCCGCTTTTTCTCTTAGCCAACACTAAAGCCTGGTCGTTGTTATAATAAGCAGCGTATTGTTCACCCTTAAAAGTAACCAATGAGTTTTTGCGGAAAACAACCGTATTGACTGAGTTATTAGCCCAACCCAAACCAATAGTGGTAGTAGTTACTTTGCCGGTTTGAGCAGATACAACAACAGTGCCCCCAAACAGGACACATATAAAAAAAAGTGATCTTAAATGGTATAGCTTCATAAAAAGTAAAAGTAAGGGCAATGGATATTGCCCTTACTTTTTATTTGTGTTTTAATTTAATAACCCGGATTTTGCTCCAGCACCGCATCTTTATTCAATTGAATTTCAGACAGAGGGATAGGTAGCAGCAGATTCTTAGCTGCGAGCCCGGTTGTTGGGTGAACGGCATCGTTACTATTAAGCCGCGTGGCACGGTCAACCAGTGTACCTGTACGCATCAAGGTTTGGCGGCGGTTTTCCTCGCCGATCAATTCCCTGGCACGTTCATCAAGTATAAAATCAAGTGTCATTTGCGCGGCCGTTACCTGTGGTGCATTAGCCCGCGTCCTTAACACGTTAATAGAAGTCGCTGCATCAGCAGTTTTACCTTGTTTAAACTGTGCTTCGGCGAGTAGCAGGTAAGTTTCACCTAAACGCATCATGATAAAATCCTTGATCATGGCGTAGCCAAAAGTATCGTTAGGATCAAACGCGCCCCATTTAGTTGTACTCGGGCAAATCCTGAATAAGGTATCCGCACCAGCAAATGGTACAGGTTTTCCTAATAAAGCAGGGAACTTAGGATCATTGTAATAGTATTGTCTTTTAATGCTATATTGTGAATTACGAAGATCGCCTTGTGGATACAGCCCATAAAGCACCCAGTTACTTAATCTTAATCTCCCGATACTACGACCACCTAAGGAATCGCAAGGCAACATTCCCGGAATCTGATAGTATGCCGCGCCCCATACCCGGCGCTGCTGAGCATTATCCACATTTCCACCTACAACAACTGATGAATTTTCCTGTTCAAGCACCCAGATAGCTTCGGCGTTGCCTTGTGCACGGCGTTGATTGCCATATACAAACATATCTGAATAGTAATCGCCGGCGCCACCTGCCCTTACGCCATAACGGGCTTTGATCAGGCTAAATTTGCCACTATTGATAATGGCCTGAGCTTGCTGCTCAGCAAGGTCGTTTTTACCCATACGCAGATAAGCTTCGGCTAACAACTGCATTGCCATGTATTTGTTAGCCCTGCCAACCGGCTTACCCTGAGCGTTTGTTTTCGCGGTACCGGCATTAAGGTCGGCCAGGTTAGTAACTGCATAGTTAAGGTCACTGGTAATAAGCGCGTTTAAATCATCAAGAGACGCACGGGTAAAGTTTATCTTCGGAACAGTTAAAGCGTGATCAGTAAGCGGCACTTTACCAAATAAGGTAACCAGGTTATTGTAGGCATACGCCCTGAAAAACTTGGCCTCTGCTTCCACTTGTTTTTTTCCTATAGATCCTAATTTTGTATTTGATGGATTTTCAGCATTGTCAATTATAATATTAGCGTTATTGATCATCGCATAATATTTGCCCCAGATATATTTGGCGGCGTCATCCTGTGGTGCCAGCGCACTATAATTATAATAAGGCACCTCTATCCCCTGCTGCTGGGCTGTAGCGTTCGCCACATCTGTACCTACCTGCCAAACACTTGGCCAGCCCTGCGCACCTGAATAGGTTAGGATACCGGTTTCAAGGTTGTATAAACCTATTGCCGATGCCTCCATACCCAATGAATCGGTAACAGTAAGGGGAGTATATGACGAGTATGGTTTTTCGTCGAGATATGATTTTTTGCAAGATGCGAATGCTGTTAACACACCTGCAAAGAGTAATATTGCTGAATAGTTTTTCATGTCTTTTTACGGGTTAGTTATTTTAAAGAAATATTAGCACCTAAAATGATTGTACGGGTTTGTGGATAATTATTTACCCAATCGCCCGATCCGCGGGTTGAGTAATTGGCCTCAGGGTCCCATCCTATCCAGTTTGTAAACGTTTTCAGGTTTCTACCGCTTAAATAAAAGGTTAAACCGCTTATGCCTGCTTTATCAAGCAACCTTTGAGGAACTACGTAACTAAAAGTCACATCTTTAATACGTGTATAGCTGGCATTACGCGGATAACCATAACCACGTGTATTCGTATAGGTTAATGACTGAAACTCGTTACTGTTATTGGTTGGTGTCCAGTAGCCAACCGCGGCAGGTGTATTTCTTCTGCCCGATTCATCGGCATAATTTAAATCGGCGTTATTTTTTAACATACCCTGTGCCGTTTGTACAAAGATGCTCAGGTTAAAATTCTTATAATGAAATGTGTTGGTTAAACCGCCGGTCCATTTAGGGTCCTGCTGTCCCAATATTACCCTGTCCCCATCGGCAGTAATTTTACCATCGCCGTTAATATCGGCAAATTTCAAATCCCCCGGCTTAGCAACGGGATCCTGCTTGGAGGGATCTTCGCCTGTTTGCCAAACACCGGTCATTTTATAATCATATATTACATTGATAGGTTTGCCAATAAACCATTTGTTGCCAATATCATCTTTGCCATCGCCATAAAGGGCAACAATTTTATTTTTATTTGCTGCAAACACAATAGTACTTTCCCATCTAAAATCTTTGCCATCAATATTGCGGGTATTTAATGTTACCTCAATACCTTTATTTGCTACCTTTCCTATGTTATCGACAACCTGGTTGTAACCGGTAATGGTTGGTAGTGCACGGTTTAACAATAGCCCGGTTGTTCTTGAATCATAATATTCCACGGTACCACTGATTCTGCTATTCAACACAGAAAAGTCGGCCGCGATATTAGCCTGGTTAGTGCTTTCCCAGTGCAGGTTTCCATTACCAAGATTGTTTGCCTGTATACCTACGGTACTTACCCCATTAAAAGGAAACCTTACCGTACCATCCGATGTAATGGTTCTGTAAACACTTACCGCCTCGTTACCGGTTTTACCGTATGATGCCCTAAGTTTTAAGTTATTGATCAGTTTGGAGTTTTTGAGAAAATCTTCGTTACTTACATTCCAACCAAGGGCTGCAACCGGGAACCAGCCATATTTGGAAGTATTGGCACCAAATACTGATGAACCGTCACGCCTTACGGTCAGGGTTACCAGGTACCTGCTGTCATATGAATAATTCAACCTGGCCATTTGCGAATTAAGCGCATACCTATCTGAATAACTTCCTGAAAAGCCATTTACACTTGCGCCTGATACTGTTGCGCCAATACCAATCTGGTTAAATGACAGTTCGTCGTTTATATAACCAGTGCCGGCTATTCCCGAAATGAAATATTTACGCTGCTGCGCGCTGTATAAGCCTGTAAAATCGATCCGGTGCTTACCAAAATCGCGGGTATAAAGCAACAGGTTATCAAGTGTGTAGCTATTTGTTTCGGAACTTACCGCGGTTGCCGAACCTAAAGGTGTATTAGCCAAACGGCCGCTATAGCCGTCTACGCGGGTAGGCAGGTAAGTATACCCGGCATTTAAGCGGTATTTTAAACCTTTGAGTACACCTCCAAATTTCACTTCAGCATAGCCGTTGCCGCTTATATTCACGCTTCGGTTTATCTGGTCGGTAGTTAAACCAAGCAGAGGATTAACATATAGCTGTTCGGGGGCCATTGGGTAAATGGCATAAGTGCCATCAGCATTATATATGTTACCATAGGGACTCATGGCTGTAGCGTTCAATAAGTTTGCCCTGCCGCCATCATAGTTATTATTAGCGAAATACAAATTTGCGCCAACGCTCAGGTAGCTGGTTACATTTACATCCAAGTTTGAACGTACGCTTGCCCGGTTATACTGATAGCCTTTTATCACACCTTTTTGTTTCAGGTAATCGCCTGATAAAAAGTATTTAACATCAGGGGTACCGCCCGTTACACTCAGGTTATGATCCTGCATAAAGCCTTGCTGGGTAGTTTCTTTTACCCAATCAATAGTACGGCCGGCAGCGTAGTTAGCCCTTTCAGAGTTATTATACACCGGCTCGGGAAATTGCTGGGTTAAGTGGTTTTGCGACTCATAATCAAGGAACTTCTGGGTAAATGAGGCCGGATCACGTGGTTCAAGTATATGCCCCAGATTTTCATAGCCGGCATATCCATTGTAGCGAATTACAGGTTTACCAGTAATACCACGTTTTGTAGTGATCAGGATAACGCCCTGCGAGCCGTTAGCACCATAAATAGCAACGGCGGAAGCATCTTTAAGGATCTCCATTGATGCAATATCGTTGGGGTTAATATCATTAAGTGATCCTCCACTTTTGGTAAGCGGGATACCATCAACTACCACAAAAGGCCCCGAAGCTGCCGATATGGAATTTTGACCTCTCACCGTGACTGAAGGCTGGCGACCAGGAATTGATGATGTGGTGGTTATAGTTACCCCGGCAACGGCACCTTCTACGGCCTGCAATACGTTAGTTACCGGCAATTGTGATAAGCGGGACTTGGGTACCGTTGTAACCGAGCCGGTAACATCCGATCGTTTTTGCGTACCGTAACCAACCACTACAACCTCATTAAGCTGCTTGTTACTATCTTCAAGTACGATATTTAATGTGGTGGTATTTTTTGTAACCGCAACGAATTTGGCTACCATGCTCACAAAAGAGATTTTCAGTGTTGAGCCTTCGGCAACCTCTATTTTAAAAGCGCCATTAACATCGGTTGTGGTTGATTGGGTTGTGCCCTGGATGTTTACAGTTGCACCGGGCAACACATTGCCGGTAGCATCTTTTACAACACCTTTTACATTAATTTTTGTTTGCGCGCTTGCCAGTTGAGCAATGCCTGTGAGCATCATCATTAAAAGCAATACGGAAAAACTTTTTAAGAGAGTAAATCTATATTTCATAATTTAATTTGGTTTATAAGGGTTCATTTAATTTGGAATTTTGTGTGGTAACTGAGCCTATCCGGGCCGATTTAACACCACGGCATTAGCTGCCCGGTTGCGCATTTTTGAAATTTTCATTGCATTAATTTTTAGTTTATGAATTGCCGGCAATAAAATATTGGTACTGATTATTGCCTGTCGGTTAAAACGAAATAAGCGGAATTTGGCTTTGCGAGAGAGGGGTAAAACTATAAATTACCGGGGTCAAAATATATAAAAAACCCTCTTTTTGATAGTTTTTGTAGAATAAGCAATAAAATAAGTGTCAAATTCACTTTTATTTTTCCGGAAAGCTTTTCCGGCGACAACGTACTATCCCGGTAAGGCAGGGTCTTATTTGGAAGAGTTTTTTTCAAACTCGTTCATACGATACGAAATTTGAAAATTTGCGCGGTGTTTTTTGATAAAATCAGACGGATTGATCCCGTATTGTTTGAAGAATTGTTCGCGAAAGTATTTCACATCGCTAAAGCCAACCTGGAATGCAGCTTCATTAACATTACAATTGGTTTGAATGAGTAATTCGGCAGCTTTGCGCAGGCGCACAAACCGGATAAAGTTATTGACCGATTGCCCCGTGATGTTTTTAAGACGTTTAAATAAGGTTGCATAGCTGATACCAATCTCTTTGGCCAGCACATATACATCAAACTTATCGTCGGTAAAATAATGCTCAATTACCGAAATACAATTATTCAGAAAGTCCTTATTTTCCTGTGAGATACTGCGACCGGTGCTTTTCTTGGTAACCTCCTTATAAAAGTAATTCTGAAGCTCGGTTTTATTGCGTAGCACACTTTTTACGCGCGCTATGAGTAATTCTTTATCAAAAGGCTTGCGCAAAAAATCAATGGCCCCTTCCTCTATACTCTTAAGCATTATATCCGGCGTTGTATCGCCGGTTAAAAGGATAACAGGGATATGGCTTATGGCCTGGTCTTCTTTAACAATCCGGCACAGTTCAAGCCCGCTGATACCATCCATCACGATATCGCTTATAATTACATCGGGGATATGCTTTTTAATAAGTTCAAGGCCTGTGGTACCGTCCTGCGCCTCGATTACGTTATAGCCCGGCGTAAAAATCTTTTTGATGTATGAACGGATCTGGTCGTTATCATCAATCACCGTAAGCGTATGCCTGGCCGAACTGAAGAGCTCCAATCTCGCCAAATCCTCGTCTTCCGGCACAATATCTTTGTTATCTTCGCTAATAAGCTCATTTACATACGTGTAATCCGGCACAACATCATCGACAATAACCTCTCCCGAAAAATGAGCTTTACCCTTTGGCAACGCAAGCACAAATGTAGTGCCCCCCTCGGGGTTGTTTGAGTAGCTAATATTACCTTTATGACTTTCTATAAAAACCTTAACCAGGTATAAACCTATGCCAAAACCTTTGCGGAAGTAGTTTTTATCCTTTGCCTGGTAAAATTTATCAAACAGCCTATCGCCGGCCTCGGTATTTATGCCTATGCCATTATCGATTACTTTAAAATATACATAAGTATCGTCCTGTTCAATTACAACATGGATAGTACCACGGTCGGGAGTAAATTTTATAGCGTTTGAGATGAGGTTAAACAAAGCTATTTCTATCTTTTCCAGGTCGCAGTACACCTCAATGGCATCTGAGCCGCCCTCGAGGGTATAACGAAGATGTTTAATTTTGGCTTGCTGAATAAAGCACGAATAAACCTCGTTACATAAAGTCACAAAATTTAACCTGCTTACTTTCAGCGAAGCATTTTCGCTTTCGGTTTTCCTGAAAAGCAGTAAATGATCAACCAAACCAAGCAGTCGGCGCGCATTGCGGTAAATTGTGCTCAGCTCTTCTGCATTTCCTTTACTTTGATTAAGAAGGTCCTTTATAGGGTTAATAATAAGCGTTAACGGCGTTCTGAACTCATGCGATACATTGGTAAAGAAAGTCAGTTTCTTTTCGTTGAGCTCCTTTTCTTTCTCCACCTGCAGGTTGGCCAGCTTTACCTTAAACCTGAGCCTGGCCTGGTTTAATCTGTACCTGTAAAACGCGTAGCCTATAGCAACTATTAATGACAGGTAAACTATATAGGCCCACCAGGTACGATACCAAGGTGGCAAAACAATAATTTTAATGGTAATGGGTGGCGCTGTCCACTGTCCTTCCGTATTGGTAGCCCTGATTTTCAGTGTATAGGAGCCTTCATTGAGACGCGAAAAGTAGGCCGACTTTAGCTTGCCTACATAGTTCCAGCCATGGTCCCAGCCTTCAAGGTAATATGCATAGGATATCTTTTCGGGAAATGAATATTCAAGCGCTGTATAACTGATGTTCAGCGTTGCCTGGCTAAACGGGATGGTTATATTTTTTAATTCATTTAACGGCAGTTTTGGGCCATATACACTATCGAGCTCAATTGAAACGTTGTTTATTTTAAAATCAGAAAGCATGAGCTGGGGCTGGTGTGCATAAGGAGCGATACTATCGGGCGAAAACAAATTAAACCCTTTGATGCCGCCGAACAACATTTTGCCCGATGCCAGCTTTAAGGCCGCGTTGTAATTAAACTGGTTGCTTTGCAAACCATCAGATGCATTGTAATTGGTGATCTTTTTTGTGATTACATTAAAACAGGAAAGGCCATTATAAGTACTGCACCATAAATTGCCGCTGTTATCAACCAATATATTCAGTACAGTATTGCTCGGTAACCCTGCCGATTCGGTGTATCTTTTATACTGATGGGTGTTGGTATTATATTGAAGCAGCCCTCCGCCTTCGGTACCAATCCATAAATTGCGTTTATTATCTTCGGTAATAGCCCTGATGGCCTGGCCGATAAAATAAACCTGGTGTTTTTTATGCTGAACATCAATTTTGATGAGGCGACTATAATTTCCCGCCCACAAATTACCTCTATGATCTTCAAAAAGCGCGTGGAGGTTTACCAGGCTGTTATCAAAAAGTTCAAACTGATCTTTGGCCCGGTTGTACAAAAACAATGCCCCTCCCCAGGTACTGCCTGCCCACAAACGGTGCTGCGAATCTTCATAAAGCTTCCAAAAATTCCGTTCTTCTTTTTTATCCACCGGGTTATAACAGCTATAATGTTTAAACCGGCCGGTTGCATTATCAAACGCATCAATGCCACCATTAAAGGTTGCCACCCAAATCTTATTGGTATAGTCGTTTAAAATACTTACAACAAAATTACTGCTGATAGATCCCGGAATATTTTGGTGTACATAGGCAGTAAACGTATTTGTTTTAGTGTTCCAGTAATTTAACCCGCCGCCGTCAGTGCCAATCCATACATTATGCTGCTTATCTTCGCAAAACGACAGGATAAAATTATTGATAACACTATTTTTATTAAAAGCATCATGCGCGAACACATGAAAAGAGGCCGGTTTGCGGTCAATAATGTTCACGCCACCCCGTAAGGTTGCTATCCAGATCCGGGATTCATCATCCTCATAAACAGCATCAACAGCATCGCTCCGTAAGCTATTAGGTGTTTCGCCTGCATTGATATAGATGAGCGTATTGGTCTCCGGGTTCCAAACTTTAATCCCTCCCCCATTGGTTGCAATCCAGATATCGCCGTTTCTTGTTGTGGTGAGGCTAAAAATATTGTTGTTGGTCACTTTGTTAAGCCCGTTCTCCAGCCTCGTAGTTTTCAAGGTGACAGGATCATACATCCATAATTCATTACCTGCGCCTGCAATAATTTTACCTTTTCCATCAATGGTCATACAACCTGCATATGCCAGTTCTGGTGATACAATTTTTATCTTTTCAGCCGGTGCATCGTATCTGCCAAGCCCAACCCCGTTTACCAGAATCCAGATAGTGCCCTGCGTATCCATCTGGGCAGCAATGGTATTAAACTGTTGTTTTTTGACATCATACAGGATCTCTTTGCCAATGGTATCTGTTTTCCCAAATTTTAGGAAGCCGTATGTACCATTGGTAGCGAAAATATTACCCGACCGATCGGAGACTATCTCATTGATATTAAACCCAATTTTAATTGGCTCATGCTTTTCATTATAACAATAAAGCGCATGAAAGCGCGAGTCGGCATAATCAAAATACATGAGTCCTTTTTCGGTTCCTACATATATCCGTCCGCCGCTGGCGTTAATGGATTTAATGTGATTATTGACGAGCGAGTTTTTATCTCCCCAGATGTTCCGGAAGACTTTAAATGTGTAACCGTCATACCTGTTGAGCCCGTCATAAGTTCCCATCCACATAAAGCCATATTTATCCTGTGTAATACAGGTTACCGCATTGTTTGAAAGACCATCTTCAATACCTAAATACCTAACTGGGAAACCAGGGCCTTTTGCTATGGCTGCTAAAGAATAGCATATAAAAAAAATGAGCAAAAAGGCCTTTAATCGCTGAAACATTCGCCGTATAATCAATAACTGGTTGTTTTCAAAGGTATCAAAATGTAGCAGGCTTTCATTCGCAAATTTTATCCTGTTTTGGTACATCATGAATTACAATACATCAAAAGTGTATCAGAAAATATAAAGAAAATAGAGCAACCAGCAACGACAAATAATTAACAATTAATTATATTTGGGAGATTGTAAACCTGTTCTTAATAAACATTATTGTGTATGACCGTCATCCCAAAAAATGGGAGAATGCAGTAATTATGCATTTTAAATTATTGCAGGCAACACTACTTATTGAAAACATTTGATTAAACATTTACCTGCATTGACTAAGTACTTATTTATTTTTTATGTATGCCTGTGGGCACTTACTTCCCGTGCTCAAAATATACTCCGGGTTGATAAAGGTATTCAGCAACATAAGTTTACCCTTAACGAGGTAAAATACCTACAGGATAGCACCGGGAAACTAACTTTCCGGGATATACAGGAAATGAGCTCCTCTTTTACCGAAAACAGCTCATACTACCCCAGCAATCACCATAAAAACTCTGCTTACTGGTTTCGCGTGCGGATGTACTTTAGCGAACCGGTAAACAACAACAGCATTATTGAGTTGTTTGATCAAACAACCGATGAGGTAACGGCTTATATGCCTGATGCGGCGGGTAACTATATCAAAAGTGAATCGGGCGCTAACCTTAATTTCAATAGCAGGCTTTTCCATCATAAAAACTTTGAGTTTCTGATCGGGGATACCAACCCTGGTTATCATACCTATTATTTCAGGATCAAATCGCACAATGCGGTGAACGTTATCATAGTTTATCGTACTATTAATTACTTTATTCATTATGCGCTTAATGAATACTTAACCTATGGCTTGTTTTATGGCATGATCCTTATTTTTTGTTTCCATAACCTGCTTATGTTCCTTGCGGTTAAAAAGAAACAATACCTGTACTACGTATTTTACATTTTAAGCGTAGGCCTTTACGAAATGAGTGCCGATGGCATCGCGTTCCAATATTTATGGCCGGGAGCGCCAGCTTTAAATAATTACGGGAACGGCACTGCCCTATATTTTACCAGTATTTGCGCCCTGATATTCAGCAAGGAGCTATTGCAGGTTAAAATAAAAGCTCCGCAGTTTAACAGGCTAATCAATTGTGTGATATTGCTGCGCACCACCTATTTTCTGTATTGCCTTATCTTCAACAATTCGCTGTTTGTATATAAGTTTGTTGAAGTAATCCCGCTATCGCTGGCTTTTGCTACCGGTGTTTATATCTATAAAAACGGCTACAAGCCGGCCCGCTTTTTTGTGCTGGCCTACTCAATTTTGTTTGTGGGCTTTATAGTTAAAGCGTTTACCGCCCTTGGTTACGCTTACTTTTTACCTGCACCTATAAGTTACTATAGCCTTAGTTTTTGTTTTATTATTGAGATGATACTGTTATCATTTGCCATTGGCGACCAGGTAAGGATCCTGCGGAAAGAGAAGGATGCAGCCCATGAAGAAACCATACGGCAAATGCAATTGAACAGCCAGTTGAAGGATTCAATAAATGAGGAATTGGAGCGCCAGGTTGAAATCCGCACACACGAACTGGTTGAAAAATCAAACGAGGTGAGGCAACAAAGTCAGATCATCGAAAACCAAAACAAAGAATTGTTACGGGCCAACGAGCAGCTGGAAAAGCAGGCCGGTGAAATATTAAGAATGAATATTTTACTTGAAAAAGATAATGTCCAGCTCAAAACAAACATTGAAAAGGTTACCGAATCACGAGCGTTATCCACAGAGTTGGGCTATGAAGAATTCAGCGCAAAGTATCCCGACCAGGAAACCTGTTTTAAATTCCTGTCGGCTTTAAAATGGAAAGATGGCTTTATCTGTACCCGCTGCTCAAATACAACATATTGTGCAGGAAGGTTGCCGCACAGCCGCCGGTGTACTAAATGCAGTTATGAAGAATCGGCATTGCATAATACCATATTTCAAAACAGCCGCATTCCTATCAATAAGGCTTTTTATCTAACCTATCTTATTTACAGTACTAACGGCACGATATCATCGCACCAGCTTTCCGAAAAGCTCGATATCCGCCAAAGCACCTGCTGGACTTACGCCATCCGTATAAAGAAAGTATTGCAGGAAAAGAAAAAATCAAGGAAAAAGAATGATCAGCAGGGATGGACGGTGCTGGTGATGTGAGAAGTAGCATTTCTTCTTTGTAGGATTTGGGGAGTGTTATTCGTTGACATTTTTCGCTGTTTGTATATAGTCTAAGTAAGTCGATGCCTCCGAAACCCTCGCGGATCCAAGCTATTCCATAAAATTGATTTGTCGTTTAATCAGCAAGGTGTATTGTTTTGCCCCTCTGGGGCAAGGGGTATTTCAATAATCTCACATGCTACAAACCTTTTGCACCTCTGGTGCACTTGTCCTTGGCAATTAATACCTGTTTGTTAAATTATAAAAGTCCCCCAGAGGGGGAAAAGGTTTGTAGAAAAAAACGTCCTATCCCCTACCCGAGCCCCAGAGGGGCTCAACTCACGCACTTTACCCAATTTGACTATTGATTTTGTGGGTTAACTTAAATCTGCGAGAGCCCCTGAGGGAACAGCCCCTTTGTATTATCAATAATTCCTTTGATTAATTCATTGGTAAGGAACGTATTGGCTTTTCAATAGCGATTTTCTCCTCTAACAGGACGCGCCCCTCCTGTTTCCATCCCCCAAACCTTATTTCTGTTGCAATAGGGCAGGTTTTAACCACTCTCCAATCCCCTCAATTGTCATTTTTTAAAATATTTTCACTTTTTTTTCTTGTTCACCAAGCGTATCACCCGAAAAAAACAACGAGGTGTAACCTGCTGTAAATACGCAACTTCAACGTTTGAGTTTTTCGTTATCAAAACGTATCAAAATATATTTAAACATCTTAAAATCAATAACTTACATACAATAAACCTATTGCATTATTGATTTATTCCACGTTAAATTTACCCCACCAATTACCAGTTAGTAATACGCTTAACCAACAAATCGATTATATGAAGTAAGATCGCGCGGCAGTATTTACCTGCACCGCTATTGTGTAAACCAGGTTTGCCTATAGCCCATTCCGGCAGCCACGGGCTGCTTAACCAATTAAACAGCAATTAATTATGAAGAAAAAAATTACGCTAATTTTTGTTTTACTTATTACAATACTAACACGCACGTTCGCACAGGACATTACCGTAAAAGGTATTGTTAAAGACAACCAGGGTCTGCCAATACCTGGCGCCACTGTAAAAAACAAGTCAACAGGTGCGGTAACCGTTACGGATTTAAAAGGCAGCTATTCTATCACAGCCAACGGCAACGCTACACTTGTTTTCAGCTTTGTGGGTTCGGCCACACAAGAGCAGCCGGTTAATGGACGCACAACAATTGATGTAACACTGGCCGATGCCAACAAACAGCTGGAAGAAGTTGTAGTAATAGGTTACGGCACACGTGCCGTTAAAGATGTTACCGGTGCCATCAGCAGTGTTAAGGCCGAGAAATTAGAAAATGAACACCCGGCCAGTGCTACGGATATTATCAGGGGCAATATCCCGGGTATATCGGTTGCCTTGAATACCTCGGCCAAAGGCGGCGGTACCGGCGATTTGCAGATCAGGGGTAAAGCCTCCCTTTCGGGCAACGTACAACCTGTTATCGTATTGGATGGGGTTATTTATCCGGGTCAGCTGGCTGATATCAACCCTAACGATATCGACCGTGTCGATGTGTTACGAGATCCAAGCGCACTTGCCGTATACGGTGCACAATCTGCCGGTGGTGTTGTAGCCATTACTACCAAAAAAGGTAAAAAGGGTGGTACTCAAATCACTCTGAATGCCAATTTCGGTATTGCTCAACTATTGCAAAATCAAAAATACTATACAGGCGATGGCTTCCTTAACTGGCGTGCCGACGGAGCCCGTAGTTCTAATACTTCAAATCCTTATTATTATTACAGCAACCCCAACAAACTGCCTGAGGGTGTAACGCTTGACCAGTTCCTAAACGGTGCTACAGGCGATCCTACCACCATCTGGCTGCAGCGTTTGGGCTTATTCCCTAACGAGATTGCCAACTACCAGGCTGGTAAAATGACCGACTGGTCAAAACTGATTTTCCGCAATGGCTTCCGTCAGGATTATACAGGCAGCTTTTCGGGAAGTTCAGAAACCGTTAAATATTATGTATCGGGCAACTACACTAAAAACCAGAACCTGATCCAGGGCGGACAGTATACCGACGGCCGTTTCCGCGTAAACCTGGAAGGTAAGGCAGCTAAGTTTTTAACCCTGGGCGTAAATGCACAGTTTGCAAGCCGTGATGAAGGCGCTGCCAGTACCTCGCTAAGCGGTCAGGGCATTGATGGTACCGAAGCCGACTGGACGCAGATCATTAACTCATCTCCTTATGGAGATGTGTACAATGCCGATGGCTCATTACGCCGTATCGATACCGATGACAGCGGTTTAAACCAGCGTAACCCATTTCTCGGGAACCGCTATAATCAAAACGTAGCGGTTCAAAACACGCTGTTCTCGGTACTTTTTGCCCGTTTGGATCTTCCTTTCGGTATTAAGTATACGGTGAATTATGCACCAACCATCGAATCGTACCGAAACTTCTTTTTCCGCCCGGTAGCTAACCCTAATGAACTTTCGGGTGGTACTGCCATCCGTACACAGGAAAACCGCTACAGGTACAACCTCGATAATATTTTAAGCTGGAACAAAACATTTGGCATACATAGCTTTGATGCAACCTTCCTGCTTAACAAAGAAAAATACCAAACCTGGTATACCAATGCTTCAAACACACAGTTAACCCCAACCGATATTTTGGGTTACCACAACATAGGCGCCGGTAATTTACCTGTTGAAAGCAGCGATGACCGAATTTATAATGCCGATGCCATCATGGGCAGGATCAACTACACCTTGTTGGGCAGGTACATTGTTACCGCCACTGTACGCCGCGACGGTTTCTCTGCATTTGGCTTGCAGCATCCACGCGAGGTATACCCTTCTGGAGCAATTGCCTGGGTATTCAGTGATGAAAGCTTCATGAAAGGTGACGCTTTTAAATGGCTTGACTATGGTAAATTACGTTTCAGCTACGGTGCAAATGGTAACCGTACCTCTACAACCACTGCCGATCCATCTATCTCATTAGCTGTATTGGGCGGTATCAAATACCCAACAGCAAACAACTCTGGTACAGTTACCAATAACAGCGGTATTTATGTAAGTACTTTACAAAATGCGGCTTTAAAATGGGAACGTACCGTAGGGCCTAACATCGGTCTGGATTTCACCATATTACACAACAGGTTAAGCGGCTCGATAGATGTTTATGACCGTAAAACTACCGACCTTCTGGTTAAACGAAGTATTCTTGATGTTCAGGGCTACAACTCATCGGGCGATTTAGTTGGTGGGGCTAACAACTCCAACCCATACACCAACATCGGCCAGGTTAACAACAAGGGGTTTGAAATTTCATTGGATGGCAAGATCATTAAAAGCGAAAACTTTAACTGGAATGCCAGCGGAACGTTTTTCTTAAACCGCAACAAAATTATTCACCTGTACGGTGCATTCCCGGTTACTGATGCCAACGGCGTTACCACCAATGTTGAAAAAGACGATATCGGCAACGGCTGGTTCATTGGTCACGATATCAACGCTGTTTGGGATTACAGGATCCTGGGTGTTTGGAAAACCGCAGATGCTACTGAAGCAGCTAAATACGGCGCTAAACCCGGTGATTTTAAACTGCAGGATGTAAACGGCGATTTTAAATTCACCAATGATGATAAGCAATTTCTGGGTTCAACCAATCCACGCTTTAGCTGGTCTTTACGCAATGATTTCAATTTCCTTAAACATTTCGATGTATCGTTCCTGCTGGTATCAAGCATTGGTCAGTTAAGGCAATACAACCAGGCTTTAAACAACCCGGGCAGCGTAGGCTTTGCGCGTATGAACTCATACGTATTGCCTTACTGGACACCTGATAACGAGATTGACGATTACGCCCGCTTAAACTCAGGTTCATCAGGCACAACCATTAATGTTTGGCGTAAAGCTTCGTTTGTAAGGCTGCAAACCGCTTCTATCGGCTACACTTTCAGTCCGCAGCTCATCAAACGCCTGGGCATATCAAGCGCCAAATTATTTGTGAATGCAAGCAATGCAGCTGTGTTTTCAAGCTGGCCGCTTTGGGATCCGCAAAACGGCGGTCCTACTCCAAGATATTTATCAGCCGGGTTTAACGTAGTTTTTTAAAGGAGGGATTTAATACATGAACAAGATAAACAAAAACATCATGGCTGCGGCTTTAGCAGCGGCAACCATATTTATAACCGGGGGTTGTACCAAGCGGGCCGATCTGTATCCGCAGGCACCTTCAAAATTTACACCCGACGTAACTTATACCTCACCTGCTGCATTTAAAGCAGCTTTGGCTACATTAAATGTAAGCGTCAGATTTGAATACTTTGGCGACTCGGCCCCGTTGCTTACCGAATCGATATTTACCGATGCCGCGGTTGAGGGTACTACCGATAAAACCACACCCGCACAGGATCTGAACGCGCGTATCACCCCTACCGCCAACCTAAACAGTGACGACTATAACAAGATAGGTCGCTACTGGAGCGCATGGTACCAGGGCATCCATGACTGTAACGTTATTTTATCGAGGCTGGATAACATTAAATGGCCTTCAGACGCCGATAAAAACCTGGTAAAAGCGACAGCTTTATTTCACCGGGCTTACCGCTACTATCGTTTAGTGCATGAGTTTGGCGATGTGCCATTGCTGCTAAAAGAAGAAACTGCGGTAAACACCGGCTACTTCAGTACGCAGCGTATCGTTATCCTGAAGCAAATGAAAACAGACCTGGAGTTCGCCGTAGCTAACCTTACCGATGCGAACGCTAAAGGCGAGATCTCCAAAGGCGGTGCTGCTCACCTTTTAGCTAAAGTTGATTTGGCACTTGGTTTATTTGATGATGCCATTGCGGCCGCCAACGTTGCCATCAACGGCCCGTATCACCTCATGACCAATCGTTTTGGTATAGTTGCGGGCGATGTTTCAAAAAACATCATCTGGGACCTTCACCGACCCGAAAACAAGGCTTTGGGAACAAATGCCGAGGCTTTATATGTAGTGCTTGACCGCGAAACACTTGACGGCGCTACGCCAAACGGATCGCAGGTGATGAGGAACTGCGTGCCGATGTGGCATAACGGTACTATACTTACCCCCGGAGCGCTGAAACCGGGCATTTCAGATAAAGTAACCGAAGAATTCCCGCTTACTTTATGGTATGGCCGTGGTATTGGTCGTTTACGCGGTACGCCTTATGCTACCAAATACATCTGGACAGATAATACCGACTTAAGGCACGCTCCCGGAAACTGGATGAACATGACTGATCTGGTTTACAATAGCCCGGCCATTAAAACCTCCGATCCGGCATGGTATGGCAAGCATCTTGAGCAATATACCGATGCTAACGTTAAGCAACGCTTCCTGAATGGTGCAAAAGATACCATCCGTGCCTGGTTTGGCTGGCCGCATTACAAAGTGTTTATTGGCTCGGGCCCTATCGCGCTTGATAAATGGTGGAGCCCGCCGCGTGGTACCAACACCGACTGGTATGTTTTCCGCTTAGCCGAAACCTACCTGTTGCGTGCCGAAGCCTACGTATGGAAAGGCCAAACCGCACTTGCTATGGATGATATCAACAAAGTAAGGGCACGTGCAAATGCACAGTTGTTAACAGATCCAGGCAAAGTTAATATCGGCACTATACTTGACGAACGCCAGAGAGAACTGTATTGGGAGGAGCCACGTAAAACTGAGCTTACCCGTATCGCTTTCATCTTTGCGCAAACAGGAATTGCCGCTTATAATGGAAAAAGCTACAACGTAGCTAATTTTTCAACAAGCAACTTCTTTTACGACAGGATCATGGAGAAGAACGACTTCTATAAAAACCCTAATGTTGTAACCAATTCGGGTAATCACTATACTATTTCGCCATACCATGTTTTATGGCCTGTCCCGCAAAGCGAGATCGACCTGAATGTAAATGGTCATATTAACCAGAGCAAAGGATACGCAGGTTCAGAAACCAATATCCCGCCTCTTGATAAAGTAGTACCATAATTTAGTTGATTTGTAACATTTGAGCCGGGCATTAGTCAATTGATTAGTGTCCGGTTTTTTGTTTTATGCAGATTTAAAAGCATAAAATAATTAACAGTGGGCGCATTCACCTATCTGTTTTTTTCACATATTTAATCATTATTTAAACCTGACATCCAAAAATATGGGCCTGTTCAATATCCTTCGTAACGAATTTATAGATGTAATAGAGTGGGTTGATACCACCCAGAATACGCTTGTATGGAAATTTCCGCGCCATGATAATGCCATAAAGATGGGTGCAAAACTTATTGTTCGCGAATCGCAGGCAGCTGTTTTCATGAACGAGGGACGCATCGCCGATGTATTTACTCCCGGTACTTATGAGTTGCAAACTCAGAACATGCCCTTGTTAACCACCTTAATGAGCTGGAAATATGGCTTTGAAAGCCCGTTTAAGGTTGATATCTTCTTCGTAAGCCTGCGTCAGTTCACCAACCAAAAATGGGGTACCAAAAACCCGGTAATGATCCGCGATGCCGAATTTGGTCCTGTGCGGCTGAGGGCATTTGGTTCGTTTAACTTTAAGGTTCTGGACCCCAAAGTATTTATTAAGGAAATCGCTGCCACTAATCCCGATTTCATCATTGAAGATATCAATGAGCAGTTACGAAACACCGTTGTTTCGCGGGGGATGGATGCCGTAGCCGAATCAAAAATAAACGTGCTTGATCTGGCAGCCAACTACAACGAAATGGGCAAATTCATAACAGAATCTATCCAACCCGATTTCGCTGAGCTTGGTTTAAACCTAACCAAACTATTAGTCGAAAATATCTCCCTGCCACCCGAAGTTGAGCAGGTGCTTGATAAACGCAGCGAAATGGGCATATTGGGTAATCTCGGCGCTTATGCACAATTCCAGGCTGCCAATGCTATTGAAAAATCTGCCGAAAATACTATTGGTGGTAACTTAGGAGCTGCCGGTATGGGTTTGGGGGTTGGCGCTGCGATGATGGGCCAGGTTGGCAATATCTTTCAGCAAAATCAGGTTACTCCTAATAATACCGGTGGTGACGTACCGCCTCCGCCGCCCCAGCCAGGCATCCAATATCATATTGTGAAGGACGGAAAATCAGACGGGCCGCACACTATCGATGAGATTAATGCTATGATCGCCAGCAGAACCTTAAGCAGGGAAAGCATGATTTGGAAAAAAGGAATGGCTGCATGGGCCGCCGCATCATCCGTTGAAGAGATAGCAGAATTATTCAACAATGTACCTCCGCCGATAGCCTGATCTGCAACTATTCCTAAATCTATATTTTCGAGATGAACAACCAGGTTAATCCGTCAGCAATAAACAATTCTTTAAATTGTTCGGGCTGCGGAGCGTTACTGCACTTTAATCCCGGCACTCATAATTTGCTGTGTGATTACTGTGGCGTGAGCAACGCCATTGAAAGTGCCCCCGACAGCCGCGATATTCTACCTTATGATTATGAGGAATTTGTCGCCGGTATTGACAACAATAAACAAAGTGCCGATCTTAAGGTAGTGAATTGTAAAAGCTGCGGCTCGCAAACCATCCTCGATCAGTTTGTAACCTCGGATAAATGCCCGTTTTGCACAGCTCCCCTTGTATTGGACCTGGAAAGCGGACAGCAATATGTGCCGCCTCATTATATTTTGCCATTTGTCATTACCCAACAACAGGGTGTTGATTTCTTCAAAAAATGGCTTAAAAACCTTTGGTGGGCGCCAAATGACCTGGCTAAAAAGGTAAGCGATGCATCATCAGCACTAAAAGGTGTTTACCTGCCACACTGGACATACGACACCTATACCATAACCGATTATAGCGGTGAGCGCGGCGATTATTACTATACCACCGAAACTTATACCGAAACCGTCGACGGAAAAACGCAAACCAAAACAAGGCAGGTACGCCATACTGACTGGTCGTATGCTTCGGGAAGAGTAGAGTGCGATTTTGGTGACTTGTTGGTACCCGCCAGCAACTCACTGCCTGAAAAAACGCTTGCCAAACTCGGGCCCTGGAATTTTAATATGCTAGTTAAGTTTGATGAACGTTATATGAGCGGCTTCCGTTCCGAAACTTACCAGTTAGGCCCGGAACAAGGTTTTACTAAAGCGGCCGAACAAACTGTTGGTACTATAAATTCGGCCATACGAGACGACATAGGCGGAGACGAGCAAAGAATTAACAGCACCGATACCCAATATCTTGATAAAGCTATAAAATACCTGATGTTACTGGTTTGGATAAGCGCCTATAACTACAATAACAAGATTTATCAATTTACAGTTAATGCCAGTACCGGTGAAGTTATCGGCCAGCGCCCGGTAAGCGCCATTAAAATTATCCTGGCCGTGATTTTTGTAATTGCTTTAATAATAACTGGGGTGATATTGTATCAAAATGCCCAGGCTGCATAAAAAACTGCTCTAAAGCACAAAGCATCCAATCATTTTTTAGTAGAGATGCATCACATGCGTCTCTACATTTTTAATAAGACATCCAAAATAAAAATGAAAATAAATTTGCGTAACTCACAAGTTACATATAAATTTGAGTAACTTAAAAGTTACCTATCATGGCAAAAATCATTCAGCACCAATTATTTTACCCGCATCCACCCGCAGTGGTTTGGGAATTTTTAACCGATCAGGAACTGATATCGCAATGGCTCATGCCCGGCGATCTGAAACCTGTACTGGGTCACGAATTTCAGCTTAAGGCCAAACCTATGCCCGAAATGGATTTCGACGGGATTTTTTATTGCAAGATCCTGGAGGTTATCCCCTTCAAAAAACTTTCTTATTCATGGAAATTCGGCCCGGGCAATGGTGAACTAAGCAACTCGACAGTGAACTGGATGCTAACCGAAAAAGATAATGGCACCGAACTTTTGCTGGTACACCGTGATTTTGCAGATTCTGTAAACCCGTTGATGTTTAGCTCGATGGAAAAAGGCTGGTTGGTGCTTATCAACAAAATGCTGCAGATCATAAACGCAGAAAAAGATGGAACAGCACAGGCTTGATGTATTCCAGGTAATTGCCGATCCGAGCAGGAGGCAGATCCTGCACCTGCTATCAAAAGACAGCCGTACAATCAACTCACTGGCCGAGAACTTTGATATGAGCAGGCCGGCCGTTTCAAAGCATATCAAAGTGCTTTACAATGCCGGTTTTATCTCTATACAAGACATCGGCAGGGAAAGACATTGTGTGTTGAAGCAAGACGGCTTTAAAGAGCTACAGGCCTGGTTAGCCTACTATGATAAATTCTGGGGCGATAAACTAGACAAACTGGGAGCTTTAATGAACGATAAAATGAACAAAAAATGACAGATCACGATTTAACTATAACCATTTCGGTAGATAAAACCTCTAAAGAGGCTTATGATGCTATCAATAATGTTCGCGGATGGTGGTCGGAAGAAGTTAAGGGCGGCACAGAAAAACTCAATGACGAGTTTATCTACAAAGCCAGGGACCTTCACCGCTGTACCATGAAATTAACAGAAGTGATCCCCAACCAAAAAGTGGTTTGGCTTGTGCTGGATAACTATTTTAGTTTCACCAAAGACCAAACCGAGTGGAAAGGCACCAAAGTGATCTTTGAAATTTCCGAACAGGACGACAAAACACAAATCCGCTTCACCCACCAGGGTCTGGTTCCACCTCATGAATGTTATGAGGTTTGCTCAAACGCCTGGGCCGGTTATATTACGGGAAGTTTGTACAACCTCATTACCACAGGTAAAGGAGAGCCTAATCCTAAAGAAAGTTAGTTAAAATCTGAAAGTTTCGAACAACTTTTAGGCAAGAAAGCGCCTTTCATGAAAAATGAAAGGCGCTTGAGGGTTTTATCAATTAGGGTTTTATCTCAAACTTCATACTGCTATAAATTTGGGTTGCTTAACCAATTAGCTTAATTAAATATTAACCTATTACATTTTTAAACCAGGACACTATTTTGAGGAAATCTGATCTGCAAAAAACAGTATTATTGTTACATTAACATTTAAAAACACTATTGCTTTTTAATTCTATTCTTCGATATTTGATTTAGCCGCGCATAAGCGCCGGTTTTAACCAGTTTACCTTTTAATCAGCAAAAAATACAGGTACCTGCCCCCTGACGTACCCATATTTTGAAGAAAAACAACCTGCAAATAAAACTATTTACTACATGGAAAAATCACGCCGTACCTTTATCAGGCAGGCCTCGTTAGCCGGGGCCGGAATTATGCTTGCCCCCAAAAGTTGGAGCGCACAAAGTTATAAACGTATCATTGGCGCCAATGACCGGGTCAGGGTTGGGGTGGTAGGCTTTTCAGACAGGCACAAAAGTTCGCACGTGCCCAGTTTCATGAACCATTATAAAGAACTCAACTTTGATGTAGTAGCAGTATCTGATATCTGGAACAAGCGGCGCGAGGAAGGCTCTGCCCTCTGGAAAGAAAAAATGCAGCACGATGTAAAAGCTTACCGCAATAATGAAGAATTATACGATAGTAAAAGTGTGGACGCTGTATTCATCAGCACTGCTGATTTTCAGCATGCACGCCATGCTATTGAAGCGGTGAAGGCCGGCTGCGATGCTTATGTAGAAAAACCATTTGCCGAAACCATGGAAGATAACCGGGCAGCCTTAAAGGCAGTAAAGGAATCGGGCAAAATTGTGCAAATTGGATCGCAGCGCAGAAGCGGCGCTAATTATCATGCGGCCAATGAATTTATCAGTTCGGGCAAGTTTGGCCCTATCACCATGGTTGAGCTTACCTGGAATGTGAACCAACCCGGACGCTGGCGCCGGCCGGAGTTATTAGGACAGCTGAAGGAACAGGATACCGACTGGAAACGTTTCATCATGAACCGGCCTTATGAAGATTTCGACCCGCGTAAATACTTGGAGTACCGCCTGTTCTGGCCATATTCGTCAGGACTACCAGGGCAGTGGATGAGCCATCAGATTGATACTGTACACTGGTTTACGGGCTTAAAACACCCGCGTAGTGTAGTTGCCAACGGCGGCATCTATATGTGGAAAGATGGGCGCCGCAACTGGGATACCATACTGGCCGCTTTTGATTACGGTCCGCTTAATGATCCTTCAACCGGCTTCCAGGTTACTTTTGGCTCACGCATGCACAATGGCGATGAGCACCCAGCCGAAATTTACTATTCAAACGGCGGCGAGCTTAACCTCATCACCAATACAGTATCGCCAAAAGGAGGTCTTACTCAAAAAATGGCCGATGCCATGCATATGAAGGCAAACCTGCTGCCTGAGATTAGCCTGGCTAATACCGAAAAGGTGGTAGCATCAGCCAATACCGGAGGTGATATACTTACTTCAAACCACGTACGCAACTGGATGGAATGCGTGCGCAGCCGTAAGCAGCCAAACGCCCCGGTTGAAGCTGGTTACAGCCATTCGATAGCCAATATCATGACCAATGCAGCTGTTCATACCGGCTACAAGGCTACTTTTGATGAAGCTACCCAGGAGGTAATGGCTAATGGAAAAGTTTTTAAATATTAATAGCTGGATAGGTCACAAACATTATTGACATCGGCTGTGCCTTGCCATCAGCGCACAGCCTTTTTAACCTTACATCAAGCAATGAAGATCATAAAAAAACTGGGACTTGCCGTTGCCGCAAATATGCTATTGTTTCCTGTAGTACACGCTCAAAAAGCCGAACCGGTAAGGCTGGTAAAAGCAACAAATAATAAAATAGATATCCTGATAGGTGGAAAACCCTTTACCAGTTTCCTGTATTCGGACAGTTTAGAAAAACCCGTTCTTTATCCTTTGCGGTCGGCAAACGGCACATTGGTAACCCGCGGCTTTCCGCTAGCCCCACGACCCGGCGACCCTACAGATCACCCGCATCACATAGGGTTATGGTTTAACTTTGAAAACCTGAACGGTCTGGATTTCTGGAATAACTCCTATGCCATACCTGCGGCTAAAAAGAGCAGTTATGGCTGGATCCGCACCGACAAAATTTTGGAAACAAAAGATGGGACAAAAGGCATATTAGCCTACCATGCAAACTGGACAGATCAGCAAAAACAAGTAATACTGGAAGAGCAAACCCGCTTTGAATTTAGCGGAAATGCCCGGGAACGGATCATTGACCGTGTAACTACGCTTACTGCGGATAAGGACGCTCTTTTTAAAGATGCCAAAGATGGCATGCTTGGCCTGCGTCTGGCCCATGAGCTGCAAATCCCTGACCCTGCCGACCAGAAATTTACTGACGATAAGGGTAATGTTACCATAGTAAAAGGTGGTACCGATAAAGTTGCCAACGGTACTTACCTCACCAGCGAAGGCAAAACAGGTAACGACGCATGGAGCACCCGCGGCGTATGGTGCAAGGTATATGGTAAAATTGGAACCGATTCGGTAAGCGTTACCATTATCGATCATCCTCAAAACCCTAATTATCCTACTTTTTGGCATGCCCGTGGCTACGGTCTGTTTGCAGCCAATCCGCTGGGCGAAAAGGTGTTTACCAACGGCAAATCTGAAAAGAACCTGACTTTAAAGAAAGGCGAATCGGTAACATTCAGGTATCGGATTATCATACACAATGGGCCGCAAACTAACAGCGCAGCGCAATTAAACCAGGCTGCGGAGGCTTTTAAGTCATTTAAATAGCATCACCATATCAAACAAACCGGTCCGGGATATTTATCAGAATTACTTTTTATCATTTTTAAATATCCCGGCAGGTATGTCACGGCCCGCTGATCCCGGCGCAAGGTTCAGGTAATTACGGGGTTGTTACTTTTCGTTTCAGTCGGGCTGTGTGTCGTTACCGGCATCAGTTCGTTGGATATAGCCCATATAGCCATCATTTTACCGTGATAAGGGTATTACTCAAAAAACTCTCCCTCAATATTGTCTATCAATTTTGCGCCCCTTGCCCATTGCTGTCACCCTGTTTTAAATCATCATTGTTAACGCCGCGTTTCTTCTTAGGCATCTGCGGACCAAAATTCATTTTACCGAAATTGTAGGCAAAGCTAACGCCAAAAGATCTGAACGGCACTGAGAACCTGCTGCTTTGACTAAGCGGGCCGCTATTGATATTGGAAGTAAAGTCTTTATAATCCTTAAATGGCTGGGTAATGTTCAAACCAATAGTTCCGCGTTTTTTCCAAACATCCTGCTTCAAACCTATCACCCATAAATTGAAAGAGGGGTTTGTTCCCTGGAAAGTTCTCCTTGCCGAGTTCTGGATCAAAAAAGTTTCGGCAGACAAAGCCTTGTTTATTTTTACTGTTCCGCTAATGAAGGCATTGTACTGAACATAGGTAGACTGGCTTGCTTGCTGTAGGCTACTGATCACCTGCGGTTTATAGGTAAATGCATTAACGTTGCCCCGTATGGTTAGGACCTTGAACAATTCTGTTGAGCCAAAGAAGGTTACACCAACGGAATTATTGTTACCCACGTTAAGGTAATTGGTGAGGGAAACATCCCTGGTAACCGGGTTCCCGTTATTATCCACCGTGGTGTAAGGCACTGTACGCACGTAGCTTTCAATAATATCATCGGTCTTCCTATAATAGACGGAGGCATTGATCACACTGCTTTTGATGAAGGTAGAATAAGTCATTTCCACGGTCTGCGTAATTTCTGGCGACAATTCCGGGTTACCCTGCGTTTGGTTGAGAGGGTTGCTGGTATTCAGAAACGGGTTTAAATATTGCAGGCTCGGCCGCTGGATACGCTTACTATAGCTTAGTTTCAGCGTTTGGGTAGGCGTTAAAGCCTTTGAAATCACAAAGCTTGGAATAAAATTGGTATAGGTATTATCAAAAGGTGCCAGGCCCGCACTGACATTACCCGAATTTCCATTAATTTTTGTATTCTCTAACCGGGCACCTGCCTGTACAGTAAAACCATCTTTCAAATTTGCAGTAAGCAAGCCGTAGCCCGAGTACACGTCCTGGTCGTAACTATAGGTGTTGGATGTGGCCGTATTAAATACGTACGCGCCTGAAGCATCTGGATTGAAAAAATCGTATTCGCTGGATATCCTCCTTAAAATACTTTTCGCACCTGTTTCCAGCTTAAATACCCTGCTGATTGGTAGTACGTAATCCAGCTGGTAAGTATACTCGTTATTGGTACCGTTATTAACCGCACGCTGGTTTTGGGTAAAAGCAGAATATTCTGACAGATAGTTTACATCTGATGTGCCATGTGTCCATTGAAAAGCAAAGCTTAATTCTTCACCTTCCTTTTTAAACTTATGGGTAAAATCGTTATTCCAGTCAAAGTTGGAGACTTTGAATTCGTTGCTTGTTAAGGCTGTATAATCGATATTTCCCTCTGATGCAGAATTATTGCTATTGACCGAGTTACCTTTATTTTTAAATGCCCCTCCCCTTAGGCTAAAAGTAGAGTTAAACGTGTTTTGATCATTAAAATCATATCCCAAAGATGCCGAGCCATTGGTAAAATGACGATTTGATGTACTTTGCCCGTTTGACGAGGATGATGTACCCAGTTCGGTATTTTGACTGTTAAAGGATTGATAGGTGGTTTGCGGCCATCCAACGTTATAACCAAGGTTAGCTGTAATGCTTAATTTATTTTTGTTAAAATTGATATTTCCGCTCTCATTGTTTTGACGGGTACCTATACCCATATTGATAGAGCCGCTTACACCGGCAACCTCCTTCTTCTTGGTAATAATATTGATAATGCCGGCCGAACCTTCCGCATCGTATTTAGCCGAGGGCGCCGTTATCACTTCAATATTCTTGATCTGATCGGAAGGCATGGATTTCAAAACGTCGCCCGCGTTGGTTACCAACGCTCCTGAAGGCTTGCCATTGATCAGTATCCGTACGTTCTGATTTCCGCGGAGGGAAACATTCCCGTCCATGTCAACCGAAACCATGGGCACTTTGCGCAGGATATCAGAAGCATTGCCGCCGGCACTGGTTACATCTTTTTCTGCATTAAAAACTAATTTGTCAATGTGGTTTTCCACCAGGGCTCTTTGCCCGGTAACCTGAACATCAGCCAGCATCTTAGCGCTTGGCGAAACGATGACCTGCCCAAGGTTTCTGTCGGTTTTGGCTCCCGTTAAAACAACGCCGTCAATTGTTTTGGTGGAGTAACCTATAAAAGCGATTTGGACGCGATAAGTTCCCGGCGCCACACCAGTGATTTTGAAACTCCCTTTCTGATCTGCCAGGCTACCGTTCACTGGAGCAGTTGTACCTGCTTTAAATAAGCTTACTGTCGAATAGTCCAGTGGCTTTTTAGTCAGGGAGTCTATTACGGTTCCGAAGATAGTTCCATTACCCAAAGAGGCACCTGATGGCGGGCCTGCGGGCTGTTGGGCTCGCACGGTCCCTGCTGCCAATAAAAACCAGGTTATCAGTTTCAATGCCCGCAGGCTCGTTGTATTTTTTAAGTTGAACTTGTAATTTTCAGTTCCCATATTCGAGATTTTGAAACAAAACAAAGTAAATACATTGATCAAAATCTGCAGAATAGACGGATCGGCCTTAATAATAGACCAAACGAACGTTAGAGTCTATGGCTTTGTGATTGGAGGAATTTTCAATATAAGCTATAGATCAAAGTTGTCATTCTGTCTATTAATTCCTGTAAACCATCTATTCCTTAAAAAAAATAAAAAAACATTTTGTCATTTGCAGCATCCCGGTGAGATGGGATTTAGTTGATTACTGTATTTGATACAGTATGGTGCGTTTTGCCTGAGAAACAAAACGCACTTTTTTCCGCTATTTTTATGGTAAAATTCGCGATATGGCTTTTTCAGGCTTAAAGAAGATCTTTTTCTCAGTTCACTTTTATATAGTGGCCTGTTTATTAGCGTTAATGTTATTCCCATTATCCTGGCCCTTAAAACTCCCCGGTGAATTTTGGATCAAACAGGTATTGATACATTTGGTATGGGCAACATTATTCTATGCCAACCTGTTTTATTTTACTCCCCAATTGATTTACAAAAACAAGGCTGTATTATTTGTTCTTTTGATGATAGCTATTCTCGTCTCCGTTGTGTACTTAAACAATTGGTTAGATGAAATAACCGGTTGGAAGGCTGTATTTACCAAAGTTTACAAAAACCCGGCTAAAAAATCATCTGACGATAACCATGTTTATAATTATTGGACTATCATAACTGCACTTGTTTTACTCGGAGTAAGCACAATCATCGCGGTCTCCCGGAAGATCAAGGCCGACCAGGAAGCCTTCCGTGCCACCGAACAGGAAAAAATCAGCTCAGAGCTTTCTTTTTTAAAAGCGCAGATCAATCCGCACTTCTTTTTTAATATCCTGCATACCATTTATGCACTCGCCGATAGCAACCCTGTGGCGTCTAAAGATGCGGTTTACACGCTTTCGCATATGATGCGTTATGTTATTTATGAAACCAAGAACGATCTGACCGACCTGGAAAAGGAGATCAAATTTATTGAGGACTATATCAAGCTGATGAAGCTGAGGCTGAGCGATGATGTACAGATCATTTTTGAAAAACAGGTCAACCTAAAAAATCATGAAATAGCCCCCATGCTTTTCCTGCCATTTGTTGAAAATGCCTTTAAGCATGGCATCAGCGGTGTACACCCAAGTTACATTTATGTAGAGATCAGCCAATCTGCCGACGAGCTGAAGTTGGAGATCAGGAATTCCCTTTTTGAAGAACAAACGGCTCAGTTGGAAGATAGTAATGGCATCGGTATTGTCAATACGAAAAGAAGGCTCGACCTGCTATATCCCGGGCGCTACACATTATCGGTTGACCGCGACTCCAATATCAGGGAATTCATTGTAAATTTAACGTTCCGATTCAAATGAAAATTGACTGCATAGCTGTAGACGACGAACCGATAGCTTTAAAGCTAATTACTTCGTACATTGAACAAACCCCGTTTTTAAATTTACAGGGTAGGTTCGGCAACGCTATCGAAGCGCTGAAAGCTATTCATCAACAACCCGGCCTTCAATTGATATTTTTAGACATTCGGATGGCCGACCTAAGCGGTGTTGAGCTGGCAAGGATCATAGAGCAAACCGGAAAGAAAAAAGGTCCGCGCGTTATATTTACAACGGCTTATGATCAATATGCTTTAGAGGGCTTTAAGGTGAACGCGTTAGATTACTTATTGAAACCGTTTAGTTTTGTTGATTTTTCAAAGGCGGCTGCTAAAGCATATGATTATTTTGAGATTTTGGAAAGCGCTCAAAATAATATAACTCCCGGAACGCCTGTTGAAAAGAACTATATTTATCTTAAGGTCGATTATCAGCTGGTAAAAGTTAACATAGCAGACATCCTTTATATCGAAGGACTTAAAGATTATGTAAAGATTTTCCTGGCGAACCAGGATAAACCCTTATTGACCCTCACAAGCCTGAAAAACCTTGAAGAGAAACTCCCGGCCAGTATTTTCCTGCGAATCCACCGCTCATTTATCGTATCCAAAGAAGCAGTCAAATCCGTTACCAAAAATTCTGTCCAGATTGAAAATACTACGATACCTGTAACCGAACAATATAAAGAAGTTTTTACCACATTCCTGAAAGATTGGTCTTGATCATCATTGGTTGTCTATCAGGGGTTAAATATTTATGAGCCGGCATAACCCTCGTTTCTCCAAAATGGCTCTGCATGTTCCAATACAAACTTTACAGATCCTGCCATAAAGGAATGGAGTTTTGCATGGGTCGTAGACGCCCATCCTACTTTGTGAAATACTTTAAGAAGCACACGCAGCAATCACCTGCTGATTTCCTCAGGAACGGTTTCCCGAATATGTCTTTTCTTTTGGGACCGTCGGCTTTGGGAATAAATAAAAAAGTTAAGGACGCTAATTTTTATAAAATGAAATTTTATCAATTACTACGCCAGGGTCAATAGCCCTGATAGATAATTTATGTGTCCCGGTGGTTAATGCTGGTAAGTCTATTAATGCACTAACGTAATTATTTCTAATACCCTGGTTACGGTTGGGTCCATTCTCATCTTCCTTGCCATTTGACCCCGGCACTTCTGTTGTTGAAATAAATTTATTATCAACTAAAATGGCTACCCTTAATTGCATACCCGGATAAATTCTAAAAGTTGGCATAAAATCAATCCTCACCTTTGCTGAATTACCATCAGTTTTAAAATTGTAATTCAATGTTGGAGCTTTTACATCACCAGGTTTCCATAATAAATTAAGGTTAACCGGTGTCAATGCCATAGCCTGGCCGCTATTGCCCAATCCTGGTATAACCGACCATTTTGCGGTTCCAGCTGTGGTTTGTTCATCGGCAGATGAAGCGTTTCTTGTTATATCCGCCTGAATTGCTTTTTTGGTGGTATCCGGTTTCCTGGTTTCAGCCCATGGCCATGCTACCTGGCTATTCCATGATAGAAGATTTTGACCGGTTACTGTTCCCGGCATCATATATTGCCATTTCCCCCCTGCTATTTTATTGTTGTAATTATCAACTTCGGATTCCAAAGCAGCTTTAAGGCGATCTATCTCGACCTGATGGGCAGCTTGATTTGCGCCATAAACAATTGCCCTGTCATGCATAAATATAAGTCCGGTTTCTGCCATGATACGGGCCGGAAAACCAATCATTTCTGTGTAAGGATCCTGCTTATTTAAAGGTACAGACTTTGCTACAGAAGTTTCAAGATTTAATAATCTCTGATAATCAGCTTGTAATTGCACAGCTTCGTTATCCGACAAAGAAATAGCCCAATCACGATTCATTAATTCAGGTTTTCGTACTGTGCCTAAACGATAAAATTCTGTAAGCAAATTGTTAAGCGTAGTTACATTTTCATTAAAATGTTCTGTGAGAAATGTTTTTAAAAATTGGGGTTGTGCATCCGCCTGTTGACTTTCCGGGTTCCATGATAAGCGTGAAAAATAGTCGATCCCCAATTCCATCGGTTTAACATCACCTACGTTAATCACCCACATCGTCCGGGCCTGATTTTCCCAGGCCTTATGAAACTCTTCCCACATCAATGCCGGGGCGGTAGAATTGATCCAGGTATACGAATGAGGACCACCGTAGTAAGATAAGTGCCAGTATAATCCGCTTCCGCCAGACCGCTTCCTTTCGGTTGGATTCGATAAGCGGCGAATGTACCCAAAATTGTCATCTACCCAAATCAGAGTTACATCATCAGGTACCTTTAAGCCGGCATCATACACAGGCAATACCTCTTTATAAGGAACAAAACATTGGGCAACAGGCCCCCATTGTTTATTGACGTATTGATTAATAAGATCTCGCTGGTCTTTAAATACCTTTTCCAAAAGGGTTATCCTTTCAGGTATACCTGACGGAGGCGATTCCATACCACGATCATGTATACCGCGTATACCCATTGTCCAAACTGCTTCTTTGTCTTTTCTATCCTTAGCAGTTTCTTTCCAGTATTTATAAATACTATCAGGATTAGTGCTATAATTCCAGACACCTTTAAGTCTCTCGTTCCAATGCACGTTATTATACAGCATCGGTTCGCAATGTGATGAACCTGCAACAATACCATAATGGTCGGCCAAAGCTACATTCTCGGGAGTGTCGCCAAATTCTTTAGACACTTCATGCATAGCAGGCCAAATATAGTTGAGCCGCAAACGCAACATCAATTCAAATAATTTTTCATATGTTTTGGGGCCAATGCCGTGTGCAAAATCCTTTTCAAAGTTTTTCCTCGCCCATTGATTTATTCCCCAGTCTTCATCATTAATAAAAATACCGCGATATTTAACTGCCGGTTCATCCCAAGTTGGTTTAGGTACGGAGATCGTAACTATTTTTCTTTTAGCAGTAGGAACATCTGCCCACCAATGCCACGGCGATACACCTATTTTCCTTGAAATTTGTAAGAGTCCATAAACTGTCCCTCGTCTATCGCTTCCAACTATAATGAGCGCTTTTTTTACACCAGGTGCGGGGTTGTTAACTATTTGCCATAATGAAGCCTCCCAACGGCCTCTAATTTTATTAATATCTTTGATCTTGTGTGCAGCTATCAACCTATCAATAGCTGGGCTTTTACCAATAGTGCCGGCAATAATCATTTCACCGGCGGGGTGTTGCAAAGTAGTAATAGCAGGCGAAGTTCCGGTAACCTGTTTTATATCGTCAGCAAAAAAGCCAGCCGCAAGTTTCACCGCCTGGTAATCAGAATTATCAATAGCTAAACTTATACTTTTTTGAGCAGTGGCCACTGTAATATCTGTTGATTTTGAGGCTAAAGCAGTTTTTACACTCAAATTTTGAGCACTAACGCTTATTGTTGTTAAGGTTACCAGTAACAGTAGCGGTGTTGCTTTTAATATACTGCGGTTATAATATTTATAATAACTTATGCGGGTATTCAAGAGTAATTTTAACATTTATAATATTGTATCATGTGACCATATTAAAAATCAACCGAACTCGTGAGTTAAACCACCAGTTTGGTTAGGTTATTAATATCCGTAATTCTGCTCTAATTTAGCGCCTTTATTCCATTTTTCAGCGGCCGTTATAAGCCGTTATAAGCCGTTATAAGCCGTTATCGGCGGTCTACAATTAATTGTAATATCGGCTACATTTTTTTCACCCTATCATAAAATAGCCCAGGCTGTTAATGTCAATCGGGGTTGCCCCGGCAGGATTAGCATTTCGCCCGCTCTATATTTGATAAAAAACAGTGAAAACTTACGCAAACGTTTGTCTTTGCAGTAACAAACGTTTGCGTAAGTTTCAAGGCGTCAGGGCATAGAATTATGCATGTTCTTTCCATTAAATTTTAGTTAGTTTCGGACATATTAACAGAAAAAACCAACAAATTTTTATGCGAAAACCAACCTGTCTGCTACTTTTATTATTGCCTATACAGCTTTTAGCGCAACAATTTGATCCTGTAAAAGCACTGGTTAAAAGGCGCGCGCCGTGGTTAAGCAACCATATCGTTTTTGAACCCTTAAAAAACACCAGTTCAGAAATAGTTGAACTGCAAACCATCAAGAATAAACTGGTTATCCATGCTTCAGGAGCCAATGCGGCAGCTGTTGGTATAAACTGGTATTTAAAATATTACTGCCATCGTTCTATGTCGCACATGAGTGATAACATGTCGCCCGTGTTTCCTATTCCTAATGTTAACAAAAAAGTAACCGTACAAGCTGCGGCCAAGTATCGTTATGCGTTAAATTATTGCACCTATAACTATACCATGAGCTTTTATAGCTGGCCCGACTGGGAACGGGAGCTTGACTGGATGGCGTTAAATGGTGTGAACACCATGCTTACTGTTGAAGGTATGGAAGCGGTATGGCAAAACACATTGAGGAAAATAGGATACACTGAAAATGAAATTAACGGTTTTATTGTTGGGCCTGCTTATACCGCATGGTGGCTGATGGGAAATATTGAAGGCTGGGGAGGTCCCATGCCGCAAAGCCAGATAGACAACAGGAAGCTGATTCAACAGAAAATGATGAAGCGGATGCAGGAGTTGGGTATACAACCTGTGTTGCAAGGTTTTTATGGCATGGTGCCAAGCACATTAAAAAACAAAAGTAAAGCACATATTATTGATCAGGGTACCTGGGGTGCTTTTAAAAGACCTGATATACTTGACCCTACTGATCCTGAGTTTAGCCGCATTGCCGGCATCTACTATAGCGAAATTCAAAAATTATACGGTAAGAACATCCATTTTTTTGCCGGCGACCCTTTTCATGAGGGTGGTAAAACGGAAGGTGTTGATTTGAAAAAAGCAGGCACTGCCATACAGGCATCGATGCAAAATTACTACCCCGGTTCAACATGGGTATTGCAGGGCTGGCAGGATAATCCCAAGCAGGCCATGCTTGATGGCCTCGATAAATCAAAAGTATTAGTACAGGAGCTTTTTGGTGAATTTACCAACAACTGGGAAAAACGTAAGGCTTATGATAATACACCATTTATATGGTGCAGCGTTAACAATTTTGGCGAACGGCCTGGCGTATATGGAAAACTGCAGCGCTTTGCCGATGAGGTATACCGTGTCCGTAAAAGCACTTACAGCAATTATCTTAAAGGTGTGGGGATTATGCCTGAAGGCATCAATAACAACCCTCCTGATTATGACCTGATGCTTGAACTGGGCTGGCACCAGGAACATGTGGATACCCGGAACTGGATCGATAAATACGCTCTATATCGTTATGGTAAAAGCAATGGGCATGCAAGTAATGCCTGGCAAGGATTTTTACAAACCATTTATCAAAGCCTTCCCGGTTACCAGGAAGGGGCTGGCGAATCCATTTTTTGCGCAAGACCCGCACTTAAAGTTAAATCAATTTCCAGTTGGGGTACGCTCACTCGTAATTATGACACGGTTGCTTTTGCAAATGCGGTAAAAGAATTTGCAAAAGCAGCACCAGATCTTAAAAATTCGGCCACTTATAAAATAGACCTCATCAATATGGTGCGGCAACTGCTGGCTAATAAAGGCACGCTCACATTTAATGAAATGGTAACTGCTTATAACAGCAAGAATCTGCAAACATTTAACGCAGCCAGCGCAAAATTCCTGCATATGATAAGGCTGACAGATGACCTCTTAAATACCGATCAATATTTCAGGCTCAACACCTATCTCAAACAAGCTATAGATAACGGCAATACCGCGGAAGAAAAAGCAAACAATTTAAAAAACGAATTAATGCAAATTACCTATTGGGGCGAAAATGTGCGTACCGAAGACAATCTGCATGAGTATGCTTATAAAGAGTGGGCCGGCCTGATGGATAGCTATTACTTGCTCCGCTGGGAGATTTATTTTGATTATCTGCGCAGCAATTTGCAAGGTAAAAACGTTCAGGAACCTGATTACTTTTCCTGGGAACGAAAATGGGTGGACGACAACCAAAAGCTAAACCCTGAAAAGCCTCAAAGGCCTTTACTGGAAGTGGTTGATGAAATTTTATCAATGTAAAAACATCGCCCTTTTTTAACACTCTTTCTTAAAACTGACGTCAGCTATCCTCCAAATGAAAAAAACGTTAACAGGTATTTTATTGGTTTTTATTGCATTTTCCCCTTTATATGCCCAAAAGAAAATAGGAACAGAAACACCCGAACAAAAAGCCAAACGTATGTCCTGGTGGACTAATGACCGCTTTGGTATGTTTATCCATTGGGGGCTTTATTCGCAGGCGGCAAGGCATGAATGGGTAAAAAGATGGGAGCGCATGACGGATGCGCAATACCAGCCTTATTTTGATGAGTTTAATCCAGATTTGTTTAATCCCAAAGAGTGGGCAAAGAAAGCTAAGGCAGCCGGGATGAAATATGCTGTGCTTACTACTAAACATCATGAAGGGTTTTGCCTGTTTGATTCAAAATATACTGACTACAAGGCTACTAAAACCGCTGCTAAAAGAGACCTTGTAAAGGAGTTTGTTGATGCATTTAGAGCCGAGGGTATAAAAATAGGTTTTTATTATTCACTGTTGGATTGGCATCACCCAGACTTTACCGTTGATGTTTTACACCCCCTGCAACCGGCAAGCGAAAAAGATGAGGATTATGATAAGCTGAACAAAGGCCGCGATGTGGCCAGGTACCGCACCTACATGCATAACCAAATTAAAGAACTGCTTACCAATTACGGCAAAATTGATATGCTATGGCTCGATTTTTCGTACCCTGATAATGGCAAACATGGGAAAGGGGCCAAAGACTGGGGATCTGTTGAACTCGTTAAAGAAATAAGAAAATTACAGCCCAATATTATAATTGATAACCGCCTCGATTTAAATGAATACCAGGATGGTTGGGATTACCTGACACCCGAACAGGTAAATTTATCGGAGTGGGTCAAAAAAAACGATTACAAAACTTATTGGGAAACCTGCCAAACGTTTTCTGGTTCCTGGGGTTATTTCCGCGACGAAAACAGCTGGAAAAGTACCACGCAATTAATTACCATGCTGATAGAGGCTGTAAGCAAAAGAGGTAACCTGTTGCTTAACGTGGGCCCTACTGCACGCGGTTTATTTGATAAACGTGCTAACGAAAGGCTGGACGGAATAGCAGCCTGGATGAAATATAACAGCCGCTCCATTTATGGATGTACCGAAGCTCCGGAAACCTTTGTAGCCCCGGAGCACACCCTGCTTACCTATAATGCAAATACCCGGCGCTTATACGTGCATTTGTTAGCATATCCCGGCAAAACACTTACTTTACCAGGCTACAAGGATAAAGTAAAATACGTTCAGTTTTTACATGACGCGTCGGAGATACAACAGGATAGCAAATCAAAAGGCACAGGTAACGACCTGATATTAAATCTACCGGAAACCAAGCCCGATAGTGAGATACCGGTAATTGAATTGGTTTTAAATTAATGTTTACTCATCTACCTATGAAAACAAAACTATCAATGTATTATATCATCATGATCCGAAAACTTTTACCCTGCCTGTTTATTTTAGGATGCAGCCAGGCGGTATTGGCACAAAACGAACATAAAATGTCAGATACGTACCAGTTTCCTAAAGATTCGCTGGTACGGCAAAAACTTGCCCGCTGGCAAGACAAAAAGTTTGGTTTATTTATGCACTGGGGAACATACAGCCAATGGGGTGTGGCCGAAAGCTGGACTATTTGCCCTGATGACTGGGTTACACGTACCGGCCCCTACAGCAATGATTATTTCGCCTATAAAAAAGCATACGAAAACCTCCAAACCACCTTTAACCCTGCCAATTTTAACCCCGAAAAATGGGTTAAAGCGGCCAAGGCTGCGGGGATGAATTACGTGGTGTTTACCACTAAACATCACGATGGTTTTAGCATGTTTGATACTAAACAAACAGATTATAAAATTACCGACCCTAAAACTCCGTTTTCGAAAAATCCGCGAAGCAATGTCACCAAAGAAATATTTAACGCCTTCCGTAACGACAATTTTATGATCGGGGCATATTTTTCCAAACCCGACTGGCATAATGAAAATTATTGGTGGCCTTACTTTCCTCCTAAAGATCATAATGTAAATTACGATCCGCAACGATATCCTGAACGCTGGCAAAAATTTAAAGATTTTACTTACAACCAAATTGAAGAATTAATGACCGGTTATGGTAAAATAGATATTTTATGGCTCGATGGCGGCTGGGTACGGCCATCAGTTACAAAGGATAACGACCCGCAACATTATAACCAGGACATTGATATGGCCCGGATAGCAAAAATGAGCCGCAGCTATCAGCCGGGTTTGATTATGGTAGACAGGACAGTGACCGGCGAATTTGAAAACTATACCACGCCCGAACAGGAAGTACCGGACAAGCCCTTATCCTACCCATGGGAAACCTGTATGACCATTGGCAAATACTGGAGTTATGTTCCTGATGACGAATTTAAGCCCAGCCGCCTATTGGTGCAAACGCTGATAAAAATAGTTTCAAGAGGAGGTAACCTCTTGCTTAATATAGCCCCCGGACCGGATGGCGACTGGAATCCCCTTGCCTATCAAAGGTTACGGGACATTGCAGATTGGATGAAAATTAACGAAAAAGGAATTTACGCTTCCGAACCTGTTACACCTTATTCTGTCGGAAACATATACTTTACAAAGTCAAAAACAAAAAACACATTATATGCCTTCTGGCTATCAGAAAAAGATAATGTAACCCTTCCGGCCGAGGTAAGTTTCCCTGTAAGCAATATTAAACGGATTAAAAAAGTAAGCCTGTTGGGCAGTACTCAAAAGTTAAAATGGGGCTATCAAAACGGGCAGTTGAGTATTCAAATTCCCAAATCTTTAAAAAGCAACACATTAAAGTATAGTGCCACTTTTGCATTGGAATATTAAAGAGTATACAAACGAAAACCTATCAACCTCTACCTTATAAATCCCCAAAAAAAACGAGGCGGTATGATGAGCCTCGCTTTTTTTGGATTTTTCAGATACTAAGCGATATATACTGTTGGGTTGGATTTACTCTATTAACAAAGAGGGGTTAACAGGGTTAACACAATTCAGGGCTAACATCCACATATATATTTAACAATCAACTTATTAAATATAATTTATAAAAAATATGTAAACCCCTTTTTGTATAAATATTACCCGCTAATGCTTTATACAAATCGAACTTGGGACTTTTATAACCTTATCCTATACATTGGGACGTCCTCTATGAGACACCATACTGGAATCAAATACCGCATGGTGGAAAACGGGGGTTAACGATGCTTCATCGATGCGATCATCAATTATTTTAAAAAGTATTTCGGCCGCTTTTACACCCTGCTTTTGGGGAAATTGTTCAATGGACGCCATTGGGGCATTATCCATAAAACTCCAAATAGGAGAATTTGCAAAACTGACAAAGCTAATATCGTGATTGGGAGCCAGATTATAGTTCTTCAACAACTTAATTGCATCGCGTGCCACATAATCGTTAAAAGTGACAATAGCTGTGGGTTTATTTGCTAAAGATAATAGCCGTCGCATGGCATAAGTATTTTGCGCCGACGAAAGATCCGAAGAGACTATCAGGTCCGTATTTACTGCTATCTGATATTTATCAAGCCCCTGCTTGTAAGCATCCAGGCGCTCTTTACTTGCGGCCAGTTGCGATGGACCATTAATTAACCCAATACTACGATGCCCTTTCTCTATTAAACAATCAATGGCCTGTAACATTCCCGATTGGAGATTACAAGCCGTGTAATGAATATCTTCCATAATTGGAATACGGTCAAAAAACACGACAGGAATGTTATATTTTTTCAATTGTTCAAACACTTCATAATTCGTGGTATTTTTGCTTATCGAAATGATAATGCCATCTAACCGATGAGTTTTCATTGTTTCCAGGATGCGTTTTTCCTTATCAGGGTTTTCTAACGATTGCCCAATAAAAACGTTATAATTCCTTTTGCTGGCGTAATCTTCTATCCCACTAAGGGCCGAAGAAAAAAACGCGTCAGAAAAATCCGGAACAATTACACCAATAGTTAATGTTTTTCGCTGTTTAAAAAATACAGCTGTTTGATTTCGCTCATAATTTAGTTCGCTTGCTACCTTATTAACCCGCATGGTAGTTACAAGGCCAATGCTGGGATGGCCATGAAGAGCACGCGACACTGTTGAAGGACTTACTTTTAAGCGTTTAGCTATCTCTTTAATTGTGGGAATCTTTTCCATTTTGTAATCAAGATTAAAAACAATGGGTATTGATTATTGATATGCCCCTTTACTTATCTGCTTATTTACAATACGCGTATTACCATCAAAATCAACCGCACCGTTAACTTCATCAGATATTACTTGTCCGCTATTTTTTGCTGCTGAGGATGATTGCAGGTGAAAATCAAGGCCGGATGTATTGACAAATAAAGGATCTACGCCATATGTTGAACTGGCGTCCCCGCCGCAGGCTGTCTTCCATAAGTTATAGTCGGTATAGGCGACGCCGTTCCAGGTCCACTGCACGGGGCCTGTGGTGTAATACAGGTTATAATCGATGATATTACTCGATCCCCGGTTGGTATACTTATGAATAAACATATCTGATGCGCCACCGTAAATAATGTTATTTTTTATAACGTTATTGGTGCAATCTTCCCTGATACTTATCTCTCCTTCTATTTCGCCAAAGGCACCTAATGCCTGGTTATTATTATATAAGGTATTGTTTACAATAGCCGAGTTACTTGTACCGCCGCCTGTGTAGTTTAGATACCCACCCATATAGATCCCGGAGCACCAACAGTTAAATACCAGGTTATTCCTTATGATAACATGATCGGTAGGGAAGCCATTGGTTTCGCTCACAACACCAATCCCCCTGTCTGTAACGGATACTTTGTTTTTCTCCACTACCACATTTCTGCCGCCGTCTACATAAATGCCTATGGCGCCATGTCCGCCAAGCGGCCCCCTTTTGCTTTCAATGTTATAGAGGGTATTGCCGCTAATAACACCATTACGGGCATAGTTAAGCGCCGGATCGCTATTGGCCGCATAGCCTCCTGCTGCATCTATACCAATATTTTGAGCATTATAAATCGTATTATTGGTAACGGTAAAACCATCAACATAGCCGTTGATGGTTAAATTTTCGCCGTACCCGGTTTTACAATCATGAATGGTATTCCCGGTAACGGTAACATTAGTTACAGGATCGGTAGTATTCCCGATGATCAGTATAGCATTTCCACCTCCATTGAGCGGTAGCTGAGTATAATCAATACCGTATATGGTGTTGTTTTTTATGGTAATATAATCAGATCCGCCTTCAACCATAATGGCTTTAGGGTCGCCCGTAGCGGTTTTGAGGTTGCGTATTTCGAAGCCATCTACAACAATAAACTTTGCCTTATCAATAGTTATCAGTGCTTCCCTCCCGTTAACGCTGAAGGCACTGCCGTCAATTATAGGTGTTTCCCCATGGTAAGCTTTCAACGTAATATACTTATCCATTACGCCAGATTTGGGAAATACAACCTTTTCACTATATACTCCACCCCTTACCATTACGGTATCGCCGGGAATGGTATGTGAAAGCGCGTTATTAATAGTTTGAAAAGGCGCATCGATGGTTCCTTTATTTGACTCCTGTCCGTTGGCCGCTACGTAATAAACATGAGCGTTTCCGGTAGTTGTAACATTACCGCCTGCATCATTCTTTTTACTGCAACCAAATGCCTGTATAGCAAAACCAAGCATTAAAAAAACATAGACATTACATTTCATAAGCATACTTTTTTAATTAAACATCTTACTGCTGTGCGCCTTTACTTATCTTATTATTTACAATGCGGGTATTTCCGTCAATATCTGTGGCGCCATTTATATCGGCAGAAATTACATTTCCGGTATTTTTTGCAGGAGAGGCCGCTTGTATATGAAGATCGGGCGACGAGGTGTTCAGCAAAAGAGGGTCTTGCCCATTTGTTGAATTGACATCGTTACCGCTGGCTGCGCGCCAGGCATTTAAATCGGTATATGGTGCGCCGTTAGTGCTGTTCCAGATCCATTGGGAAGTGCCTGTGGTATAGTATAAATTATTGTCGATAATGTTATTGCTGCCTGTTGTGGTATACTTATGAATAAATACATCAACGGGCCTTGCATAAACTATGTTATTTTTAATCACGTTATTGTCGCAATGCTCCGTAAGCCTGATCTCTCCTTCAATTTCGCCAAAAGCGCCCGGCACACGGTTATTCTGATATAAGGTATTATTTACAACGTAACAGTTTTTAGTTCCGCCGGATGTGTAGTTCAGATAATCGCCCATGTATATACCTGTGCGATAGCAGTTATATACAAAATTATTTCGCACGATGGTGGTTTTGGTTGCATACACGTTGCTTTCACTTACCAGTCCTATCCCCCGGTCGCTGTTGTATACTGTGTTTCTTTCGATAATGGTATTAGCACCGCCGCAAACATAAATGGAGATAGCACCGTACCTGTCGGGGCTCCAGGTTTCCGGGGTCCTGGTCATGGTATTATCGTGAAAAATATTATCACTTATCACTCCATTGCGGGCATAGTTGGTAGATACATCTCCTTTAGGGTTTAAACCATCACCACCGGCAACAATTATCCCGATGTTTTCCGTATCATATACTTTATTATGGCTAAAAACAAAGCCGTCAATATTACCGGCCAGCGTTACATTTTCACTTGTACCGGTCTGCGTGTCATGTACAGTACAACGCGTAATAACTAGGTTAGTAATGGCAGTAGTTCCGTTACCAATTGCCAGTATAGCGTGTCCGCTTCGCCAGTCGTTCAGGGATGCGTTGTTCTTTATGTTATAAATGTTGCAGTTTTTGATAGTGATATCGTGCGAATTGCCATTGATGGCGATCCCTTCAGGATCGGTATTAAAAGTTGAGCTCGTGAGATTGCAGATATCAAAGCCATCCAATGTTATATATCTTACATTGCTCAGTGTAACCAGCGGCACCCAGCCCGAAACAATTATTTTACTACCGTCTATCACCGGCCTTTCGCCGGGGTAAGCCTTCAATGTGATCAACTTATCCATTGCCCCCGATTTAGGAAACACCACCTTATCATAATAGCTGCCGCCTCTAACCATAACGGTATCACCGGGCAAGGCATGATCTAAGGCGGCATTGATAGACTGGAAAGGGGCATTGATTTTGCCCGAATTTGCATCAGAGCCGTTAACTGATACATAGTAGATATGTGTATTACCGGTTGAGACTATTACGTCATTACCTACCGTTTTTTTGCTGCAAGCCATTGCCTGAATGGCAAAAACATGTATTAAAAAGATATTTATATAATGTTTCATTAAATTTATTCTAAGAAAAATTGGCGTAGCAATTGTTTGACATGCATTAAGTTTATTCGCACTTAAAACCGCGCGCAGTACCTGCCCGTAGCAGAAACACGTTTCTGCTACGGAGTACCCTTAAATAAACCCAAACAATTATTAACTACTACTCATATTTATCCCGGGCAACAAGGATATGCCTGGGTTGAAAAATAAACTGTGATAGTATTTTTAAAAAGGATCGTTATTATTCCGAAACTATTTTTCTTATCCGATTGTTGTTTTTATCCAAAACATACACGGTTCCATTCTTATCAACAGCAACACCGGTTGGCCCGCTGAAAAGCGCAGATCCTCCTATCGCGTCAGCATAACCTGCTGTACCGCTGCCGGCAAAGGTGCTTACATCAAAAGTATTGGCCTGTATAAAGCGGATACTTTGATCGGGGTTATAGCTTCCACCATCCCATGTTCCATTGCCTGCTACATAAATATTACTGCTGTTATCAACGGCAATGCCCCATGGATAAGCAAATTTTGCGGTTGTAGCGGTTCCGTTTAAATAACCCGAAACGCCAAGTTGCCCCGCCACTATGCTACCATTCCAGTTGCCGGCGCTGAACTTCCTGATAACCTGGTCTCCGTTAACTGATACATATAAGTTACCGGCTTTGTCAAATTTGATTCCTGCAGGATAATTAAGGCCGGATATAACCTGTTTGGTAGTCCACTGAGCTGATACCTGGTAGATGTTTCCGGGGCTGGAGCAACTGGAGTAATAAACAAAACCCGTTGTTTTGTCGACAGCAACACTCCATGGCGATTGATTTCCCCAGGCCCAGGTGGTTGCAGTACCATCGGGGCTTATTTTACGGATGTCATAATTTCCCGGATCAACGGAATATACATTTCCCTGGGCATCAACGGCAACATCATAAGGTATGGAGAAATTTGCCGCGCTCCCCTTACCATCAGCATAGCCCGAAACCTGGGGATTACCGGCGAGTGTAGATACGTTGCCCGCGGTGTCAATTTTCCTGATGCAATGATTTCCGGGATCGGCAACATAAATATTCAGGTTATCATCAACGGTTACTCCGCAGCTTCGGTACCAGCTTTGCCCGCTAAAATCAAACATAGCATCTGTTCCTTTACCGTTTGCAAAGCCGGCTTTACCTGATCCTGCCAGCGTGGTGACAGTCCTGGTATATTGATATGTAAAATTATCGGTGCTTGTTGCGGTTCCTTTTCCAATAGTTACAACAATAGGCCCGGAACCTGCTTTCTTAGGCACCACTACCATCATTTGTTTGGTGTTGGCACCAATGACCTTCAGTTTAAACCCATTCAGGGTAACCGAAATTTGCGAGGTATCTGTTGAAAAGTTAGTACCGGAGATCAATACTTCGGTACCACCGCCACCCTGTGCCGGGATAAATGTACTGATACTGATAGGTGATGCAGGATCGTGTGCAGGCACTTTTTCTTTTTTACAGCTTACAAAAGCTATCATTATAAAAAGCGCCCCGGCAAGCAGGTATTGATTGATGCCTTTTGCCAATATATTTATGAATGTTTTCATTTGAATAATACGGTTTAATTATTTATTTCCAGACCTTTTACACCCTGTTGGGTAAATAAGAGCCGGCATTACCAACCCGGGTTTTGTACCAATGCCCTATCGCGGTCCAATTGGTACTGGGATATTGGAAACAGGTACATTTTATTGTTCCATACCCTTTTTTGAAAAAGCGTTTTGTTGTAAAGCCCGGTAAATGCAAATCCCAGGCCCTGATCGTCAGTATTGACATTAAGGCCATAAATAGTCTGATTTTCATCGGCACCCAGTAACAGCCTTCTTACAAGGGTAAAGTATCTGTCGCTTTCAAAACAAAGCTCTACCTGGCGTTCCCTTAAAATATATTTCCGCATTAAGTCCTTGTTTCCAACAGCTCCCGGATAAACGGTCTCTATACCAGGCAAGCCGGCCCTGGTCCTGATCTGATCAAGATAAAGCACGATATTAGGGTTCGAGGGATCATATTCATTCAGGGCTTCTACATAATCCAGCAATATCTCGGCGTACCTGATCAATATGAACGGCCTGTAGTTGGTGGCATCCATCCTTATATTATCGGCAGGGCTTACATTTTTCAATACATCATATCCGGTAATATTATTACTTGCGCCGCTGGCTTTTGCGCCGGCTTTACCGTTATAATAAAATTCAACCCGGCCAGTGCCGTCAACATTCGCTGCAGATGAATAATAGTTTTTATCATCAACAGTTGGCGCAGGCAATACCGGCCGGCCATTATACTGGATATAGGCATAAAACCGCGGTTCGCGATTGGCATACATGTTCCATTGCCCTTTGCTGTGCTCCCAATATTTTGAGCCATTACTTTGAGCAAAACTTGTGGCTGTATATCCCGAGAGCGGATCATCAATGGTGCGGCCGTTATTCATATAAAACGCGTCCACAACATTTTGGGTGGCATTGTACATGCTATATCCTCCCGGTCCCGGCGATACACATTTGGTATACCCCCAATAATTCCAGGAGTTTCTTGAAAATATGATCTCACTGTTCCAGTTTGTTAAGAAAAGGTCCCTGACAGACAGATAAGGATCAAACTGGGTTCCGCCGTTATCCAGATTTGTAAATAACTTGTACGAACCAAGATCAATTACAGCCTTGGCTGCATCGGCAGCTATTTTCCATTTACCGGCATCAAATACTGTGGGTGCCAGCGGGGTGCCATCCTGGTTTTTAAAAGAAGCAAACGATGGATTACCATTCCATAATGGGCTTGCCGACAATAAGGCCAGCTGAGCTTTTACAGCAAGGCAGGCACCTTTTGTTGGCCGACCGTAATTGCTGGTTGAAGGCCATTGCGCCGGTAAACCCGAAGCGGCCTGATCCATCAGTTGGTTAACGTAATCCTTACATTCGTCAAAAGACGCTCTCGGGTACTTATTGAAGTCATCATTTAAGCTTAACGTTTCCGTTACTTTTACAACAGGGCCATATTGCTTCATTAACTGCCAGTAAAACCATCCGCGCAAAAACCTTGCTTCGGCTTTATATTGATTTTTTAGGCTGATACTTAGTTGGGTAGCAGGAACCTTATCAATATTGGCTTCAAAAATGAAAGACGACCGGATACCAGTGTAATACCTGTCCCAATAATCAAAATAAGCATTTACAGGGCTCCAGTTGCCAACAACCATTTGCCTTACATTGGTGCCGGGAATGGATACCGACGACTCGTCACTGGCGCCCATCGCGCTGTAATCTCCCCCATCGGTTTGTACAATGTAGCCGTAAATGTTATACAGGTACGATTCGGCATTAGCCCTGGTGCTCCAGATCAGATCTGATGTTAACAGGTTATCGGGTTTTTTATTAAGGTAATTACAGGACGATAAACAGGCACCCAGGAAGCAGATCCCAACTACCATTATTAGTATGTTTTTTTTCATTTGGCACACTTTAAATTCTTTTGAAACTGATTTAAATTCACGATCTCTATAACGCTACCCTTAATCCTAAGGCAAGTATTCGTACCGGTGGATAGCCTGCCCCGTTAGAGCCAAGTTCAGGGTCCCAAAGCTTGAATTTGGAGAATGTTAGCAGGTTTTGCCCCGTTAAATAAAGGTAGACTGAGTTAATACCCGCCCGGGTAAGAAAGGAGGGCTTATAAGTATAACCTAATGTGGCCTGTTTTAAACGGACAAAACTCGCATCTTTTGACCACCATGTGCTCGGCTGATAATTATTGCTGTTTTGATTAGCAATGCCTAAACGCGGATAGTATACATTCTGACTTGGGTTATCAACTGTCCACCTGTTCTCAAGGCTTGCAAGCATACCCGACGGATAAGTGCCCATACCTGTAAACGGTACAATACCTGCCCCGCCTGCACCTGCACCGGTTATAGAAGAACCGTTTGCCATAATAATTACATTACCGGTTCCCTGGAAGAAAAGAGAAAGATCGAACTTTTTATAACCAACCGTAAACCCAGCGCCATACAATATGGTAGGGATGTCGGATTTACCGGTATAAACCTTGTCATAACTGTTAATCACGCCATCGCCATTTACATCTTTATACTTGATATCGCCGGGCCTCAACACAGCGCCAAATTGAGTTGGGCTTTTATCAACGTCTTCCTGCGAGGTAAATAACCCTTCGGCAACGTACATCAGGTTATCGCCATATTTGCGACCGGTAGCCTGCTGATAGGCGTATAATTGTTTAGGCTCATCTTTCTGTACAATTTTATTATTGTTATAAGTAAAATTGCCATAAAGGCGCAAGCCTACCTTACCTATATTATCATTATATTCAATGTTACCCTCAATACCATGGTTATTCATTTCACCTAAGTTGGCAAATACAGCCCCGCTTACACCCAGTATCCCTGATAAAGAACTGCGTTGAACTAAAATATTTGTCCGCCTCTCTTTATAGGCATCAATAGTGATATTCAGTTTATTAAACAGCCCTATCTCCAGTCCAATATTATCTTTCCTGGCTTTTTCCCATGTCAGGTTCTCCACCCCTATAACAGTCTCGGTAGTACCACCATATATTGTTCCGTTAAGGCCTAAACCCACGGATCCGCCACCGCCATATTGATTGATATAAGGAAACCTGGTGATACGGTAATCAGATCCTATTTGATCATTACCTACGAGACCATGTGAACCCCTTATTTTAAGCAGGTTAAACGTTTTTGAAAAATCTTTGAAAAAAGGCTCCCTTGAAATTACCCAACCCGCAGAGACAGCCGGGAAAAAGCCAAACTTTTTGCCCGGTTCAAAGTTTTCTGAACCGGTATAGCCGGCATCAAATTCAAGCAGGTATTTATCGGCGTAAGTATATGTTGCCCTGCCAGCCAAACTCTGATTGTTATAAGGAATAGAGGTAATAACACTACCCGCGGTGCTCTGGACCCTCGATCGCATATTGTATAGAAGCAATCCGCCCACATGGTGCTTGCCGAAGGACTGATCATAATTAATATTGGTTTCCAGGTACATGGTTTTTTCGGCAGATGAATACTGCGTATAACCCAAAAACTGGTTTCCGTACCTCGATTGACCTAACACCAGGTTACCCTGCGGATCTCTTGATGTAGCTAAGTAAAGATCATTGGTACCTGTTCTGCCATTGTCATTTTCGCTGTACGAATCGAACGAGAACCTGGCCATGGCGCTCAAGCCGCTGGTAATTGCATCCAGTTTCTGGTTAATGGAAAAAACAGACTGGATGGTAGGGCGAAACTCGGTGTTATAACCTGAGTTTTGGATATCGTTTACCGGGTTAGACCCGCCATTGTTATACGGACCGGCCCATTTGCCATCGGGGTATCTTATCGGGAACGCGTTAGGTGGGGTTAAATATGATTCATACCAGATGTTTCCTGCTGAGATGCCGGGATAACGGCTGCTCACCAGCATCGCATCCAGGTTCATGGTCAATAAAGTGGTTTTGCTGATATCAATATCAAGGTTTGACCTGAAGTCATAACGCTTAAAGTTAAGGTTGGGATTATAGCCATTTTGTTTGGTTACTTTATAACTTCCATCCTGGTCATAAAAAGAAGCGGAAACATAATACCTTACCGACGAAGCACCGCCGGTTACATTTAAGTTGGTATTATAGCCGGGGGCCCAATTCTTATATACAGACTTTATCCAATTTACATTGGGATAAAGGTATGGGTCTAACCCGCTTGCCGTTTTCTGGATAGTTTCTTCAGAATATGCAGGAGGGTTACCATCATTTGTAGTTGCTTCGTTATGTAACCTCATCCATGAAACGGCATCCAGCATTTTAGGGGTCCGGGTAAGGCCCGACATGGATGTTTCTGTTTTAAAGGAAATTTTAGGTTTACCTGCAACACCTTTTTTGGTGGTAATGATCAAAACCCCGTTGGCGCCTTTGGCCCCATATACAGCGGTTGACGATGCATCTTTTAACAGGGAAATGCTTTGAATATCCTCCGGATCAATGTTGTTATAAGCTCCGCCATAAGTACTGTTCACGTCATCCCGCTGCACGCCGTCTATAATAATAAGCGGGTTTGAGTTACCTGTAAAAGTGCCAATGCCCCTGATGGTAAATGATGCGTTATCATAACCCGGCTCCCCGCTTCTTTGCATCGATATAACCCCGGCTACCTTACCTGCCAGGGCATTAGATAGGGAGCGGTTTGGAGTTGTTATATCAGCAACATTCACCGTGGTAACGGCCCCGGTTATGGTCAGCTTCTTTTGTTTACCGTAGCCTACTACCACTACTTCATTTATACCTTTGGTATCATCAAGTAACTGAACGGTCAGGAAAGATGTTGCTCCGGTAACCGTAACTTCTTTGGCAATGAAACCGGCAAATGAAATAACAAGGGTGCTGTTATCATTAGCTTCAATGGTAAACCGCCCCTCGCTATCAGTTATTACCCCCTTATCAGTCCCTTTGATACGTACACTCGCGCCGGGTAAAGTAACACCCTTTGAATCAGTAACAACACCTGACACTTTGATAGTAGGTACAGCCTGAACGGAGGGCTTAACAGGCGCAGGCTTAGGTTTTATAATTATTGTTTTCTCTTCTATGCTATAGATAAACGGCTGATCCGAAAGTGCCAGTTTCAATACTTCTTCCAATTCTGTATTCCGTACATTGATACTAACCGGATTAGCGTCTTTAATCAGCTTTGAGTTATAAAAAAAATCGTACCCGCTTTGCTCTCTTATTTCTTTAAGCACTTTTTCTAACGGAGCATTTTTCTCTGACAATGTAATTTTTTGTGCATAGCTTTTAGCACTTACCTGAAGTATTGTTGCCAGTAACAATATGATCGATAATTTCATGATCAACAGTGCTTTATTTTTTATACGGGGGATTGTGTATAAACTTATTTCATAACATTTCATACATTTGAACTTGTTTTGGGTTTAATCTGTAATTGGACTACGAATTTAATTTCATGGCAAAGCCCTAACTTTCCGGCCGGAAGTGTTCCACCACTTCCGGCTTTCCTTTTTAGGCTACCTTATGCTGGGTAATGATCACGGCATAATGATAACCCTCCTTCCTTCGATCCTGGTTTTTACGTTCCCTGTCTGTTCAATTATCTTCAATGCCTGCGCCAGGTCTTTTGAACGCGACACCATCCCCCCAAATCTTAAATTATCCACATTGCCCTGGTATTCTACCTCAACATTATACCAGCGGGCAAACTTGCTCATAATGCTTTTCAAATCTTCGTCGGTAAAAAGGAAATAACCATTTTTCCAGGCCACAACCTCTTCGGTGTTAACCGGTTGTACCGAAATTGAATTATTTGCGTAATTGATATCAGATTGCTGACCTGGTTTCAGCAATCTGGATTGATTGGCTTTGATGGCTGATACCTTAACGGAGCCTTCTAATAAAGTAGTTTTAACCGAAGTTTCGTCCGTATAAGAGCTGATATTGAAGTGTGTACCCAAAACCTCCACCATCTGGTGGTTACTGATAACCTTAAATGGTTTATGTGCATTTTTAGCAACTTCGAAGTAAGCTTCTCCTGCTAATTCAACCTTGCGTACTGCACCATCAAAATTTGTAGGATATTTGAGTGAAGATCCGGCATTTAACCAAACCTTAGTGCCATCGGCTAAATTAACCTGGTATTGCCCTCCCTTTGGGGTTTCAATAACATTGTATTCAGGCAAACCCGGAGCAGTGGCATGAGATGCAGAGTTTTCAACTGTGTAAACCAACTGACCATTTGCCGCCTTAGATACTTTTGTACCCGATTGTTTGGCCAGTTCGCCGGATGCGGCATCATCCAGGGTAATTTTTGAACCATCGGCTAAAGTTAGCAATGCTTTATTTCCTCCTGGGGCAATACTGTGCTTGTTTACAGGATGTGTGCTATTTTTTGCGATGAAATATGAGCTGTTATACTTCATATAAAAAACCAAAGAAGCCGACGCAATCAGCAATGTTGTGATAGAGGCCGCCACAAACCACCTCCTCAGAAAAATCATTTTTTTAGGTGCAGATTCACGTTTTTTTATCTCCGATAGTATCTTGCTGTACAACTCGCTCTTTGTTACATTTTCATTGCCCATTTCAAGTTCATCCCATTGCAGCTTGTTTTTTTGGAGTGTATCATAATAGCTTAGCAACCGGGCCTCTTCTTCGGGAGTAGCCTCGTTTGATAAGTATTTGTTTATTAAGTTTATCAGTGTTTCTTTTTCCATTTGGGTAGTTATTGTATGTAAGTAACCCTGAACAGGCCATACCCCCAAAGAATAATAAAATATTTCTACAGCATTAAGGAATCATGAAATTTTGGAGAGTAAAACCCGTAATAATATCTAAGGAAGGGATAAATGCAAGCAGATACAGGTAAAAAAACTTAAAACCAACGCCCGCATAACATAATGGCGGCTATGCAAACAAAATCGCCCAGCGTTTTGCGCAAGCGGTTCAGGGCTACAGTCAGTTGGTTTTCGACTGTTTTTGGCGCGATACCCAGCCGTTCGGCAATTTCTTTGGTTGATAAGTGTTCTTTGCGGCTCATAATAAAAATCTGGCGGCACTTTTCAGGTAACCCAGCAACACCTTGTTCCAGCAAACGGTTAATTTCTTTTTCAGACAGGAGCTCCTCGCCGCCGTTATTGCTAAAAAGCTCCTCCAGCCTGTTAAAAAGATCGGCTCTTACTTTACCCGAACGGATAACGTTAAACACCTGGTAACGAACAGATGTATATAAATAAGCATTTAAAGAGGTGAGTTTAAGATTGGCCCGTTTCATCCACAGGTTTACCAGTACTTCCTGGGTTACATCTTCAGCTACCTGGCGATCTCTGATGATGTTATATGCTGAAAGATAAAGCTTTGACCAATATTTATTATAAATACGTTCAAACGCCCCAAGGTCATTTTCCCTGATCAATGCTATAAGATCCTCATCCGTCATCAGCTGAACTTCCAGGCTATTCATTCTGCATTATAAAATTTATAATTGGCATCATCCAAAGAATGTATTTATTATCGATTATTGGTTTTAACTTTTTAAAATTAAAAAAGCTATTCCTTAGGGGCTTGGTGTAAGCCATTTATGTTAAGCTTTTCAAAATAATCAGAAGTTATAAATAAAGTCAAAAAAAAACTGAAAATGAAAGCGGGCAAACAATAAATATAAATAATTAAAACGTTTTTTTTGTGATTTATAAGCTATTCAGTCGTTCCTGCGCAGCCTGAAGTGTTTCGGCGGCAGTCTTATTTTTCAACTCGCCTATGTCAAAACCTTCCAATATATTTTTTAGCTGAAGTAATTTATCCTGCTGGTTATTTTTTATAAACCCTTCCTTTAAAATATTAATTTTTTCAAAATCCTGGATGCCCTCGATCAATCGTTCCAGGCGAACAGAGGACCGTGGACCGGGATAAACGAGGTAAGCATCGCCCGATGACCATGCCCCAAATCGTGTATCACGTAAAGGATCTTTGGTCCAGCAATTGTAAGCCCATCTCAAATACCCGTCATATCCTTTGTAAGCGGCATGCCATGCCAGCCAAACCGACTCGGCCGGGGCCGAAAAACTGAATGTATTGGGATATCCTTCTGTGCAGCAGGTATAATAGGTGGTATTTAGACCCGATTCCCTGCGCAAACGAATTGTTGCCTCATCCATTAACTGATTTGACGCCACACTATAATCAAACAAATCTCTTTCAATTTCCGGATGATAATTGCCTGCTAACGAAATCTTAAAATTTTTATCAGCGCTTTTTATTAACGCAATAGCTTTTTGCATATCGACCATGGATCTTTCGTCCATAGCTATAGTGGTTTTATTAAACCATCCTTTTTCTTTAAGATGGCGGGCAAAATCCATCAGCATTGGGCGCCAATGTGCCTCGTATTCTGCCGAGCCGGGTTTAGCCACGATCATCGTTTCTTTTCTCAGGGCTTCGTCATAGTAGTAAAACTTTAGATTCCAGGGAATCATACTATAGCAGTTGATTAACTTATTAATCCCCAATGACATCATAAAAGACACCCACTTATCAAATATTGAATAATCATATCTCCATGAGCCATTCTTATTTTTTGTCCATTTTATCATCGATCCGTAAATATCATAGGTTTGGCTATTCCACGGATCATGAATAAGTGTAGTTGTAATTACTTTCTGCCCGGTATTTGCCAGCATTTTCATGTAAGGGCGCATTACATAAAAATGTTGCTTTGACCATGGCTTTACACCATACACCCGGGCCACCGAATAGGGATTTTGCCACAAGTCAAGGTGAAATTTCCAGTGCTCCGGTGCAGGCAAGGTATGATTAAGCACTTGTATAGCATAATGTAAAATTAAAGGCGGTGCATTTTTCCCTTCAATTACCTTCACATTCCCTCTGTAAAGGCCTTCAACAGCAGTAGCCGGTACACTCACACTTAACCAAACCGGCCGAGTTGTATTTTTACCCGCCGGAAGCATTTTTACAGGGTCAATAACATCCTCAACAAGGCTGGAATCATGGCCGGGCAATATACCACAGCCACCGCCTTCTTTGTTTAACCCATCGGCCATCACATAACGTACAAAACTCACGTTTATATTTTTTTCGGGGATTTCATGCCCTTTACCATCTTTAAGTTTACTCCATATAAAGCTTAGTTGTTTCAGGTTCCGGGTTGTCCATATCAGGAATTGAGTATGCACTTTTTCTCCTTTCCACGCTTTGGTTTTCCATTGAGCCTGCAAAGGAGATATGGCAGGAGCATTATGTTTATCATAACGTATATCGGCGGTAGCAAAACTTACATAAACCCCGGGTTTCAGCGCACTCCAGCCTGCCCGTTTTACAGGTTTGGGATCCGGAAGCTCCTGGTAAGTTCCATCAACTTTAACCTGTGCCAAAGCCACTGAACTATATAATACCATTATTAATATAAGTTTCATTCTCATAAAATCGTCGTTTTTCCGGGATCTACATTATCAATAATAAAAACAAAAAACTCTGTGCTATTACCTTGCAAATAACTTCAAACACATATAAATGCCGCATGGCTATGTTAAGCTTCAAGCTTTATTTCCCCAAAAAACTCCGGGTGGTGAAAATCGGGGTCGTCGCATTCAATATTATGCCACGTTAAAAAGTGTGGCTCAGGTAGTTCATCTCCACATTTATAAAAATTAGCATGGCATTGTTGTCCTTTTAATGATGTAAATGAATGATGATAAAACACATCCAACGGTAACATCAGGGTAAGCTCCCAGCTAATATCGCCATGCCCAATATTTGTTTGCTGTGTTAACCGCACCTGAGACTTTATAAGCCGTATTAGCTTTTCAGGTGATAACTCGCGATTTTCCCTGCCCCTTCCGAACCCAAGCGAACAAGTGCCGATACAGTTAAACCCAAAATTGTAATACTCCAGCTCGGTACCAAAACCAATGAAAAATTCCACACAGCTATCCTGGTGAACAGGTTCATTAGGTTTGTAACAGGAAGCTTTTATCGCTTTTTCTTTTACGTAATATTTCAACATAAAACAATCGGTACTGTAAGCTATTGCAAAATGAACATCGGGTTTGTAATTATAATCGGGCCATGGTACAATTCCAACAAGGTGCTTCTCCTGCTCGTCTAACAAAACAGACATGTGTTCAATAGGGCTGCTTTTGTCCACATCTTCTAAAAATGCTACTGTAAGTTCCATTATTTAATTTCGGTTGTTATCTGTATGTACTTTTTTGCTGTGTTATGAATTATCTGATCAAAAACGTCGTAATTTTTCTCAAGCTTACTAAGCAGCTCGAACTGCGCCCTGGCTCGCTGTAAATTATGTTCGGGAGAGTGGATCTTGTAATAAACATCCCCTTCTATATAATCCGTCAGGAAACGCACACCCTGCATATAGGGTATTAATAAAACTCCCATCGAAAGCGATTTAACTTCTGTATCTGACAAAAAGCTACCGGCGTATTCAAAATACCCCGCTGCATAAGCTTTAAATAAGGGGATGTTTAGCTCTATTTTAGTAACATCCTGCTCATCCTCGGGCGCGGTATTGATGATAGTGCGGATGGCATCGCCAAAATCATATGCCACATAGCCTGGCATAACTGTATCCAGGTCAATTACACATTGTTCATGATCATTTATATCAAGCAATATGTTATTGAATTTGGTATCGTTATGAATAATGCGCAGCGGCAATTTCCCTTCCTTTCCCAAATTCATGATAGTAGCCATCTGATCTGCTCTTTCAATTATAAACGACAACTCAGTCAAAACATCCTTAATCCGGTTTTTCGGATCAGCCAATACCGCTTTGTTTAAACGATCAAGCCGCATGGTGATGTTATGAAAGCCTGGTATGGTTTCGTAAAGTAATCCGCTATCAAGATCTGACAACAGTAACTGGAATTTTCCAAATGCTTTTCCGCCTTCATAAGCTTGCTGTTCGGTTAATACCATGTCATAACTTTTGGTATCTTTCAAAAAACAATACATTCTCCAGTAATTACCTGTTTCATCACAAAAAAAACACTGTTTGTCTTTAGCCGAAACTATTGTCAGTACTTCTTTGTCGGGGCTTGAACCCGGAATGCCGGTCAATTTTTCTTTTAAATGATCTGTTACTAATTGTACATTTTTCATCAAAGCCGGAACGTTTTCAAACACATGATGATTGATTCGCTGAAGCAAATACCCTGGCAAACCCGGGTTTGTATTTTTCAAATGAAATGTATCGTTTATGTGCCCGGACCCATACGGAATAATAGCTGCGACATTTCCTTCAATGCAAAAATTAGATACTATTTCAGAGATATTATATGACATTTATTTTTCGTTTATACGTTGCGATCAGGAAAATGTTTACGAACACATTAAATTAACATAAACACCTTGATACAAATATAATTATATTAGTGTGTTCGCACACATTTTGTTAATTTTTTGTTACTATTTTTTTTGAGGACAAGGACACTAAGCCGCAAATGGGAAACTTAAAAGCATAGCGCCTTTGTGAGAGATCAAGTAATTTATTGTACCGTTTTTCTTTAACCCATAAAAATTGGGCTTTGGCAGAAAAGGATTTGACCAGGGGTTGAACCGGATAACCGAACAATGGCGGATACAGACCTGTGAATGAAGTATAATTAGCTAAGGAGAGATCAAATATCTAAATAAACGACATCCTCATCATCAACATAATAGTTCACATTTTCTTTTGTAACGATATCAAGCGGAAGATACTTAATAATTGGCACTTCTTTTTTGAACACCAGGCTGTCGGTTAATTGATAGATACCCCAATAACCTTGTCCCTTAGGGTTTTGATTAATCAGGAAACTGATTGTCCCTTTGTTCAGAAAATGCAGATTAGGAGGCAATAAATCATATCCTATTATTTTAATATGTTTTATATAGCGCTGTTCCAGGTACTTCGCAATTTCATGAGCTTTAGATGTTGTCACGAAAATACTGCCTAAATCAGGGGTGCTGTCAATAACATCCCCCAGTTGTTTCATAAAAACTGCGGCATTTGACCTGTTTAACTCAATCCTCAGAATTTTGTACTGATGATCCAGGTTATTTTGAGAAAAATAATTGCGAAATCCCTGCTCCTTTTTTAAAAGGTGAGCGGCGTTGCTCGTCTCTTCATCAATGTGCGCAATTAAAACAGAGCAGGAATCGGGTTGTCCATAATGAATAAGCTTACCAGCCAAAAAACCACTCTGATATGAATCCTGGCCGATATAACTTAAGGGCTCACATTCAGCAATTTGTGTATTAAACAACACAAATGGAATTTCAGCAGCCTTCCATTTCTCGAAAAAAGGTAGGGTTTCCCTGTAAAATATAGGCGATAAAATTATGCCGTCCGGCTTATCATTGGTTAATTTACTGGCCTTGCTTATAAATGAATCTACATCATATGGATCAAAGACATATTGTTGTACAATAATGCCATATTGCTTTAAGTCTTTCTCTGCCTTTTCAATACCGGCCTTAGGCGCATACCAATAGGAATCAATTTCATGATCAGGTATCAAGGCCGCTATTTGGTATATTTTATTTGATCCCAAAGCCCTTGCCATAAGATTGGGCTCGTAATCCATCTCTTCAATAATTTTGAGCACTTTCTCTTCTACCTTTTTTGACACCCGCCCGCGTTTATGCAGTACTCTGTCAACCGTACCTGTCGAAACCTTCGCTTTTTCGGCAATGTCTTTAATGCGAACAATTTTATTCTTCATAATAAACTTTAGCGTAGAAAAGATAGCAAAAGTAATTTAATATAACCCATCCCATCAATATCGACTATCATTTGATAGAAATTACTTTTAAAACGATTCCGCTATACTGAACTTATTTCTGCGTTTCACATGTCAAGCGCATTTCATACCCGCATCTTTATTATTTTTTAAGATATGGCACCAATGTTACCGCCAGCTTTTGATAACCAACCTCATTGGGGTGCAAACCATCCCCGAAAAGTGATTCATCGATCTTCCCTTTATGGTTAAGCAATAATTTGCCCGGATCAATAAAACGGACTTGGGTTTGAGCTGCCAGTTTAGCAATAGCTTTATTAAGCACCTTTATCCGGCTTTCCATTGCCCTCCTGGGCAGCAAACCCGATAAAAGAACCTCCGCTGTGGGCTGACGTTCCTTCACAGCCAGCACAAGCATTTTCAACCCTTCTGATATTTCCTGGTCACTGCAGGCAGACAAGTTATTAGTGCCTATCATAATCATCACTTTGTCCGCCTTAAACCCATCTATTTCTTCATGGTATACGCGCCATAGCACATTCTCTACCTGGTCCCAGCCAAAACCAAAATTTTTCACACCCAGAGGTTCCATATATTTATCCCACGAATCAGCTCCTCTTGCTAAAGGCGCCTTAGGCTCACCACCCCAGTAATTCAGGATCGAATTACCAAGAAATACAATCTTTGGCGAACTGGTTTTGATAAGCGTTAATATTTCATTATGCCTGTTTCGCCAGTCATAATACCCATCCCTGCTTTGTACTGCGGGCCGCGTGGTTGAATAGCGGCCAATTGGTTCATTAATTATAACACGGATTGCTTGCTCATATGCTGCGGCATACTGCTCCATTCCGATATCATTAGGATGTAAGCCATCAACTGTTGAGTTGATACCAAACCCGATTTCTTTGCCAGTCAATAAATAAATACCCTTTGTTCCGGCTGCAATCAACTTTGAATAAGCCAGGTCAAGCACTTTATTAACATGACCATAACCGGCATTTCTACCCGTATCCAATAGTCCGCCCGCGTTCCCCCCGCTGTGTTCAACAAGCAATATCGGCACCAATGGGTGCTTCTGCTTTAAAGTTTGTATCGCTGCAGATAAACGTGCTTCGATTTCCTGGTCAGAAAAACTTATCATATTAGGCATACAATCAAGCACATATACTTTCGCATCCACCTCTGCCATCAGATCAATAACTGATTTCTCAAGCAATCCGGAGCCGGAAAAACCAAGATTAATCAACGGGCGATCCAGCGCGCGCTGCAAAATGGAGGTCCATGCTAAACCTGGCCTTGAAGCACAGGCCCCCTGCGCAATGGATGTTCCGTATACAAGCACCGGCTTTTCTTTGGATAAAGGCATAAAATTAAATGCACTACCAGACGGAACACCTATTTCAAACCATGATAACGAATTATACAAAGGCAGGAAAAGCCGGTATTCATAACTTCTCCCCGCAAAATCGGCACTTACCTTAATATTTGAAAACCGGTAAGTAACGGTATCCTTAAACGAGAAACTACCCGGAGCAAGGCACCATTGGCCATTAGGATCTAATACATACAGGTCCAACCCGCTTACACCAGTGGCCGGCATATGTGACATGGCAAAATCGCCACTAACCTTATACCGGATAACCAGGTTTTGAGCATCTGTTTTAAACTTAATGTACAACCCGGCACTGCTATGCGAGATGTTCCACACATTAGGATTAAGGCCCTTTTGAGCACGCGCCGGAAACCTGTCATAACTGCCCGCCGCTTCTTTTGACCAGGCCTGCCCTTCTATAACCGGAAAATCAGTCTTAACCGGGTCATACCATTTATATGGAGCTAAATTTTGCGAAAAGGATGTCTTATTGAAAAAGCAAAGGATTAACAATACCACTACGAATACGCGTTTCATTTTTATTTATTTAAAAGCAATGTTGCCATACACACCATCGTGCGGGCCAATGCGTTTGCGCGCACACTTGTAATATCAATTTATAATTCAAATCAGAAGACAAACAAATGATTAAACCGTCATTTTACAGGTATAGCGTTTAAAACCATCACTTCAAACGGCTCAAGCTTAACATCATGAACGGTTCCCTTAAACACATACGACTTCGTTTCTTTACTGTTAACTTTCGCATTATAAAAGATATAATCTGGATTACTATTTGATGGCAATTCAAATACTTCCCGGGTATTAACCAGGTATGTTTTAGCTGTATTTGAGGGATTTCTTAAGGTAAGAACAGCCTTTTTCGGCGACCAAGCTGCAAAACCGTAAACATCCCCTTTGGATGGGTCGCCGCCTACCCAATGTACATCCGGCATAATATCTGCATTTTCGCGCGACCATTTTATGGCAGCGGCAAGGCAATTCCAGTTGGCCTCGTTTAACTTATGAGGATTGATATACAACTCCTGCAAACTGGTTCCAGATCCAAAAAACGACCATATCTCGTCAGAAATATCTTTATCATCCATGTCAAACTTAGCAGGCGCACCATTATCCGCGATACAAATCCCGTGATACATCAGGGAGCTTAAAGGGTAAAGGGGAGCGCGCATTACAATATTCTTATAGGCCTGACCATCCCGGTAATTGAGCCATTGCTGACGGCCATTGCCCTGCCCTTGCGTGTTTGTATCCCAGCCATTTCGCCAAATTACATCACCATATTTAAGCCAGAAAGGCGACGGCCAGGTACCTATGGTGAGGCTAAAATACAAATCCCGTTTTACCTTACGCAAGCCCGTTACTAAATCCAACAAAGACTCCATATCTGTTTGATATTCAACCGTAGCACCTGTAGACTGATCTCCCGCCCCTACACCATCAAATTTAAACATAGAGATACCATCACTGGTCACGAACTTAGCGGCAGTACTTTTAAACCTGGACGAATAAACCGGACCGGAAAGAGAAAACCCATGCAAATTAGTTTCAAAAGGAGGATTTTGGCTTCGGCCATATTGTAGCCGCTGTTCCTTTGCCTGCTCGTAACCTCCCCAGGGCGACATCCACACGCCCAATGAAGCTCCGTATTTGTCAGCCAGCGCTTTAATGTTATCAAAACCTGCCGGAAAATTCTTTTGGCTGATCTGCCACAATGTTTGGTTGTCATCCCAGCCATCGTCAAACAAAAATGCGTTTAAGCTAATATGACGTTTTGCGGTAAGACTGTCGCCAAATGCCTGAATACGATCAAGACAACCAGCTTCAGTTAACTTACGATCGGCCCAGGAAAGGTCATACCATGAATTATAATGAAGCATCTGGCGATATGGCACCGCTCTTTCCCGTTCCAGGTAATAAAGAAATCCCCTCCGTAACTGGCCTTTAGGGACAATTCCCCATACGGTAGAAGCTTCGAAATTAAGAGTTGGCTCCTGCCGTTCAATATAGCTGCTGATCCGGCCATGCTGATTATTGTATTTGCTTATCGGACTTTCACAGGCAAAAAAGAAATCATCCGATACCATTGGCGATCCGTCCACAACCCCCAACGGCTTAATGCCCGTTTCTGCCGTAAAATTGATCAGATTCAATTTCCTGATCTTTAAAGAGTCTTTCAAAGCAAAAACGCCGAAAACTTGTCTGATATAATTGGAATTATCTTTCAAAATAGCCTCCCACTTTACACGAATGCCATATTTCACATTCAAAAATTCGGCTAAAATTTTCACACCATCTTCCTTTTCAGAAAATTTAACTGCCTCAGGTTCTCCTTTGATCTGAACAATTTTCGGAGTGGTACTTAATTGAAAATCAGCAGAATTTATTACAGTACCATCCTTAAACTCTAATCCAAATAAAGGAGAGCCTTTTAAATTAATTTGTTTCTTATTCTGAACGGCAGATTCGTTTATGGCAATTATCGATTTACCAGCAAGCCACTTTACAGATAAACAATTATTTTTTAAAACCAGTGCCCCCTTAGTCGAAAACACCAATGCCTTGCCCGGTTTTACACCCGAAAGAAAAACATCCTGAGCTTTAGTAACGCTTGTTAGGCCGATACAAATTAAAAACAACAGTCTTTTTAGCATAGTTGATAAATTACGAGAAAAATAAAATAATAATTTGTGTGTGTGTGCGCACACAAATATAAAACATAATGAATACCCTAAAAATTGGAAGGAGCCTGTTTGATACTCTATATGGGCAAAAATGATGAGATCATATGTATCGTGCGAGAATACAGTGCAAAACAATCGGTTGCGCCTTTTTTCAGCCACAGGCGCAGCATCAGGCTAATTTCGAGAGGAGAACGGTATATGCCGCAAATAAAAGACATACTTCATTACAGATAGCGCCATAAGTTATGCCTGTCACTTCCAGGTGGTAGTGATATTAGCTGCTAAATCAAATTCCCCATGTAAAAACTACCTATGGGCATAAAAAAAGCCCATTTACTTATGTAAATGAGCCTTATAAAAGCGGGTAAGCAATGGGGCTCGAACCCACGACCCCCAGAACCACAATCTTAATGACCACTTTTATATATACCTCATTTACTGCAATTTAACGAAAAGAAAAAAATTCTTGTAAAATAGTTGTAATACATTGAAATTAATATTACAATTTTAAAATTCGTGTGTTAACGTAAAATTAGCAAATTCAAGAATAACAGTGAAAAAATTTCCTTCTAATTTCTATAGATAGGCATGGCTTATTATTGTTAACCAACTAATTGCAGATGATAAACATCCGTGCCCCTATTTGTAAACAATCGATTGCGTTTGTACTTCTTAGTTTTGCCACATTAAAAACTCAGAAATCTTCGATTATCTTGTCTAATTTAATTAAGAGCTCCGTTTACTGTCTGGAACCACCCTCATATTATAAACTATTCAATTATACTGCCTTAAAGCGTGTAATTGTATATAACTACTTTTTTGAGTGCTTTCGTACAGAATTGCAACGTACCGGCGAAAACCGGCCGATCAAATTATCTCATAGGTACAACGGTAAGGATGATGAATTATCCTTTCAATGACGAAGTACCAATTGAAATTATGAAAGGTGCCTTTAGTACTACATAATGAATCAGAAATTAAACCTAACTATCAGTTGTCTCCCGGTATAGGAAAGCATATAATGATCAAAATGAAAAAGAAAATTTCACCAACTATTTTAGGCTGCTTGCTTTTTTGTAATGTTTTTGCCCAAAGTAACAATCTAAACAAAACGCCCAAAGCCATTAGAAAAATCAGCTTTTATTTTAAAAAAGTTGAACTGATTTTAACCGATATGCCGAGTGGAAAATACAGGCTGGAGATCTATCAAACGGGTTACAAAGTGAACGATACATATACCAGCTTTCTATCATTTAATAAGCCTGGCCAGCTTAGTAAAACCCAGGCCGGCTTGCTTAAAAAGCAGAATAATGGCGCTGCAATTTTGAAAGAAAATATCACCGTTAATGATGAAGGAACTTTTTCAAAAAACTTAGAATCAGGGAGAACGATGTTTTCCTGATCAATATGGTATAGCTTTAATAAAATTAACCTTTCAAAAACCCATGGCAGGATCATTTTTGTCATAAAAGAAAAATGTTCGTAATTACGCTTTGAGAAGCGGGTCTCTATAAATGAAATGATGAAACAATATAATAGGTTTAAAATTTATATTCCAGGAATTTTCTTTTTGCTGTTTTTATTCGGTTCTCTAAAGGCATGGGGCCAGGGAACACAATATCAATATTTATCCGGTACAGATAAGGACCACACTGTAGACTGGGATTTTTATATCAATACCGGGCAAAAAAGTGGCTCATGGCAAAAAATAGCTGTCCCTTCTAATTGGGAGCAGCAGGGATTCGGGACTTATAATTATTATAAAGACACTCAAAACCCCGAGGAACAGGGTAAATACAAATATCATTTTAAGACAGCTCCGTCGGTAAAGAATAAAAATGTTTTTATAGTTTTTGAAGCCTCGATGACCGAAACAGAGGTTAAAATTAACGGGCAACTTGCCGGCCCCGTACACCAGGGAGGTTTTTACCGGTTTAAATATGATATAACCCATTTAATTAACCACGATGGCGATAATTTGTTAGAGGTAGCAGTAAGAAAAAGATCTGGCAATGAGTCAGTTAACCAGGCGGAGCGTAAAGCTGATTTCTGGCTATTTGGTGGCATCTTCCGTCCCGTTTACCTGGAGATTGTCCCTAAAACTTATATAGACAGGATTGCCATTGACGCCAGCGCAAACGGCGCTTTAGCGCTGGATGTATTCATCAATAACGCGAACAGCAATCATAAAGTAACTGCTCAGGTGCAAGCACTGAACGGTCAGCCGGTTGGTTTACCGTTCAGTACGCAGGTGCGTACGGGGCAGCAAAAGGTAACACTGAAACAACAGGTAAATCATATTTTACCCTGGAACCCCGAATCTCCCAATTTGTATAACCTGGAGGTGTCTGTTGGGGATGGTAAAGGTGCGATCCACCGCGTAAAGCAACGGTTTGGTTTTCGCACAGCGGAACTAAGGCAGCACGATGGCTTTTATGTGAACGGGAAAAAAGTGATTTTCAAAGGTGTTTGCAGGCACAGTGAGTGGCCTGAGTCAGGCCGCACCTTGAGCAAGGATATCAGCCTGCTTGATGTTAAACTTATGAAGGAAATGAATATGAATGCGGTGAGGATGTCACATTACCCTCCCGATCAGCATTTTCTGGATGTTTGTGATTCACTTGGCCTTTTTGTGCTGGATGAATTAACGGGCTGGCAAGCTAAATATGATACAGAAGTTGGCAAAAAGCTGGTAAAGGAACTGGTGGTACGTGATGTAAATCATCCCAGTATTGTAATATGGGATAATGGCAACGAAGGTGGCTTTAATACCGATCTGGATACGGAATACCCCAAATATGATCCGCAGCAACGATTGGTTATCCACCCGTGGGAAAAATTCAATGGAACGGATACCAAACACTATCCCGATTATAATTATGTTGAAAATTCAGTGCTATATGGTAACGAAGTATTTTTCCCCACAGAATTTATGCATGGTTTGCAAGATGGGGGGCACGGAGCGGGATTGGATGATTTCTGGAACCTGATGATGAAGCATCCACATACGGCAGGCGGCTTTTTATGGTCGTTCCATGATGAGGGCGTGGCCCGCACGGACAGAAACGGACAAATAGATATACAGGGCAATGCGGCACCCGACGGCATATTAGGGCCACACCGGGAAAAGGAAGGCAGCTTTTATACTATCAAAGAAATATGGTCGCCGGTAGCTATTGAAACGAGTTATATCCCCGAAAAATTTGACGGCCGGCTTTCGGTAGAGAATCGTTATATCTATACCAACTTAAGCAAATGTACATTCAACTGGAAATTAGTGACATTACAGCTACCGGGCGGGCAAGGCCTGAAAGCTAAAATAAATGCATCCGGGCATGCTGAGCCCATCAGTCTGGAGCCCGGCGCTAAGGGCTTTTTACAGCTTAACCTACCGGTTGATAAGAAACAGAGCGATGTGTTGTATTTAACGGCGAATGATCAGTTTGGTAAAGAGATTTTCACCTGGAGCTGGCCGCTTAAATCGCCCGCCAATACATTTAAAAGACAGTCTGATGCATCATCTTCCAAAATTGAAGTTATAGTGCAAGATGGAGGTCTGATTGTAAAGACCGATAATATTAGCTATTATTTTGATAGCCAAACCGGGTATTTGCAAAAAGTGAGCACGCGAAAAGGCGAGATCTCTCTATCCAAAGGACCCGTGCTGACTGGCGCAAAATACGCGCTTAAAACACTGAACCATTATTTTTCAGGGAAAGACTATATTGTCGAGCCGGAATATGAAGGACAACAGTTTAATGTGAAATGGACATTCAGTCCTGGTAAGCCTGCGAAATTAAATTACAGCTACAGCCAACAAGGGGAGTTTGATTTTTCGGGTATTACATTTGATTATCCCGAGGAAAAAATAACCGGAATGAAATGGGAGGGTCGTGGTCCATACCGTGTTTGGAAAAACAGGCTTAAGGGTCAACAATTTGGTGTCTGGCACAAGGGCTTCAACAACAGCGTAACCGGCGAAAGCTGGGATTACCCGGAATTTAAGGGGTTTCATGCCAATATCTATTGGGTGACTATCGAAAATAAACAAAGCCCCTTTACTGTTTATAGCGATGATGAGAACCTGTTTTTTCAAATGTTAAAACCGGTTAAACCTGTTGGGGCTACGAACGAAAATACCAATCCGCCCTTTCCTGACGGGAGCCTGGGATTTCTGAACAGTATTGACGCTATAGGCACCAAATTCCAGCGGTCGGATCAGTTAGGCCCGCAAAGTCAAAAGAATATTCAGCTAAATTATGCGCCAATAAAGGGAACCTTGTGGTTTGATTTTCGATAAAATGATAGAGCAAATAAATGGCAGCCTGAGAATTCAGGAAATATGGCGCATTAAGGTGACGCTAAACAATTAACTGGCCAAATAACTGATAAAACCATTGCTGCACAAGGGACGGTGTTTGAGTTTAAAGACGAACCTGAGATTGTTGTTGCCGAAACAAGCAACGTAAAATAACTAATTAGATATTAAGCATCAATATAAGGTTGGAAAGTTGTATAAAATCTCAATAACTTCGGCAATCTGAAAAACCCTGGATATTTGCTCACTCGCCTATGTTAAAAAAAACAATCCACCTTTTAACCGGACTCATTGTGCTTTCCGTCTGCGCATTTTTTCTAACCAGAATTATATTATACAAACAATTTGAAAAACAAGGTCTCGTGGCCTTGAAAAGCGGTGCGGATAATCCTTTTCCGAGCGATATTATACACCGAGATCTTGATGTGGCTTTAAAAGGAAGAACATTAAAGGCTAGGTGGGTTCCGGCTGGAATTGAAGCTCCATCGATATTTATTCTCCATGGAAACGGTGAAAATTTAGGCGATTGGATTAAGGTTCAGGAGTATCTGAAGCGAAAAGGGTTTTCTACTTTTGTATTCGATTACACAGGATTCGGAAACAGTACAGGTGTACCTACTATCGAAGGACTTGATGCCGATGCCCTCGAAATGTATAAGTACTATTTATCTTTAAGCAAGCGATCTAACAGACAAATTATTTTCACACACTCTCTCGGTGGCTGCGTTTACCTCGACATCTCCGAAAAATTTCAATCTTTCCCTCACATTGTTGTATTAAATGCCGCAATCAGTTCAGCAAGAGATTATCTGGTCAATAATGGCGTGATCGATAGCAGCATCGAATGGCTTGTTCCAGATATCTGGAACAATGTGGAAAACTTAAAGCAATGTAGAGATCGACATTTATTTCTGACCCAGGGTGGTTGTGATAAGATTGTAAATGAAGGCATGCGAAAAAAAATCAAAAAAGCTATTCCTCCACAGGCTAAAGTTTTGCTAATTCCCTTCCTAAAACATAACAGTATCCTCGATGCCCCTAATGATAGCGTTTGGAACCCCATCATAAAAATATTTCAATCATCTCAATAGTTTACTTGATTCCCTTTCCAACCGTTCCCGGCAATTCATAGTATCAAAAATATTACTTTATACTTTTTTATTATGATCACCGAATACGACAAGCGATCCGGCTTAAGTTTGTGGTTAAACTTCAATGAGATAGTGGCGTGCCAAACCTCGGCGCAAAATTTTACAAATCAACCATTTACGTTTCTCGAATAGATGTAAATGCTACCTTCCCACCATAACGCATTCTCGAAATCTATTAAAATTTAGGCCAAGAGATATGTTCCTGTAGAACCGGATCAAGATTAAAGACAAACTTAACACAAAGTTAAAGCAGGCAAAATATAATTATTATTTGTTTTCGAACGTTAATATTTTAATAAATTGCCAACGCTTTATGATGCGAATATTTGATGTTCTTTATTGAGTATTTTATGAAGTTTTACCTATTTATCGGAGATTGACCTGCATTATTTTCAATCTGACTCATAACTAGCGCTTTAATCAGGAGCAATGCCGCAGTTATCTAACAGTTAATAATATTTACGCGAAAATCGTTCTTTAATAATCCGAGCCTGTATCTTTTTAATCTCTCTGACGACTTCATTGCGCCTGGATTTGAAAGTGCGTGTGCCGATGTTTATATGGTATTCGACAATTGTTACTTTTCGCTCAGGGATACCAGTGCATTGATTTTTCAACAATTTACGCCAGTAGCTAGATGTTATCTACAATACAAAAATTTATTTGGATTGATCAAATGAAAGACCGCAAATCCCCCAAATTTAACATTGGCGGATATGCTACAATAAACGGAAATATTAATGAAAACTACTTTAGACAAGCTATAACAAAGGTTATTGATAGTCAAAGCTTACTTCGTGCGACAATCGAGTTGGATGGAGCAGAGGCAGGTATCTTCAAATTTCCGGACGACGCCCAATATATCGAATTGCAGGTTTTCGACTTTTCCGTTGATGACAACAGCGACGAAAAGGCGATTTCCTGGATGAAGGCCGACATGCAAGTGCCATTTCCGACAGTTTTTGAAAATTTATTTTCAACAACACTTATCCGCGCTGCCAATTATACGTATTGGTATGTCAAATTTCATCACCTTATAAACGATGGGTATGGACTTTCTATCTTTTTTAAATCCGTTTTAGGCCAGTATAACTCCATTTCAAATCCGAACGCACTGGAAAAATGTGATTACGGTAGATTCCAAAATGTCCTGTCTAAAAATATAAGCGATCCTGGCTATCTTGCATCAAAGCTTTTCTGGAATCATAAATACCGATTGCTTCCCGAATTTCAGCAATTAGACAAAGCGCTTTCGAAGAAAGTAACTTCAGGAGTTTATTCTTTCAATATTTCAGGAGATCTCTTGAACAAGTGTAAGCAGTTTGGCCTGGAGCACAAGCTGTCGTTTCTCCACTTATTTCTAGGCAGCCTTACAATATATCTTTATAAACGATTTAGTTATAATAATTTTCCCGTCGTCCTGCCTGTACAGAACCGCTCCTCTTTGCATGCAAAGCACACTGTGGGGCCGTTTGTAAGTCTTATTCCGCTTAAGCTTGCTTATCATGCGGATCGGAATATTTTAGAGTTTCTAACATTGATCAAAAGAGAGATCATTTCCTGCCTGAGGCACAAGGATTACCAGTTAGGGGAACTGCTTGCCGATTTAAATATCACTGGTAATAACGCGAGAAATTTTTCAAGATTTCGCGTTTCTTACGAGAAGCACGATTATGACTATTTTTTAAATGACCATGATATAAACGTATTTCCACTCTCCAATCGTCATGAGGAGGCTGATCTCTCGGTTCATATCAGGGACTACACCGCAAAATCAGACCAATTGATTGTGGATTTTGATTTCAATGAACAGGTTTTTCCGCCTGGACGTATGGAATCGCTTGCCAATAGCCTACAATTAATTATAGATCAATTTATTGAAAGCCCGCTTGGCCTGTTAAAATCGCTGAATGTGCTTAGTGAGGAAGAAACTCTCGAACAAACTGCCTATTTCACAAAGACGACTGCGTATTTACCATATCCCTCCTTGAAAAAAAGGATTGACCGTTCATTTGAGTTAAATGCCGAAAGAATTTTTTTGTCAACAGCGAATGGACATCTTAAATATCGCGAAATAGATGAACTGGCCAACCGGATATCTGCCTGCCTTGTCAACAAATATGGTTTAGATTCATTAGGGCACGTAGGTTTATACCTTGACGATAAATGCCTCTATATCCAGGCCCTGTATGGGTTAATCAAGAGCGGCGCGGTATATGTTCCAATCGATATGTCTTATCCCCGGGAAAGAGTTCTAGCCATCATCAGGTCATCAGGTTGTAGCTATATCATCACAGATAGCTTGGCTGGCAAAGGCTTTATCATTGAGGCCGGCTTTGAGCTGCTTCTTATCCATGAGCTGCTTGAAGAAGAAAATATATCCTTTAAGTCGGACATTAAACCAACTGATCCGCTATATCTGATCAGCACCTCGGGGTCAACAGGAATTCCCAAGGGGGCAGTTTGTACGAATATGGGGTTCAATAATCTTTTAAGTTGGTACGTGGACACAATGGGATTGACCTCATCAGATAGGACATTGATCATATCTTCCCTCGGTTTTGACCTAACCCAAAAAAACATTTTTGCACCCGCATTAGTTGGCGGATCATTGCATTTACTGGAAGACAATTTCTACGACCCAGCCCGGATCCTCGAATTTATAAGAAAATACAATATTTCCTGGATCAATTGTACTCCAAGTACATTTTATCCATTAGTCAGATTGGAATTAGAAAAAAACCATAAAAGTCTCGAGACACTTAAATACGTAGTCCTCGGAGGGGAACCGATCAATATGAGTCTCCTCGCTTCATGGTATAATAACCCGGAGTGTTCTACTGTTCTCGTAAACAGCTATGGACCGACAGAATGCACAGATGTCACTAATTATTATATCATTCCGAAACAAAATGATTATACATCGTCGGTAATACCGATTGGCAAAGCCATCCATAATGTTGTCAGCTATATACTGGATTCAGAGCTGTCGCTTTTACCCGCAGGAGCTGTTGGAGAGATTTGTATTGGAGGTATTGCTGTTGGAAACGGATATTGGAATGACGAAACCAAGACTGCTGAAAAATTCCTTTTAAACCCGTTCGGTGAAGGCCGGCTTTACCGAACCGGCGACCTTGGCCGCTGGCTTGCCGACGGCAATATCGAATACCTTGGCAGGATGGACGACCAGGTTAAGATCAGGGGCTACAGGATCGAGCTCGGCGAGATCGAAGCCGCTGTACTCGCATTTGAGGGTATCCGCGAAGC